>NZ_JAJTTF010000020.1 GCF_021341785.1 Microbacterium sp. Au-Mic1
GGAGCATCCGATCCTTGAGAACTCAACAGCGTGCACTTGTCAAATGCCAATTTATTCCTCGTTCCAGTCTTTGGGCTGGTTTGAGAAATTCCTTTGGATCAAAGACCAGCCTCTTTTTGGGGTTGGCATTCGGATGAAGTCAGCAATGATGTCATCTCTTTGGTCAGTTTCGAACTCGCTGCGTTCCGGTTTTCCCCGGTTTCGTATGCATTTTTCTTTTACGGAGAGTTTGATCCTGGCTCAGGATGAACGCTGGCGGCGTGCTTAACACATGCAAGTCGAACGATGAACCCGAAGCTTGCTTTGGGGGATTAGTGGCGAACGGGTGAGTAACACGTGAGCAACCTGCCCCTCACTCTGGGATAAGCGCTGGAAACGGCGTCTAATACTGGATACGAGTCGCAACCGCATGGTTAGTGACTGGAAAGATTTTTTGGTGGGGGATGGGCTCGCGGCCTATCAGCTTGTTGGTGAGGTAATGGCTCACCAAGGCGTCGACGGGTAGCCGGCCTGAGAGGGTGACCGGCCACACTGGGACTGAGACACGGCCCAGACTCCTACGGGAGGCAGCAGTGGGGAATATTGCACAATGGGCGGAAGCCTGATGCAGCAACGCCGCGTGAGGGATGACGGCCTTCGGGTTGTAAACCTCTTTTAGCAGGGAAGAAGCGAAAGTGACGGTACCTGCAGAAAAAGCACCGGCTAACTACGTGCCAGCAGCCGCGGTAATACGTAGGGTGCAAGCGTTATCCGGAATTATTGGGCGTAAAGAGCTCGTAGGCGGTTTGTCGCGTCTGCTGTGAAATCCCGAGGCTCAACCTCGGGCCTGCAGTGGGTACGGGCAGACTAGAGTGCGGTAGGGGAGATTGGAATTCCTGGTGTAGCGGTGGAATGCGCAGATATCAGGAGGAACACCGATGGCGAAGGCAGATCTCTGGGCCGTAACTGACGCTGAGGAGCGAAAGGGTGGGGAGCAAACAGGCTTAGATACCCTGGTAGTCCACCCCGTAAACGTTGGGAACTAGTTGTGGGGTCCTTTCCACGGATTCCGTGACGCAGCTAACGCATTAAGTTCCCCGCCTGGGGAGTACGGCCGCAAGGCTAAAACTCAAAGGAATTGACGGGGACCCGCACAAGCGGCGGAGCATGCGGATTAATTCGATGCAACGCGAAGAACCTTACCAAGGCTTGACATACACGAGAACGGGCCAGAAATGGTCAACTCTTTGGACACTCGTGAACAGGTGGTGCATGGTTGTCGTCAGCTCGTGTCGTGAGATGTTGGGTTAAGTCCCGCAACGAGCGCAACCCTCGTTCTATGTTGCCAGCACGTAATGGTGGGAACTCATGGGATACTGCCGGGGTCAACTCGGAGGAAGGTGGGGATGACGTCAAATCATCATGCCCCTTATGTCTTGGGCTTCACGCATGCTACAATGGCCGGTACAAAGGGCTGCAATACCGTGAGGTGGAGCGAATCCCAAAAAGCCGGTCCCAGTTCGGATTGAGGTCTGCAACTCGACCTCATGAAGTCGGAGTCGCTAGTAATCGCAGATCAGCAACGCTGCGGTGAATACGTTCCCGGGTCTTGTACACACCGCCCGTCAAGTCATGAAAGTCGGTAACACCTGAAGCCGGTGGCCTAACCCTTGTGGAGGGAGCCGTCGAAGGTGGGATCGGTAATTAGGACTAAGTCGTAACAAGGTAGCCGTACCGGAAGGTGCGGCTGGATCACCTCCTTTCTAAGGAGCATCTGGAGGCTTCGGCCTTCCAGGCGCCAGATCAGCACCGAATGTGTGCTGCTGGTTAGCTCATGGGTGGAACATTTGACATGGCTCTCGTTGAGTCTTCTGGTTTTAGTACGCCGCTTGCGGTGGGAACGGACTGGGGGATGAGGTGGGGGCCTGCACGCTGTTGGGTCCTGAGGGACCGGGTGTGGGAACACATGCGGTACTTCTGGCCTTCATGCCTCTCACTGTGGTGAGGGGGTGGGGGACCGCCCGTACTTTGAGAACTACACAGTGGACGCGAGCATCTTCAACATGACCCTTTGGGGTTGTGTTGTTTTGATGATCTTAAAGATCATTAGTCAATTTCGAACTGGATCCTTCGGGGTCTGGTACCGATTCTTGATGAACTCATGTGATTTCAAGTCTTTAAGAGCAAACGGTGGATGCCTTGGCATCTGGAGCCGAAGAAGGACGTAGCAATCTGCGATAAGCCTCGGGGAACTGATAAGCGAGTTTTGATCCGAGGGTGTCCGAATGGGGAAACCCCGCTGGGCGGCGTGCCGACCTAGTGACTCCCGCCTGAATATATAGGGCGGGTAGAGGGAACGTGGGGAAGTGAAACATCTCAGTACCCACAGGAAGAGAAAACAACATGTGATTCCGTGAGTAGTGGCGAGCGAAAGCGGATGAGGCTAAACCGGGTGTGTGTGATAGCCGGCAGGCGTTGCATGCCCGGGGTTGCGGGACTTTTCTGATTGTTCTGCCGAACTTTCAGCGTTACAAGCAGGTATAGACGAACGGTTTTGAATGGCCGGTCATAGAGGGTGCGAACCCCGTAGTCGAAATGCCTGGCTTGGCGTGAAGAGTATCCCAAGTAGCACGGGGCCCGAGAAATCCCGTGTGAATCTGTCAGGACCACCTGATAAGCCTAAATACTCCCAGATGACCGATAGCGGACAAGTACCGTGAGGGAAAGGTGAAAAGTACCCCGGGAGGGGAGTGAAATAGTACCTGAAACCGTTTGCTTACAAACCGTTGGAGCCTCCTTAGTAGGGGTGACAGCGTGCCTTTTGAAGAATGAGCCTGCGAGTTAGCGATACGTGGCGAGGTTAACCCGTGTGGGGTAGCCGTAGCGAAAGCGAGTCTGAATAGGGCGATTCAGTCGCGTGTCCTAGACCCGAAGCGAAGTGATCTATCCATGGCCAGGCTGAAGCGACGGTAAGACGTCGTGGAGGGCCGAACCCACTTAGGTTGAAAACTGAGGGGATGAGCTGTGGATAGGGGTGAAAGGCCAATCAAACTTCGTGATAGCTGGTTCTCTCCGAAATGCATTTAGGTGCAGCGTTGCGTGTTTCTTGCCGGAGGTAGAGCTACTGGATGGCCGATGGGCCCTACAAGGTTACTGACGTCAGCCAAACTCCGAATGCCGGTAAGTGAGAGCGCAGCAGTGAGACTGTGGGGGATAAGCTTCATAGTCGAGAGGGAAACAACCCAGACCACCAACTAAGGTCCCTAAGCGCGTGCTAAGTGGGAAAGGATGTGGAGTTGCTGTGACAACCAGGAGGTTGGCTTAGAAGCAGCCACCCTTGAAAGAGTGCGTAATAGCTCACTGGTCAAGTGATTCCGCGCCGACAATGTAACGGGGCTCAAGCACGCCACCGAAGTTGTGGCATTGACATTTATGGTAGGCCTTCGTGGTCCAGCCGTGTTGATGGGTAGGAGAGCGTCGTGTGGCGAGTGAAGCGGCGGAGTGATCCAGCCGTGGACGCTACACGAGTGAGAATGCAGGCATGAGTAGCGAAAGACGTGTGAGAAACACGTCCTCCGGAAGACCAAGGGTTCCAGGGTCAAGCTAATCTTCCCTGGGTAAGTCGGGACCTAAGGCGAGGCCGACAGGCGTAGTCGATGGACAACGGGTTGATATTCCCGTACCGGCGAAGAACCGCCCAAACCAATCCAGTAGTGCTAAGTATCTGAATCCCCATGACCGGATCCTTCGGGTGATGGCTTGGGGCCTAGCGTACGACCCCATGCTGAGGCGGTTAGCGTATTAACAGGTGTGACGCAGGAAGGTAGCCCAAGCCAGGCGATGGTTGTCCTGGTGCAAGTGCGTAGGCCGAGAGATAGGCAAATCCGTCTCTCATACAGGCTGAGACACGATGCGGATGAAAAGTGGGTGATCCTATGCTGCCAAGAAAAGCATCGACGCGAGGTTCTAGCCGCCCGTACCCCAAACCGACTCAGGTGGTCAGGTAGAGAATACCAAGGAGATCGAGAGAATCGTGGTTAAGGAACTCGGCAAAATGCCCCCGTAACTTCGGGAGAAGGGGGGCCACCCGCTTATACGGATTTACTCCGAAAAGGGTGTGGTGGCCGCAGAGACTAGTGGGTAGCGACTGTTTACTAAAAACACAGGTCCGTGCTAAGTCGCAAGACGATGTATACGGACTGACGCCTGCCCGGTGCTGGAAGGTTAAGAGGACGGGTTAGCTTCGGCGAAGCTCAGAATTTAAGCCCCAGTAAACGGCGGTGGTAACTATAACCATCCTAAGGTAGCGAAATTCCTTGTCGGGTAAGTTCCGACCTGCACGAATGGCGTAACGACTTCCCAACTGTCTCAACCGCGAACTCGGCGAAATTGCATTACGAGTAAAGATGCTCGTTACGCGCAGCAGGACGGAAAGACCCCGTGACCTTTACTACAGCTTGGTATTGGTGTTCGGTGTGGCTTGTGTAGGATAGGTGGGAGACTTTGAAGCGTGGACGCCAGTTCATGTGGAGTCATTGTTGAAATACCACTCTGGTCACTCTGGATATCTAACTTCGAACCGTGATCCGGTTCAGGGACAGTGCCTGGTGGGTAGTTTAACTGGGGCGGTTGCCTCCCAAAAAGTAACGGAGGCGCCCAAAGGTTCCCTCAACCTGGTTGGCAATCAGGTGTCGAGTGTAAGTGCACAAGGGAGCTTGACTGTGAGACTGACAGGTCGAGCAGGGACGAAAGTCGGGACTAGTGATCCGGCAGTGGCTTGTGGAAGCGCTGTCGCTCAACGGATAAAAGGTACCTCGGGGATAACAGGCTGATCTTGCCCAAGAGTCCATATCGACGGCATGGTTTGGCACCTCGATGTCGGCTCGTCGCATCCTGGGGCTGGAGTAGGTCCCAAGGGTTGGGCTGTTCGCCCATTAAAGCGGTACGCGAGCTGGGTTTAGAACGTCGTGAGACAGTTCGGTCCCTATCCGCTGCGCGCGTAGGAAGTTTGAGAGGATCTGACCCTAGTACGAGAGGACCGGGTTGGACGAACCTCTGGTGTGCCAGTTGTTCCGCCAGGAGCACCGCTGGTTAGCTACGTTCGGGATGGATAACCGCTGAAAGCATCTAAGCGGGAAGCCGGCCTCAAGATGAGACTTCCATACCTTCGGGTGAGAGGCTCCCAGCCAGACTACTGGGTTGATAGGCCAGATGTGGAAGCGTGGCAACACGTGCAGCTGACTGGTACTAATAAGCCGATGACTTGATAACACACCGTTCTTGGTGCTTGCGTCCACTTTGTGGTTCTCGACGTACGGTCGAAACCGCGAACACATAACAAACATTACGTTTGTGCTTGTTCGAGACACGTCAATAGTGTTTCGGCGGCCATAGCGTGAGGGAAACGCCCGGTCACATTCCGAACCCGGAAGCTAAGCCTCACAGCGCCGATGGTACTGCAGGGGGGACCCTGTGGGAGAGTAGGACACCGCCGGACTTCCTTTAACAGAAAGGCCACCCAACGCAGGGTGGCCTTTCTGC
>NZ_JAJTTF010000002.1 GCF_021341785.1 Microbacterium sp. Au-Mic1
GGCCGGCGGCTTCGCCGGTCGTCCCGGCGGTGGTGGCGGCCGTGGCCGTGGCCCCGGTGGCGGCACGGCCGGCGCATTCGGCAAGGGCGGCGGCAAGAGCAAGCAGCGCAAGTCGCGGCGGGCGAAGCGGCAGGAGTTCGAGATGCGGTCGGCGCCGGTCGTCGGCGGCGTCAACGTCTCGAAGGGCAACGGCGAGATCATCCGCCTGCGTCGCGGCGCCTCGATCGCCGACTTCGCGGACAAGCTCGAGGCGCTGAACGGCTACACCGTGCAGCCCGGAACGCTCGTCACGATCCTCTTCAACCTCGGCGAGATGGCCACGGCGACGGAGTCGCTGGACGAGGCCACCTTCGAAGTGCTCGGCGCCGAGCTGGGCTACAAGGTGCAGATGGTCTCGCCCGAGGACGAGGACAAAGAGCTCCTCGAGGGCTTCGGTCTCGACCTCGAGGCCGAGCTGGAGGCGGAGAGCGAGGACGACCTCGAGATCCGTCCCCCGGTGGTCACCGTCATGGGCCACGTCGATCACGGTAAGACGCGACTGCTCGACGCGATCCGTCAGACCAACGTCATCGATGGCGAGGCCGGCGGCATCACGCAGCACATCGGTGCTTACCAGGTGTGGACCGAGCACGAGGGCATCGAGCGCGCCATCACGTTCATCGACACCCCGGGTCACGAGGCGTTCACCGCCATGCGTGCCCGCGGTGCGCAGGTGACCGATATCGCGATCCTCGTGGTCGCCGCCGACGACGGCATCATGCCGCAGACGGTGGAGGCGCTGAACCACGCCCAGGCGGCCGGTGTGCCGATCGTGGTCGCGGTCAACAAGGTGGACAAGCCCGAGGCCAACCCGGCCAAGGTGCGTCAGCAGCTCACCGAGTACGGCCTTGTCGCCGAGGAGTACGGCGGCGACGTCATGTTCGTCGACGTCTCCGCGCGTGCGAACACGGGCATCCAGGACCTTCTGGACGCTGTGCTGCTCACCGCCGACGCCGGCCTGGACCTCACCGCCAACCCGAACAAGGCCGCGCGAGGCATCGCCATCGAGGCGAAGCTCGACAAGGGCCGCGGTTCGGTCGCCACGGTGCTGATCCAGTCCGGAACGCTCCGGGTCGGCGACGCGATCGTCGCGGGTACCGCCTATGGACGCGTCCGCGCCATGATCGACGAGAACGGCGACGCGGTCGAGGCCGCAGCTCCGTCCCGCCCGGTCCAGGTGCAGGGTCTGAACTCGGTCCCGCGCGCCGGCGACGTCTTCATCGTCACCGAGGAAGACCGCATGGCCCGTCAGATCGCGGAGAAGCGCGAAGCCGTCGAGCGCAACGCCCAGCTGGCCAAGGCCCGCAAGCGCATCTCGCTCGAGGACTTCACCCGTGCTCTCGAAGAGGGCAAGGTCGAGACGCTCAACCTCATCATCAAGGGCGACGTGTCCGGTGCCGTCGAGGCGCTGGAGGAGTCGCTGCTCAAGATCGAGGTCGACGATTCGGTGCAGCTGCGCATCATCCACCGCGGTGTGGGCGCGATCACCGAGTCCGACGTGAACCTCGCGACGATCGACAACGCGATCATCGTGGGCTTCAACGTCCGCCCCGACACGAAGGCCCGCGAGGCCGCGTCCCGCGAGGGCGTGGACGTGCGCTTCTACTCGGTCATCTACAACGCGATCGACGAGATCGAGAACTCCCTCAAGGGCATGCTCAAGCCGGAGTTCGAAGAGGTCCAGTCGGGTGTCGCCGAGATCCGCGAGGTGTTCCGCTCCTCGAAGTTCGGCAACATCGCCGGTGTCATCGTCCGCTCGGGCACGATCACGCGCAACGCCAAGGCGCGGGTCATCCGCGACGGCGTGGTCATCGCCGATGGCCTGGCCATCGAGTCGCTGCGACGGTTCAAGGACGACGTCACCGAGGTCCGCACGGACTTCGAGGCGGGTATCGGCCTGGGCAAGTACAACGACATCCAGGTCGGCGACGAGATCGAGACCACGGAGATGGTGGAGAAGCCGCGCGCTTGATCGCGCGTGGTGACGCCTGAGGCACCCTGTGCCGGCCTTATGGGGCCCGGTCCGCTTCGCGGACGCCCCCACGGTCGCCACAGGGTGCCTCTGGCTCCGCGCTCGCGTTCAGCGGGGGCGAAAAGTGAGAGGGTATGGGAATGGCCGGAGAACGACAGGCACGACTTGCGGATCGCATCCGCGTCATCCTCGCTGAGCGGCTGGAGAAGGGGCTGCGCGACCCGCGCCTCGGCTTCGTCACGATCACCGACGTGCGCGTCACGGGTGATCTGCAGCACGCGTCCGCGTTCTACACCGTGCTGGGCACGGAGGAGGAGCGTGTGGCCTCTGGGGCGGCGCTCACCTCGGCGACCGGACTGCTGCGCAAGGAGGTCGGGCGCCAGCTCGGCATTCGCCTCGTGCCCACGCTCGAGTTCATCCCCGACGCGCTGCCCGAGAACGCCGACCACATCAGCGATCTGCTCCGGCAGGCGCGGGAGCGTGACGAGGAGGTCGCCGGCATCGCCGCGTCCGCCGCGTTCGCGGGCGAGGAAGATCCGTACGTGAAGCCCCGCGAGGGCGACGAGGAGTGAACCGATCACACGGTGCCATGGCGCCGTGAGGTCGTGACGAGAGGTCCCGGGGCGATGTTCCCCGGGGCCTCTCGTGCGTGAGCGGATCCCGTCTCCGGCGAGAACCGCCTTATTCGACAGAGTCCAAGAAGTTGGGATCCGTGGTCGTCTCTTGTTAGCATCCAACCCACGTGCGCGAGGTGGCGTGCGATGACGGCGGGGGCTGCGCGGCGATGAACGGCACGACGACGGGCAGGACCGGGGAACGGACGAGGATCCGGGCCACCGGTGCGCCGTCAGGCGGAACCTTCGAACGTGCGGCCGGCGGCCTCCACGATGCCGCGCCGCACGTGCGCGCTGCGATCGACCGCGTCTGCGGAGCAGACCCGGTCGCGGCCGCCGAGATGCTGGCCGCGCTGAATCCTGAACAGCGCCGGGGATGGCGTGCGCTGCCGGAACCCCTTCCCGCGGTCCCGGCCCTGGAGGCGCACGCGCGGCGCGCGCTGCCTCCGGATGCGGATCCGGAGCGAGTGCTCGAGCTCGCCCTGTGCGGGGCCGGATCGGCGCAGGCGCTGAGCGCGATCGCGGGGTGCGGGCCGGAGGGGCTGGCGCGGTCGCCGTTGGCCGGGCTCGCCGAGCTGCACGGCGGGCGGTTCCGCTTCACCGATGCGGCGCTGCGCACGCAGGTGCTGGCGGCGGCGACGGCGCAGGACAGACTGCGCGCACACCAGCGACTCGCACTCGTGCTCGTCGAAGCAGGGGAGGACGATGCCGCACTGTGGCACCGCGCCCGGGGCGCCGTGGCCGGTGATCCCGCGCTCGTCGAGCCCCTCATCCGGCTGGCGAGCATGGCGCTGGGCGACGGGGACGCCGAGCGTGCCTGGTCGTGTGCGGCGGAGGCCGCGGAGCACGCGCAGCCGGGCACGCCCGCGCACGCGAGAGCGCTGCTGAGCAGCGGACGTGCGGCACTGGCCGGTGGGTGGGTGGCGGACGCCCTGGACCGCATCGAGCAGGCGCTGCGCATCGAGGGCGGACATCGCGGTGAGGCGACGTCGGCCTTCGTGCTCGCCCATACGCTGCGGCACGGCGCGGTGCCGGCGCCCGATCCGCTGGTGCCGGACGACGCCACCGGCTCGGGATTCCGGCTCGCCGCGGTCCTCGGTGCCTCCCTCGGTGCCGAGCGGGGCGACCGCGAACGCAGTACCGCGTGGCTCGCGGTGGCAGGGCGGCTCGGTCAGGACCCGGATGCGCGAGCGACTCTGCTGGCCTGGTGCGATGCGATGGCAGGCGACGCGGATGCGGGGACGATCGAGGACGGCGGTGCGGCCCAGCGCGTGTCGCACGCGCTCTGCGCGGGCCTCGGCGGTGATCCCGACGCCGGCGTGCGAGCGCTGGCCGAACCGGGCACGATCCGCCAGGAGGACCCGGTGATCGGCCTGCACGAGCACGGTCCGCTGCTGCGTGCCCGCCGTGCGGTCGCCGAGGTGCTGCTGCATGTCTGGGCGGGACGGATCGGCACTGCGCATGAGCTTCTGGCCGTCTCCGCGGCGGACCTCCCTGTGGCGCTGCCGTTCGCCGGCCTCGCCGTGGCGCTGTCCCGACGCCTGGACCTTGCCGTGGACGGCCGCATCGGAGCGCTGTCCCACGAGCTCGCCGCCGCCGTTCCGTGGCCCCAGGAGCCCGATGGGTTCGTGGACCGCGCCATCGACGCCTATCTGCAGGGACGCAGCGACGAGGCCGCCGTGCACATGGGGCTGTGGACGGACCGCGGCAGACCCTCGGAGCCGCTCGGTCTTCCCGGGCTGGACGAGATCGGCCCGCTGGGTGCGCCGGCCGCGCCCGAGCCTCCGGAGGCGACGGCGGCGCGAACGCTGCGCGAGCGCGTCCGCGCCGCGCGCGAGTCGTCCTGGCGCACCGATCTCGACGCGGTCGCCGAGGAGAGCCGGGAGATCCGCTCACCCTTCGAACGCGCACGGGTCGAGGCTCTGCTGGGCTCGACGTGCGCGGCGCGGGGCGATCGCGGCCGTGGCGTGCGGCACCTGCGCGCCGCACGGAGCCTGTTCGAGGAGTCCGGGGCGCGGGCATGGCGCGGCATGGTCGATCGACGGCTGCGGATGATGGCCGAACGCCGGCAGCGTGCGACAGAGGCCGCAGGCGAGACGGGAGGCGTCCCCTCGTCGCTGGAGGTCTGCCGTGCGACATGGGAGCCGGTCCTGACCGCCCGTGAACTCGAGGTGGCTCTGCTCATGGCCGAGGGGCGCACGAATCGGGAGATCGCGCTCGCGCTGCATGTCTCGGTGCGGACCGTGGAAGTGCATGGCGGCCGGATCTTCGCGAAGCTCGATGTGCGCACCCGCCACGAGCTGACCGTGCTCGCGCATCGCACGGATCAGCATCTCTGAGGACCGCGCGGGTCGGGGCGGCCTGCGGCGGGTCAGCGCGGCAGCAGCAGCTCGTCGTCCGCGGCCTCGAGCAGACCGTCCGCGATGAGCGAGTCGATCGCGCGGTCGCGCTGGATCGGATCCGGCCAGTCGGCGAGGACGGCGCCGGCGGGCAGACGGTGGCCCTCGGCGTGCCGGAGCGCGCGGAGCACGCCGCCCCGGGCCTGCCGATCCGATCCCTCGTACTTCGTCTGCCGTCGCCGCCGATCCTCGCCGTCGGGGAAGCCCGCGGCGCGCCATGCGCAGATGTCGGCGAGCGGGCACCGCGCGCAGTCCGCGCTGCGGGCCGTGCACACGGTCGCGCCGAGCTCCATGGTCGCCGCGTTCACGATCGCGGCCTGCCCCGCGTCGTCGGGCAGCAGCGCGAGCATGTCGGCCAGATCGCGATGGGCGGGCGGATCCGGCTGAGCGCGCCCGTGCACGGCGCGGGCGATCACTCGCCGCGTGTTGGTGTCGACGACGGGGTGACGGTCGCCGAACGCGAACACCGCGACCGCGCGGGCCGTGTAGTCGCCGATGCCGGGGAGCGCCAGCAGCGCGGGGACGTCGCGCGGGGTGACCCCGCCGTGCTCGTCGCGGATCGCGACCGCGGCCCGGTGCAACCACAGCGCCCGCCGCGGGTAGCCGAGGTTCGCCCACTGCTGCAGCACCTCGGCGGGGGCCGCCGCGGCGAGCGAGATCGGATCCGGCCACCGTACGAGCCACGCCTCCAGATGCGGGATCACCCGGTTCACCGGGGTCTGCTGCAGCATGAACTCGCTCACGAGCACACCCCATGCGCCGTAGGCGGCCAGGTACTCGGGCCTCCGCCAGGGCAGGTCGCGCGCGTGCTCGCCGTACCAGGCGATCAGCGCGGACGCGATCGGCGCAGAGGCGGGGGAGTCGGGCACGGGAGTCCACGCTACCGCTCCGCCGCACGGCACGGCGCTGGAGCGGAGCCGGTCGGATCCGCGCAGTCGGGGCCTCTAGGCTTGGGGGTATGGCAACCAGCGGGATCCTGCTCGTCGACAAGCCGGGCGGGATGACGAGTCATGACGTCGTCGCCCGCACCCGGAGGGTGTTCGGCACTCGCAAGGTCGGGCACGCCGGCACACTCGACCCGATGGCCACAGGCCTGCTCGTGGTCGGGATCGAGGCCGCGACGCGTCTGCTCACGTTCGTGGTGGGCGCCGACAAGACCTACCACGCCACGATCCGCCTCGGCCAGAGCACGAGCACGGACGACGCGGATGGCGAGATCACGGCCTCGGCCGACCCCGAGCGCGTCTCCGCGATCGCCGCCCACGAGATCGCCGCGGGCATCGCCGCGCTCACCGGTGCGATCTCGCAGGTGCCCAGCGCCGTCTCCGCCATCAAGGTCGACGGGCGCCGGGCATATGACCGGGTCCGGGCGGGGGAGGACGTCGTCCTCGCGGCCCGTGACGTGGTGGTGTCCCGCTTCGACGTGCTCGATGACCGCCCCGGTGACGGAGGCGTGCGAGACCTCGACGTGGTCGTGGACTGCTCGTCCGGAACCTACATCCGCGCCCTCGCCCGTGATCTCGGTGCAGCATTGGGCGTCGGGGCCCACCTCACGGCGCTGCGCCGCACGCACGTCGGTCCGTTCGATGTGGCCGACGCGTCCTCCCTCGATGGCCTGGCCGAAGCCCGGCCGCTGACCGCAGCGGACGCTGCGGCCCGGATCCTCCCCGTCCTCGAAGTCAGCGCGCAGGAGGCCGTCGATCTGCGTCACGGCAAGCGACTGGCCGGGCAGCGCGCCAGACTCGAGGGGCCGCGCGCCGCGGCGATCGATCCGGACGGCGTGCTGATCGGGATCGTGGAGCGCCGCGGCGACGACCTGAAGAGCGCCATGAACATGCCGGAGGGGGCATCATGATCCTCTGGTTCACTGTCATCCAGCTCGCGGTCGCGGTCGCCGCAGGCCTGTTCTGCCTCATCATGGGCTTCGCGGGAAAGCGGCCGAACGACTGGACCGTGGGATCGCTCGCCCTGATCGAGCTGCTGCTGATCGTGCAGGTCGTGATGGCGATCGTGTCGCCCTTCACCGGGAACCCCGCCCTCGGCGACCCCCTCGAGTACGGCGTGTATCTGGTCTCCGCGGTCCTGCTGCCGATCGGCGGGGCGATCTGGGCGCTGCTCGAGCGCTCCCGCTGGAGCACGGTGATCATGGGCGTGGTCGCGTTGTCGATCGCGGTCATGGTGTGGCGGATGCAGGTGATCTGGACGACGCCGATCGGCGGCTGAGCGTGCAGGGCGTGCGGACCGCCCGCCACCGGGTTCCGTAGAATGGACCGTGCCATGAGCACTGCGCGAGCCTCGACCCCGTCCGATTCCTCCGCTCCCGACTCGGAGGGTTCCTCCGTCGTACCGGCTCGCCCCCGCATGCGCGGTGTGGGCCGCGTGCTGGTGATCGTGTACGCCGTGATGGCACTGGGCGCCACCGGCCGGTCCTTCGTGCAGATCGCGCGCGCCTTCGACCAGGCGCCGCTGGCGTACTCGCTGTCGGCGGTGTCCGCCGTCGTCTACATCGTCGCGACGCTCGCGCTGATCGGATCCGGCCGTCCGGGGTGGTACCGCGTCGCCTGGGTCGCGATCGCCTTCGAACTGGTCGGCGTGCTGGTCGTGGGTACGCTGAGCCTCACCCACCCGGCGCTCTTCCAGCACCAGACGGTGTGGTCGCAGTTCGGCCTCGGTTACGTGCTGATCCCGCTGTTCCTGCCGATGGTCGGGCTGTGGTGGCTCATCACGCACCGGCCGTCCCGCACCGTGGCAGCGGCGAACGCCGGCACGGCGGACGGATCCGGCGCATGATCGTGTTCCGCGACCCGGCCGAGGTGCCGGCGGACTTCGGACGCACCGTGGCCGCGATCGGCAAGTTCGACGGTGTGCACTCCGGTCACCGCGCGGTGTTCCGGCGTGCGCAGCAGGACGCGGCGCGCATCGGGGCGAAGACGGTGGCGGTGACCTTCGATCGCAACCCGCTGAGCGTGCTGCGCCCGGACCGCTGCCCGGACGATCTGGTGTCGGTCGAGCGCAAGATCGAGCTCCTCTCGGCATGCGGATTGGATGCCGTCTTGGTGCTCACCTTCGACGAGCAGCTGGCCTCGCGCACGGCGGAGGACTTCGCCCAGGCGATCCTCGTCGACGCCCTGCACGTCGCCACCGTCCTCGTCGGCCGTGACTTCCGCTTCGGCAGCGGCGGCAGGGGAACCCCGGCGCTGCTGGCCGAGCTGGGCGCTCGGAGCGACTTCACCGTCGATGTGATCGAGGATGTCTTCCTCCAGGGCACCGACCGGCGGGTCTCCTCGTCCTGGGTGCGCGAGCTGCTCTCGGCGGGCGATGTCGCGCTCGCGGGTGCGGTGCTGGGACGTCCAGTCTCGGTGCGCGGCGAGGTCGTGCACGGCCTGAAGCGCGGCCGCGAGCTCGGATTCCCGACCGCGAACCTTCCTGCCCTGCTCGACGAGATGGTGCCGGCGGATGGCGTCTATGCGGGCCGGCTGGTGGACCACACGACCGGGGTGGTGCATCCTGCCGCGATCTCCGTCGGGACCAACCCCACCTTCGACGACGTGCTGCAGCGCCAGGTCGAGGCGCACGCGATCGACAGCCCGGGCCTGGACCTCTACGGTCACGACGTGACGGTGGAGTTCACCCACCGGCTGCGCGGGATGACGGCGTTCGACAGCATGGATGCGCTCGTCGCGGGCATCGCCTCCGACGTCGCTCAGGCTCGGATTCTGCTGGGTGTGACGGAACAGGATCCGGCGAACTCGCCCGCCGAGTGACCGCATCGGCCCTCGCGTGGCGTAAACTGACCGCGAACCCGTTGTGATCGACGTGCGCGATGCACGCCTGCGGGGTTCTCGTCCGCTCGGTCTGCGATGCCTCTCGGCAGCCGCCCGTCCGCGGACACGCATCGTCAGGACGGATCATCGTCCGGACGGTCATTTTCGGACAGTCGCCGTCCTCTCGGAGACGGCATCCACGCTCAGGAGGAGCATGCCGACCACGGCGACCGCCACCCGGCGGAAGAAGACGTCGCGTCGAGACGAGGACGCGCCGCTGATCCCGATCCTCGCGCGCAAGGTGCGCGAGATCGAGGCCAAGGCCCAGCACGGGAAGCTCGGCCCGACGAATCGCGTCAAGTTCCAGGTGATCGCGTTCCTGGTGCGCGAGGAGCGCGCCAGAGCCAAGGGCGACGCCGAGCTCGGCGACGCAGCCCGGGCGGAGCAGCTCAAGCGCCTGGACGGCGTGGCCACGATCCTCGCGAAGACCGCCGCGCGCGACACGTCGCTGATCCAGCTGCTCGAGGCGGATCAGGCCACGAGCCCGGTCGCGAAGCGGATGCGCCGCGACTGGCTGCTGGAGTCCGGCGCCGAGCTCGCGCCCGAGGAGCTCGTCATAGCCGATGTGATCCGCGTGCAGCAGGCGCCCGTGGTGCCGGCCGCGCTCGCCGAACGGCAGGTGACCCCGCCGTCCGTGGAGTCGCGGATGCTGGCGAACCCGTTCCTGGCGCCCGATCTCACACCCCGGCCCGCGTCCACGCCGCGCCGCCGGCTGGACGGCTGGGAGCTCATGGGGCCCCTGTACAAGGCGTTCGAGTCGGGGGCGGGCGGGGCCACGGCCTCGATGGAGCTCCCGCCGCTGCCCGAGTACGACCACCTCTCGCCGAAGGGCCTCGAGGTGATGGTGCATCAGTCGCGCTTCCTCGAGTCGGTGCGGGCCGGGCATCGCTCGTTCCTGCTCGCCGACGAGCCGGGTCTCGGCAAGACCGCGCAGTCCGTGCTCGCGGCGTCCATCGCGCACGCCTACCCGCTGCTCGTGGTCGTTCCGAACGTCGTGAAGATGAACTGGGCGCGTGAGGTCGAGCGGTGGACGCCGCAGCGCCGAGCCGCCGTGATCCAGGGCGACGGCCAGGATGTGGATGCCTTCGCGGACATCTTCATCGTCAACTACGAGATCCTCGACCGGCACCTCTCCTGGCTGGGCGAGATCGGCCTGCGCGGTATGGTGGTGGACGAGGCGCACTTCATCAAGAACCTGTCCTCCCAGCGCTCGCAGAACGTCCTCGCGCTCGCATCTCGGATCCGCGAGCAGTCCGCAGGCACGCATCCGCTGCTCATGGCACTGACCGGCACCCCGCTGATCAACGATGTCGAGGACTTCGACGCGATCTGGCGTTTCCTGGGCTGGACCAACGGCGAGCGCCCCTCCGCGGAGCTCGCGGACAAGCTCGACGCCACCGGACTGACGCCCGCGGACAAGTCGTTCTACGGCGAGGCCAGGGACGCGGTCATCTCGATGGGCATCGTGCGCCGCAAGAAGAAGGACGTGGCGGCCGACCTGCCGGACAAGCTCATCGCGGATCTGCCCGTGCAGCTGGACGACGAGTTCGGGCGCGGGATCCGGCAGGCCGAGGCCGAGCTCGGCGCGCGGATGGCGGCGAAGTATCGCCGGATCATCGAGGCGCGCGGAGACCGGGGCCTCGCCCACGGCGAGATCGACGAAGACATCGTCCGGCTCGTCGCGCACGGCGAGCTGGAGGAGTCGAAGGCGGCAGGCACGGGCGGGGACAACGTCTTCACCATGGTGCGCAAGATCGGCCAGGCCAAGGCCCTTCTCGCCGCGGACTATGCGGCACAGCTGCAGCGCTCCGTCGGCAAGGTGGTGTTCTTCGCCAAGCATGTGGACGTCATGGATCAGGCCGAGGCGCACTTCGCCGCGGCCGGCATCCGCTCGGTGTCGCTGCGGGGCGACCAGACCGCCGTCGCCCGGCAGCAGGCGGTCGACGCGTTCAACGGCGACCCCGACGTCGGGATCGCGGTGTGCTCGCTCACCGCGGCCGGCGTCGGCGTGAACCTGCAGACCGCGTCGAACGTGGTGCTCGCCGAGCTCAGCTGGACCGCGGCGGAGCAGACCCAGGCGATCGACCGCGTGCACCGGATCGGTCAGGACGAGCCGGTCACCGCGTGGCGGATCATCGCGGCGCACACCCTGGACACGAAGATCGCCGAGCTCATCGATCAGAAGCAGGGCCTGGCGGCCCGGGCGCTGGACGGCGAGGCCGTGGAGGAGGGTGCGAGCGAGCCGGTGCAGCTGGCGGCGCTCATGCACCTGCTTCGTCAGGCGCTCGGCGGCGACTGAAACCCGGCTTGCCGAAGTTGTCAAGAACGGCGCTTCTTCTCCTGATTCCTGGAGTCGAGGCGCCGTTCTTCTTCAAGAAGGCGAGAAGTCCGTGAGGAGCCGTGTAAGAACTCCGCTTTTCGGTGGTTCGGAATGGCGCCGGGGAGTCGATCGGCACTAGGGTCGAACGAGGCAACGGCGCCGCGCTTCCATCCCCTTCCCTCCCGAGGACGACCCATGAAGATCGGCATCCTGACCAGCGGTGGCGACTGCCCCGGCCTGAACGCGGTCATCCGCGGCATCGTGCTCAAGGGCACCACGACGTACGAGCTGGAGTTCGTGGGAATCCGCGACGGCTGGCGCGGTGTCGTCGACGGCGACTTCTTCCCGCTCACCCGGCACGAGGTGAAGGGGCTGAGCAAGGTCGGCGGCACGATCCTCGGCACCAGCCGCACCAATCCGTACGAGGGCGCGCGTGGCGGCGCCGAGAACGTCGCGAAGACGCTGTCCAAGCACGGCATCGACGGCATCGTCGCGATCGGCGGGGAGGGCACCCTTGCCGCGGCGGACCGCCTCTCGAAGGACGGCATCCAGGTGCTGGGCGTGCCGAAGACCATCGACAACGACCTGCGGGCCACCGACTACTCGTTCGGCTTCGACACGGCGGTGAACATCGCCACCGACGCCATGGACCGCCTGCGCACCACCGGCGACTCGCACCAGCGCTGCATGATCGCAGAGGTCATGGGTCGCCACGTCGGATGGATCGCGCTGCACGCCGGAATGGCCGCGGGTGCGCACGCGATCTGCATCCCCGAGGTGCCGATGTCGATCGAGGAGATCTGCGACCTCGTCACCGGCGCGGGCGACCGCGGCCGCGCACCGCTCGTCGTGGTGTCGGAGGGGTTCAAGCTCAAGGGCATGGATCAGGCCTTCAGCGACAAGGGGCTCGACGCCTTCAACCGCCCCCGGCTCGGCGGCATCAGCGAGATCCTCGCGCCGGAGATCGAGAAGCGCACGGGCATCGAGACCCGCTCCACGGTGCTCGGCCACATCCAGCGCGGGGGCTCGCCCTCCGCCTTCGACCGCGTGCTCGCGACGAGGCTCGGGCTGCACGCTGCGGACGCCCTCGTCGATCAGGCCTGGGGTCAGATGGTCGCGCTGCGCGGCACCGACATCGTGCGCGTCCCGTTCGCGGAGGCGCTCGGCGAACTCAACACCGTGCCGCTGCAGCGTTACGAAGAGGCCGCTGCCCTGTTCGGGTGATATGCGGCCGGCGGCGAGTCGGCTTCGCGTGTCACGTGCGGGATCCTGTCTGCATCCCGAGATCAGGCGTCCTCACCGAAAATCAGGATCATCTGCCTCGAATCCTCCTGATCCGGGTCGTTCGTCCTGATCTCGGGATGTGGATTCCGGATGCGGATCCGAAATCCGCACCGGGGACGTGGACCCCGCTCGCGGTTCGCAGTGCGGGCGCCGTACCTGGATCAACGTGAACCGAGGTGGCGTGCTGTGCCATCGCTGCTCGCACCGTGTCCTGCACAAAGCGCGGCTCGAACATGAGCTGGGCGTAGTCGAAGCGCAGCACTAAGAAGCCCCGCAGCGCAAGTCGGGCATCCGCGCGCAGATCGCGTCGGCGGTCCTTGGCACTGCCGTGGAACTGAAACCCGTCGAGCTGCACGACCAGGCGGTCGCCGATGAGCGCATCGACGGGGTGCCCGTCGATGATGATCTGCTGACGCACGACGACCCCGATCTCGCGCATGAGCGCGACGAAATGCGTCTCGAGCCCCGAGTCGGACAGGATGTCGGCTGCTCTCATGAGCCGCCGGGCGCTCTCGGAGCGCCACCGTACGCTGCGCAGCACGTCGATGCTGATCTTCTTCTTCCGGATCGCGGATTCCCAGACTGCCAGGGCGTCGGCTGCGCTCAGGCAGCGCGCGACGTGGAAGAGCACATTGATGAGGGGGTCCACGACCTCTTGGGCGGAGGCCGGTGCCGGGCCGGATCCCCAATGCAACCGCACCCCGTCGCTGTCATGCCGGGAGGCGTTGGCGGCCACGGTGATGTGCACGTCCGGATCCCGCGGCGCCCAGAGTCCCTGCGCCGCCGCCTGTGTCACGCAGGTCACCCGTCCGCCCAGTTGCGCCGCGCGAATGCGCTCGGGTGGGGCATCGGGCAGCACGATCCAGGACCTGCGCACCCGGTCGACCGTGCTGATCGAGGCCGCCGCAGCGAGCGAATGCTTGCTGAATCCCGCCTGGTACAGCGCGGAGGTGTGCGAGACGCCGCCATGTGCGGCGAGCCAGGGAAGCAGGTCCATTCATCCAGACTGGACGCACGGGGGCCCGATCACCGGTTATCCACAAGGGATACGACGATTGCGGTGTGTGGAGGACGAACGCCCGGCGCCGAGATCAGGAGGAACGACCCAGCGCAGGACGATATCCGGCGGATCCTCCTGATCTCGGTCGCTCGTCCTGATCTCGGGACACAGATCCAACTGACCGGCCGGCCGCCGGGCCGGTCCCGGGGCGCTCGTCGCGCTCGTCAGTCGGCGACGCCCAGGCGGTCCAGGATCCAGGCCAGCTCGAAGGCGCGCTCGCGCCAGGAGTTGTAGCGGCCGCTGACGCCGCCGTGGCCGGCCACCATCTCGCACTTGAGCAGCACGTCGTCCGCCCCTGCGTCGCGCAGGCGGGCCACCCACTTGGCGGGCTCCACGTAGAGCACGCGCGTGTCGTTGAGTGAGGTGACGGCGAGGATCGACGGGTAGGCCACGCCGTCGCGCACGTTCTCGTACGGCGAGTACGACTTCATGTACGCGTACACCTCGGGGTCGTGCAGCGGGTCGCCCCACTCGTCCCACTCGATCACGGTGAGGGGGAGGGACGGATCCAGGATCGTCGTCAGCGCATCCACGAACGGCACCGAGGCGAGGATGCCGCGGAACAGCTCGGGGGCGAGGTTCGCGACGGCGCCCATGAGCAGACCGCCCGCGCTGCCGCCCTCCGCGACCATCCGGTCCGGGGCGGTGATGCCGGTCTCGACCAGATGGCGCGCGCACGCGACGAAGTCGGTGAACGAGTTGGCCTTCTGCCCGAGCTTGCCGTCTTCGTACCACTGCCGACCCATCTCACCGCCGCCGCGCACGTGCGCGACCGCGAAGACCACGCCGCGGTCCAGGGCCGACAGGCGCATGACCGAGAAGCCGGGGTCGATCGAGTGCTCGTAGGATCCGTAGCCGTAGAGGTGCACGGCGCGGGGCTCGGCCCCGGGCTCGCCGAAGGAGCGCTTCCACACCAGTGAGACCGGGATGCGCGCACCGTCCGGGGCGATCGCCCAATCGCGGCGCTGTCCGTAGTCGGCCGGGTCGTAGCCGCCGAGCACGGGCTGGCGCTTGCGCAGGTGCAGCGCGCGGGTCGCCAACTCCAGGTCGTAGACGGTGGAGGGGGTGACGAACGAGCCGTAGCCGAGGCGCAGGAACGGCGCGGCCCACTCGGGGTTGCCGCCGAAGCCCGCCGAGTACAGCGGCTCATCGAAGCCGAGCTCGTCCAGCGCCCCCGTCGCCGGATCCATCAGTGCGATGCGCTCGAGCCCTTCGAAGCGGTAGGCCACGACGGTGACGTCGCGGAACGCGTCCACGTCCAGCAGCCGGCGGCCCGGGGTGTGCGGCAGGATCGCCCGGCGCTCGCCCTCGGGGTCGGACACGGAGACCGCGACGAGCTCGAAGTCCAGCGCGTCGTCGTTGTGCAGGATGAGCAGTTCGTCGTGGTCGTCGACCACGGCGTGCTCGACCGCGTACTCGACGCCCTCGCGCCGCGGCCAGACCACGCGCGGCGGTGCGGTGAGGTCGTCCAGATCGACGAGGTGCTCCTCGCTCGTGATGCTGGAGCCCACGCCGATCACGAGGTAACGGCGGCTCCGGGTGATCCCGGCGCCGAGCCAGAACCGCTCGTCGGGCTCGTGGAACAGCTGCACGTCGTCGGTCACGGGCGTGCCGATCCGGTGCAGCCACAGGGTGTCCGGGCGCCAGGAGTCGTCGACGGTGGTGTAGATGATCGCGGCGCCGTCGGGCGTGAAGAAGGCGCCGGACGTTCCGGGGATCTCATCGGGCAGGGTCTCGCCCGACCGCAGGTCGCGGACGTGCACGGTGTAGCGCTCGTCGCCCTCGAAGTCCGTCGACCAGAGCAGCCGGGTCGCGTCGTCCGAGACGTCGAACGCGCCCATCGCGAAGAACTCGTGCCCCTCCGCCTCGACATTGCCGTCGAGCAGGACCTGCTCGCCGGCGACGGGTGTCGCAGCGTCCAGCACCGGCGGGGTCCAGTCGTCAGGGGAGGAGACCGCCGCACGGCACTGCAGGCCGTACTGCTGCCCCTCGACGGTGCGGCCGTAGTACCACCAGTCGCCGCGCCGGGTGGGGACCGACAGATCGGACTCCTGCACGCGTCCCTTGATCTCCTGGAACAACGTCTCGCGCAGCGGCTCGAGGTGCGCCAGACGCGCGTCGGTATAGGCGTTCTCGGCCTCGAGGTGCGCGATCACCTCGGAATCGTCCTTCGCGCGCAGCCAGTCGTAAGGATCGTCGAACACGTCCCCGTGATGCGTGCGGATCAGCGAGCGGCGGGCTGCGCGGGGCGGGACGGGGGTGGAAGGAGCCGAGGTGGCGGGGACGGAGGTCACAGCACAACGCTAGCCGCTGCGGCTCGGCCGAGGTCCTTCGCGGCGGCGGATGGCGTCGAGTTGACCGGCCTGGGTCGGGATGGGAGGATTCAACCGGCCCGTTAACGGATGCTGTACTCCCGGTGAACTCTTCGTTCGTCACGTCCCTCCACTTACGAAAGCGAACGGTGGAAACCGCAGCCCTCATCGTCGTGCTGGTGATCCTGCTGGCACTCTTCTTCGACTTCACCAACGGGTTCCATGACACGGCGAACGCCATGGCCACCCCGATCGCGACGGGTGCGCTCAAGCCGCGGACCGCGGTGATGCTCGCGGCCGGACTGAATCTCGTCGGCGCCTTCCTGTCCACCGAGGTCGCCGCGACCGTTTCCGGCGGCATCATCCAGGAGGATTCGAGCACCGCGCATCTCATGCCGTCGCTCATCTTCGCCGGCCTCATCGGCGCGATCACCTGGAACATGCTGACCTGGCTGCTCGGACTGCCGTCCAGCTCGTCGCACGCGCTGTTCGGCGGACTGATCGGCGCCACGCTGGTCGGCGTCGGGCTCAGCGGCATCAACTTCGGCGTCGTGCTGTCCAAGGTCGTGCTGCCGGCGCTCATCGCGCCCCTCACGGCCGGTCTGATCGCCTATCTCGCCACCAAGCTCGCGTATCTGATCACGCGTCGGTACGACGGCAGGCCCGATGGGCGGAGCGGCTTCCGCTGGGGACAGATCTTCACGTCCTCGCTCGTCGCGCTGGCACACGGCACGAACGACGCGCAGAAGACCATGGGCGTGATCACTCTGGCGCTGATCTCGGTCGGCTGGCAGGCGCAGGGCGACCACCAGCCGCATATCTACGTGATCGTCGCGTGCGCGTTCACGATCGCGCTGGGCACCTATCTCGGCGGCTGGCGCATCATCCGCACCCTCGGCAAGGGCCTGACCGACGTCAAGCCGGCACAGGGCTTCGCGGCGGAGACCTCCACCGCGGCGACCATCCTCGCCTCCAGCGCGCTCGGCTTCGCGCTGTCCACCACTCAGGTCGCCTCGGGATCCGTGATCGGATCCGGACTCGGCCGGCGCGGCTCGGCCGTGCGCTGGCGCACCGCCGGCCGCATCGCGATCGGATGGGTGCTCACGCTTCCCGCGGCGGGTCTGGTCGGAGCGATCGCCGCGTTCATCGTGGTCGTCGGCGGCGGCTGGGGCGTCCTGATCGATGCGATCCTCGCCCTCGCAGTGATCATCGCGCTGTTCCTGCGCTCGCGCCGCAACGCCGTCACGGCCAACAACGCGTTCAGCGAGGTCGCCGACTCCGGTCTCGCCATCGAGGTGCCCGAGGAACCGCCGCTGACCCCGCGCCAGGCCAGGGCGCAACGCGCCCGTGAACGCGCGAAGGCCAAGGAGAAGGGGACGGGACGATGACCGTCGTCATCCACTGGGAGGCGTTCTTCCAAGTGCTCGGCGCCGCGCTCGTCGGCACCCTCCTCGTCGTGGGCTTCTACGCGCTCGGCCTTCGCCTGCTCGTGCGCGCGGGCAGGGTTCCCGTGGTCACACCCGCCGAGTTCACGGACGCGATCACGGTGATCAGCGAGAAGGAGGCCAAGCGCGCCGCGAAGGCGGCCGCGAAGGCCGCCCGCAAGAGCCCGCTCACGGTCGCCCAGAAGACGCTGGCCCGGATCGCCGCCTACGCGTGCTTCGCCGTCTGCGCGGCGGCGGTGCTCGGCGGCATCCTGCTCATCGTCGTGAAGTAGTGCCCGCCCGGGCCTGCGCGGCGCCGTCCGGGGAGGCCGCCGTCGCGGCGTTAGCCTGAGAACCATGACAGTGCAGTTCGGCCGTTACGCCCCGCCCACGCACACCCTGGTGCACGTGAGCGACCCGCACCTGCTGGCCGGGGGAGCGGCGCTGGGCGGACGCTTCGACGTGGACCGCACCCTGGCGCGTACACTCGCGGCGATCGAGAGCGCGACGGACAGACCTGACGCGATCGTCGTGACCGGCGATCTGGCCGATCTCGGCGAGCCGGACGCCTACCGTCGGCTGCGCGCGGTGGTGGAGCCCGTGTCCGAACGACTGGGCGCCCCGGTGATCTGGGTGCCCGGCAATCACGACGAGCGCCCGGCGATGCGAGAGCATCTGCTCGACGTCGCGCCCAGCGAGGAGCCGGTCACCGGCGTCTGGGATCTGAACGGTCTGCGCGTGCTCGCGCTGGACTCCACGGTCCCCGGCTGGCACCACGGCGACGTCGATGCGGAGCAGCGCGCGTGGCTGGCCGACCAGCTGCGCACGCCCGCACCGCACGGCACGCTGCTCGCGATGCACCATCCGCCGGTGCCCAGCCACATCCCGTTCTTCGACATCCTCGAGCTTCGCCATCAGGACGAACTCGCCGAGGTGCTGCGCGGATCCGACGTCCGCGGGATACTCGCGGGGCACCTGCACTATTCGATGCACGCGACGTTCGCGGGCATCCCCGTGAGCGTGGCATCCGCCACCTGCTACACCATGGATGTCGCCAGCCCGGGCGACCGGGTCAACGGCATGGACGCGGCCCAGTCCTTCCAGCTCGTGCACGTGCGGCCCGAGACGATCACGCACACCGTCGTCCCCGTGGTCGAGGCGACGCCCGTCGACACCTTCAGCCCCGAATGGGTCGAGCGGATGGCGCAGCTCACGCCCGAGGAGCGGCTGGAGGCGTTCTCGCGCAAGCCGGGGCGGTGAGTCGGCACCGCGACTTTCGCCGAACCGGAGAGGCGGCTATCGGCACTTCGCCGAAGCGGCGATGGGTGCCCGGGTAGGATGGACGCATCCCCCTTCCCTGTTCGCCATCACCCACGAGGATGTGTCCATGGCCGCCGTTGCGCCTGCCACCCGTACCGAAACCGACTCCCTGGGAAGCAAGGAGATCCCTGCCGACGCGTATTGGGGGATCCATACGCTCCGCGCCGCCGAGAACTTCCCGATCACGAAGCGCCCGATCTCCGTCTACCCGGAGCTGATCGAGGCGCTCGCGATGGTCAAGCAGGCCAGCGCGCGTGCGAACAAGGAGATCGGAACGCTCGACGCGGAGAAGGCGGACCTCATCGACGCCGCCGCGCAGAAGGTGATCAACGGCGAGTTCCACGACCAGTTCATCGTCGGCGTCATCCAGGGCGGCGCCGGCACCTCGACCAACATGAACGCGAACGAGGTCATCACCAACATCGCGCTCGAGCTGGCCGGCCGTGAGAAGGGCGACTACGCGTTCCTCTCGCCGATCGACCACACCAACCGCAGCCAGTCGACGAACGACGTCTACCCGACAGCGGTCAAGATCGGGCTGTCGCTGAACCTGCGCTCCCTGCTCGACGAACTCGACCTGCTGCGTGTGTCGTTCCTGAACAAGGCGCGTGAGTTCCACGACGTGCTCAAGGTGGGCCGCACCCAGCTGCAGGACGCCGTCCCGATGACCCTCGGCCAGGAGTTCCACGGCTTCGCCTCGACCCTCGGCTACGACCACACGCGCCTCACCGAGAACGCCTGGCTCATGTACGAGATCAACATGGGCGCCACCGCGATCGGCACCGGCATCACGACGCACCCGGCCTATGCGGCCTCGGTGCTGAAGCACCTGCGTGAGATCTCGGGTCTGGACCTGGCCACCGCGAGCGACCTCGTCGAGGCCACCAGCGACACCGGATCCTTCATGTCGTTCTCCTCGTCGCTCAAGCGCAACGCCATGAAGCTCTCCAAGATCTGCAACGACCTGCGTCTGCTCTCCTCGGGCCCGCAGGCCGGTCTCGGTGAGATCAACCTGCCTGCCATGCAGGCCGGCTCCAGCATCATGCCGGGCAAGGTCAACCCGGTCATCCCGGAGGTCGTCAACCAGGTCGCCTTCGCGGTCGCGGGAGCCGACGTGACGGTGACGATGGCCTCCGAGGCCGGTCAGCTGCAGCTCAACGCATTCGAGCCGGTGATCGCGCACTCGATCTTCCAGTCCATCACCTGGATGCGCCAGGCGATGTGGACCCTGCGCGTGAACTGCGTCGACGGTATCACCGCGAACCGCGACCGCCTGGGCGCCATGGTCGGGTCCTCGGTCGGCGTGATCACGGCGCTCACGCCGTTCATCGGCTACGCCGCCTCGGCCGCCCTCGCCAAGACCGCGCTGCTGACCAACCGCAACGTCGCCGACCTCGTGGTCGAGGCAGGTCTGATGTCGCGCGATGAGGTCGCCAAGCAGCTGTCGCCGGCCCGCCTGTCGGGGCTGGAGACGATCACCGCGGCGATCCCGGTCATCCCCTCCAAGGACGTAGACGCCGGGGCCTGACCCGACGCGCACGCCGAACGGCCCGCCACTCGTAGAGTGGCGGGCCGTTCGGCGTTCTCGGCCTTGCGCTCTCGCAATCTATGCGCTTAGATCAACGGAGGACAAGAATCTATGCGCTTAGATTCAGCCGATGGACGCTTCAAGGAGGAAGACGTGAAAAGCAGGACAGCTCTGGCCGGGATCGCGGCTCTCGCAGCGATCGGCCTCGCACTCACGGGGTGCGGTCGTGCGGACGGCGGGTCCTCCGCCCCCAGCGCCACCGCGGTGCAGCTCGACGACGCACCGGCCAAGGGAACGATCACGATGTGGGCCATGGGAGCCGAGGGGGAGGCCCTGCCCGACTTCGTCAAGACCTTCGAGAACGCGAACCCCGGCGTCACCGTCAAGGTCACCGCGATCCCCTGGGACGCCGCGCACAACAAGATCCAGACCGCGATCGCGGGCGGCAACACCCCGGACATCGCGATGATGGGCACCACCTGGATGGCCGATTTCGGGGACTCCTTCGGCACCGTCCCCGCCGGGATCGACACGTCGGGGTTCTTCGACGCGGCGGTGAGCTCCACCAAGATCGGCGACCGGGCCGCGGGCATCCCCTGGTACGTCGACACGCGCGTGTTGTACTACCGCACCGACATCGCCGCGAAGGCCGGCTGGACCAAGGCTCCGGCCTCCTGGGAGGAGCTGCAGAAGATGGCGGCGGACATGCAGTCCCAGGGCGGGGCGAAGTGGGGGATCCGCATGCCCGCCGGCAACGACTCCTTCCAGGGCGCGCTGTGGATGCCGTGGTCGGCCGGTGCTGAGGTGACCGATGGCAAGAAGTGGACGCTCGACACCCCCGAGATGACCAAGGGCATCGAGTACTACAAGAGCTTCTTCGACAAGAAGCTCGCGGATCCGAACGCCGACACGTCCGCAGGGGCGGTCGAGTCCGAGTTCGTCGCCGGCAGCACGCCGATGGTCGTGGAGGGGCCGTTCCTCCGGGGCCAGCTGGCCTCGGTCGGCGGTGCGGACTTCGCGAGCAAGTACGCCACGGCGGTGCTCCCGGCCGACAAGTCCTCGGTGTCGTTCAGCGGCGGTGCGAACCTCGTGATCTTCAACGGCAGCAAGAACGCCAGCTCGGCGTGGAAGCTCGCGCGCTGGCTGACGGATCCGAAGGTACAGGCCGATTTCTACGCCGCGACCGGCGATCTGCCCGCGGCCAAGGCCGCGTGGCAGGAGAAGTCCGTCTCCTCCGACACGAGCCTGTCGACCTTCGGCACCCAGCTGGAGACGGCGAAGGCTCCGCCCGTCACGACCTCCTGGGTACAGGTGGCGGCCAAGGGCGACCAGGCGCTCGAGTCGATCCGCCGCGGCGGGACCTCGGTCGCGGACGCGCTCAAGAAGCTGCAGTCCGACGCCGACACGATCGGACTGAAGTGAGATGACGTCCACCGTCCTCCCCGCCGCCGGAACCCGGACGGGCTCCGGCGGCCGGAACGACCGGGCGGGCGGGGGCATGTTCGCGGCCGCCCGCCGCCGCCGGGCGCTCATTGCGTGGGGCTTCGCCCTGCCGTTCGTGCTGGTCTTCGGCGTGTTCATGATCGTGCCGATCGTGGGCTCGTTCGCGATGTCGTTCACCGACTTCACCGCCCGGGACATCGGCTCGCCGTTCGCCGTGGACGCCGTCGGTCTGCAGCAGTACGTCGCGCTCTTCCGCGATCCGCGGTTCCTCACCTCGCTGGGGGTCACGGGCGTGTTCGTGGTGGTGGGCATCCCCGTCACGATGATCGTCGCGCTGGCCCTCGCCCTTGCCCTGAACAGCGGCAAGGGACGTCTGGTGTCCTTCTTCCGGGTCGGGTTCTACGCGCCCGTGGTCACCAGTATCGTGGCCGTCGCCGTCGTCTGGCGCTACATCCTGCAGCCGGACGGCCTGCTCAACACCGCGCTCGCGGCGATCGGCATCGCAGGGCCCAACTGGCTGAACGATCCCGCCTTCGCCCTGCCGTCGCTCATCCTCATGGCGGTGTGGCGCAACGTCGGCACGCTCATGGTCATCTTCCTCGCCGGGCTCCAGGCCGTGCCGGAGGACGTCACGGAGGCGGCGATCATGGACGGCGCGTCGCCCTGGCGGCGGCTCATCTCGGTTACCCTGCCGCTGCTGCGCCCGACGCTCCTCCTCGGAGCGGTGCTCATCTCGGTGGGATATCTGCAGTTCTTCGAGGAGTCCTTCGTGATGACCAAGGGTGGCCCCCTGGACTCGACGCTCTCGGTGGCGTTCTACACCTACCAGCAGTTCGGATTCGGCGAGTACGGCCTCGCGTCCGCGGCCAGCTACGTGCTGTTCCTCGTGATCGCGCTCGTGAGCCTGCTGCAGTTCCGCCTGTTGCGATCGAAGGACTGACCCATGGCTCTCGCACAGACAGAAGCCCCGATCCGGCGCCGCCGTGCCCGGCGGCTGAGCGGCCGGGCGACGTCCTACGCCGTGCTGACGGTCGGGCTGGTGATCTGGCTCGTCCCCTTCGTCTGGATGGTGCTCGGATCCGTCAAGACGCAGGGCGAGATCCTGCGCCGTCCGCCGACCTGGTGGCCGCAGGCGCCGACCGGGGAGAACTACGCGCAGTGGTTCGGGCCCCTCGACTTCTGGCACTTCTTCGGCAACAGCCTGATCGTGGCTCTCGTGACGGTGCTCGGCAACCTCGTGTTCTGCTCGATGGTCGGCTATGCGCTCGCGAAGATGGAGTTCCCCGGCAAGCGGATCCTGTTCGGCGCCGTCATGATCACGCTCATGGTGCCGGGCGTGGTGACCTTCGTGCCGCTGTTCGTGATGGTGTCCAAGCTCGGGCTGGTCAACAGCTATCCCGCGCTGATCCTGCCCTTCATCACGGCGCCGCTCGGGGTGTTCCTGATGCGCCAGTTCATGGCGGGGATCCCGGACGCTCTGCTCGAGGCCGCGCGCCTGGACGGCGCAGGGGAGTGGCGGGTCTTCCGCTCGGTCGTGATGCCGCTGTGCGGACCGCCACTGGCGACGCTCGGGATCCTGACCTTCCTGGGCTCCTGGAACAACTTCCTGTGGCCGCTCGTGGCGGCGCAGACCGAGGACATGTACACACTGCCGGTCGCCCTGTCGCTGTACTCGACGGGCCAGAACGCCACCGACTACGGGCTGCTGCTGGCAGGCTCCGTGCTGGTGATCGCCCCGATCCTGCTGCTCTTCGTCTTCCTGCAGCGGTGGTTCATCCGGGGCGTCGCCACCACGGGCTTGAAATGACGCAACGAGGGAGAGGGACATCCATGAGGGATGAGTTTCGGACGACGGACGAGGGCGTGCGCTTCCGCGACCTCAACGGCAACGGAGTGCTGGATCCGTACGAGGATCCGCGACGGAGCGCCGAGGAGCGGGTCGAGGACCTGCTTGGTCGCCTGTCGATCGAGGAGAAGACGGGGCTCCTGTTCCACACCGTCATCGAGATCGGCGACGAGGGCGAGCTGCGCGAGGAGCCCGGCGCGATCTCGAAGTCACCGACCTCGGTGGTCGTACTCGACAAGCACCTCACGCATTTCAACGTGCACGGCATGCGTACCGCGCGGGAGGGTGCGCGGTGGAACAACCGGCTCCAGGCGCTCGCGGTCCGCAGCCCGCACGGCATCCCGGTCACCATCAGCACCGACCCCCGGCACGCCTTCGTGGAGAACTCGGGCGTCGCCTTCGCCGCCGGCCCGTTCTCGCAATGGCCGGAGCCCCTGGGGCTCGCCGCCCTGGACGACGTCGAGCTGGTGCGGAGGTTCGCCGAGATCGCGGGTAGGGAGTACCGCGCGGTGGGGATCCGGATGGCCCTCCACCCGCAGGTGGATCTGCCGACCGAGGCGCGCTGGGGGCGACAGGCGCAGACGTTCGGCTACGACGCCGAGCGCGTCGCCGAGATGACCGGGGCGTATCTCGAGGGCTTTCAAGGTGCGCACCTCGGTCCCGACAGCGTCGCCTGCATCACCAAGCACTTCCCGGGCGGCGGTCCTCAGCTGGACGGCGAGGACGCGCACTTCCCCTACGGTCGTGAGCAGGTGTACCCCGGTGGGCGCTTCGAGGAGCATCTGCGTCCGTTCGTCGAGGCGATCCGTCGCGGCACGGCGGGGATCATGCCGTACTACGGGATGCCGGTGGGGCTGGTGCGCCACGGGGAGCCGATCGAGGAGGTCGGCTTCAGCTACAGTCGGCAGATCGTCACCGGCCTGCTGCGCGAGGAGCTCGGCTACGACGGCGTCGTCCTGAGCGACTGGGAGCTCATCAACGACAACCAGGTCGGAGATCAGGTGCTGCCGGCGCGGGCCTGGGGCGTCGAGGAGCTGTCGCCGAGGGAACGGCTGCTGCGACTGCTGGACGCCGGCGTCGATCAGTTCGGCGGCGAGGAGTGCGTCGAACTGCTGAGCGATCTCCTCGCCGAGGGGGCGGTGACGGAGGAGCGGATCGACCAGTCGGCGCGGCGCATCCTGCTGGTGAAGTTCCGCCTCGGGCTCTTCGACGACCCGTATGTGGACGAGGACGAGGCCGAGCGCATCGTCGGCGCCGCGGAGTTCCGCGCCGCGGGGGAGCGCGCTCAGGCCGAGTCCGTCACCGTGCTGCAGAACCGAGAACGCACGCTGCCGCTGTTCCGCGACGGGCATCCGAGGATCTACGCCGAGGGCGTCGCCACCGAAGCGCTGGCCGAGTACGGGGACCGCGTCGCGGCTCTCGAGAATGCGGACGTCGCCGTGGTGCGGATCGCCGCGCCATTCGATCCAAGGGACGACCTCTTCCTGGAGGCCTGGTTCCATCAGGGCTCCCTCGAGCTCCCGCCGGGCCTCGTCGCGCGGCTGCGCCGGGTCGCCGCGCACTGCCCGCTCGTGGTCGTCGTGAACCTCGACCGTCCTGCGATCCTCACACCGCTCGTGCCGTTCACCGCTGCGATCGTGGTCGAGTTCGGCACCTCGGACACGGCCCTTCTCTCGGCGCTCTCCGGACGGATCCCGCCGCGAGGCGTGCTCCCCGTCGACATCCCGCGTTCGATGGACGCAGTGCGGGCGGCGTTCGCGGACGTGCCGGACGGCACCGAGGACCCCGTCTTCCGCCGCGGCACCGGCCTGACGATCGGCTGACCGCGCGCTCAGTAGAATCACTCCGAAAGCGAGGTGCTCATGGCGTCGAGCCGACCCACCGTCTACGACGTGGCGCAGCGGGCCGGAGTGTCGATCGCGACGGTCTCCTTCGCGTTCCGACGGCCCGACCGGGTGCGCGAGGACACGCGCCGCCTCGTCCTCGAAGCGGCGCGTGAGATCGGCTACGTGCCGAGCGGATCGGCGCGGAGCCTCGCTCGCGGGCGCACAGGAGTGCTCGGGCTGCATCTCTTCGACATGCTGCTCGACCAGGAGCCCGGTGCATCGCCTTCGGCGGACGGCACCGGCCGGGTCGACCTCGACGAGCTCGACCTCGACGCGGACACGGTCACCTGGGACGTCGCCGCGGACGAGCGGGAGAGCGATCCGCGCACCTTCCCGCTGTACGTCGACGAGGTGCAGCGAGGCTTCGTGCTCGAGTGCAAGCGCAACGGCACAGCGGTGCTGCTCTCCAGCGGCGGTGTGGGCGTCTCCGACCTGGCCGACACCGCAGGCCGGGTGGACGGTCTCGCGATCCTCCCCGGACGTTCGACGGCGGCGGCGATCGAGGCGGTGGCCGCGCGGGTGCCGGTCGTGCAACTGAGCAAGCGCGCGGGCATCGGCCACCGCGTCACGGTGGACAACGCCGGAGGCATGCGGATGCTCGTGCAGCACCTGCACGACGTGCACGGCGTCGGATCCTTCGGATGGGTCGGGGCCATTGCCGAGGACGATCTGGACGAGCGGCGCGAGGGGTTCCTCGCCGCGGTGCAGGACATCCGGGGAGCTCGCGCCGAGACCCTCGACGACGCCGACCTGGAGCGGACGCCCGCCTACCCGGTGCTGCGCGACCGCGCTGCAGCAGGGACGCTGCCCGGCGCCCTGGTCTGCGGCAGCGACCAGACCGCGCTGCGCGTGATGGACGTGCTCCGCGGCGAAGGGATCCGCGTACCCCAGGACGTGCTTGTGACGGGCTTCGACGGCATCATGGCGAGTCGGCTCCCGACGCCGACGCTGACGACAGTGCGTCAGCCGATGGAGCTGATGGGGCGCATCGCCGCCCACCTGCTCCTGACGGATCCCGGCGACGGGACTGCGCCGCCGCGCACCGTGAGGCTCGCGACGGACCTCCGCGTGGGCGGCAGCTGCGGCTGCTGATCCTCGCTCCGGCGGAGGATCAGTCCAGGATCCGGCAGTGCGTCGTGAGCTCGCCGATCCCGTCGATGCCGACTGTCACGGTCGAGCGGTCGCGGAGGAAGATCTGCGGGTCGCGGGAGTAACCGGCACCGCCCGGGCTGCCGGTCGAGATCAGGGTTCCGGGACGGAGCGTGAGCGAGCGGGACAGGTGGGCGATGAGCGCGGAGACGGGGCGCACCATCTGCTCGGTCGAGGCGTCCTGCACCCTGTGACCGTCGACGACGGTCCAGATGTGCAGGTCCTGTGGATCGGGGATCTCGTCGGCGGTCACGACGACCGGCCCGGTGGGGGAGAAACCGTCGAACGACTTGCAGCGCGACCACTGCGCCTCGGCGAACTGGATGTCGCGCGCGGTGATGTCGTTGACGACGGTGTAGCCCCAGACGTGGTCCAGGGCGTCCTCGGCGGACACGTCCTTCGCAGCGGCGCCGATCACGACGCCGAGTTCGGCCTCGTAGTCCACGGACTCCGACAGCGCGCGCGGCCACGACGTGGTCTGCTCGTGGCCGGCCAGGGAGTTCGGCCACAGGGTGAACACCGTCGGTGCCGTGTCGGTCTTCAGCCCGAGCTCGCTCGAGTGCGCGGCGTAGTTGAGCCCGACGGCCAGGACGACCGGCGGAGCGAGGACCGCGGCGCTGTAGGCGAAGCCGTCCAGCGCGTGCACGGGAGCCTCGCCGCGGGCGTGCGCGTCGCGGACGGCGTCGAGAAGGACGTCGCCCCCTTCGATGAGCTGCTGGAGGGTGGCAGGGGCCGGATCCACGAGATCGGAGACGAGCGTCGCCCCGGCACCGTCGATGACGGCGAGGGCGGGAAGGTCGGATTCGGGACGGCGCAGATGAGCGAACCGCATGCCTCCACGCTACCGGGCGCTTCCGATGCCCTGCCGCGGCGAGCCTCTAGGCTTTGGGCATGAGCTTTGGAGGACACGGCGATCCCGCCGCGCAGCGCCCTGCCTCGCGCCCGTCGACGCCCGCATCGACGCCGTACCAGCCGCCCTCCGCCGCGCAGACCTCGCCGCAGGTTCCGCAGCAGCCCGTGGGCGCGTACCAGCCGCCGCAGTTTGCTCAGCAGCCGCAGTACGTCCAGCCCCAGAACTACCCGCAGACGGCATCGACGCCGATCGCGCCGGTCTACGGCTCGGTGCTCGCGCAGCGGCCGGAGCACCACGGCGCCGTCGCCTACGACGCGTACACGCCGCCCGCTCCCGTTCAGGCGGTGCCTGCTCTTCCCGTGCCGTCCGCGAAGGGGCGGCACGCCTCCGTGTGGGCCTTCGGCGCTCTCGGTTTCGTTCTTCTCGGTCTCATCGCCTACTTCGTGTGGGCGCTCGGCCCTGCGGCGTCGATGATCGGCATGGTCCTGGCGCTCGTCCCGCTGACGATCGTGTTCTTCGGCGTGTTCTTCATCGATCGATGGGAGCCGGAGCCGAAGTCGCTGGTCGCGTTCGCGATCGCCTGGGGCGCGATCGCCTCCGTGGGTCTCGCTCTCGCCGTCGACCTCTTGCTCACTCTGCTGTTCGGACAGCGCGGCGACGATCTGACGGCCGTGTTCCAGGCGCCGATGGTCGAGGAGACCGCGAAGGGCCTCGGCGTCTTCCTGATCTTCGTGATGGCGCGTCGCAGTTTCGACGGCCCCATCGACGGGATCGTCTACGGCGCCCTGGTCGGCGCCGGATTCGCCTTCACCGAGAACATCCAGTACTTCGCGATCAGCCTCATCGAGGGCGGGGCGCCCGATCTGACCGTCACGTTCGTGCTGCGCGGACTCATGTCGCCCTTCGCCCACGCGATGTTCACGTCGGTGACCGGCTTCGCGATCGGGCTCGCGGCGCGTCGCGGAGCTTCGGCGGGGCGTGCGCTCGGTTTCGGCGCGCTCGGACTGCTGGGCGCGATGGCACTGCACGCGCTCTGGAACGGCTCTTCGATGATCGGCAACTTCTTCGTGCTCTATCTCGTGCTGCAGGTGCCGCTGTTCGTCGGCTTCATCATCGTGATCATCCTGCTGCGCAAGGAGGAGGCGCGGCTCACCTTTGCCCGGCTCAGCGACTACGCGACGGCGGGGTGGTTCACCCCGCAGGAGGTGTCGATGCTCGCGACGCCGGCAGGTCGTCGCGTCGGCCTGCAGTGGGCGTCGGGACTGCGGGGCGACCGCCGTCCGGTCATGCGCGGGTTCATCAAGGATGCGACCACCCTGGCGTCCGTACGGCAGCGCATCATCACCGGACGGGATCCGCTGGCGACGCAGGACGAGCAGGTGCTGCTGCAGCGTACGCACGCGGCGCGCGAGGCCCTGCTCTCGGTCTGAGGGCACGCGAGAGGTTTCGGCTCGCTCCGCTCGCTCAACCCTGCTACGCGAGGGCTCAAGTCCGCTACGCGGCCGTGAGCCCTCGCGTAGCAAGACTCAGCGCCCGGTGCTGCGGCGATGCCTGCAAGTCCTCCGGGCGCTGAGTTGATCTGAAGACAGGTTGCACCCGCGGCGCGGGGATGTCAAGGTTCGGGCGTCTCCGATCCTCGTCGAGGCACGCCGAGCACTGTTCGCCGTCGGCGCAGTGCCTCGCGTTGACCGGACCGAAACCGTCGGGTTGTATGGACGTATGACTGAGCGCACCAAGCCCGAGTTCGACGCCCCCACCGGACCCGCTCCCACGGAGCTCGTGATCCGCGACATCATCGAGGGAACCGGCGACGAGGCGAAGCCCGGCGACACCGTGACTGTGCACTACGCCGGTGTCGAGCACGACACCGGCGAGGAGTTCGATTCCTCCTGGGGTCGCGGCGAGACCATCCAGTTCCCGCTGCGCGGCCTGATCCAGGGCTGGCAGGAGGGCATCCCGGGGATGAAGGTCGGTGGACGTCGTGAGCTGATCATCCCGCCGCGGCTCGCCTACGGACCTGCCGGATCCGGTCACTTCCTCGGGGGGAAGACCCTCATCTTCATCATCGACCTCATCGCCGTCGGCTGACGAGAACGATCGCGAAGGCCCCGTCTCGGACGGGGCCTTCGTCGTGTCGGGAAGACCTCGGAAAAAGTTGGGCAGACCGGGAATGCATTCAGGTGAATGTAAGTTGTACCGTGATGTCGCCGCAGGAGCGGTGGCCCAGAACTTCGTACGAGGAGCAGCAATGAGCATCGACATCCCCGGCTACCGCAGCGGCACCTGGACCCTCGACCCCGCCCACAGCGAGGTCACCTTCAGCGTCCGCCACATGATGATCTCGAAGGTGCGCGGCACGTTCGGTGTCAAGAGCGCGACCCTGGTCGCCCCGGAGAACCCGCTCGAGGCGCGAGTCGAGGCGAGCGTCGACGTGACCTCGCTCGACACCGGCGACGCCGGCCGTAACGGCCACCTGATGTCGGCCGACTTCTTCGATGCCGAGAAGTACCCGACCATGGACTTCGTCTCCACCGGCGCGCGCGCCGAGGGCGGCGACCTGTTCGTCGACGGCGACCTGACCATCCACGGCGTCACCAAGCCGGTCACCTTCGAGCTCGACTTCGGCGGCTTCGGATCCGACCCGTACGGGAACTACAAGGCCGGCGCGTCCGCGAAGGCCGTCATCAACCGCGAGGACTTCGGCCTCACCTGGAACGCGGCGCTCGAGACCGGCGGCGTGCTCGTCGGCAAGGACGTCACGATCACGCTCGACCTGCAGGGCGCGCTGCAGGCGTAATCCAGATCCATCCGAAGGGCGGGTGCCGCATCGTGCGGCGCCCGCCCTTCGCGTGTAGAGGTGCTACACCGGCGCCGTTCACGCCGCAGGCCCATCGATGAGCCGGCTCCCGACCGCTCGCAGCGACACGGCTGCCCAAGTGCGGAACGGTCGCCAGGCTTCGGCGATCCGTCCCAGCTCGGCGTCGCCCGGCATGTGATCGAGGTCGTACAGCGTCTGGACCGCGGCGCGGGTGTGATCCTCCTGCGTGGACAGCACGTCGGCGAGCCCGCACGCGCGGATCACGATGAGCGCGCTGTAGAAAGGGCCGATACCGGGCAGACGTTGCACGTCGAGCATCGCCTCCTCGGGCGTCATGCCGGCCAGCCGGTGCACGTCGAGCTGTCCGTCCAGCGCCGCGCGGGCGATCGCGTGCAGACGGGGGATCCGGTCCGCGGGCAGTCCGGGGAACTCCTCGACTCCCAGCAGCTGCTCGGGCAGCGGCAGAGCGGCTTCGTGCCGTCCCGAGAGCGCGAAGACCGTGCCGTGCTGCTCGGAAAGACGCCGGCGCAGTGCGATGCCCTGCCGTCGTGCACGGCGGGCGGAGAGGACCGCCCACACCGCGGCCTCGTACGGGCTGTAGAAGTTCGACGGTCGGAAGCCCGGTGCCGCGGCGTGTACGCGCGCGAGCACCGGATCCGCAGCGCACACGGCCGCCCACGCGTCGCCGTCGTGGTCGGCCGAGACGACGCGGGCCACCTGCGCGGCGATCGCGTCGAGGTCGCCGTCGCCGTGTGCCGTCAGAGCGAGCGCGCCGTCCTGCTGGCGCACCTCGACGCCGACCTGGGCGTCGAGTGCATCGGTGCAGAACGCGAGCCGCATGACGCCGTCGAAGGCGGATTCGTCGCGATGGCCGAATCCCATGAGTGCGACCTCGCGGAGGTCGTACGGCCCGATCAGGGGCAGCGTGGTCGTGCGGATCGTGGTGCTCATCCCGCCAGTGTGCACCGGGCCGGCGACATCGGCGCCCTACGATCCGACGTGCTTCCGGCGTCAGCGCGGCAGCGTCAGCTCAGCCAAGCGCGCGGGGCCGGCGAACGCGTCGATCGCCGCGATCCTGTCCCCGCCGACGTCGAACGCCATCACCGACACCGCGCGCCGGCCGACCATGACCACGACACCGGGGAGGCCGTCGACCAGCACCGGGAGGAGCACGGCGTCCGGGATGGCGAACATGAGCGCCTGGCCTGCGACGGCCGCACTGCCGCGCACGAGCGCCGTGGCGGAGAGCCCCTGCTCGATCCGCAGTTCGACCTCGGGGGAGAGCAGCGACACCAGGCGGTCGAAGTCGCCCGCGCGGGCGGCCGCGAAGAACGCCTCGACGACGGGACGTCGTTCCCGGGCGGGGCGGATGCCGACCATGTCGGCCGAGCGCACCCGGCGGCGCGCGCGGCTGGCCAGCTGCCGCACCGCATCGGGGGAGCGCTCGAGCAGCTCCGCGATCTGCTCGAAGGGCACGTCGAAGGAGTCGTGCAGCACGAACGCGACGCGCTCGGCGGGGGAGAGCCGTTCGTGCACGACCGTGAGTGCGGCGCCGACGGCCTCGGCCCGCTGTGCCTCGTTCGCAGGATCCGGTGCCCGCTCATCCGTCTCGATGACCGGACTCGTCGCTTCGTTGTCGAGCGGGATCTCGCCCCGCGACGCGCGAGAACGCAGCACGTTCAGGCAGGCGCGGGATGCGATCGTGGTCAACCAGCCGCCGAGGTTCTGCACGTCGTCCGCGCCGGCTGCGGAAGCCCGCAACCACACGTCCTGCACGATGTCATCGGCCTCTGCGGTGGATCCGAGCATGCGCTGCGCGAGCCGGCGCAGCCGCGGCCGGTGCTCCTCGAAGCGCCGGGCGAGGGAATTCTCGTCCGTCATGTCACATCTCCTCCGGCCCGCGTGTCATCAGAGTGACCGTCCGGATCGGGACGGCATCTGACGAGAAGAACGGGACGAGTCTGACATGACCATCGACCAGACCATCGACACCACGGCCGCCGTCGCGATCAAAGCGCGGATGCCGCATCCGGCGTTCCTGCTCGAGGGAGGCTTCGACGCTCTCACCGGACTCAGCAGGGTGGCGGGCTCGAGTGATCTGCCGGAGGAGCTGCTGCATCTCGTGCATCTGCGGGCCAGCCAGATCAACGGATGCAGCTGGTGCACGATCGAGCACTCCAAGGAGATGCGCGCCGACGGCGCCGGCGACGAGCGGGTCTTCGGCGTCGCCGCCTGGCGTGAGGCGCCCCTGTTCACCGAGCGGGAGCGCGCGGCGCTCGCGCTCACCGAGGCCCTCACCCGGATCGCGGACACGGCGGATCCGGTGCCCGACGCGCTGTGGGCCGAGGTGTCGGCCCAGTTCGACAAGCGGCAGCTGTCCGCGCTGATCCTGGCGATCAGCGCGATCAACGTGTGGAACCGCATCAACGTGGCGATCCGCCAGCCCGCCGGACAGCGCTGACGAGCCGGAGGATCCGCAGCCGTCGCCGACGGGCGCTCAGGGCTGCGGATCCTCGGCGTCGTAGGCCCGGAAGCGCGGGCTCAGCCGTACGAACAGCGCCACGAGGCCGATCACGAGCAGCCCGCCCAGTAGCGGCGGGAACCACAGTGCGGTGAGCGAGGCCAGTGCCCCGGCGTAGAGCGCGCCGAGCCGCGGCCCGCCCGCGACGACGATGATGAACACGCCCTGCAGGCGACCGCGCATGGCGTCGGGCACGGCGGCCTGCATCATGGTGTTGCGGTAGATCGAGCTGACGTTGTCGGCTGCGCCCGAGAACGCCAGCGCGACGCAGCCGAGCGCGATCAGCAGCACGTTCGGCGAGCCCGCGGTCGCAGGCGAGCTCGGGAGCAGGGCGCCCGCGAGCAGCACCGCGCCGAACAGCGCGATCATCGAGCCATAGGCCTGCACGGCCCTGGCGATGCCGCGACCGTGCCACCGGTAGTGCACGATGCGGCCGGAGAACAGGCTCGAGAGGAACGTCCCGACCGCGACGGCCGCGGTGAGCAGGCCCGTGGTGACCGCACCACCGCCCAGGATCACGGTGCCGAGCGCAGGGAAGAGCGCCAGCGGCTGGCCGAAAGTCATGGCGCAGATGTCGAGGATGTACTGCATCCGGATGTTGCCGGCGCGCCGAAGGAAGCTCCAGCCGTCGACGAGCGAGGCGAGTCCTGGGCGCACGATCTCGCCCTCCGGCTTCAGTGCAGGCAGGGTCCACAACCCGAGGAACATGGACAGCATCAGGATGACGTCGATCGTGTAGGTCCAGCCGTAACCGGTGAGTGCGACGAGGACGCCGGCGAGGGCGGGGCCCGCCATCACGGTCATGCCGAATGCCACGCCGTTCAGCGCCGAGGCTGGCGCGAGCAGTTCGCGGGGGAGCAGCCGGGGCACGATCGCGGTGCGCGTGGCCATGCCGACGGAGTTCGCCGCGGCGATGATCATGCTCAGCGCGTAGAGCCACCAGATCGTCTCCCGGTGCGTCCAGGTGAGCGTCGCCAGCAGGGCGGTCGCGGCGAAGGTGATCACGGCGGCGATGAGTGCGACCCGTCGGCGGTCGAAGGCGTCTGCGAGCATGCCGCCGTAGAGACCCGCGAGGATCATCGGCACGAGGCCGGCGACGGCGATCATGGAGACGGCGAAGGTGCTCTGTGTGAGCTCGAACACGTGCAGCATGACGGTCACGACCGTGAGTTGTCCGCCGATGCCGCTGAGGGTGGACCCGATCCACATCCGGGCGAACGCCGGACTCCGCCGGAACGGGCTCAGGTCGATCAGGTGACTCACCCATCGAGCGTACTGGCGGAGCGACGGGTCGGGATCCGGCGCGGCGCGCGGCGCCGCCCGGTGCTGATAGACTTGTGCGGTTGCCGTTCGATCGGCCGCGGATAAAGAGAGCCCACGCATCAGGCGTCGGGCACCGCGCAGCAAAGAGGAAGGGGATCACCTATGGCACTGGAAGCAGACGTCAAGAAGGCGATCATCGAAGAGTACGCGACGCACCCCGGTGACACCGGATCCCCCGAGGTGCAGGTTGCCATGCTGACGCAGCGCATCAAGGACCTCACCGAGCACCTCAAGGAGCACAAGCACGACCACCACTCGCGTCGTGGCCTGTTCCTGCTCGTCGGTCAGCGCCGTCGTCTGCTCGGCTACCTCCAGGACGTCGACATCAACCGCTACCGGTCGTTGATCGAGCGTCTCGGACTCCGCCGCTAAGCAGCAGCGCAGCCAGCGTACAATCGCGCGAAACATTCTTGCGAGGCCCGTCCCACGGTGTGGGGGCGGGCCTCGACCTTTGTCCCCCTTGTCCGGAGGCATGCTTTCCTGTAGGAAAGTGAGATGAGCTTTCCTGGTGGAAAGCGAACGAACGGATCGAGGGGGAACCGTGGAGCAGGAGTCGATACCCGGGCAGGACCCGCTCGAGCCCCCGGATCCTCGCGTCGCGCAGGCCTATCTGGATGTGCTGCCCGGCCTGCAGTCCCGGCGTGAGATCGTGATCGACCGCCGTCGGCTGGCCCGACTCGCCATCATCGAGGGCGTTGCACTGGCCGCATACTTCCTGGTGTTCCTCACTGCATGGATGCTGCAGCGTCGAGCAGGGACATCTACCACGACGCCCGTGAGCGCGATCGCGGTGTACCTCACCTGGGTGTCGCTGGTACCGGGGCTCCGCGAGCGCTATGGCGCGCGTCTGGCGCTGACGGCAGGACAGCGGACGGTGCAGGTGCTCCTGATCGTCGGCGCGCTGGTCGCGTTCCTGGGCATCATGATCGTCGATCTCGCGGTCGCCCCGCTGTCCCCGCTCTGGGCCGGTCTGCCGGCGCTGTTCGCGGCGGCGTCGGGACTCTGGGCATGGCGGATCCTGTCGCACGCGGCGCGGGATCAGCATAGGAGACCGGCGCCGCCGCATGCGGAGTTCACCAGGGCCGGGCGCATCACGACCGTCATCTGCGGGATCGTCCTCACCGCCTGCATCGTCGCGACAGGTCTGGGCGCGCAGCCGCGTTTCGGGACGACGATCTCGGCCTTCACCTGTGTCGCGGCGACGGTGGTCGTGCTGATCGGTCAGTTCTCCGGCCGTGCCACCGCCGTCGGCGAGATGTGGCACGCGCCGCAATGGACGATGTTCGCCATCGGGGCCGGGGCCGCCGCAACAGTCGTGATGCTGTTGGCGATCGCCCCCGGCGCAGCATTCCCCGTGAGCATCATGCTGGGCGCACTGATCCTCGTGGTGAGCATCGTCGTGAGCGTGCGGCCGGAACCGACGGATGAGTGAGGGCGACATGAGCGAGAACGGACGCGGCAACGACGTCGGCCTGATCGGTTCCCCCCAAGATGCCCGCGCGGCGCTCGATGCTCTATCCGGGATCTCCTCGCGACGCGACGAGCTGCTGGATCGGCGTCGGCTGGGCGGGATCCTGCTCGTCGATGCGATCATTCCCACGGCGGCGTTCACGTCATGGATTCTGGTGCAGGCGCTCCGGGATGACTCGGTGAGCATGCATTCCATCCCGGCTCTCGCAACACTGGTCGTCGTGCTCTTATGGGATCAGCTCGCCCGAGGGCTGCGCGAACGGTATCGCGCACGGGCAGCGCTTCACGGTGCCCGGCGTGCGGTGCAGAACGCGCTCTCGGCCGTCGGGGCCGGGATTCTTGTCGTCGCTGTCTTCCTCACGTTCTTACGAGGGGAAGCACCGGTCGTGCTCGCCGTGATCGGATCCATCCTCCTGATCAGCAGCGGTGTCTGGGCTGCCGGCGTGATGATGCGAGAGGCGAAGGGCGCGCCGCGGATGCCACCGGCGGAGCACGCGGTGATGAACGTCGCAGGGCGGTTCGCCACGTTCTTCTTCGGTCTCGGGTTGGGATCGATCGCGATGGTCGGGCCGTTGGCTGCCGCGCCCGGCGGAACTTCCGCGTTCGTCGTCATCCTCGCCGTGATCGCATTGGTCATCGCCGGCGCCGGGCGTTTCCTCAACGCGGTCCCGGAGCTCGGCGCGATGTGGCGCCCGCCGCAGTGGGTCGCGTTCGCGCTGTCGACCGCGATCGTGCTCATCGCGCCAGTGCTCGGCGCGGTCCGCCCCGCAGAAGCGGTTCTGTTCGGCATGGTCGCCGGGGGAGCGGTTCTCCTCGTGTTCGGCGCTGCCGCGCTCTGGCCGGTGGGCTCCGATGCCTGAACCGCATCCGCGTACGCGGCTCGACGACACCTTCGCCGGAGCGATCCGCTTCTCGATGATGGCGGCGTTGCGCGATGGCGTGGAGATGGACTTCGCGACGCTCGCGCACGTGCTGCAGGCGAACGATTCCGCAGTGAGCAAGGCGATCGCGGCGCTGTCGGCCGTCGGCTATGTGGTCGTCCGCAAGGGTCAGGTCGGCGCGCGCCCACGCACCTGGGTGCGGGCGACCGCCCCGGGCTCGCGGGCGTTCGAGGCGCACGTGCAGGCGCTGCGCGACATCGTCGGCGGGGGCGGATCGGCGATCTGAGTCCGCGTGCCCGTGCCGAGTGAACGGGATCCCGTCGAACGCACCGCGTGGTCGCGCCGACATGCCGTCCGCTCGACAGGATCCCGTGCCGTCGGCGGATCCGCGGGCGCAGGCTGAGGCGGATCGGCGCGCGCAGGCGGAGGCGCGAGCGGGCTCAGCGCCGGATCAGCGACACGGGGCGGCGGCGGATGACCAGCGTCACGGACACGGCCAGCAGGGCTGCGCACAGCGCCATGAGGAGCAGGCTGACGGTCCAGGTGCCGGTCGCGTCGTGCAGGATGCCGAGCACCAGGCTGCCGCTGCCCGCCACGGCGTAGCCGACCCCCTGCGCGATCGCGGACAGGATGCCGGCGGAGGCCTCATCGGCGGACAGGCTCACGAGCAGGCCCATGGCGAGCCCGAATCCGGCGTTCTGCGCGATGCCGAGCACCGTCACGACCGCCGGGTCGTGGCCGCCGTCCAGGCCGAACCACACGAAACCCACTGCCATGACGACGCCGAGGCCGGGACCGAACCAGGTGAGGATCCGCCGCCGACGGGCGATCACCGGTGCGACGAGCGTCGGGACCAGTCCTATCAGGCTGAACCAGCCCAGCAGCCCGCCCGCGGCACCCCGGGTCTCGCCGTGCGCCGACAGCATGAGTGGAAGCCAGGTGGTCACTGCGAAGTACAGCAGCGCCTGCAGCGAGAACACGGCCGTCATCAGGGCGACGGTCGTCCTCGCGTCAGCAGGGATCGACACCGGCTCGCCGATCGGCGCGGTGGCTGCCGATCCGCGGCCCACGGCGAGCATCGCCAGCGCGGCGAGCACCGCCAGGGCGGCCCAGGCGGCGAGCGCCGGACGCAGCCCGAACGCCTCGTCCAAGGGCACGGCCAGGCCGGCGCCGAGCGCGGCGCCGATGCCGAAGGACATACTGCTGAGGCCCACCCAGAGCCCGCTCGCGCCGAGCGCCTTGAGGTAGGGCGGCAGCAGGGTCGCGGCCACCATGATCGCCGCCCCCGCGAGGAACGTGCCGGGCAGCAGCATCCAGCCGCTGAGGACGCGCAGCACGAGACCGGCGGCGAGCACCGACATCGCAGCGAGGATGGCACGGGTCGTGCCGATCCGCCGGGCCAGCAGCGGCCCGAGCATCGCGGTGAGCCCGAAGGCGATGACGGGCAGCGTCGCGAGCAGGCTGCGCTCCACGCCCCCCAACCCGAACTCGCTCGTCGCCTGATCCAGCAGGGCGGAGACCGACGTGATCGCCGGGCGCAGATTGACGCCGACCAGGAGCGCGGTACCGAGCGCGAGGGCTCGGGCGGCGCTCCCGGTCGGTGCGGGCCGAGCGCGGCCCCCCGCGCGTCCGGCCTGGACGGCGTCGCCGTCCGCCCGATCAGCTCGCGAGGACACGAAGCCCATCGGCGACGACGCGCCCGTCATGGATGACGGTGCGATCGGTGCCGCGGTCCATCACCGCGCTGGTCGGGGTCTGCCCGTCGACGAGCACCAGGTCGGCGCGGTCGCCGACCGCGGTTCCGGGCCGATCCTGGACGCCGGCGAGGCGCGGCACCTCGTGCGACATGATGCTGGCACCGCCCATGGTCGCGATGGCGAGGCACATCTCGATGTGCTCGTCGCGACGGAAGTTGTTCGTGAACGCCAGCTGCCAGGTGCGATCCAGCAGATCGCAGTTGCCGTAAGGGCTCCAGTAGTCGCGCTGGCCGTCCTCGCCGAGGCCGAACCGCACGCCCGAGGAGACCAGGTCGACGAGCGACAGCTGGTTGCGGGCCGCGGGGGCGACACTCGCCATGGCGATGTCGAGTTCGGCGAACTCGTCGATCAGCCGGCGGCTGGTCGCCTCGTTCACGCCGCCCAGCTCGTAGGCATGCGACATCGTGACCTTGCCCTGCATGCCGAGCGCGCGCACGCGCTCCAGCACGAGCTCGGTGCTGAACACGCCGAGATGACCCGGCTCATGCAGATGGATGTCGACCTCGACCTGGTACTTCTCTGCGAGGCCGAAGACGACGTCGAGGTGGCGGACCGGGTCGCGGTCCAGCTGCGAGGGGTCGATGCCGCCCATGACATCGGCGCCCTGCTTGAGCGACTCCTCGAGGTAGTCGACTGTTCCCTCCTCCAGGAGGATCCCGGCCTGCGGGAACGTCATCACCTGCACGTCGGCCTGATCGGCGAACTTCTCCTTGGCGGCCATCACCGAGTCGAACTTCTCCAGCTTGCAGTCCACGTCGACCTGCGCGTAGGTGCGCACGCGCGTGGTGCCGCGGGCGATCATGCGCTCCAGCGTGCCGGCGACGATCTCGGCGTGCGGTACGTCGGTGTTGCGCCAGTTGCGGCGGTCGTTCATCATCATGGCCCACACTCCGGGCGCGCCGGTGTGCTCTCGGAACGGAAGGCCGATGCGGGAGGAGTCCAGGTGCACGTGCACATCGCTGAAAGAAGGCAGCAGCAGCCGCCCACGGCCGTCCACGTCCCCGGCGCCGAGCGGGCCGGTCTCGTCGTGCGGGCGCACGGCCGCGATGCGGCCGTCCTCGATGACGACGTCGGATGCGGAACCGCCCCAGGGGCGGACGTCACGAATCAGCAAGGATCTTCCTCTCTTCGGGGGTGCTCGCCGCGAATGCGGCGGCTTCGGCCGGGTGGTGGCAGGCGACCGCGCCGGACGGCACTCGCTCCGTGCACATCTTCTTCTTCTCGTCGTCCAACAAGGCGAAGACGGGGCAGCGCGTGCGGAACACGCAACCGCTGGGCGGGTTCGACGGATGCGGCAGATCGCCGGTGAGGCGGATCCGACCACTGCGATCGGCGTGTGGATCGGGGGAGGGGACCGACGACAGCAGCGACTGCGTGTACGGGTGCCGTGGGGCGTCGAAGACCGCGTCCCTGGTCCCGACCTCCATGACCTTGCCCAGGTACATCACGGCCACATCGTGGGCGAAGTGCTTGACGACGGACAGGTCGTGCGCGATGAACACGTAGGAGATGCCGGTGTCGGCCTGGATGTCCTGCAGCAGGTTGATCACCTGCGCCTGCACGGACACGTCGAGCGCGGAGACCGGTTCATCGCAGATCACCACGTCGGGTTCCAATGCCAGCGCCCGGGCGATGCCGACGCGCTGCTTCTGGCCGCCGGAGAATTCGTGCGGGAAGCGGTTGTAGTGCTCGGGGCGCAGCCCCACGCGGTCCATGAGGGACTGCACGCGGGTCTTCATGCCCTCCTTCGGGCTGATCCGCTGGGCGCGCAGCGGTGCGGCGATCGCGGCGCCCACGGTCTGACGCGGGTTGAGCGACGACGCGGGGTTCTGGAACACCATCTGCACGCGACGGCGGAAGTCCTGCAGCTCGGATCCCGCAAGTCCCGCGACGTCAGCGCCGTCCAGACGGATGGTGCCGGAGGTCGGCGTCAGCAGGCGCATCAGCAGCCGACCGGTCGTCGACTTCCCGCAACCGGACTCGCCGACCAGGCCCAGGGTCTTGCCGCGCTCGAGCGTGAAGGACACGCCATCGACGGCCTTGACGATGCTCTTCGGCTTGAACATGCCCTGCGAGACGGGGAAGTGCTTGGCGAGGCCCTCGACCTGCAGCAGTGGGGCGGTCATCGTGCGGCCTCCAACGTGATCGGCTCGGACGTGCCGAGGCTCTCGGACAGGTGGCAGCGCGATCGGTGCGATCCCGCGCCGTGCAGCGCCGGCCGCTCGGTGCGGCACCGGTTGCCCGGGACCAGGTGCGCCACCGGGCAGCGGTCGGCGAACAGGCAGCCCTGCGGCAGATCCAGCAGGGACGGCGGGAAGCCGGGGATCGGGGTCAGGCGTCCCGCCTCATCCGCCATCGACGGCATCGATGCCAGCAGGCCCTTGGTGTACGGGTGGGCGGTGCGTAGGAAGGCGTCCTCCATGTCGGCCTGCTCGACGCACTGCCCGCCGTACATGACGATCACGCGCTGGCAGACCTCGGCGACGACACCGAGGTCGTGCGTCACGTAGACGACGGCGGATCCGGTCTCCTGCTGCAGCGAGGAGATCAGATCGAGGATCTGCGCCTGCACCGTGACGTCGAGCGCGGTCGTCGGCTCATCGGCGATGAGCAGCTCCGGCTCGCAGATCAGGGCCATCGCGATCATCGCGCGCTGGCGCATGCCGCCGGAGAACTCGTGCGGGTAGGAGTCGTAGCGCGACACCGGGTCCGGGATGCCGACGCGCGCGAGCATGTCGATCGCCTGCGCCCTGGCGGCTTTCGCGCTCACCCTGTTGTGCACCCGGTACGCCTCGGCGATCTGCGTGCCGACCGTGTAGAAGGGGTGCATCGCGGAGAGCGGATCCTGGAAGATCATGCCGATCTTGCGACCACGGTACGGACGCATCTCGTTCTCGGTGAGCGGCACGAGATCCGTGCCCTCGAACAGGATCTGTCCGGTGACGCGTGCGCTCGTCTCCTTGAGCAGCCCCATCAGGGTCTGACTGGTGACGGTCTTGCCGGATCCCGACTCGCCGACGATGCCGATGGTGTCGCCGCGCTCGAGCGTGAGGTCCATGCCGTTCACCGCATGCACGACGCCATCGTCGGTGGGGAAGTCGACCCGCAGGTCGCGGATGTCCAGGAACGGGGTGGCCATCAGCTGACCCTCACTCTCGGGTCGATGCCGGCGTAGGCGAGGTCGACGACGACGTTGGCGGTGATGATGAAGAACGCGGCCAGCATGGTGATGGCCATGGTGACGGGCAGGTCCCCGGCGACCGCGGCGTGCACGGCCGTGAAGCCGAGGCCCGGGACGGAGAAGATCTGCTCGGTGAGCACGGCGCCGCCGAGCAGCGCGCCGATGTCGAGGCCCAGCATGGTCACGATCGGCGTGATGCCGGCGCGCACGCCGTGCCGGAACACGATCTCGCGCCGGCCCAGGCCCTTGGCCCGTGCGGTGCGCATGAAGTCCTCGCCGAACGTCTCGATCATGTTGTTGCGCGTGATGCGGATGTACTGGGCGCTGAACAGCACGGCGATGGCGACCCAGGGCAGGAGGTAGTTGAGGAACCAGGCGGCCGGGCCGGCAGGCCCGAACGGACTGCTGATCTGATTGCTCGTGAACGGCAGCCAGTGCAGGGTGCTCACGAAGACGAGCAGGAGCAGCAGGCCGGTCACGGGGATCGGCAGCGAGACGCCGACCGAGGCGGCGCCGACGATGAGCTTGTCCGTCGCCCTGCCCTTGCGGATGGCGGCGAGCAGGCCGAGGCCGACGCCGACGATCGTCCACAGCACGACAGCGCCGACTGCGATCGACAGCGTGTAGGGGAGGGCGCGGGCGAGAACGTCGGTGACGTTCTCATTGGTCTGGAAGGACTTGCCCAGGCACGGCCACGCGCAGAGCTGCTCCGCACCCGGCGCGCCGATCATGCGCGGTCCGAAGAATCCGGAGAGATACGCGAAGTACTGGATGAAGAAGGGCTTGTCCATGCCCAGCGCGACGCGCGCCTGCTCGATGCGCTCCGGGGTGCACTCCTGGCCGCATGCCGCGGCGGCGGGATCGGACGGGCCGATCTGGAAGAGCGCGAACGTGACGAAGCTCACGACGAGGAGGAGGATGACGAGGCCCGCCACTCGGCGGACGAGGAATCCGATCATTGCTGTCCCGTGCGGGGCCGGCCGCGAAGGGCCGGCCCCCTCCTTTCAGGAGTGCGGAGGCGTCAGTTCTTGACGCCGACGGTGGACAGGTCGATGCTTCCGAAGAAGTAGCCGACCTGGGCGTTCTGGATCTTGGATCCGACGACGCTCGAGGTGTACGTGCGGAAGAGCGGCACGATCGGGTACGTCTCCATGGCCTTGTTGTAGAGCTCGGTCCACTTCGTGTTGAGCTCCTCGGACGAGCCGTTGGTGTCGCGCAGCTTGTACATCTCGCCCGAGATGGTGGGGTCGAAGTAGCGCGAGATGTTGCTGAATCCGTAGGTCGTGCCGTCGAGGCTCGGGCCGAGGTTCGGATCCACCGTGGTGCGCGTGGAGCCGGAGGCGGCGCCGCCGCACCAACCGGCACGGGCGATGTCGGGCATCTGGTCGCCGGCGAGCGTCGTGTAGTAGTTCGGTGCGGGGATCGCGACCATCTGCAGGTCGATGCCGAGCTCCTTGAAGTTCTGCTGCAGCACCGTGCCGAGGTTCTTGTACCGCTCGGTGGCGTTCGAGTAGCCGTAGGTGAGCGTCTTGGGAACCGTCTTGCCCTGCAGCAGCTTCTTCGCCTCGTCCAGCTTCGGCTTGCCGGCCGGGTCGAGGTCGAGGTTCGGCTTGATCCAGCCGACCTGGGCGTCGTTCAGGTACGAGTTGGTGAGCTTGCCGAAGCGCGGCCCGCCGTACTGCACCTGGATCGACGCGCGGTCCATGGCGAGCGCCAGCGCGTGGCGCACGTCCGGGTCCGTGATCGTGGTGGTGTTGAAGTTCAGCACGTCGGTGCAGCCGAGCAGGCCTCCCGCCGTGCGCGGCTTGATGGTCTGGTCGCCGAGTCGGGCGGCGTCGGAGGCCTGGAGGGCGCCGTTCGAGTCGAGCGTGATCGCCGTCGGGTCGGAGTCACTCAGCAGCTGCTGGCTGATCGTCGCCTGGGCGGTCGACAGCGAGAAGGAGAACGTGTCGGGCAGCGCGGTGCGGTTCTCATCCGTCTTCGGATCCCAGTGGGGGTTGCGCACGAGCTTGAGCTCGCGACCGCGGTCGTAGCTCGAGATCATGTACGGGCCGGAGGAGATCGGGTGGTTGGTGTAGTCGAGCTTGGTGTCCTTCGCCTGCGGGACCGGGGCGCTGTTGGAGCGCGAGGCGAGCGCGGGGAAGTCGGGGTAGGGCTGCTTCAGGTGGAAGATGATCGTCTTCGCGTCCGGGGTCTCGATCGCGGCGAGCTCGCCGCCCGAGTACGGACCCTTGTAGGTGTCGGCGTCGAGCACGGCGTTGAGCTCCTGCGGAGCCTGCGTGTAGACGTCACGGGCGAAGGTGCGCTCGATGCCGTACTTGATGTCGGCGGAGGTGATCGGGGACCCGTCCTCGTAGGTGAGGCCGTCCTTGAGCGTGTACGTCCAGGTGAGGCCGTCGGCGGAGGTCTTGCCGAGGTCGGTGGCGAGATCGGGGACGATCTTCGGCGGCTGGCCGGCGGTCTCCTTCGCCATGGTCAGGGTGCGGTAGTAGAGCTGGCCGACGTTGGCGGTCTGCACGTAGTTGCTGTTGCCGGGGTCGAGCGTCTGGAAGTCACTGGACATCAGCACGTTGACGTTGCCGCCCTTGGTGCTGAAGCCCTCGTTGACGACGTGCGGGGCGTAGGGGTTGTTCGCGGCGGTGCTTCCGGTGGCGGTGCCGCCGGAAGCGGATCCGGCGGAACAGCCCGCCACGGCGAGCGCGACGGCCAGGACGGAGGCGGCGAACAGGGGACGGCTGTGTCTCATGGTTCTTCTCTTCTCGGGGTGGGTGGACAGGGGAGTGCGGGGATGCGGGCGGCCCGGACGGGACGCCGCCCGCAGGGAGGGCTCAGCTGCGCGAGGCCTTGGGATCGAGGGCGTCGCGGACCGCGTCGCCGAGCAGGTTGAAGGCGAGCACGGTGATGACGAGCGCGGTGCCGGGCACGATCAGGAACCAGGGATCGACGAGGTACCAGTTGCCGGACTGCGCGGCGTTGAGCATCTGCCCCCATGACGGCGTCGGATCCTTGACGCCGACGCCGAGGAAGGAGAGCGCCGCCTCGGCCGAGATGTTGGTCGGGATCATCATCGTCGCGTAGACGAGGACGACGCCGGACACGTTCGGGATCACCTGCGTGAACAGGATGGTGCGCTTGGAAGCGCCGTAGGAGCGCGCGGCCTCGATGTACTCCTGCTCACGGATGCTGAGCACCTGCCCGCGCACGACGCGGGCGAGATACGCCCAGCCGAAGAAGCCGAGGATGATGACCAGCGAGGCGATGGGCACGAAGCTGCCCTGGCCGAGCGCGGTGCCGCGCAGCCGGGACTGCAGGATCGGGGTGAGCGAGAGCACCAGCAGCAGGTGCGGGAATGCGAGGAACAGGTCGATCAGGCGGCTGATGACCATGTCCACCTTGCCGCCGAAGAAGCCCGCGGCCGCACCCATGATGGTGCCGAGGACGACGGAGACCAGCGTGGCCAGCAGTGCGATCGTGAGGGAGACCTGCGCGCCGTAGGCGAGGCGGGCGAAGAGGTCGCGGCCGAGGCCGGGCTCCACGCCGAGCCAGTGCTCGGCCGACGGATACATGAACTGCGGCAGCGGCAGACCCGGAGTGTTGAAGTTGTCCAGCGTCTCGGGCCCGGTGTGCGTCGTGAACGGATCCTGCCCCTCGAGCGCCGTGAGCAGCGGGGCCAGGAGCGCGAACAGCACGATCGCGATGACCACGCCGAACGATGCCAGCGCGATGCGACTGCGGCGGATCCGCAGCCATGCGGTGCCCAGCAGCGAGCGGCCGGTCGCGATCTTCGGGGTGGTGAGGGCCTCGGTGGTAGGGACCGTCGTCAGCGTTTCCGTCACGATCTTCCTTGATGGTCTGGAAAGGGGGTCCTCGGAATTGTATACCAGCATCGAAGGATTTGTATACCAACGGTCGATCACGGCCGAAAGTCTGGCGTGCGGGTTGCCGCTCTGAATCGAGATCGATAGATTTTGGATACCAATCACCCCAGTTCGAGGAATGGAACCCCGTGCGCACCCTGATCACCGCCGATCACGTCCTGGCCTTCGACGGCACCTCGCACACCGAGCTCCGCGATGGCGCGGTGCTCGTGGAGGACGACCGCATCGCTTTCGTGGGGCCGCGCGCCGAAGCGCCTCAGGATGCCGACCGCTCGGTGGAGCTCGGCGAGAGCCTGCTGATGCCGGGGTTGATCGACCTCGACGCCCTCACCGACATCGACCACCTCATCCTCGACTCCTGGTCGGCGCCGGAGCATGCTCGTCGCCTGCAGTGGTCGGCGGACTGGTTCGCACGGCGGCAGCACGTGTTCAGCACGGAGCAGCGCCGCCGGATCAGGGAGATCGCGCTCGTGCAGCTCGCCCTCCACGGCATCACGAGTTACATGCCCATCGCGTCCGAGGTGCACTCCGCCTGGGCGGAGACCGCGGACGACTTCTACGCCATGGCGGAGTTCTCCCGCGCCCTCGGACTGCGCGGGTTCCTCGGCCCCTCGTATCGCTCCGGGGTCAACGTCGTGCAGGACGGACGACGCGCGCTCCTCTTCGACGAGCCGGAGGGCGCGGCTGGTCTCGCGGACGCGATCCGGTTCCATGACACGCTGCGTTCCTGGGCGGATCCGCTTCTCACTCCGGTCTTCCTGCCGTGCCGGATCGAGACGCTGACCCCCGCGCTGCTGGCGGCGACCGCGGATGCGGCCAGGGAGCGGGGCGCCCTGGTGCGCCTGCACGCCCTGCAGGGCGACTTCGAGCGTGACTGGATCCTCGAGCAGTACGGATGCACGCCGCTCGAGCTGATCCGTCGCCAGGGTCTGCTCGACGACCGTCTGATCATCCCGCACGGCGTCTTCCTCGACGTCAATCCCCGGGTGTGGGGCGAGGACCGAGGAGACCTCGCGACCCTGGTCGACGCCGGGGTCTCGATCGTGCACTGCCCGCTCACGAACGCGCGGTACGGATCCGAGCTGGAGACGTTCGGCCGCTACCGGGACGCCGGGGTGAACATCTCGCTCGGCACGGACTCGTTCCCGCCCGATCTGATCCGCGGCATCGATACGGGCGTCTCCGTCGCGAAGGTGCAGAACCACTCGCTCGCCGCCGGAGATCTCGCGGGCTACGTGGAGGCGGCGACGCTCGGCGGTGCCCGCGCTCTGCACCGGCCCGACCTCGGTCGCATCGCCGAAGGCTCCGCGGCCGACCTCACCGCGTTCCGGCTCTCCGACGTGCGGTTCGGCCCGATCGAGGACCCGCTGCGCAATCTGGTGCTCGCCGGGAGCGCACGCGACGCGTGCCTTACGATGGTCGCGGGCAGGGTCGTCATGCGAGACGGTGCGATCGACGGGGTCGACCTCGATGCCGTCCGCGCGGACTCGCAGGTCCTGTTCGACATCATGCGCGCCGGTTACGACGAGCGCGACCACCTGGGTGGCGGCGGGCTGTTCCCGCCGGTGTTCCCGCTTGCGGGGGAGGAGATGACGGTCGATGGAGCCCGCTCCTGAGTCGGACGGCGCCGCGCTCGCGCTCGCGGACCGCGTCTACCGCGATCTGCTCCGGGAGATCATCGACGGCGGGGTCGAGCCCGGCGCCTGGCTGAAGGAGCGCGAGCTCTCCGAGCGCTTCGAGGTGTCCCGCATTCCGGTGCGCCAGGCGCTGCAGCGGTTGGAGGCCGAGGGCTTCGTGATGACGTCGAGGCATCGCGGCGCCAGCGTGACGCCGCTGACCCGCGCCGACATCCACGACCTGTTCGACACCCGGCTCTGCTTCGAGCCGTTCGCCGCACAGCGCGCAGCGGAGCGCGTGCACGACGGCGTCGAGAGCGTCGACCGGCTCCGAGCGCTGCACGAGGATGCATCCGTCGTCGACGCGGAGGCGGCGCGCGCCGCGAGTCTCGACTTCCATTCCGAGATCGTCCGGCTCAGCGGCAGCCGGCTGCTGCTGCGCAGCCTGGGTCCGCTCGTCGGCCGGATGGAGTGGGTGTTCCGGCTCACCCGCGAGACGAGGGACAGCGAGCAGACGGATGAGCACGTGGAACTCGTCGAGTCGATCGCGCATGGTCGCGGACCCCTCGCGGCGGCACAGATGTACGCGCACATCGAGATGAGCCGGGAGCCCGTCCTCGCGCAGCTGGACGGCGTGCTCGAGAACTGAGGCACACGCGCCTGGTGGCGCGGCGCCGACGCCTCTGCCTTCGTCCGCGGTCAGGCGGGGGCGGCCACGAGATCCGCGTGGTGGATCGCCGCCACGTCCGGATGCGCACGCAGGCGCGACTTCAGCGCGTTCTCGCCGTACAGCGCATGGATCGGGTTGGAAGGATCCTTGGTGACGCCGCGCGCCTGCGCGGCCAGCTCCGCCGGCAGGTCGATCAGCGGCAGGCGCGCATCGAGCGCCGGGTTGAAGAAGAACGGGATCGAGATCCGCTCGTCCGGCGCCTGCGGGGACACGACCCGGTGGTTGGTCGCCTTGAGATAGCCGTCCGTCGCGTACTCGAGCAACTCGCCGATGTTGACCACGAAGGCGCCGTCGACCGGGGGAGCGTCGACCCAGGCGCCGTCGCGCTCGACCTGGAGGCCGCCTTTGCCCGGCTCGACCCAGAGCAGCGTCAGCACGCCCGAGTCCTTGTGGGCTCCGACGCCCTGCTGAGGCTCGGGCTCGTGGGTGCCGGGGTAGCGGACGATCTTGATCAGCGTGGACGGGTCGCCGAAGTTCTGCTCGAAGTAGGTCTCCTCGGCGCCGAGCGCCAGCGCCCAGGCACGCAGGAGCTTGCGGGCTACTCCGGAGAGATGCTCGTGCCACTCCGCGACGACGTCGCGCAGCTCGGGCTGGGCGTCGGGCCACAGGTTCGGGCCGATGAGGCGGTTGTAACCCGGGCCGCCGTCGACAGCCTCGCGCTCCGGACCGATGTCGATCTGCTCGCGCCAGTCCACGGCGCCCTGGGTGCGTTCTCCGCCGATCCGCGTGTAGCCGCGGAAGTGCGGGCTCTTCACGTTCTCGATCGCGAGCTTGTCCTCCTCCGGCAGCGCGAAGAAGTCCTTCGCCGCCTGGTGCAGTCGCTTCTCGAGCTCGGGCGTCACGCCCGTCCCGGTCAAGTAGAAGAAGCCCACGTCGTGGGTCGCTGCGCGCAGGTCGTCTCGGAACGCGGCGGCGGTCTCGGCGCCCGCATCGAGCCGGGACAGGTCAAGGATCGGGAGATTCAGATCGGCCATGAGGCGAGGCTAGAACCGGCGCGGAGGTGAGCGGCCGTTTGTTGCCGAGGATTACCGGGACCGGATCCGTCCCGGAGCTCACCGTTTCGGGAGGGTCGAGGCCGGATGCTAGAGTCATCGAGGTAAGGGATGCCTTACCTCACAACTTCTCCCGGAAAAGCTCCTCGTGCTCGCCACCTTCCTCATCGGCCTCCGTGAAGGCCTCGAAGCCGCGCTCGTCGTCGGCATCCTCGTCGCCTACCTGAAGCGGCTCGATCGCAAGGACGTGCTGCCGCGGCTGTGGACCGGTGTCGGCGCCGCCGTCCTGCTGGCCCTCGTGATCGGCGCGGTGCTGACCTTCGGCGCGTACGCGCTCACCTTCCAGGGGCAGGAGATCATCGGCGGCACGCTCTCGCTCGTGACCGTCGGGATGGTCACCTGGATGATCTTCTGGATGCGCAAGGCCGGACGCTCTATGAAGGCCACTCTGCAGGGCGGTGTGGACCGTGCGCTCGAAGCGGGCACCATGTGGGCGCTCGTGCTGGTCGGCTTCGTCTCCGTGGCCCGCGAGGGAGTGGAGACCACTCTGCTGCTGTGGTCCATGGTCCAGTCCTTCGGCGATGCGCCGTCGGCGATCCTCGGCGCTGCGCTCGGGCTGGTCGTGGCCGTGTTCGCCGGTTGGCTGCTCGCGCGTGGCGCCGTGAGGCTCGACCTGTCCCGCTTCTTCACGTGGACCGGCGGCTTCCTCGTCATCATCGCCGCGGGCGTGCTCGCCTACGCGCTCAGCGATCTGCAGGAGGCCGGGGTCGTGCCGGGCCCGTTCACCGCTGCCGCCCCGCTCGATGCCTCCGGCGCCGTGCTCGTGGGCTGGGCCGGCCTGCCGTTCGGGTGGGCTTTCGACGTCTCCGCCGCGATCCGCCCCGACAGTGCGCTCGCCGTGCTGCTGCAGGCCACCGTCGGCTTCATGCCGCGGATGAGCTGGTTCCAGGTGATCGCGTGGCTGCTGTACATCACGATCGTCGGCACGATGTTCGTGCGCGGACTGCGCCGCAGCGCGCCGCGAACGATGCCTTCTTCTACTTCCGTTCACGCAACCGCGTCCTCCGCGACGCCCGTCGCGACCGAGTCGGCGGCCTCCCGCGCCGCATCCACGACCGTCTCGCCCTCTCCTGAAGGAGCCTCATGACCATCGCCCGCCGACCGATCGCCGTCCTCGGCGCCGTCGCCGCCCTCGGCCTCGCCCTGACGGGGTGCGTCGCCAAGTCCGACGTCGCCGCCGGCGGGCGCCTGACCGTCTCGTCCACGGCCGATGCGTGCAGCGTCTCCGCCGCGACGGCGACCAGCGGCACGCTCGCCTTCGACGTGAGCAACAAGGGCGACGAGGTGACCGAGTTCTATCTGCTCGCCGAGGACGGCGTGCGGATCGTGGGCGAGGTCGAGAACGTGGCGCCCGGCGCGTCGCGCACCCTCACCGTCGTCGCCCAGCCGGGCACCTACTTCACCGTGTGCAAGCCGGGGATGATCGGAGCCGGAGTCGGCAAGACCGCTTTCGCCGTGAGCGGCGAGAAGGTCGCCGAGGCCGGGGGCGATGCCGCGCAGAAGAAGAAGGCCGTCGATCTCTACGCCGCCTTCGTGAAGGATCAGGTAGGACAGCTGCTTCCCGCGGCCAAGACTTTCGCGGACGCCTACCGCAACGGCGACGACGCGACCGCCAAGGCGCAGTTCTCCGTGGTGCGCTCCTACTACGAGCGCATCGAGCCGGTCGCCGACAAGCTCGGCACGCTGGATCCGCGTCTCGACTTCCGCGAGCTCGACGCCAAGGCCGAGGGCCTCGACTGGACCGGTTTCCACCGCATCGAGAAGGATCTCTGGGTGCCGGCAGCCGGCGCGATGAACTCCGACGGCACCACCGCCGCGAACCTGGATTGGGCTCCGTCCACCCCCGAGCAGCGCGGCGCCTTCGCCGACAAGCTCCTCGCCGACCTGCAGGAGCTGTACGACCACGTGCACTCCGACACCTTCGTGAAGGATCTGGACGCCCAGGGCATCGCCGGCATCTCGAACGGAGCGATCTCGCTGTTGGACGAGGTCGCCAACGGCAAGATCACGGGCGAGGAGGACTGGTGGTCCGGCACGGACCTCTCCGATTTCGCCGCGAACGTCGAGGGCTCGAAGATGGCGTTCTCGCTGGTGCGCGACTTCGCGGACGGCAAGGGTGATGAGGGCAAGAAGCTGGTGGCGCAGATCGACCGCGGCTTCTCCGCCCTCGAGGCCGAGCTCGCGGTTCACGGATCGCTGAACGACGGCTTCGCGCCGTACTCCACGGTCGCCGAGACCCAGAAGCGCGACCTCACCGACCTGCTGAACGCGCTCGCCGAGCCGCTCTCCAAGCTCACCAGCACGATTCTCGGCTGATGTCGGATCCTGTCCTGCCCGCCGGCCCTGAGCCGGAAGAGGCTGCCGTCGCCGCGCCGGGCACCGAGTCCGCGGGGATGGAGGTCGCGGCCGTTGCGGCTCCCGAAGAGCCGGACGGGAGGGCCTCGCGCACCGGCATCAGCCGACGCGGCCTGATCGGCTGGGCGCTCGGCAGCGGCGTCGCCGGCATCGCCGTCGGCGCAGGAGGTGCCGCTGCGGCTGCGGCGGCGGGCGTGCGGATCGGATCCGCGCCCGTCGACGAGTACGCCTTCGAGGGCGCACACCAGGCGGGGATCACCACGCGCGTGCAGGAGCACCTGCACTTCGCGAGCTTCGACATGATGCCGCGTGCGAGCCGCGACGACCTCGTCTCGCTGCTGCAGGACTGGAGCTATGCCGCGTCCCGCTTGGCCAAGGGGCTCGACGTCAGCGCCTCCGGCGCGGTCGGCGGCTCGCCCGAGGCGCCGCCGGACGACACGGGGGAGGCCCAAGGGCTCACCGCTGCGGGGCTCACGATCACGTTCGGGCTCGGTCCTTCACTCTTCCTCGCCGAAGGCGACAGGTTCGGGATCGCCGATCGGCGCCCGTCCGTGCTCGCCGAGCTGCCGGCCTTCGTCGGGGATGCGCTCGATGCGGGCTACACGGGCGGTGACCTGTGCATCCAGGCCTGCGCGGACGATCCGCAGGTGGCCGTGCACGCGGTGCGCAACCTCAGCCGGATCGCATTCGGCCGCGCCAGGCTGCGCTGGTCCCAACTCGGCTTCGGGCGCACATCGCGCACCGCCGCGGACCAGCAGACCCCGCGCAACCTGTTCGGATACAAGGACGGCACTGCGAACATCCTCGCCGACGACGCCGAGGCCCTCGCCGAGCACGTGTGGGTGGGGGAGAAGGACGAGCCGGCCTGGATGGCCGGCGGCTCCTATCTCGTGGCCCGCAAGATCGCGATGCTCATCGAGACCTGGGACCGGTTGCGCCTGGCCGAGCAGGACCGCACCATCGGTCGGGCGAAAGGCAGCGGAGCCCCGCTGTCGGGCGGGGACGAATTCGCCGAGCCGTCGTTCCACGGCGGCCGCATCGACGACAGCGCACATGTGCGCCTTGCGCATCCGAGCATCAACGACGGCATCCGGATCCTGCGCCGCGGCTACAACTACGTCGACGGGAACAACGAGCTGGGTCGTCTCGATGCCGGGCTGTACTTCCTGTCCTACCAGCGCTCTCCGGCGCAGTTCATCACGCTGCAGAAGCGGTTGTCGACCGATCTCATGAGCGAGTACATCAGGCACATCGGGTCCGGGATCTGGGCGATCCCGTCCGGCGCGGAGAAGAACTCCTACGTCGGCGCCGGGCTGTTCGCCTGAGCTCCGGTCCGGTTCTCCCGGTGCTCCTGCGCTGATCCGCGCATCATCCGATCGGCTGGTCTGCTCCGTCTCTTCGGGCGATGTGCCCTGTCCCGGCCGCGACGAGCATGGGACGTATCGCACAGACCAGGAGGGCGGAGCCCCGCCTCGAGCGCTCCCGCGCTCCGGTCCCGAGGAGAAGGACACAGCCATGAGCACCATCACGAAGACCCGCACCGTCACGATCGCCGCCGGCGCCCTGATCGCCCTCGGCCTGCTCGCCGGATGCAGCGCGACCGGGGCGGTCGACGCGGTTCCCGGCGCGAGCAGCGCCGCGTCGCAGGAGGCCGAGACGATGACGCCAGCCGAGGTGCTGGCCTCGACCGCGTGGGAGACCACGGGCGCGACGGACGCCGCCGGCAAGGACGTCCCGCTGACCGATGACGACGTCAAGAACTTCGTGGGCTGGGCCTACTTCAAGGACGGCGGCACGTTCACCATGTACACCCTCGACGACGCCCCGAAGATGCAGGGCGACTGGACCGTCACCCCAGACGGTGCGACTCGACACATCGTCGCCAAGGATGCCGCCGGCGCCACGCTGTTCGAGCGTGACTCCGACATCGTCGCGCTCGACGATGAGGAGTTCACGTACCGCGTCTTCCCGGACGCGGCGGACAAGAGCGTCTACTTCGACATCATCCACACGCCGACCGACCACACGGAGCCGGCCGTTTGAGTTCGCGTCCTCGTCGGAGCGCCCGTCCCCTCGCGGGGCGGGCGCTCCCGTGTCCGCGGATCCCTGGCCGATCTCGCGGAACCCGGGAATACTTCTGACAGGCGGGTGTTTCACCAGATATATTCAAGTGAATAGAAATCTGAAGGAGAGCGCAGTGAGCGAGTCGAGCACCTGGTCGGGCATGCAGTTCGGCCTCATGTCGGTCAGCGACATCACCCGGAACCCCGTGACGGGCGAGACCCCGAGCGAGCGTGAGCGGATCCAGAACACGCTCACGATCGCCAAGCACGCGGAGGAGGTCGGACTCGACGTCTTCGCGATCGGCGAGCACCACAACCCGCCGTTCTGGTCGTCCAGCCCGACGACCTTCCTCGCGGCACTCGCCGCGCAGACCGAGCGCCTCATCGTCTCGACCTCCACGACGCTGATCACCACGAACGACCCGGTGAAGATCGCCGAGGACTACGCCATGCTGCAGCATGTCTCCGGCGGCCGCATGGACCTCATGATGGGGCGAGGCAACACCGGTCCGGTGTACCCGTGGTTCGGCAAGGACATCCGCCAGGGGCTGCCGCTCGCGATCGAGAACTACGCTCTGCTGCACGAGCTGTGGACCAACGACGTCGTGGACTGGGAGGGCAAGTTCCGCACGTCGCTGCAGGGCTTCACGTCCACCCCGCGGCCGCTCGACGGGGTCGCTCCGTTCGTCTGGCACGGCTCCATCCGCACGCCGGAGATCGCCGAGCAGGCCGCCTACTACGGCGACGGGTTCTTCGCGAACAACATCTTCTGGCCGAAGGAGCACTACCAGCGCCTCATCGAGCTGTACCGGCAGCGCTTCGCGCACTACGGTCACGGCACGCCGGAGCAGGCGATCGTCGGCCTCGGCGGACAGGCGTTCATCCGTCCGAACTCGCAGGACGCGGTGAACGAGTTCCGTCCCTACTTCGACAATGCGCCCGTCTACGGCCATGGCCCGTCGATGGAGGACTTCACCGAGATGACGCCGCTCACCGTCGGCTCTCCGCAACAGGTGATCGACCGCTACGCCGCGATGCGCGAGCACTACGGCGACTACCAGCGCCAGCTGTTCCTCATGGACCACGCCGGCTTGCCGCTGAAGACCGTGCTCGAGCAGATCGACCTGCTCGGCGGCGAGGTCGTTCCGGTGCTGCGCAAGGAGCTGGCGCAGAACCGCCCCGCCGACGTGCCGGATGCGCCGACCCACGCCGCCCGCGTCAAGGCGGTGTACGGCGACGGACCGTCACGTGAGGCGCGCCCCGGCGCGAACCGCGGCGACAACCTCACCGCCGGATCGCCTTACCAGGACGGCGGTGCGGTTCCGGCCGCGGCCGGCTCCTCGTTCGGGACCGCGGCCACGAAGGGGGCGAACTGAGATGGGCGCACGTCGTATCGCGGTGATCTCCGCGGGGCTCAGCAACCCGTCATCCACGCGCATGCTCGCCGACCGCCTCGCCGCGGAGACCGCGCATCGGCTCACCGAGCTCGGCTCCGAGGTCAGCGTCGACGTGATCGAACTGCGCGACCTCGCGCACGACATCACCAACAACCTGCTCACCGGGTTCGCCCCGCCGGCGCTGGACTCGGCGATCAACACGGTCGTGTCGGCCGACGGCCTGATCGCCGTCACGCCGATCTTCTCGACGAGCTACTCCGGTCTGTTCAAGTCGTTCATCGACGTGCTGGATCCGGATGCCCTCGCCGGCAAGCCGGTCCTGATCGGGGCGAACGCCGGTACCGCGCGGCATTCGCTCGCGATCGACTACGCGATCCGCCCGCTGTTCACCTACCTGCACGCCGAGCCGGTGCCGACCGGGGTCTTCGCGGCCTCGAGCGACTGGGGGGCGAACGCCGACGAGGTGGCGCCGCTCAGCACTCGTGTCGAGCGTGGTGCGCGGGAGCTCGCCGAGGCGATGGCCCGCCGCGAGCCCGCCGCGGACAAGGACCCCTTCGATCCGGGCAACTACCTCGGCGAGGGACGCTCGTTCGGTCATCTGCTCGGCGGTCTCGCGGGGGAGTAGCCGCGAGCCGCAGCATCGGGGCGTGACGCCGCCGACGAATGTCCGTGGGGCATCGTACGGTGGCGTCATGCCCCTTCTCTCTGCGTTCGACACACTTCCCGGTGAACTCGACGGATCTCTCCTGCGGGCGGGCGACGACGGTTTCGACGCCGCCCGACGCCCGTGGAACCTCTCGATCAACCAGCTTCCGGCCGCGGTCGCGACGCCCGCGGGCCTGGATGATCTGCGCCTGATCCTCGCCGCCGCGCGTGAGGCCGGCACGCCGATCGCGGTGCAGCCGAGCGGCCATGGCGCGTCCGGCGACCTGGCCGGCGCCGTGATCGTGCGGACGGCGGCGTTCGACAGGTTCGATCTCGATCTCGGGGCCGGTGTCGCGGTGATCGGCAGCGGTGTGCGCTGGGGCGCGGTCGTCGCAGCCCTCGACGGCACGGGCTGGGCGGCCCCCGCAGGCACGAGCCCTGTCGTGTCGGTCGCCGGGTACACGCTCGGCGGCGGTCACTCGTGGTTCAGCCGCACCGCCGGCCTCGGCTCGGACAACCTGCGTGCGGCATGGGTCCTCCGGCCCGATGGCACGCATGAGCGCATCGACGACGAGAGCGACCGTGAGGCGATGTGGGCGCTGCGGGGCGCCGGCGGCGTGGTCGGGATCGTCACCGCGCTCGAGATCGACCTCGTCCCCGCGCCCGCGCAGTGGGGCGCCTCCCTCACCTTCGCTGCGGCCGACGCCTCATCCGTGATCCGCGCGGTGCGCGACCTCGCCGCGGCGGCACCGTCGACGCTGAACGTGTTCACGAATTCGATGCGGATGCCGGACGCGCCGATGCTGCCCGAGGAGATCCGCGGCAAGAGCTTCCTGACCGTCCAGGCCCTGTCCTCCGATGGCTCGGCCGAGGCGCTTCTGGACGGTGTGCGTCGCGCGGGCACCGTGCAGCGGGAGACGGCAGGACCGACCTCGCTCGCCGCGCTCGCCGCAGCCTCGGGAGAGCCGACCGATCCGACCGCCGGCCGGGGCGCCTCGCTGGCTCTCGACCGACTCGACGACGCCACGATCGATGCGCTGGTGGTGTTCCGTCAGGCGCCCGAGCAGTCGTCGATCGTCGGGATCGACCTGCGCATGCTGGGCGGCGCGCTCGACGCACCGCGGCGTCCCGGCTTCGCCTCCCTGGCGTCTGCCTCCTGGCTGCTGCATGCGCTCGTGCCGAACTTCCCCGGCGCACCGGCGGAGCCCGGCGAGGCGAGCATCGCCGGCCTCCTCGACCTGCTGGCCCCGGCTGCCGCAGAGCGGACGGTGCCGACGTTCCTCACGCCGGGTCAGACGCTCGAGCGCTGCGCCACGGCATCCGACCTTGATCGGCTGCGAGCGGTGCGGGCGAGCGCCGATCCTGAGGGCGTGCTGCACGAGGGCCGTCTGCCCCGCTGAGATCCGCCGCTGCCGAGGTCCGCCGTCGCGGCAGACCTCGGCGACGGCGACCCGGTGTGACGCAGCCGTCGCGCGGTCAGCCGATCGCGGCGAGGCTCTGCACGGTGGCCGAGACCGCCTCGGCGAGCTCCCGGCCCTTGACCGAGAAATGGCGGCGGAAGTAGTCCTGGTGTTCGTCGTGCTCGTGGAAGTGGTGCGGGGTGAGCACGGCGGAGAACACCGGGACGTCGGTCTTCAGCTGCACGCGCATGAGCGCATCGACCACGGACCCGGCGACGAAGTCGTGCCGGTAGATCCCGCCGTCCACGACGAGGGCGCTCGTGGCGATGGCCTCGTAGCGGCCCGTACGAGCGAGGCGCTGCGCGTGCAGCGGGATCTCGAACGCGCCGGGAACGCGGAACACGTCGACCTGGTCGATGCCGAGCTCGGCGAGGCGCTCGACGAAGGCGGAGACCGCCTGCTCGACGATCTCGGCGTGCCACTGCGCGGCGACGATGGCGATTCTGGGCATGGTGAACTGCTCCTTCTGTCCTCTCTCATCCGGACTGTGACCGTCGGCTCCGGAATCGCACCGGATCGGCGGTCCCCGCCATGGGGACCGTTCGCGGGCTCGCGCGGACCGAACCGCGACACCGCCGGTGGGGACTTGCACCCCGCCCTGAGGACAGGACGACGCTACCACCGCGAAGTGCACCGTCAGGACACGGCCATCGCCGTGACAACACCGGATGCGGAGTCGCCGCACGGACACGGGCGTCGATCCGCCCAGGCCCTCAGCGGGGTGCGCCGCCCTCCCCGGCAAGGCGGTACGCGGTCTCCGGCCGACCCGGTGCACCGTAGCGCGGGGCACGGACCGCGACGCGCTGCGCGACGAGATGCTCCAGGTAGCGCCGAGCCGTGACGCGGGAGACGCCGACGAGGGGCGCGGCCTCCCCGGCCGAGAGGTCGCCGTGCGCGCGCAGCACCGCGGTCACGGCCTGCAGCGTCTCCGCCGCGAGACCCTTCGGCAGTGCGATGCTGCCGGTCGCAGGACCTCCGATGAGGGCGTCGATCTCCTCCTGACTGGCGGCTCCGGCGAGACCGATCGCGTGCTCGTGTCGATCGCGGAACTGCTGCAGACGGTCGCGGAAGACCGCGAACGGGAACGGCTTGAGCAGGTACTGCGCCACACCGAGCGCCGACATCCGTCGCACGGCCTCGACATCGCGCACGCTGGTGACCGCGATCACCTCGATCGCGCTGCCTGCGCCGCGGATCCGGCGCAGCACATCGATCCCCGAGCCGTCGGGCATCGTGAGATCCAGCAGCACCAGATCGATCCGCTCCGCATCGGCGGACAGCGCGCTGAGCGCCGCACGCACGCCGGTGCACTCGCCGACGACCTCGAACCCGTCGAGCCGGGCGATGTAGGCCGCATGGAGCTCGAGCGTGAGCGGATCGTCGTCCACGAGCAGGACACCGATCATCCGATCCTCCCTTCGTGCGCGATGCCGGGCAGGGTCACCCGGAAGGCCGTCGGCTCCGCGGTGAGTTCGATGCTTCCGCCCGCCGCGATCACGATGTCCCGGACGAGCGCGAGCCCCACGCCGCGCCCCGAGCGATCGCTCGGCTTGGTCGAGAAGCCGTGCTCGAAGATCCGCTCCCGGAGATCGGCGGGGACGCCGGGACCGCCGTCCGAAACCGTGATCGCCACGGTGCCGCCGTCCGCCGCCGCGACGTCGACCCGCACCCAGCGCTCGGCGCCCGTCTCGGCCTGGGGCGCGGCGTCGAGCGCATTGTCGATGAGGTTGCCGACGACGGCGACGGCATCTACCGGGGTCAGATCCGCGCGGGGAGCGGCCGGATCCACGTGGACCTGCCATCGCACGCCGCGCTCCTTGGCCTGCGAGGCCTTTCCCAGCAGCAGCGCGCCGAGCGTCGGATCCCCGTCGCGCAGCGTCATCTGGTCGATCACGGACTGGCTCTGCAAGGACGATTCGGACAGCAGCGCGATCGCCTCGTCGCGGCGGTCGAGCTCGAGCAGCGACAGCGCCGTGTGCAGGCGGTTGCCGTGTTCGTGGGTCTGCGCGCGCAGCGCCTCGCCGAGCGTGCGCACCGACTCGTAGCCCGCCACCGCCTCTCGCACGTCGCGGGCCTCGAGGTCGCCGGTGATACGCCGCGTCGCGAGCCGCGCGAACACGGCGCCCAGCGCGCCGAGCGCCACGACCGCGAGGGTGAGGAGCAGGATCACCGGCAGTCGGCGCAGCAGAGCGCCGGCCAGCGACTCCACGGTCACCCCTGCCGACACCCAGCCGACGACCGCGCCTGCGGCGTCGTGGACCGGCACGATGGTGCGCACGGACGGCCCGAGGGTGCCCGTGTACTGCTCGGTGAGGGGGCGGCCGTCGCGGGGGATCGTGCCGAGGTAGTGCCCGCCGACCTGGGCGGGATCCGGGTGGGTGAGTCGCACGCCGTTCCCGTCCATGACCGTGATGAAGTCCAGCCCGGCGCCTGCGCGCACGGACTCGACGTAGTCGCGCAGATCCGCTTCCGCCGCCGGGCGATCCGTGGCGGTCACGGCGGTCTCGATCGCGGGGGCGGCGGAGAGCGCTCGGGCGATCGCCACCGTGACGTGCTCGGCCTCCTGGCGCGCCGACGTCTGCGCCTCCCAGGTGAGGAACGCCCCGATCGCGGCGCCGATCAGCAGCACGGATCCGATCAGCAGCGCGAACACGCGCGATGCCGCACTGCGCACGCCGCCGCGTCTTGTCGTCGCCATCGCCGATCCCGACCTCCTCAGCCAGTATGCGCGAGGTCGTGCGGCGAGCGGCGGGCTGCGCGGGGTTCGCGTCGGTTTCAATACGAACAGAACTCGCCGTGCTGCATCGCCGCTGCGCACGATGTTCGGCATGGCCCGCCCGCAGTGGCGCGGGCTTTCTGTTCACTCAGCGGAGGCGATGATGGCTCTCACCGAAGGTTTCAGACTCCCGCGGCACGACTGGCGCCGCGGCAAGAACTCCTGGGACAAGCACACCTGGCTCTATGTGTCCGTGCTCCTGGCGGTGGGACTCGGCATCGCGGTCGGACTCGTGTTCCCGCAGTTCGCCCAGGGCCTCGAACCCATCGGCAAGGGCTTCGTGAGCCTCATCAAGATGATGATCGCTCCGATCATCTTCTGCACGATCGTGATCGGGGTCGGTTCCATCGCCAAGGCGGCGACGGTCGGCAAGATCGGCGGACTCGCGCTGATCTACTTCATGGTCATGTCGACCTTCGCCCTCGCGATCGGCCTCATCGTGGGCAACATCATCCACCCGGGTGAGGGGCTGCACATGGCCGGTGCCACCTATGAGGCGGCGACCACCGAGGCGAAGACGACGCAGGACTTCATCCTCGGCATCATCCCTGCCACGTTCTTCGGCGCCTTCACCGGTGAGAGCGTGCTGCAGGTGCTCTTCATCGCACTCCTCGTGGGCTTCGCGCTGCAGGGCCTCGGGGATCGCGGCGCGCCCATCATGACCGCGATCAAGCATCTGCAGACGCTCGTGTTCCGCGTGCTCGGGATGATCCTGTGGCTCGCGCCGCTGGGCGCGTTCGGCGCGATCGCGGCGGTGGTCGGCAAGACCGGCGTCGCGGCGATCTGGAGCCTCGGGATCCTCCTCGGCGCGTTCTACCTCACCTGCATCGTGTTCATCGTCGTGGTGCTGGGCGGGATCCTGAAGCTCGTCGCCGGTGTGAACATCTTCCAGCTGATGAAGTACCTGGCGCGCGAGTACCTGCTGATCGTCGGCACGTCCTCGTCGGAGTCGGCGCTGCCGCGGCTGATCGCGAAGATGGAGCACCTCGGTGTGGCGAAGCCCGTCGTGGGCATCACGGTGCCGACCGGCTACTCGTTCAACCTCGACGGCACCGCGATCTACCTGACCATGGCGTCGCTGTTCATCGCGACCGGTCTGGGGCAGCCGATGTCGATCCCCGAGCAGATCGGGCTGCTCGTGTTCATGATCATCGCGAGCAAGGGAGCCGCGGGCGTCACCGGCGCCGGGCTCGCGACCCTGGCCGGCGGTCTGCAGGCCTACCGTCCGGACCTCGTCAACGGCGTCGGTGTGATCGTCGGAATCGACCGATTCATGTCGGAGGGGCGCGCCCTGACCAACTTCACCGGAAACGCGGTCGCCACCATCCTCATCGGGACCTGGACGAAGCAGATCGACGCGGAGCAGGTGCGTCAGGTGCTCTCCGGGGCGCGGCCGTTCGACGAGTCCTTGCTGGACGGCGTGGGGCACGACGCGCAGCCGGCCGCGCAGGACGGAGCCGCCGTCGAGCCGGTCAGCACCGAGACGCTCGGGCACGCCGCGATCGAGGAGATGGCGGCCAAGCAGCAGCGGGCGCAGGCGCGGGCGGAACGCGGCTGACCCGCATCGCGGGCCGGGCCGGGCCGCGGGTGACGATTCCCGCCCCGGCCCGGCGCTCGCTCGCGACGGAGAGCGGGTTCAATACCAGTTGTTGGCGACCTCGTGGGCCCAGGCGCCGCAGGGGGATCCGTAACGGTCCTGGATGTAGCTGAGGCCCCAGTCGATCTGGGTGTCGCCGTTCGTGCGCCAGTCCGGCCCCGCGGCCGCCATCTTGTCGGCCGGCAGCGCCTGGGGGATCCCGTAGGCGTCGCTGTCGGGGTTCAACGCGTCCGCGCGCCAGCTCGACTCCTGCATCCACAGTCGGTACAGGCACGGGAACTGGTCCTGGCCCCAGCCGTAGTTGCCGAGCTGACCGGCGGCGTATGCCTGGGCGCCGGCGGGATCGACGTTCACGCCGCCTCCGCCGACTCCGCCGAGGTCGCTGCCGCCTGAGCCGCCTCCGCCACCGGACCCACTCGAGGAGGAGGCTGCCGCGGCATCTGCGGCTTCGCGCTCCTGCTCGGCGACCTGCTGGCCGATCCGGTAGCGCCGCTCGACGTCGGCCGTGGTGTTCTTCAGCGTGGCCAGCTGCGCGTACAGCGTGGTGACGTGGCCCTGCAGGTCGGCGACTGCGGCGGCTTCGGCGTCCGCGGCGGCCTTCGCCTTCTGCGCCGCGTCCTCGGCGGCGGTCGCGAGTGCGTCCCTGGCCGCGCGGGCGGTCTGGGCCTGGTCCTCCAGTGACGTCGCGATGCTCTGCGCCTCGAGCGCGCGCTCGCCGAGCTTCGCCCAGGTGGAGTCGAGCTGCTGCAGCACACCCAGGCGCGTGAGCAGCTGGTCCGGGTTCGCAGACGTGAACAGTCGCGCGGTGAGGGGAGCCGCGGACTCGACGCGGGCGCGGCCGGCGACGACCGCACCGAGCTGCTCATGCGTCTGCTGCACGGCCTGCTCGGCGGCGGAGGCCTGCACGCCCAGCTCGTCCGCGCGCTGCTCGGCCGCGTGCGCATCGGTCCGGGCCGTGTCGGCGGCCTGGCCGGCCTTCATGGCGGCGGTCGACGCGTCCGCGGCCTTCTGCTGCGCCGTGGCGAGGGCGTCGTCGATACGCGTGATCTGATCCTGCGTGGCCTGCTCGTCGCCCTGCGCGTTCTGCACGTCCTGCCATGACGGATAGTCGTCCGCGTACGCCGGCGCGGCCACCGCGAGCGGCACCATCAGCAGCACGCCGGCCACGAGTGCCAGCACCGGGCGGGTCGTGCGGGCTCTGCGCACGGGGGCGGCAGAGGCGGAAGAAACGATCACCATTCGACGCTAACCCCGCTCGCTGTGGATTCCCAGCCCTTCCCGCGGATGCGCAGACGACGAAGGGCGCCGACGATCCTTCGTCGACGCCCTTCGCGGTGGATACGGGATCAGCCGCTCTTGCGGCGGAACTCGCGCCGGGTCTGCGCCCCGTGCGTGCCGTGCACGGCGGAGTCGCCGTTCAGGTGCGCCTCGCCCTGGTGCTGCTGGGCGTTCTTCTTCTCGAGCGCCTCCTTGAACTTGCGCTTCATGTCCGCGGCGGCGGTGTCGTCGGTACTCATGGGCGTCAGCCTAGCGCCGAGGGTGTCCCGGAGTCCTGGAAGAACGGAGCGGGACGGGCAGGGGGCGCGGCGGCGGACGCGGGGTGACCGATCGCGGTGCATCCGGTGAACACTGTGTGATGGCCGTCGTTCCGCGCCGTGCCGGGCCCTGCGGGGCGGGATCCTGATCACGTGAGAGCAGCGATCGTGACGGAATCCTTCCTCCCGCACATGAACGGCGTGACCGGGTCCGTTCTGCAGATCCTCCGCCACCTCGAGCGCCACGGGCACGAGGCCCGGGTCTACGCCCCCGCTGCGGAGGGCATGCCGCGCATGATCGGGCACGCCAGGATCGAGCCCATCCCATCCGTGGCGCTGCCGGGGTACCGCACGGTGCGCGTCGGCACCTCGAGCGCACATCGGCTGGCGGTCTCACTGGACCGGTTCGCGCCCGACGTGGTGCACCTCGCGTCGCCGTTCGCCCTGGGTTGGCGTGGTGCGCTCGCCGCCGAGCGGATCGGGGTGCCCGCGGTCGCCGCCTACCAGACGGATGTCGCCGCCTACGCGGCCCGCTACGGGGTCTCGCTCACGACGGCGCTCGCCGAGGCCCATATCGCGAGACTGCACCGGCGCGCCACCCTCACCCTCGCCCCCTCGTCCGAGTCGGAGGAGCAGCTCGCGCGGCTCGGGGTCGATCGGGTGCGTCGCTGGGGTCGAGGGGTGGACGCGGAACGGTTCCACCCGGAGCGGCGCGACGGCGCGTGGGCACACCGAGCAGGCGTCGACGCCGTGATCGGCTATGTGGGCAGGCTGGCGCCGGAGAAGCAGGTCGAGGACCTGCGGGTGCTCGCGGACCTGCCGGGAGTGCGGCTCGTGATCGTCGGAGACGGTCCCTCCCGCGCGCGGCTCGAGAGCCTGCTCCCGGACGCGGTGTTCCTGGGGCATCTCAGCGGTCCGGAGCTCGCTCAGACCATGGCATCGTTCGACGTCTTCGTGCACCCCGGCGAGAGTGAGACGTTCGGGCAGACCTTGCAGGAGGCGCATGCGAGCGGGATCCCGGTGGTCGCGACCGGCCGTGGCGGCCCGCTGGATCTGGTGCGCCAGGGCGTCGACGGGTGGCTGTACCGACCGGGCGATCTGCAGGATCTGCGCGATCGGGTGCGGGATCTCGCCGGAGACGTGCGCAAGCGACAGGCATTCGGCCGAGCCGGCCGGGACGCGGTGGAGAGCCGGAGCTGGAGCGCCGTGTGCGACCAGCTCCTCGACCACTTCGATGAGGCGCAGGACCTGCATCGCGCCGACGCCGGGTTGCGCGCCCCCCGGGCTGTGCGGCCGGAGCCCACGCCGGTGGGGGAGCGCAAGCGCTGGCGCCGCTATGTCGCGCTCGGCGACTCGCTCACAGAGGGGCTCTGCGACCCCGGTCCCGACGGCGCGTTGCGCGGCTGGGCGGACCGCCTCGCCCTGCTGCTGGCCGCCCGGGAGCCGTTGGACTACGCGAATCTCGCCATCCGCTCCAAGCGGGTCGAGGACGTGTGCGGATCGCAGCTGCACCGTGCCCTGCAGCTGCGCCCCGATCTCGTGTCGATCCTGGTCGGTGCGAACGACCTCGTGAAGCAGCGGGTCGCGATCCCCGTGCTCGCCGCGTGCCTGGAGGACACGGTGCGGCAGCTGCGCGAGAACGGCGCCGACGTGCTCCTGGTCACGGCGTTCCTGCCGGGCAACCCGGCGGCGCGCATCTACGCCCGCCGGTTCTCCGCCTGGGCCACCGCGCTCGCCGGCATCGCCCGTCGCCAGGGAGCGATCCTGCTCGACACGGACCTGCACCCCCAGCTCGCCGCGCGGCCGAACTGGGGAGAGGACCTGGTGCACCTCTCCAGTCGGGGGCACCGATTCCTGGCGTACCGTGCGGGCGTCGCGCTCGGCGTGGCGCTGGCCGACGAACTCGGCGCGCTCGACGAGGCGCTGCACGAGACCGAGCGCACGGGCGCCGGGGTCTGGTGGCGCCGGCACGCGCTGCCGTGGGTCTGGCGGCGTCTGCACGGGCGCGCCGCCGGCGACGGACGCAGCGCCAAGCATCACGACTACGTGCGACTCGGCCGTGAGCGCGGAGTGCGCGAGCCCAGCGAGGTGTGAACTCCTCCGGTCCCTGAGGCCGTCGAAGGGTCCGGATCCCGCCCCGCGCGGCCGCAGCGCCGCACGCTGATAGGATCGAACAGGATGCCTCTGTGCGCATCCGTCCATGCTCGCGCTCCACACGGGAGAGCGAGCCTAAACAAAGAAGGAGAGACCTCTTGGAAGGTCCTGAAATCACCGCTACTGAGGCCGTTCTCGACAACGGTCGCTTCGGCACCCGCACCGTCCGCTTCGAGACGGGCCGTCTCGCGCAGCAGGCGCAGGGCGCGGTCGCCGCCTACCTGGACGAGGAGACGATGCTCCTCTCCGCCACGAGCGCGGGCAAGTCCCCGCGTGAGGGCTTCGACTTCTTCCCGCTGACCGTCGACGTGGAGGAGCGCTCCTACGCCGCCGGCAAGATCCCCGGCTCGTTCTTCCGCCGTGAGGGCCGTCCCTCCACCGAGGCGATCCTCGTCTGCCGTCTGATCGACCGCCCGCTGCGTCCGTCGTTCGTCGACGGCCTGCGCAACGAGGTCCAGATCGTCATCACCGTGCTCTCGATCGCGCCGGGCGAGTACTACGACGCCCTCGCGATCAACGCGGCGTCCGCGTCGACCCAGATCTCGGGTCTGCCGTTCTCCGGCCCGGTCGCCGGTGTGCGCCTCGCGTTCATCCCCGGCCACGGCGAGCACGCCGACCAGTGGGTCGCGTTCCCCAACGCGGAGCAGGTCGAGCAGGCCGTCTTCGATCTCGTCGTCGCCGGTCGCGTCGTCACCAAGGGTGACGGCACCGAGGACGTCGCGATCATGATGGTCGAGGCCGAGGCCACCGAGGGCAGCTGGAACCTGATCAAGGCCGGCGCCACCAAGCCCAGCGAGGACATCGTCGCGCAGGGTCTGGAGGCCGCCAAGCCGTTCCTGAAGCAGCTCGTCGAGGCGCAGGCTCAGCTCGCCGCCACGGCGTCGAAGGAGCCGGGCGTGTACCCGGTCTTCCTGCCCTACAGCGAGGGCACGTACGACTTCGTGGCCGAGCGCGCCTACGCCGAGCTCGTCGACGTCTACCAGATCGCCGACAAGCAGGAGCGCCAGAACGCCGACGACGCGATCAAGGACCGCGTCAAGGCCGAGCTCGTCGCCGCCGTCGAGGCGGGCGAGCAGCCCGAGGTCGCGCTCAGCGAGTTCTCCGCCGCTTACAAGTCGGTCACGAAGAAGATCGTGCGCGGCCGGATCCTCACCGAGGGCGTCCGCATCGACGGTCGCGGTCTGGCGGACATCCGCCCGCTCGACGCCGAGGTGCAGGTCATCCCGCGCGTGCACGGCTCCGCGATCTTCCAGCGCGGCGAGACCCAGATCCTGGGCGTCACCACGCTGAACATGCTCAAGATGGAGCAGCAGATCGACTCGCTGTCCCCGACGACGAGCAAGCGCTACATGCACCACTACAACTTCCCGCCCTACTCGACCGGTGAGACCGGCCGCGTGGGTTCGCCGAAGCGTCGCGAGATCGGGCACGGCTTCCTCGCCGAGCGCGCGCTCGTGCCGGTGCTGCCGACCCGCGAGGAGTTCCCTTACGCGATCCGTCAGGTGTCCGAGGCGCTCAGCTCCAACGGATCCACCTCGATGGGCTCCGTCTGCGCCTCGACCCTGTCCCTGCTGAACGCGGGTGTGCCGCTGCGCGCACCGGTCGCCGGCATCGCGATGGGCCTCGTGTCCGACCAGGTCGACGGTGAGACCCGCTACGCGGCGCTCACCGACATCCTCGGCGCCGAGGACGCCCTCGGCGACATGGACTTCAAGGTCGCCGGCACGAGCGAGTTCGTCACCGCGATCCAGCTCGACACGAAGCTCGACGGCATTCCCTCCGAGGTGCTGGCCGGGGCCCTGACCCAGGCCAAGGAGGCGCGCCTCACGATCCTCAACGTGCTGAACGCCGCGATCGACAGCCCGGATGAGATGGCGCCGACTGCTCCGCGCGTCATCAGCGTGCAGATCCCGGTCGACAAGATCGGCGAGCTGATCGGCCCCAAGGGCAAGACGATCAACGCGATCCAGGACGAGACCGGTGCGCAGATCTCGATCGAGGAGGACGGCACCGTCTACATCGGCGCGACCGACGGCCCCTCGGCCGAGGCTGCCCGCGCACAGGTCAACGCCATCGCCAACCCCACCAACCCCGAGGTCGGCGAGCAGTTCCTGGGCACGGTCGTCAAGATCGCGACCTTCGGCGCGTTCGTCTCCCTGCTCCCGGGCAAGGACGGCCTGCTGCACGTCACCGAGGTGCGCAAGCTCGCCGGTGGCAAGCGCGTGGAGAACGTCGATGACGTGCTCTCCGTCGGCCAGAAGATCCTCGTGAAGATCACGAAGATCGACGACCGCGGCAAGCTGTCGCTCGAGCCCGTCATCGACGAGGCTCCGGCGGACGCTGCCGAGCCGGTCGCCGAGGTCGCCGAGGCCTGATCCTCCGCAGAACGGCCCGTTGTGTCCGCCGAAAGGGGGACACAACGGGCCTTTCGCTGTTTTCGTGATCGAACCGTTACGCATTGTTCGCCTCCTGGCCGTCTCAATGAACGGAAGCGTCCGAGGCCTCGCTTACTCTCGAAGGGAACGCACCGGGGGGTGCGTCTCAGAACGCAACGCAGCAGACACGGGGGTGATCGCATGCGTCTCTTCAGCGTCGGATCCGGAAACGGCTCCGCACTCGGCGGTGCCGCACCCGCGGTCACCAGCGCGCCCGCGGTGGTGACGCCGCACCCGTCGGCGCCGATCCCCGTGGTGGGACCCGGCATCGGGACCTGCCTGCGCGTTCCGCTCGCGGAGACCGGCATCCGCTCCTTCCCGCTCATCCTCGGCGGCGCCGAGTTCGGCTGGAACACCGACGCCGACACCGCGCTGCACATCCTCGACCGCTACGCCGAGTTCGGCGGCAACGCCGTGCACACGGCCGACAGCTTCGCCGCGGGGCGCAGCGAGCACATCATCGGCCGGTGGCTCGCCACGCGCGGCAACCGCGATGACATCGTGCTGAACGTGCGCGTCGGCGGTCACCCCGACAACCCGGGTATCGGTGCGGTGAACCTGGTCCGCGCCGCAGAGGCATCATTGACCCGCCTCGGCGTCGAGCGCATCGATGTGCTCTACCTCGACGGCACGGTCGATGACGGCAGTGCTCTCGAGGACACGCTGGCCACCGCGGAATGGCTCGTCGAGACCGGCAAGGTGCGGGCGCTCGGCGCCTTCGGCTTCACCGCGGAGCGTCTCGTCGAGGCGCGGATCCTGGCCTCGGCCGGCTATCCGCGCATCGAAGTGCTGGACGAGCCGTACAACCTGATGCGCCGCGCGGGCTTCGAGGGAGACCTTCGCCTCGTCGCCGCCGCACAGGGGCTGGCTGTCACCCCGTCGCACGCGCTCGAGCACGGGTTCCTGTCCGGCCGGCACCGCACCAAGCAGTCGCTGCAGGGGGTGCGCGGCATGCAGCTGCGCGGCAACATCAACCGCCGCGGCATCAAGGTGCTGCGCGCGCTGGACATCGCGGCCTCCGAGCTCCAGGTGCCCGTCGCCGCCGTTGCGATCGGCTGGCTGCTCGCGCAGCGCACGATCACGGCGCCGATCGTGAACGCGTTCGCCACCGAGCAGGTCGACGAGCTGATGCAGGGTGCGGGCGTCGCCCTCGGCCGTGCGCAGCTGGCCGAGCTGACCCGAGCCGCGAGCTGACCCGATCCGGTGGGTGGCCGTGTCCGATCTGTGACATAGGCTGGAAGCACCCCGGCCACGGAGCCGGAGACGAGGCGAGCGGGTTGTGACGCATTACATCTATCTGGTCCGGCACGGCGAGCATCAGGACGCCGAGCACGGCCTCGCCGACGGCCCCCTCTCGCCGCGCGGACGTCGTCAGGCAGAGCTCATCGCCGATCGCCTGTCCGGGCTCCCGCTCGACGCGATCTGGCACTCCCCGCTGCTGCGCGCGGCGGAGACGGCCCGCGCGATCTCGGAGCGGATCCCGTCAGTCGAGGCCGAACCGTCCGCGCTGCTGTTCGACTGCGTGCCGACGGGAATGACGGACGACACCCCTGCAGCGTTCGAGCCGTTCTTCGGATCCATCACCGACGCGGAGATCGAGGCGGGGCGGGCTCAGATGGGCGACGCCGTGAACGAGTTCCTGGTGCGCAAGCCCGGCGACGTCCACGAGGTGCTGATCACACACAACTTCGTGATCAGCTGGTTCGTGCGCGAGGTGCTGGAGGCGCCGGACTGGCGCTGGATGACGCTGAACCAGGCGAACTGCGGTCTCACCGTGATCTCGCAGAAGCAGGGCCGCCCGTGGAGCCTGCTCGCCCACAACGACCTGAGTCACCTGCCGATCGAGCTGCGCACCGGCCTGCCGGATCCACTCCTGGTCTGACGGCGCGTCTCGGGGAGCGTCGTCGCGCGACCTGCCTGGATGTGACGATCTGCACACCGTGTCACGTTCAGCACACGGGATCCCCGGATCCGTGTGCTGATCGTGACAACCTGTGCTGATCGTTGCAGTGCGAGTGCCCTGACCGGGGTGGGGGTCCTCAGCCGACTCGTTCCCAGTCCGCAATCGGGCCGGGCACCACGGTGAACAGCGGATGCGGATCCGGGAGCGGGGTCGTCCGCCAGCGGTCCCAGAGGTCCGGGCTGCGCACCTCCAGCTTGCGCAGCAGGTGCCCCCACTCGTACTGGAGTTGACCGCGGGCGACGGGGATCCGCTCGACCGGACCGGTTCGGAGGATCTTCTCCCGCGCGAACCGGTATCCGCGGGAATCGGCCTCGTCGACGACCGCGGACAGATAGTCGCCGATCGCGGCAAGCGGATCCCGTACGGCGCGGAAGCGCTGGAGCTGCGGATGGTGCGCGTAGCCGCGGCGCGTCGGATCCGCGATCACGGCCTGAGCGAGCAGCCCTTCGCGCCAGCACGCCGTCAGCGCCTGCCGGTCGTAGTAGCGCGGGTGAACCGACCACAATCTCATGCCTGCCGCAGCTCCTTGCGATACCACCGTGTCGCGTTCGGGTTGGCGTTGTAGCGGGGGATCTCGGCGAAGCCGCTGTTGCGATACAGGTGGCCTGCCGCCTCGAGCGTGTGGTGGGTGTCGAGGACGAGGGCGCCGGCGCCGAAACCGCGAGCACGGTGCTCCAGCTCATCCAGCAGCAGCCGGCCCCAGCCTCGGCCCCGGGTCTCCGCACGCAGGAACACGTGCTTGATCTCGAACACGTCGGTCTCGCCGCCGGGCATCGGGACACGGCGGATCCCGCCGCAGCCGGCGATCTCGCCCTCCTCCTCGAGAAGCAGGAAGACGCCGTCCGGGGCCTGGAACGCGGCCGCCGTGGGATACGTGGGGGAGTAGGAGCCACCGGGGAACTCCGCCGCACGGAGCGTGAAGTAGTCGACGAGCACCGCGTGGGCGTCGGCGTCCTCCGGGGAGGCGGTGCGGAACGTGGGCATGGTCCGACGGTAATCGATGCGGCCGGTCGGTGCCTCCGGACGCGTCGGCAACCCTGCGGAGCCCGCCGGGCCGAGGGCGTTGACCGGAGGCGCCCGCGTCTGGGCCGCTGAATAGACTGTGGACATGACGACGCGCGTGGCCCTGGTGGGCGCCTCCGGCAAGCTCGGCACCATCATCGGCGATGTGATCGCCCACCTCGATGGGTTCGAGATCGGCGCGGTGCTCGGGTCGAGGAGCACGATGGACGAGCTCGACGGCGCCGACCTCGTGGTCGACGCCACCACCCCGGCATCCAGCGTCGAGATCGTGCGCGCCGCGGCCGACCGCGGCATCAACCTCCTCGTCGCGACATCCGGGTGGTCCGCCGACCGCATCGCCCAGATCCGGCCGGCCATCGACGCTGCCGGGACCGGAGCGCTGTTCGTGCCCAATTTCTCGCTGGGATCCGTGCTGGGCACGGCCCTGGCCGCCCTCGCCGCTCCGTTCTTCGGATCCGTGGAGATCATCGAGGCGCATCAGCACACCAAGATCGACTCGCCCAGCGGCACGGCCGTGCGCACCGCAGAGCTCATCGCCGCCGCCCGGGCGGAGCGGGGTCCCGTCGACGCGCCGCACGTCGACCAGCGCGCCCGCGGCCAGCAGGTCGCCGGGGTCCCGGTGCACTCGCTGCGCCGTCCGGGCGTGATCGCGAAGCAGGAGGTCATCCTCTCCGGCCCGGGCGAGTCGCTGTCGATCGTGCACGACACCGTGCAGTCGGCGGCGGCGTACGCTCCGGGGATCCGTCTCGCGCTTCCCTACGCGAGAGATCTGCGCGGCGTGGTCGTGGGGCTGGAGAACGTCATCGATCTGGGGATCCGGCCGCGCGCATGACCGCGCGCATCGGCGTGCTCGGCCCGGTGCGGATCGCGGATCGCGACGCCGGAGGCACGCCCATGCGCGCGCTGCTGGCAGCGCTCGTCCTGGCGGGCAGCGGTACCACTCGATCCGTGCCCGCCCTGGCCGATGAGGTCTGGGGCGACGATCAGCCGCAGAACCCGAAGGCGGCCCTGCAGACGCTCGTCTCGCGGGCCAGGGCGCTGGCGGGATCCGACGCGATCACGAGCGCCCCGGGAGGCTACGCGCTCGGCACCGACGACACCGACCTGCACACCGCACGTCGTCTGCGTACCGAGGCGGAGATGCTGGACGACGGCGATCCCGACCGTATCCGTCTGCTGCGCGCGGCCATCGCCCTGTGGCGGGGCGAGCCCGGTGTGGACCTCGCGGGAGCTCCGATCGCCGAAGACCTCGCAGCGGAGGCGCAGGAACTGCACGCCGCGTTGCGAGGCTGTCTCGCCGCTGCGCTCGTCGCATCCGGGCAGACGGCGGAGGGCATCGGGATCCTCGAGGGGCTCGTGGCGTCGCACCCGCTCGACGAGCCCGCGCACGCGGCGCTGATGACCGCTCTCGCCGAGGCCGGCCGAGCTCCGGAGGCGCTCGGCGTCTTCGCACGACTGCGCACGGTGCTCGCCGACGCCCTGGGCAGCTCACCTGGTCCCGCCCTCGTGGAGCTGAACGCACAGCTGCTGCGGGGCCAGGACGAGGGGCCGCGAGTGCGGATCGGGGTGCAGGCTGCGCCGAACGAGCTCATCGGCCGTGACGAGGCGCTGACGGGAGCCCGCACGCTGTTGCGCACGGCGCGGCTGGTGACGATCATGGGCGCGGGCGGGCTGGGTAAGACCCGGCTCGCGCAGGCGCTGGCGGCGGAGTCCTCGGCTCCCGCGGTGGTCGTGGTCCCGCTCGCGGGCGTCCGCGCCGACGCGGGGGTGCCCCTGGCGATCGCCGCCGCCCTGGGGATCAGCGAGAACGTGCCCGGGGGCAGGCTCTCCGAACAGCGTCCGCGTCCCGACCTCGGCGCCCGAATCGTGGCGGTGCTCGGCGAGCGGGCGACGCTGCTGGTTCTGGACAACTGCGAGCAGGTGATCGACGGCGTCGCACGGTGGGCCGCGGATCTGCTGGCCGCGGTGCCGTCGCTGCGGATCCTCACCACGAGCCGTACGCCGCTCGCGATCGCCGCGGAGCGCGTGCTCGCGCTGGACCCGCTGGAGATCGAGGCGACGTACGAGGCTCCCGCCGTCCGCCTCTTCGTGGAACGCGCGCAGGTCGCGCGCCCGGGAGCGACGCTCGATCTCGAGGTCGTGGCGCGACTGTGCGGGCGCCTGGACGGGCTGCCGCTCGCGATCGAACTCGCAGCGGCGCGAGTGCGCACGATGACGCCGGAGCAGATCGAACGTCGGCTGGAGAACCGCTTCGCGCTGCTGACCACCGGCGACCGTGCGGCACCCGAGCGCCATCGCACGCTGGAGGCGGTGATCGAGTGGAGCTGGGACCTGCTGTCCCCGGATGCCCGGCAGGCGCTCGCGCTGTTGTCGGTGCTCCCGGGCGGGTTCTCGGCGGAGACCGCCGATGCCGTGCTGTCCGCCGCTTCGGACGACGTCCTGGAGGGGCTCGTCTCGCAGTCGCTGTTGAACGTCGTCGAGACCGGCGAGGGCACGGTGCGCTTCCGCATGCTGGAGACCGTGCGCGAGTTCGGGCACGACCGCCTGGCAGAGACCGGCGCGGAGGACGACGCGTGGGAGGCCGTGGTCGCCTGGGCGCTCGCTTTCGCCGCAGAGCACGGTGCCAGGGCCAGGGCGTTCCCATCGGGGTTGACCGCGCAGGCGCACCTCGCGATCACACGCGAGCACGACAACCTCGTGCACGTGCTGCGGCACCTGGTGGCCGCGCATCGCGGTGCCGACGCCGTGCGCCTTTTCACGGTCCTCGGGCAGTCCTGGTTCATCCGCGGATCCTTCACCGAGTTCATCGGCTACGCCGGACCGATGATCGAGATCGTGGATGCCCTGCCGGCCGGAGACATCGAGCCGGATCTGCAGGTCATGGCGGTCGTGATGGCCTCGCTCGGCTGCATGATCAGCGGGGATCCTCTCGCCGCGCGAGGGCTCGCCTTCGTCACCCGCGCCGTACGGGTCGCGGGTGACGCGCTGGCACCGTCGTGGCAGCTGCTGGCAGACGCGCTGCTCGCGGTGGGCCGGGGAGGGCCGATCGGGGCGGCGTCCGAGCTCGTGCACGGATCGGATCCTCGAGCGCTGCTGACGGCGGATGTGCTGCGCTCGCATCGCGCGGAGAACGACGGCGAGGCCGAGGTGGCGATGGAGGCCGCCCGCAGCGCCTGGCACCGGGCGCGCGATCTCGACGAGCGCTGGGCCGAAGGCATGGCCGCCGATCTCGCGGCACAGCTGGCCGCGCAGTCGGCGCGCCCCGCCGAGGCGATGACCTGGATCCAGCGAGCGACCGTCGTGTTCGAGGAGTTCGACGCGCAGGATCAGATGAACCACCAGGAATGGGTGCGCGGCGGTGCGCTGCTCTGCCTGGGCCGCGGCCGCGAGGCGCGGGCGCTGTTCACCCGGCTCATCGAGGAGGGCGGGCTCAGCCAGGACGGCGTGGAACTGGGATCGATCGGGCTCTACGGGCTCGCGGAGGCGGAGCTCCTGGACGGGAACCCGACGGAGGCGACCGAGGCGTTCGGCCGTGCGATGGGAGCATTCGCCGATCCCGTGCACCGCCGTTCACCCTGGTATCTGATGGCGCTGTCCGGATACGTCTCCGCGGCCGTACGCGAGCTCGACGTGCCGGAGTCGGAGCTCGCCGTGTGGGAGCGGCGCCTGCGCACCCGCACGATCGCCGCCTGCCGGCAGCGGCGTGAGGGCGTGGACCGGCCCGTGCTCGGCACGGCCCTGATCGGCTGGTCGGCCTGGGCTCTCCGGCGGCCCGAGCTGATCCCGCGCGGGACCGAGGCGATCGCGCTCGCCGAAGTGCTCGGCGGACGGCAGAACATGCCGAGCCTGAGCCTCGCGTCGCATTTCGCGGACGCGGAGCGGATCGTCGGATCCGAGGCCGTCGCGGCGGCGAGGACGGCCGCCGCTGCGCTGGATCCCGCTGAGCGCGTGGCTCGCGGCCTCGCCGTGCTGGGCTCGCGCTGAGCGCCCTCACCGCGCTGAGCGCCCTCACCGCGCCGGGCAGCGAGGCCCCGTCGAGCACGACGAAGGGCGCCCTCATGATGGAGGGCGCCCTTCGTCGTGGAACTCAGGCCTTCCGCATGTACGCCTTGACCGTGAGCGGGGCGAAGACGGCGACGATCACGGCCGCGCCGAGCAGCGACACCCAGGCATCGACTCCGAACGTGCCCGTGTTGGCCAGATCTCGCACGGCCGTCACCAGGTGCGAGACGGGGTTCACATTCACGAACCACTGCAGCCAGCCCGGCATCGTGTTCACCGGGACGAAGGCGTTCGAGAGGAACGTCAGCGGGAAGAGGATGATCATCGAGATCCCCTGCACGCTCGACGCGGTGCGGGCGATGACGCCGGCGAAGGCGAAGATCCAGCTGATCGCCCATGCGCAGACGATCACGAGCACGGCCGCGGCGACCACCGCGCCGATCCCGCCCGCCGGGCGGTAGCCCATGATGAAACCCATCACGAACGTGAGCGACGTCGCGATGCCGTAGCGGATCGTGTCGGCCAGCAGTGCTCCGGACAGCGGGGCGATGCGCGCGATGGGCAGGGAACGGAACCGATCGAACACGCCCTTGTCCATGTCCTCGCGCAGCTGCACGCCGGTCACGACCGAGGTCGTGATCACCGTCTGCACCAGGATGCCAGGGATGATCACAGGCAGGTAGTTCGTGACGTTGCCGGAGATCGCGCCGCCGAAGATGTAGGTGAACATCAGGGTGAACAGGATCGGCTGCACGGTCACGTCGAAGAGCTGCTCCGGCGTCCGACGGATCTTGATGAGGCCACGGGCCGCCATGGTGATGGTGTTGCGCAGACTCAGGGACAGGCTCGCACGCGGGCTCAGCCGACGTTGCGCAGCGGGGACGATGCGTCCCGCCGTGGGGGTGAGAGTGCTCATGCGCGGACCTCCTGGATCTGAGCGGTGGTGGATTCGTCGGCGGACTCCTCGTCCGCCGGATGCCCGGTGATCGTGAGGAAGACCTCGTCGAGCGTCGGCTTCTGCACACTCATCTCGGTGAGCCCGATCCCGGCCTCGCGGAACGTGATCAGCAGGTCGGCGATGCGATCCGGATCCGCCATCGGGGCGGTGATCCGGGAGGCCTCGGGGGAGAGCACGCCACGGACGCCGAGCGTCTGCTCGATCGCTCGGAGGGCGTCGGCGGTGTCGGCGGTGTCGCGGACGCGCAGGTGCAGCGAGGACGTGCCGACGGACGCCTTGAGGTCATCCGGGGTGCCCTCGGCGACGACCTTTCCGCGGTCGATCACCGCGATCCGATCGGCGAGCTGGTCGGCCTCATCGAGGTACTGGGTGGTGAGGAGCACCGTGGAACCGGTGTTCACGAGCTCGCGGATCGTGTCCCACATCTGCCCGCGGGTGCGGGGGTCGAGGCCCGTCGTGGGCTCGTCCAGGAAGATCAGCGGCGGCTGCGCGAGAAGGGAGGCGGCGAGGTCGAGGCGACGCCGCATTCCGCCGGAGAAGTTCTTCAGCGGGCGCTTCGCCGCCTCGGACAGGCCGAAGCGCTCCAACAGGTCTGCGGACTTGGCTCGTGCCTCAGCGCGGCTCAGACCCAGCAGCCGGGCGAAGATCATGAGGTTCTCGGTGGCGGACAGCGTCTCGTCGACCGAGGCGAACTGCCCGGTAACGCCGATGAGCTGTCGCACGATGTGCGGTTCGCGGACGACGTCGTGCCCGAACACGCGGCCGGTGCCGCCGTCCGGACGCAGCAGCGTCGCGAGCATGTTGATGGTCGTGGTCTTGCCGGCGCCGTTGGGGCCGAGGACGCCGTACACGGCGCCGGTGCGCACCTGCAGGTCGACGCCGTCGACCGCGCGGTTCGTTCCGAACACCTTCACGAGTCCGTCGGCCTCGAGGGCCCAGTCGGTGGTGGGATTCGTCATGCTCCGAGCATCCGCCGCCTCGCTTTCGCGGCACTGTCACGCCGCTGTCGTGCGCTTTCTCGCGCTGTCCGTCGCGCGCTCGGCTCGCGGCCGCGCCGGCCCGCGGCGCGGGACCGGAGCGACGTCGTGCCCGCGGACGCGGCGCCTCCGCCGATCTAGGATGGAGGGATGGGATCCCGGATCGGCGTCGTGGTCATGGCTGCGCTTCTCGTGCTGTACATCGCGCTCGTCGGCTGGCGCGCGGTGGTGCTGCTCGGGTCCGGGCAGGCGCTCGGGATCACCATGGGGGTCGCCCTGCTCGTCATGCCGCTGATCGGGGCCTGGGCGCTCGTACGCGAGCTGCAGTTCGGCCTCGCTGCCGACCGCCTGGGTCGCACGCTGAACGACGAGGGCGGGATGCCGGAGGCGCCGGAGCACCTGCGCTCGAACGGGCGGCTGCTGCCCGACGATGCCGCGCGGCTCGTGTCGGAGTACGGCTCCGCGGCCGCCGAGGAGCCGGGGGACTGGCGCGCACAGTACCGGCTGGGTGTGGTGCACGACGCGGCAGGGCACCGCAAGGACGCTCGTGCCGCGATCCGCGCCGCGATCCGCCTGGCCAAGTAGCCTTCCGCGCGCATCGCGCACGACAACGGCCGCATCCCCAGGGGGACGCGGCCGTTCCGATGAGGCGACGCGGGTCAGGCCAGGGTCGCCTCGAGCGTGATCTCGATGCCGGACAGTGCGGCGGACACCGGGCAGCCGACCTTGGCCTCCTGCGCGAGGCGCTGGAAGGTCTCCGCATCGAGGCCGGGCACGGAGGCGTTCACGTTGAGGTGGCTGCCGGTGATGCCGACGCCGGGCCTGAACGTCACCGACGCGGTGGTGTTCACACGCTCGGCGGGGGTGCCGTTGCCGGCGAGCGCGTGCGAGAGCGCCATGCTGAAGCACGAGGAGTGCGCCGCGGCGATGAGCTCCTCGGGCGTTGTGGTCGTGTCGGATCCCTCCGACCGCGCCTTCCAGTTCAGCGGGAACGTGCCCAGGTGCGAAGAGGAGAAGGAGACGGATCCCTCGCCTTCGATGAGACTTCCGGTCCAGGTGGCAGCGGCTTCGCTCGTGACGGACATGGGTCCTCCGATCGGGGTGGGTGAGGGTGCCAGCCTATCGATCGCCCCGGGCCGGATCCGCAGTTCTCAGGGAAGTCGCGGCGCCCGACCCAGGATTCCGGCGCGCTGCAGCAGCAGATAGAGCTGGCAGCCCAGGCACAATCCGAACGCGGCGTTGAGGAAGGCGGCGACGAACGCCATCGCCGTGGCGATCGGCAGCGCCCAGGGTACGCCGATCAGATGGAGCAGCAGGCCGATCACGACGACGAACAGACCGACACCCTGCGCGAACCGCGGCGGACGCGGATCCTCCAGCTCGCTCGGCGGGTCGAGGCGCGGACGCACGAGGGTGCGGAACAGCACGCCCCACGGCTGCGTGCGCGGGGAGAGCACGCCCCACAGGAACAGGGCGGCGATCACCAAGGTGAGCAGGAACGCGGGCTGGGTCGCGCGGTAGGCGAGCACGGATCCTGGCGTGAAGGTGCTCGCGAGCGGCTGATAGGCGAACCAGCCGAACTGAGCGGTCGCCGGCTGTGAAGCCTCGACCAGCCCCAGCACGGTGGCGATGAGCAGCAGCGCGGACGTGATCCACGCGGCGAAACGAGGACCGCGCGGGTCGATGCCGGCGGGAGCGGTCATGCGGTGGCCTCCTGGACGTGGTCGGCCCCGTCGAGGGCCGAGAGCACGGCGGCCCGGGTGGGCACGCCGGTGAAGCGGGAGCGGATCCGGCCGTCCGGACCGACGAGCAGAGTCGTCGGGGTCGACATCACCTTGTAACGTGCCGCGAGGTCGGCGCGCGAGGTGAGATCCACCTCGGCATGCACCACGCCCGCGCGTTCGGCGGCGACGGATCCGAGCATCCGTCGCACCTGCGGGCAGCGCGCGCAGAACTCGGTGCTGAACTGCACCAGCGTCGCCTGCGCCCCGAGGGGGTGCATCAGGTCGGCGGGATCCACGTGCCGATCGCCGTGCACGGTCACCGCGCGGCCGTCCCGCCGTCGCAGCAGCACGCCCGCGAGCAGCGTCGCCGCGAGCAGTGCGGCGACCACGACGAGCGCGATCGGCAGGGACATGGTCCGAGGCTACGTCCGCCGAACGGCGCACGGGCGGATATGACGGTTCGAGTCAGCGGGCTCCCGGCCTCCGAGCCGGCGGGCGGCCCGCAGGGCGGCGGGCGCCGGTACGCTGAAAGCCATGAGCGCCGCGATCCCCACGCCGTACGAAGACCTGCTCCGCGATGTGCTCGCGACCGGCACGCACAAGGACGATCGCACGGGCACGGGCACGACCAGCGTGTTCGGCCGGCAGATCCGCTTCGACCTGTCGCAGGGCTTCCCGCTCATCACGACCAAGCGCGTGCACTTCAAGTCGATCGCCTACGAGCTGCTGTGGTTCCTGCGCGGCGACTCGAACGTGCGCTGGCTGCAGGAGAACGGCGTCACCATCTGGGACGAGTGGGCGGACGCCGACGGCGATCTCGGCCCGGTCTACGGCGTGCAGTGGCGCTCCTGGCCCACGCCGGACGGGGGCCACATCGACCAGCTGCAGCAGGTGATCGATCAGATCCGGAATTCGCCGGACTCCCGCCGCATCATCGTGTCTGCGTGGAACCCGGCCGACATTCCGGACATGGCGCTCGCGCCCTGCCACGCGCTGTTCCAGTTCTACGTCGCGGACGGCAAGCTGTCCTGCCAGCTCTACCAGCGCAGCGCCGACCTGTTCCTCGGGGTGCCGTTCAACATCGCCTCGTATGCGCTGCTCACGCTCATGGTGGCGCAGCAGACCGGCCTCGAGCCGGGCGACTTCGTGTGGACCGGTGGTGACTGCCACATCTACGACAACCACGTCGCGCAGGTGCGGGAGCAGCTCACCCGCGAGCCGTACCCGTACCCCACCCTGCGGATCACGCGGAAGCCGGAGTCGATCTTCGACTACGAGTTCGACGACTTCGTGGTCGAGGACTATCAGCACCACCCGGCGATCCGGGCGGCGGTCGCGGTATGACCCGGATCGGACTGATCTGGGCCGAGGCGCAGGGCGGAGTGATCGGCGCGGGCGGAACGATGCCGTGGCACGTGCCGGAGGATCTCGCGCACTTCAAGGAGATCACCCTGGGCGCGCCCGTGGTGATGGGGCGGCGCACCTGGGAGTCGCTGCCCGAGCGGTTCCGCCCGCTGCCCGGCCGCGAGAACATCGTGATCACGCGACAAGCTGATTGGGCCGCCGACGGTGCGCGCAGAGCGGGGTCGATCGCCGATGCGCTCGCCGGGCTCGACGAGGCCTGGGTGATCGGGGGCGGGGAGATCTTCCGCGAGGTGATCGGCGAGGCCGACCGCCTGGAGGTGACCGAGCTCGACCTGGACGTGCCCGGAGACGCCTTCGGCCCTTCGCGCGACGGTTTCCGCGTGGTCTCCGAAGGCGAGTGGCAGACCAGCAGGACCGGGATCCGCTACCGCTTCCTCGGCTACCAGCGCTGACCACGACGCGCACTCGACGAGAGGATCCCCATGCCCACCGCTCTCATCACGGGTGCCAGCGCCGGAATCGGCGCGGAGTTCGCCCGCCAGCTCGCCGGCCGCGGTGCCGACCTGGTGCTGGTCGCCCGTTCGGAGGAGGCGCTGCAGGCGCTCGCCGCGGATCTCCGCTCGCGGCACGGCATCGCGGTCGAGGTGCTCGTCGCCGACCTCGCGGTGGACCAGGACGTGGACCGCGTCGCGCGACGGGTCGCCGATGCCGACCGCCCGATCGACATGCTCGTGAACAACGCCGGCTTCGGTCTTCCGCTCCATTTCGCGGACAACGACGTCGCGGATGAGGTGCGCCATCTGCGGGTGCTCGTCGAGGCGCCGATGCGGCTCATGCACGCCGCGCTCGGGTTGATGCGCGGTCGCGGGGGGCGGATCATCAACGTCGCCTCGTCGGCGGGCTTCATCTCCCGGTCGACCTACTCGGCCTGCAAGGCGTGGGTCATCGGATTCAGCCGCTGGGCGAACGACGAATACGCGAACGACGGGGTCACGGTCACCGCGCTCTGCCCGGGATTCGTGCACACCACCTTCCATGCTCGGATGGGGCTCGCCGCCGGTGAGGAGGGCGTGCCGTCTTTCATGTGGCTGGATGCGCCCTTCGTCGTGCGCCAGGGCCTTCGCGCCGCCGCCCGCGGCAGATCCGTGGTGATCCCGTCACTGCGCTACAAGGCGATGATCGCGGTTTCGCGGCTGGTTCCGCGCTCGCTCAGCACGCGCATCGCCCGTCGCGGCCGCATGTGAGCCTGCCCCGGCTCAGACGAACCGACCCAGCCGAATGCCGGCGTACGCCAGGGCGGCGACGGTCTCGCCGTCGGTGATCCGCCCGTCGGCGACCATCGTGAGCGCGTCGGCGAAGGGCACCCACGCGATCTCGTCGATGCCCTCCTCGGCCTGCGTGTGCGCGCTGTCGCCGGTCTGGCGCAGCCCGCGGGCGAGGAACACGTGCTCAGGAGCGACGGTCACGCCGTTGAGCGCGTTCATCGTGCCGATCGGCGTCCACTCGTCCGCCTCGAGCCCGGTCTCCTCACGCAGCTCGCGGCGTGCGGCGACCAGCGGATCCTCCCCGTCCGTGCCGCCGGCCGGCACCTCGACCGAACGCCCGGTGGTGTACCGGTCGATCGTGACCAGGCACACCCGATCCTGCTCATCGAGAGCCACGACGAACACCGCCGCGTTCTTCAGAGTGACCACGCCGTAGATCCCGTCACCGGCCGGGCCGGAGACCCGGTCCTCGCGCACCGAGATCCAGCGGTTGTCGTAGACGATGCGCGATTCCCGCGTCTGCCAGGCCATATGCGCGAGCCTAATCGCGGGTCCCCGTAGGCTCGAGGCCATGGGCTGGTTCGGTAAGAAGAAGGATCCGCTGGACGCGAATGAGATGCTCCGGCAGTACAACGCTCAGGAAGCCGCGCGTCTCGCCGCCGCGGGAATCGCGCCGAGCACGGGTATCACCTCGGCCGCGCAGCCGGTCGCGAGCGGTATCGGCGTCGCCGAGTTCGCCGTCGAGGACGTCTTCACGATCACCGGGCGCGGCCAGGTCGCCACGGGGAAGACCGCGACGGGCACGATGCGCGTCGGGGACCGGGTGGCGGTGCTCCGGGGCGCCACCGAGATCGGCGTCAGCACCGTCACGGGCATCGAGATGTTCCGCCGGAAGGCGACCGAGGCGCCGGCGGGCTCCATGGCAGGCCTGCTGCTCAAGCCCCGTGTCGATCTGGCCCGTGGCGACGTCATCAGGGTCACCGCGACCGCGTGAGCGTCGCGCGAACCATTACGCTGGACGCATGACGCATACGGGCAATCCCTTCGGACAGGTGCTCGTCGCCCTCATCACTCCGATGACGGCCGACGGCGAGGTCGACTGGCCCTCCGTCGAGAAGCACATGGATCGCGTCATCTCGGACGGCGCCGACGGCATCGTCGTCACCGGGACGACGGGGGAGACCTCGACGCTCACCGACGCCGAGAAGCTGCGCCTCGTCGAGGTCGGCAAGGACGTCGCCGCGGGGCGCGCCAAGATCATCACCGGCGGCGGATCCAACGAGACCGCGCACGCGATCGAGCTCTACAAGGCCAGCGAGAAGGCCGGCGCCGACGGCATCATGATCGTCACGCCGTACTACAACAAGCCCACCCAGGCCGGTATCCTCACGCATTTCCGCCTCGTCGCGGACGCCACCGACCTCCCGGTGATCCTCTACGACATCCCCGGTCGCACCGGTGTGCCGATCAAGTACGAGACGATCCTGCGCCTCGCCAAGCACCCCAACATCCTCGCCGTGAAGGATGCCAAGGGCGACTTCTCCGAGGTCAGCCGGGTGCTCAACCAGACCGACCTGATGTATTTCTCCGGCGACGACTCGAACGTGCTCCCGCACCTCTCGATCGGCGCCACCGGCCTCATCGGCGTCACTGCGAACATCACCTCGGCGCCGTATCGGGCGATCGTCGATGCGGTGAACCGGGGCGACCTCGCCGCGGCGACCGCCGAGCACCAGCGCCTGGAGCCGCTCGTCCGCGCCGCGATGACGCACGTGCCGGGCACCGTGTCCGCGAAGTACATCCTGCACGGCCTCGGCCGCATCACGAGCCCCCGCGTCCGCCTGCCCCTGGTGGGGCCGGAGGAGTGGGAGGCCGCCCTCATCGAGGACGAGCTCGCGCTCGTCAAGGACATCCCGGGTGCGGATTTCTCCGACTTCCGCCCCGATCGCAATGCCGCCGCCGGCGGCGCCCTCCCCAAGGTGCACGGCACGACCCGTTGAGGGCCTGACCGATGAGCATCGGACCGGAACGGGACGGATCAGCGCGAAAGGCGCGGACGGATCCCGCCCGGCCCGGCAGGGGAACCACGAACATCGGGCGCGCAGCGCGCCCCGCCTAGGAGGCACCACATGACCATTCCCCTCGCCGAGCCCGAAGCGCTCGCTCCCGGCACTCTTCGCGTCACGCCCTTGGGCGGACTCGGGGAGGTCGGCCGCAACATGACGGTCTTCGAATACGACGGCAAGCTGCTCGTCGTCGACTGCGGCGTGCTGTTCCCGGAAGAGCACCAGCCCGGCGTCGACCTGATCCTGCCCGACTTCGAGCCCATCAAGGACCGGCTCGACGACATCGTGGGCGTCGTGCTCACGCATGGCCATGAGGACCACATCGGCGCCGTCCCGTACCTGCTGCGACTCAAGGGCGACATCCCGCTGATCGGATCCGGACTGACCCTGGCGCTCGTCGAGGCCAAGCTCAAGGAGCACCGGATCAAGCCCTTCACGCTCACGGTGAAGGAGGGCCAGCGCGAGAAGGTCGGCCCGTTCGACCTCGAGTTCGTGGCCGTGAACCACTCGATCCCCGACGCGCTCGCCGTGGCGATCCGCACGCCCGCGGGCATGGTCCTCGCGACTGGCGACTTCAAGATGGACCAGCTGCCGCTGGACGGGCGCATCACCGATCTGCGCGCGTTCTCGCGCCTCGGCGAGGAGGGCGTGGACCTGTTCCTCGTCGACTCCACCAACGCCGACGTGCCCGGCTTCACGCCCACCGAGCGTTCGATCGGGCCGGTGCTCGACCAGGTCATCGGCAAGGCGCCGCGCCGCGTCATCGTCGCGAGCTTCTCCAGCCACGTGCACCGGGTTCAGCAGGTCATCGACGCTGCGCACGCGCATGGGCGCCGAGTGGCGTTCCTCGGACGTTCGATGGTGCGCAACATGACGATCGCGGAGCAGCTCGGCTACCTCAAGGTGCCGGACGGCGTGCTGATCGACTACAAGAAGGCGCGCGACCTCCCCGAGGACAAGATCGTTTACATGTCCACCGGATCCCAGGGGGAGCCGATGGCTGTGCTGAGCCGCATGGCGAACCTCGACCACGCTATCGAGCCCGGACCGGGCGACACCGTGATCCTGGCGTCGAGCCTCATCCCGGGCAACGAGAACGCCGTGTACCGCGTCATCGACGGGCTCACCAAGCTCGGCGCGAACGTCGTGCACAAGGCGAACGCCCGGGTGCACGTCTCGGGACACGCGGCGGCCGGCGAGCTGCTGTACTGCTACAACATCCTGAAGCCGAAGAACGTCCTCCCCGTCCACGGCGAGTACCGTCACCTGATGGCGAACGCGAAGCTCGCACAGGACACCGGGATCCCCGAGGAGCGCACGATCCTGGGCTCCAACGGCACCGTGATCGACCTGAAGGACGGCGTCGCCCGTGTGGCGGGACAGCTCGACATCGGATTCGTCTACGTCGACGGCTCGACGGTCGGCGAGATCACCGATGCGGACCTGAAGGACAGGCGCATCCTCGGCGAGGAGGGCTTCGTGTCCGTCATCGTCGTGGTCGACTCCACGACGGGGCGCATCATCTCGGGGCCGGAGATCCACGCCCGAGGCGTCGCGGAGGACGACTCCGTCTTCGACGACGTGGCGCCGAAGATCATCGCCGCTCTCAAGGAAGCCGCCGGCAACGGCGTGCGCGACAACCACGCGCTGTCGCAGATCGTGCGCCGCACGATCGGCCGCTGGGTGAACCAGAAGCTGCGCCGCCGCCCCATGATCGTGCCGCTCGTCATCGAGGCGTGATCTAGCATCGCCGACGGCCTCCAAGGCCCGCAATCCCGCGGAAAGCCGCGTCATTGCGGGCCTTTGTCGGCGTGCGGCCGTAGCGTGGACACATGCCCAGGAGTTCGAATGCGACCAAGAGCGCGGCCGAGAAGCCCTCGACGCGCAGTCGCTCCACGTCCGGGGCGAAGCCGCGCAGTTCCGCCAAGGCCGCGCCCGCCCCGAGGAAGTACGTCGACGAGCCCGACAAGCCGCCCGTGATGGTGCGCGCCTGGACCGGCCTCGCGCACGGCGTCGGCGGTCTCTTCCGCGCCTTCGGCCTGGAGACGCTGGAGAAGGACCAGCGCCGCGACGGCTTCCCGTTCCTGCTGGTGCTGCTCGCGGTGGCAGGCGCCGTGAACGAGTGGTTCTTCATCGGCAACACGGTCGCGTCGAACATCAGCGCCTACTCCGTGGGCGCCCTGATCGGCCGTGCCGCGTTCATCATGCCCGTGCTGCTGCTGCTCCTGGCCGGCTGGCTGTTCCGCCATCCGTCTTCCGTGCACGACAACGGGCGCATCGGGATCGGCTTCGGGCTGTTCGTGATCACCCTGGCGGGCTTCTGCCACGTCGCCGGCGGAATGCCGCAGCCGCGACAGGGCATGGTCGCGCTCAGCGCCGCGGGAGGTCTGTTCGGCTGGCTGCTGGGTCAGCCGCTCAGCTACCTGACCTCGATCCCCGCCTACATCGTGCTGTCGCTGCTGGCGGCGCTCAGCGTGCTGATCCTCACCAAGACGCCGCCGAACCGCATCGGGCAGCGACTGGGCGACCTGTATGCGTGGATGTTCGACGCCGAGCGCGCCCCGAAGAGCGCCGCCGTGGAGGAAGCAGCAGCCGTCGACGAGGCGGACAAGGTCGACGACCCGGACGTGCTGCCCTGGTGGCGGCGGAACAAGACCGGTCGCGAAGAGGATCCGGATGGCGGGCTCGGCTCGCAGGACCTCACCGAGCTGCTCACGGCGCAGGACGACACCCCCACCGTGGTGCAGGCGACCGCATACGACCAGGCCGTCATCAAGGACGAGGATCCGTACGACGCGGCCACCGAGGTCCTCACCGACGTGCGCGCCGTCGCCGACTCCCTGGCGGAGCAGCAGAGCACGGCGCTGCTCGACGACGGCGACACGGGCGAGCTCGAGCTGGCCGGATTCGACGGCTTCGGCACGGACGGCCCGGGCAAGGACGGACTGCAGGCGCCGGCGGCCCCCTACATCCTGCCGTCGCCGGGTGCGCTGAAGGCGGGCCCGCCTTCGGTCGCCCGCTCCGAGGCGAACGACCGCGTGGTCGAGCAGATCACGAACGTGCTCACGCAGTTCAACGTCGACGCGAAGGTGACCGGCTTCTCGCGGGGACCGACAGTGACCCAGTACGAGGTCGAGGTCGGTCACGGCGTCAAGGTCGAGAAGATCCTGCAGCTGAGCAACAACTTCGCGTATGCGGTCGCATCGAACGACGTGCGGATCCTCTCGCCGATCCCCGGCAAGAGCGCGATCGGCATCGAGATCCCGAACGCCGACCGCGAGACCGTGGCGCTCGGCGACGTGCTGCGCTCGGCCGCGGCGCAGAAGAGCACGCATCCGCTGACGATCGGCGTCGGCAAGGACGTCGGCGGCAACTTCGTCGTCGCCAACCTCGCGAAGATGCCTCACCTCCTGGTGGCCGGATCGACCGGATCCGGCAAGTCGAGCTTCGTGAACTCGATGATCACGAGCCTGCTCATGCGCGCCCGCCCCGCCGACGTGCGCATGGTGCTGATCGACCCCAAGCGCGTGGAACTCACCAGCTACGCCGGCGTCCCGCACCTGATCACGCCCATCATCACGAACCCCAAGAAGGCCGCAGAGGCACTGCAGTGGGTCGTGAAGGAGATGGACATGCGGTACGACGACCTCGCGTCGTTCGGCTTCCGCCACATCGACGACTTCAATCGCGCGGTGCGCGCCGGCGAGGTGGTCGTGCCCCCGGGCAGCGAGCGCGTGCTCAAGCCCTACCCCTACCTGCTCGTCGTGGTCGACGAGCTCGCGGACCTGATGATGGTCGCGCCGCGCGATGTGGAGGACTCGATCGTCCGCATCACGCAGCTCGCCCGCGCGAGCGGGATCCACCTGGTGCTCGCGACCCAGCGCCCGAGCGTCGACGTCGTCACCGGTCTCATCAAGGCCAACGTGCCGTCCCGCCTCGCGTTCGCCGTGACCAGCGTCACCGACAGCCGGGTGATCCTGGACAGCCCCGGCGCCGACAAGCTGATCGGACAGGGCGACGCGCTGTTCTCGCCGATGGGCTCCTCCAAGCCGTTCCGCCTGCAGGGCGCGTGGGTCGACGAGAGCGAGATCGACGCGGTCGTCAAGCACGTGACCGGACAGGCGCGCCCGGAGTACCGGCCCGACGTGGCCGAGGCCGTCGAGGGCAAGAAGAAGGAGGTCGACGAGGACATCGGCGACGACCTCGAGCTGCTCCTCGCCGCCGCTGAGCTCATCGTCTCCTCGCAGTTCGGCTCCACGTCGATGCTGCAGCGCAAGCTGCGGGTCGGCTTCGCCAAGGCGGGCCGGCTCATGGATCTGCTCGAGTCGCGCGAGATCGTCGGCCCGTCCGAGGGGTCCAAGGCGCGCGACGTCCTGGTCACTCCCGAGCAGCTGCCCGGGGTGCTGGCCAAGTTGCGCGGCGACGATGCGCCGTCCGCTCCTGCACCTCCTGCACCGGCGGCCGCCGCGCCGATGCCCGCAGCCGTGATGCCGCCGCGTCCTGCCGCCCCGATGCCTGCGCCGTCCTACGGCACCGACGACCGCTACGGTGAGGATCCGCTCGAGGCGCAGTACCGCGGGCTTCCCGAGGTCGAAGCGGAGCCCGACGAGGACGCCTGGGGCCTGACGGGGCGCGACTGATGTCGATTCCGCGCCAGCTGCCGAACGCGATCACGGTCGCCCGCATCCCGCTCGCCGTCGTCTTCTTCGTGCTCCTGCTGCTGGGAGGCACGGACGGAGCGGCGCAGCCCGCACTGAGGTGGGTCGCGGCGGGGCTGTTCATCCTGGCGATCTCGACCGACTGGGTGGACGGCTATCTGGCCCGCAAGTACGACCTGGTCAGCGACTTCGGCAAGCTCTGGGATCCGATCGCCGACAAGCTGCTCACCGGAGCGGGCTTCATCGGCCTCGCGATCCTCGGCGAGGTGTGGTGGTGGCTCGTGCTCGTCATCCTGGTGCGGGAGTGGGGCATCACCGTGCACCGCTTCATGATCGTCAAGGAGCACGTCGTCGCCGCTGCATGGATGGGCAAGATCAAGACGACGGTGCAGGCCGTCGCCCTGTCCTGGGCGCTGCTGCCGCTGCATGTCTGGATCGGAATGCCGGTGTGGTCGATCACGACCACCGTGCTGATGGTGATCGCCCTCATCCTGACGATCCTGAGCGGCATCGACTACGTCGTTGCGCAGGTGCGTGGATCCCGCGCAGACCGAGGTGCGACGTCCTGATGTCCGATGCCACGCATCGCGCCGCGGCTGCCGCCCTCGATGCGCTGCGGGAGCGCGGGATGACGCTGGCCGTCGCCGAATCGCTCACAGGCGGCGCGCTGTCGGCGGCACTCGTGGCGATCCCGGGGGCGTCGGACGTGCTCAACGGCGCGGTCGTCGCCTACGCGACTCCGATCAAGGCCTCCGTCCTGGGTGTCGACCCGGCGCTGCTCGCCGCGCACGGCCCCGTGGATCCGGAGGTCGCGCAGCAGATGGCGTCCGGTGTCCGCGCGGCGCTGGCCGTGGACGGGCGCGCGGCGGACGTCGGCGTCTCGACGACAGGCGTCGCGGGGCCCACTGCGCAGGGCGGTCAGAAGGTCGGCACGGTGCACATCGGAGTGAGCGTGGCGGATCGCACGACCGGGCACGCGTTCATGTTCGACGGGGACCGATCCGCCATCCGTGCGGCGACGGTCCAGGCGGCCCTCGGGGTGATCCTCGCGGCGGTCACCGGGAACGGGATCGATGCTGGCGAGCCGGCTCGGGACGACCGGGAATAGAGTGCTTCTCCACGAAGTTGAGTCGAGTGTGCTCACATTCAATGCACAGAACGAAACAGTAGTGTCGATCCCGACAGGTCGGGTTAGACTGACCATCCGATCCGGCGCTTGGGGCCGGGCGATGGGGGAGAGGAGGTCCCGATGATTCTCGTACGACAGGAGATCGGTGACGTGCTGCGGGACTTCCGTCTGCAGAAGGGCCGCACGCTCCGCCAGGTCGCAGGCAAGGCGTCCGTCGCGCTCGGGTATCTCAGTGAGGTCGAGCGCGGACAGAAGGAAGCCTCCAGCGAGATCCTCGCCTCCGTGGCCGAGGCGCTCGACGTGCCCATCTCCACCATCATGCGCGAGGTCGGCGATCGGATCGCCGAGCTCGAGGGGCTGCAGGTCATCCCGGATGTCGTTCCTGACGAACTGGTGGCGTCGGTCGAGTCCGAGCTGTCGCTGCGCTGACGGATGCGACGTAGCGAGTTCCTCCGAGCGGTCGATGCAGAGTTCGGATCACGCGGTGGCGCCCTCGTCGCGGATCTCGTACTGAGGGCCGTCGGCGGTCGCACGGCCGCGCAGGCCATGGAAGCGGGGGTGCCCCCGCGGGATGTTTGGCTGGCGCTGTGCGCGGAGCTGGACGTGCCCGAGTCGCGGCGGTACGGCGCGGGGCGTCTGGAGCCCCGGCGGCGCTGAGTCCGGTCCGGTCCGATCGTCCGGTGTTCGATCCGCTTCGTGATCTCATCGGCGTGTCGTCGAAGACATGTTCGAGATGCGCGTATCGTCCTGCACAGATGATCTCGTGAGCAGATTCTGAACCGTTCGCGGGGACTCCGACCGAATGTCGGTGGCTCCTCCTAGCGTGTTCGACATGACCACGAGGTCATACGCCTTGTCGGAGAGCTCGCCCCAGCCGGGGCGGCCGCGACAGCCTACAGGCGGCAGTTCACGACCACGAAGGAGCACGTCATGCCCTCTCCCGCAGACCGCGAGAAGTCCCTCGAGACCGCCCTCGCCCAGATCGACAAGCAGTTCGGAAAGGGCTCGGTCATGCGGCTGGGCAGTGATGAGCGCGCCCCTGTTGCGGTCATCCCCACCGGCTCCATCGCGCTCGACGTCGCGCTCGGCGTCGGCGGGCTGCCGCGTGGTCGCATCGTCGAGATCTACGGCCCGGAGTCCTCGGGTAAGACCACGCTGACTCTGCACGCGATCGCCAACGCCCAGCGCGCCGGCGGCATCGCCGCGTTCGTTGACGCGGAGCACGCCCTCGACCCCGAGTACGCCAAGAAGCTCGGCGTCGACATCGACGCGCTGCTGGTCTCCCAGCCGGACACCGGTGAGCAGGCGCTCGAGATCGCCGACATGCTGGTGCGCTCGGGCGCCATCGATCTCATCGTCATCGACTCCGTGGCCGCTCTGGTGCCGCGCGCGGAGATCGAGGGCGAGATGGGCGACTCGCACGTCGGCCTGCAGGCTCGACTGATGTCACAGGCACTGCGAAAGCTCACGGGTGGCCTGAACCAGACCAACACCACGATGATCTTCATCAACCAGCTGCGCGAGAAGATCGGCGTGTTCTTCGGTTCTCCGGAGACCACCGCGGGCGGCAAGGCGCTGAAGTTCTACGCGTCGGTCCGTCTCGACATCCGCCGCATCGAGACGCTGAAGGACGGCACGGAGGCGGTCGGAAACCGCACCAGGGTCAAGGTCGTGAAGAACAAGATGGCCCCGCCGTTCAAGCAGGCCGAGTTCGACATCCTCTACGGCGTCGGCATCTCCCGCGAGGGCAGCCTGATCGACTTCGGCGTCGACCACGGCATCGTGAAGAAGTCCGGTGCCTGGTACACCTATGACGGCGACCAGCTCGGCCAGGGCAAGGAGAACGCGCGCAACTTCCTGCTCAAGAACCCCGACATCGCCGAGACGATCGAGACGCAGATCAAGCAGAAGCTCGGCATCGGCGGTGCGGCGGCTCCCGCTGCGGGGGCGGCCGATGAGCTCGCCCAGCGGCGTCCGGCCTGACATGCGTCTCGACGACGCTCAGCGGCCGGAGTGAGACGTGAGTGACGAGAGGGGCGGGGCGGCGTCCGAGGAAGGCCGCCTCGCCCCGGTGATCCCGCTGTTCGGCGGCCGTGGTGCGACGGCCGGGCCCGAGGGGTCCGAGCGGTCGCGCCCCTCGGCCCCGGTGTCGGCCGCGCCGTCCACCGAGGCGGAGTGGCGGTCGACCTGGGCCGAGGAGTCCGCGGCCGAGCGTCGCGGTCCCAGCTCCCGGCATCCTGCCGCTGCCGCGCTGGCGCCGGAAGACACAGGGGTTTCCGATCGCACGGCATCCTCTCCTGGTCGGCGAGGGCTGCGGGCCATCGGCCGTCACGGGACCGGGGACGCCTCGACATCGGGCGATCCGCTCGCCGAGGCGAGCGAGCTGCTGGTGCGGAAGCTCCGCTCCAAGCAGCTCTCGAGCACGGAAGCACGCGACGTCCTGCGCGAGAACGGCGTTCCGGCTGACGAGCGCACGCTCCTCATCGAGCAGTTCGAGCAGCGCGGGTATCTCGACGACGCATCCCTTGCCGAGCTCCTCGTGACCGCGGGTTCCGAGCGCAAGGGTCAGGGACGTGTGGCGATAGCGCGCACGCTCAGTCAGCGCGGGATTCCGCGGGAGATCGCTGATGAGGCGCTGTCGGTTCTGGATGACGACGATGCCGAACGGGCACTCGACTACGTGCGGTCCAAGGTGGCGGGTCTGCGCCGCTACGACGAGGACACAGCGATCCGGCGCCTCGTCGGGCAGCTGTCCCGTCGCGGTTACGGCGGGAGTGTCGCGCTGACGGCGGCACGCACGGCCTGGCGCGAGACGCAGCGCGGTTCGGGCGTCGGGCGGGTGCGGTTCGAGGAGAGCTGACGCCGTCGGCCAGGCGCAGAGTCCGGAATACCCGCCGGAATCTCCGCGCCGGACGGCGGGGCCTTTTCCCGCCAGGCGAAAGTAGAATGGCAGGCACTATGACCATTCCCCTCTCAGAGCCCACGCTCATCGCGCCCTCCGCCGCGGCGCTCGATGAGGCCGGGCAGCGGCGCACGTACGAGGTGCGCACCTTCGGATGCCAGATGAACGTGCACGACTCCGAGCGTCTGTCGGGTTCGCTGGAGAGCGCCGGTTACGTCCGCGCCGCCGCGGACGACGAGGCCGACATCGTCATCATCAACACGTGCGCCGTGCGCGACAACGCCGCAGGAAAGCTGTACGGCACCCTCGGGCACCTGAAGAGCCGCAAGGACAAGCACGCCGGGATGCAGATCGCCGTCGGCGGCTGCCTGGCGCAGATGGACAAGCAGGCGGTGCTCGACAAGGCGCCCTGGGTCGATGTGGTCTTCGGCACCCACAACATGGGGTCGTTGCCCGGTCTGCTCGAGCGCGCACGCCACAACGGCGAGGCCGAGCTCGAGATCCTCGAGGCACTCGAGGTCTTCCCGTCCACGCTGCCGACGCGTCGGGATTCGGCCCACAGCGGCTGGGTCTCGATCTCGGTGGGCTGCAACAACACCTGCACCTTCTGCATCGTGCCCAGCCTGCGCGGTAAGGAGAAGGACCGCCGGCCCGGCGACATCCTCAACGAGATCCGCCTCCTCGTCGAAGACGGGGCGATCGAAGTGACCCTGCTCGGTCAGAACGTGAACTCCTACGGCGTCGAGTTCGGTGACCGCGAGGCGTTCGGCAAACTGCTGCGCGCGGCGGGCGAGATCGAGGGGCTCGAGCGGATCCGCTTCACGAGCCCGCACCCTGCAGCGTTCACCGACGACGTGATCGACGCGATGGCGGAGACACCGAGCGTCATGCCGCAGCTGCACATGCCACTGCAGTCCGGCAGCGACCGGATCCTGCGCGCGATGCGCCGCTCGTACCGCAGCGAGAAGTTCCTCGGCATCCTCGACCGGGTGCGCGCGAAGATCCCGAACGCGGCCATCTCCACCGACATCATCGTCGGCTTCCCCGGCGAGACCGAGGAGGACTTCGAGGACACGATGCGCGTCGTGGAGCAGGCACGCTTCGCGAGTGCGTTCACCTTCCAGTACTCGATCCGCGAGGGCACCCCCGCCGCGACCATGGCAGACCAGGTACCCAAGGAGATCGTTCAGGCGCGGTACGAGCGCCTCATCGCGCTGCAGGAGCGCATCTCGCTGGAGGAGAACCAGAAGCAGCTCGGCCGTGAGGTCGAGGTCGTGGTCTCCGTCGGCGAGGGCAAGAAGGACGCGGAGACGCACCGGCTCACCGGGCGCGCGCAGGACAACCGGCTGGTGCACTTCGAGCTGCCGGAGGGCTCGGACCGGCCGCGCCCCGGCGACGTGGTGTCCGTCACCATCACGCACGCGGCGCCCTTCCACCTGCTCGCGGATGCACCTGACGGCGCGCCGCTGCGGATCCGGCGCACCCGCGGCGGTGACGCCTGGGACCGCGCGCAGTCCGAATCGTGCGCGGTGCCGGCCGTTCCCGCAGCCGCCGGGGCGCCTCGAGCGGTGTCGTTGGGACTGCCGACGCTCCGCGCCGGAGTGTGAGCACACCGGGAGCCGGGTCGGTCCCTGAGCCTGGCCCGCGCGCCTCAGAGGCTCCGGGCAGCGCGAAGCGCCGGCCGGAGGGAGGCGCGGGGCGCCAAGGACCCGCCGGCACCGCCCCGCGTCTGTGGGCGATCGTGGGTGCGACCGGCACAGGCAAGAGCGACCTGTCGCTCGACCTCGCGCAGGCGCTGGCGTCGCGCGGGCGTCGCGCGGAGGTCGTCAACGCGGATGCGATGCAGCTCTATCGCGGCATGGACATCGGCACCGCCAAACTCCCCGCCGCAGAGCGGCGGGGGATTCCGCATCGCCTCTTCGACGTGCTCGACGTCACTGAGGACGCGGCGGTGGCCTGGTACCAGCCGCACGCGCGCGCCGCGATCGAGCAGATCCATGCCGGCGGTGCGGATGCGATCCTCGTGGGCGGATCCGGACTCTACGTCTCCAGCGTGCTGTACGACTTCCGCTTCCCACCGCGGGATGACGCGCTGCGCGCGCGACTCGAGGCGGAGTTGGATCAGGACGGCCCCGGGCCTCTGCTCGCACGCCTGCAGCAGCAGGATCCGGCGACCGCCGCACGGATCGATCCGAAGAACGGCCGCCGCATCGTGCGGGCGCTCGAGGTGCTCGCGCAGGGGGAGCGGACTCATGGCGCCGCGCTGCCCGAGCAGCCGGTGCTGTGGCACCCGCGCACACGCGTGCTGGCGCTGGGCGCCGAGCGCGCTGCGCTGGTCGAGCGCCTCGACCGGCGCGTGGAGCGCATGTGGGAGCAGGGCATGCTGGCCGAGGTCAAGCGTCTGCGGGAGGCCGGACTCGAGCAAGGCGTCACGGCGCGCCGAGCGATCGGCTACGCACAGGCGCTGTCCCAGCTGACCGGCGCGCTGACGCAGGAGGAGGCGATCGCCGAGACGCAGGCCCTCACCCGCCGATACGCACGACGCCAGGTCTCGTGGTTCCGCCGCTACGCCGAGGCGGAATGGCTCGACGCGCTCGCGCCGATCGATCTGGAGAACATCCTGGAGGAACGCGCATGACCACCGGATTCACGATCAGGGCCTTCGACCGGGATGACACCGATGCCGTCGTCGCCCTCTGGGAGGATGCGGGACTGACCCGCCCGTGGAACGACCCGCGCGCCGACATCGAGCGCAAGCTCGAGGTGCAGCCCGAGCTGTTCCTCGTCGCCGAGGAGCGCACGCAGGAGCGGACGGGTGGGGGCCACGCGGCACGGATCGTCGGATCCGTGATGGCAGGTTACGACGGCCACCGCGGCTGGCTGTACTACCTCGCCAGCGCCTCGGATCGACGGGGTGACGGCATCGGCCGCGCGCTCGTCCTGGAGGCCGAGCGGCTCCTGCTCGCGATGGGCTGCCCCAAGGTGCAGCTGATGGTGCGGGTCGGGAACGAACAGGTGCTCGGCTTCTACGACGCACTCGGCTATGAGCGTTTCGAAGTCGGCAACACCGGCAAGCGCCTCATCCACGACGTCTGATCGGCCCGAGAGCCCCGGGTCTGAGCGCCCGCCGGACCGCCTGCCCGACGGTGTCACACCGGCAGCAGACCCCGCCGGGACGCTGCGGCGACCGCACGCCCGCGGGTCGGCTCGCCGAGCTTGCGGAGCACTGCGGCGATGTGATGCTCGACCGTGCGCCGGGACAGGATCAACCGCTCGGCGATCTCCGGGGTCGACAGACCCTCGCCGAGCAGGCCGAGCACCTCGAGCTCCCGTGCCGTGAGCTGGGCGGGGTTGCCGCGGGCCTGCGCACGGGGTCGGCGCGGCAGTGCGAGCCCGCGGTCGTGCCGGGTGCGCAGAATCGCCTCGATCGCCGCTGCCGCGCCGAGCCCGTCGAGCGTGCGCACGGCCTGGTCGACGACGGCGATATCGGGATCGAGCATCGCCGCGTAGGCGGCCCACACCGGGCAGCCGCGCTCGGTCCACGCTCTCACCGCACGGGTATCGCCGGTCAGCATGAGTGCGAACGGCTCCGCCACCCGATCCGCGGCGAAGGGCGCCCCGCCGAGCATCCGCCACCATGCGAGTTCTCCGGTGGCCCATTCCTCGTCATGCGCGAGGGCGAGCTCCCACGTCGATGCCGTCAGCGCATCGATGGCCCCGGCATCACCGGTGAGCCAGGCGTGCTCGGCGGCGGCGCACACCGCGGGGGCGAGGCGCTGCAGCTCGCCCGCCTCCGCCGCCAGGCGCTGGGCGAGCGCCAGCCTCGGCGTCGCGTCGGCGCCGCGTCGGGCCAGCACACGGGCGGCGGCCCCTGCGGCGGGCATGAGGGAGACGGGGGCCGTGCCGGCGTGGTCCAGCAGCGAGTCGGCGGCGGCCAGCGCCTCGTCGAAGCGGCCCTCATCGGCCAGTGCGAGGCTGAGGCACGCCGTCATGTAGCAGGCCCAGGAGTCGAGGTCGCGGTCCTCGCAGAACGCGATCCCCGCGCCCAGAGCCGCATGAGCATCGGCGAAGCGCTTCTGCAGCACCGCCGACGAGCCGAGGTTCGTGTACGCCCGCGCCACGTGCTCGGGAAGATCGGCGGCTCGCGCGATGTCGAGGCTGTGGGCCAGATCCCGCTGCCCCTGCTCCACATGGCCGGACTGGAGTTCCGCCGTTCCGAGATTGTTGAGCGCGTGGCTCTCGATGTCCTGGCTGCCCAGGGTGCGGGCGAGTCGGAGCGCCTTGCGCCCCCAGAACTCGACCTCTTCGGCCTCCTCGGCGAGCATCCGCAGCTGTGCGTAGTTGCTGTACGCCCAGGCGAGTTCCACCCCCGGTGGCAGCTGCTCCAGGGTCGTGACGGCGCGCAGACCGTACCGTTGCGCATCCTTCCCGTGCCCGGAGAACCAGGAGAGCCGCGAGAGCCACCGCTCGTCGTCACCGAGACGACGCGTGTCTCCCACCAGCTCGTGCAGCTCGAGCGCCTGCTGCCGCGCGGTGAGCGCCTCCGGCAGCTGGTCGGTCAGGTAGCACTCGTAGGACAGTGCGACGAACAGCGCTGCCCGCTCGGCGGCGCTGCTGCTGTGCCGCACGGCGAGGCGGTAGTGCTCCGCCGCCTCCCGGTGGGCGCTGCCGTGCGCGGCCCTCTCCGCGGCGGCGACCGCGTGCGCCATCGCGGCCGTTTCGTCGCCGCAGCCCACGGCGTGATGCGCGAGAGTGCGATGGTCCTCCGGGGTCCGTTCGGCGAGGGCGCGCAGCGCACGTCCGTGCAACTGCCGACGGCGCACGGCTGAGAGGCTCTGTTCGACGGCCTCTCGTGCGAGTTCATGACGGAACCCCAGGGAGCCGTCGATCTCGATCAGCACGCCCGCGTCCGCGCATTCGTCGACGGCGTCCAGCGCCTGCGCGGCGATGCGCGCGAGCAGGTCGGCATCGGCGCCTGCACCCAGGATCGCCGCGGCCGCCACCACGTCCTGGGCGGCGGGAGTCAGCCGGGCGACGCGGGCGAGGATCGCGTCGCTCACCGTGGCGGGCAGCGCCACACCGCCGATCGCGAGGCTCTCCGTGACGAAGAAGGCGTTCCCTCCGGTGCGCAGATGGAGCGCCGTCGGGTCCACGGCGTCGCCCGAGTCCGCGACGAGTCGCGCAACCCCGTCGACCGTCAGCGGCGGCACGAGCAGCCGGCGCACCTCCGTCGCCGTGGCGAGATCGCCGAGCAGCGAGGTGAGCGGATGGCGGGCAGTGACCTCATCATGCCGATAGGTCACGACCAGGAGCACGGGGGCCGTCTCGATGCGCCGCGCGAGATAGCGGAGCGCGTCCAGGGTCGCCTCATCGGCCCAGTGCAGGTCCTCGAGCACCAGCAGCACGGGAGCGGCGGCGATCAGATCCCGGAGTTCGCGGAACAACCGGATCCGATCCCCGCCGGCGGCGACGGAAGGCCCGATCTCGGGTATCGCATCCTGGAACGCGCCGAGCGCTCCCGGCGTCGTGATGTTGTCAGCGCCGCCGATCCGCACGCCGCAGCGCGGGCGTGCGATCCGTGCGAGTGCGCGCACCAGAGCCGTCTTGCCGACTCCGGCCTCGCCGCCCAGGAAGACGACATGACCGGATCCCGCGAGCGCGTCGTCGAGATCGGTGACGAGCTCGGCCAGGAGGGCATCCCGTTCGACGAGCACGTCTCCATTCAACCGCTCAGACACCCTCGCTGACGAGATGGATCTCGTCGGCGACGAGACCGTGCGCCTCGCGGTGCACCGTGTTCGCGGCCTCCGCATCGGGGGCGTCGACCAGGCAGAAGATCTTGCCCGCGGACTCGTCGACCCAGTACCGGAGGTAGTGCACGCCGTGCTGATCCTGCGTGGCCAGATCCGCGGCGTGCGCTGCAGCGACGTCGGCCATCGCCACGGGCCCGTCGAGCGTATGGACATCCATGTAGAGCGCCATGAGCGTTTCCTTTCGTGAGGGCGCGGAGGTGTTCCGCTCTTCGATTCCACCGCGCGAGGACGCATCCCGGATCGGGGAACTCACCCATCTTCCGGAGGGACTCACGCGGGATTCTGCTCAGAGCGGATCCGGTCGCATCCGCGGAAGCGGCGTGCCTAGCATGGCGCCATGACCGCCACCTCTGACACCGCCCGTACCGATCCCACGTCCGCGCACGAGCCTCGCAAGAGCCAGGGCGGCGAGCCCGAGCGACTCTGGCGGAGCGTCGTGGGAGAGCTGCTGCGCGATGCCCGCAGGGACCGTGGCGAGACACTCGTCGAGACCGCCCAGCGTGCGGGCGTCTCGCCGCAGTACCTGTCGGAGATGGAGCGGGGGCGCAAGGAGGCGTCGAGTGAGATGCTCGCCGCGGTGTCCGGGGCTCTCGATCTCACTCTGCTCGATCTCACCCTGGGCGTCGCCGAACGGATCACGATGGGCTCGGCGGCGCCGGTCCGGCAGCCCGCGCAGCCCGTGCGCGCCGCCTACGCGCTGGCCGCCTGAGCGGGTCCCGCCGCAGTGGAGGGCACGCTCGGAGGAGCCTGCGTCACGACCTGATCCACGAGTCCGTACGCGCGCGCGGCGTCCGCCGTGAGCACGAGGTCGCGATCCGTGTCGGTGCGCAGCCGCTCGGCGCTCTGCCCCGAGTGCGCGACGAGGATCTGCTCCAGGCTGTCGCGCACGCGCACGACCTCGTCGGCCTGCAGGATCAGATCCGGGATCGTGCCGCGGCCCTGCGCCGCGGGCTGATGCAGGATCACCCGTGCGTGCGGGAGTGCGGCGCGCTTGCCGGCGGCGCCCGCCGCCAGAAGCACGGCGCCGACCGACACGGCCTGGCCGATGCAGAACGTCGCCACGTCCGAGCGGATGAAGCGCATGGTGTCGTAGACCGCGAGCATGGCGCTGGGATCCCCGCCCTCGCAGTTGATGTAGAGCTGGATGTCCCGGTCGCTGCCCGTGGCGTCGAGGTGCAGCAGCTGCGCCACGAGGACGTTGGCGACGTCGGCGTCCAGCGGCGTCCCGAGGTAGATCACCCGCTCGGCGAGCAGATGCGAATAGACGTCCAGCACGCGATCGCCGCGGGGCGAGGTCGCGATGACGTTGGGGACGAGGAATGAGGCCATGGTCAGGCTCCTTCTGCGGTCAGGCCGATGCTCCGGCGGGTGGGACGAGGCAGGACCGCGGCGAAGTCCGCGGTGATCTCGTCGATGAATCCGTAGGCGAGGGCCTCCTCGGCGCTGTACCAGCGGTCGTGCAGCGAGTCCTCGAAGACGCGGTCGATGCTCTGCCCGGTGTCCTCGGCGATGAGCCCCAGCACGGTGTCCCGTGTGTGCCGCAGATCTGCGGCCTGCAGTGCGACGTCGACGGCGGTGCCGCCGATGCCCGCGGATCCCTGATGCAGCAGGATCCGGCTGTGCGGCAATGCCCGGCGCTTGCCCTTCGTCCCGGCCGAGAGCAGGAACTGGCCGGCGCTGCAGGCGAGCCCGAAGGCGATCGTGGACACGTCGCACGGCACCGTGCGCATGAGGTCGCGGATCGCGAGCATGGCGGGAACGGATCCGCCGGGGGAGTGGATCCAGAGGGTGATGTCGGCCTCCGGATCCTCAGCGGCGAGGGCGAGCAGCTGGGTCATGAGCAGCACGCCGTTGTCGTCGTCGAGCGCACCGTCGAGCACGAGCACCCGGCGCGCGAACAGCATCCGCCGCGTGTCGGCGTCGAAGAGGTTGCGGGGCATGTCATCGGTCATGACCTCAGCCTGCGTCCGGCGGCGGCGGCCGCGCCATCGGATCTGCCGGGGGCGGATCCGCTCCTGGCAGAGCGGCGCCGGACGACGGCACGGCGGGGTGGTCCACGCAGCAGGCGCCGAAGCGCCGCCCCTAGAATCGAGGCATGGTCGCATTCACCAAGGGGCATGGCACGGGCAACGACTTCGTCATCATCGCCGACCCCGACGGTGCCCTCGACGTCGGCGCCGACCAGGTCGCCGCCCTTTGCGACCGTCATTTCGGCATCGGCGCGGACGGCCTGCTGCGGGTGGTGCGCTCCGCGGCCCTTCCCGAGGGGACGGCCGCGCTCGCCGAGGATCCGGCCGCCGAATGGTTCATGGACTACCGCAACGCCGACGGGTCCGTCGCCGAGATGTGCGGCAACGGGGTCAGGGTGTTCGCGCACTACCTGCTGCGCACCGGGCTCGCCGAGCTCGACGAGGGCGGATCGCTCGCGATCGGCACGCGCGCCGGGGTACGGGAGGTCACACGCAGCGCCGAGGGCTACCGCGTCGACATCGGCGGCTGGCGACTCTCCGGCGACGACCCGCTCGCCCGCGCGACGGGTCTGAGCGTTCCCCGCCCGGGGCTCGGCATCGACGTCGGCAACCCGCATGTGGTGGTCGCGATCGCGTCCGACGCCGAGCTGGACGGACTCGAGCTCACGCACGGTCCAGAACTCGCGCCGATGCCCGAGCACGGCGCGAACGTCGAGTTCGTCGTGCCGGCGGAACCGCTCGTGCAGGACGGCGTCGGCCGGGTGCGCATGCGCGTGTTCGAGCGCGGCGTGGGGGAGACCCTCAGCTGCGGCACCGGCGTGGTGGCCACGGCTCTCGCCGTGCGGCACTGGGCCGGCGCGGGCGCTCCCGACGAGTGGCTCGTGGAGGTCCCGGGCGGAACACTCCGAGTGACCATGGAGCCCGGAGCTGGCGGCGAGCACGCGTTCCTCTCGGGACCGGCCCAGCTCGCCTTCTCCGGCGAGATCGAGCTCGCCTGAGACCGACCGTCCTGACACGGCTCGGACCAGGCCGACCGCGCACCGGCGGCGAGGCCGTGGTCGGCTGCGGCGTTACGGCAGCGCGATCGCGTCGGTGCGGGGCGTGCCGTGCCGACGGACCTTCAGCACGCGGAACCCGCGGCCCGTGGTCGCACGGTAGACGCTGTAGCCGTCGTCGAACGTGGTCGCGAGCCAACGCTGCAGGGAGTCGGCTCCGAGATTGCGGCTCACCACGAACCATCCGTCCGCACGTTCGTCCAGCCGCGGGATCCACCGCTCGAGCAGATCGTGCAACTCGCTCTTGCCGACGCGGATGGGCGGGTTGGATCGAATCGAGCGGAAGCTCACGTCATCGGGAACATCGTCGGGGGTGACGGCGTTGACGTTTTCGAGACCGAGTTCCGCGGCGTTGCGGCGGACGAGATCCAGTGCCCGCTCGTTCACATCCACCGCCCACACGGTCGCGTGCGGTGCGGCGAGGGCGAGCGACAGCGAGATCGGACCCCAGCCGCACCCGAGATCGAGCAGATGCCCGCCGGGAGGCGGAGGCGGGGTGTTCGCGAGGAGCACGGAGGTTCCGACATCCACGTGATCGGGGCTGAAGACTCCGGCCGCGGTGGTGAGTTCGATCTCTCGGCCCGCGAGGGTCACCCTGATCCTGCGGAGGTTCTCGGGGCTGGCGGGGGCCGCAGTGAAGTAGTGGTCCGAGCCCATGGAGCGAGCGTAGCGGACACTCACAGCTAAAGTTAAGGCGCCCGACCGAATCGGCGGGCACGAGAAAGGTGCGGATGACGCAGTCCACGACACATGACGAGCACGGCGACGCGGTCGAGCGCGTCCTGGCAGCGGCCGAGCGACGGGCGGAATCGCACGTCTTCGGATCCGCCCAGGCGCTGCAGGACACCGCCACCGCGGGCTACACCTCCACCGACGGCGACCAGTGGGAGGTGGAGGATCGGCACGCGCTGCGGCGCGTGGCAGGCCTGAGCACCGAGCTCGAGGACGTCACCGAGGTCGAGTACCGCCAGCTCCGTCTGGAGAACGTGGTGCTGGTCGGCGTGTACCCCCAGGGGGCGCAGGAGGATGCCGAGAACTCGCTGCGCGAACTCGCCGCGCTCGCGGAGACGGCGGGCGCGGTGGTGCTGGACGGCCTGCTGCAGCGTCGCCCGCACCCTGATCCCGCCACCTACCTGGGGCGCGGCAAGGCCCAGGAGCTCAAGGACATCGTGGCCGCGGTCGGTGCGGACACGGTGATCGCCGACACGGAGCTCGCGTCATCCCAGCGTCGCGCACTGGAGGACGTCGTCAAGGTGAAGGTGATCGATCGCACCACGGTGATCCTCGACATCTTCAGCCAGCACGCCAAGAGTCGCGAGGGCCGCGCTCAGGTCGAACTCGCGCAGCTCGAGTACCTGTTGCCTCGTCTGCGCGGCTGGGGCGAGTCGATGAGCCGTCAGGCCGGTGGCCAGGTCGGCGCCGGCGGTGCGGGCATGGGCTCGCGCGGCCCCGGTGAGACGAAGATCGAGCTCGATCGTCGCCGCATCCGCACCCGCATGGCCATGCTGCGCAAGCAGATCCGCGACTTCAAGCCCGCGCGCGAGGCCAAGCGCGCCGAGCGCAAGCGTCACACGATCCCGTCCGTCGCGATCGCCGGATACACGAACGCCGGCAAGTCGAGTCTCCTCAACGCGCTCACCAGCGCGGGCGTGCTCGTGGAGAACGCGCTGTTCGCCACCCTGGACGCCACCGTGCGCCGGTCGGAGACGACGGACGGGCGCGTCTACACGCTCACCGACACCGTCGGCTTCGTGCGCAACCTGCCGCATCAGCTCGTGGAGGCGTTCCGCTCGACGCTCGAGGAAGTGGCCGATGCGGACGTCATCGTGCACGTCGTCGACGGATCCCACCCGGACCCGGCAGGGCAGATCAAGACCGTGCGCGATGTGATGGGCGATGTGGGCGCACGCAGCATCCCCGAGATCATCGTGTTCAACAAGGCGGATCTGCTGGCCGACGACGAGCGGATGGTGCTGCGCGGGCTCGTGCCAGGCGCGCACTTCGTGTCGTCCCGCAGCGGCGAGGGCATCGCCGAACTGCGGGCCGCGATCGACGAGGTGCTGCCGAAGCCGGCCGTGGAGATCCACGCCGTCGTGCCGTACGACCGCGGCGACCTCGTCGCGGCCGTGCACGAGAGCGGGCTGCTGATCGACGTCGCGCACGAGGAGGCGGGCACCCGCATCCATGCGCACGTGAACGAGAGGCTTGCGGCGGAGCTCGCGCCGTTCGCGGTCTGAACGCGGCGGCAGCGACCGCCCCGGCGCTCGCGGTCCCGCCGTCGGAGGGCGGCGGCAGGCGCGGATCTCTGCCAACATATCGGTATGAGACGTACCGTCGCGTTCGCCGCCGCCGCTCTGACAGCGCTCACCGCCCTCGCCTTCGGCGTGCCCGCCTCCGCCGCGACCGGCACGCCCTGGGCTGACTGGGGTGACATGCAGGGGTCCAGCGGCGCGTACTCGGGGCATGTGCAGATCGCCTCGCCGCAGCTGCAGGCCGACTACACCAGCGATTCGCGCGGCGGATCCGTCGGCGTGATCTCCGGTGCCAGCGTCTGGCTGGCCGCGTCGACCGACGTCGGGGCGAAGTACGGCAGCAGTCGCGACCAGCAGTACCTGAACCTGCGCCCGCGCGCCGACAACGCCACGTCTCCCTCCGAGACCACCTACACATTCACTCGACCGACGCCGACCGTCAACTGGACGTTCGTGCTGGGCGACATCGACGCCGACAAGGTGCGGATCACGGCTCTCGGTCCTGACGGGCAGACGCTCACCGCCGCACAGCTCGGTTTCCGCGGCGGGTTCAACTACTGCGCCCCCGGCCTCGCCGGCAAGCCGTCCTGCACGGGCGATGCCGCGGACGTGCCGAGCTGGGACCCCGCCACGACGACGCTCACCGGCAACCCGACCGCCACGGACACGAGCGGGGCGTCCGCCTGGTTCGAACCGAACGCGCCGATCGCCTCCCTGACGTTCGCGTTCACCCGCCGCGCCGGGTTCCCGGTCTACCAGACGTGGTTCGCGGCCATCACGCGCACGATCTCGGGCACCGTGACAGACACGAGCGCCGGTGGCCCCTCGGACGGCACCGTCGTGCGACTGATCGGATCCGACGGGTCCGTCCTGGGTGAGGCCACGACCTCGACCGATGGCACCTATTCGTTCCCCGATGTGCTGGCCACCGACGGCTATCGCGTGCAGATCACGCCGCCGACGGGCAAGATCTCCGACGACCCCTCCCGTACGGTCGATGTCTCGAACGCTGACGGGACGGCCGACTTCTCGGTGCGTGACATCGTTCCGGTTCCGGTGTCGGGAACCGCGCGCGACCAGCACGGCAATCCGGTCGCCGGTGCGACGGTGACGCTCGACGGCGGACGCACGGTCGTCACAGCCACCGACGGCACCTATCTGCTCGACGACGTCCCCGTGGGGATCCACGCGGTCACCATCACCGCACCCGACGGCTATTCGGTGATCTCCTCGCCGAGCCCGTTCACCGTGCCGGGTAACGACGAGACGCCGATCACCGGGAAGGACTTCGTCCTGCAGGAGCTGCCGACGCTGTCGGGCACCGTGACCGCAGCAGGTCACGGAGTCGGCGGAGTGGTCGTCACGGCGGACGGTCCGGGCGGCACGGTGCAGACCGTGACCGCCGCCGACGGCACCTACTCCTTCCCACGGCTTCCCTCCGGCGACTACACGGTCGCCGTTCAGGCGCCCCAGGGCTATGCCGTCTCCGGCGCCGCGTCCCGCGCAGAGACGGTCGCGGCGCTGGACGTCACCGACGTCGACTTCGCACTCGCCCGTCTCGGATCCGTCGCGGGTGCGGTCACCGCGCAGGACGGCGGTGCGATCGCGAACGCCACGGTCACGGTGACCGGACCCGACGGTGCCGTCACGGTCACGACGGATGGCGATGGCGGTTACGCCCTCGGCGACCTTCCGCCGGGGGACTACACGATCGCGGTCACCGTGCCCGACGGATACACCGGCGCCACGCCGGTCAGCCGCTCCGTCACGCTCACGGATGCCGGGGAGCTCATCGAGGGCCAGGACTTCGTCCTGACGCCGGTGGCGGTCACACCGACCCCCACGCCGTCCCCGAGCATCACGCCGACGCCCGCGCCGACGACGATCCCGGGCGGCACAGGGGCGGGGGCGCTGCCGGCGACCGGAGCGGATCCGTTCCCCGCGCTCGGCGCGGCGCTCGTGCTGCTGCTGGCCGGGGCGATCACCGTGATCGTCGCACGTCACAGGCGGGCCTGAGTCCGAGACCGACCGCGAGGTGCGGTTCGTCGCCGCCTAGGCTGCGACGAACCGCGCCTCGACGGTCGCGGAGACGGTGAGGTCGTCGCCCTGCAGCTCGAGCCCGGCGCCCGAGGGGGGAGCGGCGAACGCGCGCATCGCCTTCGGGGCCATGTCCGCCGCGTCGCGGTCGGTGATGAGACCGGCATCTGCGATCTCGATCGGCTCGACCTTCGTCAGCCCCAGCGCGGTCGCATAGGCGCCGGCTCGTGCGACCGCTGTCCGTACGGCCTCGGCGGCGACCTCCTGCTCGACGCGCGCCCGTGTCTCCGGTGTGAGGATCCATGTGGTGCCCGCCACGGAGACGCCCTCCCACGCGGACAGGTCGGCCACCCATGCGGAGAGCTCTGCGAAGTCGGTGAAGGTCGCGGCGAAGTCGACCGAGGCGTGGTGGACCAGGGCGAGCCGGGTTCCGTCGTTGTTCCAGGGCCGTTCCGACCGTACGGCGAGCCGACGGCTCGACCATTCCTCCACGGCACCGGATCCCTCGCGCGCGACGATGCTGGTGCGAACAGGATCGGCGAGCGCCAGAGTGCGGGCGACGACCGCCTCCCGGTCAGGGCCGTCCAGTGCGACGGACAAGGTGACGATGGCGCGTTCGGGTGCGATCCGCACCTCGTGCTCGCCCCGGACGGTGATGACGACCTCGCTCATGCCGTGACTCTACGGCACGGTCCGATCCGGACTGCGGGATCGGCCCGCGAAGTCGCACCGTGCGTGCCGGCCGGCAAGGGCGGCTGCTCTTCACGGGGCCGAGGGTCGCGCGTAGAATTCGGCCACCGCGGCGCAGTTCCGCGCCTCGGCGAAGGTGAACTGCGTGAAGGAGGACCATCAGATGAAACGACTGGCGATCGCTTGTGCGATCGCGCTGGGGCTCGTTGCAGCGGGATCCAGCGCGGCATACGCAGGCGAGACCAACGGGAACGGAGATCCGACATCCGGACCGTCCCACGCCTCGTCCGAATGCGCCTATTCAGGGCTCGACAGGATGGACTCGGTGGAGAACAACCCTCCGGGGTTCGATGACGACGCGATCGCGATGAGGGGCAATCAGAGCCCCGGCGGCGTCGACCGATATCACGGCGTGCAGTCCTACGGGTCGTTCGTGAAGGCCGGCCTCAAGGAGTTCGTGCCGTCACCGGGGGTGGCGTGCAACGGAAGCGGCAAGTGATCAGGCGACGTTGCGGTCGCTGATCGGCAAGGATGCCCCGGTGGAGACGCCGGGGCATCGTCTTCGTCGGCGCGGAATGGCGCGGCGTCCGGATCCGTTGTAGTCTGTGATGCTCGGGTGCTGCGGTGCCCGATGGTAATTCCACAGTGCGACAGCGGCTCCTTCGCAAGAAGGACCACGGGGCTGATCGGTTTCGACAGCGCCTGTGAATCCACGAGAAGCGGGCCGAGGATGCAGGGTTATCTCGTGAACGCTCCCTGCAAAACAATAAGTGCCAATGCAAAGCGCACTGACTTCGCCCTCGCTGCGTAAGCGAGCCCGATAGTCCGTCAGGCCGTATGTGATTCCGATACGGATCCTGACGTCATCTAGGAATCTTGCTGTGCGATGGCGTCTGGACGTCGCACGGGACTCTTCCCAGGCTGGGCTTGTCGACTTAGGTGTCTGTGACAAAGGTCGGAGCCGAGCAGAACGTCTGCACAGACTGCGCCCGGAGAAGGCGTGGAGACTCAGCGTTGGACGGGGGTTCGATTCCCCCCAGCTCCACCACGAGCTCCGCTCGTCTGAACCAAGTCGCTGTCGCTGGAGGAAGCCCCTGGGACCCGTGTCTTCGATACGGATCCCAGGGGCTTCTTTGTGCGTGCGCTCAGATCCGGCGCAGTCGCGCCACCACGAAGCGACCGCGCAGCGTGCAGGCCGTGCCGGGCTCGAGCAGGGCGGCGTCGAGGCGTGCCAGCGGTCGGTCATCGAGCGTGCCGAGGTCGTCAAGCGCGATCAGCACCGTCGGACCTCGGGGCTCGGCGCTCACCGTCGGCGCGTCGATGACCTGGACCGTCGAGTCCCAGGTGTCCCGCAGTGTCATGACGTTCAGGTCGAGGAACCCGGCCTCGCGCGGTGTCGCCGCGACCTCGTCCTCGCCGTCGAACGCGATGACGTCGTCGACCGCGAGCGTCACGGCCCGGCCGTTGATCACGAGGTCGACCGAACCAGGGCCGAGCGCGACCTGCCCGCGATGCACGCCCGGGTAGGCACTGTACGGCTGCGTGCCGGTGATCTCCGCGATGCTGATCCGCCAGGTCCATGCGTCCGCGGCGTCGGCGTCATCGAACAGGATCCGGGTGACCCCGCGACCGTTCTTCCACGCTCGCGGGACGAGGGCGGCGTACTCGAGGATCGGAAGCGTCATGATGCCGATCGTAGAGTGCGCCGCCGTGCTCTCTGCTCAGCCGCCCGTCACGGGCTGGGTCTCGTAGACGTCGATCGTGCCGCCCATGGCGGTGTGCGGGTGGCCCTCGAGGAGCTCGGCGATCTCGTCGTAGGAGCCGGCCTGCAGCAGGGAGTAGCCGCCCACGGTGGGGTCGGCGCCGGGCGAGACGGGCGCCGTCGGGTCGCCGAAGTTGACGATCGCGTCACCGGCTCGTGCGGCCCAGCCGTTCCAGGCGTCCATCATCTGCGCGGCCTGTTCGGGCGTCGGCTCCGGCATCGCCGCCATTGCGGCCGGATCCGCGCGGTAGATCAGCAGGTAGTTGGTCATGGGTGCTCCTCGTGCTCGGGTCGTGCGTTCGGATCGCCGTCGACGATGACGGCACATGCTGAGGATCCCGCAGCCCGACGTCCGGCGGAAGAGCCGGATGCGCTTTCATAGATTTCTGCGAGGAAGTCGGCGCCTCAGCTCATCCGCGACACGATGACGTAGACGAGGATGGCGGCGACGATCACTCCGCCGATGATCGTCGAACGGGTCTTCGACGCCTGCTGGGCGGACGCCTTCTGCTTGCCGCGGGCGCGGCGCACCGCCGCGGAGTCGGCACCCAGCACGCGTTCCATGGCCGGGATGTTGGTGCGGTAGATCTTCAGCGCCTCGCGATGCCGACCGAGCGAGATCAGCGTCTCGGCGCGGTCGTCGGCGGCGTCGAGCGTGATCGCGTGCTCCGCGCCGATCGTGCGTGCGCCGGTCTCGGCGGCGTCATCGTAGGCGGCGAGCGCCTCCGGGAAGCGCTTGGCCTCGGCCAGGCGCCGGCCGAGCCAGATGCGCAGCTGGACGGCCCGCCCGGGGTCGGACCCGGCGCCGTCCGCGACCCGGATCGCCCGCTGCTGCACGGCCGCCATCTCGTCGACACGTCCCAGATGCGAGAGGGCGAGACTGTGGTCGTTCAGCGCGTCCGCCAGCGCCCAGTGGTCGTCGGGCAGCAGCCGCTCGAGCTGCGGCACGATCCGCGCGTAGGCGTCGGCGGCTTCGCGATACGCGCCGAGCCGCTTCGAGCATTCGGCGGCGCCGCGCTCGGCCCGCAGCCAGTCGATGCCGGCGGTCGCGCTCAGGGCCTCACGGGCGCGGCTGTACTCGACGAGGGCATCGCCGTGGCGATTCTGCCGGGCGAGATGGTCGGCGTAGCGCAGCGCCGCGAGCCCGGGTGACGCGCCGTCATCGTCCGAGGCGCCACCTGTGGAGGCGAACCCGGCCCTGACCCGAGCGGCGAGGGCGTCCCTGTCCTCCTGCGCATCGCCGAGACGGGCGAGGATCCCGTCCAGGTCGCGGATCCGGCGCAGCGTCTGCGGATCCGTATCGCCGAGGACCTCTCGAGTCTCGCCGACCACGCGTTCGGTCAGCTCCCTGGCGCGGGGCAGATCTCCGGTATCGGCGACGGTGCCGGCGAGCGCGGACAGCGTGCTGAGAGTGTGCGGATCACGGGCGCCGAGAGACGCTGTGCGCCGTGCGAGGACCGCTTCGAAGCGACGGACCGCCTCGGCGAAGCGACCGAGGTGCCGTTCCTCCTGGGCGCGGTTGTGCAGCGTGATCAGCGTGTCCCTGTGCTCCGTGCCGAGGATGCGCGACTGCAGCTCGTACAGCCGGTCATAGGTCGCGGCGGCTTCGGCGTCCCGGTCGAGCTGACACGCAGCCAGAGCGAGATTGCCGATGACGCGGGATGCCTGGGCGGTGTCGGCGGACCCTTCCGCCTCCAACCGGGCCAGCACGGGTCGCAGCAGCGCCTCGGCCTCGGCGGCCCGGTCGCTGCGCAGATACACCGCGGCGAGGTCGATCGCGTGGCCGACGTCTCCCGAGGCATCGTAGAGGGCGCGCATCTCGGCGGCGGCCTCGTCGCTGCGCCCCAGATCCTGCAGTGCGAGCGCGCGGGTGTCGCGGAGCTCGGAGATGATCCGCGGGGAGGCGCCGTCGTGCTGCGCGATCTCGATGGCATCCGCGAGCAGCGCCTCGCCCTCGGCATTGCGCCCGATGCCGCGGAGTGTGGCGCCGAGTGCGTACCGGGACTGGGCGAGCCGGGTCGCGGCGGTGCGGAGATCCTCCGCCGTCGACGCTTCCGTCGCGATGCTCAGCTCCAGTTCCAGCGACCGCTCGAAGGCGGCGAGAGCATCGGCTCCCCGGCCGGCATCGCGCAAGGCCGAGCCGAGGTGATCCCGCACGTCGATCTCGCTCCGGCGACCGGCGGGGCCGAGCCCGCGCAGGCGCTCGGCGCCTGCCTGCAGCGCATCCAGGGCCTCGGGGGAATGCGGCTCGTGCCAGTGGGACAGATCGGTCCAGGCGTGCGCGAGCTCGTTCGCGAGCTGCTGCGGCGTCGCCGAGGACGAGTCAGGATCCGGGTCGGATCGCGGAACCGGCCCCGTCGTGAGGTCGGCGGAGCGCAGCTCGTCCGCGACCCGATCGAGATGCGCGCACCGGTCGGCGGCGGTGGCGAGCGCGGTCTCCATCGGCACCGACGAGGGCTCGCTCTCGTGCGCCGCGCGCAGCACGCGGGACAGGAGGTCGCGGGAGCGCAGCGCGAGCGTGGCGCGGGGCGGTCGGTCCGCCGTGTCGTCGACGATCTCGCGGGCCTCGGCGATGATCCTCGGCCACGCTGCGGAACCGTCCGCGTGGTCGAGCTGCACCTCGACCGCCATCATCCGGGAGGTGAGCACCTCGTCGGCGCCAGGGCCGAAACGCGCAGTCTCCAGCACGGCGATCCGGCGTACGAGCGGCAGCGGGTCCTCCACGGGCGCACCGTCCCGGGTGAGCACTCGCAGCGCGGTGATGCGGAACTTCATGGCGTCCAGCGTGAGCGCGTCGTCCTCGCCGCGCTGCCGCTGCAGCGCCGGGATCAGCAGGGCGAGGTCGGCATCGGCTCCCGCGGCGTCGCCCGACCAGTAGCGGGTCCTCGCGCGCCACCACCAGGCGTCCAGCGTGGCGGGAGCGTCCATCCCGAGCAGCGCGCGGCGCCCGTCCAGCACCTGTCCCCAGAGCAGGGCGGACTGTTCGTCCTCGTCCAGTCGGGACAGTTCGGCGGCCTTCGCGGCGAGCGCCGTCAGATGGTTCTCGCCGCGCTCGTCCGCCGCTGCAGCACGGGCGATGAGCAGGTCGTAGGCGTGCAGCCCCTCTGCCGCGTTCATCCGGGACAGCAGCTGTGCGCGTCGGTCCAGGAGCCAGAGCACGCGGCCGTGCGCACCGCCGAGTTCCTTCTCGCCCTCGGCGATCAGGGCGTCCAACGCTGCCACGACGACGGCCGAGGCCGGAGCATCGCCGACCAGCTGCTCCGCGGCGCGGGCGTAGAGCCGGTCGTCGAGGAGCTGCTGACGGCGCTCGTCCAGATGCCCGTGATCCGTGAGCGCGCTCTCGCAGACCTCCGCGAGCGTGCGGTACAGCTCCCTCGCCTCGTCCTCGCGGCCGAGCTCATCCAGTCCGTGCGCGAGGCCGCGCAGCGCGCTGCGATGAGCGTCACCGCCTTCCCCCTCGGTCATCAGCGCCTGCGGCAGCAATCCGCGGAAGGCGTCGAGGGCCCGCGCGATGCGCACCGGATCCTGGCTCGAGACGTCGGACCACGCGGATCGGAGCGCATCTGCCATCACGCTCTCGACAGTAGAAGGCTGCGGGGCGGCGGGCAACTCGCCGACGGCGCGGGGCGGAGCTGCATGTCAGACGAAGGCCCCGACGACGATCGTGAGGTCGTCATGGATCTTGCCGTCGAAGTCGGTGCGCACGCTCAGCCGCTGCTCTCCGGCGCGGATCTCGGCGGCCAGGGCCTCCAGTTCGCCGGATCCGGCCCGGTGAGCGAAAGCCGACAGCCCGTGCGCGTCCACGAGCTGGAACCCGCGGGTGCCGCCGTCGGAGGCTGCGATGACCGCCGCGGTGCCGTCGATCGGCCGGCGTCCGACGAGCGCCTGCGCGGCGACTCCCGGGTCCGCCTGCGCGCACCAGAACCCGTCCGGGGCGTTGCGGCACTCCTCGAGCGCCTGCCATCGCAGCGAGGCCAGCTCCTGGCGGGTCGGATCTGCGGAGCTCTCGCGCGTCGACAGCAGCTCCCGCACACGACGCGCCACGGTGTGCTCGATGCGGTCGTCGGTGACCTCGAGCGCGCGCCCCGACGCCTCGAGCACGACGATCGAGGCGTCGCACAGTACGAGATGCTCGACGTCCGCGCCGTCGACGCGCCATGCCGCGACCGTGGCGCTCGGCGAACCACCCTCGAATGTGCACGTGTGGGCGTGCCGCGCGGTGACGTCGGCGATGGCCCCGGCCAGTGCGTCACGCATCGGGGTCGCGCGATCCGTGAGCCGGTCGCAGAACGCGTCGGCGAGCCGGCGCGAGTACCAGGCGACGGTGTGCGAGCACCCGCGACGCAGCTCGGCCGGGATTCCGGCGCCGTCGACGACCACGCCGATCCCGTCGGCCACGGCCATCGCGTCCTCGTTCTCGCGGTCCGGGGCTGCCCGGAGGGTGAGAGAGATCGTTCGCACCGGCACCGGGGTCATCCTCGCGGTTCGATCAGGATCAGGCCCTGCTTGGTGTCCGAGACGGTCACCCAGCCCGAGCCGAAGAGGTACGTCATGCCGTAGCCGTCTTCATCCTTGCTGAGCGACGCACGCGGGTCCGCGGTGATGTAGACGCCCCGGTCGCTGTCCTCGCGGATCCAGCCCGACGCCACGAGCTGCTCCTGGCGGGCCTTCGCCTCCTCGCCGGAGATCGGCGCCCAGCCGTAGAGCAGACCGTGGTCGGAGGCGGTGGCCGGATCCGACCACAGGCACTCGATACCGCCGGGCAGCGCGTCCGGCCCGAAGGCGAAGTCGCGCTTCATCGCGGCCCACCCCTGTTTGTGCAGCGCGGCGACCGTGTCGGACGGGATCAGGGTCTCGCAGCTCAGCGCGGCGGGGGCGGTCGCCGGGGTGTCCGTCGCGGGCGGCGTCGCCGTCCCGGGGGAGGTGCTCGCCGTGTCCGGCGTGGCCTTCGCGGTGACGCCGGGGGAGGCGCCGTCGCTGCACGCCGTGGCTGCCGTGAGCACGCCGATGGCGAGTCCCACCGGCAGGATCACGCGCGCGAGGAGGCGCATCAGGAAGCGGCCGGGCTCTGCTGTCCCGCCGTGCCGGGCTGCGTGCCGGATGTGCGCAGCTGCTCCAGGAACGCCGGGTGCAGCACGCCGTTCGTGGCGAGGGCCGAGCGCCCCGAGAGCGTGCGGGCGCCGTCGAACGCCGTCGCGGTGCCACCCGCCTCCGTCACGATCGCGAACGCCGCCGCGATGTCGTACTCCTTGACGTCGAACTCGGCGACCATGTCGATGCGCCCTTCGGCGAGCAACATGTAGGAGAACACGTCGCCGTAGGCGCGGTCGCGCCACACGCGCCGGCTCAGCGCGATGAGCGTGTCGAGATGTCCGGCCTCGTCCCATTGCGCGATGCTCTGGAAGCTCACACTCGCGTCGTCCAGATCCGAGACCTCCGACACGCGGATCGCGCGCGGCTCGGCGTCGGTCGAGGCCCAGGCCCCGAGACCGGGAGCGGCCCACCAGCGTCGTCCGAGGGCGGGCATGCTGACGACGCCGACCCTCGCGGCACCGTCCACCGCGAGGCTGATCATCGTTCCCCACAGGGGCACGCCGCGCAGGAAGTTCGCGGTGCCGTCGATCGGGTCGATGATCCACTGTCGGTGCGTGTCGCCCGACGTGCCGTACTCCTCGCCGAGGATCCCGTCCTCCGGACGCTCGGCCTGCAGGATCTCGCGGATCGCGCGCTCGGTCGCCAGGTCGGCATCCGTGACGTGGGAGCGATCGGCCTTGAGCGACACGTTCAGGTCGGCGGCGTCGAAGCGCGGCAGAGACTGCGCGTCGGCGGCATCGGCAAGGCGGAGAGCGAGGTCGAGGTCGCTCTGGAAATCGGCTTCGGCGCGGGTCTCAGACACGCCTCCAGGATACGGGCGGCGAGCGGCGGAACCCTGGGCGGACGCGGCCCAGTGCGCACTCCGGGCGGACGACACGCCAGGGATGCACGCGGGGCCTGCGCGGATTTCGCTTCCGTCGGATCCGCTGGTAATGTGATTCCTCGGCCGGGGAACCGGCCCGCCGAGCACCTCTAGCTCAATCGGCAGAGCAACTGACTCTTAATCAGTGGGTTCTGGGTTCGAGTCCCAGGGGGTGCACGGATAGGCCCCGTTAGATCTCGCCATCTACCGGGGCCTTTCTGCGTTCGGGCCTCGCCGCCGTGATCTGGCAGTTTCAGGCATCCTCGCCTGCGGCGTGGTGGGTCTTTCGTCAGAGAGCGCCCGGCCCGACCGAGGTCGCGCGGGTGCGGTACTCGGCGGGGGATCTTCCGTAGCGGCGCCGGAAGGCGCGTGTCAGCGAGGTGCGGTCCGAATATCCGCAGTCGCGTGCGAGTTCGTCCAGGGAGGCGAGCGGGGCGCGGGAGGCGAGGCGTTGCGCTGCTGCGGTGAGCCGGGCGTTGCGGAGAGCAGCCATCGGTGTGGTGCCGATCGCCTGGAACTCGCGATGGAGGGTGCGGGAGCTCGTTCCGAGCGCGCACGCCATCGCCGCGAGGTCCACGGTGATGTCGCTCACGTGACCGTTGATGTAGAGGAACGCTGCGGAGAGGATCGACGATCTCCGGCCGGCGCTGACCTGCTCGCGGATGGCCACGGCTGCGACCTGCGTGATGGCAGCGGCCGCGGCGCTCTCGGCCGCGGAGGCGACCACCTCGTCCGATGGGTCGTCGTCGGGATCATCCAGCAGCGCGATGAGCAGCGCCCATGTCGCGCGACTGACGGCATCCGGCTGCAGAGGCAGATCGATCGCGTCCAGGACGTCGGCGATTTCCAGAGGGTCGAACGCCTGCAGCGGTACCAGCGCCTGCAGGTACTCCCCGTCCTCGATGTGGTACTGGTAACCCCCGGTGCTCAACATCAGCACCGACTCGCCGGGCGCGACCGTGAAGCTGCGACCGTCTCTGGACACCGTGAACCGTCCCGCGACGACGTGGTAATACGCGATGAGGACAGCGTCCCGGCGGATCGTCGGCGTGGACGCGAGACGCACCTGCGTGATGGCGAACCGCTCGATGCGGAGACCGCCGTACCGGCGCTCGCGACTCCGGGCGTGGAAGGCGTCCCAGTCGGGTGCGGAGGCGCGCTGCCGGCCGATGATCTGGCGCAGCTCGGGTGCGCGGATGGGGATGCTCTCCAGGGGCCCTCCTTCGATCGCAGTCGGCTCGCGCCTCATTCTGCCCGGAGGTGGAGCGGATCGTCACCGTGTGCGGCGAAAGAACGACGGTGACGACCCGCGGCCTGGTCACACGGAGGACGGCTCGATGTAGAACTGGTCCGTGACCCCGGGCAGAGGCGTGTTCGACCATGTACCGCTGAAGTCCGCCGGCGCCGAGGCCTTCCCCGGCGGGATCGTGGACAGGTCGGCGTTGATGAACGGCTTCGAGTAGAGGATCTGGCCGGGGATCAGCACCGTGCCGTTGACGATGATGCGGTCGGCGATCGCGCCCGTCGGGTTCGCGGTGAAGAACACGGTCGGAGCGGTCTGTCCGGTCGCGAGTGCGCCCATGTAGCGGAACCACACGGGGTACGCGGCGTCGACGGTCGGGCCGGCGTGCTGCGGTGTGCCGATGCCGGCCAGGACCCAGCCGTTGTTCGCGGACGCGGAGAGAGCGAACAGGTCGTTGCCTGCGGCGTTCTTGGCTGCCGAGGTGAGGAGGCCCTGGATGTAGACCTCGCCCGCGGCCAGCGGGTCACCCAGGTTGGTGAACGACAGGCCCAGGGTGACGGGGGAGTAGGGGATCAGCTTCTTGCCGACGCCGTACTGCGTGGTGTTCCAGGTCGGATCGCCGGCGGGTGGCACGGAGACCCGGCTGGACGCGCTCAGATTGCGCACGGGCTGTGGGCTGGCGGCTGCGCCGGGCAGGGCTGCCGCAGCTGCGATCACCGGAATACTCCAGGCGGCGCCCTTGACCAGCGTGCGTCGCTGGAGGTAGCGGGAAGTGTGCTCCGGCGGGTCGGTCGGGTCGGTCAACATCGTCTCCATCTGTCAATACGGCTTCACACGCTAAGAGGCGAGGGAGCAGGCCCCCGCCTTCCGGTGGAGGATCGGACGATGGATCGCCAGACGTGGCTGCGCGCGCCACACGATCGGGCGTCGCTCCGGTGCGTACCCTCCTCGGTCGCGGGTCAGTAGAATCGCGCCATGACTGATGGGGATGGGACGGCGCAGAGCCCGTGGCGGCTGCGCACCGCGCCGGGTTCGAGCGAGTACACGATGTATCGCGACGGGGATGAACTCGTGTGTCAGGTGGGCTCGACGACGCTGCGCTACCAGGCCAGGGCGATCGAGGATCTGCATGCATGGCTGGTGTCCCAGGGCGACTGGGTCGCGTTGGGGGCGGCGGACGAGCAGAAGCCGGCGGCGGACGGAACCGTCGAGGCGTTCGGACGCGCAGAGGACAATCCCGTCGGTGGCTGGTACGGGCTGCGCAAGGGGTATCGCGGGCGCTTCGGCATGTATCTGCCGCCGCTGCTCGAGCAGCTCGGGCTCGTGGAACTCGAGCACAACGCGCGGAACAACCGCGTGCGCGCCCTCTGAGACCTGCAGGCGCTCGCATCTTGACGCGCTCCACGACGGTGTCGTCGTGGAGCGCGGTTGCCGTGCGCGACGTCCGGGGTCAGGTCTCTGCGTTCAGCGCATCGAGGGCTCGCTGCGCGGCCTCGACGGCCTTCCCGGTCGCCATCGCACGGTCGGCTGCCTTCGTCCGGCGGTCCTCGGCGGCGGCGGTCTCCGCGCGTGCCGCTCCGGCGGCGGTGTGCGCGCGGGCGAGTTCGGCCTCGAGGTCGGCGATCCGCGTGTCGAGCTGAGCCGCGCGCGCCGACGCGTCCCGCACCTCGCGGTCGGCCGCTCCGAGGTCCCGCGTGGCGCGCGCGTGCGTCTGCTCGGCGTCGTGCAGCGCGCCTTGCGCCTTCCGCCGTTCCCTCTGGGCCTTGACTTCGTCCACGGGCCGGGCCTGTGGAGCGGAACTCCGCGACGGTGCACCGCCGCCGAGGATCGCTTCGAGGTCGAGGGGGAGACCGGCCGACGGTTCGAGTTCGTGCACGAGTCGGCCGGATGCCACGGCCGCCGCAGCGAGGGGATCGAAGAAGGCGGCCGTGATCGTCTGCCGGACGGCTTCGCGCGTCGCGGGGGTGACGCGTTCGCCACGGGCTGTCGCCAGGGCGGCGGCATCGGCCGCGAGCTGGTCGGTGAGAGCGCGGCGCTGGCGGGTGAGCCGGGCGAGCGTCACCGCGTCGATGTCGGCCTGCGCCTCCCGCAGTTCGTCGGCCAGCTGGAGGGCACGGCCGAGCTGCTCCGCTCGTTCGCGGGCGAAGACGTTCACGACCCACGCGGCCACGCTCGGCTTGCGCAGAGCCCTGATGCTCTCGGCGACGTCCCCGTTCTCCGCCTCCTTCGCGCGTGCGTTCCTGGACGAGACGAAATCGCCGAGCGGGACCGTGTACAGGCCTGCTGCGATCGTCTCGAGGTCGGCCACGATGCCTCGACGCTCAGACGACCCGCACCGACAGCAGCTGATACCCCTCGGGGACCTTGGCTTCGAGTGCCGTCATGTCGTCCGCCTCGATCTCCTGCATGCCGTCACGGCGCACGATCGTGCCCTCGGCGGTCAGCACGGTGTCCTTCTTCGCCATCGCGACCGGGGCGGACGCCAGCTGCCATCCCTTCGGGGTCTCGGCGGCGAGCAGATCCTGGATCTCGTCCAGCTCCTCGGCCTGCACGGTGTGGGTCTTGGACTCGACAGGGCGGATGACACCGATCAGCATGGTTCCAGCGTAGGGCCCGGCGCCGACGACGAAGCCCGCCCCGCGCATCATCGTGCGGGACGGGCCGTTCGCGGCACCCGTTCGGGTCGGGTGCGGACCCTCAGGCGGCGTCGCCGATGAGGATCGCCTCCGCATCCTCCGCGGCGTCGTGCGAGCCGCGGTCGATGTGCGCGAGCGCACGACGGCCGAAGAGCACCACGAGCGCGGCGATGAGCACCGAGACCCCGGCGAACAGGTAGGGCACGGTGTCTCCCCAGAGGTGCGACAGGAGCGCCGCCAGGGGAGGGGCCACGGCGCCGCCGATGAAGCGCACCGCGGAGTAGGCCGAGGACGCGACCGAGCGCGGCAGATCGGTCGCCTCCATGACGGCCTCGGTGAGCACGGTGTTCATGATGCCGAGCAGCAGACCGCCGACGATGATGCAGATCACGAGGGCCATCGGGATCGCCACGAGGATTCCGGCCACGATCAGATCGATCGCCAGCAGCGGGAGCACGAACAGGATGATCCGCGTGATCGGCATCCGGCGCAGCAGGATGGGCGCCACCCAGACGCTCGTGACCGCCAGGGCGATGCCCCAGCCGAAGAACGTCAGGCCGATCCCGATCGCGCTGAAGCCGAGCGGGAAAGGCGAGAAGGCGAGCAGGACGAAGAACCCGATGTTGTAGAACAGCGCGGCCACCGCCAGCACGCCCAGCGCGGGCCGACCGAGCGCCTTGAACGGCGCGGAGAACGGCACCGGCTCGCGCTTCTCGAACGGCCCGCGCAGCAGGGTGAGCACGGCGATGAAGCCGATGGCCATCAGCGCCACGACACCGAAGAAGGGTCCCTGCCAGGCGACCTCGCCGAGGAGTCCGCCGAGCAGCGGTCCGATCGCGATGCCGAGGCCCAGGGCGGCCTCGTAGAGGATGATCGCGGCGCTGGAGCCGCCACTGGCCGCACCGACGATCGTCGCGAGTGCCGTGGAGATGAACAGCGCGTTGCCGAGGCCCCAGCCGGCGCGGAAGCCGATGATCGCGTCGACGCTGCCGCTCAACGCGCAGAAGAGCGCGAAGACGACGATGAGTGCGAGGCCGATCAACAGGGTGGCCTTGGCTCCGATGCGGCTGGAGATCCAGCTCGTGAAGAGCATCGCGACACCGGTGACGAGCAGATAGCTGGTGAACAGCAGCTCGGTCTGCACCGGGGTCGCCTTCAGCGATGCGGCGATCGCGGGGAGGATCGGGTCGACCAATCCGATGCCCATGAACGCCACGACGCAGGCGAAGGCGACCGCCCACACCTGTGCGGGCTGTCTCCAGATCGATACCGAGGAGCCGGTGGTACTCAACGTGCTGTCCCTTCCAGAAGTGAATGCGTGTGCAGGATCTCGGCGGCGCGGGAGAGATGCTCCCAGTCGGAGTCGTCGAGGTCGCTGAATCGCGGAGCGAGGATGCGCTGGATCTCGTCGCGCCAGGCGTGCAGGGCGGTGCGCCCCTCCGCCGTGATCGTCACGACGGTGGCCCGGGAGTCCTCGGGATCGGCGGAGCGCAGGACGAGGCCCTCGTGCTCGAGTTGCCCGAGCATCCGGGTCATGCCGGGCTGCGTGGTGCGGCTCGCCTTCGCGAGCTCTCCCACACGCTGCCCGTTCTGCCCGTCGAGCAGACTCAGTGCCCGCCACTGCGCCGCAGGAGCGTCGTTTCCGGCCTCCTGTGCGGCGATGCGGGTGAGCGCGTGCGTCGAGAACACGATCGACTGCAGGATCTCGCCGTGATTCATAACTGAAGTATATAACTGATGGTATGTAAATGGCAAGGAGTGCGACGCCCGGGCGCTCAGCGTGCGGCGCGGCCGGCGATCCGGGCGGAGAGCTGATGCGCATGCGCGAGCAGCGTGCGCCCGAGCATCGGCAGGCGGTCCGGGCCGAAGCGGAACTCGACCCCGGTCAGGCTCAAGGCCCATTCCGGGCGCCCGTCGCGATCGAACACGGCGGCCCCCATGCCCCAGCTGCCCTCGACGATGAGGCCGGGATTGACCGCGTACCCCCGGGCCTTGGTCTCGGCCAGGCGGCGGCGCAGCGGTGCGGGGGCGTGCGTGCGACCCCAGCGCTCGCCGAGCTCGGGATGTCGTCCCAGGTACGCATCCACATCGTGGTCAGGAAGGAAGGACAGGATCGCGAGTCCGGCACTGGCGACGCCGAGCGGGAATCGCACGCCCTCGCTGAGGACGAAGGAGCGGATGGGGAACGCTCCTTCCTCGCGCAGCAGGCAGACGGTCTCGTCCGCCCTGCGCACCGAGAGGAACGCGCTCTCCTCGGTCTTCACGGCCAGCGACCGCACGATGTCGCGGGCGAGCTCGGTGATGTCGTAGCGCGCAGCGGCCACTGTTCCCATGAGGTAGAGCTCGGGACCGGGCATCCAGCGCGCGGTCTGCGGATCCTGGTCGACGAGCCCCTCCGCGCGCAGGGCGGAGAGCAGCCGGTGCACGGTCGAGCGGCTGAGACCCGAGGTCTCCGCGAGGCGCTGCAGTGCGGCGCCGTCCGGCGACGCGGTGACCAGGCGGAGCAGTTCCGCGGCGCGCGCGATCGCCTGCGCTCCGGGGACTGTTCGTCTTGCCGAGGTCACCTGTTCCATGATGTGGACGCTACCGACGGCCGCGCCCACATCGCAAGCACGGGCTTGAACCGCTTCCCGCTCCGGCGCAGAGTGGGAGTCGTATCCCACACGAAGGAGTGGCGAGTGATCGACAAGCAATGGGCTTCCGCGGCGGACGCGGTGGCCGACATCCCGGACGGCGCTTCGCTCGCCGTCGGCGGGTTCGGGCTCTCCGGCAATCCCAGCGCCCTCATCCAGGCACTGCTGGAGCAGGGCACCTCGGGGCTCAGCGTGGTGAGCAACAACTGCGGCGTCGACGACTGGGGGCTGGGACTGCTGCTGGGTGCGCAGCGGATCCGCAAGATGACCTCGTCGTACGTGGGGGAGAACAAGGAGTTCGAGCGTCAGTTCCTCTCCGGCGAGCTGGAACTCGAACTGACGCCGCAGGGCACGCTCGCCGAGAAGCTGCGCGCCGGCGGATCCGGGATCGCCGCCTTCTACACCCAGACCGGCGTCGGCACCCAGGTCGCCGAGGGCGGCCTGCCGCGGCGCTACGCCGCCGACGGGGCGATCGCGATCGCGTCGCCGGCCAAGGACGTGCGCACGTTCGAGATGCACGGGCAGCGCCGTGAGTTCGTGCTCGAAGAGGCGATCACCACCGATTTCGCCCTCGTGCACGCGGCGCTCGGCGACCGGCACGGGAACCTGATCTTCAACAAGGCCGCGCGCAACTTCAACCCGCTCGCCGCGATGGCCGGCCGTATCTGCATCGCGCAGGTCGAGCGGCTCGTCGAGCCGGGGGAGCTGGACCCGGACCAGGTGCACCTGCCCGGCGTGTTCGTGCACCGTGTGGTCGAGGTCGGATCCGACATCGAGAAGCGCATCGAGCGGCGCACGGTGCGCCCTTCGACCGGTTCCGGGAACGGGGAGGCCTGACATGGCGCTCACACGCGACGAGATGGCGGCGCGCGCCGCTCGCGAGCTGTCCGACGGCTCCTACGTGAACCTCGGCATCGGGTTGCCCACACTCGTGCCCAACTACGTGCCCGAGGGCGTGACCCTCGTGCTGCAGTCCGAGAACGGCATCCTCGGCGTCGGGCCCTACCCCGCGGAGGATGCGGTCGACCCCGACCTCATCAACGCCGGCAAGGAGACCGTCACCACGCTGCCCGGTGCGGCGTTCTTCGACTCCGGTCTCAGCTTCGGCATGATCCGCGGCGGCAAGATCGACGCCGCGATCCTCGGAGCGATGCAGGTGAGCGCGACCGGCGATCTCGCGAACTGGATGATCCCCGGGAAGATGGTCAAGGGTCCGGGCGGCGCGATGGATCTCGTGCACGGGGCGGGACGCGTGATCGTGCTCATGGAGCACGTCGCCCGCGACGGCACCGCGAAGATCGTGGACGAGTGCTCCCTGCCGCTCACGGGTCGCGCGGTGGTGCACAGGATCATCACGGATCTGGCCGTGATCGACGTCACGCCCGAGGGCCTGCGGCTCGTCGAGCTCGCCCCCGGGGTGAGCGTGCAGGATGTGAAGGATGCGACCCAGCCGACGCTGCTGATCGCGGAAGGACTGGAGTGATCATGAGTGCAGACGACATCGTCATCATCGCGGCGGCGCGCACCCCGCAGGGGCGTCTCAAGGGTCAGCTGGCCTCCTTCACCGCGCCGCAGCTGGGATCGTTCGCGATCCGTGGCGCGCTCGAGCAGGGCGGCGTCGACCCGGCCGAGATCGACGCCGTCATCGTCGGACAGGTGCTCGCAGCGGGGTCGGGGCAGAACGCCGCGCGGCAGGCAGCGATCGGGGCGGGCATCGGGTGGGATGTGCCCTCGCACTCCGTCAACAAGGTGTGCCTGTCGGGCCTCACCGCGATCATCGATGCCGCACGGATGATCCGCACCGGAGACGCCCGCACCGTGGTCGCGGCCGGCATGGAATCGATGACGCGGGCTCCTCACCTGATGATGGGCTCCCGCGACGGCTGGACCTACGGATCCGTCGAGGTGCTCGACCACATGGCGTACGACGGTCTCACGGACGCCTACGACAAGGAGAGCATGGGGGCATCGACCGAACGGCACAACCCGCGGTTCGGCCTCACCCGCGAGGCGCAGGACGAGGTCGCGGCGCGGTCGCACCAGCGCGCGGCCGCGGCCAGGGACGGGGGAGTGTTCGACGCGGAGATCGTGCCGGTCAGCGTGCCGCAGCGCCGCGGTGAGCCGGTGATCCTGACAGCGGACGAGGGCATCCGTCCGGAGACGACGGTCGAGACGCTCGCCGGCCTCCGCCCGGCGTTCGCCGAGGGCGGCTCCATCACGGCGGGCAACTCCTCGCAGATCTCGGACGGCGCCTCGGCGGTCATCGTCACCACGCGCGGCAACGCCGAGGCCAAGGGCTGGCCCGTGCTCGTCGCGGTCGGCGCGAGCGGACAGACCGCCGGGCCCGACAACTCCCTGCAGGAGCAGCCTGCGAACGCGATCCAGCGGGCCCTGGACAAGCAGGGCCTCACGGCGGCGGATCTGGATCTGGTCGAGATCAACGAGGCCTTCGGCGCCGTGGTGGCGCGCTCCGAGGCCGCGCTCGGACTGGATCCGGAGATCGTCAACGTGCACGGCGGCGGCATCGCGATCGGGCACCCGATCGGGGCGAGCGGAAACCGACTGGCCGTGCACATGGCGCACGAGCTGGTGCGCCGCGGATCCGGAACGGCGGTGGTCGCGCTGTGCGGCGGTGGCGGTCAGGGCGAGGCGCTCATCCTCACACGCTGACAGGAACCCTTTCGGGGTCGTTGAGCGAGGACGCGCTTGCGCGACCGAGACGAGACGCAGGGGCACACGCCACAGCCCGCGTTTCGTCTCGCTCGGCCTTCGGTCGTGCTCGCCCGACGGCCACAAACGCCTAGGATCGGCGCATGACGACGATCCAGGCTCTGACGGCGGCGGACCGCGACGACTGGCTGCCGCTCTGGCAGGCGTACCTGACGTTCTACGAGTCCGCGCTCGCCGACGACATCACGGCATCGACGTTCGCGAGGATCGTCGATCCTGCGGGCGCCATCCACGGCGCGATCGCCCGCGACGACGACGGCCGCGCGGTCGGGATCGTGCACTGGTTCGCGCACCCGGCGACGTGGTCGAAGACCGGATACACGTACCTCGAGGACCTCTTCGTGGATCCCTCCGTGCGCGGAAGCGGTGTCGGGCGCGCCCTCATCGCGCACGTGACCGACGCGGCGCGCGCCGCCGGCAGCGACAAGCTCTACTGGCTGACCGCGGAGAGCAACGCCACAGCGCGAGGTCTGTATGACCGTGTCGCCGAGCGCAGCGGCTTCATCCACTACCAGATCGATCTGGTCTGACGCACCGTCCGACCCGAGCCGACCCCTCCCGGCGCGCTTTCGTCCCGGCGCCGTGGTCGTTGCGCCGGAGTGGTCAGGCCTTGCCCGCCTTGCGCTGCGCCTTGAGCTCGGCCTTCAGCTCCTTCTTCGCGCGCTTGTACTGCACCGGAGCGACGGGGGAGTCGTACGAGACGTCCTCGCCGCGCTCGTCGCGACGGAAGTCGACGATCGCCCCGACGGCCAGGGCGATGGTGATGCCCCAGCTCAGCCACGCCAGCACGGCGCGCCACGTGATCGGTGCGTCGCGGGTGCCGCGCAGCAGCGTGATCCCGCTCGTGATCGCGCTGAACAGGCCGCTCGCGAAGAGGTAGTTGCGCATGCGACCGAGTCTAACCAGCGTCGATCGGGACCCGCGGGATCCGCCGCCCCGAAGGTCGTCCGGCTCGGTACACTGGGCCGATCACCGTAGTGCATTACCGGCCGCCGGCTCTTCCGGCGGAAAGCGGCGGCACCTGACTGCGTCCCCCTCGTGCGGCGACGCCAGAGACCTGTTCCGCAATGACCTCTTCGCACACCTCGTCCGTCCCCGCCGCTCCGAGCCTGCTCCGCCGGGTGGGGCTGTCCTACTTCGTCATCGCCTTCATCGCCCGTCTTCCGTTCGCGATGATGGTCGTCGGCGTGCTGACCGTCGTCGTCGCCGCACGCGAGTCGGTGGCACTCGGCGGGCTCACGTCCGCTGCCGTCGGCATCGGCACCGCCTGCTTCGGTCCGCTCCTGGGCGCCGCCGCCGACCGCCGCGGGCAGCGGATCGTGCTCGCCGTCGTCGCCGTCGCCAACGCGGTGGCCCTCGTGGGCTTCACCCTCGTCGTGTACTCCTCGGCCGCCGAGCCGTTCGTGCTGCTGAGCGCTTTCGCGATCGGCGCCACCGCTCCGCAGGTCTCCCCGATGTCGCGGTCGCGCCTGGTCACGATCATCGCCGAGCGCGTGCCGGCCGAGCGCCGAGCGCGCACCACCTCGTCGACGATGTCGTACGAATCCGCGGCCGATGAGACCGTGTTCGTGTTCGGCCCGTTCCTGGTCGGCGTGCTGGCCACCGCGATCGCGCCGTGGATGCCGCTCGTGATCGCGGCCGCGCTCATCCTCGTCTTCGTGGGCGCGTTCGCCCTGCACCCGACCGGTGCGCACGTGTCGGCGCAGCGCGGCGCCGACGGCCGCGCCAGCTCGAAGGTCTCGGAGCTGTTCCGGCCCCGACTGCTCATCGTCGTGGCGGGCATGCTCGGCGTCGGCGTGTTCTTCGGCGCGATGCTCACCTCGCTCACGGCGTTCATGACCGAGCACGGACGGCCGGAGGAAGCGGGCCTGCTGTACGGGGCGCTCGGGGTGGGATCCGCGATCCTGGCGCTCAGCGTCGCGTTCCTGCCGGCGCGGTTCAGCCTGCCGGCCCGCTGGCTGCTGTTCGCGGGGATCCTGTTCGGGGGCAGCCTGATCCTGCTCGGGGTGAGGGACCCGATGGGCATGCTCGTCGCCCTCGCCGTGATGGGGTGCGGCATCGGCCCGACCCTGGTCACCCAGTTCAGCCTCGGCGCGGCGTTCGGGCCTGCGGACCGATCGGCCACGGTCATGACGATGCTCGGATCCGCGATGGTCGTCGGGCAGGCCATCGGCGCAGTGGCGACCGGGCAGGTCGCCGACGCCTCCGGGGCCCAGGCGTCGCTGCTGCTGCCGGTGTTCGCGGCGGGCCTGGTGCTGCTCGCCGGTGTCGTGAACGCCGTGCTGGCACGGGGCGGACGCACGGCGTCCTGACCTGAACGACGTCGGGCCACGCCGGTGACTAGCCTGGAGGAGGCATCCCCGCTGCCGTGAGGAGCGTTCCCATGACTTCGTCCACCCCCACCGCCTCGTTCGTGATCGTCGCGAATCGGCTGCCGGTCGACCGCGTGCAAGGACCTGACGGCGCCGAGGTCTGGCGACGCTCTCCGGGTGGTCTCGTCGCCGCGCTCGAACCCGTCATGCAGGCGGTGGACGGCGCCTGGGTCGGCTGGGCGGGTCAGTCCGATCTCGAGCTCAAGCCGTTCGTCGAGGACGGCATCCTGCTGCTGCCGGTGACGTTGTCCGCGCAGGAGGTCGAGGAGTACTACGAGGGCTTCGCGAACGACACGATCTGGCCGCTCTATCACGATGTGATCGCGCCACCGCAGTTCCATCGCGAGTGGTGGGACGCCTACGTGCGGGTGAACCGCCGATTCGCCGAGCGGGCGGCGCGCGCCGTGTCGCAGGGCGGCACGGTCTGGGTGCACGACTACCAGCTGCAGCTCGTGCCGGCCTTCCTGCGTGAACTGCGACCCGACCTCACGATCGGCTACTTCCATCACATCCCGTTCCCGGCGCACGGGCTGTATGCGCAGCTGCCCTGGCGGGATCAGGTGCTGCAGGGCCTGCTCGGGGCCGATGTCGTCGGCTTCCAGCGTGCACAGGACGCGACCAACTTCCTCGCCGCCGTGCGCCGCAGGCTGCGTCTCGAGGTGAAGGGATCCACGGTCTCCGTCCCGTGGGGCGGCCCGCGAACGACTGTCGCGCGCGCGTTCCCGATCTCGATCGACACCACGCCGTACACCGAGCTCGCGGCCCGCCCCGACGTCCGTGCCCGTGCGGCCGAGATCCGCGAGGGGCTCGGCAATCCGCGCAAGATCCTGCTCGGTGTCGACCGGCTCGACTACACCAAGGGGATCCGGCACCGCATCAAGGCCTTCGGGGAGCTGCTGGATCAGGCCCGGCTCTCGGTCGAAGACGTCACGCTGGTGCAGGTCGCGAGCCCCAGTCGGGAGCGGGTGGACGCCTACGTGCAGCTGCGCGACGAGATAGAGCTCGCCGTCGCGCGGATCAACGGCGATCGCGACACCATGGAGCACACCGCGATCCGCTACCTGCACCAGGGCTTCCCACGTGAGGAGATGGTCGCCCTCTACCTCGCCGCCGATGTGATGCTCGTCACCGCCCTTCGCGACGGCATGAACCTCGTCGCCAAGGAGTACGTCGCCGCCCGCGGAGATCACCGCGGCGTGCTCGTGCTGAGCGAGTTCACCGGGGCCGCCGACGAACTGCGCCAGGCGATCCTGGTCAACCCGCACGACATCGACGGGCTCAAGGACGCGATCATGCAGGCCGTCGAGATGCCGCCGCGAGAGCAGGCGCGCCGGATGAGGGCGCTGCGCAAGCGGGTGCTGGAGAACGATGTGAACGCCTGGTCGCGGGACTTCCTCGCGGCCCTCGAGAACGTACGGAGCGCACGATGACCCGCGACTGGACCGCCGCCGAGACCGATCCCGCTCTCGCCGAGATCGCACGCACCCCGCGCCTGCTGGTCGCGCTCGACTTCGACGGCACGGTCTCGCCGCACGTGGTCGACCCGATGGCCGCGAGAGCGCTGCCTGCGGCCGTGACCGCGGTGAACCGTCTCGTCGCGCTGCCGGAGACGTTCGTGGCGTACGCGTCCGGTCGGAGCCTGCACGACCTGCGCGAGATCACGGAGCACCAGGACGGATCCCGGATTCTGCTCGCCGGATCCCACGGGGCGCAGTTCTGGTTCCCTGACACCGGGGAGGAGACCGACCTCTCCACCGAGCCTGCCGACCGTGCCGAGATCATCGACGAGATGCGTGCGCTGATCGGGGATCTGGACGGCGTCGTGCACGAGCCGAAGACGTTCGGCTTCGGCGTGCACACCCGCACCGCGACCCCCGGACAGGAGGAGCTGGCCTTCGTGCGCGTCGAGAAGTGGGCCGCCGACCGGATCCCCTCCTGGCGGCGGCGCACGGGGCACCACCTGCGCGAGTACTCCTGGAGGGCCGAGGGCAAGGACGCGGCGCTGGACCGGCTGCGCGAGCACGTCGGCGCGACCGCGGTGCTGTTCGCCGGCGACGACGTGACGGACGAGGACGGCATGCGCACCCTCGGCGGTGCCGACCTGGGTGTTCGGATCGGGGCGGGCGAGACGGCGGCGGCGCTGCGGGTCGCGGATCCGGCGGCGTTCGCCGTGCTGCTCGACGCCCTGGCCGACGCCAGAGCGACCGCGCAATAGACTGCTTCCATGCGCGCGCAGCACGGATCCGATCGTCCGTCGGTCGCGCGCCCCGGCGGCGGGAGCATCGTCGATCATGCGTTAGGCTTGATGCACGTTCGATGCGTGATCGGCACAACCGGATCCCGGATCGGACGCAGAGCTCCGGCGGTCTCGCAGACCGCCGGGCGCGATGGTGATCTGAATCGGGTCGATATCGCGGCTCGTGCTCTCGACGCACTCGTCGAGACGCCTGAGCCGGGCTCACACCACGACGGCCTGCGTCGTGGATCAGAGCCGACTTCTCCGCGCTGCACCCGAGGCGTTCCAGCCCAATCTCTCCGACCCCTGCGCTCCGCCTCTCGCGGACCGGGTCGGAATGTCGTCCGCGACGGGGCATCGTCCCGCCGCTTCCGCCGATCGTTCACCACCGCAAGGAACCTTCATGACCGCTGATACCGCTCCAGCCGTCCCGCGTCCGCCCGCCCGTCCGGCGGCGGCGCCCGTTCTCACCGGCGCTCAGGCCGTCGTCCGCTCTCTCGAGCTGCTCGGCGTCACCGACGTGTTCGGCATTCCCGGCGGCGCGATCATGGAGGTCTACGACCCGCTGATGAGCTCCACCGAGCTTCGGCACATCCTGGTGCGTCACGAGCAGGGCGGCGGGCACGCCGCGGAGGGCTACGCCACCGCTTCCGGGAAGGTCGGCGTGACCATCGCGACGTCGGGCCCCGGAGCCACCAACCTCGTGACCGCGATCGCCGACGCCTACATGGACTCGATCCCGATCGTCGCGATCACGGGTCAGGTGTTCTCCACGCTGATGGGCACGGACGCGTTCCAGGAGGCCGACATCGTCGGCATCACCATGCCGGTGACCAAGCACTCCATCCTTGTGAAGAAGCCCGAGGACATCCCGGGCGCGATCGCCGCGGCGTTCGAGATCGCCAGCACCGGCCGTCCCGGCCCGGTGCTCGTGGACATCACGAAGGACGCGCAGAAGGCCTCTGCCCCGTTCGTGTGGCCGCCGAAGTACGACCTGCCCGGCTACCGTCCGGTCACGAAGGCGCACGGCAAGCAGATCCAGGCCGCGGCGACCCTGCTCGCCGAGGCCAAGAAGCCCGTGCTGTACGTGGGCGGCGGCATCGTGCGCGGCAACGCATCCGAGGAGCTGCTGGCGCTGGCGGAGCTGACCGGCGTTCCCGTGGTCACCACGCTCATGGCGCGCGGCGCCTTCCCCGACTCGCACCCGCAGCACGTCGGAATGCCCGGCATGCACGGCACCGTCCCGGCGGTGCTGGCGCTGCAGGAGGCCGACCTGCTCGTGGCGCTCGGCACCCGGTTCGACGACCGCGTGACCGGCAAGGCGGAGCTGTTCGCGCCGGACGCCAAGGTCGTCCACGTCGACATCGACCCTGCGGAGATCTCCAAGATCCGCACCGCCGACGTGCCGATCGTGGGCGGCGTCAAAGAGGTCATCACCGACCTCGAAGCGGCTTTCCGCGGCCTCACCGGCGGTGCCAAGGGCGACATCGAGGAGTGGTGGGCCTACCTCGACGGCCTGCGCGCGGAGTTCCCCCTCGGCTACACCCAGCCCGAGGACGGCCTGATGTCCCCGCAGTACGTGATCCAGCGGATCGGCGAGCTCACCGGGCCCGAGGCGGTCTACGCCGCCGGCGTCGGTCAGCACCAGATGTGGGCCGCGCAGTTCATCAAGTACGAGCGCCCGAAGTCCTGGCTGAACTCCGGCGGCGCCGGCACCATGGGCTATGCGGTTCCCGCGGCCATGGGTGCGAAGGTCGCCGAGCCCGAGCGCGTGGTGTGGGCGATCGACGGCGACGGCTGCTTCCAGATGACCAACCAGGAGCTCGCGACCTGCGTCATCAACGAGATCCCGATCAAGGTCGCGATCATCAACAACTCCTCGCTCGGGATGGTCCGCCAGTGGCAGACACTGTTCTACGAGGGCCGCCACTCGAACACCGACCTGAACACCGGGCACGGCACGGTGCGGATCCCCGACTTCGTCAAGCTCGCCGAGGCTTACGGATGTCTCGGAATCAGGGTGGAGAAGGAGGAGGACATCGACGCCGCCATCACGCTCGCCCTCGAGACGAACGACCGTCCCGTCGTGATCGACTTCGTCGTCAGTGCGGACGCCATGGTCTGGCCGATGGTGCCGCAGGGCGTCAGCAACAGCTACATCCAGTACGCGCGCGACCACGCGCCCGCCTTCGATGAGGAGGACTGATCATGTCCACGCATGTGCTGAGCCTCCTGGTGGAGGACACCCCCGGGCTCCTGACCCGCGTCGCCGGACTGTTCGCGCGCCGGGGCTTCAACATCGAGTCCCTCGCCGTGGGCGTGACCGAGGTTCCCGGGGTCTCCCGGATCACGGTCGTCGTCGACGTCGAGGAGTTCCCGCTCGAGCAGGTGACCAAGCAGCTGAACAAGCTGATCAACGTCATCAAGATCGTCGAGCTGGAGCAGAACGCGTCGGTGCAGCGCGAGCACATGCTCATCAAGGTGCGCACCGACAACAACACCCGCTCGAACGTGCTGGAGGTCGTGAACCTCTTCCGCGCGTCCGTCGTGGACTACGCCCCCGAAGCGCTGGTGGTCGAGGTCACCGGCGACAAGGGCAAGGTCGACGCCCTGCTGCGGGCGCTCGAGCCGTTCGGCATCAAGGAGCTCGCCCAGTCGGGCCTGCTCGCGATCGGCCGCGGCGGCAAGAGCATCACCGAGCGCGTGCTGCGCGGCTGACACAGAACCACTGCCGGGCCCCCGACGCTCTCGACGGGCCCGGCATCCAGAACCCCAACAAGGAGAAAACAACAGTGAGCACCGAGATCTTCTACGACGCAGACGCTGACCTGTCGATCATCCAGAACAAGAAGGTCGCGATCGTCGGCTACGGCTCGCAGGGCCACGCGCACGCGATGAACCTGCGCGACAGCGGCGTCGAGGTCGCGATCGCCCTCAAGGAGGGCTCCACCTCGATCGCCAAGGCGACCGAGGCCGGCTTCGCCGTCAAGACCGTTGCGGAGGCCACCCAGTGGGCCGACCTCATCATGATCCTCGCGCCGGATCAGCACCAGCGCGGCATCTACAGCGAGTCGATCGCCCCGAACCTGGCCGCGGGCAAGACCCTCGCGTTCGCGCACGGCTTCAATATCCGCTTCGGCTACATCGATGCCCCCGAGGGCGTCGATGTGATCCTCATCGCCCCGAAGGCCCCGGGTCACACGGTGCGCCGCGAGTTCGTGGCCGGCCGTGGCATCCCGGACATCATCGCGGTCGAGCGCGACGCCTCGGGCACCGCCTGGGCGACCGCGCTGTCGTACGCGAAGGCGATCGGCGGCACCCGCGCCGGCGTCATCAAGACCACCTTCACAGAGGAGACCGAGACCGACCTCTTCGGCGAGCAGGCCGTGCTCTGCGGTGGCATGAGCCACCTGGTGCAGGCCGGCTTCGAGACCCTCACCGAGGCGGGCTACCAGCCGCAGATCGCCTACTTCGAGGTGCTGCACGAGCTCAAGCTCATCGTCGACCTGATGTGGGAGGGCGGCATCGCCAAGCAGCGCTGGTCCATCTCGGACACCGCCGAGTTCGGCGACTACGTCTCGGGCCCGCGCATCATCGACGCCGGTGTGAAGCAGCGCATGAAGGATGTCCTCGCGGACATCCAGTCCGGCGCCTTCGCGACCCGGTTCATCGAGGACCAGGACAACGGCGCGGCCGAGTTCCTCGCCCTTCGCGAGAAGGAGCAGGGACACCCGATCGAGGCCACCGGCAAGGAGCTGCGTGCGCTCTTCGCCTGGAAGTCGCAGGACGAGGACTACGTCGAGGGATCCGCTGCGCGCTGATCCCGACGTAGTCCGCGAGGACTGTGCTGGTCTGGTCGCAGGGTGGCCGCCGGCCCTTCGGGCCTGGGTCGAGGGCAGCGCTGCGCGCTGATCCACGGCTGACCAAGAACGGGCGTCCCTTCGGGGGCGCCCGTTCTTCGTTCCGCCCGCCCCCGGATGTATCAGGGGCTCGCCCGGCTGCTCTTCTCCTGCGTCAGTGCGGCGATCGCGACCGACCGGAGGACATGAGATGAACACCGAACCATGGGGCACGCTGCAGGAGCCGTCGTCGGACTCGCGCGTCACCCCGCTGCAGTATCTGCTCAGCGCGCAGGGACACGCGGTGCCGATCACGGGGAGCTTCGACGGTGCGACCACCGCCGCGGTCAAGGCCGTGCAGGCCGCCGCCGGCCTCGTCCAGGACGGCGTCGTCGGAATACGCACCTGGCGCCACCTCGTCGTGCCGCTCCAGGCCGGTTCCACGGGCGATGCGGTGCGCGCGCTGCAGTCCTTCGGGCTGCGCGAAGGACCCGGATCCGCACCGCTCGTCGTCGATGGCGGTTTCGGCCCGATCACCGATGCGCGCGTGCGCTCGTTCCAGGCCAGCTGGGGTCTCGCGATCGACGGGATCGTCGGCGGGCAGACCTGGTCGTTTCTCATGGCGGATCACTTCCCGTCGCCGTGGGCGCTCGTGATCGAGGGCGCGGTGCAGGCGGTCAACAGCCATGTGCTCGCCGCGCAGCATCTGCTGCGTGCTCACGGCGCCACCATCGCGGCGGACGGCGCGTTCTTCGCGCTGAGCGGGGCGGCGCTGGAGGACTTCCAGCGGACGATCCGCTCGACCGAGATCGGCACGACGGTCGGGCAGCTCGACTGGCCCCACCTGATCATGACGGTCCAGCTCGGCAGCACGGGGGAGGCCGTCATGGCCCTGCAGAGTCAGCTCCCTGGGCTCACGGTCGACGGCGTCTTCGGGCCGGTGACGGACGCAGCGGTCCGCGACTTCCAGGCGAAGTTCGCACCTCCCGCGGACGGCATCGCGGGTCCCGACACCTGGCACAGCCTGTTCGTGCCGCTCTTCGACTGAGAACGCTTCTCGCGGCGGCGCTCAGACCGGGAAGGCGACGCCTTCGCCGACCACGCGCAGAGCGATGCGCTGGCCGGGACGGGTGAGTGCCGCGTTCCAGTGCCTGATGGTGATCGTGGGCGGCTCCGCAGACAGTCGGGGATCCGCGTCGGGACGCGGTTCCAGGTGGATCCGCACCGAGGACTCCGCGCCGAAGTACACGCCCTTCTCCACGGTCGCGCGGATGGGCGAGTCGGCGACGAGCTGCACCTGCTCGGGGCGCAGCATGAGCTGCACGTGCCCTCGTGCCGGAGGATTCCGCACCGGCACGTAACCGAGGGCGCAGGACGCGAGGGATCCGTCCAGCCAGGCGTCCAGGACGATCGCGTCGCCGAGGAACTCCGCGACGCCGCGGTCGACGGGGCGCGTGTACACGACGAACGGGTGCCCGGTCTGCACCAGACGCCCGTCGCGCATGACGGCCACCTGGTCGGCGAAGCTCAGCGCCTCGGACTGGTCGTGCGTGACGAGGATGGTCGTCGTTCCGGCATCGGTCAGAATCCGCGCCACCGCCTCGCGGGTGGCGGCGCGCAGGCCGGTGTCGAGCGCCGAGAACGGCTCGTCCAGCAGCATCAGCTCGGGCTCGCGAGCGAGCGCCCTGGCGATCGCGACGCGCTGCTGCTGCCCGCCGGAGAGCTGGTCCGGGCGGCGCTCAGCCACGTCGTGCGGCAGCGAGACGAGGTCCAGCAGCTCGGCCACGCGCCGGTTCCGGTCCGCGCGACTGAGATCGTCCAGTCCGAAGGAGATGTTGCGCGCGACCGTCAGATGGGGGAAGAGCCCGCCGTCCTGCGTGACGTAGCCGATGTCGCGGCGGTGCACGGGCACCCAGGTCCCGGGTCCGACGACCGTGGCGGAGCCGAGCACGACCTCGCCCTCGTCGGGGCGTTCGAAACCGGCGATGATCCGCAGCAGGGTGGTCTTGCCCGATCCCGACGCGCCGACGATCGCCGTGATACCGCCGGTCTGCACGGCGAGATCGACGCCGTGCAGCACACGGTGCCCGCCGTACGAGGCGGTGATCCCGCCGACCTGCAGGTGCGCCGTGGGCAGCGGGCCCGTGCCGGGGGAGGGCACGGCGCCGAGGGATCCGAGGTTGTGTGCGGTCATGCGGTCTCCGCGGTCGTGGGGGCGGATGTCATGGTGGCGCTGCCGGCAGACACGTCCGCGGTGGAGAGCGCCGTGGACTGCCGGAACAGCAGGTAGGTCATGGGTGCGGACAGCAGGATCAGCAGCGTCGCGTAGGGCGCCGCGCCCGCGAAGTCGATCTCGCTCGACAGGCTCCAGAACCGTGTGGCCAGGGTCTGCACGCCGATCGGCGAGAGCAGCAGCGTCGCGGTCAGCTCTCCGGCCACGGCGAGGAACACCATCGCCAGCGCAGCGGCCGTGGCCGGTGCCACCAGGCGAAGGGTGACGCCGCAGAAAGCCCGCAGCGGGCGGCGCCCTAGGGCCTGGGCGGCTTCCTCCAGGCTCTGCGGCGCCTGGGCGATGCCGGCCTGCAGCGGCACCAGCGCGCGGGGCAGGAACAGCAGCGCGTACGCGAGGAGCAGCAGCGCGGTGGTCTGGTACAGGGCCGGCACGAAGAAGAGCGAGACGGTGACCAGCGCGAGCGCGAGCACGATGCCCGGCATGGAGCTCGTGACGTAGTTCGTGCGCTCCAGCAGCCGGCTGAACACGCCGGGGCGGCGCACCGCCAGCCAGGACAACGGGAACGCGGCGATGACCGTGACCACGCCGCCACCCAGCGCGAGCCCCAGGGTCTGCAGCAGCGTCGGCACGAGATCGGGCGCCGTCCAGACCGCCGCGCCGCCATAGGCCAGCCATCCGCCGATCACGACGGCGGGCACGCCGAGCGCGGCGATCCCGAGCGCGAGCAGGGCGACCTGCGCCGGTACCTGCCATCCGCGCAGCCGGATCCGACGGGGTGGGGCGGCAGTGCCGGATCCGATCCGCGCGTAACGTGCACGGCCGCGCGCCCGGCTCTCCAGCAGGAGCAGCGCGAAGCACAGCAGCATCAGCACGCCGGAGAGCATGCTCCCCGCGGAGCCGTTGAACGTGGATCGATACTGGTCCATGATCGCCGTCGTGAAGGTGTCGAACCGGATCAGGGCGAACGCGCCGTACTCGCTGAGCAGGTGGAGTCCTACGAGCAGCGCACCGCCGAGCAGCGCGAGCCGCAGCTGCGGCAGCACCGTGCCGAAGAACACGCGTACCGGGCCGCGGCCGAGACTCGCGGCGGCCTGCTCCAGAGCGGGATCCAGCCGAGCCAGCGCAGCGCGCACCGGGAGGTACACGAGGGGGAAGTACGACAGCGTCGCCAGCAGCACACCTGATGCGAGACCGGCGAGCGAGGGGATCGCCGAGACCCACGCGTAGGAGTTCACGAAGGCGGGGATCGCCAGAGGCATCGCGAGAACGGCCCCCCATGCGCCGGCGCCGGCGAGCGAGGTGCGCTCCACGAGCCAGGCGCCGCCGACCCCGATCACGGCGCACAGCGGCACGGTGATCGCGACGAGCAAAACGGTGTTCGTGAGCAGCTCGCCGACGCGCGGCCGGAAGATCAGCGCCGCCGATTCGGCCCAGCCGATCTGTGCCGCCGTGGTGACCACGAACAGAAGCGGCAGCAGCGAGAGCGCTGCGACCACGACGCCGGCCGTGATGACGACCCACGACCCCGCCCCGCGGGAGACGCCGCGGGGCGGCCGGAGCTGTCGCGCTCCGGCCGCCCGTCGGGAGGTGGTCGTCGAGGTGGTGATGTCTGCGCCTTAGAGCAGGCCCGCCTGGGTCATCAGATCGGTGACCTGCTTGGAGTTCAGCGTAGCCGGGTCGATGGTCGGCGCCTGCAGATCCTTGAGCGGCACGAGCTTCGGGTTGGCGGCGACGCCGGATCCGACCGGGTACTCGAACGAGGTGCCGGTCTGCAGGATCTTCTGGCCCTCCGCACCGGTGACGAACGCCAGGAACTTCTGCGCCGCGGCCTGGTGCTTGCTCGACTTCAGCACGCCGCCCCCGGACACGGACACGAACGCGCCTGGATCCTGGTTCTTGAAGTAGTGCAGCTGCACGTTCTTCGAGTTCTCACCGGTCTGCGCCTGGTCGCCGAACCAGTAGTAGTGGTAGATGACGGCGCCGTCGATCTCGCCGGCGTTCACGGCCTTCATCGCGGTGGAGTTGCCCTTGTAGGCGACGGAGTTCGTCTTCATGGCCTTCAGCCACGTCTCGGCGGCGTCGGCTCCCTTGAGCTGCACGAGGGCGGAGACGATGGCCTGGAAGTCGGCGCCGGACGGGGAAGCGGCCCAGCGGCCCTTCCAGGACGGGTCGGCGAGATCCATGAGCGAGGTCGGCAGCTGCGCCTCGGTGAGCTTCGACGTGTTGTACGCGAACACGGTCGAGCGGGCGGCGATGCCCACCCACTTGCCCGAGGACGGGCGGTACTCCGTCGGGACGTTCTTCAGAGCCTCATCGCCTGGCGAGGCGAACAGGCCGGCCTTCTCGACCGCCGACATCGACGGCGAGTTCTCGGTGAGGAACACGTCGGCGGGGGAGCGATCGCCCTCCTGGATGAGCTGCTGCGACATCTCGGTGTCGTCGCCGTTGCGCACCTGGACCTTGATACCGGTCGCCTTCGTGAACGCGTCGGTCCACGACTTCGTGAGCTCCTCGTGCTGCGCGTTGTAGATCGTGATGGTCTGGCCGGCGAGGTCGTCGCCGCCGGCCGAGCTCGAGGTCGGCGTCGGGGAGCCGCTGCAGGCGGTGAGCGCGAGGGCGACGGCGGAGGCCGCCGCGGCGGCGGAGAGCAGCCGGAGGGAACGGTTCACGGAGAATCCTTCGAGGAGGGAGAGGCGCGGAGGTCGCGAATCACATAATAGGTAAGGCAAGCCTCACTCAACAACCTGATGACCTTCCTGTGAAAGGGGCCCGACTCGCCCCGAAAGGCGGGTCGGCCGCGGATCACTCGACGCCGTAGAACCGTGCGGCGTTGTCCCAGAAGATCGCGTCGGCATCGAGTCCGCGCGCGCCGGCCCAGTCTGCCACCGTCCGAGCCCAGAGGTCGCGGCTCTCGGTGCGATACTCCGGCGGGGCGCCCGTGAGGGCGGAGACGGGCCAGTCGCCGCCCCACAGCAGGCGATCGGCTCCGAACGCCTCGGCAGCCGCGTCGAGGAACGGGGTCACCTGCTGCGGGCTCCAGGATCCGCCGGCCTCGGCCGGCAGCCCCGACAGCTTGACGGACACCTGCGGGTGTGCCGCCAGGTCTCTCAGGTCGCCCAGCCAGGCCACGGCAGGGGGGAGTGGATCCGCTGCCGTCCCGATCGCGGGCTTTCCGAGATGGTCGAGCGCGATCGGCAGAGCGGGCACCCAGGCCGCGAGGTCGGCGACGTCGGAGAGCTGATGGGCGCGCACGCACGCGTCGAAGCGGTATCCGTGCGCGGCCAGTGCGGCGGCGCCCGCACGGAACGCGTCGCTGCGTGCGGTGCCGTCGGGCTCGTCCTGGAGGTTGTGCCGCACCCCGACCACCGCGTCGATCCCCGTGAGGGCCGTGAGGTGCGCGGTCGTCTGCGCGCCGCGATCGAGTCGCGCGCCCGCCACGATGCCGATGACGCCTGTGCGTGCCGCGTTGTCCGCGACCCAGCGGGCCTCGTCGATGAACTGCGCCTCGACGCACTCCGCTTGCACGAAGATCGCCGCCGCGCGCTCGGCGCCGTCGACGCTCGCGCGTGCGAGTTCCTCGGCCGCGTAGCGCTGAGCCAGCGGCCCGTCGAGCCACTCGTAGTCGAGGCGGGACGGATCCCACAGGTGCAGGTGGGAATCGAGTACGCGCATGGGCACATCCTTCCGCAGATCGGCGCTCGTGTGGCGCAGACATCCGATGTTCGTGAAAACCCCTAGGATGACGCCATGGCAGTCACCGACGAGGCGATCGAGAAGATCAAGGCGATGATCGTGTCGGGCGAGCTCGGCCCCGGCGATCGCCTGCCGCCGGAGAAGGAGCTCGCCGAGCGGCTCGGCCTGAGCCGCAACTCGATGCGGGAGGCCGTCAAGGCGCTCGAGGTGATCCGCGTCCTCGACGTGCGTCGCGGTGACGGTACCTACGTGACGAGCCTCGAACCGCACCTGCTGCTCGAGGCGATCAGCTTCGTCATCGACATGCACGATGACGACTCGCTGCTCGAGTTGTTCGCCGTGCGTCGCATGCTCGAATCCCAGGCCACCGGCCTCGCCGCCACGCACGGCGACAGCGAGGCGATCGCCGCCCTGCAGGCCGAGGTCGCCGGCATCGACGCGGGCGTCTCGATCGACGATCTCGTCGCGCACGACATCCGCTTCCACCAGGACATCGTGCGGATGACCGGCAACGGCTACCTGGCGAGCCTCATCGACAGCCTGTCGAGTCAGACCATCCGCGCCCGGGTGTGGCGCGGCCTCACCGAGCAGGGCGCCGTCGAGCGCACTCTCTCGGAGCACCGGGCCATCGCCGACGCGATCGCGCAGCACGACCCCTCGCTCGCCACCTCGCTCGCCACCGCACACATCGCGGGTGTGGAGCGCTGGCTGCGCCAGGCCGCCCAGGCCTGAGCCGGGCGGCCCGGCGCGGTGTCGGCTACTCCGCCCGGAGGCGCAGCTGGGCCATGCCGCCGTCGACCTCGATGAAGGTGCCGGTGGTGGATCCGGACGCAGGGCTGACGAGGTACAGCACGGCGCCCGCGACCTCGTCCGGCGAGACCAGACGACCGTGCGGCTGACGGGCGTTGAGGGCGGCGCGCTCCGCGACGGGGTCGGCGGCGGAGTCGAGCAGACGCCCGACCCACGGGGTGTCGGCCGTACCGGGGTTGACGGCGTTCACCCGGATGCCTTCTCGGAGGTGATCGGCTGCCATCGCCCTGGTGAGCGCCGAGACGGCGCCCTTCGACGCGGAGTAGAGCGCGCGCTGCGGCAGCCCGGTGGTCGAGGCGATCGAGGCGGTGTTGCAGATCGCCGCGGCGGGGGAGTTCCGCAGCCACGGCAGCGCTGCGGCCGAGACGCGGGCGATGCCCGTCACGTTGATCGAGAGCACGCGGGCCCACTCGTCGTCGCCGTTCGCCGTGATGTCGCCCTGAGCGCCGATCCCGGCGTTGTTCACGACGATGTCGATGCGGCCGAACCGCTCGCCGATCGCGGCGACGGCCGTGTCCACGCTCGCGCGGTCCGACACGTCGGCCGTGAAGGCGGCGAAGCGCGGATCCGCGCCGGCCACGTCGCGGTCGAGCACGGCGACCTGCGCGCCCTGATCGTGCAGCTGCGCGGCGATCGCCGCGCCGATCCCGGATGCGCCGCCCGTGACGATCGCGACGAGTCCTTCGACCTGACCGGTCATGCCTGTGCCTCCCATGCGATGAACTCCTGACGCTGGCCGCCCAGCCCCTCGATGTCGATCTCGACGACGTCCCCGGCGCGCAGGTACGGGAACTTCCCGCCGAACGCGACGCCCTGCGGTGTGCCGGTGAGGATGAGGTCTCCCGGCTCGAGCGTCATGTACTGCGAGATGTGGTGCACGATCTCCGCGACGGAGAAGATCATGTCGTTCGTGTTCGAGTCCTGGCGCGGCTCGCCGTTCACGAAGCTGCGCAGCCGCAGGTTCTGCACGTCGACCTCGTCAGGCGTGACGAGCCACGGGCCGGTCGGGTTGAACCCGAACGCGGCCTTGCCCTTCGACCACTGCCCGCCGGAGACCTCCATCTGGAAAGCCCGTTCGGAGACGTCGTTGCAGACGACGTAGCCGGCGATGTGCGCGGCGGAGTCGGCGGGGGAGTCGAGGTAGGCGGCGCGGGATCCGATCACGATGCCGAGCTCCACCTCCCAGTCGGTCTTCTCGCTGCCCCGCGGGATGGTCACGGCGTCGTCGGGGCCGACGACCGTGTTCGGGGTCTTCAGGAACAGGATCGGGACCGTGGGTGGTTCGGCGCCCGACTCGCGGGCGTGCGCGGCGTAGTTCTGTCCCACGCAGATGACGGCACCGGGACGCGCGATCGGCGCTCCGGTGCGGAACGCGTCCGCGTCGCTCAGTTCGGGGAGGGTGCCTGCGTCGAGGGCGGCACGCGTGCGGCCCACGGGGTCGGCGGCGAGGAAATCGCCGTTCACATCGGAGGTCACGGGCCGAAGATCGTACGTACGGTCTTCGGCGATGACGACCGGGATCTCGGATCCGGGGTCGCCCAGACGCGCGAACTTCATGATTCTCCTGCCTTCTCACGGGGATGGGCGGATCCGCCGTCGGAACGACGCGAGCGGATGCATCCCGCGTTGACAGTATAGACATCCGATGTTTACACTCCAACTGTCGAGGAACGATCCGGCCGTCTGCGCCGCTGCCCCGACTTCAGGCCCAGAACAGGAGAACCGTGAGCCGCATCGTCGCGCTGGAGACCAGCGACATTCGATTCCCCACCTCGCTCAGCCTCGACGGCTCCGACGCGATGAACCCCGACCCCGACTACTCCGCGGCGTACGTGATCGTGCGCACCGACGCGGCGGACGGCATCGAAGGACACGCGTTCGTGTTCACGATCGGCCGTGGCAACGACGTGCAGGTCGCGGGCATTGACGCGCTCTCCGGGCACCTCGTCGGCCGTGAGTTGGAGCCGCTGCTCGACGACATGGGGGGCACGTTCCGGGAGATCATCGGCGATTCGCAGCTGCGCTGGCTCGGTCCGGAGAAGGGCGTCATGCAGATGGCGATCGGCGCCGTGATCAATGCCCTGTGGGACATCAAGGCCAAGCGCGCCGGGCTTCCGCTGTGGCTGCTCCTCGCCCGGATGACGCCAGAGGAGATCGTCGACCTCGTCGACTTCCGCTACCTCACCAACGCCCTCACCCGTGAGGATGCGCTGGCGATCCTGCGCGACGCCGAGGCGGGCCGGGCCGAACGCGAGCAGCAGCTGCTCGCGACCGGCTACCCGGGCTACACCACGAGCCCCGGGTGGCTGGGCTACTCGGACGAGAAGCTCGAGCGCCTCACCCGAGAGGCGATGGCCGACGGCTTCACGCAGATCAAGCTCAAGGTCGGTGCCGATCTCGATGACGACATCCGCCGGTTCCGCAAGGCCCGCGAGGTCTGCGGTCCCGACTTCCCCATCGCGATCGACGCGAACCAGCGCTGGGAGGTGTCCGAGGCGATCGCCTGGGTGAACGCGCTCGCCGAGTTCCACCCCGCCTGGATCGAGGAGCCGACCAGCCCCGACGACGTGCTCGGGCATGCCGAGATCGCCCGGGGCGTCGCGCCGATCCGGGTCGCGACCGGCGAGCATGCGCAGAACCGGATGATCTTCAAGCAGCTGCTGCAGGCCGAGGCGATCCAGGTCATGCAGATCGACGCGGTGCGCGTGGCGGGCGTGAACGAGAACATCGCGAACCTGCTTCTCGCTGCGAAGTTCGGCGTGCCGGTGTGCCCGCACGCCGGCGGCGTGGGGCTGTGCGAGGCCGTGCAGCACCTGTCCATGTTCGACTTCGTCGCGGTCTCGGGCACCCGCGAAGGGCGCATGATCGAGTACGTGGATCACCTGCACGAGCACTTCGTGGTGCCGACCGACATCCGGGGCGGCTCCTACTCCGCGCCGACGGCACCCGGCAACGGCATGGAGATGAAGGCTGCCAGCCGCGCCGAGTTCACCTGGACCGGCGAGCGCCGCGAGGCGGGCGCGCATGTCTGAGCCCGTCGGAGCCGTTGCTCTGTCCGCGATCCCGGCCCTCGGCTACGGTGCGGCGAACGTCGGAAACCTGTTCCGCGCGCTCACCGACGACGAGGCCTGGGCCGTGCTGGACGCCGCGTGGGAGAGCGGGATCCGCCTGTACGACACCGCGCCGCACTACGGGCTGGGGCTCTCGGAGCGCCGGCTGGGCGCGTTCCTGCAGACCAAGCCGCGAGACGAGTACGTGCTCTCGACCAAGGCGGGGCGCCTGCTGCGCCCGAACCCCGAACACGTCGCGGGCGGACTCGACACGGCGAACGACTTCCACGTCCCGGATGAGCTGCAGCGGGTCTGGGACTTCTCGGAGGCGGGGATCCGCGCCAGCCTCGACGAGTCACGCGAGCGCCTGGGCATCGAGCGGATCGACATCCTCTACCTGCACGACCCGGAGCGCCATGATCTCGACCTGGCGCTCGCCGAGGCGTTCCCCGCGCTCGAGGAGCTGCGCGCAGAGGGGCAGGTGGGCCGGATCGGCATCGGATCCATGACCGCCGACGCGCTCACCGCCGCGGTGCGCTCGGCCGACCTCGACACGATCATGGTCGCCGGACGGTACACCCTGCTCGAGCAACCGGCGGCCGTCGACGTGATCCCGGCGTGCGTCGAGCGCGGCACCGACATCGTCGCCGCCTCGGTGTTCAACTCCGGACTGCTCGCGCAGAGCGAGCCGCGCCGTGACGGCCGCTACGAGTACGGGGCGCTGCCGGACGATCTCTGGCAGCGGCTCACCCGGATCGCCGAGATCTGCCGCGCGCACGATGTGCCGCTGCCCGCCGCCGCGATACAGTTCCCGCTGCAGTCCCCGGCCGTGGCCTCGGTCGTGGTCGGCGGAAGCCGGCCCGAGCAGCTCCGCCAGAACGCCCAGCTCGCCGCGCTCGACATTCCGGCGGATCTCTGGCGCGAACTCGCGACCGAGACGCTCATCCCGGCGTGAATGCCGCCCGGACCGACAGCCACGGACGAAGGGAGCGACATGCTCGAAGGAATCAACCCTCTGCTCACCGGTGAGCTGCTGCTGCACCTCGATCGGATGGGGCACTCGGATGCGGTCGTCGTGGCCGATGCGCACTTCCCGGCGTGGGCGCTCGGCGAGCGCGTCGTGGACCTGCCCGGCACGACGACGCCGGCCGTGGTCGCCGCGATCCGTTCGGTGCTGCCTCTCGACGACGCCCCGGGCATCGACCTCATGGAGTCGGCCGACGCGACCGTGCTCGACGTGCAGCGTGAGCTCATGGCGGCCGCCGGCACCGATCAGCACAGCACGCGCTTCGTGGAGCGCTTCGCGTACTACGAGGTCGCGAAGGGCGCCTACCTCATGGTGCGAACGGGGGAGACCCGCAAATACGGCAATGCGCTGCTGCGCAAGGGCGTCGTCGGGCACCCTTCCGCCTGAGCCCACCCACCGAGATCAGGAGAAGAGGCAGAGATGCGACAGCAGTGGTTCGACGAGGCCCGGTTCGGGATGTTCGTGCACTTCGGCCTGTACAGCGGCGCCGCCCGGCACGAGTGGGTGCAGAACTACGAGCGCCTGACGGCCGAGGAGTACCGCGCCTACTTCGACCACTTCGACCCCGACCTCTTCGACGCGGCCGCGCTCGCGCGCCGTGCGAAGGCCACGGGGATAGGCTACGTGGTGCTCACCACGAAGCACCACGACGGGTTCTGCCTGTGGGATTCGGCGCTCACCGACTACACCTCGGTCACCGCCTGCGGGCGCGACCTCGTGCGCGAGTACGTCGACGCCCTGCGGGCGGAGGGACTGCGCGTGGGCCTCTACCACTCGCTCATCGACTGGCATCATCCGGACTTCACGGTGGACGCCAACCACCCTCGTCGCGACGACGCGATCGAGCACGAGCGCAACGGCGAGCGGGACATGGACCGCTACCGCACGTATCTGCACGGCCAGGTGCGTGAACTGCTCACGCAGTACGGCGACATCGACTACCTGTTCTTCGACTTCACCTATCCCGAGGCCCAGGGCGGCTGGGCGGGCAAGGGGCCGGACGACTGGGATGCGGAGACGCTCCTCGCGCTCTGCCGCGAACTCCAGCCGCAGATGCTCGTGAACGACCGTCTCGGGATCCCTGCGGACTTCGTCACCCCGGAGCAGTACCAGCCGACCGCGCCGATCCTCGTGGACGGCGTCCCGCAGGTGTGGGAGGCCTGCCAGACGATCAACGGATCCTGGGGATATCACCGCGACAACCACGACCAGAAATCGGCCGTGCTGCTCGCGCAGATGCTCGCCGACTCGGTGTCGATGGACGGCAACATGCTGCTCAACATCGGTCCGGACGGCCGCGGGAGCATCGCCCCGCGCGACGAGGCCGTGCTCGCGGCGCTCGGCGAGTGGATGCGGCTGCACCGCGACGCGATCGTGGGCGCCGGTCATGCCCCCTTCGCCGCACCCCGCGAGGGCGTCTACACCCGCCGCGGAGACCGCCTCTACCTGCACCTGTTCTCCTGGCCGCTCGGCTATGTGCACCTCGACGGGCTCGCCGACCGGGTGACCTACGCGCGTCTGCTGAACGACGGATCCTGGCTGAAGACCTCGGTGACGGATCCGGAGCAGGAGGCGACGCTGATGACGCCGGCTGGGGAGCAGGAGGGCACGCTCACGGTGCACCTGCCGGTGCGGCGCCCGGACGTGCTGATCCCGGTCATCGAACTGACCCTCGCGCCCGGAGCCTGAGCCGCCGCGCCCGGCGCCGTCCGAGGCGGGCGCGGCATCGGGTCTCAGGCGACGGGGTCGACCAGCTCCATCGCGAGGCGTGCGGCGCCGTACAGCGCCGCATCCGGGCCGGTCTGCGCGGACTCGATCCGCAGCGTCTGCGTGGCCAGCGGATGGCAGGCCTCGTACACACGGCTGCGGACCGCGGCGAGGAAGGGCTCGCTCGCGCTCATGCTTCCCGTGAGGAACACGGCGTGCGGATTGAAGAAGTTGACGACGCCGGACAGCACCTGACCGAGGTGCGTGCCGGCCGTGCGCACCAGCGTGGTCGCGATCGGATCGCCGTTGCGGGCGAGCTCCAGCACGTCCGCGGCGCCGGTGACGGCGACGCCGCGCTCCCGCATCTGGCGGACGAGTCCCGCGCCGCTCGCGATCGTCTCGAGGCAGCCGTGGTTGCCGCAGGAGCACGGGATGTCCGCGGCTTCCGCGACCCGCGTGTGCGTGATGTCTCCGGCCGCAGCGGTGGCTCCGCGATGCACGGCGCCCGCCACGACGATGCCGCTGCCGATCGCCGTTCCCGCCTTGACCGTGATGCTGTGCTGGTCGCGCGTGAGACTGCGGTGGTGCTCACCCAGCGCCATGAGGTTCGCGTCGTTGTCAACCACGGCCGGGACGCCGAAGCGCTCTGTCAGCGCCTCGCCGACTCGGAATCCGGGCCAGCCGGGCATGCGGGAGGGCTGATCCACGCTTCCGGTCTCGAAGTTGACGGGTCCCGGGAGTGCGATGCCCACAGCTCGGATGTCTGCGCCCGCGGCGAGCTCGCGCAGGCCGGCCTCGACGAGTGTGAGCGTCGCCTCGGGGCCGTCCGCGATCGTGATCGGGATCGTCGCCGTCCGCTCGAGGTGACCGCCGAGATCGAGCAACCCGAGTCGGGCATGCTCGCCACCGAGTTCCGCAGCCAGCACGCGGTGCGGCGTGCCGCCGAGGGACAGCCTCCGAGCGCGCCTCCCGCCAGAGGACTGCGCCTGGCCGTTCTCCCGCAGGATTCCGGCGTCGACGAGCTCCTGCACCCGCAGGGAGACGGTGGAGGGCGCGATGCCCAGCAGGCGGGCGAGATCCGAGCGGGACAGTGCCTCTCCGCGCGTCACCAGCTCGACGATCTGCCGGGCGTGGTCACCGGATGCCGGGGGTTCGCGGCGGTCGGGGGACCGGTCTGCCGAACGTGCCATGACACTTCCTTCGAGGTCGAATGAAGATCACTCTAGTGGCGATGTCGCCGTGGATCCGGATTCATCACGGAATTCTCACGATCCCAGCCAGACATCCGATGTTCGGCTGGCAATTCGCGCGGGCCTCTGACAAGATGAGGGCATAACCCCGAATTACTTCGTTCGATCTCAAACGAAGCATGGATCTGTTCGTGCCTGAGGAGGCATTTCAATGAAGAAGACTCACCTCGTCCCCGTGGCGGCGTTCACGGTGGGCGCCGCGCTCGTGCTGACCGGCTGCGGCGGCTCGAGCAGCAGCGCCGGCGCCGACGACAAGACCGTCGTGGTGGACATGTGGGCGGGATCCGCCGACGACACCAAGGCCCTCCAGGCCCAGATCGACGTCGCCAAGAAGCAGAACCCCGACCTGAAGATCGAGCTGCGCACCGCGCCGTGGAACGACTTCTTCACCAAGCTGACCACGAACATGGCTTCGGGCAACATGGCGTGCGTCACCGGCATGAACAGCGGCATGCTGTCCGGATACACCTCCGGCTTCCAGAAGCTCACCGCGGACGATCTGAAGACCGCGGGCCTCAAGGAGGGTGACTTCGCCTCGGGCACCACCGAGATCCTGAAGAACAAGGGCGACCTGTACGGCCTGCCCTTCGACACCGCCACGATGCTCGTCTACTACAACGCCGACCAGCTCAAGGCCGCCGGCGCCGCAGACCCGAAGCCGGGCTGGACCTTCGACGACTTCGAGAAGACCGCCAAGGCGGCGACCCGGGACGGCAAGCAGGGCTTCGCCGTCGGCATGGGCGACTTCCAGTGGCAGGCGCTGCCCATCGCGAAGGCGGGCGTGCAGCCGGCCTCGCAGGACGGCAAGCTGCAGCTCACGGACAAGAAGTTCTCGGACGCCGCGACCTGGTACGCCGGTCTCGTCACCGACCAGAAGGTCGCTCTGCCCGTCGCCAGCGCCTCCGACGGCGGCTGGGGCGAGGACCAGTACTCGAACGGCAACGCCGCGATGGCCGTCGACGGAACCTGGAACGCCGTCAGCTACCTGAAGAACGAGGCCGGCTTCACTGCCGGCATGGCACCGCTGCCGGGTGAGGGCAAGGACTCGCTGAGCCTCATCCTCGGCTCCGGCTACGGCATCTCCAAGACCTGCAAGAACAAGGACGCCGCGCTGAAGGTGCTCGGATCCCTGCTCAGCAAGGACTCGCAGGACTACATCGCCTCCTCCGGCCGCAGCTACCCGGCACGCACGGAGAGCCAGCCGCTGTACTTCGACTCGATCGACGCCAAGTACCGCGCCCAGGTCGAGGAGGTCTTCAAGGCCGCTTTCGCGAACGTGCAGGGTCAGTACGTCACCGACAACTGGTCGAAGGTCGGCACCTTCATCCAGCCGCAGCTGGTGAGCGTCTACAACGGCCAGACCCCCATGGCCGACGTGCTCAAGAGCGCTCAGCAGCAGTTCGGCAAGTGATCCTCTCCCGGTCCGGCGGATCCGTCCGCCGGACCGGGACACCATCCTGGAAGAAGGAGGAACGGTGACCATCGCCGCATCCCGCCGCCGCGCATCGCAGAGCCGACGCGGTGCTCCGCCCCGTCGCGGATCCCTCATGCGCGCGGAAGGTCGTCAGGCGCTCGGCTTCGCGAGCCCCGCCCTGATCGGCCTCGCCGTGTTCACCGTCGTGCCGGTCGTGCTCTCCATCGTGATGAGCTTCTACAACTGGCCCACGTTCGGCGACAAGACCTTCAACGGCGTCGACAACTACATCAAGCTCTTCACGTCGAGCCCGGACTTCTGGCCCGCGATGCGCAACACCGCCGTCTTCACGATCGTCTACGTGCCGCTCAGCATCGTGTGCTCGCTGATCCTGGCGATGTCCCTCGGGCCGCGGATCCGCGGTCGCGGCGCACTGCGCGTGCTGTTCTTCATCCCGGTCGTGACGCCCATGGTCGCGAGCGTCCTGGTGTGGAAGATGATGCTGCAGCCCCAGGGCCTCTTCAACGGGATCGCTCAGGGCTGGTTCGGCATCAAGCTGCCCAACTTCCTCGCCGACCCGTTCTGGGCCATGGCCATGGTCATCATCATGAGCGTCTGGCAGGGCCTCGGCTACAACATGCTCATCTTCTCCGCCGCCCTCGAGCAGCTGCCGGAATCGGTCATCGAGGCCGCGCGCATCGATGGAGCCTCCGGCTTCCGCATGCAGTGGAGCGTCGTCGTCCCGATGATCTCGCCGTCGATCTTCTTCGCGACGATCATGACCATGATCACGTCGTTGCAGGTGTTCGCGCAGCCGCAGCTGCTCACCGGAGGCGGCCCGGGCAATGCGACGCAGCCCCTGGTGCAGTTCATCTACAACCAGGGCTTCAAGTTCCAGGACCTCGGCATCGCCGCCGCCGGCGCGTGGATCCTGTTCGCGCTCATCATCATCATCACCGCGCTGCAGTTCGGGGCGCAGAAGAAGTGGGTGCACTATGAGCACTGATCTGCAGGAGGCCGCCATCGCCGAGTCGGCCGAGGTCGCCGCCGAGGACCGCACCACGCGCCCGAAGGCGCCGCTGTCCGGTGCAGAGCGGACGCGCCTCATCATCGCGCACGTCTTCGTCTACCTCGCGGCGCTCGTGTTCGTCTCGCCGCTGGTCTACTCGTTCTTCTCGGCTCTCAAGCCGAACAACGAGATGTTCTCCATGCCGCCGAAGCTCGTCGGCTCCGAGGTGCGCTGGTCGAACTTCGCCGACGTGTTCGCGTACGGCCCGTTCCTCACCTACATCGGCAACTCGTTCTTCGTGGCGATCGCCGGAACCCTCGTCGTGCTGATCGTGTCGACGACCGCGGGGTACGCCTTCGGCCGTCTGCGCTGGCGTGGCAGGGACGCCGTGTTCGTGCTGTTCCTCGCGACCCTGATGGTGCCCGCCGAGGTGCTGGTCATCCCGATGTTCCAGGTCATGCAGTGGCTGAACTGGGTGGACACCTACCAGGCGCTGATCTTCCCGTTCGCCTTCACCGCGTTCGGCACCTTCCTCATGCGCCAGTTCTTCCGTGGGATCCCCTACGAGCTCGAAGAGGCCGCGCGCGTCGACGGCGCAGGCCCGCTGCGCTCGTTCCTGCAGATCATCCTGCCGCTCGCGAAGTCCGCGGTGGCGGTGCTCTCCGTCTTCACCTTCCTCTCCTTCTGGAACAGCTACCTGTGGCCGCTGATCGTGACCGTCGACTACAACGCGCACGGCACGCTCCCGGTGGGTCTCGCGACCTTCTCCGGTCTCACCGGTACGCGCTGGGATCTGCAGATGGCGGCGGCGATCATCTCGATGGTGCCGACCACGGTCCTCGTGATCGTGCTGCAGAAGCACCTGGTCAAGGGCATCGCGATGGCGGGGCTCGGCGGACGATGACGCAGGACGAAGGATCCGGTGCCGCGCCGCACCGGGAGACGAACGCGCCCGTGATCGCGGGCATCGACATCGGCGGGACGAAGATCTCCGCCGTGCTGACCGATGAGACCGGCACCGTCCTGGCGAAGGGCGTCGTCCCCGCCCCGGCCGCGGAGGGCGGCTCCGCGATGGCGGACGCCGCCGCGGATCTCGTCCTCCGGCTCCGCGGCGCGCTCGACGCGTCGCTCGCCGGCGCGGGCGTCGGCGCCGCCGGGGTGATCGACCAGGAGCGCGGCGTCGTCGTCGCCGCCTCCGCCACGTTCACGGACTGGAGCGGGTTCCCACTCGCGGACGAGCTCGAGGGCCGCCTCGGCGCACCCGTGTGGGTCGAGAACGACGTGAACGCCTTCCTGATCGGCGAGCTGCGCTGGGGCGCCGCCCGCGGGGAGAGCGACGTGCTCGGCATCATGCTCGGCACCGGCGTCGGCGGCGCGATCGCCCTCGACGGCGCGGTGCACCACGGCGCGCACGGCGCGGCGGGGGAGATCGGGCACACCCCGGGCTTCAGCGACCTGGTGTGCACGTGCGGGCAGACCGGGCATCTGGAGACGCTCGCCTCCGGCACCTCGATCGCCCGCCGCTACCGCGCGGCGACCGGATCCGATGCCACAGCCCCGGAGATCGCGGATCGGGCGAGGGCCGGGGAGACCGCGGCGCTCGACGTCTTCACGGACGCGGCCCGTGCGACGGCTCTCGCCGCCTCCGTCGCGTCCTCGCTGATCGATCTCGGCATGGTCGTGATCGGCGGAGGGGTTCGCGAAGCCTGGGATCTGCTCGAACCGGGCATCCTGGAGACGCTGCGCACCGACGCCCCGGTCTCCGGGTTCCCGTTGCGCATCGTGCCCGCGGAGATCTCGGCCGACGCCGTCGCTCGAGGAGCCGCGGCGCTCGCCTCCGCGCGACTCGCCGATTCCGTCCCCGCCCCCGTCTGAACCACCCGCACCGCCTGAGAAGGAACGAACGTCGTCATGACCGCGCCCACCCCGCACATCCGCCCCGAGGCCGACACGGTCTGGATGGAGCCGCTCCCGGCCGTCGAGGACGGCGGGCTCGTCCGTCCCCGCATCGGCATCGCCGGGATCTCGATCGAGTCCAGCACCTTCTCGCCGCACATCTCCGGCGACGAGGCCTTCACGATCCGCGAGGGCGTCGACCTCGTCGGCTACTACCCGTTCCTCGACGAGGGCCGTGAGCTGCGCGAGGCGGCGGAGTGGATCCCGATCCACCACGGCCGCTCGCTGCCGGGCGGAGCCGTCGCGCCGGCGACCTATCTGCGGATGAAGGAGGCGATCGTGCACGGCATCCGCGCCGAGATCGCCGCCGGCGGCCCGTTCGACGGATTCTTCTTCGACATCCACGGCGCCATGAGCGTCGTCGGGATGCAGGATGCGGAGGGCGACCTCGCCGCGGCCGTGCGCGCCGCACTCGGTGACGACGTGCTCGTGTCGACCTCGATGGACCTGCACGGCAACGTGTCGGAGGTGCTGCGCGACGCGTTGGATCTGCTCACCTGCTACCGGATGGCGCCGCACGAGGACTGGATGAACACCAAGGAGCGCGCGGTGTGGAACCTGCTCGCGCGCCTGCGTGGTCGGCACGGATCCGACGTGCTGCGTCGCCGCCCCTACAAGGCGTGGGTGCCCGTGCCCGTGCTGCTGCCGGGGGAGAAGACGAGCACCCGGCTGGAGCCGGCGCGCGGCATCTACGCCCAGGTGCCGGAGGTCGCGGAGCTCGACGGTGTCGTGGACGCCGCGATCTGGGTCGGATACGCCTGGGCCGACGAGCCGCGCAACATGGCGATCGTGATGGTGACCGGCGACGACCGGGACGTGATCGCGCGGGAGGCCGAGCGCCTCGCCCGGCACTACTGGGATGCGCGCGCCGACTTCGTGTTCGTGGGGCCGGCCGCCACCCTCGGCGACGCGCTCGACCTCGCGCTCGCTCCGGAGGCGTCGCGCCCCTACGTGATCTCCGACTCCGGCGACAACCCCACCGCGGGCGGCGCGGGCGACGTCTCCTGGACGCTCGGCGAACTGCTCGCGCGTCCCGAGCTGGCCGAGCCCGGACGCGTCGTCGTGCACGCCTCCGTGTTCGACGCCGCGGCGGTGGCCGAGGCCGTGGAGGCCGGCGTCGGCGCGACCGTCACCCTCGAGGTCGGCGGGCGAGTGGATCCCGGCCCGCGCGGGCCGGTGCCGCTCACCGGGGAGGTCTTCTCGATCACCGAGGGCGACCCCGAGGCGGGCATGCAGGTCGTGATCCGCTCCGGCAGCGTGCACGCGATCATCACCGAGCGCCGCAAGCCCTTCCACCACCTCGATGACTTCCGCATGCTGGGACTGGATCCCGAGAGCGCGGACATCGTGATCGTCAAGATCGGCTACCTCGAGCCCGAGCTGTACGACCTCGCCGCCGACTGGACCCTCGCGCTCACCCCGGGCGGCGTGGATCAGGACCTCCTGCGCCTGGGGCACCACCGGCTGGCACCCGGCGTCTTCCCGTTCGACACCGCCGGCGTCCCCGCGCTCACCGCGCACGTGAGCCGCCGCGGAGAGGAGCTGCCCGCATGATGAACTTCGAGAAGCGCACCGGACCCGATTTCGGATCCGCCGCCCCCGCGTACCCCGCCGCCGGCGTGCCGGACTGGTACCGCGACGCCAAGCTCGGCTTCTTCGTGCACTGGGGCCTGTACTCGGTGCCCGCCTGGGCAGTGCAGCACGGCGAGGGCGTGAACATCCCCACCGAGGACGCCTACGCCTGGCACCAGTACGCCGAGTGGTACGGCAACACCGTGCGGATCGCGGGCAGCCCGACCTGGCAGCGGCACCAGGAGCTCTACGGACCCGGCACCTCGTACGAGGACCTCGCCGACCTCTGGGACGCGTCGTCCTTCGATGCCGACGCCTTCGTCGGCGAGCTCGTGGACGCCGGTGCACGCTACGTCATCCCGACGACCAAGCACCACGAGGGCTTCTGCCTGTGGGGCACGGACACGACCGGCTTCAATGCGGTGGCGCGCGGACCGCGGCGGGACCTCGTGGCCGAGCTCCACGACGCGACTCGGCGTGCCGGCGCCCGGTTCGGCGTGTACTTCTCCGGAGCGCTGGACTGGCACGCGAGCGACTTCCCGGCGATCGAGTCGGACACCGACCTGTTCCGCTACCGCCGCAACGACGAGCCCTTCTCACGCTACGCCGCCGCACAGCTCGACGAGCTCGTCGAGCGCTTCTCGCCCGACGTGCTCTGGAACGACATCGAGTGGCCCGACGGCGGCAAGGGCGACGAGGAGTTCGCGGTCGCCGCGCTCCTGCGCCGCTACTTCGAGCGGGTGCCGAACGGCGTCGTGAACGACCGCTGGGGAGTGCCGTACCACGGCTTCCTGACGCGCGAGTACACGCACATCCCGGGGATCCTCGACGCTCCGTGGGAGTCCACGCGCGGCCTCGGCTACTCGTTCGGCTACAACCAGGCGGAGGACGAGCGTCAGACCCTGTCCGGGCCGGATCTGATCCGGATGCTGGTGGACGTGGTCTCCAAGAACGGGAACCTGCTCATCAACGTCGGCCCCGATGCCGCCGGGCGGATCCCGGAGCTGCAGCGCCGGACGATGCGCGACCTCGGCGCCTGGATGCGGCTGAACGGCGACGCGATCCACGGAACGCGGCCCTGGGTGCGCTTCGGCGAGGAGATCGGCGAGCCGCGCCGCTATACGCGGTCGGCCGCCGGCGTGCACGTGCACGCACTCGACCCGAGCACCGGGGAGGTCCGCCTTCCGGCGGAGCTCGCCGACGGTGCCGCACGCTGGACGGACGGCTCCGCCGTGGAATCGGAGACCGCGCCCGACGGCACACGGACTGCGCACATCCCTGCGGGGCTGCGCAGCGAGCCGGTCGCCACCCTCACGGTGGCGCCGTGACGCGCATCGTGCTCGAGATCGCCGTCGACGGCCCGGCCGGCGCGCGGAGCGCGTTCGAGGGAGGCGCCGATCGCGTCGAGCTGTGCCAGGCGCTGGCGGCGACCGGGGGCCTCACGCCCTCCGGCGCGACGGTCGACGCCGTCCGCGCCGTGGCCGGCGCCTCGGAGCGCGTCGCGGTGCTCGTGCGGCCGCGCGTCGGCGGGTTCGTCTACACCGCGGAAGAGGTCGAGCTCGTGGCGGCCGATGTCGCCGATGTCGTGCAACGCGGCGCCGGGGCGGTGGTGGTCGGCGCGCTGACCAGGGACGGCGCCGTGGATCGCCGGGCTCTCGAACGCTGGCGGAACGCCGCACGCGGCGCAGAACTCGTGTTCCACCGGGCGATCGACACCGTTCCCGAGCCCGCGGCCCTCGTCGACGATCTCGTGGGCAGCGGGGTGAGCCGCGTGCTGACGAGCGGCGGCGCCGCGCGCAGCATCGACGGCGTGGAGACGCTGCGTGCCCTCACCGAGACCGCGGCGGGACGCCTGCAGATCATGGCGGGCGGCGGCGTCCGCGTCGAGGACATCCCCGCGCTCGTGGCCTGCGGAGTCGACGCGATCCACCTCTCGGCGCGTACGCCCTCCGGCGACACCGCACCGAGCGGCCCCGGCGGCGGCGATCCCGGCTTCGACGTGACCGACGGCGCCATCGTGCGTCGGGCGGCCTCCGCGCTGCCCGTGCGTCTCTGACCCGAGCCTGACCCTGCCGCGCCCCTGACGCGGAAGAGCGCGACGCCCTCTCGGGGCGTCGCGCTCTTCGCGGTGATGGCGTCGGGACCGGCGGATCAGGGCGTGCTGGTCGGAGCGGGCTCGGAGCCCGACGACGTCGCGTCCGGCACCGACAGGGGCGCCTCGACGCCCGCACCCCACACCGGCTTGGGGAGGCTGACCGTCTGACCGCCCTGGATCTGGCGCAGCGCGTCGGCGATCGCGGTGGCGTTCTCCGGCACCGGCAGGCCGCACTTCTCCAGCTCCGAGGCGAACTTCAGCGTCAGGCGCTCCTTGCCCGCCGCCACGGCCTCGGCGGTGGTCCCGGTCTGGATCGCGCTGCCGGTCTGGATGTCCGAGACCTTGTCGCAGACGTGGTACACGGCACCACCGGAGACCCAGGTCACCTGGTCCTTGCCGAGCAGCTGGATCACGGTGGACTGATCAGCGGTGTACTGCTCGACGGAGGCCGGCTTGAAGTCGATGCCCAGCACCACCGCGAGCGCGGCCAGGGCGATGCCGACGATGCCCGCGATCGTCTTCTGGCCCTTGTCCATGTCCTTGTTCAGGAACACCATGATGATGAGCGGCACGAACGCGATGATCGCGATGATCGCGCCGAGCTGGTTCTGCACGAAGAACCGCACGGTGTCGGAGCGGCGGGCCGGATCCAGGTGGTTCGCCTTCTTCCAGAGGAAGGATCCGGTGATCGACAGCGCGGCGATCACGACGAACAGCGCGATGAGCGTGATGAACGCCCACTGCGGGAACGTCGCCGTCGCCCCCTGCTGCTCGAGGAGCCCCGTGTCGGGGTTGCGGACGAGCTGGCCGTCGCCGCCGGTGACCTGGCGCTGCCGCAGCAGCCAGAAGATGCCGACGGCCTCTGCGGCGATCGCGACCGCCCAGAGCACGACCGCGATCCAGCGGAAGCGGGTGGCCTTGGCTTTGGCCTCGGGCGTGGGCGTCCATCCGGCGGGAGGATCTGCCGACGCGTCGGTGGAGGCCGCGGCGGTCGCCGCGGCGGGTGCGGGCCTGCTCGCCGCGGTGCGGGCGGGCTTCTTGCTGCTGTTCTCAGGCACGGTGGTCCTTTCCCTTCCCCTGGTGCTGGACCTGAGCCTAGCGGCGGGGGCCCGCGGATCCGGGGATATCGGTCGCTACGCTGGACGCATGACCACCGATCCGGACGACGCGCTGCGCTGGGAGGGCGACGAGCCCGATGCGCCGGACGCTGCCGCGAAGAACGCGCCCCCCGCCGCGCCGCAGGCGCAGACCTCCGCGGGCGCCGCTCCCGAGCCGGCGCACGCCGTGGAGAACACGGCAGGAGCGCCGGTCGCACGAGCCGAGACGACATCCGCCGACGACGCCGAGGACGCCGACGACGAGCCGGCGGCGATCGGCAACGTCGCCCTGGTCTTCTACGGGATCATCGGCGGCGTGTACCTGCTGTTCGCCGTCGGCTGGATCGTGGGCGGCTTCCGCCTGCGTCCGCGGGCGTCCCTGCTTCTCGTCGACTGGATGTACTTCCCCTGGATGTGGCTCGCGACCCTCGCCCCGGTGCTGTGGTTCGCGACGGCCTGGGTGCTGACTCGCGGTCGCGCGACCTGGATCAGGGTCGTCGCGCTGATCGCCGGCGCCGCACTGCTGGTGCCCTGGCCCTTCGTGATGTTCGGGACGGTGGGAGCATGAGCGCCGAGTCGATGACCACCGCACCGCCGGCGGATCCGCATCGTCCCCGATGGATCTTCTACACGCTGCTGGGCGTGTTCGGCCTGCTCTACGCGTACGCGATCTGGAACGCGATCGCGTACATGATCCCGCTCGTGGGGCTCGCCGTCGGGGCGACGACCTGGGTGGCGCTGATCCTGGCGATCATCCTGCCGGCCGTCATCTACGTCGTGTCGATCGCACTGACCCGGCGGCGCCGGCTCGGCACGGTGGCACTCGTGCTCCTCGCGGGGCTGGGCCTGGTCGCCGTGTTCTGGCTCGACGTGGTCGGCTACACGCTCTCCGGCACGCACTGAGCCGTCGCACGCCCGCGCCGCGCCGCCCGATCGGGCCGCGCGGTCTCGCGTCGTCTCGCGCCGTCACACGGTCCGGAGCGCGGGGCGCGCTCCGGTAGAGTGTTCGCACTATCGCGCCCCGACGGTGCGGCGCATCCGGATCCCCCTTCCCAGCCCCGAAGGATCTCTCTGTGCCCGAGAATGCCGTGAACACGTCCGCCCGCAAGCCCATCGTCCTGCTCGCGGAGACGCTGTCTCCCGCCACGGTGGATGCGCTCGGCCCCGACTTCGACATCCGGTCGGTGGATGGCACCGACCGCGAGGCGCTGTTCGCCGCCCTTGCCGACGCCGACGCCGTGCTCATCCGCTCGGCCACGAGGATCGACGCGGAGGCGCTCTCGCACGCTCCCGTGCTGAAGGTCGTCGCCCGTGCCGGCGTGGGCCTCGACAACGTCGACATCAAGGCGGCGACCGCCGCCGGTGTCATGGTCGTGAACGCGCCCACGTCGAACATCGTGTCGGCCGCCGAGCTGACGGTCGGTCACATCCTCAGCCTCGCCCGCCGCATCCCGGCCGCTCACGCCTCGCTGTCGGCGGGGGAGTGGAAGCGCAGCTCCTACACCGGCGCCGAGCTCTTCGAGAAGACCGTCGGCATCGTCGGCCTCGGCCGGATCGGCGCGCTCGTCGCCGCGCGTCTGGCGGCGTTCGACATGCGCGTCGTCGCATACGACCCCTACGTCACCAGCGCCCGCGCGCAGCAGCTCGGCGTGCAGCTGCTCAGTCTCGAGGACCTCGTCGCCGAGAGCGACTTCCTCACGATCCACATGCCGAAGACGCCGGAGACCACGGGCATGATCGGCGCCGAGCAGTTCCGCGCGATGAAGAAGACCGCGTACGTCGTCAACGTCGCCCGCGGCGGCCTCATCGACGAGGAGGCTCTGCTGGTCGCCCTGCAGAACGGCGAGATCGCCGGTGCGGGTCTCGACGTCTTCACGTCCGAGCCGCCGGTCGAGGGCAGCGCGGCGCGCGCGCTCACCGCGCAGCCGAACGTCGTGGTCACCCCGCACCTGGGCGCCTCGACCGACGAGGCGCAGGAGAAGGCCGGCGTCTCGGTCGCGCGCTCGGTGCGCCTCGCGCTCGGCGGCGACCTGGTTCCCGACGCCGTCAACGTCGCCGGCGGCGTCATCGACCCGTACGTGCGCCCCGGCATCCCGCTCACCGAGAAGCTCGGCCAGATCCTCTCCGGTCTCGCGCAGTCGCCGCTCACGAGCCTCGACGTCGAGGTGCACGGCGAGCTCAACGGCTACGAGGTCAGCGTGCTGCGCCTCGCCGCGCTCAAGGGCGTGTTCACGCCGATCGTGAGCGAGACGGTGTCGTACGTGAACGCGCCGCTGCTCGCTGAGCAGCGCGGCGTCGCCGTGCGCCTCGTGCAGGATGACGTCAGCGAGGAGTACCGCAACGTCATCACGCTGCGCGGTGCGCTCGCCGACGGCAGCCAGGTCTCCGTTTCCGGCACCCTGACCGGCCCGAAGCAGATCGAGAAGCTCGTCGCGATCAACGGCCACGCGGTCGAGCTGCCGATCGAGAAGCACCACGTGGTGATGCTCTACACCGACCGCCCCGGCATCGTCGCGGTCTACGGCCAGCGCTTCGGCGACGCGGGCATCAACATCGCCGGCATGCAGATCGCGCGCGAGACGGCCGGCGGCCAGGCCCTGTCGGTGCTCACGCTCGACTCGCCGATCCCGGAGACGCTCCTCGACGAGGTGCGCGAGGCGATCGACGCCGACCTGTTCCGTCAGATCGAGCTCGTCGAGGCCTGATTGGCCGGCTCGAGACTCCCTCGGGGTCGTTGAGCGACACTTCGACTCGCTGCGCTCGCTCAGCGTAGGTCTCCGCGAGACGAAACGCGGTGCCCTTGCGAGGGTGCCGCGTTTCGTCTCGGTCGCCTGCGGCGTTCTCGCTCAACGACCCTTGGGCGAGGTCGCCTGCGGCGTCCTCTTTCGACGACCCCTGGGGAGGAGCGGTCAGCTCGTGACGGAGCGGAGCACCAGGGCGACCAGTGCGTCGAAGTCGGCGCCGGCGGGGACGACGCCGTCGGCATCCTCCGCGGGACCGTGCGAGTCCAGCGCGTTGTTGAAGAACAGCCCGTCGCTCAGCAGCATCACGAGGTCGAGCGCCGCCTGGTCCCGCACGTGCGGGCGGATCGCGTCGGCCGACTCCTCGCGCATGCGGTGCAGAGCCTCGGTGGCCGCGGTGCTGCCGCTCTGGGCCAGGCATGATGCGGCGACGATCGCCCGGTCGAGGGCGTCGTCCATCATGACCGAAGTGCGCAGGTAGTACTCGACGGGCCCTTCGGGCGCGGAGCGGATCCGATCGATGTCCTCGGTCGCGAGAACATCGAGCCGCGCGATCATCGCCGCCGCGAGTTCGTCCTTCGAGGCGAAGTGATAGAGCAGTCCGCCCTTGGAGACGCCGGCGGCCCGTGCGACGGCGTCGAGGGTCGCGGCGCGCTCGCCGTCGGAGATGAGCAGCGCCTCGTAGGCGTCGAGAACGCGCTCCCGGGCGTGCGGAGGTCTGGCCATGTCTGTTACTATACCATCCGGACGGTTTAGTAATTCGTCCGCCCACGATGGATCCGAGAGGTGCAACATGTCCGCAACAGCGTCGATCTCCCTGCCGGGGACCGAAGACGGCCCCCGCGTCGGTGCGCGCGGCTGGGCGGCGCTGGTCGTGCTCATGCTGCCGGTGCTGCTGGTCTCCGTCGACAACACCGTGCTGTCCTTCGCGCTGCCGGAGATCTCCACCGCACTGAGCCCCAGCGGTGTCGAGCAGCTGTGGATCATCGACGTCTACCCGCTCGTCCTCGCCGGCCTGCTGGTGACGATGGGCACGCTCGGCGACCGCTTCGGGCGGCGCAAGATGCTGCTCATCGGTGCGACCGGGTTCGCGCTCGTCTCCGCGCTCGCGGCGTTCGCGCCGACCGCGGGGCTGCTGATCGCGGCCCGCGCTCTGCTCGGGTTCTTCGGCGCCATGCTGATGCCGTCGACGCTCTCGCTGCTGCGCTCGGTGTTCCAGAACCGCGAGCAGCGGCGCCTCGCGATCGCGGTGTGGGCCGCCGCGTTCTCCGCCGGGTCCGCGCTCGGCCCGATCGTCGGCGGCGTGCTGCTCGAGCACTTCGCGTGGGGATCCGTGTTCCTCGTCGCCGTGCCGGTGCTCATCCCGCTGCTGATCCTCGCGCCGATCCTGGTGCCGGAGAGCCGGGACCCGAACCCGGGGCGGATCGACCCGCTCAGCATCCTGATGTCGATGGCCACGATGGTGCCCGTCGTCTACGCGATCAAGGAGTTCGCGGTCGACGGCGTCACGCCCCTCGTCGTGATCCTGATCGTCCTCGGCGTGGGCATGGGCGTGCTGTTCGTGCGCCGTCAGCTGCGCGCCGAGATCCCGATGCTCGACATGGCCCTCTTCCGCCGCGGGATGTTCAGCGGCGCGATCCTGGTGAACCTGCTCAGTGTCGTGGCGCTCGTCGGGTTCCTCTACTACGTGTCGCAGCACCTTCAGCTCGTGCTCGGGCTGAAGCCGGTCGACGCCGGTCTGGCGCTCATCCCGGGTATGGCCATGATGATCGTCTCCGGTCTCGTCGTCGTGCCGATCGCTCGTCGGGTGCGTCCCGAGATCCTCGTGCCCGCCGCTCTGGTGTTCTCGCTGGCCGGCTACCTCGTCGTGGCGTTCACCACGCACGCGCACGGCGTCGCCCCGCTGATCGTCGCGTTCGTGCTGCTCGGCATCGGCATCGGCGCCGCGGAGACGGTCTCGAACGAGCTCATCCTCGCTGCGGCTCCGCCGGAGAAGGCCGGCGCGGCCAGCGCCGTGTCCGAGACCGCGTACGAGCTGGGCGCGGTGCTCGGCACCACCATCCTCGGCGGCATCATCACGGCGTTCTACCGCACCTCGCTGGTCGTGCCGGCGGGCGTGCCGGAGGCGCTGGCCGATCGAGCGAGGGAGACCCTCGCCGGAGCGTTCTCGGCGGCCGAGAAGCTGCCGGAGGCTCTCGGCACCGCGCTGCAGCAGGCTGCGGCCGACGCGTTCGGCACCGGTGTCATGGTGACCTCGCTCATCGGAGGCTTCCTGGTGGTCTGCGCAGCCACGATCGCCGCGCTCACCCTGGGCCGCCGTCTCGGCCGCTGACCCGGATCCGAGTCGTCCCCCTCAGTCGCACCCTGGGGTGCCGCTCAGGGGGACGACTCTGTCGTGACATGCGCGCGGAGAGGGGTGCCGGCGCCCGATAGCCTGGGATCCTCCACCCGTAACGAATCGCAAGGAGCGCCCGTGTCGGAATCGTCGTCCCGTGTCGTGAAGCTGGCTGTCATCCCGGGTGACGGCATCGGTCCCGAGGTCGTCGCAGAGGCGGAGAAGGTGCTCGACGCCGTCACCGCCGGAAGCCCCGTGACGTTCGAGAAGACCCGGTTCTCGCTCGGTGCCGCACGATTCCTCGAGACGGGCGACACGCTGACCGACGAGGATCTGGACGCGATCCGCGCGCACGATGCGATCCTGCTCGGCGCGGTCGGCGGGCAGCCGGGGGATCCTCGCCTGAAGGACGCCAACATCGAGCGCGGCCTGCTGCTGAAGCTCCGCTTCGAGCTCGATCACTACGTGAACCTGCGCCCCTCGCGGCTCTACCCGGGGGCACCCGGTCCGCTGGCAGACCCGGGTGAGATCGACTTCGTCGTGGTCCGAGAGGGCACCGAGGGCCCGTACGTCGGAAACGGCGGCGCGATCCGCAAGGGCACTGCGCACGAGGTCGCGAACGAGACCAGCGTCAACACGGCGTTCGGCGTGGAGCGCGTGGTGCGCTACGCGTTCGCGCTCGCGGAGAGGCGCCGCAAGAGGCTCACGCTCGTGCACAAGACCAACGTGCTCGTGCATGCCGGGGCGATCTGGAAGCGCGTCGTCGACGAGGTGGCGCAGGAGCACCCGGACGTGGCCGTAGACTACCTGCACGTCGACGCGGCCACGATCTTCCTGGTCACCCACCCTTCGCGCTTCGACGTGATCGTCACCGACAACCTCTTCGGGGACATCCTCACGGATCTGGCCGGCGCCGTCACCGGTGGCATCGGCCTCGCCGCTTCGGGCAACATCAACCCCGACGGCGCGTTCCCGTCGATGTTCGAGCCGGTGCACGGCTCGGCACCCGACATCGCGGGTCAGCAGAAGGCCGACCCCACCGCCGCGATCCTCTCGGTCGCCCTGCTCCTGGACCATCTGGGGCTGAGCGAGGAGGCCGCACGCGTGCAGCGTGCGGTCGAGGAGGACATCGCTGCGCGGGACGGCGCCCGCACCACCGAACAGACCGGCGCGGCGATCATCGCCCGACTCCAGGCGTAACCTGAAGTCAGCGCACGACGCCGCACCCTTCGACCTGTCAGGACGCACTCATGACCATCGAACTCCCCCTTCAGGCCCCGTCTCCCGCCGGACTCATCTGGCGCGTCACCCGCAACGAGGAGCCGCGCTCGGACGCCGAGCGTGAGGCGATCCTCGCCGCCCCCGGCTTCGGGCAGTACTTCACCGACCACATGGTCGATCTGTGCTGGTCGGACAAGGGCGGCTGGCACCGTCCGCGCGTCTCGCCGTACGGGCCCATCGAGCTCGACCCGGCGGCCTCCGTGCTGCACTATTCGCAGGAGATCTTCGAGGGGCTCAAGGCCTACCGGCACGCGGACGGATCCGTCTGGACGTTCCGCCCCGACCGCAACGCGGCCCGTCTGCAGCGTTCTGCGCGGCGCCTTGCCCTTCCCGAGCTGCCGACCGAGCTTTTCATCGAGTCGCTCAAGCAGCTCGTGGCGGTCGACTCCTCCTGGGTGCCCAGTAACCCCGAGGAGAGCCTCTACTTCCGGCCGTTCATGTTCGCCAAGGAGGCGTTCCTCGGTGTGCGCGCGGCGAAGAAGGTCGCGTACTACCTCATCGCGAGCCCGGCCGGGGCGTACTTCCCCGGCGGCGTGCAGCCGGTGAACATCTGGCTGTCCCGCGACTACGCGCGTGCCGGCCATGGCGGGACGGGCGCGGCGAAGACCGGCGGCAACTACGCCTCGAGCCTGCTCCCGCAGGAGGAGGCGTACAAGAAGGGCTGCCAGCAGGTCCTGTTCCTCGACGGCGAGTACATCGAGGAGCTCGGCGGCATGAACCTCGTGCTCGTCACCCGCGACAACAAGCTGATCACCCCGGCCAGCGACTCCATCCTCGAGGGCATCACGCTCGCCTCGATCCTGCAGCTCGCGAAGGACCGCGGGCTCGAGGTCGAGCAGCGCAAGCTGTCCATCCAGGAGTGGCGCGACGGCGCCGCCTCGGGCGAGATCGTGGGCGCGTTTGCGTGCGGCACCGCCGCGGTCGTGGTGCCGATCGGATCCCTCATGGCCGACGACTTCGAGATCGTGCACACAGGTCCCGCCTCGACCGAGCTGGCGATGTCGCTGCGCGAGGAGCTCACCGACATCCAGTACGGCCGTCGTGAGGACACGCGCGGCTGGCTCGTCCGCCTGGACGGCTGACCCGCCGTACGACGCACGTCGCCTCTGACGCGGAGGCGGCGCACGAACCGCGATCCCTGACAGGAGAGGACCCTGCTATGAAGCTGGCCATGGTCGGACTCGGACGGATGGGGGCGAACATCGTGCGCCGCCTCATGCGCGGCGGGCACGAGTGCGTCGTCTACGACGTCAACAAGGACGCCGTCGACGCGCTCGTGGCGGAGGGGGCGATCGGTGCGACCGACTACGCCGACCTCGCGGCGAAGCTCGACGGTCCGCGCGTGGTGTGGCTGATGATCCCGGCCGGTCTCACAGGGCGCGTCGTCGACGAGCTCAGCGAGGTGCTGCAGCCCGGCGACATCATCATCGACGGCGGCAACTCGAACTACCGCGACGACGTGCGCCGTGCCAAGGCGCTGCGCGAGAAGGGCCTGAACTACGTCGACGTGGGCACGAGCGGAGGCGTCTTCGGGCTGGAGCGCGGATACTGCCTCATGGTCGGCGGCCCCGACGAGGCGTTCGCGACGATCACGCCGATCCTGAAGACCATCGCCCCGGGCGTCGGTGACATCGAGCGCACGCCGGGACGGACCGGGGAGCTCGCCGATGAGGAGCTCGGCTTCCTGCACTGCGGCCCGTCCGGCGCCGGGCATTTCGTGAAGATGGTGCACAACGGCATCGAGTACGGCGTCATGGCGGCCCTCGCCGAGGGGCTGAACCTGCTCGAGAACGCCGATGCGGGGATCCGCGAGGCGGAGCACTCCGCCGAGGTCGCCCCGCTCGAGGAGCCCGAGTACTACCAGTTCGACATCGACACTCCGAAGGTCGCCGAACTGTGGCGTCGCGGATCCGTCATCTCGTCCTGGCTGCTCGACCTCACCGCGGCGGCGCTGCAGGGCAACCCCACGCTGGAGGGATTGGCCGGGCGCGTGTCCGACTCGGGTGAGGGGCGCTGGACGGTCAAGGCCGCGGTCGACGTGGGCGTGCCGGTGCCGGTGCTCGCCGCCTCCCTGTTCGAGCGCTTCGCGTCTCGCGACGAGGACCTGTACGCGAACAAGGTGCTCTCGGCGATGCGCCTGCAGTTCGGCGGGCACAAGGAGCTTCCCGCGGGCGACGTGCTCGAGGCCGGCGGCAACAAGTCCGATCACGCCTGAACGCCGGATCCGCAGGTCGTCCCTGAGGGCGAGCGCGCCGACGTATGCTGTCGCCATGACAGCGGACGCCACGGACGCGATGACCGACGAGGCCGTGCGATTGACCATCTACCGGCAACTCGCCGCGACTGGACGTCATGAGTCCCCGGCCGAGCTCGCAGCGCGCCTCGGGAGCGACGAGCAGAGCGTTCGCGTTGCGATCCGGCGACTCGGCGAGGCTCGGCACTTCGGGCTGCGGGATGGCGAGATCGTGCTCGCGCACCCGTTCGCGACAGAGAGCTTCGGGTACAGCGTGATGGGAGCGCGCACCCTCTGGTGGGGAGGGTGCGCCTGGGATTCGTTCGCGATCCCGCATCTCGTCGCCGAAGAACCCGAGGTGCTGGTGGCGACCGCCTGCCCCCACGACGCGGTGCCGCTGGCCTGGACGATCCGCCGCGATGGTCCGCCCGAGGGGACCGAGGTGGTGCACTTCCAGACTCCCATGCACGAGGTGTGGGACGACGTGCTGCGCACCTGCCACCACCAGCAGATCTTCTGCTCAGCGGAATGCGTGCGGGCCTGGGCGGCGCGCGAAGAGGAGCGGATCGGCGAGATCTTCCCCATCCAGCAGCTGTGGCGTCTCGCCTCGGAGTGGTACGCGGGGCGTCTCGACGAAGGCTATCGACGCCGGGACCCGCAGTCCGCCGTCGCGTACTTCGCCGGCGTCGGGCTGACCGGGCCGTTCTGGGGATCCTGACCGCGGACGGGGCTGGCTAGGCTGGCCTCGTGAAGATCGCTCGGTTCAGCCACAACGACGGCATCAAGTACGGGATCCTCGACGAGGGCGAGCTGGTCGTCCTGGCAGGTGATCCGATGTTCGCGGGCTACGAGACGACGGGGGAGCGCGTGCCGCTCGCCGACGCCGCGCTGCTCGCCCCGGTCATCCCGCGATCGAAGGTGGTCTGCGTCGGCAAGAACTACCACGACCACGCCGCCGAGATGGGCGGCGAGGCGCCGGCGGAGCCGCTGCTGTTCCTCAAGCCGAACACGTCGGTGATCGGCCCCGGCGACACCATCGTCCGTCCGACGGCGCTCTCGGAGCGCACCGAGCATGAGGGCGAGCTCGTGGTCGTGATCGGGCGCATCGCCAAGAACGTCGCTGCGGCGAATGCGCACCAGTACGTCTTCGGGTACACGGTGGGCAACGATGTGACGGCTCGCGATCTGCAGCGCAAGGACGGGCAGTGGGCGCGCGCGAAGGGCTTCGACACGTTCTGCCCGCTCGGGCCGTGGATCGAGACCGAGTTCGACCTCGATGCCGCCGAGCTCACCACCCGCGTGAACGGCGAGGTGCGCCAGCACGCCCCGCTCACCGACATGATCCATTCGGTCGCCGACATCATCGCGTACGCCTCGGCGGTCTTCACGCTGCTGCCCGGTGATGTGATCATGACCGGCACCCCGGCCGGCGTCGGGGCCTTCGAGGCCGGGGACACGGTCGAGGTGGAGATCTCCGGCATCGGGACGCTGCGCAACGCCGTGCGCGACGCCCTGCCCGCCTCGTGACCGCGGCGACCCTGACCGAGCCGGATCGCGCCAGGATCCAGCGTCGCACGGTCGGAATCCTCTCGCTCGGCCAGGTGCTCGGCGGGATCGCCTTCGGCGCCACGGTGTCGCTGGGTGCGCTGCTCGCGGCGGACATCTCGGGCAGCGACGCGCTCTCGGGTCTCGCCACTGCCTCGGTGACGCTCGGCGCCGCTCTCGCCGCGATCCCGCTGGCTCGGCTCGCCGGGCTCCGCGGCCGTCGGTTCGCGCTCACGGCCGGCAACCTGTTCGCCCTCGTCGGGATCATGGTGGTGATCGCGGCGGCCGCAGTCCGCGTGTTCCCGCTGCTGCTGGTCGGCATCATCATGATCGGCATGGGCAACGCCGGCAACCTGCAGTCCCGGTTCGCCGCGACGGATCTGGCCCCGCCGCAGCATCGTGGACGGGACCTGTCCATCGTCGTGTGGGCGACCACGATCGGCGGCGTCGCAGGGCCGCTCCTGCTCGGACCGGGCGAGCAGCTCGGTCGTGCGATCGGCATGCCGGTGCACACCGGTTCGTACCTGTTCTCGCTGGTGGCGCAGGTGGCGGCGTTCGCGCTGTATCTGATCGCGCTCCGACCGGATCCGCTCCTCACCTCGCGTACGCTGCCCGAGACCGGATCCGTGGCCGCGGGTGTCGAGCGCGTCGACCGCCCGGTCGCCGCCCGTTACGCGATCTTCGCGATCGCCGGCTCGCACGTGACGATGGCGTCGGTCATGGCGATGACTCCGGTGCACCTGTCGCACATGGCGATGGCCGGCGGGTCGATGGGCGGGATGCACGAGGGCATGTCGATGGAGCTCGACGTCACGGTGCTCGTCGGCGTGACGATCGCGATGCACGTGGCCGGCATGTACGGGCTGTCGCCGGTGTTCGGCATCCTCGCCGACCGCTGGGGTCGGCTGCGCACGGTGCTGCTCGGCCAGGCCCTCCTCGTCGCGTCGCTGTGCTTCGCGATGTTCACGGGGGAGACTCCGTGGGGTGTGATGGTCGCTCTCATCCTGCTGGGGCTGGGCTGGAGCGCCGCGACCGTCGCCGGTGCGGCTCTGCTCACCGAGGCGTCGGCCCCCGCGCTGCGCACGCGCCGTCAGGGCCGCAGCGACTCGATCATGAGCCTGAGCGCGGCCGCCGGCGCGGTGCTGGCCGGGGTGATCCTGCAGTCGTTCTCCTACGCGGGCCTCGCCATCGCGGCCCTCATCGTGGTCGCCGCGATCGTCGTGCTTTCGCCCTTCGGGAAGCGATGAGGGGTCGTCCGAGCTCCTGGAGCGGAGTCGGCGAGGCCTACGCGGCGTCCTACGCAGAGCTCTGCACGGGAACCGGCCCGTCCCTCCGTGCGCTCCTGGGACCCGGCGCCGGGCGCAGTCTGCTCGACGTCGGCGCAGGTACCGGCGACCTGGCTGCCGCGTTCGCGACGGACGGCTGGATCGTGGATGCGCGGGAGCCGGAAGAGAGCATGAGGGCGGTGGCCGGGCGGCGTCATCCGGAGATTCGGATCCGCGGAGGTGCTCTGCCCGCGCTGCCGGATGGGGATCGGGCCTTCGATGCCGTCGTGGCGAACTTCGTCCTGAATCATGTGCCGGACCCGCGAGCCGCGGTGGCCGAACTGCGGCGGGTCACGAGGGGTGTGGCCGCGGCGACGATCTGGATAAAGTCGCCGTCGTGGCTCTGGGCGGAGGTGTGCGAGCGCGCCGGACTGTCGGCGGCGACGGGTGGACGGCTGCCCGCGGACAAGGACTTCGAGCGCACGGCGGATGGCTTCGCGCGGATGCTGCAGGACGGAGGCTGGCCTGCGCCCCACGTGATCGAGAAGCCGTGGGTCTGGAACGCGCCCGCCGCCGCTCTTTGGGCTTCGGTCGAAGGCGGTGTGGCCGGCGCTGGTGCCTACTATCTCGGGCTCGATGCAGGCGATCGAGGCCGCTTCCAGCGCGCCTTCGACAGCTTGATCGCCGAACGCGCGCCGCATGGCGTGCTGGCGCTCGAGCACGTCGCCGCGATCGCGGTGATGCGCCGGGATCCGACCTTATGAGACCGCTGAACATCCGGTATCGGGGCGCTGACCCGGGTGTAGCGTCATGGGCGGTCCCGCGCCGCTGACCCGGCGGCCCGGGTGATCCGTCAACAAGGAGGTTGGCATGTCACGTACCAGGACCCTCTTCGCCGCACTCGGCGTCACGGCGCTGGCGGGAGCGACCGCGCTCGCGCTCTCGCCGGTCTCATCCCCACCTCCGGCCGCGGCGACAGTCACGCCGTACGCGGCTCAGGCCCCTGACAGCGCGTTCACCTCGCAGGCCGATGCCGGCGGTGCGGCGATCGCCTGTCAGCGCCCTGCGCCGGACAACCGCGTGTCGACGACGATCCACTGCTACACGCCGGATCAGCTGCGTGCGCACTACGGCCTGGGTCCGCTCGCCTCCAGCAACGACGGCGCCGGACAGACGATCGTGCTGGTGGACGCCTACGGCAGCCCGACCGCCGCCGACGACCTGAACTTCTTCGCGCAGACCTTCGGGGGGCCCGCGCCCGACTTCGAGGCGGTCTCCCCGCTCGGGACTCCCGACTACAAGAACCCGACAGGCAAGGGTGTCGGCCAATCCGGACCGAATGCCGCCGCCGGCTGGGCCGGTGAGGCTAACCTCGATGTGCAGTGGGCGTACGCGATGGCACCGAAGGCGCACATCGTGCTGCTGTCCACCCCGCCGGCCGAGACGCAGGGCGTCCAGGGGGTTCCCAATCTGATGAAGGCGATCGACTGGGCGATCCAGAAGTACCCGTCGGGGACGGTGTTCTCGATGTCCTTCGGCACCGACGAGCAGACGTTCGGATCCGCCAATGCCGCGAAGTCGCAGTTCACGAAGTTCGACCAGACCTTCCAGCGCGGCCTCGCCAAGGGAGACACGTTCTTCGCTTCGTCCGGCGACAACGGATCCACCGGGTTCACGAACGTGAAGCGTTCCACCACCGTGGGCACCACGCCCGAAGTCAGCTACCCGAACGTCTCGCCGTACGTGACCTCGGTCGGCGGCACCCAGGTGCAAGACGGCTGGACGTGGAACCCGACGCAGGACGTGCCGTATCTCGCGAGCGGCGCACGCAACCCGGCGTACTGGGCATGGAACTCGGGCGGCAACACCGAGCCCGTGTGGAACGAGGGCGGACTGCAGATCGGCACGGGCGGGGGCCTGTCCACGATCTATCCGCGTCCGGCGTTCCAGGACGGCGTCTCCGGCGTCGTCGGCGGGGCGCGCGGCGTGCCGGACATCGCATGGAACGCGGCGGTGAACGGCGGCGTGCTGGTCTACCACACGTACTTCCCGAGCACGGAGGGGCCCGCGGCCTGGGGTGTGTACGGCGGCACATCGGCGGCCTCGCCGCAGGCGGCCGCGGCGACCGCGATCGCGAACCAGGCCAGGGCGGCCGCGGGCAAGGGCCCGATCGGCGACCTGAACAAGGCGCTGTACAGCGCATCGTTCGACCACTCCGCGGCGTTCAACGACGTCGTGCCGCGCACCTACGGCACGACGCCGAGTGGAGTGCTCGACAGCAACCGGATGTGGGCACTCGCCGCCGACGGCTCGCTCACGCCGAACGCGGTGCCGGGCTACGCCACGACCGACGGCTACGACCTGACCACCGGATGGGGCGCCCCCATGGTCCCCGGGTACGTCGCACAGCTCGTCGCGCAGTAATTCCAGGATCCGGGGCCGGGCGGGGAACCTCCGTGCGGCCCCGGACTCTGCTCGGGCCCTTGCTCGGGCGTCGTGGTGCGCGGAACTAGAATCGAAGGGTTATGGCTACTCCCGATCCCCGCACCACGACCGCGTCCGGTGCTGACGTCCGCGTCCGTTTCTGCCCTTCGCCGACGGGTCTGCCGCATGTCGGCATGGTCCGCACCGCGCTGTACAACTGGGCGTACGCCCGGCACACCGGCGGCAAGATGGTGTTCCGCATCGAGGACACCGACGCCGCGCGCGACAGCGAGGAGAGCTTCCGCCAGCTCGTCGACGCGCTGACCTGGCTCGAGATCGACTGGGACGAGGGCGTCGAGGTCGGCGGCCCGCACGAGCCCTACCGTCAGTCGCAGCGCGGTGAGATCTACCAGGGCGTGATCGAGAAGCTCAAGGCATCCGGTGCGGTGTACGAGAGCTACTCGACGGCGGAGGAGATCGACGCCCGCAACGAGGCGAACGGCCGCGCGAAGCAGCTCGGTTACGACAACTTCGACCGCGACCTCACCGAGGAGCAGCGCGCCGCGTTCCGCGCCGAGGGCCGTCAGCCCGCGCTCCGCCTGCGCGTGCCCGACGAGGACGTGACCTACGTCGACCTCATCCGCGGCGAGGTGACCTTCCCGGCCGGATCCTTCCCGGACTTCGTGGTCGTGCGCCCGAACGGCGCACCGCTCTACACGCTCGTGAACCCGGTCGACGACGCGCTCATGGGCATCACGCACGTGCTGCGCGGCGAGGACCTCATGCCCTCGACCGCGCGTCAGCTCGCCCTCTACGGCGCCCTCATCGACGCCGGCGTCACCACGTTCGTGCCGCGCTTCGCGCACATGCCGCTCGTGCTGGGGGAGACCGGCAACAAGAAGCTGAGCAAGCGCGACCCGCAGGCCGATCTGTTCCTGCACCGCGAGCGCGGCTTCATCCACGAGGGCCTGCTGAACTACCTGGCTCTGCTGGGCTGGTCGATCGGCCCCGACCGCGATGTCTTCTCGCTCGAGGAGTTCACCGCCGCCTTCGACATCGTGAACGTGAACCCGAACCCGGCCCGCTTCGACCAGAAGAAGGCCGAGTCGATCAACGGCGACCACATCCGCCAGCTCGAGCCGAAGGACTTCGCCGAGCGGATCCTGCCGTACCTGGCCGCCGCCGACGTGTTCGACGGGGAGCCGACGCACGAGCAGCTCGTGCTGGCCTTCCGCGCCGCCCCGCTCGTGCAGGAGCGCGTGCAGCTGCTCGGCGAGGTGCCCGGCCTGCTCGGCTTCCTTTTCTCCGACCGGGTCTCGTACGACGAGGACGCGCTCAAGGGGCTGCCCGCGAACGCCGCCGAGGTGCTGCTGGCATCCGCCGCGGCGCTGGAGCCGCTCGACGCGTTCACGCCCGAGGCGATCCAGGAGGCGCTGTCGGCGGCGCTGGTCGACGACCTGGGCCTCAAGCCTCGCGTCGCCTACGGTCCGCCGCGCGTCGCCCTGAGCGGACGCCGGGTGTCGCCGCCGCTGTTCGAGTCGATGGAGCTGCTCGGCAAGGACGAGACCCTGCGCCGGCTCCGCGCACTGGCCGAGTTCCTGGGCTGATCGGATTCCCGACCGGGGCGGGGGAGCGCGACGCGCGCGGGATCCCGCCCCGGTTTGGATCCCGGGATGAGCTCGGGTAAGCTTGACTCTCGGTGCGAGGCTCCGGTTTCGCCCTTGGGGTATGGTGTAATTGGCAACACGGCTGATTCTGGTTCAGTTGTTCTTGGTTCGAGTCCAGGTACCCCAGCAAGACGAAGACCCCCGGTAAATCGGGGGTTTTGTCGTTTGCGTGAGCGCGCCGCGCGGAGGCGATCCCCGTCTGATCCCCGGGTGCGTCGCGCCCGCTCGCGCCGCGTCTCCTCTGCCACGATCTGGCCATGGGGAAACAATTTGATGACGACCTGTCCGTGCTACAGGGCTTGCAGTTCATTCAGGAGTCCGATTCAGCGAAGCATCTGCTGGCGTATGGCATCCGAGCGCTGAGGACGGCGGTGTTCATTGAGACGACGCGGGACCCGATCATGACGATGCTCTCGATCGGCGTTGAGAAGATGCTGAAGCTCGGCCTGGGATTGAACCATCTGGCGGCTACTCGCGGATGGCTCCCGCTGGCGGTGCTCAGGAACGATTACCGACACAACCTCATCAAGATGGAAGGACTCTTGCGCGAAGCAATCCAACTGAACGTCGGTCGAGCGATGCATCCGCACTACGTGAACGAAGCGCTTTCTGCTGTAGACAACGATCCTGTCTGGCTCTCACTTGTCGCCGCGCTCAACCGATACGGGCAGGAAGGGCGCTTCTACTTCCTGGACGCACTCGCGGACAATCCGCAACGTGAGGAAAGTCCTCAGGTGTTCTGGGATGCTGCTGAGCGCGTTGCACTTGAGAATGAGCCCGAACTGAACGACCTCTTCCAACGCATGATCGGTGACTACTCGCTCTCCGATGAGTTCTACCGCAAGCTCAACGAGCGCATGGCCGATAGCTTGCAGCGGTATTGGGATCTCGTTGCGATTGCAGGTGTTCAGGGCGTGCTCGGGGACCGCGGCAAGGGGTGGGGGCACGACTTCAAACTGATCGGGCGTCAGATCGCGGGTGGCTGAGCGGGCGTCTGCCAAGATGTGGCCGTGGGGAAGAACGATTTGAACAAGCGCATCCTGGACATTGCGGCAATCACAGAGAAGGAAGCTCAGCGCGCGGCAGACGCGGGCGACTTGGCCGAAGCTAAGCGCGTCATCTCCAACGGCATACGTGATCTGCGCGACTACAAGCGGGAGCTCACCGAAGCAGAGCGGTCAATCCGTGAGCAGTTCCAGGATGCCAAGTTGAAGAACCGTGCGTCGGGGCAGACCGTGGGCATGTTCGTCGGCAGCAAGACGCGCGCTGCGATCGCGCGAGGTCGCGCGGCTGAGGGGCGTCGGCTTTCGTCCAATCAGGCTGCTGTGTTGCAGCCGTACGCGCGGGCGAAAGCGAACGTCGACCGAGCGATTGCGGCGATGGACCGTGCCAAGGCGGACGTCACGAACGAGGCAGCACGGATGCGCGAGGGGAAATCCTCATCAGCCACCAGCGCGACGAGCGCACAGGCGACCGTGACCCAAGCACCCGCTGCCCCCACCGCTCCACCCCCTCCACCGCCCGTGCCTGCTCAGTGGGCAACTGACCCACACGGGCGGCATCAGCACAGATGGTGGGATGGAACGCGCTGGACGGAGCACGTCTCGAACGACGGGGTTGTATCCTCCGATCCGGTCTAGCCGTTCATGCTGACGACCAGCGCGAGCGCGGGGTGGCTCGCCACGGCGGCGAGGCAGGCCATGTCGTCGGCGTGGTCGTCGCCGAACAGGCGCAGGTAATGCTTGTACATGGTGCCAACGCGTGTTCCTGTCCCACTCTTCGGGATCAGTTCGAGCGGAGCTCGTCCGTGTCGTGGCGCCGAGTTCCCTTCCTGGTCTGAGACAGGCGCGCCGCAGAACCATCGCGTCGACATTCCCTGAGCAGACCTGTCCTCATTAGTTGGACGGCTGACTTAGTATGATTAGGATCTTCGTGAGTCCGCCGCGCGCGGCTCGGGATGATCGGAGTGGCGGTGAGCGCAAGAAGGTCACCCGGGGGCATGTGGTGACCGCGTCAGCGCTGAGCGGCAGGGGGTGTTGCCGCACCGCCCGGAGTTCCCGTACCGATCGGGCGGTACGGGAACTCCTCAGCACGCGAGCGGGCGGCACGGGTCGCGTTCCGCCGATGATCGCGGCAAGTCCGTGACAGGAACCTACGATGTAGGGGGCTCGACACCCCGCTGTCGACGCAAGGACCGGGAGGCGCGATGGAGGCGAAGGCCGCGAAGCGAGCGAATGGCTTGGAGACGCAGCGCGCATTGCTGGTCGCCGCCGGAGCGGTGTTCTCGCGGATGGCGTACGCCGACGCCCGGCTGAAGGACATCGCCGAAGAAGCCGGGATCAGTCAGGGGTCGCTGTACTTCCACTTCGGGAACAAGGATGACGTGGCTCGTGCGGTCCTCGCCGTCGAGCAGGAGCGCATGGCGCAGGTCCTCTCCGACGTTCGGGCCCGTTCTGACTCCGGTCTGGACTGCATCCTCGGGCTGTTCGAGGGCCTCGCAGAGCTGATCGCGACGGATGAGCTCGTGCAGGCGGGGATCCGCCTCTCGATGCAGCCCGCGACGGGGCTGGAGGTCGACTCCAGCCCGCCCTACGCCGCGTGGGTCGATGTGGCCTCGGCCATCCTGAGCGACGGCGTCGCGGACGGATCGATGGCTGCCTCTCTCGAGGTGCGTGCGACCGCCGAGGTGTTGAACGAGATCTTCGTCGGTGCGCAGGTCCTGTCCGGGCTCGAGGACAAGTGGGCTTCCCTGCCGCGTCGGGTCGCCGTGGCGCAGGCGGGAATTCGGATGCTGCTCACGTCATCCCACCGACCGGAGTGATCGTTCCCGACTGAGGGCGGGTCACGGAACCGAGGGAGCCGTACAGGTCAGCCCCGGCTGATACACGCCGTAGCCGCGCCCTTCCGGATCCATCGACATGCCCACGTAGTTCTTGTAGAACGCGACGTGCGCGGTGAAGCCGGTGTGCACGTGCATCATGTCCGTCGGATCGTCGTACTCCGCATAGGTGCCGAGCAGCGCGGCGCGGACCGGCTTGCCGGTCGCGGTCGCGAACTGGGCTGCGAAGGCCGACGCGTTGGCCGCGCAGAACACGTACTTCAGGAACTTGAACTTCGTCGTGATCGTGGAGCGCGAGGGGAAGGGCGTCTTCAGGATCGGCAGCAGGAAGCCCTCGATGTAGTCGACGTCCTCCTTCACGACGCGATCGAGCGTCAACACCGTGTCGTCGTCGGTCCCGCTCGTCGCGTAGCCCTTCGCACCCTCCATCGCCCACATCGCGTGGTGGATCACCCGGGGGAACGCGCAGCCCCAGAGCCAGGAGAAGCCGTCCGTGGCGAACGCCGCCTTGAAGAGCGTGAGCGCGGCGGCGTCCTGCGTCGGCGCGACGAAGTCGTACTCGCCCCGGGAGTCCTTGTCGTTCGGATCCCGCTGGGTCGGCCCGAGCGTGGCCGTGATCGTGGTCGGTGCCCCGCCTGTGGAGGGCACGGGGATGATCGGGGAGCGGTCGTCGAAGCTGTTGACCAGGATCAGCCCGCCCATCCAGCCGTGCCCGAAGAAGCTCACCTCCTGGAGCGTGCCCGGCGCGTTCTGGCCGATGTCGCGGACTGCCGCGTACAGATCCGTGATCGACATCACGCTGAACTGGCCCGGTTTGAAGCCCGTGCGGCTCACCCCGGCGGAGTCGGTGAACGTGCCGATGCTCGAGCGGGCGACCGCCCCGAACGTCGCCACGACGCTCGACGTCTCGGTCTTCGTGCCGCCTGGATACGTGACGTCCACGCGCGTCACCTGGCCCGCTCGGACGTCCATCATGAGGAACCGCAGATCCGCCTTCGCGGTGTTCTGCCGCGTGAGGTACTTGCGGCGGTTCGTGGCCAGGACCTGGAAGTCCACCCCCTGGAACTCCCAGTCCACCCCGGCCATGATGATGTGGTTGCGCATGACTCGACCTCCTGCCGGTCGTCGTCGGCGACTGCCGCCCTCGGGGCGGTCGCCGCTAGTTCGACGGCTGCCAGTCCTCTCCGACCTTCGTCCAGGTCGGCAGCGCGTCGTCGGCGCGCAGCTTGGCGAGCGTCGTGGGCAGCCGCACCAGCCACGGGTCGCCGACCGGCACCTCGTCGCCGGGTGCTCCGGTCGCCTCCTGGATCTCCTTGACGATCGGCACGTACAGGGAGCTGGAGATGTCCGGTGCGGGTCCGCCGTTCCAGATCTCCCCGGTCTCCAGGTAGTGCACGACCGCGGCCTCGAACCCCGGCCGCACCGGGAAGACCACGCGGCCGGCGCCCGCCCTCAGGAAGTCGGCGAACTCGGTGTCGACGTCGTCGAGCAGCATCCGGTGCGACCAGGCGGGCTTCCAGCCCCAGAAGTACGGGTAGAAGAAGTAGACGACGTGCTCCCACTCGAAGGCCTGCTCGAAGAAGCGCACATACGGCATCTGCTGCTCGCTGCGCGGCAGATCCGGCTGCGGATACCCCTCGGCGGAGGTCTGCAGAGCGCCGAACGCGTCGAACTGCTGTGCGGTCAGCAGCGTGAGGCACTGCTTGCGCAGCTCCGTCGTCACGATCCGCGAGTTCCACATCGGGTTGCGGCCGGAGATGACGACGCCGGCAACGGCTGCCGCCTCGTCGAGCTGCGACTGGTAGGCCTGCTGCTTCGCGAGGTAGCCCTGGGTGAGCGCGGCGTGCGTCTTCAGCTGCCAGGCCGTCATCGCACGCGCGGTGCGCTCGCAGAAGATCTCGACGGTCGTCGCGAAGTCGCGGACCTTCCAGCCATAGGTGGCGATCGAGACGGATCCCACCTCGCCGGACATGTCCACGTACGTCGAGTCGGTGAAGACGTCGAGCGCGTTGTTGCCGATGATCAGATACCAGGCGTTGCCCGAGTAGGAGTACCACGCCGCCGTCCACAGGGCGTACTTCGCCTGGTAGCCGTCGTCGATCACGATGTCGGCCGACTTGCTGAACTCGTACGGATCCTGCGGCACGGTGCCGTCGTACGCCTTGCTGAACGTCTTGACCGGGGGCGGCGGCGCCTCGATCCCGGTGACGTCGTACTGGTGCGCCCAGAACGCGTAGTTGCCCTCTGTGACCTGCGTCGGCGTGAGGGTGAACGGCACCGGCGCGGTGAAGGTCTGCCCCTCGAGCTTGCCCTTGGTCTGCGCGACGATGAAGGCGGTGCCCGGTTCCGGCAGCGTGACGTCGAAGAGCATGCGCTTGCCGTAGTTGTAGACCTGCGCCTGCAGCACCTTGTCCACCCACTGGTACACACCGGAGATGTTGCCCGTTCCCGTGGTGTTGTCGAAGCCGTGCGAGTACTTCTCCTCGAACTCGTTCAGCGTCGTGGTCGTGCGCCGCTCGAGCACCCGGTCGACGACCTTGCTGACCGAGCGGGCGACGACGTCCTTGCTGAACTCCGACGCCTGCTTGGTCGACTCCTCCGACGAGTGGTTCGTGGCGAAGTCGGCGTTGGCCTTGACCTCCACGAACGGCCCGTACTTCGCGTCCACGGACAGACCCGCCTTGAACTGGGTGTCGTCCTTGATCGTGGAACTGGTCTCGCGGCTGAGCGAGAACCGGTCCGTCGACTGCGTGTCGCGCTCCTCCTCCTTGGTGGTCTCCTGCTCGGTGAGGATGGTGGTCTCGGTGCGCTCGAGACGCCGCGTCTCGCGGTCGAGGTGCTCGGACTTCAGCACGTTCTCGACGTGCGCGAGTTCGCCGCCCTCGTAGCGCAGGACGTGCTCCTTGACGAGCAGCAGGTCGCCGACCCCGACGGGACGGATGGATCCGTGCCCGGTCGGCATGCCGGTCGCGGGATCGCCGACGAGATCGGCGGCGCCTGAGGTCTGCACCAGCGCACTGCCCACGAGGGAGACGGCGGAGACCGCGGAGATCGGCACGGTGAGCGATGTCAGGAGCGATCCCCGCGCCTCGTCCAATGTCCGCAGCATGACGGGCAGAGGCGCGGTGGCGACGTCGAGCGACAGCCCCCGCAGGGTGCTGCGTACCGCGGTCGGCAGCTTCTGGACGGTGGTCGTGTCGAGGACCCAGGGGATCCGCGGGGTGACGGACCCGGAGCTCTCCGTGTCCGTCCGCGCGGTGCTCGTGCGCGCCGTGCCGCCGTCGCCGGCGGCTCGTGTCGTGCGGGTCTGCGGCCGGGGTGCCGCCGAACGGGTCTGCGCGGCGAAGCCCGAGGCGGAGAGCCCGCCCAGCGCGGCGATCGCACGGTCCAGGCGATCGATCTCGGCGCGGATCCTGCCATCGTCTGGCCCGGCCGGCGCCGGAGCCGGGCCCTGCGGGGGCGTCTCGGATGCGGGTCTGTCCGTCTTCGGCAGGCTCGCCGGCATGACGAGCGGGCGCACGGCGATCTCGGGGTCGCCGTGCGCCGTCCGCGCGATGACGTCGAGACCCTGCGCGACCGTCGCCAGGCCGCGCGCGTCGGTGCCCGAGGAGTCGGAGAGCGCCTTCGCAGCGATCAGCGTGTCCTCGACGCGCTGGCGGTAGGCGGCGAAGTCCCCTCCCGATGCCACTGCCGTCGATGCGCGCCCTGTCGCTGCGAGGATCACCGCCTCCGCATCGGCGTTCGCCATGCGCGCCACCCCGACCGCGGTCGCGACGTCACGGGCCGCGACGCCCAGCGGATCCTCGGTGACGGTGCGCACCGCGGCATCGGACTGGAGGAGCGCCTTCGCCGAACGCCGAAGGGCGGACGCGCCGTCGCCGATGTCGATCGCGTGGGCGTTGAGCGTGTGCACGTCGGCCGCGGCGGGCAGATCCGCCGGACGCATCACCATGAAGCGGAACAGCTCGTTCATCCTGATCACCCTGACTCTCATCGTGCTGGGATCCAGCGATGACAAGGAGTCAGGACGGCCGCTTCTGATACAAGCGGATCGGCCTCGCCGGCGTGCGCGTCGCCGAGGACGGACTCCGTTCAGAGCCGTCCGAAGACCTCAGGATCCACCGGGCGCTGCGCCCGCGGCAGCTTCGCGACGACGAGGCGATAGGCCTCGGTGACGAGCTCCTCGACCAGCCCCCGCTCGAGGCTGCCGTCGGCACGCAGCGTGATCCAGTGGCGCTTGTTCATGTGGTAGCCGGGGATGATCGCCGGGTACGTGGCGCGCAGGGCTTCGGCATCCGCCGGAGCCGACTTGAGCGTCACCCCCGTGCGGGTCGACGGCGAGAGCGCCATGAACATCAGCCCGCGCACGCGGAACACATCGACCTCGGGTCCGAACGGCTGATCCACCGTGACGCCGGGGAGCTCGTCGGCGCGCGCCTGCACCCAGTCCTGCATGTCGTCGCCTGTCATGCGCTGAGCCCTTTCGTCCGCACGGGTCCGGATCCGGATCCTCGAGTTCATCATGCCGTGCGTCGGGGACGCCGGTGCGAGGAGCGCGGCTCTGTACGCGTCTCGGATTTCGGCGGATCATGGGGCGGGAGCCGAACGAACGGGAGTCGAGCATGTCCGAGGATCATGTGGCCACAGCGAGCATCACGATCGATGCATCCCCCGACCGCGTGTGGGAGGTGCTGACAGACCCCGATGCGGTCCGGGAGTTCATGTTCGGCACCACGGTCGTCACGGACTGGACCGTCGGGGCGCCGATCCGCTGGCAGGGGGAGTGGGAGGGGCGCGCCTATGAGGACAGGGGTGTGATCCTGGAGGCCGACCCGGGCCGGCGGCTCGTCTGCACGCACTTCAGCCCGCTCACCGGGAAGCCGGACGTCCCGGAGAACTACCACACGCTGACCTGGACGATCAGCGGGGACCGCCCGGTCGAGTTCACGCTGAGTCAGGACAACAACCCCGATGAGGCGGCGGCCCTGCACTCGACGACGATGTGGGACAGCCTCGTGCGCACCGTGAAGGACATCGCCGAGCGACAGGGCTGAGCACAGGAACGGGAACGCGCCGCGGATCCATTGCCCTCGGTCCAGAAAACGTGCCATCCTCGGTACCACGTCAGCGCCGATGCTCCGAGCCGTCCTGCGACCCGCCCCACCGGTGACACGGGTGAACGACAGGGGGGAATCGCATGTCGCAGACCGATGCCGGCAATCTCACGCACGCCGAAGACCACGGCGCAGAGCACGACGCGGAGCAGGCCGGGTACAAGAAGAGCCTGAACCGCCGCCAGGTGCAGATGATCGCGATCGGCGGTGCGATCGGGACGGGCCTGTTCCTGGGATCCGCCTCCCGGCTGCACAGCAACGGCCCCGCGCTCGTGCTCAGCTACGCGTTCGTCGGCGTCATCGCCTACTTCCTCATGCGTGCGCTCGGAGAGCTCGTGCTGTATCGCACCACGTCCGGCGCCTTCGTGTCGTGGATGCGCGAGTTCTTCGGAGAGAAGGCCGCGTACTACACGGGCTGGATGTACTGGACGAACTGGGCGCTCACCGGCATCGCCGAGCTCAGCGCCGTCGGCCTCTACATCCAGTACTGGTGGCCCCAGATGCCCACGTGGGCGACGGTGCTCATCGCACTCGCCGTCGTGCTGGTCGTCAACCTGCTCTCCGCGAAGGCCTTCGGCGAGTTCGAGTTCTGGGCATCGGTGCTCAAGGTCACCGCGATCATCGTCTTCCTCGTGGTCGGCATCATCGTCGTCGCGTTCAGTTTCGACGTCGGCGGTCATCGCGCGGGGATCCAGAATCTCTGGTCCAACCCCGGCGGGTTCTGGCCCACCGGCGACGGGTTCGCCTGGTACGGGCCGATCATCGTGATGTCCGGCGTCGTCTTCGCGTACGCGGCCATCGAGATGGTCGGCATCGCGGCGGGCGAGATGGAGGATCCGAAGCGCGAGGTGCCGAAGGCCGTGAACGCGGTCATCGTCCGCATCGGCGTCTTCTACTGCGGCGCGCTGCTGCTGCTGGTCTGCATCCTGCCGACGAGCGAGTTCACTCCGGGCATCAGCCCGTTCGTGACCGTGTTCGGGCGGATGGGCATCCCGTGGATGGCCAACGTGATCCAGGCGATCCTCATCGTCGCGGCGATGTCGTCGCTGAACTCCGGGCTGTACACGACCGGGCGGGTGCTGCGCAGTCTCGGCATGGCGAAGCAGGCCCCGGGCTTCACGCTGAAGATGAGTCAGTCCGGCGTCCCGTGGGCCGGCATCGTGATGACCGCGGTCGTCTACGTGTTCGGATCCATCCTGAACGCGGTGAGCCCCGACGCCTTCGAGATCGCGCTGGAGGCGGCCTCGATCGCGGTGGTGTTCACCTGGGGCACGATCTTCATCTGCCAGCTGCGTCTGCGAAGACTGAGCGACCGGGGCGTGCTGCCGCCGAGCACGTTCCGCGCGCCCGGCACGCCGTGGACGAGCTACCTGGGGCTTGCCTTCCTCGTGTTCGTGATCGTCGGCATGGCGATCTCGGGCTGGCAGGCGTCGCCGTACTTCTGGCACAAGACCGGATTCGTCGTGGTGGTCGTCGGGATCCCGGTGCTGCTCGTGATCTTCGAGCTCGGCTGGCTGATCGTGAAGGGGCGGGTCGTCGCGCACACCGACGGCCGGATGCTCAGCAAGTGGACCGACACGGGCCTGCGCTATCCGCCTCGGGAACCCGGCCCGCGCACCGAATCGATCGCCGCCATCGGCACCGTCCAGTTCGACGTGCACGAGCGCGATGAGGACGAAGCGGACCACCACGGCATCGACATCGGACCCGTCGAGATCGAAGCGCACGAATGGGACAACCTCGAGGAGCCGGACAAGAACCCGCATGAGGGCGGGACCGGCAAGAGCGAAGGGGGACGGTGACATGCGCCGTCTCAGCGCCGTCGCGCTCGGCCTCGTCGCCGCATCGGTGCTCGTCGCGGGCTGCTCCTCCGCGACCCCGCAGAACACCGGCGACAACAGCGCGACCGGTTCCGGCACGCTCACGATCGGCATCGCCGACGATCTGCCGGGGGTGAGCCTCAAGACCGAGTCCGGGTACGCGGGCTTCGACATCGACACGGCCAACTACGTCGCGGGCAAGCTCGGCGTGCCGACGAAGAACATCACGTGGCAGCGCATCGACCAGGACGAGCGGGTGAGCGCGCTCACCTCGGGCAAGGTCGACCTCGTCGTCTCGACCTTCTCGATCACGGCCGAACGGGAGAAGGAGATCGCCTTCGCGGGGCCGTACTTCGTGGCCCATCAGGATCTGCTCATCCGCCGCAACGACGACACGATCACCGGTCCGGAGACCCTGGACGGGAAGAAGGTGTGCGCGGCCGCCGGCACGACCTCGATCGACTACCTCACGTCGCACTATCAGGGGAAGATCACCGTCGTGAAGGTGCCGTCCTGGTCCGAATGCGTTCGCGATCTGGCGGCGGGCACGGTCGATGCGGTGTCGACCGACGACCTCATCCTCGCCGGCTTCGCGACCCAGCCCGAGTACAAGGGCGTGCTGCGCGTGATCGGCAAGGGCTTCACCGACGAGAACTACGGCGTCGGTCTCAAGCAGGGCGACAACAGGCTCGACACGGTGCGCGCCGCGCTCAAGGAGTTCATCTCCTCCGGCGCGTGGAAGAAGTCCCTGGACGCGAACATCGCCCCGTCCGGCTACGCGATCCCGGCTCCGCCCTCGGTGAAGTAGCGGCGGGACGACGACGCCCTCCGTCCCGACGCCGGGACGGAGGGCGTCGTCGGCGATCAGAAGACCGGGGTTCCGGCGCGCGTGAGCTGCCAGTTCACGACGTGGAAATCGGCCGGGTCGATCGTGCCGGCGGCCGAGGCGTAGGCCACGATGGCCTCACGGATCGCGACCTGCGCGTTGTAGACGACCGGCGCGGTCGCGATGTGCGGGAAGCCGCCGCCGCCGGACTGGCGGTAGTTGTTCACCGCGACCACGAACTTCTGCGCCGGGTCGACGGGCGCGCCGTTCCAGGACAGGTTCTGGATCCGGGATCCCTGCGGCTGCGCGATGTCGACGTCGTAGGTCACTCCGGAGAACTGGTCGTAGTTGTAGTCCGGGGTGTTCAGCGCGTTCGTCCAGCTCGCCGGATCCACCGGGGCGCCGGGGGCCACCTGCTGGAAGTACTTCGCCGAGTACTCCAGGTAGTCCTTGATCTGCGCACCGGTGAGCACCGAGGCCATGAGCGTGTTGTCGTAGATGTACAGTCCCGCGACGTCTCGGATCGTGACCTCCCCGGCCGGGAAGGTGGCCTGCCGGTTGAAGGGCGCCGCGATCGACACGATCGGCAGCGATGCCTCCGCCGTGCCGGCGATCGCCTGCGACACGGTGTCGACCTGCACCTTGTTCACGTAGTCGAGGATCGCGGTGTCCTTCCAGCAGGACTCGGCGGCGGACAGCTCCTCCGTGGAGTTCGCCACCGGCTTGTTGACGTACGCGACCACGGCGTCGTGCTGTGCCTGGATGAGGGAGACGAGCGCCGGGTCGTCCTCGACCGTGTTCGTGTTGACGTTCGTGGACTTCTTCGACACGACCGTCCACTGACCCTTGACCTGCTGCAGCTCGATGTCGAACACGCTCAGGCGCTGGCCCCAGCACATCGGTTCGCTCAGCACGACCTGCTGTCCGGTCGTCGCGTTGGTCACGAAGCGCTGCGGGATGTCCTTGTGCGCGTGCCCGAACAGGATCGCGTCGATGCCGGGGACCTGTTCGGCGAGCAGACCCGCGGCGTTCTCGTTCGGCAGCGCGTCACCGTACGACGAGGTGCCACTGTCGCCGGAGTGCACGCTCACGACCAGCACGTCCACGCCCTGGGCGCGGATCACGGGCACCCAGCGCTTCGCGGTCTCGACGATGTCCAGGACCTCGAGCTTGCCGCTCACGTTCGCCTTGTCCCAGATGACGATGCCCGGGTTGGTGAGGCCGAGCACGCCGACGCGGATCGGCTTGGCGCCCTTGGGATGCAGCGTCTTGATCGTGTACGGCGTGTAGGCGGGCACGGTCGTTCCCGCACGCACAGCATTCGCGCCGAGGACCGGCGCCTTCATCTGCGAGATCCACGTGTCGAGGAAGTCGAGCCCGTAGTTGAACTCGTGGTTGCCGAGCGCCACGGCGTCGTAGCCGATCGCGTTCATCTGCGCGGCCATGGGATGGATCGCGCCGCTCTTCGTGATCGGATCCACCGTCGCGTAGTAGAAGCCGAGCGGGGTGCCCTGGATCGTGTCGCCGGCGTCGAACAGCAGGGTGCGGTCCTGTCCGCGGTCGGCGCGGATCTGGTTCACGACGCTCGAGACGCGCGACAGACCGACGACGTTGCCGGCCTTGTCGGAGTACGCCGCGTCCTTGTAGTAGTCCCAGTTCACCGCGTGCGAGTGGATGTCGGACGAGCCCATGATAGTGATGGTCACGGACTTGCCGACACCGCCTGCCGCTGCGGACGCCGGCTCGGAGCTGGTGGCGACCCAGCCGGCGGCGGCGAGGGCGCTCGCGGCGGAGACGCCGGTGAGGAATCCGCGTCGGCTCAGCCCTGAGCGACGCTCCTGCTCCACGTCGTCCGGGACGGCGCACGAGCACCAGCGGGGCTGCGGGGCGTCGGCGTGGCGGTGGAGATGTGTTTCATCTGTCATGAGGACCGATGCAACCATGCCGACGGGGGCTGGACAACAACGCGCGCGTTAACACTCGGGGAGCGCTCGCATGAGCGGCCTCTGCGCTCCGACATGCGCTCCCGAGCATCGTGAGCGCGCCCGAGTCGCTCGATGAGACGAGCGGATGCCACCTCGCGGCACGCGCCCGGGAGGCAGCAGGATCCATCCCCATCCGATCGGGCGCGGGCTCCGAACAGAGGGTGAGCGGCACCGTGCCGCACGCGAGGAGGAGAAATGCGTTCGTCACCGAACCGTCTGATCGCCGTCGTCTTCGGCGCCGTCTACATCGTCGTGGGGGCACTCGGCTTCGCCGTCACCGGGGGAGTGTCCTTCCTGGCGACCCAGGGAGGAATGCTGCTCGGCATCTTCATGGTCAACCCCCTGCACAACGTGGCGCACCTGCTCATCGGCGCGGTGCTCCTGATCTCGGGCCTCGTCTCCACGAGGGCCGCGAAGGGCGCCAACACCGTGATCGGGGCCGCGTATCTGCTGCTGGGCATCGTCGGGTTCTTCCTCGTGGGAACCGCGGCGAACATCCTCGCGCTGAACACGTTCGACCACTTCCTGCACCTCGCGAGCGCGCTGCTGCTGCTCGCGGTCGGGCTGGGGGTCGAGCGCAGCGCTTCCCGCGAGGCGATGGCCTGAGCTCATCATGTTGCGCAGCTGGCCCGCGCTCCTCGCCTGGGGCGCGGGCCTCATCCACCTCGCGGTCGGCGCCGCGATCACCCGTTCCGGTGCGCTGTGGCCCGGCAGCCTGCTGCTCGCGCCGATGCTGCTCGCCGGACTCGCCGAGCTCGGCTGGGGAGTCGCGGTGCTGCGCGCCGGTCGGATCCTCCGGGGAAGAGGCGCGGCGATCGGCGCGATCATCGTCGTGCTGCTGGGGGCTGTTGCCCTCCTGGGCGGCGCACCGGTGATCGCGATAGGGACCTCGTCCGCACTGACCGTCGCGTCGGGAGCGATGGCGGCGCGGACGCGGGAAGCGGGGGAGGCGCGGGCCGGCACTGGGGAGGAGCCGGCCCGGAAGCCCCGATCGCGGGCGGCGGGGGTGGTCCTGGGGGCCGTCCTCGTCGCCGCGCTCGCCACGCCGGGCTTGGCGCAGACCGATGCTGCGGCCAACGGCGGCAGGCACGATCACGGGGTCGGTGCCGAGCTGCCGCTCGTCGATCCGCACGCTCATCACTGAGCGGCGGGTCGGGAGGCCGGAACGAGAAGAGGCCCCCGCGGATGCGAGGGCCTCTTCTTCTGATCCGCGTTCGGATCAGAAGACGTTCGACTGCAGCCAGGCGAGCGGGTCGATGGCGCTGTCGTTGATGTGCACCTCGAAGTGCAGGCAGGATCCGACGGTCCAGCCGGTGTCGCCGACGCGGCCGATGAACTGACCCGCGGTGACGCACTCGCCGGCCTGGACCGCGCGGCTGCCGTAGGTCATGTGCCCGTAGAGGGTGGAGACGGCGTTGCTGCCGCTCAGGGACGGGTGCGCGATCTCGACGGTGACGCCGTAGCCCTGGTAGCTCTCGGAGGAGAGCGTGACGCAGCCGTCTGCGACGGCGTAGATCGGGGTGCCGATGCCGGCCGCGAAGTCCTGTCCCATGTGGCTGCGCCCGGTGCGGGCCGCGCCGAAGCCGTCGGTCAGGGTGTAGGAGCCTGCGGCCATCGGGTAGATGACCTGACCCGGCTTGGCGATCGACGCGACTCCGGTGCGCTCGGCGGCAGCGGTCGCAGCCTGCATCGCGCTGAGTTCCGAGGGGGTGGTCGCCGTGAACGTGCCGTGGACCTGCACATCGGGGAGCACGCCGCCTGCGGCCGTGAAGGACTGCGCCCGGATGTCGGCGGCAGCGCTGGTGGCGGGCTTGGCGTCGCTCGCGCGGACCATGCCGAGGGCGGGGAGCGCCGTGCCGACGACGAGCGCTGAGATCGCGAGGGCGGCACCGGTGCTGCGCCCGATGTTCCTGGCACCGCGGCGGGGACGCTTGCCGGCGGGGACGATGTGCGCAGGCAGCTGCTCGGGGGCTGCGGAGCGGGTCGTCGGCTCGGGGGCCTGCGGTGGTGCGGGGATGTGCGCCTGCGGTGCGGTGGGGTCGAACAGCCGTCGCTGGGCCGGCTCGGACGGAGCGCTCGCGGTGTCGGCAGGGGCCGGCGTCTGCACGGTGGCGGGCGCCTGTGCGGCGGCCTGCTCCCTCATCTCCCGGCGCGAACGGGGCGCGGCGGGGCCGGCGGTCGCGGAGGGGGATTCTGTCGTGCGGGCAGACGGGTGCGCGGTTTCGGGGGCTCGCGAACTGATGATGTGCTCCTCGGGCAGCGGAGAGGGTGTGACGTCTCCGCTTTCGGGGGGAACGGAGGGGTGTTACAACTCCGTAATAATACGGACCGTTCCTGAGAGTTCCATACATTGGTCGCGAAACGCCGTCTCGGCGTGGCGCGATCGGAGCGGTCGTCAGTGCTCGCCGCCGCGGTTGGTGATGGTCTGCACGAGCGCCAGGTACTCCTTCGGAGTGGCTTCCGGGAGATACGCACTGCCGATGGCCATGCCGATCGTGGCGAGCTGCGCCGGATCCGCGTACGCCATGTAGATCGTGTCGTAGCGCGGGTTGAACTTGCTCTTGAACCGGAACAGAGAGGTGAAGCCGTAGGCGGGCTCGAGCATCTCGCCGAGCCAGCCGAGCAGTCGGGTCATGACGGTCGGATCCGGGGCCTGCTCGCCCGGCTTGGTGGCCAGCGGCGCACCCGAGAGACTGAGCCTCTGCGCGCCCTGCTCCTTCATGTGAAGCGCCGCCGACGCGATGATGAACTCCATGATGCCCGGCATGGATCCGTCGCTGCGGCGCATGAAGTCGATGGTCCAGCCGGTGATCCTCCCGTCGGTCCAGCTGGGCAGCCAGCTCGTGGTCGCCTCGATTCCGCCGTCCTTGTTGAGAGCGAGGAAGATCCCGACGTCCGAGTCCTTGAGCTCCTCCATGCCGCCGAGCGTGAACCCCATCTCGGGGAGCTTCTTGTGGGCGACCCACTCCTCACTGACCGCCGTGATCTCCCGCGAGTAGCGGGTCGGCAGATCGTTCCATGTCGACCACAGGGTGGTGATGCCCTCGCGCTCGCCGCGGTTCAGCGGCTGACGCACCTTCTGCCATGCCTTGCCCGCCAGCTCGAAGTCCGGCAGGTCGATCACGGTCTCCTCACCGACGGACATGTACTGCCAGCCGAAGGACTGGAAGATCGGCAGGAAGCGCTCGTGGAAGCTGTAGAAGCAGGCGGACCAGCCCTGCGATTCGCAGTAGGCGATGAAGGCCTCGACGGTCTCGCGCTCGGTTCCCTCGGCGCAGACCGGATCCGACACGGTCAGCGCGATCTTGCGGATGACGCGGTAGGCGACGGCGCCCTGACCGTCCGCGGTGAACCAGTAGCTGTTGCCCGGCCAGGTGCCCATGAAGCCGAGGGTGCCGCCGCCTCCTGCGCGCAACAGCGCCCGGAATCGCGCCTCCTCGACCACGTGGCGGTCGACTTCGGTGGCGCGGAACAGCCGCACGCTCGCGACGATGAAGACGATCCAGAACGGCACGCCGATCCACTGGTAGACGAACAGCGCGGCCCCGTCGACCGGGATCCCCGCATCCGCGATGGCGGGGAGAAGGCCGCTGGAGACGAAGGGGCGCACCAGGTCGGCCAACAGCTCGCCGAGGGGCGGCTGTCCGTCCAGATAGTTGTCGCCGTCGATCAGGCCGATCACGAGGTAGATGCCGGCGCACACCACGAACGCGCCGATGACGGTGGCGGTGAAGCGCCGGACGGCGATCCGGGGCGCGACCACCCGGAAGTGCCGCCGGGCGACCAGCAGCAGGGCGATCACCCCGATCGGCACGAGTACGGCCAGGATCATCGCGATCCCGTCCTCGATCAGCAGTGTTCCGCGGATCTCGTCGTCGAGCAGATCATTGATGCCGACCGAGGTGGCGGTGAGCACGGCGATCACCACGTTGACGACCAATGCCATGATCCACGCCGCCCGGCGTCCGGTGCGCAGCCCCCAGGCGGCGACGAGCGTGAGCAGCAGCGGGACGAGGCTCACCAGGAACGGTCCGGGGCCGGAGTTGAGGATCGCGTCGGCCTGGCGCACGCAGTCCTGGGTGAAGTCGGTGGCGCACGAGGCGGGCATCTTGTCCACCTCGAGCGGGGAGAAGCCGGAGACGACGAGCCCGAGCGGCGAGTACCAGGCGCCGGAGATGAGCACGATGAACGGCCCGAGCCCGGTGGCCGCCACGATCGCCGCGACCAGGGTGCGCACCTCTCGATGAGAGCTGCGATGCCAGGTCGGTCGTGTGGCGCCGCGCGCCAGCACGAGACCGAGGAACAGCCCGAGCACGCCCGAGAGCAGCCGGAACACGCTGTCGCTGTCGGCGGCGTACAGCGCGAACATCACCAGCAGGGTGAAGCCGACGACGCGGATGCGGCGCTGCCACAGCGCGGGGGCGAGCGCGCTCGCGGCCATCAGCATGCCGACCGTGCCGATGGTGGGATCGGCGACGGCGTCGTAGCTGGCCAGCAGCCCCCACTGCGAACCCCAGGACACCATCAGCCATTGCGCGGTCAGGCCGATCACCATCGCGACCACTCCGGTCAGCAGGAAGGTCCATGCGGCGCGGACGCTGCCGAGCTTGCGCTCCGCGTACGCGCCGGCGGTCAGGATCAGCAGGATGGCGAGCACGCCGCCGATCACCGAGTCGCCGAAGAGCAGCGCGGTGAGCGGGGTCCACCAGCCGCCATCCTCGATGGTCGTGCTCACCGAGGCGGCGAACTCCTGGGGGAAGCGGCCCAGGAACGTGCCGGTGACGAAGCCCGCGGCCAGCACCACCAGGGCGAGCATCGCACTGAACGGGTTGCCGAGCAGGTACGCCCGCACGGACCGGATCCAGCGCGGCGTCTCGCGCGGTGCGGGCGGGGGAGTGACGGTGCCGGCGGGGGCGTTGTCAGAGGCGGTCATACATTGCTCTCTCTGCGAGGAGGCGCGGTTCGTACCGGATCCATGCGGCGGCGAGGCGCCACCTCCTTCAGAGTGCCCAACCTCCGCGGCGTTGTACAGTCGCCATGCCCTGCGCCGAGAACCTGTCCCCTTCGGTGCCGACGGTCGTACCCTGAAGAGGAGAGATGCGCCATCTCCCGATGGGAGGATCAGCATGAGCCAGGACGACCGACCCCAGATCCCGGATCCGCGCGACGGACTCGAGGGCACGTACACCGAGGTCGACGGGGAGCCCGGACAGGAGCGCACCGTGCACGGGCAGTACACCCGCACCGAGCGCGGCGGCCCCGATCCCGAGGACGAGGGCGCCTACGCCGATGCCGAGCACGGCGGCGGCGCGGAACCCCCGCGGCACTCCGCCCACGACCGCCACGGCAAGTACAACCGCCACGACCAGTGATCCGCTGAGGGCGTCAGCGCGGCGCGACGAGGCCCGAGCCGTCGCGGCGTTCGAACACGAGCTGCGTCTCCGTGGCGCGGACGACGTCGTGCACGGTGATGCGCTCCAGCACGATGTCGCGGAGAGCACCGGCATCGGCGACGGCGACGTGCACGAGGAAGTCGTCGGCGCCCGCGATGTGGAACACCTGCAGCACGCCCGCGGTCACCTCCAGAGCGTCGAACAGCGCCTCCACGCCCGCCTTGCTGTGGTTGCCCAGTCGCACCCGGATCACCGCCTGTACCGGACGGCCGAGTGCGGCCGGGTCGAGCTGCAGCCGCAGCCCGAGGATCACCCCATGCGATCGCAGCGAGCGCAGCCGGAACGCGCACGTGGAGGCGGGGATCCCCAGGGCGGCTGCAAGCTGCTTGATCGGCGCGTCAGGGCGTTCGGACAGGGCGCCGAGTATTCGCAGATCGAGTCCGTCGAGGCCGTGCTGCTCCGCGCTCAAGATCCGCTCCTCCTGCCGTCCGATGGTTGTGCTGAGAACAAGCATCCCACTCGTGTCGGCTCCCTGCAGCAACGCATGTGGTGGATCTCTGCGCACGGGGGGATCCTGGGGGCATGATCGACGACGATTCCCTGCGTGACATGCCCCTGCGTCCCGAGACGGTGGCGGTGCACGCCGGCCGAGCCGACCTCGCCGCCCTCGGCGTGCACGCCGCGCCGATCGACCTCTCCTCGACCAACCCGCTGCCGGACATCGTGCACGGCGGCGACTCCTATGAATCGATGGCGACCGGCGGCCACCCGCTGCCGGACGGCGGAAACGTCTACGCCCGCCTGTGGAACCCGACCGTCGCACGCTTCGAGGAGGGCCTCGCCGAACTCGAGCACGCCGAGGCCGCCGTCGCGTTCTCCAGCGGCATGGCCGCGATGACGGCGGCGATCCTGTCGCACACCACGGCGGCAGGCAAGCACCACATCGTCGCGGTGCGGCCGCTCTACGGCGGCACCGACCACCTGCTCGACTCCGGGCTCCTCGGCGCCGAGACCACCTTCTGCGCCGAGGACGAGGTGCGTGCGCATCTGCGTCCGGACACCGGCCTCGTGGTCGTCGAGACCCCCGGCAACCCCACTCTCGACCTGGTGGACATCGCCGCCGTGGTGGCGCAGGCGGGCGACGTGCCCGTGGTCGTCGACAACACGTTCGCGACCCCGCTGCTGCAGAACCCCCTGGATCTCGGTGCCGCCATGTCACTGCACAGCGCGACGAAGTACATCGGCGGTCACGGCGACGTGATCGCCGGCGTCATCGCGTGCTCGGAGGAGACGGCGCAGGCGCTGCGCCGCGTGCGTGCGATCACCGGGGCGCTGCTGCACCCGCTCGGCGCCTACCTGCTGCACCGCGGGCTCGCGACGCTGCCGGTGCGGATGGAACGGCAGCAGCGCTCCGCCGAGCGCGTCGTGGCGTGGCTCGCCGAGCACCCCGCTGTGGCCGAGGTGTTCTACCCCGGCATCGACGACGAGCGCGGTCTCATCCCGCGGCAGATGCGCGGCGGGGGCGCCATGATCGCCGTACGGCTGCGTGACGGCTACGCCGCCGCAGAGGCGCTCACCGGATCCGTGCGACTGTTCACGCATGCCGTGTCGCTCGGTGGCGTGGACTCGCTCGTGCAGCACCCGGCCGCGCTCACGCATCGTCCCGTCGCGGCCGAGGCGCGCCCGGGCGCCGATATCGTGCGACTCTCGATCGGGCTCGAGGATCCGGAGGATCTCATCGGCGATCTCGCGCAGGCACTCACCAGGATCGCCGCCCGCGTGGTGTGACGCGGCGCGCACCGCGCGCTCCGTCCTGACGCCCCGTTTCCCGAGCGGGTGCGGCGCGGCGAGGGGCGCGCGGAGGTCGCGTGCCGTCGATGTCCGAGGCACCCGGCAGACTTGACGGGTGACCGGAATGAGAGCCTTCTGGACAGCGCTGCCCACCGCGGGGCGCTGGCTGTTGTCGACCGTCGCGATCCAGACGTTGGGCCGCGGGCTGACCCTGCCGTTCACGATCATCTATCTGCATGAGGTGCGCGGGTTCGATCTGGGCGTCTCCGGTGCGCTCATGAGCGTCATCGCCGTGACCGGGCTGGTCGTCACCGGGCCCGCCGGCACGCTGATCGACCGCTACGGCGCCCGTCGGGTGCTGCTGGCCGGTCTCGCGTCGATGATCGCGGGCTGCACCCTCCTCGCCTTCGCGACGTCGCCGATCACCGCGGCGATCGCGCTCGTGCTGATGGGCGTGAACTTCGGCGTTTCCTGGCCCGGCTTCAACGCGCTGATCGCCACGATCGTCGCCGGCGAGCTGCGTCAGCAGTACTTCGGCGTGAACTTCGCCCTCGTCAACCTCGGCATCGGCGTGGGCGGGATCATCGGCGGCTTCTTCGTCGACGTGCATCGGCCGGAGACGTTCATGGCGATCTTCCTGATCGACGCGGCCAGCTCGCTGATCCCGATGGCGCTGCTGCTCGGACCGCTGCGGCATGTGCGCACGCACGCCGACCCCGGCGAGGAGCACGAGCAGCGTGCCGAGGGGTACCGGCAGATCCTGCGCCGCCCGGCGGTGCTCTGGCTCACGTTGCTGACGTTCCTCGCCGTGTTCATCGGGTACGGGCAGATGGAGGGCGGCTTCCCGGCCTTCGCCCGTCAGGTGTCGGGGGTCTCGACGCAGGTCATCGGGTTCGCGTTCGCCGTGAACACCGCCGTCATCGTGCTCCTGCAGTTCGCCGTCCTGAAGCTCATCGCCGGCCACCGGCGCACCAGCGTGATGCAGGTGATGACCCTCGTCTGGGGGTTCTCCTGGGTGCTGCTGGGACTCACCGGGCTGCTGCCGAAGACGCTGGCCTCCGCGATCGGCGTGCTGCTGTTCATGGGCGTGTTCGCCTTCGGGGAGACCATGCTGCAGCCCACGGTGCCAGCGATCTGCAACGACCTGGCTTCCGACCGCAGCCGCGGGCGGTACAACGCGATCAATGCGGCGGCGTTCCAGGGTGGGGCGATCGCCGGCCCGATCGCGGCCGGCGTGCTGCTCGGCGAGGGGCGTCAGATGTGGTTCATCGTTGCCATGGTGGTGGGATCCCTGCTGATCTGCGCTCTGACGATCGCGCTCGAGCGGCGTCTGCCCGCGGCCGCGAACGGTGTGCCGGCCGCGGCGGTGCCCGAGGTGCACGGCGCCTGACCGCGGGCTCGAGTGCGGCGCCGGTGGTGCGGAGAAAAGCATTGCGCGGCCGCGGCACTGCCTCCAGGATGGGGAAGTGCGTTTCGTTCGGATCGGTAACGATCCCCTGACGAGTGCGCGGAGCGGTCGGTGACACGGACGAGGACGATGACGTTAGCGGTGAGGCGGGCGCGGCAGCAGACCGCGCGACTCCTGCTCGTCCTGCTCGCCGCCGGCCTTGTCGTTCTCGGCGTCGGCGGAACCGAAGCCCTGTCGGTCCGGCTCGTGGGGGACGGGGTGCACCGGGTCGCGGAACGCGCAGAACCGACATCGCGCGCTGCGAACGTCACCGCGTTGCGCGCGGAGGATCCGGACGCGCAGGACCGCGCCGTGCGAGCGGCGATCGCGAAGGCGTTCGCCGGCGCACCGGTCGACGTCAGTCGGATCGCGGTGAGCGAGATCTCGGTGGGCAACCCCGACGCCGTGCAGGCGATCAACGGGAAGGACGTCCCCGGTCGGGGTGAGCTGGCCGACGGAGCCTGGCCGCGACGCTCCGGCGAGGCGGCCGTGCTGGCCGCCGCGGCGGAGAAGCGCGGATGGCGCATCGGCGACGTGATCCCGCTCGGGGCGGACGCGGCGGGGGGAGTCGTCGAGGTCACCGTGGTCGGAACCTGGACGGCGAAGGACCCTGCGGACCCCGCCTGGGCGGGGGATCCCGCGGTGGCGTCCGGCGACTCCGACGGTGCGGCGGGGCCCGTGCTCATCACCGCGGACGACATGGCGCGGCTGTGGACCACGCCGACGGTCACCTGGATCATCCAGCCGACGGCGCTGGCCGTCGACCGGCTGGACGGGTACCGCGCGGGGCTGGCACGCCTGGCGCAGCTCCCGGCCGAGGTCGATGCCGACAATCGCTCGAACACTGCGGTCGGGGGTGCGCTCGGCGACCTGCTGGATCGGGAGATCCGCGCGGTCGCAGTCGCCCGCGGCATGATGGCGGCGCCCACGGCGATCGTCGTGGCGCTGGGGGCGATCGCGATCGCCGTGATCCTCACCGCGTTGGCGGGAGCACGTCGAGAGGAACTGCGTCTGGTCCGCGCGCGCGGCGCTGCCGCGTCGGGCATCTCCGCGGCGGCAGCCGGCGAGGCCGCAGCGACGACCGGCGTCGGCGCCGCGCTCGCCCTGTGCGTTCTGCTCCCTGCCGGCGCGCCCGGCGTCCCGACGATCGTGGCGGGTGCGCTCACCGTGCTGATCGCCGCGGGAGTCGCCGCCTTCACCGCGGTGCGCGCCTCGGCGCCGACGACAGCGGCGCGTTCCGATGCCGGTCGGGGGATCGTGCTGGCGCTGCTGCTGCCGGCGCTGATCGTCGCAGCGCTGGCGGGGTTCGCGCTCTGGCAGCTGTTCGCGCAGGGCGGGGTGGTCTCGGAGGACGGCGCCGCGGATCCGGTCGCGTCCGCGGCCGGCGCCGCGTCACTGCTCGCGCTCGGCCTGTTCGTCCCTGTGCTCGCCGTGCTCGTCGCGGCGATCGCCGAACGCGCGGCCCGTCGCGGTCGCGGCATCATGCCCGTGCTGCCGCTTCGACAGATCGCGCGCCGTGCCGGGATCGCCGCGGTCGCCATCCTGTGCCTGGCCCTCGCCGCGGGTTCCGCGACGATGGCGATCGGCGCCGGGCCGCTCGCCGAGGCCGTGGACCGCTCCGCCGTCCGCGCCGCCCTCGGGCAGGACGTGCGCGCTTCGGTCGGCGCGCAGCAGGCGGTGCCGCTCACCGCGGCGGAGGCGGAGGCGCTGCCGACGGTCACCCGCGCCGCCGAGGTGCTGAGCCGGGATGCAGACGTCGGTGCGGACACCGTGGCGTTCGTCGCCGTCGACCCGTCTGCTGCCGCGATCCCCGCATCGGCGCGCGGGGTGCTCACCGCCCGGACCGGCGCCGACCTGCCCGTGGCGATCACCGCCGCACTCGCGCAGCGGCTGGGCGCCGTGCAGGGGACGCGCTTCGCGATCACGCTGCGTCCGGAGGGCACGCGCCTGCAGGCCGAGGTCGCCGCGATCCTGCCGACGATCGCGGGCATCGGATCCGGCCCCGGTATCCTCGCCGATCGCACCACCGCCACGACGATGGCCGAGGGGGTGCCCGCGAACGAGCTGTGGCTCGCGACCTCCGACCCTTCCTCCGTCGCCGCGACGATCCGGGCCCGGTCGAACACGCCGGTGCGGATCCTCACTCCCGCCGCGGTGAGCGTCGCGCCGATCACCGGGACGTCCGCGATCCTGCTGGCCACCGGCTCTGCGGCTGCCGCTCTCCTGGGCCTGCTCGGTTTCCTCTCGGCCGTCGCCGCGGATCGCTCCCGCCGGACGGAGGAGCGCATCATCCTGCGCGCCCTCGGGCTCAGCGCGGTGCGGCAGCGGTCTGCGAGGTTCGGCGAGGTGGCGGGCATCGCGGTCTTCGGCGTGCTCGGCGGCGTGGCCGCGGGGCTCGCCGTGGTGACCGTGGTGCTGCCGATGATGTGGGGGAGCGGATCATGATGCGCCGTCCCGCCACCGCCGCCGTGGTCGTGCGCACGGTGCTCACCGCGCCGCTGCTGTCGTCCTTCCTCGTCCTCGCGATCGCCGCCCTGACGTTCGTGGGCGTGCTGGTGCCCGCGCTCATCGACCAGGCGCGCACGGCGACGGTGCAGCACCAGATCGAGGAGATCCCCGAGATCGGCCGGCCGCTCACGGCGTCGCAGCCCGGGATCGCGGGTCTGTCCAACGGTGCTCCGGTCGAGGAGCACGCGTGGTCCAAGCCCCTCGCGGCCCTGCAGGCGGAGCGCGAGCGGCAGCCCGAGCCGCTGCGCAGTGCACTGGGCGCCCCTCGCGTGCTCGGGAGCTTCGGAGCGACGGCGCTGCAGGCCGAGCGCAAGGTCCCGCGCAACCTGGTGCAGCTGGTCATGGATCCGGGGCTCGAGCATCGCAGCCGCCTCGTCGCGGGGGCGTACCCGCAGCCCACCGACCCCGCCACCGGCATCGACATCGTGCTCACCGAGCAGGCTGCGGCGGATCTGGACTGGAAGGTCGGCGAGGTGCGTCATCGCCAGGACCTCACGGTGCGCCTGACCGGCCTGGTCGCTTCCAACGGCGCGGATCCGCTCGCCTGGAAGATGCTGGTCGGCTCCATGAAGCCGACCATCCAGTACAGCCCTGACGGGGACCGCATCCTGCAGACGGTCGGTTTCATGGCGCCCGACGAGGCCCTGCGGCTCGGGGACCTGCTCACGCAGACATCGACGGCGTCCTGGATCCCCCTGGATCCGCACGGGATCTCCGCTCCGGACGCGGCGACCGTGAGCACCCAGTTGCGGCTGTTCGTGGCGAACCCCGTGCACGTGGGCGAATCCGGGGGATTCTTCGATCGCGGTCTGCAGTTCTCCTCGCCGATCGCGGACGCCCTGGATCGCGGGGTCGCCCGCGGGAACGCGCTCGTCGCGGTGGTCGCGGTCGCCGCTGTGGGGCCGCTCGCCGTGGCCGGAGTGATGCTGGCACTGGCCGGACGGCAGCTCGCGCTGCGCCGCTGGCGGGCCGCCGCCCTCGCCCGGGCCAGGGGCGCTTCGATGGCGCAGCTGTCCGTGGTCCTCGGCGGAGAGGCACTCGTGCTCGGTCTGCTCGGCGCGGGGATCGGGTTGGCGGTCGGGGCGGTGCTGTCGCCGCGTGGTCCGGATGCGCTGAGCTTCCTGCTGGCCGCGGTGCTCGTGCTCGTCCCGACCTGTGCGGTCCCGGTCACCGTCACCACCGACCTGCGCCGTGCCGAACGCCGGGACGGGATAGCGAAGCGATCGCGGCCGTGGCGGCGCCTCCTCGCAGAGGCCGTCATCATGGCGCTCGCCGTCGCGTTCGCCGTCCTCCTCCTGGGTCGTGGTGAGGTGGTCCGGGTGGATCCCGTGCTGCTCGCGATGCCGGTGCTCATCGGCGGTGTGGGCACGGTGGCGGTGCTGCGGCTGCTCCCGCTCCTGCTCGACGCGCTGCACCGCGGTGCCGGGCGCCGCACCGGCCTGATCGCGCTGCTGGGCCCGGCACGAGCGCTGCGCGATGCCGCTCTGCGCACCGCGCCGGCGCTCGCCGCCGTGATCGGCATCGCGGTGGCGGTGTTCTCGGTGTCGTTCGCGGCGACCGTGTCGGACGGGATCGGCCGTACGGCGCGGGACGCCACGGGTGCCGACGTGGCCGTGTCGATGCCGTACTTCGAGGATGCGCAGATCGAGGCCGCACGGAAGATCCCCGGCGTCGAGGCGGTCGCGACACTGGACGCCGACGAGATCGGTCAGGGTGCCTCGCCGGGCGCTTCCGATCGGGTGCGCATCTATGCGATCGACCGGGACGCCTTCGCGCGCGTGCAGCGCGGCTTCGACGGCGCACTGCCGCTGCCCGCATCGCTGACGGCGGCATCGGGCGGATCCGTCCCGGTCGTCGCCTCCGAGCAGCTGCTCGCCCAGTTCGGCGACACGCTCACGGTGAACGGACACGCCGTGCGGGTCGTCGCCCGCACCGCGCAGCCGACGCCGTTCGGGAGCGCGGAGAAATGGGTGATCGTCGACCGCGGGAACATCGACAGGATCGGCATCGCCTCGCCGCTGGTCACGAGGCTGTTCGCCTCGGTCGCCCCCGGTCACGATCCGCGTACGGTCGCGACGGCGCTCACGGCGCGACTCGGCGACTCGGCCACCGCGACGACCGTCGACCAGATCATCGCGCAGGCCGCTTCGGATCCGGCGTCGTCCGCCCTGCGGACCGCGCTGCTCGTCGCGACGGCGGTCGTCGCGGTTCTGCTCGCGTTCGCCATCATGCAGACGCTCATGCTCGGGTCGGCGGCGCGTGCTCGACTGCTTGCACTGCTGCGCGCGGTCGGCTATCCCCGCCGGAGGGAGTTGCCGCTCGTGGCCTGGGAGGTCGGGCCGGCGCTCGTCGTGGCTGTTCCGGTGGGCGTGGTCTCGGGGCTCGCGATGTCGTGGCTCGTGGTCGGCGCGCTGGACCTGCGCGGCTTCACGGGAGGGCAGGCCGCTCCTGCGCTCAGCCTCCCTGTGGTCTGGCTCATCGCGGCGGTGCTCGGATTCGTGGCGGTCACCGCCGTGGCCGTGCTGCTGGCGACGGGCGCCGCGATGCGGCTGCGCAGCGCCGACGCGATCAGGGTCGCCGATGACGAGGGGTGATCGCATGCGGCGAGGACACAAGGGGCATGGCGATGAGGAACGGAAGATCATGAACGCACGAGGAGGGGCCGGGCGATGAGCGACGTCGACATCGCGTGCGAGGGACTGGTGCGCATCTTCACAGCCAAGGGCATCGAAGTGCAGGCGCTGCAGGGGCTGGATCTGCGTGTGCAGGCCGGGGAGATGGTCGCCCTCGTCGGCGCGTCCGGATCCGGCAAGTCCACGCTGCTCGGCATCCTCGCCGGACTCGATGCGCCGACGGCCGGCAGTGCGCGGGTCGCCGGGCACGACCTGGTGACGATGCGCGGCGCGGAACGACTGCGCTACCGCCGCCGCAGCGTCGGCTTCGTCTGGCAGCAGTCCGGGCGCAACCTGCTGCCCTACCTGACGGCGCGGGAGAACATCGCGCTCGCGCACGGCGTCGCCCACGTCGTGCCGAAAGGGGAGCGCGCCGGTCGCGCGCAGGCGCTGCTGGAGCTCCTCGACGTCGCGGATGTGGCCGATCAGCGGCCCGCGCAGCTGAGCGGAGGCCAGAAGCAGCGGGTGGCGATCGCCGTCGCGCTCGCGAACGAGCCGCGCGTGCTGCTCGCCGACGAACCCACCGGCGAGCTGGACGAGCGCACCAGTGCCGACGTGCTCGCCGCGATGCAGGCCGTCAACACCGAGCACGGCGTCACGACGCTCATCGTGACGCACGACGCCGCGGTGTCCGAACATGTCGACCGGACCGTCCGGATCCGCGACGGACGGACCTCGACCGAGACCCTGCGCAGCACGCACACCGATGACGAAGGGCGCGAGGTGCGGATCGCGCAGGAGTTCGCGGTGCTCGACCGCGCCGGCCGCATGCAACTGCCCGGTGAGTTCGTGAGCGCCCTGGACCTGCGCGATCGTGTGCGTCTGACCCTCGAACCCGACCATGTGCGGGTCGGGTCGGGCGCGGCTCCCGTCCCACCGGGCGGCGAGCCGAGGACCGACGACGCGCCGGGGCAGAGCGATGCGCCGGCGTCCGGGGAGGAGCGATCATGACCGAGGTGCTGCGTGCAGAGGGACTGACCAGGGTGTTCGCCGCACCCGGCGGTGACGTCACCGCCGTCCGCGACGTCGATCTGACGGTCTCGGCGGGAGAGCTCGTCGTGATCACGGGGCGCTCCGGATCGGGCAAGACCACGCTGCTGACCATGCTCGGGGGCCTCGATCGCCCGACCCGTGGACGTGTGCTGCTGGACGAGCACGATCTCAGCGCGGGGGACGCGAGTCATGTGCTGGGGGAGCGGGTCGCCTCGATCTTCCAGACCGCGGGCCTGCTGCCGGTGCTCTCGGCTGCGGAGAACGTCGAGGTTCCGTTGCGGATCCGCCGCACGCCGGTGGCAGAGCGGGAGCAGCGCGTGGCGCGGGCGCTGGAGGCTGTGGGGCTGGCCGATCACGCGCGGCAGCGCCCGACGGAGCTCTCCGGCGGCCAGCAGCAGCGCGTCGGGATCGCCCGTGCACTGGTGATGGATCCGGCGGTGCTGATCGCGGATGAGCCGACCGCGCAGCTGGACAGCGAGACCGGTGCGCAGATCATGGATCTCATCGCGGGCCTCGTCCACCAACGCGGGACGGCCGCGATCGTGGCCACGCATGACGCGGCCATGCTGACGCGCGCGGACCGGGTGCTGGACCTGCACGACGGCGTGCTGCACGAGCTCGGCCCCCGGGCGCTCGCGGCGAAGACAGGTCACCACTGACCTCACCGCCCCGCGGATCTCATCGTGCATGGAAGTTGTGCACAGTACTTGTGCATAACTTCTGTGCATGCAATCCTGGAGGCATGGACACCCCGGAACCTCCCGTCAGCATGCGCCTCGACGAGAAGGCTGTGCGCGTGCTCGCCCACCCGCTGCGATCCCGCCTCCTCGGCGAGCTGCGCGTGCACGGTCCCGCGACGGCGACGCAGCTGGCCGCGGCGCTCAAGACGAACACCGGAGCGACGAGCTACCACCTCCGTGCACTGGAGGATGTCGGTCTCGTCGCCGACACGGGCGACGGCGTCGGCAAGCGGCGGGTCTGGCGTGCGAGCACCGACTCGCATTCCTGGACCAACTCGGACTTCGCCGACGATGAGGACGCGCAGACCGCGTTGGGCTGGCTGCGTCGCGACTACGTGCGGCAGTTCGCCGCGCGAGCCGAGCGCTGGCTCGATGCTGAGAGCTCGTGGCCCGGCGTGTGGGTCGACCGGCTCGGCCTCGAGGACGTGCTGCTCACCGTGACCCCGGATCAGCTCGCGGACTTCCACACGGAGTTCGACGCGCTCGCCGAGAAGTACCGGCGCATCGGAGAGGGTGATCATGCCTCACGGCGGGTGCATGTGGTCGTGCAGAGCACGCCGGTCGACCTCGACCCGCCGGAGGAGTCATGAGCGCCGGCGTGGCAGACGTCGAGGCCGGGATCGCGATCGCGACGGCGCAGCGTCGGCTCCTGCTGCTCTCCGCACTGCGCTGGCTTCCGGTCGGCGTCACGCTCGGGGTCACGGTCCTGCTGCCGCTCGAACGCGGTCTGTCGCTCGCCGAAGTCGGATCCATCCTCGCCATCCAGGGATTCGTGGCGCTCGCACTGGAACTGCCCACCGGCGCCCTCGCCGATACCCTTGGCCGCCGTCCGGTGCTGGCCGCCTCCGGAGTGCTCGCGGTCGTGGCCGCCGTGCTGTTCCTGCTCGCCGACTCGTTCGCGCTGTTCGCGGTGTCGCTCCTGCTGCAGGGCGTGTTCCGCGTGCTCGACTCCGGTGCGCTCGAGGCCTGGTTCGTCGACGCCGTGCACGAGCACGATCCGCAGGCCGAGGTCGCGCGGCCCCTGGCGCGCGCCGGCACGGTGCTCGGCGTGGCGATCGCCGGCGGAGCGCTGCTCGGCGGCCTCCTGGTGGCGTGGCACCCGCTGAGCGCGCTGTCCGCGCTCGTGCTGCCGCTGCTCGTGGCGATCGGACTATACGCGGGATACACGATCCTCGTCATCGTGCTGGTGCGCGACAGCCCTCAGCCGGACGCAGCGCCGCGGCGGCTGGTTCAGACCATGGCACACGCCGCACGGCAGACCCCGCGGACGATCGTGGACGGGTTGCGTCGTGCGGCGAGCTCCCGGGTGCTCGCGGGGCTCGTGCTCGTCGAGGTGTTCTGGTCGGTCGCGATGATCGCCTTCGAGACCCTCACTCCGGTGCAGCTGGAGGGCCTGCTCGGCGGGGAGGCGGCGGCCGCCGCCGTCTTCGGGCCCGCGTCGGCGGCCGCGTGGGGGCTGTTCGCCGTCGGATCCCTGCTCGCCAGCCGTCTGAGCGGGATCATCGGCGTGACCTGGACGGCGATCCTGAGCCGCATGCTGAACGGCGCCTTCGTCGTGCTGATGGGACTCTCCTCGGGCCTGGTCGGCCTGCTGATCGGTTACGGGCTGACGTACCTCGCGCATGGTGCCGCGGGGCCGATGCACTCGGCCCTCCTGCACCGTGAGGCCGATCGGTCCACCCGCGCCACGGTGCTCTCCCTGAACTCGATGGTCTCCGGCGGCGCGTACAGCATCGGGCTGCTGGTGCTCACCGCACTCGCCGGCGCGACCTCCGCGGCGACCGCGACGGCCATCGCCGGGGCGTTCAGCATCCTGGGCGCGGCCTGCTATCTGCCGGCCCTGCGCCAGGAGCGCCGCAGAGGGGCGGCTCTGCACGTCGCCTGAACCGCGGGTGGCCGCCGGGCGAGGACGGGCGGAGCACGGAGCGGCTACCGGCCGGCCCCGGGCGCCCACCGACCCGGCCGAGCATGCGCTGTTACGGTGATCGCATGACACCCGGAAGCCCCGTCCCGGCGACCCGTGCCCCGCTGACCGCCGCACAGGTGGCCGAGAGGATGTCGCGCGGCGAGAGCAATCTCATCGAGTCGCGCACGAGCCGCAGCTTCGGGGAGATCTTCCGGGCGAACGCCTTCACCCGCGTGAACGGCATCTACCTGGTGATGCTCCTGCTCATCCTGGGTACCGGCTACTTCATCGACGGCCTGTTCGGTCTGCTCATCATCGTCAACAGCGTCGTCGGCATGGTGCAGGAGATCCGCGCCAAGCGCACACTGGACCGGCTCGCGCTGCTCAGCAAAGCCCCTGCCCGCGTGGAGCGCGCCAAGGGCGTCTCGGAGATCGACGTGGAGCACCTCGTGCTCGACGACGTCGTGCTGGTCGCGGCGGGCGATCAGATCCCCGTGGATGGCGAAGTGCTCGATGCGACGGGTTTCGAGGTGGACGAGTCGCTGCTCACGGGCGAGTCGGAGCCGGTTCTCGCCGGCGCCGGATACGAGCTCAAGTCGGGCAGCTTCGTCGCCGCGGGATCGGCGAGCTTCCGCGCGACGGCGGTCGGCGAGCACGCATTCGCCGCGCGGCTCGCGAAGGAGGCCTCCGAGTTCCGCAAGCCGTCCTCGCAGTTGCGCGCCGGGATCGATCAGATCCTCAAATACGTCACCTGGGCACTGATCCCGGTGGGCGTGCTCACCATCGTCAACCAGATCTGGGGGCACGCGGAGGACTGGCGCAACGCCGTGCGCGGCCTCGTCGCCGCGCTCGTGCCCATGGTGCCGGAGGGCCTCGTGCTGATGACGAGCGTCGCCATGGCGGTGGGCGTGATCCGCCTCGGCCGCCGGCACTGCCTGGTGCAGGACCTGCCCGCGATCGAGCAGCTCGCCCGGGTCGACGTGGTCTGCACCGACAAGACCGGGACGCTCACCGAGGACGGCATGCGGGTGGGCGCCGTGGAACGACTCGGCGAGGCCGATGACCGCATCGAGGGGGCCCTCGCCGCGATCGGGCGCGCGGAGGGCAAGCCCAACGCCAGCATGGCCGCGATCCTCGAGCACGTGGGTGACGTGCCGGCTCTTCCGGTGCACACCTCGATCGCCTTCTCCTCGGCCCGCAAATGGGCGGCGATGCAGACGGCCGATGTCGCCACCGGCGCCGTGGAGAGCTGGGTGCTCGGCGCCCCGGACGTGCTGCTCGCCGTCGGCGACGCCACGCGCACCCGCTCGGACGCGCTCGCCTCCGAGGGGCTGCGCGTGCTCGCCCTCGCCCGCACCGCATCGGCCCTGCCGGATGCCGAGGCCGATGGCGACGGCCTTCCCGACGGCCTCGTCGCGAGCGCGCTCGTGATCCTCGACCAGCGGCTGCGCGCCGAGGCGCCCGGCGCGATCGCCTACTTCGCCCAGCAGAACGTGGCGATCAAGGTCATCTCAGGCGACAACGCCGCGGCGGTGGGCGCCATCGCTGCCGAGGCCGGGGTGCCCGATGGACGCAACGCGGTCGACGCGCGCACGCTGGATCCGGAGTCCGCGCACTTCGATGCGGAGGTGCAGGGCCGCACCGCCTTCGGCCGGGTCACGCCCACGCAGAAGCGCGCGATGGTGCACTCCCTGCAGGGCGACGGCCACGTCGTGGCGATGACGGGCGACGGGGTCAACGACGTGCTCGCTCTGAAGGACGCCGATGTGGGCGTGGCGATGGGATCCGGGTCGCCCGCGGCGCGCGCGGTGTCGCGCATCGTGCTGCTGGACAACTCCTTCGCCACGCTGCCGCATGTGGTCGCGGAGGGGCGTCGGGTGATCGGCAACATCGAGCGGGTCGCGACGCTGTTCCTCACCAAGACGCTGTACTCGATCCTGCTGGCGCTGCTGGTCGCCGTCACGGCGGTGCCGTTCCCGTTCCTGCCCCGGCACGTCACTCTGATCGCCTGGTTCACGATCGGGATCCCGGCGTTCTTCCTCGCACTCGCCCCGAACACGGCCCGCGCGCAGGAAGGCTTCGTGCGCCGGGTGCTGGATGCGGCTGTGCCCGGCGGGATCGGCGCGGCGCTCGCGTCCTACGGCGCGTACCTGACCGCGCGCGCCGTGTTCGGCACGGATCACTCCGAGCGCGTGCTCACCTCGTCGACGGGGTTCCTGGCGCTCGTGATCGTGGCGTTCTTCGTGCTGATCACCGTGGCCCGACCGTTCCGGCCGTGGAAGGTCGGACTGGTCGGGGCGATGATCGGCGGAATGCTCGTCGTGATCCTCACCCCGCTCGGATCCCGGGTGTTCGACGTGGATCTGCACGATCCGAGGGCGGTGCTGATCGCGTGCGCTTTCGGTGCGACCGGGATCGCGGTACGCTTCGGCGCCCGCGCCGTGCTGCGCGGGATCTACGGCGCCGTGTCCCGGCGCCGCGTGCGCCGCGAGGCCGAGGCCCGCACGTGATCTCGGACCCCACCACCTCGTAGTCCTTCCGCTCCGAGTCGGAGTCGACGGGGTGCCACCTGGCCGCTACTGCGCGCGGGCGAGCACCACCCGGCGGGCCGCGCGGATCCGGCCCACGTGCACCCGCTCGGCCAGCGCCGCCCCGATGTCGCCGACCTGGCGGGCCAGGTCCTGCGCCTGCCTTTCGACGAGCGCGTGGAAGAGCGCCGCCGCGACGAGGCTCAGGGGCATCCCGATGAGGCACGCGAGCCACCACTGCTCGGCCCCGAGCAGGTAGCAGAGCGACGCCAGGATCGGCGCGTGCACGAGGTACAGGCTGAACGACACCGAGCCCAGCCACTGCATCGGCCGGGTGTCGAGCACCCGGTGCGCGCCCGGCCAGACGAGGGCGATCACGACCAGCAGCGCGGCACCGGCCCCGGCGAGCGCCCACAGCACGTCGGCCGCGACCGTTCCCGCCGTGAGCGGACGCGTCAACCAACTCGCGATGAGCAGGATCGAGGCGGCCACCGCGAACCAGGGGAGGAGCCGACGCACCCGTGGTCGCTCGGCCCAGGCCCGCAGATCGGGGAAGCGCACGGCGATCAGCGTGCCGAGCAGGAACACCGGCAGGTAGGCGAGCGCGGACTGTCCCGTCGTACGGCCCACGAACATCAGCACGATCGCGAGCACGGCGGCGGGCACCGCGAAGCGGCGCACCCGCAGCGCGACCCAGAGGTACAGCGGCAGCAGCAGCGAGAAGAACAACTCCCAGCGCAATGACCACAGCACGTTGTCGATCGGATAGTTCGACCGCAGCAGCGTCATCTGCGACAGCACGTCGCCGGCCGAGACGGTGGTGGCCTGCGCGTCCTGCATCCAGGAGTCCTCGGGCATCGTGGACGCATCGCGCGGGATCACCTGGACGAGCAGCGCGGCGCCGCCGAGCGCCGCGATCACCGGCACGTACAGCCGCACCAGGCGTGCCGGGTAGTAGCGCGCCCAGGAGAACCCCGTCCGCAGCGCAGGCAGGGCGACGACCATGCCGGACAGCACGAAGAAGACCATGACGGCCTCGGATCCGGCCAGGAGCAGCTTGAGCGGCGACTGCGTCAGCAGCGCCCACCCGGCGGGATCGACCCACGGCTCCGCGATGAGCGAGGCGTGGTGGATGAGGACGATCCCCGCCGCGAGGCCGCGGAGTCCGTCGAGAGAACTGATCCTGCTGTTACCGTTCCGTGACATCCCTTTCCACGGTAGGCACCGAGTCTGGACGCCTCCTGGATCGCACCACGGAGCCCGCGAAGGAGCGTGTTCAGTCCTCCGCGACGACCACGACAGCGCCGCCCGTGAGAGCCACGAGCTCGTCGAACGTCATCGGCATCACGGTGTGCGGGGTTCCGCCGGCGGTCCACACGGTCTCGTAGTCCCGCAGCGCCGCATCGACGAGGGTGCGCACCGGGGCGGGGTGGCCGACCGGGGCGACCCCGCCGATGGCCTGTCCTGTCACCTCGCGCACGGTCGCGGCGGGGGCCATCGCGACCGACTCCGCAGCCACGGCCGCGGTGAGAATACCGACGTCGACGCGGTGCCGCCCGCTCGTCATCACGAGAAGCGGCTCGCCGTCGGCGAGGAAGAGCAGACTGGATCCGATCGCGCCGACCTCGCAGCCCAGCGCGGCTGCGGCCTCGACGGCGGTGCGCGCGGAGTCGGGCAGCTCGCGCACCTGCGAGGCGAGGCCTGCCGCCCGCACGTGCTCCTGCACGATCCTGCTGCGCTCGGGGAGGGAAGCGGTCTGCTCTGTCATGCGACCATGCTGGCACAGCGCCCGGGCGCCCGGCACAGGCTCGGATCATGGAACGATGGATTCATGAGCACCGCCAACCTCACCCGCACCGAGACGGCCGAGCGATCCGCGGCCGTCGACCTGCACCGCATCCGCCTCGAGCTCGACGTCACCGGCGCCGTCGACGTCGCGAACACGGGATTCCCCGTGACGACGTCGCTCGAGTTCGACGCGAGGACGGCCGAGACCTGGGTGGACTTCCTCGGTGAGGCCGTGCACGAGGTCGTGGTGAACGGGCAGGCCCGTGACGTCGAGTGGGACGGTGCGCGCGTGCGCCTCCGTGGCCTGGCAGGGCACAACACCGTCGTCATCCGCGCCACCGGCGCCTACAGCCGTTCCGGTGAGGGGCTGCATCGCTTCGTCGATCCGGTCGACGGGGGCGTCTACCTGTACACGCACGACGAGCCGGCCGATGCGCGCCGGTTCATGGCGTGCTTCGAGCAGCCGGACATGAAGGCGGCGATCGCGGTCGTGGTGACCGCCCCGGAGGGCTGGGAGGTGCTGTCGAACCAGTCGCCGGTCACGACGAGCGTCCGTGACGGGGCGCAGACCGTCGAGTTCGCACCGACCCTGCCGCTGTCCAGCTATCTGACCTGCATCGCGGCGGGTCCCTATGCGCGCGTGTCATCGGAGTGGCGCCGTGACGACGTCGTCGTGCCGCTCTCCGTGCTCAGCCGCGCGTCGATGGCCGAGCACCTGGCCGCCGATGAGATCCTCGAGATCACGCGGCAGGGTCTGGACTTCTTCGCGGAGGCGTTCGCCTTCCCGTATCCGTGGGGGAAGTACGACCAGATCTTCGTGCCCGAGTACAACATCGGCGCGATGGAGAACCCCGGCCTGGTCACCTTCACCGAGGCGTATCTGTACCGCGGAGCCGCGACCCGCGCCCAGCGCCAGGCGCGCGCGAACACGATCCTGCACGAGATGGCGCACATGTGGTTCGGCGATCTCGTGACGATGCAGTGGTGGGACGACCTGTGGCTCAAGGAGTCGTTCGCCGACTACATGGGCTCGCACGCATCGGTCGCCGCGACCGAGTACACCGACGCCTGGGTCGCCTTCGCGAACCGGCGCAAGGCATGGGCGTACACGCAGGACCAGCTGCCGAGCACGCACCCGATCGTCGCCGACATCCCCGACCTCGAGGCCGCGAAGCTGAACTTCGACGGGATCACCTACGCCAAGGGCGCCGCGGTGCTCAAGCAGCTCGTCGCGTTCGTCGGCGAGGACGCGTTCTTCGAGGGCGCCCGCCGCTACTTCGCCCGGCACGCGTACGGCAACACCACGCTCGAGGACCTGCTGGTCGAGCTGGAGCAGGCGTCCGGCCGCGACATGCGGGTCTGGGCGCAGGCATGGCTGCAGACCACCGGAATGAGCACTCTGAGCATCGAGCGCGACGGGGACGACGTCGTCCTCGTCCAGACGGATCCGCGTCCGCATCGGCTGCAAGTCGGCCTGTACGACCTGCGGGACGACGCGCTCGTGCTGCGCGAACGGATCCCGGTCGATCTCGCCGAGGAGCGGACTGAGGTCGCCCTCCCGGACGCCGATCTGGTCCTGCTCAACGACGGCGATCTCACCTACGCGAAGGCGCGGCTCGACGAGCGTTCGCTGTCCGCGGTCGAGCGCGGCCTGTCCTCGCTGGAGGATCCCCTCGCGCGCGGCCTGGTCTGGTCGGCGCTGTGGAACGCCACGCGCGACGGCGAGCTCGCCGTCGCGACGTACCTCGAGATCGTCGTCGCGCACGCGCCGCGGGAGACCGACAGCGCTCTGCTCGGCGGGGTCGTGCTGAACGCTCCGTTCGCGATCGGGCACTATCTGCCGGACTCCGAGCGGGCCGACGCCCGGCGCGGCTGGCTGGACGCGACGTGGGCGGCGCTCGGCGGAGCTGCGCCCGGCAGCGACGCTCAGCTGATCTGGGCGCGCGCGTTCGCCGCCGCTGCCGCCTTCGACGACGGTCGGCGTCTCGATGTCTCCACGCTGCTGATCGGATCCGGGCCCGAAGGGCTCCCGATGGATGCCGATCTGCGCTGGGCGCTGCTCACCGCGCTCGTCGCGACGGGCCATGCCGGCGCGGAGGAGATCACGGAGGAGCAGCTGCGCGACCACACGGCGAGCGGGCGCACGGCCGCCCTCGCCGCGGCGGCCTCGACGCCGAGCGCCGCCGTGCGCGCGGCCGACTGGCGCGCCGCGTGGGGCGATCTGACGCTCACGAACGATCACCTCGACGCCACGATCCGCGGCTTCGACGCCGGCGGGCGCCGCGATCTCGTCGAGGTCTTCGACGCCGAGTACTTCTCGCGCATCGAGGCGGCATGGAACGAGCGCTCGATCGAGATCGCCCGGCGCCTGGTGATCGGGCTCTACCCCGAGGCGGAGAGCACGGAGCTCGTGGACGCCTGGATCGAGGCGCACCCGGACGCTCCTGCCGCGCTCCGCCGTCTCGTGCTCGAGCAGCGCGATCACCAGAGGCGTGCGATCCGCGTGCGCGAGGCGCAGGGCGTCCTCGTCGCCTGAGCCGCGCGCCCTGCGGGCGGCACGGCTCGGGCGCGCTCCGGATCCCGGACTACCCGGACCGGCGGATCTAGAGTGTGGCCATGACGTTCGCGACGCTGGCGCTGCTGGTGCTGGTGGGACTGGCCGGTCCCGTGCTCTCCGCGCGGCGCGCGTGGCGGATCCCGGTGATCGCCGGGGAGCTCGCTGCGGGACTCGCGATCGGATCGACCGGGTTCGGGTGGGTGGATGCGGCGGAGCCGACGTTCACGCTGCTCGCCCAGCTCGGGTTCGGCCTGATCATGCTCGTGATCGGCTCGCACATCCCGATCCGGGACACCGTCGTGCGCGCGGCGGTGGGACGCGGGGCGGCCGGAGCCGCGATCGTGGCCGCGGTCGCCGTGGCGCTCGGCGTCGGGGCGGCGCTGCTGTTCGGGACCTCGCACGGTGCGGTCTACGCCGTGCTCATCGCATCCTCGTCCGCCGCCCTCGTGCTGCCGATGCTGCAGTCCCTGGACATCTCGGCCGATTCCGCCCCGCAGCTGATCGCGCAGATCGCGATCGCCGATGTCGCGTGCATCGTGGCGCTCCCGCTCGTACTGCAGCCGGAGAGAGTGCCGCTCGTCGCGCTCGGCGGGGTCGGCATCGCTGTGGTGGGCGTTCTGCTCGTGGTGCTGCTGCGCCGGATCGGCACGCATCGGCTTCGCGTCCTGCACGAGGTGTCGGAGTCGCGCCGGTTCGCGCTCGAGCTGCGGTTCAGCCTGCTCGCCCTGTTCGGGCTGGCCGGCATCGCCCAGTTCACGCACGTCTCGGTCATGATGGCGGGCTTCACCCTGGGGCTCGTGCTCTCCGCGGTCGGGCAGCCACGTCGATTGGCCCGCCAGCTGTTCGGGATGACCGAGGGCTTCTTCGGCCCGCTGTTCTTCGTCTGGCTCGGCGCCTCGATCAATCTCCGAGATCTGGGATCCCATCCGCAGATGATCTTGCTGGGACTCGTGCTCGGCGCCGCGGCGATCATCGCCCACCTCGCAGGGCGCATCACGGGTCTGCCCTGGACGCAGGCGGTGGCGTCGGCAGGGCAGCTCGGCGTCCCCGTCGCGGCGGTGGCGCTCGGCGTCGAGACCAAGGCGCTGCTGCCCGGAGAGGGGGCCGCGATCCTGCTCGGGGCTCTCGTGGCCGTGGTCGCGTCCTCCGCCGCCGTCGCCGTCGTCTCGCGACGGAATGCCGCATCGTCGCCGCCGGCTAGCCCCGAGGAGCGACCTGCATCCCCATGACCGTGCGAACGATCCACGGATGAGCGTGGTCGTCGGCGATGTGCGTCATGCCGAGCTTGGCCGCCACCCGCAGCGACGCGGCGTTCTGCGGATGGACGATGGCGGTCAGCGCGGTCGGGGCGAACACGCTGCGCACGAGCTCGACGCAGGCCTGTGCGGCCTCGGTGGCGAAACCCTCGCCCTGCCGATCCGTGCGGACGTGGTACCCGACCTCGCGGACGGCGATGCCGTTGTACGCCTGCCAGGTGATCCCGCAGTCGCCCAGGAACTCACCCTCCGCGGTTTCGATGATCCAGAGGCCGTGGCCGTCCTGCTCATAGCGCCGGCGCTGGTTCGCGATCCACTCGGCGCTCTCGTTCCTCGTCTTCGGGGCCGGATAGAACGCCATGACCTCGGGATCCCCGAGGAGCGCGGCCATCGGATCGAGGTCGCCGTCGTCCATCTCCCGGAAGCGGATCCGGGGGGTCGGCGAGGGGAGGAGGCGTGAGGCGGCCACCTCAGACCTCGAGGTCGTCGCCGGGGTTCAGTTCGAAGAACTCTCCGCCGTCCTGCTCGGTGGCCCACTTCAGGCGTGCGCGGTGCATGGTCGCGCCGATCACCGAGAGCGTCATGTCGTGCGTGCCGAACGCGCGACGCGGCTTCACGGCGAGCACGAAGTCGATCGCCTCGCCGATCTTCAGCCAGGGTGCGCCGAGCGGCGCTGCGAGGGTTCCCACCTCGACGCCTTCCGGCACGGCGTAGGAGTCGCCGGGGTAGTACAGCTCGTCGTCCACGAGCACGCCGACGTTGTCGATGAGCGGGATCGAGGAGTGGATCTCGGCGTGCACGCCGCCGAAGAAGCGCAGTGTGAAGTCTCCTGCGGTCGCGGTGTCTCCGGGCGCGACCTCGGTGATCTCGTACCCCTCGGCGGCGCGGACGACGCCGGCCGGTGCGAAGATCGGCGTTCCCGCCGCATCGCGCAGGATCCGATCCAGATGGTCGGGTGTCCAGTGATCCGGGTGCTCGTGGGTGATCACGATGCCGACGAGATGCTGCAGCTCGTCCAGCGGGAGCGTGAAGCTCCCCGGATCGATCAGCAGGGTCTGCCCGTGGTCCTCGACGCGGAGCGCCGCGTGCTCATGCTTGGTGATGCGCATTCCTCGAGCGTAATCCCGCAGGGCCGCGACACACCCGGGGTTCGCGTCGGGCCCGGCTCGATTTGGCGGGCGCTGGGGGTCATGTCATACTTGAACGGTTGTCGCGAGACGGAAACGGATCGCAAAGACGGCCCCATCGTATAGCGGCCTAGTACGCCGCCCTCTCACGGCGGTAACGCGGGTTCGAATCCCGCTGGGGTCACAGGCAACACACGAAAGCCCTCGGTTCGCCGGGGGCTTTCGTGTTTCCGGGCCGCGCGGACCACTCCGACGACGCGCCCGGCGGTGCGCCGCGGGAATGCTACGCCCGGTGACATGCGTTCGCATCGATGTGAGCTCCGCGACCTACCCTGATAAGATGCCCGAGAACCCGACGCCAGACGTGTCCGCCGAGGCGGCCCACGCTCAGTGGAAGGCCGACCGGCTCGCCGCCGTGACCTCGCCGCAGGGCAATCTCGCGCTGATCGAGACGCGGTGGCTCCGGCCCGACGACACGACGACGGCCGCCCAGGCCGCGGAGGGACTCGCGCCCACGGTCGTCGTGACCGAACTGACCCGGCGCCACCTCGACACCGGGGAACCCGAGCGCGGGTTGCGATTCTGGGACTCGGCGTCCCCGGCCATCCGGGAGTTCGAGGGCATCGAGACCTTCGACTACGACCCGGCCTGGCGCATCACCGGTACCTTCACCCCGCTCGACGGCGGCCGTGCGGTGCCGTACGAGCACCTGCGCGACAACGGCTTCACCCGAGAGCTTCCGGTGCCCGGCGACCTCGCCGTCACGATCGACGGCACCGACTACGACCTGGACGCCTTCGATGACGGCGGCACCCTGCTGCTCGTCTTCGGCGACCCCACCAACCGCAGCGAGGATCCGTCCCAGCGCACCTACGGCCCCGGCCGCTTCCTGTTCGTGCAGGACGACTCCGGTCGCGCCTCGGGCCCGCGCGAGGTCGTGCTCGACTTCAACCGCGCGTTCGTGCCGCCCTGCGGCTTCTCCGACCAGTACAACTGCCCGCTGCCGCCGCTCGCGAACCGGATCGCGACGCCGGTGACGGCGGGGGAGCGCATCCCGCTCCCCGACACCCACTGACCCGTAACCGATCCGATCCGCCCCCGGGTGGATCCCGCGTCACCCGACGCGCCCTGCAGAGGACACCCATGAAGATCTCCCGGATCGCCGGCCTCGCCGCCGCCCTCACCGTCGTCGCCGTGCTCGCCACGGCGTGCTCCTCCGGATCCGGCTCGACTGCCGGCGGCAAGGTGGATCCCGACGCCACCATCCAGATCGGCTCGCTCGCCGCGCCGCGGAACCTCTCCAACGTTGACGCCGGCGGCCAGGGCGTGACCGAGGCGCTGAACGGCAACGTGTATGAGGGGCTGTTCCAGCTCACCGACGACGGCAAAGTGGAGAAGCGCCTCGCCACGGACTATCAGGTGAGCGCCGACGGCCTGACGTACACGGTCAAGATCCGCGACGGCGTGAAGTTCCACTCCGGCAAGACGCTCACGAGCGCCGACGTGAAGTCCTCCCTCGAGCGCGTGCTCGCCGACGGCTCGCAGTCGGCGCGCAAGTCGCAGCTGGCCGTGGTCGCGAGCGTGGACACCCCCGACCCGCAGACCGTCGTGTTCCACCTGAAGTCGCGGTCCATCTCGTTCCCGTACAACCTCACCTACGTGTGGATCGTGAACACCGACGCGAAGGACCTGAAGACCGCCGAGGACGGCACCGGTCCCTATGCGGTCGACAAGTTCAAGCGCGACAGCTCGCTGTCGCTCAAGCGCTTCGCCGGCTACTGGGGCACCGCCGCGAAGAGCAAGGAGGTCGTCTTCACCTACTTCACCGATGCCTCTGCTCTCTCCAACGCCCTGCTGACCAACGCGGTCGACATCGTCACCCAGGTGCAGAGCCCCGACGCTCTCACGCAGTTCACCGGCAACAAGGCGTACACCGTGTCCGAGAACACCTCCACGGTCAAGGAGCTGCTGGCCTTCAACGACAAGGTCGCGCCGTTCGACGACAAGCGCGTGCGCAAGGCGATCACCCAGGCGATCGACAACAAGAAGCTCCTCGACTCGATCTGGGCCGGTCGCGGCACCCTGATCGGATCCATGGTCCCGCCCACCGACCCGTGGTACGAGGACCTCACGAAGGTGAACCCGTACGACCCCTCCGCCGCGAAGGCGCTGCTGGCCGAGGCCGGGCAGTCGAACCTCGCCTTCACGCTCGACACCCCGTCCTACGACCCGCACCCCGCGGTCGCCGAGTTCATCAAGTCGGAGCTCGCGAAGGTCGGCGTCACCGTCACCATCAACACGATCTCCGAAGACCAGTGGTACACGAACGTCTTCCAGAAGAAGGCGTTCACCGCCACGCTCCAGGAGCACGTCAACGACCGCGACCTGGTCTGGTACGGCAACCCTGACTTCTACTGGGGCTACGACAACCCCCAGGTGGTGCAGTGGGTCGCCGACGCCGAGCAGGCGAGCACGACGGATGAGCAGACCGCGATCCTGAAGAAGGTCAACAGTCAGATCGCCGAGGACGCCGCGAGCGACTGGCTGTTCCTCGCGCCGCAGATCGTCGTGGCCTCGAGCTCGCTGAAGGGATACCCTGTCCACGGTCTGAACTCCCAGTTCTTCGTGGCGGGCATCGAGAAGACCCAGTGACCCGCGCCTGCACGCGCGCCGGGAGGAGAGCAGCGCGGTGACCCGGTATCTCGTGCGTCGCCTGTTCTTCCTGCTGCTGTCGTTCGTCGTCGGGATGCTGGTGGTGTTCCTGCTGCTGCGGGTGCTGCCCGGGGATCCGGCGAACGCGCTGATCTCGCTGAATGCGACGCCCGAACAGATCCGGGCGGCGCGCGAGCAGGTCGGATCCGACAAGCCGATCCTCGTGCAGCTGGTCGCGTGGCTCGGAGGCCTGCTGCGCGGTGATCTCGGCACGTCGTTCACGTCGGGGGCGCCGGTCGCAGCGGACATCGCCGCACGGCTCGCGGTCACGCTGCCGCTCGCGCTCATCTCGTTCGTCATCGCCACGCTGCTGGGCGCGGTGATCGGCGTGGTCGCGGCCACGCGGGCGAGGCGCTGGTACGGCGTTCTGCTCGGCGCGTTCACGCAGCTCGGCATCGCGGTGCCGGTGTTCTGGGTCGGGCTGCTGGCGGTGTGGCTGTTCGCGCTGACTCTCCGGCTGCTGCCGTCCGGCGGGTTCCCGCGGGACGACTGGGCCGACCCGGTCGCCGCGCTCACCTCGCTCGCGCTGCCGATCCTCACGATCGTCGTGGTGATGAGCGCATCGCTTGCGCGCTACGTGCGCTCCGCGACGCTCGACGTGCTCGACTCCGACTACCTGCGCACCGCCCGTGCGCTGGGCGAGAGCCGCACCGGCGCGTTCGTCGCGCACGGCGTGCGCAACGCCGCCGTCCCCGTGATCTCGATCCTCGGCATGGAGCTCGCCTCGACCCTCCTCGGCGCGGTCGTCGTGGAGTCGGTGTTCACGCTGCCCGGACTCGGCGCGCTGCTGGTCAAGGCAGTGGGCGAGCACGACTACCCGAGCATCCAGGGCGTGCTGGTCGTGACCACCGCGCTCGTCCTCGTGATCGGATTCGTCGCCGACGTCGTGCAGCGGCTCGTCGATCCGCGACTGCGCGGCAGCATCTCGGCCAGGGCGGCTGTCGCATGAGCGCCCGGATCGGTCGGCGCGACGTGACCCTCGTGGTCGGTCTCGTGATCCTCGTGATCCTGGCCGCTGCGGCGATCCTCTCCGCATTCTGGACCCCGTTCGCGCTGGACGACACCTCCGGCGGACGTCTCGCGCCCCCGGGCGGCGCGCATCTGCTCGGCACCGATCGGCTCGGTCGCGACCTGTTCAGCCAGGTGCTCGCCGGCACTCGCATCGCGATTCTGGTCGGCATCGGATCCGTCGCCCTGGCCGCGGTCATCGGCTTCGTCATCGGCACGACGGCCGCCCTGCTGCCCGGGTGGGTGGACGATGCGGTGTCATCGTTCCTGGATGTGCTGATCGCGTTCCCGACGCTGCTGCTGGCGATGCTGATCGTCGCCGCGCGCGGGCCGGGTCTGGACACCGCGATCGTCGCGATCGGAATCGCGGGGTCCGCGATCGTCTCGCGCTTCACCCGCATCCTGGTCAAGGGCGTGCTGTCGCAGAGCTTCGTGACCGCGGCGCGCACATCGGGCGCGCCGACCCTGGGCGTGCTCGCCCGGCACGTGCTCCCGAACATCTGGCCGGCTCTCGCCGTGAACCTCGCCGTGCTGTTCGGCGCGGCCATCATGGCCGAGGCCTCGCTGTCCTATCTCGGGCTCGGTGTGCCGCCGCCCAACTCCTCGCTCGGGCGCCTGCTGCAGGAGGCCCAGTCCACCGTGCTCACGTCGCCCTGGGGCGCCGTGATCCCTGGAATCGTGATCGCCTTGCTCGTGCTGGGCGCGAACGCCGTCGCGGACGGGCTGCGCGAGCGATTCGATCCGACTCGTCGGGGGAGGAGCTGATGGGCGCGGACGTACAGGTGCGGGGACTCCGCATCGTCTCCGACGCCGGCGCGGAGCTCGTGCGCGGCCTCGATCTCGACCTCGGCCCGGGCGAGCGGCTGGGGCTCGTCGGCGAGTCCGGATCCGGCAAGACGCTCACCGGCCTCGCCCTGCTGGGGCTGCTGCCCCCGGGACTCACCGCGACCGGGTCGATCCGGCTCGATGGCGCCGAACTGATCGGCGCCCCCGAACGTGCGCTGCAGCGGATCCGCGGGTCGCGGATCGCGGCCGTGTTCCAGGATCCGTCGTCGGCGCTCGACCCGCTCATGCGGGTGGGCGACCAGATCGCCCGCCCGGTGCGTCGGCATCGCGGCCTGCGGGGCGCCGAGCTGCGCGCCGAAGTGCTCGCCGCAGCCGCGGAGGTGCGTCTGCCCGATCCGGAGCGGCTGCTGAGACGCTACCCGTTCGAGCTCTCCGGCGGACAGCGCCAGCGCGTCGCGATCGCGATGGCGCTGGCCTGCCGTCCCGACGTGCTGCTCGCGGACGAACCGACCACCGCGCTCGACGTGACCGTGCAGGCGACCGTCCTCGAGCTGCTCGACGACGCCGTGCGAAGGCACGGGACGTCGCTCGTGTTCGTCTCGCACGATCTCGCGGTCGTCGCGGGGATCGCGGAGCGCGCGATCGTGCTCCGTCGCGGCGAGGCCGTCGAGGAGGGGCCGGCGCGGCGCATCGTGACCGCCCCCGAACACGACTACACCCGCCGACTGGTGGAGTCCGCCCGCGCGCTCGAGTCCGCACTCGACCGTCTGAGCGGTGCCGGGGGAGAGGGAGGCCGAGTATGACCGCGTTGTTCACGCTCGACGGCGTCTCGCACCACTATCGACGTTCGGCACCGGCGGCGCTTCAGGATGTGACCTTCGGGGTCTCCGCTGGGCGCAGTCTGGGGCTGGTCGGCGAATCCGGATCCGGCAAGACCACCCTGCTCTCGCTCATGCTCGGCCTGCGCCGCCCGACGTCCGGTGCAGTGCTGTTCGAGGGCGCCCCGCCGGCGGGTGGATCCCGGGAGTCCGTGCGGGCGTTCCGCCGCGCGGTGCAGCCGGTCTATCAGGATCCCTACGCCTCACTGGACCCTCGTCAGCGCGTCGACTCGATCCTCGCGGAGCCGCTGCGGTGGCTCGGCGAGGGAGAGAGCGACGGGGATCGGACGGCACGGCCATCGGGCCGGGGCCGGCTGGCCGAGGCGCTGCGCGACGTCGAGCTCGAGGACGACGCGCTGCTGCGCTATCCGCATGAGTTCTCCGGCGGTCAGCGGCAGCGGATCGCGATCGCCCGTGCGCTGATCACACGCCCCCGGGTGCTGCTCGCGGATGAGCCCGTGAGCGCTCTCGACCTGTCGACCAGGCTCGAGGTGGTGCGCCTGCTGGCGCGGCTTCAGGTCGAGCACGGCCTGACACTCGTCATGGTCTCGCACGACCTGTCGATCGTCGCCGAGCTCTGCGCGGACGTCGTGGTGCTGCAGGGCGGACGCGTGGTCGACGCGGGGCGGACCGCCGAGGTGCTCGCCGATCCGGAGAGCTCCTACACGCGCGCCCTCATCGATGCGGTGCCGAGGCTCCCGCGGGCGTGAGCGGAGCGCGGTACGCCCCGACCAGCATCAGCGCCAGGACGGTCCCGCTCAGGGCGCACACGGCGAGCGGCAGATCCAGGCCGTAGGCGGTGATGGCGAGGATCGGCAGCAGGAAGACCACGACCGCGACCGCCGTCCTGCCGAGGGAGGGCTGGGCGCCCATGGCCGGCGCCTTCTCGAAGCGCACGAGCCAGAGCGACAGCAGCCACACCGCAGCGAGCACGATGATGAGGAACGGCACCCTGGTCCACCACCATGCCGGACTCCCCGGAGCCGGCATGGGCACCGGCAGCAGCAGCTGCACGCCGATCAGGACCATGATCATCGGCAGATGCCACAGGTACACCGTCATGAGACGTGACCCGATCAGGAGCACCGCGCCCTGCACGACGCGCGTGCGCATGAGAGCGGTGAGCGGACCGTGCAGCATGGTGAGCCCCGCCGCCTGCACGACGGCGAGGATCGCGAGCGGGGTCGTCGGCGGCCATTGGTTGCTGAGCATGTTCCAGGAGTATCCGCCGAGCGAGACCAGACCCCAGATGCCGAGATAGCCGATCGCGATGACGCCGAGCAGCTGCCAGAAGCGGCGGCGGGTGAACCATCCGTCGTACAGGAGGAAGCCGACCTGCTGGGCGAACAGCCACACGAACGCCACATTGGGGATGCCGAACAGCTCACTTCCGATGCCATAGCCCGTCGACGGGACATGGCCGAGGCCGAGCAGGCCGCCCGCCACGAGGAAGCGCAGCGCGTCGGTCGCCGCGGCTCCGGCCAGCAGCACCAGAGGGACCCGCATGCCGAAACGGGCATGGAGCCCGACCATCCACGGAGCCAGGGCCTGCACGAGCAGGTACGCGGCGAGGAACCACAGGGGGGATCCGATGCCGATGGCGATCGTGTCGACCAGAGCGGGATCGACCCCGAGCAGCCGGGTCGCTGCGAGCGCAACGGTGAAGAAGACGAACACGGGGATCGCCGGGCGGGCCAGGCGGGCCAGACGCAATCGCACGAAGCCGACCGCATCCTCGCCACGATGCTGGGCGGAGCGCCAGCCGGCCCGCGCCGCGTAGCCGCCGACGACGAAGAAGAGCGGCATGATGTTCAGGATCCAGCTCGCCGCATCGAACCAGGACTGCCCTTCCACCGTGCGCTCGATGAGCAGGGAGCCGTCGGCCCGTCGGCCGACGCCCGTGAAGAGGATGTGCACGAACACCACGAGGACGACGCAGGCGACGCGGGTCAGATCCAGGGTGAGATCCCGTCCCTCGGGGACGACCCGGGCGGGGCTGGCGGCGGCGCTGCTCATGGCGACGACCCTAGCGGCGGAGGTATGCCGAGCCCGGCATCGGACGAGGCGGCGAGCCGCGGTCGCCGAGGGCGTACCATCGGGACATGCGCGTGACGAACTCCTGGTGGTGGCTGCTCTAGCAGCTCACGCGCACGAACGACCACTCACGCGGGCTGCATGGCGGCCCGCGTTCTCCGTCTCACACGCACGGCCTCCCTGCGGCTCCCCGATTTTCTGGAGCAGACATGGATACTTTCACCGCGACGACCGACCGCATGGGACGACTGCGATCCGAGATCGCCGAGCATCCGGCACGGCATCGGATCCTCACCGGCGAGCGGCCCACCGGGCGCCTGCATCTCGGGCACCTCTTCGGAACGATCCTGGAGCGGGCGCGACTGCAGGCCGCCGGCGTGGAGACCTTCGTCGTGCTCGCCGACTATCAGGTCATCACCGATCGGGAGAGCCCCGGCGCGGTCCGCGAGAACATTCTCGAGGCGGTGCGCGACAACCTCGCTGCAGGCCTCGATCCGGAGCGCACGGTGTTCTTCACGCATTCCTCGATCCCGGAGCTGAACCAGCTGATGCTGCCGTTCCTCAGCCTCGTCACCGACGCAGAGCTGCGGCGCAACCCCACGGTGAAGGCGGAGGCGCAGGATTCGGGACGCGCGCTGGGCGGGCTGCTGCTGACCTACCCGGTGCATCAGGCCGCCGACATCCTGTTCTGCAAGGGAACACTCGTGCCGGTCGGCAAGGACAATCTCCCGCACGTGGAGATGACGCGCACGATCGCGCGGCGCTTCAACGAACGGTACGCCCGGATCTTCCCGGTGCCGGCAGGGCTGGTGACGGACGCGCCGGAGCTCCCGGGCCTGGACGGCCGCAAGATGTCGAAGAGCCACGGGAACGGGATCGCGCTCGGCATGAGCGCGGATGAGACGGCGACCGCGATCCGGCGCGCTCGCACCGACGCCGATCGGCTGATCACCTACGACCCCGTGCGCCGGCCGGGCGTGTCGGGATTGCTCACGACCGCGGCGACGTGCTTGGGCATCGGCCCGGCGGACGTGGCCGCGCGTGTCGGAACCGGTGGATCGGCAGAGCTCAAGCGTGTGACGATCGAGGCGGTGAACGACTTCCTGCGCGGGCACAGGGAGGGCCGCGCGCGGATCACGCCCGAGGACGCGGCCGCGGCGATCCGCGCGGGCAACGCGCGCGCCCGTGGGATCGCCGCGGAGACCCTCGATGAGGTCCGCGCCGCGATGGGTATGGCCTACGGCTTCTGAGTCTCGGCTCCGGCTCCGGAGGTCTGCGGGCTCTCCGTGGCGACGCGTGTGCGACGAGCACGGCGCGTCCGCACGATCGCCCAGACGATGAGCGTCACCACGATCGCGACGGCGAGCCAGGGGAGGAGGAACCCGAGCGCGATCACGAGGGCGTTCAGCGAGATGATGAGACCCTTCCAGCCTGCGGCGAGACCGTCGCCGAAGCCGGCGGGGTCGGCCGCCGCGGGTGCTTCGCGCACGAGCGTCACCTGCACGGACGACATCGCGACCTGGGATTCGAGATCCTTCAGCTGCTGCTGCGCCGATTGCAGCTGAGACTGGCGGTCGGTCAGCGCGGTCTCGGCGGTGAGCAGATCCGCCACCGAGGTCGCCTGCGACATCAGCTGAGTCAGGCGCGTGACGGAGGCCGTCAGTGAGTCGATCTGGGCGCGCAGATCGGTGGTCGCCGTGGTCACGTCGTTCGTGCCGACCGAGGTCGCCAGCACCGTGCCCTGCGCTCGCAGCGCGTCCATCACGGCATCCAGGTCCGCGGCAGGTACGCGCAGCGTCACCCAGCCGTCACCGGTGGCCGGGGGGACGATCCCGCCGTCGGTCGTCATCGGTACCTGCGCGGATCCGATCTGCTGGCTCTCCACGAAGCCGCCGTACTTCTTCGCCAGAGCAGCCAGCGCATCGGCGGCCTTGCGCACGTCGTCGACCTGGACGGTGGCGGATCCGGTCCGGATGATGTCGCGCGGCGTGTTCGCGGAGGGAGCGGAGCCGCCCGCGGCACCGGATGTCGCGCCCTCCGAAGTCTGGGCGAGGTCCTTGGCTGCTCCTCCGGCCAGTGGCACCGACCCCGAGGTCGCGTGGTACGGGGCGGAGGCGGAGGAGCCGGAAGAACCGGAGGAGAGGGACCCGGTGGCGTTCAAGATCGCCGGGGTCACCAGCACGCCGACCACGAACGCCGCCGCGACGCCGCCCGCGGTCAGCCACTTGCGGCGGCGTGTGCGGTGGCGTGCGGCGGTGGAGCGCGCCCTCTCCGCGTCCCGCTCCTCGGCGATCTGCGCGAAGACGGCCTCCTCGATGCGGTCCACGCTTTCGTCGGACAGTGGAGGCAGCTCGGTCGGGGTGGTGGTCATGATGCGGGCTCCGTTTCGGTCACAGCGCCGCGCAGGCGGGTGCGCACGCGGGAGAGACGGTTGCGGACGACACCGTGCCCGACGCCGAGCTCGGAGGCCGCGGCGCGGTAGTCCCAGCCCTCGGTCGCGCACAGCCGGAAGATCTCCCGGTCGAGCACGCTCATGCCCTCGAGCTCCGCCGCGATCCTGTCGGCGAGCTCGGTGGCGATCACCTGCTGCTCGACGTCGATCAGGGCCGGGATCAGCTCGTCCACGCCCTCGGTGGTGTGCTCGGCATCGCGCTGACGCCGGCGCAGCCGGTTGGCCGCCTGGAAGCGGCAGATCGTGGCCAGCCACGGCAGCAGCGAATCGCCTGCCAGCTCGAGGCCCGGCAGCTTGCGCCAGGCGACGACGAACGCCTCCTGCGTCACATCCTCGGCATCGCCGGCGTCGTGCAGGATGCCGTACGCGATCCAGTAGACCGGGCGGACGTACGCGCGGTACAGCGTGCGGAAGGCGGTCTCGCTTCCCGCCGCTGCGCGCGCGACGAGCGTCCTGTCGTGTGCGTCGTGTGCCATGCCGGCTCCGTTCGGTGTCTCTCACTCCATAGTGTCGGCACCGGCGGAATCGTCTCAGCCCTTGCTGACGATCGGCACGTGCGGATCCTTCTGATGCCGCAGCCAGATCGTCGACAGGGCCGGGATGGTCAGGGTCGCCTGGGGAGAGCCGTTCTCGACATCGGTCGCGTACACGAGTCCGAGATTGCCCTCGCCGTGCCCGCCGAACTCGGCGGCGTCGGTGTTCAGCACCTCGGTCCACCCGTCCGCGAGCGGCAGATCGAGCCGGACGCCGTGCCTCGTGGAGCCCGCGAAGTTGCTGATCACCGCCAGATGCCCGCCGTGCGCATCGCGGCGAACGAACGCGACGATGTTCGGATCCCAGTCCGGTGCGCCGATCCGCGTGAACGAGCTGCTGTCGTGATCGCGCTCCCACAGCGGGGCGTTCTGCCGGTACGTGCTGTTCAGCGCGCCCACGAACTCCTGCAGCTGCCGGTGCGAGGGCTGGTCGAGCAGCCACCAGTCCAGGCCGCGGTCCACGGACCACTCCGAGAGCTGCCCGAACTCCTGGCCCATGAACAGCAGGTTCTTACCCGGGTGCCCCCACATGTAGCCGAGATACGCACGCACGTTCGCGAGCTTGGCGGCATGGTCGCCGGGCATCTTCGACAGCAGACTGCCCTTGCCGTGCACGACCTCGTCGTGGCTGATGGGCAGGATGTAGTTCTCGCCGAACGCGTAGACGAACGAGAACGTCATCTCGCCCTGATGGTGCGAGCGGTACAGCGGGTCGCGCTCGATGTAGACGAGCGAGTCGTTCATCCAGCCCATGTTCCACTTGAACCCGAAGCCGAGCCCGTTGTGATCGGTGGGGGCGGTCACGCCCGGGAAGCTCGTCGACTCCTCGGCGACCATCACGATGCCGGGGTGCTTGCGGTACGCGGTCGCGTTGACCTCCTGCAGGAACCGGATCGCCTCCAGGTTCTCCCGTCCGCCGTGCACGTTGGGCTCCCACTCGCCGTCGTTGCGCGAGTAGTCCAGGTACAGCATGGAGGCGACGGCGTCGACGCGCAGCCCGTCGGCGTGGAACTCGTCCAGCCAGAACAGCGCGTTCGCCACGAGGAAGTTGCGCACCTCGTTGCGGCCGTAGTCGAAGATGAGCGTTCCCCAGTCGCGATGCTCGCCGCGGCGCGGGTCCGGGTGCTCGTAGACGGCCTCGCCGTCGAAGCGGGCGAGGGCGAAGGCGTCCTTCGGGAAATGCCCGGGGACCCAGTCGATGATCACGCCGATGCCGGCCTGATGCAGCCGGTCGATGAGGTGCTTCAGGTCGTCGGGCTCGCCGTAGCGATGCGTGGCCGCGTAATAGCCGGTCACCTGATAGCCCCAGGAGCCGGTGAATGGGTGCTCCGCCACGGGCATGAACTCCACGTGCGTGAAGCCGGTGGCGGTGACGTGCTCGATGAGCTCGTCGGCGATATCGCGGTAGCCGAGGCCCGGGCGCCAGGATCCGAGGTGCAGCTCGTAGACGCTCATCGGCTGTGCGACGGCGTGCGTGGCCGCACGGCGGGTCATCCACGCTCCGTCGCCCCAGGAGTACTCCGAGCGGGTGACGATCGAGGCCGTGGCGGGCGGGACCTCGGCGAGCTGCGCCATCGGATCCGCCTTCAGGATCCAGGTGCCGTGCGCGGTGAGGATCTCGTACTTGTAGTGCGCGCCGACGTCCACACCGGGGAGGAACAGCTCCCACACGCCGCTCGAACCCATCGAGCGCATCGCGTCCAGGCGCCCGTCCCACTCGTTGTGGTCGCCGACGACCCGGACCGCCTTCGCGTGCGGCGCCCACACGGCGAATGCGGTGCCCTGGTCCCCGTCGACGAAGCGCGGGTGCGCGCCGAGCGCCTCCCACAGGCGTTCGTGGCGGCCTTCGCGGATGAGGTGCAGGTCGAGCTCGCCGATGGTGGGGGCGTGCCGGTACGGGTCGGCGGAGATCCAGTCCGGAGCGTCGCCGTACGTCGCCTTGATCCGGTAAGCGCCCGCGGGTCCCGTCACCTCGCCCTCCCAGATGCCCTCGGCGAGGTGCGTGAGCGGCACCTCGACGCCGCCGTCGAGCAGTACGGATACGCCCTTGGCGAGCGGGCGCAACGCTCGCACGATCGTCACGCGTCTGCCACCCGAGTCGGGCTGCGGGTGCGCTCCGAGCACGGAGTGCGGGTCGTGGTGCGAGCCCGAGGCCACCGCCTCGAGCACAGCCTCGTCGATCGCAGTGGTGATCATGGCTGCCCCTTCACATGGAGGATGTGCACCGGCTCCGTGAAGGCGTCCAGGCGCACGAAATTGTGATCCGTCCAGGTCCAGACGGATCCGGTGACGAGGTCCTCGACCTCGTACGCCGTTCCGGGCTCGACTCCCCAGGCGAGGGTGTCGAGATGCACGGTCGTCTGCCGCACCGAGTGCGGGTCGACGTTGGCGACGACGATGATCGTGTCGCCCGAGTCCGTGCCGGTGAAGGGCGCGTCCAGGTGCTTGGAGAACACCAGGACCGCGTCGTCGTCGCTCCAGTGCAGCTGCAGATTGCGCAGCTGCCGCAGCGCCGGATGTGCACGACGGATCTCGTTGAGCCGCGTCAGGTAGGGCGCGAGCGAGCGTCCCTCCGCCTCGGCCTTCGCCCAGTCGCGCAGCTTGTACTCGTACTTCTCGTTGTCGATGTTCTCCTCCGAGCCCGGACGGGCGACGTTCTCGAACAGCTCGTAGCCGGCGTACACGCCGTACAGGGGAGCCCCGGTCGCGGCGATCGCGGCACGGATCTTGTAGGCCGCGCGCCCGCCGAACTGGAGGTACTCGGTGAGGATGTCGGGGGTGTTCACGAACAAGTTCGGCCGCATGTAGTCGGCCGTCTCGTGCGAGACGGAGAGCAGGAACTCCTCCAGCTCCGCCTTCGTGTTGCGCCAGGTGAAGTAGCTGTAGCTCTGCTGGAATCCGACGGCGGCGAGACCCCGCATGGGCGCCGGGCGGGTGAACGCCTCGGCGAGGAACACCACGTCCGGATGCTTGGTGTTCACGGTGCGGATGAGCCACTCCCAGAACCGCAGCGGCTTGGTGTGGGGGTTGTCCACGCGGAAGATCTTGACGCCCTGCGCGATCCAGTGCTCCACGATCCGCAGCACCTCGGTGTACAGGCCCACCGGATCCCGGTCGAAGTTCAGCGGGTAGATGTCCTGGTACTTCTTCGGAGGGTTCTCCGCGTACGCGATGGTGCCGTCGGGGAGCTCTGTGAACCACTCCGGGTGCGCCTTCACCCAGGGGTGGTCGGGGGCTGCCTGCAGCGCGAGGTCGAGCGCGACCTCGAGGCCCAGCGCGTTCGCCTTCTCCACGAAAGCGCGGAAGTCCGCGAGGGTGCCGAGATCGGGGTGCACGGCGTCGTGCCCGCCCTCCGTCGCTCCGACGGCCCAGGGCGAACCCGGGTCCGCGGGTCCTGCGGTGAGCGTGTTGTTCGGCCCCTTGCGGTTGAGGCGGCCGATCGGGTGGATCGGGGGGAGGTACAGCACGTCGAAGCCCATCGCGGCGACCGCGGGGAGGCGCTCGGCCGCGGTGGAGAACGTGCCGCTCGCGATCGTGCCGTCGGCGGTGCGCACGGCGCCCTCGGAGCGCGGGAAGAACTCGTACCACGCGGCGGCCCCGGCGATCGTTCGCTCGACCAGGATCGTCTGCCACGGCGTCGCCGAATCGAGTGCCGTGAGCGGACGGTCGGCGAAGAGGGCGGCCAGCTCCGGGTCGGTCGCGACGGCGAGCGCCTCCTCCGCGGTCCCACCGGGGGAACTCAGCCCCTCGGCGACGGCGGCGAGGCGCTTGCGCTCGGGCTTCGGACGGGACTTGTCCTTCGCGGCGCGCGTCAGCAGCTGCGCGCCGAGCGCGCGCATCACCTCGACGTCCACGCCGGCGGCGATCTTCAGCTCCGCCGCATGAGCCCAGGTGGCGAACTCGTCGGCGAACGCCTCGAAGCGGAACGTCCACGCGTTCGTCTCGTCGAGGGCGACGTCGACCTGCCAGCGGTCGGTCCCGTCGCCCCTCGGCGTGAGGCGGTGCAGGCTCTCCTGATGGTTCGGCGTGCGCAGCCGCAGGTGGACCCCGATGATGTCGTGGCCCTCGCGGAAGGCCACGACCCGGAACGGGATCACCTCGCCGGCGAACGCCTTGGGGTGGAAGCCCTCGGGTGCCGCGGGGGACGGATCCGCCAGCGGGATGCGCGTGGTCTGTGCGTCCGCCGCATCGTTGTCGGGCAGTGCGCGCACCGGGATCTGCGCGGTGCTGCGGAGAGCATCGGACGAGGACTGTGCGGCAGATCGTTCGGACACACCCTGAACCTACCGCGCTCCGAGGTCGGAAGAGGTAACGGGCGGGTCACTCCGCGCGGAAGAGTCGCATCGACGTGCCGGGAAGGGCCAGCAGGTCACCCGGCCGGTGCACCGTCTCGACGGCCGAGGGGCGTTCGTCCGCGCTCGACCAGAGCGCGACGTACCGCGACACGCCGTCGATCACGGGCAGTCGGACATCGATCGGCGACTCGGTGCCGTGCACGACGAGGAGGATCCGATTGAAGGCCTCGGTGTCGGGCGTGGACGACGCCACGTACTGCAGCGTGCGGTTGCGGGGGTCGTTCCACTGCTCGACCTCCATCGTGTCGCCGTCCTGATCGAACCAGTCCATGACCGAGGCGTTCGGGATGTGCTCGCCGAGACGGGCGTATCGGAGCGGGCGCAGGGCCGGGTTCTCGTCGCGCAGCCTGGTGAGCAGCGACGCGTGTGCGAACAGGTCCTGCTGCCAGGGCTCGTGCTCCCAGTTCAGCCAGCTGAGCGCCGAGTCCTGGCAGTACGCGTTGTTGTTGCCGCGCTGGGTGCGCCCGAACTCGTCGCCGGCGGTGAGCATCGGCACGCCGGCCGAGAACATCAGGGTGCCCAGCAGATTGCGCATCGCCTTGCGCCGGGCGGCGAGGATGGCGGGGTCGTCGGTGGGTCCCTCGGCGCCATGGTTGAAGGAACGGTTCATGTCGGCGCCGTCGTGGTTGTTCTCGCCGTTGGCCTCGTTGTGCTTGACGTCGTAGGAGACCAGATCGTGCAGGGTGAAGCCGTCGTGCGCCGTGACGAAGTTGATGCTGGCGAGCGGGCCCCGCTCGTCGCTGAACGTGTTCGCGGATCCCGCGAGGCGGTTCGCGAATCCGCCGATGCCGGTCGGCGCAGAGGCCCGCCGGGCGTAGTCGATGTCACTGAGCCAGAAGTTGCGCACGCGATCCCGGTAGCGGTCGTTCCACTCGCTCCACCCGGTCGGGAAGTTGCCGGTCTGCCAGCCGCCGAAACCCACATCCCAGGGTTCGGCGATGATCTTGACGTCGGCGAGCACCGGATCCGTTCTGATCGCCTGCAGCAGCGGATGCTCCGGCGTGTAGGCGTTCGCCTCGTCGCGCCCGAGTGCGGTGGCCAGATCGAAGCGGAATCCGTCGACCTGCATCTCGGTCGTCCAGTAACGCAGGGAGTCCAGCACCAGACGCGCCGCTGCCGGGGTGGCCGTGTCCAGGGTGTTGCCGCAACCGGTGGTGTCGATGTAGCTGCCGTCCTGCTGCTGCCGGTAGTAGAGCGCGTTGTCGATGCCGCGCAGGCTCGTGCGCGGGCCGCCGATGCCCTCTTCGTTCGTGTGGTTGTACACGACGTCGAGGATCACCTCGATGCCGGCCTCGTGCAGGAGCTTCACCATGCCCTTGAACTCGCGCAGCACGGCCTCGGGCCCGCCCTTGCGCGCATCCTCGGTCGCGTACGCCGTGTGCGGCGTGAAGAAGTTCAGGGTGTTGTAGCCCCAGTAGTTCGTCAGGCCGCGGTCCAGCAGCCGCGGCTCCGACGCGAACGCCTGCACCGGCAGCAGCTCGACGGCGGTGATGCCGAGCTCCTGGTAGTACGCGATCATCGCGGGGTTCGCGACTCCGGCATAGGTGCCGTGGAGCGCGGGCGGCACACCGGGGTGGCGCTTGGTCAGCCCCTTGACGTGGCCCTCGTAGATCACGGTGCGGTCGAGGGGCGTCTGCGGCTTGGCGACGTCGCCCCAGTCGAATCCGTCGGCGATGACGACCGAGCGCCATTCCTCGTAACCGTCGCCCTGGGCGAGGCCCCGCCCGTACGGGTCGAGCAGGAGCGTCTCCGGGTTGAACGTGTTGCCAGGGCTGTGTGCCCCGTCCACGCGCAGAGCGTAGCGCGTTCCCGGCTGCAGCAGCTCGGTCGTGATCTCCCACACGCCTCCGGGCTCGCGCTCGAGCGCGAGCTGTGCGGTCTCCCAGTCCAGGTCGGTCTCATCGAAGATCACGAGCTCGATCGCGGACGCGTTCTGCGACCAGACGCGCAGCGTGGCGGTCCCGTCGTGGAGTCGGACGCCGAGGTCGTCCAGGGACGGGCTGCACAGGGAGCAGGTGTCGCCGTCGGGTGCCGGCGTCTCGTCCTCTATCGCATGCGGACACATGAGGGACAGAATACGCGGCAGGAGCCGGTCGGGATGCTACCGCGTCCCGCGATCCGTGCCACCGAGTCCCGTCCCAGGCCGAGGTGCGAGAGTGGTGGAGTGCACTACCTGGATCATGCGGCCACCACCGACCTGCGGCCCGAAGCCGCCGACGAGTGGCTGCGCGTCGCCCGGCAGACCGGCAACGCCTCCTCCACGCACGGCGCCGGACAGCGGGCACGTCGGATCCTGGAGGAGTCGCGCGAGCGTCTCGCGTCGGCACTGGGGTGTGATCCGATCGAGGTCGTGCTCACCTCGGGGGGCACCGAGTCGGTGAACCTCGCCGTACAGGGACTGTGGCGCTCCCGTCCGGAGGGGAGCGACGCGATCGTGCTTCCGGACGGGGAGCACCACGCGACGCTCGACACCGTCGCCGCACTCGCGGCAGGGGGCGCCCGCGTGAGGCCGGTCGGCCTGGACGCGGTGGGGCGGATCCCCGTCGACGCCTTCGCCGCTGCGCTCGCATCGGACGGAGTGGCCCTGGCCACCGCGCTGATCGCGAACAACGAGGTGGGCACGGTCAACGACGCCGCCGCGCTCGCCGGCTCCGCCGCGTCGGCCGGGGTTCCCCTGCATCTGGACGCCGTCGCGGCTTTCGGGCATCTGCCGCTGTCGTTCGCGAAGCTCCGCGGCGACGCGCCGGCGGGTGCCGGCCTCGTGGCGCTCAGCGTCGCTGGGCACAAGATCGGCGCGCCCACCGGCACGGGGGCGCTCGTCGTCACCCGCACGGCCCGCCTCGCGCCGCTGCAGCACGGCGGAGGGCAGCAGCGCGGACTCCGCTCCGGCACGCAGGACGTCGCCGGTGCTGCAGCGTTCGCGCTCGCCGCGGAGCTCGCCGTCGCCGAGCGAGCCGCGGAGTCCGTGCGGCTGGGTGCGCTGCGCGATCGTCTCGTGGCGGGGATCCGCGAGCGGGTGCCCGCCTCCGAGGTGCTCGGGGATCCGGATCCCGCTGGGCGGCTGCCGGGCAACGCGCACCTGCTGTTCCCCGGCGCGCCGAGCGAGAGCCTGCTTTTCCTGCTCGACGTGGCGGGGGTCTCGGCTTCGGCCGGATCCGCCTGCCAGGCCGGGATCGCGGAGCCCTCGCACGTCGTCCAGGCTCTCGGACGCAGCGAGGCCGAGGCGCGCAGCGTGATCCGGTTCACGCTGGGGCGGACCTCGTCCGACGCCGACGTCGACGCGGTGCTCACAGCGATCGGCGGCGCGTACGAACGGGCTTCAGGCGCGGCGTAGCCCCGGGGTCGTCGGGCGAGCACCGGTGGAGCCGGAGCGAGACGAGGCACGCTGACACCCAGGACGGGGTGTTTCGCCGCGGTCGCGGTCGTGCGGCGCCCGGCGCCTGCTCAGTCGTGCGCTCGTACACTGGATCCATGCGTGTGCTGGCGGCGATGAGCGGGGGAGTGGACTCCGCGGTGGCGGCGGCGCGCGCCGTCGAGGCGGGTCACGACGTCGTCGGCGTGCACCTCGCGCTGTCGCGTGCGGGTGGAACCCTGCGCACCGGCAGCCGCGGCTGCTGCACGATCGAGGACGCGATGGATGCACGCCGCGCGGCCGACCTCCTCGGGATCCCGTTCTACGTCTGGGACTTCTCCGAGCGGTTCCGCGAGGACGTGATCGACGACTTCGTCGCGGAGTACCGCGCCGGCCGCACACCGAATCCGTGCCTGCGCTGCAACGAGAAGATCAAGTTCGCCGCTCTCCTGGAGCGTGCGATGGAGCTCGGTTTCGACGCCGTGTGCACCGGACACTACGCCACGCTCGTCGACGGCACCGACGGCCTCGAACTCCACCGCGCCTCCGATGCGGCCAAGGACCAGTCCTACGTGCTGGGTGTGCTGAACGCCGAGCAGCTCGCGCACACCTACTTCCCGCTCGGATCCACGCCGTCCAAGGCGCTCGTGCGGGCCGAGGCCGCGGAGCGCGGATTGAGCGTGGCGCAGAAGCCCGACAGCCACGACATCTGCTTCATCCCGGACGGCGACACCCGCGGCTGGCTGGCCGAGAAGGTCGGCGCCGAGCAGGGAGAGATCCTGGACCGGGGCGGCAACGTCGTCGGCACGCACGACGGCGCGCACGCGTTCACGGTCGGGCAGCGCCGTGGACTGCGCCTCGGCGTGCCCGCCCCCGACGGCAAGCCGCGGTTCGTGCTCGAGGTGCGCCCGGTGTCGAACACCGTCGTGGTCGGCCCGAAGGAAGCACTCGCGATCGCCGAGATCTCGGGCGAGCGGCGCTCCTGGGCAGGAGCTGCGCCGGTCGCGGAGGAGTTCCTCTGCGAGGTGCAGATCCGGGCGCACGCGGATCCGGTGCCTGCGCGCGCGTTCGTCGCGGAGGATGCGATCCGGGTCGTTCCCGACGAGCCGCTCGACGGCGTGGCGCCCGGTCAGAGCGCCGTGCTGTATGTCGGAACACGGGTGCTCGGCCAGTTCACCATCGATCGCACGGTGTCGGCGGTGCCTGCCGGGGTGTGAGCCCGCTGTCGTCGTCGACGACGTCGGTCGTCGGCGATGTCATCTGTGATCGGCGTGCGCGGGACTCTGTGATGGGTGCACTGCCCGACGGAGGAGCCGCCATGACGAGGACGTACATCCGCGATTTCCATGGGGATGATCTGGACCAGATCGTCCGGTTGTGGGGGCAGGTCACGCGCGAGAACGAGTGGCCGATCTACTCGCTCGCCGAGGTGATCGCCTCGTGCCAGCAGGACCACGCGGTGGTCGCGGTCCAGGGTGATCTGCTCGTCGGGGCCGCCGTCGGCCGCGGCGCGCACGCGCAGGGATGGATCGTGTTCTTCGGGACGGTCGAGGACGCCGGATCCGAGGTGAGTTCGTCGCTCCTGCACGCGCTGGAGCGCAGGATGGCGCCGCTCGGTCTCGCGAAGCTGTCGGTGCTCATCCCCGAGGCTGAAGGGCTCGGCGCCTTCACCGAGAACGGGTTCCACGTGCACCACTCCGTGCGCTACCTCGAGCGCGCGATGCCGATCCAGCGGCGCGAGATCGACGCGCTCAAGGAGGTCGGCGGACGCATCCTCCCGCCGCACCTGTGGGATCGTGTGGCGGGGATGACGCATGAGAAGACGCTGCTCGAGGAGCGTCTGGTGACGCCGCTCGCCCAGCCGGAGCTCGCCGAGCGGTTCGGGGTGGTGCCCCCGCGCGCGGTCATGCTGTTCGGCCCGCCGGGAACCGGCAAGACCACGTTCGCGCGCGCCGTGGCCTCACGGCTGGATTGGCCCTTCGTCGAGCTGTTCCCATCGCGGCTGGCCGATGGCGGCGCCGGCCTCGCGAGCGGGCTGCGCTCGTCGTTCGAGACGATCGACGAGCTCGAGCACGCGGTGGTCTTCATCGACGAGGTCGAGGAGATCGCCTCCCGCCGCGGCGGCACGCCGCCGTCGCCCACGCAGGGCGTCACGAACGAACTGCTGAAGCTCGTCGCCGACTTCCGTGACAGGGAGGGACGGATCCTCATCTGCGCGACGAACTTCGTGCGCGCGCTCGACGCGGCGTTCCTCCGGCACGGGCGCTTCGACTACGTGATCCCGATCGGCCTGCCCGATTCCGATGCCCGCCGCGCGATCTGGGCGCGGTACATCCCGGCCGAGTCCGCCGGCGACGTGGATCTGGACAGGCTGGTCACGACGAGCGAGGGCCTGACCCCGGCCGACATCGAGTACGCGGCGCGGCGTGCGTCCCAGGAGGCGCTGGCGCGGGCGCTCCAGGACGGCGCGACGGCCTCGGCACTCGACACGGACGACTACGCGCGGGCTCTGGAGAGCACGCGTGCAACCGTGTCAGCGGACGAGATCGCCGAGTTCAGGGCGGACATCGAGACCATCGCCCGGCTCTGAGATCGCGCGCGGCGGTGTGCTCCGCGGCCGTCATCCCTGCAGGAACAGCAGGATCGCCCGAACCCGGCGGTTCTCCTCCGTGGGCGCGAGTCCCAGTCCGGTGAAGATGTTTCCGACGTGTTTGCGGACGGCGGCATCGCTCAGATGCAGCGCCCGGGCGATATCGCCGTTCGACGCGCCCTGCGCCATGAGCGCGAGCACTTCGCGTTCGCGCGGTGTGAGCGCGCCCAGGAGGCCCGGCTCGTCGCGACGGAGCAGATGGCGGGCGACTTCGGGGTCGATCACCGTGCCGCCCGAGGCGATCGTGTCGAGTGCGTGTGCGAAGTCGGAGATCCGGTTCACCCTGTCCTTGAGCAGATAGCCGATCCCGCCTTCGGGAAGGGTGAGCAGCTCGCGCGCATAGCGGTCGGCGATGTACTGCGACAGCACCAGGATCGGCTGGGACGGACGGGACGCCCGGATCCGGAGCGCGGCACGCAGGCCGTCATCGGAGCCGCCAGGCGGCATCCGTACGTCGGTGATGATCAGATCGGGGACAGGATCGGCCGCGCGGTACCGGGTGAGCAGCTCGTCGGCGGACGACGCCGTCGCGAACACGTCGTGATCGAGTCGCACGAGCAGCGCGGTCAGCGCCTCGCGCAGCAGGGCGGAGTCCTCAGCGAAGAGGATTCGCATCGGGCACCTCCTCGGGTCGGCCGGAGTCGTCCTCGGATCCTCCGCCGAGACCGCGCGGCATCGTCAGCACAAGTGTTGTGGGCCCGCCGGGCGGCGAGGCGATCACGAGGTCGCCGTCGAGCGCCGCCGCGCGCGCGACGAGGCCCGAGAGCCCTGTGCCGCGTGCCGGATCGGCTTCACCCCGGCCATCGTCGCGCACTCGGATCTCGAGCAGCTCCGGATCCGTGTGAGCGACCACGAGGACGTGGGTCGCGTCCGTGTGCTTCACCACGTTGGTGAGCGCTTCGCGTACGACCGCGTAGGCCGCGGCTTCGACGCTCGGGGCGGCGCGGCCCAGCCGATCGAGGCGCAGGACCACCCGCAATGGCGCGCGACCTGCCAGCTCCTCGAGCGCGGCACCGAGGCCTCGGTCGGTGAGCACCGCGGGATGGATCCCGCGCACCGACTCCCTCAGAGAGGCGGATGCCCGCTCCACCTGATCCTGCGCGGCGGTCAGCGCCACACGACCGGGTTCGGCCTCGGGGCCGAGCGCGGCGAGCTCCAGTTCCAGCATTCCGAGACGACCGGCGAGCAGCACCAGCTCCTGCTGGACGCCGTCGTGCAGATCCCTCTCGATGCGTCGACGCTCTTCCTCGTGGGCCGTCACCACGGCGGCGCGGGAGCGCGTGAGGCGCTCGATCCGCTGCGCGATCTCGGCGCCGCGCGGGGCGAGCAGCCAGCGCACCGCGAAGCCCTGAGCGGTGGCGAGGAGGAGATTCAGATAGGCCGCCGCGATCAGGACGACGAGGAGGGCGAGCGGCGGGAGCCACCAGGTCGCGCCGTCCAACTGGATCCTGGCATCGCCGAAGAGCCGGATGTCGACGTCACCGCGGACGAGGGCGACGATGAGGACGCCCACGACGACGATGAGCGCCATCGCCTCGAAGAACAGGACGATCAGCGCCGCCACCCCCGCGACCAGATCCACGAGCAGCACCGCCGCCTCCCGCCAGGTGGCGGGCTCGGTCAGCCGGATGTTCAGCCAATTGTGCCTCTGGTCCGGAGCGACGCGCACATGCCCGGACGGGATCCGCGCGAACCCCAGCAGCGGCAGTCGTCGCCGCTCCAGCATCCCGCAGAGAATGCCCCACAGCGGCAGTAGCAGGAGGGTGAGCGGCAAGAGCACCAGCAGCAGAAGGCCGAGCACGGCTGAGGCGAGCAGGAACAGCAGGGCGCGCCACGGCCACGGCGACAGCAGGAGACGCCAGGGTGCGCTCATGAGGGACTGAGCGACGGTCTCCGGACGACATCGGGGCACCGTGGGATCCGTGCTCATCCGGTCAGTCTATGGACGGCCTCGGAGGGCGACCGCGACGCAACGGAAAGAGTAGACCTGGAGCTACCCCGATCGTCGTCCGTGCGCTGCTGCGCGCTCCAGCTGCCACCGGTGGACTGGAGTCATGACATGGATCCTGCAGGCCCGAAACGTGACGAAGAGCTATCAGACCGGTCGAGAGCGCACCCCGGTACTGCGCGGGATCGACGTCGACGTCGCGGCGGGCGAGATGGTCAGCATCGTGGGGGCGAGCGGATCCGGCAAATCGACGCTCCTCTACTGTCTTGCGGGTCTCGAGCAGGTGGAGGGCGGCGAGGTGCTGCTCGGCGGGGTCGCCCTGCACACCGCCTCCACCGCCCGGCGTGCGCAATTGCGACGCGACCGTATCGGTTTCGTCTTCCAGGCGTACAACCTCATCCCGTCGCTGTCCGTGCGCGAGAACGTGGCGTTGCCGGCACGGCTCGCCCGACGTGCGAGGCCCGACATCGCCGGTGCCCTGGCCGCGGTGGGGCTCGCCGCGCAGGGCGGAATGCGCCCGGGACAGCTCTCCGGAGGGCAACAGCAGCGCGTTGCAGTGGCCCGGGTGCTTGCGGCCCGACCGTCGGTGCTTTTCGCGGACGAGCCGACCGGCGCACTCGACACGACATCCGGCGGCGTCGTTCTGGATCTGTTGCGCGGCTACGCGAACGGCGACCGCTCGGTGGTGCTGGTCACTCACGACCTGGATGCCGCGGCCCGCGCAGATCGCACGGTCGTACTGCGGGACGGGCTGGTCGTCGCGGAGCTCATCCGACCCACCGCGGCGCAGATCCTCGCGGCACAGCACGCCGCACCCTCATCGCCGGTGTCTCCTGCGGGGGTGGGCGCATGATCGGGCTGTGGGCGGGGGAGCTGCGCGCGGATTGGCGCTCCTGGGCGGGGCTCGTGCTCGTGACGGCCGTCGCGGGCGCGTCGCTCGGGATCGGTGCGTCGTTCCTGGAGACGGGGATGCACGCAGGGGGACGTCTCGGGACAGGGATCAGCGGCGTCTCATCGATGATCCTGGTCTTCAGCGGGGTGAGCGCGATCGGGGTGACCTCGGCGGTGGCGCGGCTCGCCGTGGAGTTGGGGAGGGCCGGATACGCGCGCTGGCAGCTGAGTGGAGTGACGCCGCGGCAGGTCGCCGTCGTGGTGCTCTGCCACGTGATCGCGCTGAGCCTGATCGGTGCGGGGCTCGGGTTCGCCGCGACCCTGGTGGGCGCACCGGTCGCGCTGCGCCTGGCCTTCGACGGCGCCTCGGGCGGGTTCGCCGAGACATCGGCTGTGGTCGGCCCGGTCACGGCGCTGTTCATCGGGTGCGGGGTGCTCCTGATCGCCCTGCTCGGTGGCCTGCCCGCCGCGCGCCGGGCTGCGCTCACCCCGGCGCTGGAGGCACTGCGGGAGCCGGAGCCGCGCACGCGGGGGATGCGGTGGTGGCGCTGGATGCTGTTCGGGCTGATGGTCGTCGGCACCGCCGCGGCGGTGCGGTCGTGGCTGTCGTCGGGTGCAGTGGCGATGCCGGACGATCGGAACACGCTGATCTCCCAGACGCCGCTCGTCGCCCCTTTGCTGACGCTCGTGATCGTCGCGGGCGGGCCCGTGCTCTACGCGCCGCTACTGCGGGGATGGACGGCGCTGCTGCCTGCGCGGGCGTCCTCGTCGTGGTACCTCGCGCGGCACGAGGCGCGGTACCACCTCGGTCGCAGCACGGCATCGATCACCCCGTTGTTCACTGGAGCGGCGATGCTGGGCGGCCTCTATACGGTGACGACCGTCTGGGGCGCGGCGGCGCGGGCCGCGGGGGAGACGTTCGGCGGTCTCGAGTTCGGGCAGGTCGTGGTGCTGCTCGGCGGACCACTGCTGCTGGCAGGCGTGGGGACTGCAGTCGTGATCTTCATGAGCAACCGGACCCAGGCGCGGGAACAGGCACTGCTCTCGGCGAGCGGAGCGACCGACGCGGTCATCGTACGTGCGGCCGTGCTGCAGGCGCTCATCCACGTCGTCACCGCAGTGCTGCTCGCGCTCACGGTGATCGCGGTGTCGGCCGTGCTCACCGTCGTGTTGCTCGCCCCGTTCTACGAGGTCGTGCCGTATCAGCTCGACCTCGGCGGTGTCGGGGTGCTCGTCGGCGTAGGGACGCTGCTCACCGAAGCGGCGGTGCTGATCCCCGTGCTGGCCCGGATGCGCGTCTCGGTCGCCACGCTGCTGAGCGCCGTGTGAGTCGCGCCGCTCGGGCGACGTCGGCACCCCCTCCTAGACTGGCCAGGTGCCGGAGAACATCTCGCTGGAAGCCGCCCGTGTCGAGGCCGAGGAGCTGACCACCCGCATCCTGGAGGCGAAGGACGCGTACTACGGGCGTGACACGTCTCTCGTGGACGACGCCACCTACGACGGCTGGATGCACCGGCTCGAGGAGATCGAACGCCTGCATCCGGAGCTGCAGGGGCAGGACTCGCCGACCCAGATGGTGGGAGCCGCCGAGGCCACGGGGCTGCAGACCATCGAGCACGCCGAGCGCATGCTCAGCCTCGACAACGTCTTCTCGATCGAGGAGCTGCGGGACTGGGCCGCGAAGACCCGGGCCGCCGCGGGCCGCGACGTGGCCTGGCTCACGGAGCTCAAGATCGACGGACTCGCGATCAACCTGCGCTATGAGAACGGCGTGCTCACCTCTGCGGCCACGCGCGGTGACGGCCGGGTCGGCGAGATCGTGACCGAGAACGCCCTGCGCGTCGCAGGCATCCCCGAGCGGCTCAGCGGATCCGGACACCCGGCGATCGTCGAGGTGCGCGGCGAGGTGTTCATCCCGGTCGCCGCGTTCGAGCGGCTGAACGCCGCGCAGGCCGCCTTCCGCGACCGCGCCTACACCGAGGCCCTGGAACGGTGGGAAGCACGTGGCGGCGCCAAGAAGCCGTTCGACGAGGAGAAGGCGCGCACCGCAGCGGCGCGGCGGTTCCCGTCGTTCGCGAACCCGCGCAACGCCGCGAGCGGGGGCCTGCGTCAGCAGCTGGACAAGAAGGACGGCATGGAGCTCGAGGCGGGGCTGCTCCGCGTCGACTCGCTCGCGCTGTACGTGCACGGCATCGGCGCCTGGCCGGATCCGCCCGTCGCCGCGCAGAGCGAGATCTATGGACTCGTCGCGAGCTGGGGCCTGCCCACGAGCCCGCACACGAGGGTGTGCGCCACGATCGACGAGGTCGCAGAGTTCGTCGCGTACTTCGGGGAGCACCGGCACGACATCGAGCACGAGCTCGACGGCATCGTCGTGAAGGTCGACGAACTCGACCTCCACGACGAGCTCGGCGCCACGAGCCGCGCGCCGCGCTGGGCGATCGCATACAAGTACCCGCCGGAGGAGGTGCAGACCACACTGCTCGACATCGTGGTCTCGGTCGGCCGCACCGGCCGCGCCACGCCATTCGCGGTCATGGCACCCGCCCAAGTCGCCGGCAGTGTCGTCCGCCAGGCCACGCTGCACAACAAGGACGTGGTGAAGGCCAAGGGCGTGCTCATCGGCGACACGGTGGTGCTGCGCAAGGCCGGCGACGTGATCCCCGAGGTGCTCGGCCCGGTGGTCGAGCGGCGGGACGGCTCCGAGCGCGAGTTCGTGATGCCGGAGCGCTGCCCCGAGTGCGGGTCGATCCTGGCTCCGGCCAAGGAGGGCGACATCGACCTGCGGTGTCCGAACACGCGATCGTGCCCCGCGCAGGTGCGCGGCCGCGTCGAGCACATCGGTTCGCGCGGGGCTCTCGACATCGAGGCGCTCGGCGAAGTCACCGCAGCCGCGCTCACGCAGCCGAGCCACCCCGCGGTGCCGCCGCTCGAGACCGAAGCGGGCCTGTTCACCCTCACGCTCGAGCAGCTCGTGCCCATCGAGGTCGTCGTGCGCGACGCGGAGACGGGACTCCCGAAGGAGGACGAGGACGGGATCGTGAAGACCCGTGCTCCGTTCCGGCGCAACCCCACGGCCGCGGAGAAGAAGGAGGGCGTCAACGCCGCCCAGCCGTCCTCCCAGGCGGTCAAGCTGCTCGCCGAGCTCGAGAAGGCGAAGACCAAGGACCTGTGGCGTCTGCTGGTCGCGCTGAACATCCGCCACGTCGGGCCGGTCGCCGCACGTGCGCTGGCGCAGTGGTTCGGATCCCTGGATGCGATCCGCGCCGCGTCCCGTGAGGAGCTCGCCGCGGTCGAGGGCGTCGGCGGGATCATCGCCGACTCGCTCTTGGACTGGTTCACCGTCGACTGGCACCAGGACATCGTGCAGCGCTGGGCCGACGCGGGTGTGCAATGGGCGACGCCGGGACATCCTGGACCCGGGGCCGCAGCCGCGGAGGGCGGTGTGCTCGACGGTCTCACGATCGTCGCGACAGGATCCCTCGACGGCTACACCCGTGAGGGGGCGCAGGAGGCGATCATCAAGGCCGGGGGCAAAGCCGCGTCGAGCGTCTCGAAGAAGACCGACTTCGTGGCCGCGGGACCCGGCGCCGGCTCCAAGCTCGCCAAGGCGGAGGAACTCGGACTGCGGATCCTTGACGCGGCGCAGTTCCACCTGCTCGTGACGGAGGGGCCGGACGCGCTCGAGTGATGCCGGCCTCGGCAGAGAGGACCGCGCCGTCGACATCGTCGGACCCACCGGGTTTCGCGCCGCGGGTCCGTCTCCGCGCCACGAGGAGAGGGATCCGCTCCCCGTCGCCCGGTTCCGTTTAGGCTCCTGAACATGGCAGACGATGTGCGCAACGTGCTGGCCGCGCTCTCGACGATCGAGGCGCCGTGGCAGCCGCACCGACTCGTGAGCGTCAACGACTACGACGTGAAGGTGGTGAAGCTGCACGGCGAGTTCGTGTGGCACAGCCACCCCGACACCGACGAACTGTTCCTGGTTCTCCGTGGCCGTCTGACGATCCAGCTGCGTGATCGCGATGTGGTGCTGAACCCGAATGACGTCTTCGTCGTGCCGCGGGGCGTCGAGCACTGCCCCAAGGCCGAGGAGGAAGTGCAGGCGATCCTGTTCGAGCCGCAGGGAACGGTCAACTCCGGCGATGCCGGAGGCGCCATGACCTCTGCGCTTCGGGAGCTCAGCGGGTCGTGATCGCTTCCGTCGATCTGATCCCGACCCTGATCGGCGTCGGCATCCTCGTCGCCGTGGCGACCGGCGCGCTCCTGTTGTTCCGGGTGCGAGGATCGTGGGCGCCCGCCGCCGCGATCGCGCGCGGTGTCGTGCAGCTGGCGATCATCAGCCTGATCCTCGGCGGGATCATCACGCAGCCCGCGTTGATCGCGGTCGCGCTCCTGGTGATGTTCGGCGTGGCGGTCTCCGTCGCGACGCAGCGGATCGGGTGGAGCAGGCATGGGGCGCTCGTGATGTCGACCTCGATCGCGGCGGGCATCGCGGTGGCGGGCGCCGCGGTGTTCGGATCCGGTGCGCTCGCACCCACTCCGCGGTACGCGCTGGCGATCGGCGCGATCATCATCGGGAACACGATGAACATCGCCACGCTCACCGGGAGGCTGCTCCGCAGGACGGTCATCGACCACTGGGATGAGGTCGAGGGGTGGCTCGCGTTGGGGGCCACACCGCGTCGGTCCACGCTCGACCTCGCGCGCGGCGCCGTGCGCGAGGCGCTGATCCCTTCGATCGACCAGACCAAGACGACCGGCCTCGTCGTGCTCCCGGGCGCATTCGTCGGGGCGATCTTCGGCGGCCTCTCACCGCTCGAGGCCGGCCGTTTCCAGATCATCGTGCTCGCAGCCATCATGGCGGCCGGAGCGGTCACCGCCGTTCTCGTCGCGACCTGGCTCGGCCCGATGCGGACGAAGCCGGTCATCGCCGTCTGATGGGACGAACGATGCTCTTCCCCCGATGCGAGCCGAGGGGTTGAATACCGCCATGGACGAGCGCGAGGAGTTCCTGCACTGGTTCCGCACGACCTGGCAGTCAGCGGAGAACGCCTTGCATTCGGGTGATCCCGGTCCGCGGTTCGCAACGTGGTCGGAGATCGAGCCGGTAACCCTGTTCGGCGCCTGGGTCAGCGCGTCCGGGAGCGAAGAGGTGCGGCAGATGTTCCGAAGGCTGGGGGAGTCCTTCTCGGATGCGACCTCCAGCAGTGTCGAGCTGCTCGCCGCTGAGGTGTCCGGCGATCTGGCGTACACCGCCCATCGCGAGATCACTTCCACGACCGTCGATGGGCGTCCGCGCGGCTATGTGCTGCGTGTGACCCAGGTGTACCGGAGGGAAGACGGCGCATGGAAGGTCGTGCACCGGCACGGTGACGAGGAGATCACCCCCGACGCCGCCCGCTGAACGCTCGGGCGCCCGTGCGTGACACGGTGCGCCCGAGCCTCAGCGAGCCCGGGATGCGAACGGGCTCAGTCCTTGTGGCGCGGCTTGCGCGGGGGACGGTCGTCGCTGCGACGGTCGTCCCGCGGGCTGTCGTCGCGGCGCGGCCGGTCGTTGTAGCCACGGTCGCCGGATCCACCGTCGTACGAACGGCGTGGCCGATCGCCGTAGCCGCGGTCGTCCCGGCCGCGGTCATCGCGTCGCGGGCCCCGGTTCGGGCGGCCGGAATCGCGCTGGATCTCGATGAGCCGGCCCGAGATGCGGGTGTCGCGCAGCCGGTCCAGGACCGAGGCATCCAGGTTCGACGGGAGCTCGACGATGGAGAAGTCGGGACGGATCGTGATCGCGCCGAAGTCGTCACGACCGAGCCCGCCCTCGTTCGCGAGCGCGCCGACGATCTGCCGCGGCTCGACGCGGTGACGGCGGCCGACCTCGATCCGGTACGGGGTGTAGTCGCCCCGGCTGCGCCGCTCCGGGCGGGATCCGCGGTCGTCGCGGTCCCGGGAGTCGCGGCCGCCCGAGCGCTCCGCACGGTCGGCGCGCGGGGGACGGTTGTCGGCGGCGACCGCTGCCGACAGCGGGTCGTTCTCCGGATCCAGCAGCAGCGGCGTCTCGCCCTGGGCGACGATCGCGAGCGCGGCGGCGACGTCGCCCTCGGGCACGTCGTGGTTGCGCACGTAGTGGGCGATGATGTCGCGGAAGCCTTCGATGCGCCCGGTCTCCTCGAGCGCGGCAGTGATCGCGTCGTCGAAGCGCGCCAGGCGCGTGCTGTTCACGTCCTCGGTCGTCGGGAGCTGCATCTGCGCGGGCTGCTGGCGGGTCGCGCGCTCGATGTGCTTGAGCAGGTAGCGCTCCCGCGGCGTGATGAAGCTGATCGCATCACCCGAGCGGCCCGCGCGGCCCGTGCGGCCGATGCGGTGCACGTACGACTCGGTGTCGGTGGGGATGTCGAAGTTCACGACGTGGCTGATCCGCTCCACATCGAGGCCGCGCGCGGCGACGTCGGTGGCGACCAGGATGTCGAGCTTGCCGTCCTTGAGCTGGCCGACGGTGCGCTCGCGCTGCGGTTGCGGGATGTCGCCGTTGATCGCGGCGGCGGAGTAGCCACGGGCGCGCAGCTTCTCGGCGAGCGTCTCGGTCTCGTTCTTGGTGCGGACGAACACGATCATGCCCTCGAAGTTCTCGACCTCGAGGATCCGGGTGAGCGCATCGACCTTCTGCGCATAGGACACGACCAGGTAGCGCTGGGTGATGTTCGCGTTGGTCGTCGTCTTGCCCTTGACCGAGATCTCCTCGGGGTCGTGCAGGTACTGCTGCGCGAGCCGGCGGATCGTGGGCGGCATGGTCGCGGAGAACAGGGCGACCTGCTTGTCCGCAGGCGTCTGCGCGAGGATCTGCTCCACGTCCTCCGCGAAGCCCATCTTGAGCATCTCGTCGGCCTCGTCCAGCACGAGGTTCTTCAGCTCCGAGAGGTCGAGCGTGCCCTTGGCGAGGTGATCCATGATGCGGCCCGGGGTGCCGACGACGATGTGCACGCCGCGGCGCAGCGCGGACAGCTGCACGCCGTAGCCCTGTCCGCCGTAGACCGGCAGCAGGTGCACGCCGGGCATCTTCGCGGCATAGGACTCGAACGCCTCGGCGACCTGCAGCGCGAGCTCGCGGGTCGGGGCCAGTACGAGGGCCTGCGGCTTCTGCTGCTGCAGGTCCAGGTTCTCCAGGATCGGAAGCGCGAACGCCGCGGTCTTGCCCGTGCCGGTCTGCGCCGTGCCCAGCACGTCGCGGCCGCCGAGCAGCAGCGGGATCGTCTCGCGCTGGATCGCCGATGGCGTCTCGTATCCGAGCGCCTTGATCGCGGCGAGGACGGGGCCGCTGATCCCGAGATCCTCGAAGCCCGGTCCGGCGGGCGCTTCCGTTTCGGTCGCTCCGTCGCCCTCCGCAGTGGTGTCGATGGGGGTCTCGGTCGGCGTCGCGTCGTCTCGGGTCACAACTCAGAGTACCGTCCCCCGCCTGGGGGAACGCAGTTCAGAGCGCGCAAATGGCTCGATCCGCCGGCGGAATCGAGCCATTTGCGCGCTTCGAAACCGGGGGATGGGTCAGTTTCCGGACGTCAGCGCGACCAGGCGCTCCTTGACCTGGCGCCGAAGCACCTTGCCGATGAGCGAGGTCGGCAGCTCGTCGACGACGAAGATCCGGCGGGGCACCTTGTACGGCGTGAGGATGCCGCGGGCGAACTCGCGGATCGCCTCGACGTCGACGTCCGTGCTCGGATCCACCACGATCGCCGCGACGACCTCCTCGCCGGAGTGTTCGCTGGGGAGGCCCACGACCGCCGCGTCGATGACATCGGGATGCTGGCGCAGCGCGCCCTCCACCTCGGTGGGGGCGACGTTGAAGCCTCCCGTGATGATGAGCTCCTTGATCCGATCGACGATGCGCACGAATCCGTCTTCGTCGATCGTGACGATGTCGCCGGTCCGGAACCAGCCGTCCACGAACACGGCCTCGGTCTCCTCGGGTTTGCCGTAGTAGCCCGAGAACACCTGCGGGCCGCGGACGACGAGCTCCCCGGGCTGCCCGTGCTCGACGTCGTTCGTCGGCTCATCGGGATCCACGACCCGGCACTCGGTGCCGGGCAGGGGCAGGCCCACCGTGCCGGGGACGCGGTTGTCCGCGACGGGATTCGCCATGAGCACGGGGGAGCACTCGCTCAGGCCGTAGCCCTCGACGAGGTAGCCGCCCGTGGCCTGCTCGAACGGGACGACGAGCTCGTGCGGAAGCGCCATCGCGCCCGAGATGGCGACCTCGATGCCGGCGAGCGATACGCCCTTCGCGGTGGCGGCCTTCAGCAGGCGGTCCGCGATCGGCGGCACGAGGGGCAGGAACGTCGCCGGGTGCTTCTTGACCACGTCGAGCACCAGATCCGGGTCGAACTTCGGGAAGAGCACGAGCCGGGCGCCCATCGACATCGCGAACGTGAGGCACAGCGTCAGCCCGTAGGCGTGGAACATCGGCAGCACGGCGTAGACGACGCAGCCGTCGCCCCGGGTGATCGAGGGCACCCACGCCTGCGCCTGTGCGGCGTTGGCGAGCAGGTTGCGGTGGGTCAGCGCGGCACCCTTCGGCGTCCCCGTGGTGCCGGACGTGTACTGGATGATCGCCAGATCGTCGGTCGCCGGACGCGGATGAGGCGAGGGCAGCGGGGCGTATCCGACCACCGACTCCCAGGTCACCGTGCCGCGGACCTTCGCGGTGAGGGCGTCGCGCGACTCGCGCGCCTTCGCGACGGGCAGTCGCAGCGCAAGGCGGGTGAGTCCGGGCATGGCACGGGTCACGTCGACGGAGATGAGGTTCGTCACGGCGAGGTCTGCGGGGAACTCCTGGACGGATGCGACGACCTTGTTCCAGACGATCGCGTGCGTGGCGCCGTGGTCCTCGAACTGCTTGCGCAGCTCCCGCGGCGTGTACAGCGGGTTGTGCTCGACGACGACCGCGCCGAGGCGCAGCACGGCGTAGAACGCGACGATGTGCTGCGGGCAGTTCGGCAGCACGATCGCGACCGGATCCCCGGCCTTGACGCCGAGCGCCTTCAGCCCCGCCGCGGCGCGTTCGATGGACGACTGCAGGTCGCGGTACGAGGTGGTCCGGCCGAAGAACTGCAGTGCGGGGGCATCCGGATAGTCGCGCGCGGACGCCTCCACGATGTCGACGAGGGATCCGGCGACCTCCGCGAGATCCTCCGGCACCCCCTCGGCGTAGCTGGCGGTCCAGGGGCGCGGAGGAACGAACGTCGTCACGTGCTCAGCCTATGCCGCCGCCGGTGGAGGCACGTTCCCGGGCGGCGCAACCCGCTCCGCGCCGCCCGGGACTTCCTCACCGGCGTTGCTGCTCGCTGCCGGAGAGCTTCTGCGCCAGAGCGATCGGCACGATCGAGACGACGATCAGCACCACGGCGATCACGGAGACGATCGGCGCCTGGTTGGGGCGGGCGACGTTGTCGATGATGAACATCGGCAGGGTGCGCACCCCGGACCCGGCGGTGAAGGTGGTCACCACGATCTCGTCGAAGGACAGCGCGAAGGCGAGGAGGCCTCCGGTGAGCAGGGCGGAGCGCAGCTGCGGGAAGGTGACGAGGCGGAACGTCGTCCATATCCCGGCGCCGAGATCGGCCGAGGCCTCCTCGAACGACGTGCCCATCCGGCGCAGCCGGGCGACGGCATTGTTGAACACCGTGACGATGCAGAACGTGGTGTGCGCGATGATCACGGTCCAGATCGACAGCGGCACGCCGAGGATCGTCCGGAACAGGTTGTTCAGCGCGATGCCGGTGATGATGCCCGGCAGCGCGATCGGCAGGATGACGAGCAGGTTCACCGTCGTGCGGCCGAAGAACGAGAATCGCTGCAGGGCGAAGGACAGCATCGTGCCGAGGATGAGCGCGAGGGCCGAGGAGATCAGCGCGACCAGCGCGCTGGTGCCGACGGCTTCGAGCGCGCCGTCGCTGCGGAACGCCCGGCCCCACCACTCCAGGGTGAATCCAGGAGGCGGCCAGGTGAGCGAGGACGACGTGGAGAACGAGTTGATCAGCACGACCAGCAGCGGCACGTACACGACGACGAGGATCACGGCGGTGATGACGCCGAGGGTGACCCTGGTTCCGAGAGAGATGCGCACGGTGACTCCTACAGGTTGTCCAAGGCGCCGGTGCGGCGCACGAGGAACAAGTAGCCGAAGATGATGACGATCGGGATGAGCGCGATCGCGCTCGCGAGCGGCAGGTTGTTGGCCGCGCCGATGTCCTGATAGACCAGTGTGCCGAGCATCTGCGCGCCACCGCCGACGATGCCGATCGTGATGTAGTCCCCGAGGGACAACGAGAAGCTGAAGATGGTGCCGGCGATGATCGCGGGCAGCGCCATGGGCCACACGACCAGCCGCAACGTCGCCCAGCTCCGCCCGCCCAGATCGCCGGAGGCCTCGAGCAGCGAGCTCGGCACGCGCTCCAGCCCCGCATAGATGGGCAGGATCACATACGGCAGCCACAGGTAGGACAGCGTGATGATCGTCGCGGCGATGCCGTATCCGGGCGTGTGACCGCCGAGCGGGCGCAGCAGCCAGTCGAGGATGCCGTCGCTGGAGAGCACGGAGCGCCAGGCGAACGCCTTCACGAGGTACGAGGCCCAGAGCGGCGTGAGCACCAGCACCACGAGGGTGCGCTGCAGCGCCGGGGAGGCCACCATCGCCATGAAATAGGCGATCGGCAGCGCGAGGGCGACGTCGATCGCGGTGACGGCGAGGGCGATGCCGACCGTGCGCAGGGTGATGCCCTGGTAGAACGCGTCGGTGACGACCGTCACCACGTTGTCGAGGGTGAACTCGGTGCGGATCTGCCCCGTGTAGGTGTCGGTCGTCCAGAACGCGGTGACCAGCAGCAGCGCGAGCGCGACGACGTACACCGCCCCGAGCCAGAACAGGGGAGCCGACAGCAGGAGGGCGAGCCGAGCGCGTGGATGCGCGGAGAGATAGACGGATCCGCGTCGCGCCGCAGAACGACGCGGTGACGGGATCGAGGTGCGCGGCGGCGTCTTCGCCGGTGCGATGGTGGTCATGACGGGCCTTTCGAATCCCGGTCCCGGTCGCCCGGAGCACGAGGCCCCGGGCGACCGGATCCGATCAGTTCCTGATCTGCTGCCAGGCCGTGGTCCAGCCGGCGTAGTCGATGCACTTCACGTCGGTGCGACCGTCCAGGCACTTCGCGATCGGGGTGGTCCAGTACCAGATCTTCTTCGCGTAGTCGGCGTCACCCGCGTGGTAGGACGCGCAGTCGTCACGGAAGTCGCAGGCCTTCTCGCTCGAGGGCGCCTCGCCGAAGTAGGCCGTGGCGGCCGCGTTCGCCTTCGGGCTGGAGATGTAGTCCAGCCAGGCGTAGGCGCAGTTCGGGTTCTTCGCCTTGGACGAGATCATCCAGGTGTCGCTCCAGCCCGTGGCCCCCTCGCTGGGCAGCACGACCGCCGTCTTGGCGCCCTCGCCCTCGAGCGTGTTCTGGATCACCTGCCAGGTGGTGCCGGCGACGCTGTCGCCGGACTGGAACGACTGCACCTCCTTGAGGTAGTCGCCCCAGTACTCGCTGATGTTCGGACGCTGTTCCTTGAGCAGGGAAACGGCGGCGTCGAACTGCTTCTGGTCGAGCGCGTAGGGGTTGGTGATCTTCAGCTCGGGCTTGTGGGCCATGAGGTAGACCGCCGCATCGGCGATGTAGATGGGGGAGTCGTAGGCGGTGATCTTGCCCTTGTGCTCCGAGGCTTTGTCGAAGACGACGTCCCACGAGGCGGGCGCGGTGGGGAACGTGTCGGTGTTGTACAGCAGCAGGTTGGCGCCGTAGCCGTGCGGGACGCCGTAGTGCTTTCCGTCCACGGTGTTCCAGGCGCGATCCTTGAGGAACGGGAAGATGCCGTCGTAGTTCTTCAGCAGCTTGGTGTTGACCTCGGCCACGTCGCCCGAGGCGACCAGCCGCAGCGAGGCGTCGCCCGAAGCGGAGACGACGTCGTAGTCACCCGTCTTCATGAGGTTGAGCGCCTCATCCGAGGTGCCGAAGGTCTTCGCCTCGACCTTGCACCCGGTGGCCTTGGTGAAGTCGGAGACCCAGTCGACGTTCGGGTCGTTCGAGCCGTCCTCCACGTAGCCGGGCCAGGCCAGGATCTTGACCGCTCCCTCGGTCTTGCCGAGCTTGTCGATCGGGCCGGCGGCGCCGCCGCCACCGGATCCGGCCGTGCCGCAGCCGGTGAGCGCGGCGATCACGGCCGAGGCCAGGCCGATGGCCGCGAAGGCCTTGAACGTGTTCTTTCGCATGGGATACTCCTTCGTTCTTCTGCGTGCGTGGGTGCGAGGGATGCCGGTCAGCGGGCGCCGACCGTGCGGATGGTGCGGGAGGGGGTGTCGTTCTGCTCGGCGATCGGCGCGTCGCCGAGGGGGACGACGTCCGCATCGCGCCAGGAGACGAAGACACGGTCGCCGTGGTCGCCGTGTGCGTGCCCGCCGACGTTCTGCTCCAGGACCGTGATCCGGGGCCCCTGATCGAGGTCAACGACGAGGCGCACACCGGAGCCGAGGTAGATGGCCTCGGCGACGACGCCGGGAGCCGAGCGGAAGCCTGGCTCGGCCGAGGGGGCGGGAGCGGCCAGGAGCTTCTCGGGGCGCAGCGAATGGTGACCGGTGCGGCCGAGCACGAGCTCGCTGGTGACGTCGTCGAACAGGTTGGAGGTGCCCACGAAGTCGGCGACGAACCGTGAGACGGGCCTCTCGTAGAGCTCGAACGGGGTGCCGAGCTGCTCGATCCGACCTGCGCTGAAGACCGCGATGCGGTCCGACAGGGTCAGCGCCTCCTCCTGGTCGTGGGTGACGAAGATGAAGGTGATGCCGAGGTCGCGCTGGATCTGCTTGAGCTCGACCTGCATCTGCTCCCGCAGCTTCAGGTCCAGCGCACCCAGCGGCTCGTCCAGCAGCAGCACCTTCGGCTCGACGACCGTGGCGCGGGCGAGCGCGACGCGCTGACGCTGACCGCCGGAGAGCTGGCTGGGCTTGCGGTCCGCGACGTGCTCGAGGCGCACACTGGCGAGCGCCCTGCGGGCGCGCTCGCGACGTTCCCTGGTGCGCACGCCGCGCACCCGCAGGCCGTACGCGACGTTGTCGAGCACGGTCATGTGCGGGAACAGCGCGTAGTCCTGGAACACGGTGTTCACATCCCGGTCGAACGGCGCCTTGGTTGTCACGTCCTCCCCGAACAGCTCCACGGTTCCCGCCGTGGGCTGCTCGAAGCCGGCGATGAGGCGCAGCACGGTCGTCTTGCCGGATCCGGACGGCCCGAGCATGGAGAAGAACTCTCCCTCGGCGATCTCCAGATCCACGCCGTCGACGGCGGTGACGGATCCGAAGGCACGGGTGAGTCCGGTGAGTCTGATCGCGACGGGCTTGTCGGCCATCACATCTCCTTCGATGCGAGGACTAATCCTCTGTTAGTAGATGTTTGGAATCATATGGGAACGGAGGATTTTGTCAACACCCGTGTTACCGTCGTGTCAGGAGCCCGGGAGGAGAGCGGCGTGGCACAGGTGTCGGCAGGTGTGGACCCCGCGCGGTCGGCCGTCTTCGCGCCGTTGTCGGACATCGGTCGAGCCGAGATCGTGGAGCGCCGGCTGCAGGATGCGATCACCTCGGGTGTGCTGCACGACGGAGAGCGGCTGCCGAGCGAGTCGCAGCTGGGGCGCCGGCTCGGCGTCGCCGTGGTCACCGCCAGGGAGGCGCTGGAGGCGCTGCGCGATGCCGGCCTGATCGAGACGAGGCGCGGGCGTGACGGCGGGAGCTTCGTCACGTTCGACCCCGACACCGCTCGCCGCTTCACCGATGAGCGCATCAGGGCGATCAGCCGCGTGGAGCTGCGGGATGCCTCCACCCACTACGCCGCGATCGCGGGGATGGCTGCGGAGCTCGCCGCCGACCGCGCCGGCGAGGACGACGTGCGGGGATTGCGCGAGCTCGAAGAGCAGGAGGATCTCTCGACGATGGGCGGGGCGCGCCGCGCCGTCGCCCGGTTCCAGCTGGAGGTCGCCGCGCTCAGCCAGTCGCCGAGGCTCGTGCGCGAGGAGCTCCGTCTGCAGGCCGAGATCGGTTCGCTGATCTGGCTGGGCCTGCGCGAGGAGGACAATCGGATCCGCAGCCGCGCCGCCCGACGTGCGGAGCTGGACGCGATCGCCGCCGCCGACACGGAGGCGGCCAGGGCGATCGCCGTGCGCCGCATCGCCGGTGGCGTCGAATGGCTGCTGGACGAGAAGTCCCGGCTCGAAGCCGCGGCAGAGGCCGCCGCGTCCGCGCGGGCATGACATCGGAACACACGAAGAAGGAGCGCGAGATGACCGGCACTGTCGCCGAGCATGACGCACGCATCGCTGAGCGCATCGAGACCACGTTCGAGCCTCTGGCCGCGCTCGTGGAGGGGTGGCGCACCGCCGTGCAGGATGAGTTCCGCGATTTCGCGGCGCAGGGCATCGCCCCGGCTGCCGCGGCGCTGGATCCCTTCATGGACGCGCTGGCGAGACCCGCTCTGGAGGCGCCCGGAGGACTCGTCACGGGGGCCGGCTTCGTCGCGACCCCGGGAGTCCTCGCCGATGCGCCCTGGCATCTGGCGTGGTGGCTGCGCGAGATCCACGGCCTCGACCGCGGTGATCGCGGTGGCGTGCGCCGGCTGGAAGCGGTGAACGATCCGGATTCGGATCAGTTCCGGGACTACCGGCAGCTGGAATGGTGGAGAGTGCCGGAGCGCACCGGCGAGCGTCACGTCACCGGGCCCTACGTCGACTACCTGTGCACCGACGACTACACGGTCACGGTGACGACACCCGTCACGCACGACGGCCGGATGGTCGGCGTGGTCGGCATCGACGTGCACGTGTCACGGCTGGAGCGCGTGATCCTGCCGATCCTGCGGGAGGCGGCGGGCACCGGCACGGTCGTGAACGGATCGGGTCGAGTGGTCGCCTCGAGCGACTCCCATCGCGTCACGGGGACGCTGCTGCGCGGGGACGACGTGCAGAGCGCGCTCACCGCCCTGCGCGAGGGCTCGCGGTCTGCGGCCGACGCATTCGGCGCGGAGGGGGCGCGGGTGGTGCGGTGCGGTGACACCGGTCTCGTCCTCGTGCTGCAGGGCTGACGCCGAGCGCGACGAGAGGTCGCCGTCCCTGCGGCGGGGCGGTCGACGCCCGCTGACTAGACTGTTCGGGTGTCTGAAATCACCCCTGATCTCGTACGCCATCTCGGCGTGCTCGCGCGCATCCAGCTCTCCGATGACGAGGTGACGCAGCTGACCGGTCAGCTGGACGCCATCGTCGACAACATCGCGAAGGTTTCGGAGGTGGCGACTCCTGACGTCGAGCCCACGAGTCACCCGATCGCGATGCACAACGTCTTCCGCAAGGATGTCGTGGGCCAGACCCTCACCACCGCCCAGGCGCTGCAGAACGCGCCCGATGCGGACGGCGACCGCTTCCGCGTGACCGCGATCCTGGGAGAAGAGCAGTGAGCGAGATCATCCGCTGGACCGCCGCCGAACTGGGCGCCAAGCTCTCCGCCGGGGAGGTGTCGAGCGTCGAGGCGACGCAGGCGCACCTCGACCGGATCGCCGCCGTCGACGGCGACGTGCACGCCTTCCTGCACATCAACGAGCACGCGCTCGACGCTGCGGCCGACATCGACCGCCGCCGGGCCGCAGGGGAGACCCTGGGCGAGCTCGCCGGTGTTCCGCTCGCCATCAAGGACGTGCTCGTCACCACCGATCAGCCTTCCACGAGCGGCTCGCGGATCCTCGAGGGGTACCGCTCGCCGTTCGACGCCACCGTCGTCGCTCGCTCCCGCGCCGCCGGCCTCATCGGTATCGGCAAGACCAACATGGACGAGTTCGCGATGGGATCGTCCACCGAGCACTCCGCCTACGGCCCCACCCACAACCCCTGGGATCTGGACCGGATCCCCGGCGGCTCCGGAGGCGGCTCGGCCGCGGCGGTCGCGGCCTTCGAAGCGCCCCTCGCCCTGGGCTCCGACACGGGCGGATCCATCCGCCAGCCGGCGCACGTCACGGGCACGGTCGGCATCAAGCCCACCTACGGCGGCGTCAGCCGATACGGCGCGATCGCACTCGCGTCGAGCCTGGACCAGGTCGGCCCCGTCAGCCGCACCGTGCTGGATGCGGGCCTGTTGCACGACGTGATCGGCGGGCACGACCCGAAGGACTCCACCTCCCTTCCCGACGTCTGGCCGTCGTTCGCCGCCGCGGCGCGCGAGGGCGCGACCAGACAGGTGCTCAAGGGGCTCAAGGTGGGCGTGATCAAGGAGCTGCCCGACTCGGGCTTCCAGACGGGAGTCGCGAGCTCGTTCCACGCCGCGCTCGCGCAGATGGAGGCGCAGGGTGCGGAGGTCGTCGAGATCTCCGCCCCGCACTTCGAGTACGGCGTCGCCGCCTACTACCTGATCCTGCCCGCCGAGGCGTCCAGCAACCTGGCGAAGTTCGACTCGGTCCGGTTCGGCCTGCGCGTCACCCCCGACGGCGGCGGCACGGTCGAGGACGTCATGTCGCTCACGCGTGAGGTCGGCTTCGGCCCCGAGGTGAAGCGTCGCATCATCCTCGGCACCTACGCGCTGTCGGCCGGCTACTACGACGCCTACTACGGCAGCGCGCAGAAGGTGCGCACGCTCATCCAGCGCGACTTCGACGCGGCGTTCGCGCAGGTCGATGTCATCGCGACGCCGTCCGCGCCGACCACGGCGTTCAAGCTCGGCGAGAAGATCGACGACCCGCTGCAGATGTACCTCAACGACCTCACCACGATCCCGGCGAACCTCGCCGGCGTGCCCGGGATCTCGATCCCCTCGGGCCTGGCGGAGGAGGACGGTCTGCCCGTCGGCATCCAGTTCCTCGCACCCGCCCGCGAGGACGCCCGCCTGTACCGGGTCGGCGCCGCGCTGGAGGCACTGCTCGTCGACGCGTGGGGCGGGCCGCTGCTCGACCGCGCACCCGTTCTGGGAGGAACCCGCTGATGGCCGCCGTGAAGCTCATGGACTTCGACAAGGCGCTCGAGCTGTTCGAGCCGGTGCTCGGCTTCGAGGTGCACGTCGAGCTGAACACCGAGACCAAGATGTTCTCCGACGCCCCGAACCCGGCGAACGAGCGCAACCACGATGCCGCGCCGAACACGCTCATCGCGCCCGTGGATCTGGGCCTTCCCGGGTCCCTCCCGGTCGTGAACGAGACGGCCGTGCGCTCCTCGATCAGCCTGGGCCTCGCGCTCGGCTGCTCGATCGCGGAGTCCTGCCGGTTCGCCCGGAAGAACTACTTCTACCCCGACCTCGGCAAGAACTACCAGATCTCGCAGTACGACGAGCCGATCGCGTTCGAGGGATCCGTCGAGGTCGAGCTCGAAGACGGCACGCTCGTGACGATCCCGATCGAGCGCGCCCACATGGAGGAGGACGCCGGCAAGCTCACGCACATGGGCGGTGCGACGGGTCGCATCCAGGGCGCCGAGTACTCGCTCGTGGACTACAACCGCGCCGGTGTACCGCTCGTCGAGATCGTCACCAAGCCGATCTTCGGCGCGGAGCACCGCGCCCCTGAGATCGCGAAGGCGTATGTGGCGACGATCCGCGACATCGTGCGTGGACTCGGCATCTCCGAGGCGCGCCTGGAGCGCGGAAACCTGCGCTGCGACGCGAACGTCTCCCTGCGCCCCCGCGGCCAGGAGAAGCTCGGCACCCGCACCGAGACGAAGAACGTGAACTCGATGCGCTCAGTGGAGCGTGCCGTCCGCTACGAGATCCAGCGCCAGGCGGCGATCCTCGCCGACGGCGGCACGATCACGCAGGAGACGCGGCACTGGCACGAGGACACCGGCACCACCTCGCCGGGCCGTCCGAAGTCGGATGCGGATGACTACCGGTACTTCCCGGAGCCCGACCTGCTTCCCGTGCGCCCGGCCGGGGAACTGGTCGAGGAGCTTCGTGCGGCGCTGCCCGAGCAGCCGGTCGCACGCCGCCGCCGGCTCAAGTCCGCCTGGGGCTTCGGCGACATCGAGTTCCAGGGTGTGGTGAACGCAGGCCTGCTCGATGAGGTCGAGGCGACCATCGTGGCGGGCACGACCGCAGACGCTGCGCGGAAATGGTGGACCGGCGAGATCAGCCGCATCGCGAACGAGCGCGAGGTCGACGCGGCATCGCTCATCGACCCGGCGTCCGTCGCCGCGCTTCAGCAGCTCGTGGACGCGGGCACGCTGACGGACAAGCTCGCGCGCCAGGTGCTCGAGGGAGTCATCGCCGGCGAGGGTACTCCGCAGCAGGTCGTCGACGCGCGCGGGCTCGCCGTCGTCTCCGATGACGGTGCGCTCATCGCGGCGATCGACGAGGCCCTCGCCGCGCAGCCCGACGTGCTGGCGAAGATCAAGGACGGCAAGGTCCAGGCCGCCGGTGCGGTGATCGGCGCCGTCATGAAGGCCATGAAGGGTCAGGCCGACGCCGCGCGCGTCCGCGAGCTCATCCTGGAGCGCGCCGCGCAGTAGCGTAGCGACGACTCGCTCCTCGCGCGTTCAAGGGCGCCGCACTCAGAGTGCGGCGCCCTTGAACGTCGCCTGAAGGCCCGCGGCGAGCACGCGGGCGATCGCCCGCAGGCTGGCCGGCTCGTGCAGCCGGCGCCGCTGCTCCTCCGAGCTCTCGCCCGAGACGGCCTCCAGGGGCCGAGCGGTGATCGTCGCCGACCAGGCATCGGCGGCGGCACGGACGGCGCCTCGATCCGTTCCGGCGGGCAGGCAGGCCGTCAGAGCGCGTTCGACCGTGTCGTGCAGCGCGCGGCGGTAACGGGCGAGCGCGTTCGCGACCTCGGGGCGCACGTGGGATTCGTGCCAGAGGATCTCGCGCAGCACGTCCGATGCCTCCCTGTCGTGCAGAACACGCTCGCCCACGTTCATGAGCGTCTGCACCGGGTCTCCGCGGACGGCGAGCGGATCCGCGTCGAGGGCGGCGGTGCCGAGACGCTCCTCGATGAGCGCCGCGAGGATGTCGGGTTTCGCCGGGAAGTAGTAGAAGAGCAGTCCCTTGGGCACCGCGGCGGCGTGCGCGATCCGTGCCGTCGATGTGCCGTCGAAGCCGTGGCGGGCGAACAGGGACTCAGCGGCGTCGAGGATCCGCGTACGCGCGTCGCCGGAATCGGCGTTCTCGGTCACGGCGTCTCCTCACGACGGTGCGGGAGCGGGATCTCCCCGCGTCCCGCACCCTGTGCGACCCTGCGGGTCACGCGTGAGCCGCCGTGGGGCCGCCGTGCGACGCGCGGTGAGCCTTCTCGGCGGGCACGAGGGCCCAGAGTCCTGCGGCGGCACAGACGGCTCCGCAGATCCACGAGGTCCACGCGGCCCCCGCATCTCCGGCATAGGAACCGATCCATGGGGAGATGAAGAGCAGCGCGCCGATCGCGGCGAGGATCCACTCCATCGACACGAGACCGGGAGCTGCGAGGCTCCATACCCCGGCAGCGATCATCAGAGCGCCCAGAACGATCATCATGGTCATCGACATGCCCATGCCGGGCGTCATCATGATGCCCGCCACGACCGCGACCAGTCCGGCGGCGACGGCCACCCAGTCCTGCCAGCGTGTCCACTTCTTCATAGAACTCATCCTCCTTGCAGTCAGATGGCTCCCGAATGGGGGTCGCCACGATTCTACCGCGCTGATTGACCGACCGGTCAAAGTGGGGGAATCCGATGTCGGCGGCCTCCGCGAGAATGGATCCATGGGACGAGGTGACGGATCGGGACGCATCGTCTCGGCGCCCGGCGCCGACGACAGCGGGACGGCGATCCTGCACGTCGATATGGACGCGTTCTACGCCGCTGTCGAGGTCCTGCACGATCCATCGCTGCGCGGGCTCCCGCTGATCATCGGCGCTCCCGACGGTCGCTCCGTGGTCTCCAGCGCCTCCTACGAGGCGCGTCGCTACGGCGTGCGCTCGGCGATGCCGGTCTCGCAGGCGATCCGACTGTGCCCGACCGCGCGGATCGTGCCGCCGGACTTCACCAGGTACCGTGACGTCTCGCAGCAGGTCATGACGATCTTCGAGCAGGTCACGCCGCTCGTCGAACCGCTCTCCATCGACGAGGCCTTCCTCGACGTACGCGGCGTGCGGCGGCTCTGGGGGAGCCCCGGGCGGATCGGCGCGATGATCCGCCACCGGGTGCAGGACGAGGTCGGCATCAGCTGCAGCGTGGGGGTCGCCGCGACCAAGCACGTCGCCAAGATGGCGTCGACCATGGCCAAGCCCGACGGCCTGCTCATCGTCGCCGCCGCCGAGACGCTCGACTTCCTCGCCACCAAGCCCGTGCGCGCGATGTGGGGGGTGGGGCCGAAGACGGCGGAATCGCTGGAGTCGCGCGGCATCCGGCTGATCCGCGACATCCGGGTCACGCCCGCCTCGGCGCTCGAGCGGGCGGTCGGACCCGCCCTCGCGCACCGCCTGCGGGAGCTCGCGGAGGGACGGGACCCGCGGGCCATCGAGACGAACCGCGTCGAGAAGAGCGTCGGGCACGAGGAGACGTTTGACATCGACGTCTCCGATCGTGAGGCGCTGCGATCCGAACTGCTGCGGCTGGCCGACCGTGTCGCCGCGCGGCTGCGCAGGGCGGGCTGGGAGGCCGGCACGGTCGCGATCAAGGTCCGCTTCTCGGACTTCACCACGGTGAGCCGCTCGCAGACCCTTCCTGAGCCGACCTCGGTCGGCCAGCGCATCGGCGAGGTGGCGCGCACGCTGTTCGAGGCGATCGACCGGCGCGATCCGGTGCGGCTGGTTGGAGTGCGCGCGGAGCGCCTCACCGATGCCGGCGGGGCGCTCGGCCTGTGGGACGACGACGCGGAGTGGCGTCGGGTGGAGGACGCGCTCGACAGCGCGCAGGCGAAGTTCGGATCCGGGATGGTCACGCGCGCCCGCCATCTCGGCGCACGGGCCGGACGAGGGGCGGCGCCGCATCCGCGCGCGCACGGGCTGGACTGATCCGGCGTGATGCCGGGGGCGACGTCCTGCGCGGCGGCCGGTGGTCGAGGTCGTCGGGGTGGACTAGCGTGGACGCATGCCGCACATCGCACTCGAGCTTGGCAAGAACTCCGCGTCCTTCGGCGTCAAGAGCGCCTACGGCGAGACGCAGGAGGTGGACGGCGCTTCGTTCACCCCGGTCGCCCTGACCTTCTCCGCCTTCGGCGGAGGTTCCGGCGGTGCCGAGGGCACGGCCGAGGGCGAGGGCGGCGGTGGCGGCGGGATCGCGATCCCGCTCGGCGTGTACGTGCGGCGCGAGGAGGGGCTGCGGTTCGAGCCGAACCTCGTCTCCCTGCTGGCCGTGGCGGTGCCCTTCGTCTGGGTGGCCGGGCGCGCGATCTCCCGCATCATCCGTGCCCTCAAGAAGTGACGATCCGGTCGCACTCGCGCTGAGCCAGGCGGTCTCCCGGATCGCTGACGCGGTGCGCGCCGTTCAGGCGTCGAATCCGGTGGTGCTCGTGGACGGACGCAGCGGCGCGGGGAAGTCCACCCTCGCCCGACTGCTCGCGGAGCACTGGCCGCTGCGCACGGATCCGCAGCTGATCGCGCTCGACTCGATCTATCCCGGCTGGGACGGCATGGACGCCGGCGCCGAGCGGGCCTATGAGCAGATCCTGCGTCCGCATGGTCGTGATCTCGTCGGAACATGGCAGCGCTACGACTGGGAAGCCGGGGAGTATGCGGAGAGCTACGCGGTCGATCCCTCGCGGGGGGTGATCCTGGAAGGCTGCGGAGCTCTCACTCCGCGAGCGGCCCGGATCGCCGACGTGCGCGTGTGGGTCGAGTCACCCGAGGTCAGTCGCAAGCGCCGCGCACTGGACCGCGACGGCGAGCTGTTCCGCCCGCACTGGGACCGCTGGGCGAAGCAGGAGGTCGCTCACATCCGCCGGGACGATCCGATCGGCTACGCCACACTGGTGGTCTCGATTCCGTAGGTGGTCAGACCTCGTCGAGCTCGTCCGCGGCCTCCACCAGCAGGTCGAGCCGATAGCCCAGCCATTCGTATACGCCGAGCCGAGGATCCTCCGGGTCGGACGCGGGCTCGTCCTCGATCCCGAGCCGCGAGGCGATGACGAGACGCAGGGCCGCGAGCGTGCGCAACCACGGGTCCACCTCGGGGGCGCTGATCACCAGCTCGTCCGGCAGGCCCGGCTTCTCGCCGAGAGATGCGAGACCGGCCTGCACCACACGGGCGTCGGCGGCGCGCCGGTCGAGCAGGTCGGCGCGGGTGGCATCCGCGAACTCCGCCGATGCATCGGCGTCCTCCGGGTACGCCGCGGGGGTGAGGCGGTTCAGGGCGGCGTCCTCGCCGACCCCGGTCTCTCGGAGCAGATCGAGGAACTGGGAGACGAGCTCCGTGAGGTTCTGGGCCTCGATCGACGGCATCGGCAGACGGATCCCGGATCCGGTCATCCCGCTCACTCTCCGGCCCGGCGCACGGTCGCCCACAGCCCGTAGTCGTGCATCGCCTGTGCGTGCACCTCCATGGTCTCGCGCGGGCCGACGGCCACCACGGCGTGACCCTCGTTGTGCACCGCGAGCATGAGGCGGGTCGCGCGATCCTTGGCATAGCCGAAGTACGTGCGGAATACCCGCACCACGTAGCTCATGAGGTTGACCGGATCATCCCAGACCACGAGCTCCCAGGGCACGGCAGGCGCGGCCCGGAGGTCGACCTGCTCGTCGAGGTCGGGGGTGAGGAGAGGAGCGCTCATGCCCACCCCAGCTCGTGCAGCTGCGCGTCGTCGATCCCGTAGTAGTGGGCGATCTCGTGCACGAGGGTGGTGTGCACCTCGTCGCGGAGCTCCTGCTCGTCGGCGCACTGCGCGAGGTGGGGCTCGCGGTAGACGATGATCCGGTCGGGAAGTTCGCCCATGCCGTAGTTGCCGCGCTCCGTGACAGCGAGGCCGTCATAGAGACCGAGCAGGTCGAGCGACCCGTCCTCCGGGCGGTCCTCGACGACGAAGACCAGGTTCTCGAGACCCTCGACCATCTCGTCCGGCAGACGATCCAGCTCATCCGCGACGAGTTCCTCGAAGGCCTCCGGATCCATCTCCATGCCACCGGCGAGATCGAACGTCATGTGCACGCGTCGTCCCAGATCGTTCAGCCCGATCCGCTCCTCGGTGTCGAGGAGCGCGCGATAGAACGGATGGTCGGGCGAGTCCTCCTCCGTGAATCCGAGCGACGCGTAGAACGGCGCGTTCCACGGCACATCGGCGAAGGTGCGCAGCGTGACCGCGCGATAGCCGCGGTCGGCCGCCTCGTCGAGAGCCGCCTCGACCAGCTCGCGTCCGTGGCCGCGGCGCGCGTGCGAGGGCAGCACGGAGAGCTGTTCGAGGTGCGCGTGTCCGTCTTCCTCGAGCACGTGCACGAAGCCCACCGGAGCCCCGTCCTCCTCCTCCGCGATGACGAGGACGAAGCCGGGCTCCGCAGCCCGTGCGGCGCCCGAGGGGGCGTCGCCCGTGAGCGCGGCGCCGAACAGGGGGGTGAAGACGGCGTCGGCCTCGTCCTCGATCCCAGCCAGCGTCGCGAGGTCGGCATCGGTCGCGGTGCGCACGAAGGAGGCCATGGTTCGATGCTATCCGGCTTCCTGGAGCGGTCGGCCGCGACGGTGGAACTCGCGGATCCGCGCCGCGGAACCGTCAGTGCGCCGAGGGGGCGAGGCCGAGGCTGTGCAGCGCGACGCGCGCGTGTTCGGCGGCCGTCGCGGCATCAGGTGCGGGGATGAGGCCCAGCAGGCGCCGGCGGTGCGGCTCCCCGAGGAGCAGAGAGAAGAGCGCGGCGGCCGTGCCTGCGTCCGCACCGGGGACAAGCTCGGCCAGTGCGCGGATGTACGCCTCAGGGCCCTCGTCGTAGAACCTGCGGGCAAGTTCGGGAAAGGCTCGCGCCTCGACGACCATGAGCCGGTGCAGGCCGATCGCTTCGTCGGAGTGCAGGGCCTCGACGATCCGGATGGAGAGTTCCTCGAGGCTCTCGCCGTCCACGGGGTCGGGGACCGTGCGGTCGCGGAGGCGCTCGACGCTCGCGAGGAAGACGTCGGTGCGGTCGCCGAGGTGCGCATAGATCGTGCGCTTGGTCACTCGGGCCGCGGTCGCGATCTCATCGACCGACACCTGCGCGAGACCCCGCTCGGAGAACAGGCGGATCGCCGCGTCCAGCACGTCATCGAGCCGCTGCGCACGCTCGGCCATGGTCGGACGGCCGCGCTTGCGTGGCGCGGAGTCCTTCTCGGTGCTCATCGCGTTCCCTTCCCCGACCGTTCTGTGGCACCATTCTATAATGATACGAAGTGCGTTTCATTAACGAGTCGGGTCGGTCGATACGTGGCCAACGCCGACCGACTGCCCGCATCCGCAAGCCGTTCGCGCGTGTCGCGGATGCCGTATCTCCCGCACGAGAGGAGCTCCCATGTCCACCAGTTCGAAGGCCCCGCGCCGACCATCTCGGCGTCCCGGAACCGATGAGCCCGGCGCGCCGGCGCAGCAGAGCGATCGGTCGCTCGCGCCGGAGCGGATGCTGGCGTTCTACCGGCAGATGGTGCTGATCCGCCGGTTCGAGGAGAGGGCTGCACGCGCCTACACCGAGGCGGAGGTCGGCGGATACTGCCACCTGAATCTGGGCGAGGAGGCGACCGTCACAGGGGTGACTGCCGCTCTCGACGCCGGCGACTACGTCTATGCGAACTACCGCGAGCACGGCTACGCCCTGGCCCGCGGCATCGCGCCCGGCCGGCTGATGGCGGAGCTGTACGGCCGCCAGGACGGGGTGTCCCGCGGCTGGGGCGGATCGATGCACATGTTCGACCTCGATGCGCGCTTCATGGGCGGGTACGGGATCGTCGGCGGCCAGGTGCCGCTCGCTACGGGGACCGCGCTGGCGATCGACTACCGCAGCGGGCCGGAGGCGGTGGTCTGCCTCATGGGCGACGGCACGACGAACATCGGTGCCTTCCACGAATCGCTCAACATCGCAGCCCTCTGGGGTCTGCCGATCGTCTACCTCGTGAACAACAACGGCCTCGGCATGGGCACCGCAGTCGAGCAGTCCTCCGCTGAGCCGGAGCTGTACAAACGCGCCGCGTCGTACCGGATGCCGTCTGCCCGCGTCGACGGCAACGATCCGGTGGCCGTCTTCCAGGCCATGCGGATCGCGCTGTCCAGTGCGAGGGAGGGGAGGCCGTACCTCGTCGAGGCCATGACCGGCCGCATGAAGGGGCACTCCGTGGTCGACCCCGCGCGATACCGGAGCCGCGAGGAAGCGGAGGCCGTGAAGGCCGCGGACCCGGTTGCGGCCTTTGCTGTTCGGCTGCGCGGGCAGGGCGTCCTGACCGACGACCTCATCGTCTCGATCGACGCCGAGGTGATGTCCGTCGTGGCCGAGGCGGTGGCATTCGCGGAGGAGAGCCCGCGCCCGGACGTCTCCACGCTGTTCGACTACACCTATGCGACCCCGGTGCCGAACGATGCCCGGCTCCTGCCCGGCGCGGCACTGTATCCCGCGGCTCCCCGCCCGGTCCTGGCGGGGGCATCCGTATGAGCGTCATCAGTTACCGTCAAGCCCTGCACGACGCCTTGCGCGAGGAGATGCTGCGAGACGACGAGGTCTTCCTGATCGGGGAGGAGATCGGCGTGTTCGAGGGGTCCTACAAGATCACCGCCGGGATGCTCGCGGAGTTCGGGCCGAGACGCGTCCGCGACACCCCGATCGCCGAGGAGGGATTCACCGGCGCTGCGATCGGTGCGGCGATGGTCGGGCTGAGGCCCGTCGTCGAGATCATGACGATCAACTTCTCCCTGCTGGCCCTGGATCAGATCGTCAACAACGCGGCCAAGATCTACGGGATGTTCGGCGGGCAGGCCCGCGTTCCGATGGTCATCCGCACCCCTGGCGGCGGCGGGCAGCAGCTCGGCGCGACCCATTCCCAGAACGTCGAGCTCTACTACGCCTTCGTGCCGGGCATGAAGGTCGTCGCGCCGTCCACCCCGGTGGATGCGAAGGCCCTTCTGCTCGCGGCGATCCGCGATGACGATCCGGTTCTCGTGCTCGAGAACCTCGCGCTCTACAACACCACCGGCGAGGTCCCGGACGACATCGAGCCTGCAGAGATCGGTCGTGCGAGGATCTCCCGCGAAGGCGCCGACATCACCGTCGTGTCGTACTCGCGGATGGCGACCGTCGCCCTCAGTGCGGCGGAGCAGCTCGCGGCGGAAGGCGTCGATGTCGAGGTGATCGACATCAGGAGCCTGCGCCCGCTCGATCGACCGACGATCATCGCCTCGGTGCAGAAGACGGGCTGCGCCGTGGTCCTGGAGGACGACTGGCTCACCTACGGGATCGGGGCGGAGATCGCCGCGACGATCTCAGACGGCGCGTTCGACTGGCTCGATGCGCCCGTGCGTCGCGTGGCGATGGCGGAGGTGCCGATGCCCTATGCGAAATCTCTGGAGACGGCTGCGCTGCCCTCCCTCGAAGACGCGATGAACGCGATCCGCGAAACGTTGGACGCCGTCGCCCGGCGTCGCTGAAAGGAATCACCATGATCGACATCCTGATGCCTCGTCTCTCGGACACGATGACCGAGGGGGCGATCGCCGCCTGGCGCCGGCGGCCCGGAGATGCGGTGGCCGCGGGCGATGTGCTCGTGGAGATCGAGACGGACAAGGCCGTGATGGAGCAAGAGTCCTACGAGTCCGGGACCCTCGCGGAGATCCTGGTCGACGTGGGCGAGACCGTCGCGATCGGCACGCCCATCGCACGGCTCGACGACGGGAGCGGGAGCGCTCCAGAACGCTCCGCCCGCTCGGCCGCTTCGCCGACCCCCGATGCCCCGGCGGCAGCGCTGATCGCCGACCCTCCGGCGGCTGCTCCTGCGGCCATCGCGCCGAATGCACGGCCGGAACCGCCACGCGAGGCCGCCGAGCGCCTGATCGCGACGCCGCTGGTCCGCAGACTCGCGAGGGAGCGCGGGACCGACCTCTCTGCCATCATGGGCAGCGGTCCCGGCGGGCGCATTGTCCGCGCCGATCTCGACGCTCTTCCGAGGGGAAGGGCAGCCCCGCTCGCCCCGTCGGTGTGGGCTGTCACGACCTCCGAAGACGGTCGCGGATCCGCCGCCGTGCCGTTCGATGCCATCCGGCACACGGTGGCCTCGCGGCTGACCGAGAGCGCGACGAGCACTCCGACGTTCACTGCGACCGCCTCGGCCGATGTCGACGACCTGCTCGCGCTCCGTGCGCAGATCAACGCGGCGATCGCCGACACGGATGCGACGAGGAAGGTCACGCTGAACGACCTCTTCGTCCGGGCTGTCGGTCTCGCACTCCGTGCCCATCCGGGGGTGAACGCGTCGTACTCTCCGGAGGGTCGCGGGCAGACGCTCGTGCACGCCCGGGTGAACGTCGGCGTTGCGGTGGCGTCGCCCGCGGGGCTCGTGGTCCCCGTCGTGCGTGATGCCGATCGCGCAGCGGTGTCCGTCATCGCCAGCGCGACGAAGGAGCTCATCGGGAAGGCATCGGAGCGCCGCCTCACCGCGGAGGAGCTGTCTGAGGGGACCTTCACGATCAGCAATCTCGGGATGTACGGTGTCGAGCACTTCACAGCGATCATCAACCCTCCGCAGGGCGCGATCCTGGCGATCGGCGGCGCCCAGGACGAGCTCGTGATGATCGAGGGGGCGGTCGTGACTCGCACCCGGGTGCGATACACGCTCACGGCGGACCACAGGATCATCGACGGGGCATTGGCGGCGCAGTTCCTCGCGACGCTCACCGGGCTGATCCAGAACCCGATCCGCATCGTGGCTTAGCGGCACGTGCTGAGCGGCCCCGCCCTGTTTCGCGTGGCGGGTCGCTACCCGTGGCGGGCCCGCATGGTGCACGATCGCCGGGATCACGAGCAAGGAGACGAAGCGCCGAAATTTGGACCTCGACAGTCGTGCATTCTTGGATCTTCTGCCCGGTCCAGAAAGCCCCCAGGCTGAGGACATGGATACGAGCTTCCTGGTGACTTCGATCGTGATCACGGCGACCCCGGGCAGCGGGGCCTTGTTCACGATCGCCGCGGGGCTGTCCCGGGGCGTCCGCGCGGGGATCATCGCTGCGGTCGGGTGCACGCTGGGCATCGTGCCGCACCTCGCGCTGGCACTGTCCGGCGCCGCGGCCGTGATGGCGGCGAATCCCGTGCTGTTCGACGTCATCCGATGGGCGGGCGTGGCGTATCTCCTCTACATGGCCTGGGGGATGTGGCGGGACGATCGTGGACTCGCGGCGTCCAGCGAGACGAAGGACGGCTCCGCGGCATCGGGGATGTCGTTCGGGCGGGTGATCCGTGACGCGGTCCTCGTCAACCTGCTGAACCCGAAGCTCACGATCTTCTTCTTCGTGTTCCTGCCGATGTTCGTGGACGTCGACGCCTCCGACAGCGTGCTGCGGATGGCGGGTCTCGGTGCCGCATTCATGGGCATCACCTTCGTCATCTTCACGGCGTATGGCGCGGGCGCCGCGCGGGTGCGGGATTTCGTGCGGGTGCGCCCCACGGTGAACCGACTCCTCGGACGTGGCTTCGCGCTGACCTTCGTCGTACTCGCGGTGCTCCTCGCGATCACGTCCCAGTGAGAGGAGCGACCCGCAGGGATCAGAGAATGCGACCGAGCGTCGCGATCGCGGCTGTGAGCCGCGCGCTCGTGTGAGGGCCGTAGCCGATCACGAGGCCCGGAGCGCCGGGGGAGAAACGGTAGTCCGAGAGGGGTTTGACGGCGATCCCCTCGGACGCGGCCCGCCGCGCGACGTCGGCATCGTCGGCGCCCTCCGGCAGCATCACCTGGATGTGGAGTCCGGCGGCGATGCCCTCGACGTGGCAGCCTGGCAGGTGGTCGCGGATCGCTGCGACCGCAGCGTCGCGGCGCTGCCGGTGCCGCAAGCGGAGGCGCCGCACCTGGCGCTCGAGCACGCCGCTGCCGATGAGTTCGGCGAGGATGAGCTGGGGCAGCGCGGGAGAGCCGAGATCCGTCGCCCAGCGTCTGCGGATGAGATCGTCGGACCAGCTCACGGGAGCGATCATCCAGCCGATCCGCAGGGCCGGGGCGAGCACCTTGGACAGGCTCGAGATGTGCAGGATCCGCTCCGGCGCACTCGCCTGCAGAGCGGGGACGGGGGCGCGATCGTAGCGATACTCCGAGTCGTAGTCGTCCTCGATGATCACGCCGTCCGTGCGGTCCGCCCATGCGATGAGCTCCCGCCGGCGCGCGGGGGAGAGCACGACTCCGGTGGGGAACTGATGCGCGGGGGTGGTCAGCACGGTCTGTGCGCCGCTCGCCTCGAGCGCTGCGACGTCGATGCCCTCACTGTCCACGGAAATGGGGCGCAGCTCGTCCAGCCAGTAGTCGAGGATGCGACGATTCCCGTCCGCGCTGGGATCTTCGACCCCGCACGCCGTCAGGCCCCGCTCGCGCATGGTCTGAGCGATCAGGCTGAGGGCGCCCGTCACACCCGCCGTGACGATGATGCGCTCCGGCGACGCATGTATGCCGCGACGGCGGGCCAGCCATCCGGCCAGGGCCTCGCGGAGCGCAGGTACGCCCTGCGGATCCGCGTACCCGAGCTCGCGAGCGGTTGCGGTCGCGAGCACCCGGCGCTCGGCCTGCAGCCAGGCGGCGCGGGGGAACGCGCTCAGGTCCGGTGCTCCCTCGGAGATATGGAGCGACTCCACGGCCTCGCGAGGTTCGGGGAGCCGGAGCGGCTGCGCGGCCGGTGGAACCACCTGGGTGATCCGTGTGCCTGCTCCCCGGTTTGTGACGAGCAGGCCCTCCTCGGTCAGACGCCGGTAAGCCTCGACGACCACGCCGCGGGAGAACGACAGTTCCTCGGCGAGCTCTCGACTCGGCGGCACCCGTGCGCCAGCGCTCAGGGTGGTGTCCGCGACGGCCGCGCGGATCTGCGCGGTGAGCCACGTGGTGCGTCCGCGGGACGGCGCGTCGCGCGGGTCCAGTCGGAGGAAATCGGATCCGGTCATCTGACTGGGGAGCCTATCGGGCGTGTCGCGCCGCTCGCGACCTGCTCGTCCCGACGGACGAGGTGCCGGATGCGGAAGAGGCTCGGATCCACACGGATCCGAGCCTCTTCGATGGGGTGGCTAACGGGGCTTGAACCCGCGACCCCCGCGACCACAACGCGGTGCTCTACCAACTGAGCTATAGCCACCATGTGCCTGCCGGAGCGGGCAACCTGACAAGTGTATTACAGGTTTGGGGCGAACTCTGACACGACGGCGTCCGACGTCGCCTGGACCTCTTCGGTGGTCGGTCCGGGCTGGTCGATGAACACCGCTCGGCGGTAGTACTCCAGCTCGCGGATCGACTCCAGGATGTCCGCAAGGGCGCGGTGCCCGCCGTCCTTGGAGGGCGCGTGGAAGAACACCCGCGGATACCAGCGGCGCGACAGCTCCTTGATGCTGGACACGTCGACGTTGCGGTAGTGCAGGTACTGATCGACCTCGGGCATGTACTTCGCGAGGAACATCCGGTCGGTGCCGATCGTGTTGCCGGCCAGGGGCGCCTTGCGCTCCTGCGGTACGAACCTGCGGATGTACGCGAGCGTCTGCTGCTGCGCCTCGGCGAGGGTCACGCCGCCGGGGATCTCCTCGAACAGGCCCGACGTGCGGTGCATGTTCGTGACGAAGTCGTTCATCTGCCCCAGGGCGGCATCACTCGCGCGGATGACCACCTGGAAGCCCGGGTCCACGATGCGCAGTTCGAAGTCGGTGATCACCACGGCGATCTCCACGAGCTCATCGATGGCGAGATCGAGCCCCGTCATCTCGCAGTCGATCCAGACCAGACGATCGTTCTCGGACGAAGAAACCATGCGGCCATCCTACTGAGCGGCGCCGACGCGCTAGCCTGGACGGGCGCCTCCGTAGCTCAGTGGATAGAGCAACGGCCTTCTAATCCGTCGGTCGCAGGTTCGAATCCTGCCGGGGGCACCTCTGCGTCAGGCTGCCGGACTCGCCGTCCGACGATGCACCCGCGAGGCGATCACGTCGACGATGAGCCAGCGGACAGCGGCAGCGGTGGCCAGCGCCCAGACGATCGAGCCGAGCACGTCGGTGGGGAAGTGCAGCCCGTCGCTGACGACGGCGAGGCCGATCACGGCCGTCGCGACGATGCCGAGGACGATCGGAAGCCACGCATACCGGGTGTCGCGGAGCAGGAACCAGAAGGCGATCGCCAGGGCGACCACGTAGGCGGTATGGCCGCTCGGGAACGATCCGTCGGTCTGCAGCGGGGAGAACGGGTGAGCGAGCAGCGATGCATCCGGGCGCGGCCGGTCCACGAGGATCTTGACGGCGGCGACGGGCAGCCAGGTGAACGCGACGGTGAGTCCGAACAGGATCGCCGTGCGCAGTGAGCGGGAGACGGCCCAGACGATGCCCGCGATCACCAGGGTGACGGCCACGGCGGGCAGCGGTTCGATCGCCTTGTAGATGAAGCTGGAGAGCGCGCCCCACGCACCGGTGTGCGTCTTGTTCAGGGCGGCGACCAGACCCTGATCGGCTTGGGTGGCCTTCATCGCGAAGCCGAGCGCCACGACGGCCATCGCACCGACCACGGCGATGATCACCGCGATCAGGGGCCGCTGTGCGGTGCGCTCGATACCGGTGAGCGGCCGGGTGCGGTTGCGTCGAAGCTCGGTCATGTGCGGGGTCTCCCTCGTCGCGTTCCTCACGATGACGGCACCGGAGGCGGGCATCCGCAGTTCGCGTGTGCCGGATCCATGTTCCGATGCGTCGCCTAAGGATTGGCCAAGAAACGCGTGCGGCTCCGCCGCCGCTCCGCGACGGAGGTCAGAACCGCAGGGCGGCGACGGCGTCGTCGGCGCTCCAGAAGTCCCCGACGACACGGAAGGTTCCGGACGCGAGGTGAAGCCGTTCGGCGCGATAGCGCAGCCCGAGGTCGTGCGGCATGATGCGCAGGTGTCCGCGGATCGAGCCGCGGCCGTCCCGCACCCGCCAGAGGCGCTCTCCGGCGGGTTGCAGAGTCTCGACGGAGTGGCGGAGAACGGGTGCCGCCCAGCGGATGGTCGGTGCGGGGGTGATGTTCGTGGTCATGGTTCCTCCTTCTCCTTCGAACATAAGGACGGCCTCCGACATTCGGCGGACACGCCGGGATGGGGGCGACCGGAAAGTCCCTACACTGTGCTGGTGACTGTGACTGTGTGGCTTTCGCTGGTGGTGGCGTGCCTGGTGATCAGCCTCACGCCGGGCGCCGGCGCGATCAACACCATGACCAACTCGCTCAACGAGGGATGGCGGCGCTCGATCTGGGGCATCATCGGACAGCAGCTCGCACTGGTCGTGCACGTCGCGATCGTCGCCGCGGGCGTGGGACTTCTGGTGGCGCGCGTGCCATGGCTGTTCGAGACGGTCCGGTACCTCGGCGCCGCATACCTGGTGTACCTGGGGATCCGGCTCATCCTGGCCCGCGTGCCCGAGGCCGCGGCGGATCCCGAGCTGCTGCGCTCGCCCGAAGGGCGATGGCGGATGCTGCGCCGCGGGTTCTGGGTGAATCTGCTCAACCCCAAGGCCATCGTGTTCTTCCTCGCGTTCGTGCCGCAGTTCATCCGCTTGGACCGGGATCCGTGGCCGCAGTACCTGATCCTCATCGGGACCACCGTCGTGATCGACGTGGTCGTGATGTGGTTCGTCTTCGCCGCGACGGCGCAGAGCTTCCGCCGGCTCACCTCCAGTGCGCGGGGCCAGCGAACGCTCAACACCGTCTTCGGGGCGCTGTTCATCGCGGTGGCCGCGCTGCTGCTGTTCGTTCACTGAGCCGAGCGCGCCCGATCCTCCTCCACAAGCGCTCGCCTCGATCGACTCCGCACCGACTGCGCGAAATCGGCTCCACGGGGATCGCCGACGAGCCACGCTGTCTGCAGGATCGGAGCCGACACGGGCTTCGCGAGAGCAGAGGAGAGCAATCATGGCCGACACGATCACCGTGCTGGGGAACGTCGCGACCGACCCGGAACGAGGCGCCACCGCGACCGGCATCCCCACCCTGACCTTCCGGATGGCCACCAACCACCGCCGCCCGGACGGTGCCGGTGGCTGGATCGATGCCGGGACGAACTGGTTCGAGGTCAGGGCCTACCGGGCCCTGGCGGAGAACGCGGAGGCCTCGCTCACCAAGGGGGATGCGGTCGTGGTCGTCGGTCGGCTGAAGCTGCGCGAATGGGAGGGCAAGGACGGCAAGCGCATCAGTGTGGAGATCGAAGCCGATTGCGTGGGTCCGGACCTGCGACGCGGACGCAGCGTCTATCACCGTACGTCGCATCAGACGACGCCCCCGAGCGAGGGCGGTGCCGCCGATCGCGAGGGTACGGCGCTCGCTGCCGTCGGCGCCGGTGCGCAGGACGCGCCGGGAGCCGACTCATGGGGGAGCGCGGGGAGCGCGGGGAGCGAGGAGACGCCGTACTGAGCCGAGCGCGAGTCGGGACCGTCGGCGCGGAACGCGGGTCGCGGCGACGGGCCGCCTAGACTCTGAGCGTGCGTGGATCCCAGGCTGCGGCCGCTCGAACACTCGTGATCCGCCCGCTCGCGCTCTTGGCCGTGGCTGCGACGCTCGTCCTGACCGGTTGCACGAGCGGGGTGCCGACGCCGTCCGCGTCCTCGGCCACCGCCGTGGCGAAGGACGGCGCGACGGCGTCACCGTCCGTGGCGCCGGTACTGCACCCGGACGGCTCGGCCGAGGACAACCTTCCGCTGTTCGCCGGCGTCGTCGCACAGGTCTGGGCCGGGTCGAGCCGCGCCTCGGGTTCGGCGTACATCGACGCTCTCGCCGCCGCCGGGTTCGCCCGGACCGACATGCAGGTCACCGCGGACGAGTCGACCGTGGGCAATCCCGCGGAGAGCATCCAGTTCTCCGTGCGCTGGGGGAAGGACCGCTGCCTGGTCGGGCAGGTCGGGCCGTCCACCGGGGATCCGGTGACCGCGGTGCTGCCGCAGGTGGAGGGCGGACGCTGCCTGATCGGCAAGACCGTGGCCGTCGCGCCCTAGCCCTTCACGCGGAGAGAAGCGCACCGCCCCGGGTAGGCTGGAGTGTCGATCCCGCGGCATACGGCCCGGAGAGCGACCCGCAGCCTTTCGCAACCGTCGTCACCACGACAGAAGGAGCGCCCTCGTGGCCGAATACATCTACTCCATGGTCCGCGCCCGCAAGGCGGTCGGCGACAAGCTCATTCTCGACGACGTCACGATGGCGTTCCTGCCCGGAGCGAAGATCGGCATGGTCGGTCCCAACGGCGCCGGAAAGTCCACCATCCTCAAGATCATGGCGGGGCTCGACACCCCCTCCAACGGCGAGGCCAAGCTCAGCCCCGGCTTCAGCGTGGGAATCCTGATGCAGGAGCCCGAGCTCGACGAGACGAAGACCGTCCTGGAGAACATCCAGGAGGGCGTCGCGATCAAGGCCAAGCTCGACCGCTTCAACGAGATCTCCGCGCAGATGGCCGACCCCGACGCCGACTTCGACACGCTGCTCGCCGAGATGGGCGTCCTGCAGGAGGAGATCGACGCGGCCGACGGATGGGACCTCGACTCCCAGCTCGAGCAAGCCATGGATGCGCTGCGCACCCCGCCGGCCGACGAGCCGGTCACCAAGCTCTCCGGCGGCGAGAAGCGTCGCGTCGCGCTCGCGAAGCTCCTGCTCCAGAAGCCTGATCTGCTCCTGCTCGATGAGCCCACCAACCACCTCGACGCCGAGAGCGTGCTGTGGCTGGAGAAGCACCTGCAGGCCTACAAGGGCGCGGTGATCGCGATCACCCACGACCGGTACTTCCTCGACAACATGGCCGAGTGGATCGCCGAGGTCGATCGCGGCCGCCTGATCGGCTACGAGGGCAACTACTCCACCTATCTGGAGAAGAAGGCCGAGCGGCTCGACATCCAGGGCAAGAAGGACGCCAAGCTCGCCAAGCGCCTCAAGGACGAGCTGGAGTGGGTCCGGTCGAGCGCCAAGGGGCGCCAGACCAAGTCGAAGGCGCGTCTGGCCCGCTACGAGGAGATGGCCTCGGAGGCCGAGCGGACACGGAAGCTCGATTTCGAGGAGATCCAGATCCCCGCGGGTCCGCGTCTCGGCAGCGTCGTCATCGAGGCGAAGAAGCTGCAGAAGGGCTTCGGCGACCGCTCGCTCATCGATGGTCTGAGCTTCAGCCTGCCGCCGAACGGCATCGTCGGCGTGATCGGCCCGAACGGTGTCGGCAAGACCACGCTGTTCAAGACGATCGTGGGCCTGGAGCCGCTGGACGGCGGCGACCTCAAGGTCGGCGAGACGGTCAAGATCAGCTACGTCGACCAGTCCCGCGCGAACATCGACCCTGACAAGACCCTGTGGGAGGTCGTCTCCGACGGCCTGGACATCATGATGGTCGGCAAGGTCGAGATCCCGTCCCGGGCGTACGTCTCCAAGTTCGGCTTCAAGGGTCCGGACCAGCAGAAGAAGGCCGGGATCCTCTCCGGCGGCGAGCGCAACCGGCTGAACCTGGCGCTGACCCTCAAGGAGGGCGGAAACCTGCTCCTGCTCGACGAGCCCACCAACGACCTCGATGTGGAGACCCTGGGCTCGCTGGAGAACGCGCTGCTGGAGTTCCCCGGCTGCGCCGTCGTGATCACGCACGACCGGTGGTTCCTGGACCGGATCGCGACACACATCCTGGCGTACGAGGGCACGGATGAGAACCCGGACCAGTGGTACTGGTTCGAGGGCAACTTCGAGTCCTACGAGGCGAACAAGATCGAGCGCCTCGGCGCGGATGCGGCCAACCCGCACCGCTCGACGCACCGCAGGCTGACGCGTGACTGACGCTTCGACGGGTTCAGCGCGCGGCAGCGGCTCTCCCGACGCTGCGGCTCCTGACGGGGCCGCGGCGGGGGAGCGTCTGCACATTCCGATCCACCTGCGCTGGGGCGATCTGGACGCTTTCAACCACGTCAACAACACCTCGATGCTGAAGCTGCTCGAGGAGGCGCGGGTGCGGGCCTTCTGGCGCCCCGGCGAGGGCGAGCACGGCCCGAGCACGGCCGTGCTGAGTTCGGGGCTCGACGCCGGCGTGATCACGCTCGTCGCGCGGCAGGAGATCGAGTACCTCGCTCCTGTGCCCTACCAACGACACCCGCTCGAGGTGCAGATGTGGTTCGGGAAGCTCGGCGGATCCAGCATCGAGGTCTGCTACGAGGTGTACAACGACGCGGCGTTCGAGGAGCGCGTGCTGTACGCGCGCTCGACCGCGATCATCGTGCTCGTGGACGCGGCCACCGGTCGTCCCACCCGGATCGCACCTGAGATGCGCGAGGCATGGGCGCCCTTCTCCGGACCGTCGATCGTCTACGCACACCGCTGAGCGGCGCCCGCGCGCTGCTGAGCAGTGCTGCACACATTCCGGCCCGGTGACACCGGCCGCAGGCCATCAGGCCTCGGGCACCCGGATCGTGATCTCCTGGGCGACGCTGGCGACGAGCCCGCCACTGCGGTCGTAGATCCGCCCCGTCGCGAGGCCGCGGCCTCCCCGGGCGTTCGGCGACTCCTGCACGTACAGCAGCCAGTCGTCCACACGGCCCGGACGGTGCCACCACATGGCGTGATCCAGGCTCGCGACCTTCAGGCCCGGTAGGTTCCAGCTGAGTCCGTGCGCGCGGAGGATCGACTCCTGGATCGACATGTCGCTGAGGTACGCCAGCGCCGCGCGGTGCAGGGCAGGATCGTCGGGGAAGGGCGCGCGCATGCGCATCCAGACCGCCTGGTGCGCGGAGTCCTCCGCGCCCGCTGCGCCGAACAGCGGTCCTTCCACGTGACGCATGTCCACGGGCCGATCGGTGAGCATGCGCCGGGACAGCGGGTGGATCCCGTCCGACAGTGCCTCGTCTGGCTCGAGATCCTCGGGATCGGGGATGCCCTCGGGCATCGGCTCCGCGTGCTCGATGCCCGGGTTCTCGTCCTGGAACGATGCGATCATCGAGAAGATCGGCACCCCGTTCTGATAGGCCTGCGCCCGCCGGGTCGAGAAGGAGCGGCCGTCGTGGATCCGGTCCACGGCGAACGTGAGTCCCTGAGAGGCGTCCCCGGCACGGAGGAAGTATCCGTGCATGGAGTGCGGGACGCGGCCTTCCGGCATCGTCCGCTCGGCTGCGATGATCGACTGGCCGAGCACCTGCCCGCCGTAGATCCGCCCCGTGGGCATCGGGTGCGACACGCCGGTGAAGATGTCCTCGGTCGTGCGGGCGTCCGAGGAGTCGAGATCGAGGATCCCCAGCAGCATCTCGACAGACCGGCGGGCGTGCTCGTCGTGCGTCATGGGTTCCTTTCCGCGGCGCGACACACCGGGGGGACCGGCCGCGACCGGTTGCTAGTTTAGAGGGCGTGCCCACGCCGCTGATCCTCGCCGATGCCGATACCGCGCGCGATGCGCTCACCTTCGTCTCCCGGGCCGCGCGAGCCGGCGACGAGGGGGTGCGGTTGCAGGCCGACGGCGGCGTGCTCGCCATGACGGCGGCCGCGCTCGTCCCTCAGACCCTGTTCGATGCGACGCCGACGATCCTCGCGATGCGGATCGTACGGGCGGATCCCGAGCTGCGCTGCGACATCGTGATCGATGAGCTCACCGCCACCGACGATCCGCGTTCGCTCGCCCTGCCCGACGTCGGACGCAGCCCCGCCTGGGCAGGTGTCGCCCCGCCCCGGGGAAGCTGGGCACCGATGGGAACCCTCGGCGCCGATGTCATCGCGCAGCGCGCGCAGTGGGGGATCTCCGCCGTCGCCCACGGCTCCCCGGCCGGCGCGGGGGAGGACGCGGTCCGCGCGCTGCGCGCTGCCATCTGGGGCGAGCCGGACGAGGACCTCCTCGGCCTGCCTCGCGGTATCGCGTTCGCCGCCCACGCCTTCGGCTTCATCTCCGGCGCCGAGCAGGTGCCGATCACCACGTCCGGCCGTTGGACGCGTCTCGCGTTCGCGCGCGGCCACGTGCTCAGCCGCGGTCCCGCCGCGGTGGGGCTGACCCCGGTGCGCGCGACCGGCGCCGCCGGCTGAGGCGCCGCCGGAGGTCAGCGGAGGCTCCCGTTCGCGTCGGGGCGGTCAGCGTCGCACGACGGTGATCGTCGGAGGGGACGCCAGGCTCTGCCCGACCACGCAGTACCGCTCGGTCGACGCCGCGATCCGTGCCAGACGCCCGTCGTCGGCGTCGCTGTCGATCGTGATCGTCACGGCGATGTCGCGGACCCCGACCGGCGCCTCGCGGTCCAGACCGAGGGTGCCGCGCGCGTCCCAGTGGCACTCCGCCGCGAGCTCGACGTTCTGCACGGCCACGCCCATCGCGGTGGTGACGGCTCGAAAGGTCACGCCGACGCAGCCCAGCAGCGCCTGCATGAGCAGGTCCGCGGAGCACGCGTCGGATCCGTCGCCCCCGGTCGCGGGATGCTGTCCGGCGCGGACCGGCCCCGCCCATCCATCGATCGTCGCGGTGATGCCCGGGTCGCGGTAGTCGCCTGTCGCGCCGGAGATCACCCGTGCGCGGGCGGGATCCTGCCGGTAGCTCTCCTTGAGCGGGGCCTGGCGTGCGCGCAGCTCTTCCGCGTCCATGCCGCGATCCTGGCACTCCCGATGGGCGAGGTCCAGACTCCCAACCGAGGTCAGACCGCCTGACCCGCCGCGCGGCCCGCCTGTCGCCCCGAGAACAGGCACCCGCCGAGGAAGGTTCCCTCCAGCGCCCGATAGCCGTGCACGCCGCCGCCGCCGAAGCCGCTCGCCTCGCCGGCGGCGTAGAGTCCGGGAACGACCGCGCCCTGGGCGTCGAGAGCGCGGCCGTCCAGGTCCGTCTCGATGCCGCCGAGGGACTTGCGGGTGATCACCCGCAGCCGCAGCGCGATCAGCGGCCCGGCGGAGGGATCCTGCAATCGATGCGGGGCGGCGGTGCGGATCAGCCGGTCTCCGCGGTAGGCGCGGGCGGAGCGCAGCATCGCGATCTGCGCGTCCTTGGTGAAGTCGTTGCCGATCTCGCGGTCGCGCGCGACGACCTCCTCGCGCACCCGCTCCGGCTCCAGGGCGTCCCCACCGGGGAGCTCCTGCATCCGCGCGATGAGCCGGCCGAGATCGTCCTCGACGATGAAGTCCTCGCCCTTGTCCAAGAACGCCTGCACGGGGTCGGTCGGACCCTTCGCGAGCCGTGAGCGCACGAGGAGCGGCACGTCCTTGCCCGTGAGGTCGGGGTTCTGCTCGCTGCCGGACAGCGCGAACTCCTTCTCCACGATCTGCCGCGTCGTCACGAACCACGAGTGGTCGTGCCCCGTCGTGCGCAGGTGCGCGAGGGTGCCGAGCGTGTCGAAGCCCGGGTACAGCGGCACCGGCAGGCGCCGTCCCGTGGCGTCCAGCCACAGCGAGGACGGACCGGGCAGGATCCGGATGCCGTGGCCGGGCCAGACCGGATCCCAGTTGCGGATGCCCTCCACGTAGTGCCACATGCGGTCGCCGTTGATCAGCCGCGCGCCCGCCGCGGATGCCACGGCCTGCATGGATCCGTCCACGTAGGCGGGCACTCCCGTGAGCATGTCGGCAGGCGGCGTGCCCAGGCGCTCGGGCCAGGCCGCGCGGACGAGGTCGTGGTTGCCGCCGATGCCGCCCGAGGTCACGATCGTCGCCGCAGCGGTGATCTCGAAGGCGCCGACCGGCTGACGATCGCTCTGCTCGCCGCGGGCTGCGCCGGTCGACGCCAGGATCTCGCCCTGCGCACCCGTGACGACCCCGTCCTGGGCGGTGAGGGCGGTGACGCGATGCCGGGGGAGCACCGTCAGGCGCCCTGTCCGCTCCGCCTGCTCGAGCGCCGTCTGGAACGGCGCGACCACGCCCGGCCCGGTGCCCCAGGTGATGTGGAAGCGCGGCACCGAGTTGCCGGGGCCGAGCGCTCCGTAGCCGCCGCGCTCGGCCCAGCCCACCACGGGGAAGAAGCCGACGCCGCGTTCCCGCAGCCACGCGCGCTTCTCACCGCTCGCGAACTGCAGGTACGCCTCCGCCCAGCGCCGCGGCCATGCGTCCTCATCGCGATCGAAGCCGGCGTTGCCGAACCAGTCCTGTCGGGCGAGCTCGTAGGAGTCCGTGATGCCCATGCGGCGCTGTTCGGGGGAGTCGACGAGGAAGAGCCCGCCGAAGGACCACCATGCCTGCCCGCCCAGGTTCGTGCGCGGCTCCTGATCCAGGACGATCACGCGTCTGCCCGCGGCAGCGGCCTCTGCGGCCGCGACGAGGCCGGACAGGCCCCAGCCGATGACGAGGACGTCGGTCGAGTGGGTGGTCGTGGTCGCGGTCATGAGATCTCCATCGAACTCGGTGAGCGGTGGACGTCGCCTACAGGACGGGGCGTCCGTCGGGGGTCGGTGCGCCGGCCGCGCCGGCGCGGCTCGGTTCGAACGTGTTCACCATCGCATGCGCGGCGCGTTCGAGATAGTCCCACAGGGTCGCCTCGTGGATGGGAGAGAGCCCGGCGTCGTCCACCGCCGTGCGCATGCAGCGCAGCCAGCGGTCGCGGGCGTCGGGATCGACGTGGAACGGCATGTGCCGCATCCGCAGCCGCGGGTGTCCTCGTTGGTCGCCGTAGGTCGTGGGTCCGCCCCAGTACTGCTCCAGGAACATGCGGAGGCGTTCCTCGGCCGGGCCGAGATCCTCCTCCGGGTACATCGGCTTGAGTACCGGATCGAGAGCCACTTCGCGGTAGAACACCTCGACGAGACGCTGGAATGTCGCGTGGCCGCCGACCTCGTCGTAGAAGGACACGGGCTCGGTCATAGGTCGTCTCCGGGGTTCTGCGGATCCTGCGGGTTCTGCGCCTCGGGGAGCGGGGGGAGGGGGAGGCTCTGCGGGGAGGACGGCGGGGTCTTGGGCTTCTCGGCCTTCTTCGGCGCGGAGGAGGTCGTCGGAGCGGGCTTGGTGCGCGGTGGCGGGGTGACCGTGGCCGGCTTGTCCGCGTCGGTCTTCTTCTTCCGCCAGAATCCGCGCTCGGGAACCGGCGGAGTCGTGACGGGATTGGGGCGGGTGCGCGGTGGGTTCGCACCGTGGACGCGGCGGGCGCCTTCGGGGCCGGCGAGCTGCACGGTGGCCATGCTGGGGACCGTCAGATCCAGGCCGATCATGGTGTCGCGCAGTCGCATCCGCAGCTCGCGCGCGACGTCGTCCATCGCATTCGTGCGGGTCTTCATCACCACGCGGATCACGAGTGCGTCGCCCTCGATGGACTCCAGGCCCCAGATCTCGGGCTTCTCGACGATGCGGGTGCGCCACTTCGGATCCTTGGCGAGCCCCTGTGCGGCGGCGAGCAGCGCGTCCTCGACAGCGGGGACGTCCGCGTCCGCGGGCACCCCGAGGTCGATGATCGCGCGCGCCCACCCCTGCGACATGTTGCCGATCCGGGTGATCTCGCCGTTGCGGACGTACCAGAGCGTTCCGTTCGCGTCGCGCACCTGCGTGATGCGCACGCTGACGTACTCGACGACGCCCGACGCGAGACCGAGGTCCACCACGTCGCCGATGCCGACCTGGTCCTCGGCGACCAGGAACATGCCGTTCAGCACGTCTTTGACGATGTTCTGCGCGCCGAAGCCGAGCCCCGCACCGACCGCCGCCGTCAGCAGGGTCAGGGATCCCAGGAGGGTGGGTTCGATGATGTTCACGATCAGCACCACCGCGACCACGACGAGGATCACGTTGACGATGTTCTGCAGGATCGTGCCGAGCGTCCGCGTGCGCTGCACCAGCCGCATGTCCGCGAGCGGCGAGCGTTCGAGCGCGCGCGTGTCGGTGACCTCCGCCTTCGACTTGGCGCCCGCGACGATCCGACGCACGATCCGCCGGATGACGAAGCGGAGCGCGTAGGCGATCACGGCGCACACGACGATCGTCACGGCGCTCCAGAGCGCCTTCATTCCGATGTCGCCGAGGACGGTGAGGATCTGGGCCCACACGTCGGCGACCTTGGCAGCCTGGTTCTCGAAGGGGACGATGTTCATCGCTCACGATCCTATGACCGGGGCCCTTGGCGGGTTCTGAACGGCGACGCCGCTTCCCAGGGCGCCGCACGCCGGATGGGCTCGAGACGACGCGGAGCGAGCGCGAGACGTCGAAGGGCCGGAGGGAGCAGATTCCCTCCGGCCCTTCGACGTCGTGCGTCAGCTCTGCGCGTCGGCGGTCACGACCTCGACGGACTCGGCGTCGCGGGCCTGGGCGGCCAGCGCCCGCTCCACGTCGGCGAGATTCTCGAACACGAGGCGGCGCAGTGCAGGGGCGGCGTCCTGATGGGCGGAGAGCCAGGCGCGGGTCGCATCGCGCAGGGCGGTGTTCGCGAGCGCCTTCGGGTACAGGCCCACGATCAGGTAGTTCGCGACCTGGAAGGTGCGCCCCTCCCAGATCGAGAGCAGCGCGTCGAAGTACTGCGCGACGAACGGCTCGAGCAGCGCGACCCCGGCCGGGTGCGTGAAGCCGAGTGCCGCCGAGCGGACGAGCGTGTTGGACAGGTCATCATGCTCGACGAGCGAAGACCACGCGGCCTGCTTGTCCTCGGGCGTCGGCAGCGCGGCCCGCGCCTGGGCGGCGAACTCCCCGCCCTTGGCGGTGTTGTCGCTCTCCAGCGCGGCATCGATCGCGGCGCCGTCGACGGCGCCCACCATGGCGAGCCCGACGAGCAGCTGCCACGAGAGGTCGGTGTCGATCGCGAGTCCCTCGAGCGTCAGCACGCCGTCGCGCAGGCGACGGACGACATCGGCGTGCTCGGGAGTGGTGAGCGAGTTCGCGAAGGCGGTGACGAACTGGAGCTGGCTGTCGGAACCTGCCTCGGCGCCCTGGGCGAGGGCCCACAGACCGTCAGCCACGCGGGTGCGGGCAGCGTCCCGGTGCTCCGGCATGACGTACAGCGCGGCCGCGGTCTGCAGCTGGCTGAGCGTGGTGCGCACCGTGGTCGACTCGGTCTCGCGGCCGATGTTGCCGAGCACGAGGTCGATGTAGTCGCTCGCGGCGCTCTCGGCGTCGCGGGTCTGGTCCCAGGCCGCGCCCCACACGAGCGAGCGGGCGAGGGGGTCGCTGATGTCGGCGAGGTGCGCGACGGCGGTCGCGAGGGAACGCTCGTCGAGACGGATCTTCGCGTAGGCGAGGTCCTCGTCGTTGAGCAGCACGAGGTCGGGGCGCTTCAGGCCCTGCAGCTCGGGGATCTCGGTGCGGTCGCCGTCGACGTCCACCTCGACGTGGTGCGTGCGCACGAGAGCGCCCGACGCATCGAGGTTGTAGAAGCCGATGCCCAGGCGGTGCGGGCGGATCGTCGGGTAGTCGGCGGGCGCGGTCTGGGTGACCGCGAAGCGCGAGATCGAGCCGTCGCCGGCCTCGGCGATGACCGGCGCGAGCGTGTTGACGCCCGCGGTCTCCAGCCACTTCTTCGACCAGACGGTGAGATCGCGACCGCTGGTGCGCTCCAGCTCGACCAGGAGGTCGCTGAGCTCGGTGTTCTGCCATGAGTGCTTCTTGAAGTACTCCGAGACGCCGGCGAAGAACGCCTCGATGCCCACCCACGCGGCGAGCTGCTTGAGGACGGATCCGCCCTTGGCGTAGGTGATGCCGTCGAAGTTCACCTGCACGTCGTCGAGGTCGTTTATCTCGGCGACGACGGGGTGCGTGGAGGGCAGCTGGTCCTGACGGTAGGCCCAGGTCTTCTCCATGGCGTTGAAGGTGGTCCAGGCCTCGGTCCACTCGGTAGCCTCGGCGGTCGCGATCGTCGACGCCCACTCGGCGAACGACTCGTTCAGCCACAGGTCGTTCCACCACTTCATGGTGACGAGGTCGCCGAACCACATGTGCGCGAGTTCGTGCAGGATCGTCACGACGCGACGCTCCTTGACGGCGTCGGTCACCTTGCTGCGGAACACGTAGGTCTCGGTGAACGTCACCGCGCCCGCGTTCTCCATGGCGCCCGCGTTGAACTCCGGTACGAAGAGCTGGTCGTACTTCGCGAACGGGTACGGGACCCCGAACTTCTCCTCGTAGTAGGCGAAGCCCTCGCGGGTCTTGTCGAAGATGTAGTCGGCGTCGAGGTGCTCCCACAGGCTCTTGCGTCCGTAGACGCCGAGGGGGATCACGTTGCCGGACGCGCTGGTCAGCTCGGAGAATGTCTCCTCGTACGGGCCGGCGATGATCGCGGTGATGTACGACGAGATCCGCGGAGTGGGCTCGAAGCCCCAGGTCGCGACGGCACCAGTCTGGTCGGATCCGGATCCGTTCGACGCGTCGTGGTGGATCGGCTCCGGGGTGGGGGAGTTCGAGACGACCTTCCACGCGGCGGGCGCGGTGATCGTGAACTGGAACGTCGCCTTGAGGTCGGGCTGCTCGAACACGGCGAAGACACGACGCGAGTCGGGCACCTCGAACTGCGAATAGAGGTAGACCTCGTCGTCGACGGGATCCACGAAGCGGTGCAGGCCCTCGCCGGTGTTCGTGTACTCGCAGTCGGCGTCCACGACGAGCACGTTCGAACTCGCCAGGCCGTCGAGCGCGATGCGCGAGTCGGCGTATGCCGAGGTCGGGTCGATCTGCTCGCCGTTCAGGGTGATCTCGCGCACCTCGCGCGCGATCAGGTCGATGAAGGTCGAGGACCCCTCGGTCGCGGTGAAGCGCACCACGCTGCGGGATCCGAACACCTCCGCGCCCTTGGTCAGGTCGAGCGCGATCTCGTACGACTCGGTGTCGACGATCGCGCGGCGCTCCTGCGCCTCGATGCGGGTGAGGTTCTCTCCAGGCACTGCTCAGACTCCCAGGGGGTGAGGGGTTCGGCCGCAAGGTCCGCGCTGCTGGCGCCGGCGGCAACCGTCCCAGCCTACGCCAGAGCGCGTGTCGCCTGTTCTCGCGTGCTCGTGCCGCCTCGACGCTGGTGCCGCGGCGGCGCTCGGCAGCGGCAAAGGAACTTCAGGGGAAGATGGGAGGGTGAGTGCTCGAAACGTGACCGCAGCAACCGTTCCCTTCGCTTCCGCCCCTGCCGCGAGCGGGCCCGAGTTCGTCGAGACCCCCGTCGCCTACGACGGGATCCTGCTCGCGGGTTTCGGCGGGCCCGAGGGCCAGGACGACGTGATCCCGTTCCTGCGCAACGTCACGCGCGGCCGCGGGATCCCGGATGAGCGGCTCGAGGAGGTCGCGCATCACTACCGGCACTTCGGCGGGGTGAGCCCGATCAACGCGCAGAACCGCGCGCTCAAGGCCGCGCTGGAGGCGGAGCTCGCACGCCGCGGGATCGACCTTCCGGTGTACTGGGGCAACCGCAACTGGGCGCCGTACCTGTCCGATGCCGTGACCGCGGCGTCGGAGAGCGGCGACACGACGCTGCTGGCGTTCGCCACCAGCGCGTACAGCTCGTTCTCCAGCTGCCGGCAGTACCGCGAGGACTTCGCCCGTGTGCTGGAGGAGACGGGGCTGGGCGAGACGGTGACGATCGACAAGATCCGCCCGTTCTACGACCACCCCGGGTTCGTCGCGTCGTTCGTGGAGGGCGTGCGCGACGCGATCGCCGCCTTCACCGCCGACGGCGCCGAGGCCGAGGCGATCCAGGTCCTGTTCACCACGCACAGCGTGCCGACCGACGATGCGCTGCGCTCCGGTCCGCGCGACGTCGACTGGGGCCCGGGCGGAGCGTACGCCGCGCAGCATGAGGCCGTCGCGGCGTGGGTCATGAGCCGCGTGGCGGAGCTGCTGCCCGCCGCCGCGGACGTGCCCTGGGAGCTCGTGTACCAGTCGCGTTCCGGCCCCGCCTCGCAGCCGTGGCTCGAGCCGGACATCTGCGATGTGATCGAGGAGCTGCCCGCGCGCGGTCGCACCGCGGTCGCCGTGGTCCCGCTCGGCTTCGTGAGCGACCACATGGAGGTGCTCTGGGATCTCGACACCGAGGCCAAGGACGCGGCCGCCGAGGCGGGCCTCGCGTTCGTGCGCACGCCGACACCGGGGGTATCGGACTCCTTCGTGGCGGGGATCGTCGACCTCATCCAGGAGCGACTCGAGGGTCGCCCCGCGGCGGACCGCGCGCACGTCACGGCACTCGGTCCCGCGTTCGACGTGTGCCGCCCCGGGTGCTGCGAGAACATCCGCGCAGGCTTCAAGCCGGCGGCGGCCGGCATCGCGCCCTGACCCCTCCGCGGGGGTGCGTCACGCCGCCCCGCGGCGGTCGCACCGCTCCGTAGGATTGAGGCATGCGCATCCACATCGCCACCGATCACGCCGGTCTCGAGTTCTCCACGCAGCTGCAGCATCATCTCGCCGAGGCGGGGCACGAGGTCGTCGACCACGGGCCGATCGAGTACGACGCCCTGGACGACTACCCGGCGTTCTGCATCCGGGCGGCGCAGGCGACCATCGCCGACCAGCGCGCGGGCGTCGAGGCGCTCGGGATCGTCTTCGGCGGATCCGGCAACGGCGAGCAGATCGCGGCGAACAAGGTCGAGGGGATCCGCGCCGCCCTGGTGTGGAGCATCGCGACGGCCGAGCTCGCCCGCGAGCACAACGACGCGAATGTGATCGCCATCGGGGCGCGCCAGCACAGCTTCGACGAGGTCACGACGTTCATCGACCGCTTCATCGCGACGCCGTTCTCGCAGGACGAGCGGCACGTGCGCCGGATCGGGCAGATCGCGGACTTCGAGCGCGACGGCTCGCTGCTGCCGGACCCGCGCGCCTGATGCCCGAGGGCCATTCCGTCCACCGGATCGCGCGGCAGTTCGCGCGCAACTTCGTCGGCAAGCCCGTCTCCGCGTCCAGTCCGCAGGGGCGGTTCGCAGAGGGCGCCGCGCTGCTCGACGGTCGTGCGGTGGAGCGCGTCCAGGCGGTCGGCAAGCAGATGTTCCTCGAGACCGAGGGGGATCTGTGGCTGCGTGTGCACCTCGGCCTCTACGGCGCCTGGGACTTCTCCGGCGAGATCCTCGTGGATCCGACGATCGCCTCGGCGAACGGGCGGATGGGCCAGACGAATCAGCGCGGCACCGATCTGGACGCGTCATCCACGCACGACGCCCCGATCCTCGACGACGCGGGCGAGAACTCGCTGGCGTCCATCGGCGCCCCGCGCAAGACCCGGGTGCACGTGCGCATGTCCGAGGCCACGAAGGGGCTCGCGGACGAGGGCGCCGAGTGGCCGCCGCCCGTGGTGGGACAGGTGCGCCTGCGCCTGATGACCGACTCCACGTGCGCCGATCTCCGCGGGCCGACCGCCTGTGTGCTGCAGACGCCGGACGAGATGCTCGCCACCGTCGCGAAGCTCGGGCCGGACCCGCTGGTGGGGGACGTGGGTGAGGGCGAGGAGCGGTTCGTCGCCGCGGTGCGGCGCAGGGCGGTGCCGATCGCTCTCCTCCTCATGGATCAGGGAGTGGTCAGCGGGATCGGCAACGTGTACCGCGCGGAGCTGCTGTTCCGTGCCCAGCTCAACCCGCACACTCCAGGACGGGACGTGCCCGAGGCGACCGTGCGGGCGCTCTGGCGGGACTGGGTGCGCCTTCTCGCGATCGGCGTGGAGACGGGTCAGATGATGACCATGGACGACCTCACGCCCGACCAGTACCGCGCCGCGATGGCGCATCGTGACGACCGGCACTGGGTGTACCACCGCACCGGCCTGCCCTGCCGCGTCTGCGGAACCGACATCGTTCTCGAGGAGATCGGCGCCCGAAAGCTGTACTGGTGCCCGCGCTGCCAGGCGTGACGGATCCCCGATCCCTGAAGCTCCCGACAGGCGCGCGACCCTAGGCTGAAACCATGCGCCAGAACCCGAGCTTCGCCATGACGGACGTCGCCGAACTGCGGCGGATCATCGCCGCCAACCCGTGGGCGACGCTCGTGGGCCGAGACGAGAACGGCATGACGGCGTCGCACTACGCGGTGCTGCTCGATCCGGATCGCGACGATCTCACGGTCGTCGCGCATGTCGGCCGTCCGGACGACATCGTGCTGGGGCTCGGCTCCCAGGAGCTGATGGTCGTCTTCCAGGGCCCGCACGGCTACATCTCGCCCGGCTGGTACGGCGATGCGGCCGCGGTCCCGACGTGGAACTATGTCGCGGTGCACCTGTCCGGTGTGCCGGAGGTCATGGATTCCGAGGAGAACCTGCGTGTGCTGGTACAGCTCGTCGACCATTTCGAGAGCAGGCTCGCGGATCCGCGCGGCATGTGGGCCCCGCCGAACGACGAGGCCTTCGTGCGCCGGCTCGAGGCGGGCACCGTCGGCTTCCGCCTGACCCCGACCCGGGTCACGGCCAAGCGCAAGCTCAGCCAGAACAAGCCCGACGACGTGATCCAGAACGTGATCCTCGAGCTTCAGGGCGACGGCGCGTACGCGAATCCGGTGCTGGCCGCCGAGATGCAGCGCGCGCACGACGCCCGGCTCGCCGCGCGGGCGGGCGCGCGATGACGGGGCCGGACGTCGGCGCGCACATCGACGCGATCCGCGCGGTGCGCATCGCCACGGCGGATCGGCGGCTGCTCGCCGTGGACGGCCCGGTGGATGTGCTGATCCAGGACGGCCGGGTCGCGGATATCGCACCGACTGGAGCGCTGCCGTTGCGAGGGCGGGTGCTCGACAGCGACGGAGCGTGGATCGTGCCCGGCCTGTGGGATCACCACGTGCACACCGTGCAGTGGGCGCTCGCGGCGCAGCGGGAGGACCTCTCGGGCACGGCGAGCGCGGTGGAGGCGGCGGCGCAGATGTCGCGCGCGCCGGTGCTCAGCGACGGCCGCCGCGTCGGATCCGGCTTCCGCGACGTGCGCTGGCGGGATCGGCCGAGCCTGTCGCTGCTCGACGAGCGCACGGCGGAGATCCCGACCTACCTCATCAACGCCGACGTGCACAGCGTCTGGCTCAACTCGGCCGCCCTCCGCCGCGAGGGGTTCACGACGGGCCCGGAGGGGATGCTGCGCGAGGAGGACGCGTTCGAGATCTCCCGCCGGTTGAACGCCGCGGATCCGGTCGTCGCCGACGAGGCGGTCGCGGCCGCCGCCCGGCGTGCCGCGAGCCGTGGTGTGGTCGGTCTGGTGGACTTCGACATGGCCTGGAACGCCGAGGCCTGGGCGCGACGCCTCGCGCACGGCTTCGACACGCACCGCGTCGAGTTCGCGGTCTATCCGCACGATCTCGACCGCGCGATCGCCGAGGGCCTGAGCAGCGGCGAGGCGATGGATCCGGACCCGCTCGGGCTCGTGCACGTGGGGCCGCTGAAGATCATCTCCGACGGTTCGCTCGGCACCCGCACCGCTGCATGCAGCCACGGATACGCCGACGACCCGCACAACCACGGCGTGCTCACGGTGCCCCCGGCCGAGCTGCAGGACCTGCTGCTGCGCGCCACCGGGGCGGGGCTGGAGATCGCTTTGCACGCGATCGGCGACCTCGCGGTCACCGCCGCTCTCGACGCGTTCGCCACGACCGGTGCCCAGGGCACGATCGAGCACGCCCAGCTCGTGCGCCACGGCGACCTGGCGCGGTTCGGGCGGTTGGGCGTCGCCGCGAGCGTGCAACCGCAGCACGCCCTCGACGACCGGGACGCGGCGGACGTGCTCTGGGCCGGGCAGACGGCGATCGGCTATCCGCTGGCCTCGCTCCACCGGGCGGGTGCGACGCTGCGCTTCGGATCCGATGCGCCGGTGGCCGCCCTCGATCCCTGGCACGCGATCTCGGCGGCGGTCTTCCGGACCGACGACGACCGCGCTCCGTGGCATCCGGAGGAGCGGGTCGACCTCGAGACCGCCCTCGCCGCGAGCGCCCGTGGCGGCACCGGCGGCGACGCCGGCATCCGTCCAGGCGCTGTCGCGGATCTGGCGCTCCTCGGCGCCGATCCGGCGACCGCCGACGCGAGCGGGCTGCGGGCGATGCCGGTGGCGGCGACCGTTCTCGGCGGGCGGGTGACGTACGGGGGCTGACCCCCGTACGGATCCGGCAGGGCGCACCCTGGTCGGGGGCGATCAGGACGGGCATCGTGGAAGTCGGTGCCGATCGGGCGCCCCGAGGCATGAAACAGGAGATTTCTCGATGACCACCGCGACCCGCCCTCTCGACTCGCGCCACCCGGCGCCGCCGGCCGCGTCCCGACGCGGATACGGACGTGCGTGGGCTGCCGCGCCCGGAAACGCGCTCTTCCTCGTGCTGCTGTCCGTGCCGCTCGCGATCCTCGCGATGGGGGTGACCTGGACGGTCTTCGGCGTCGGCATCGGATCCTTCGTCCTGGTGATCGGCGTGCCGATCCTGGTGGGTTCGCTCTACATCGCCCGTGGCTTCGCGGAGGCCGAGCGCGCGCTGCTGCGGCTGACCGATCACCCCGCGATCTCCGCGCCCGACTGGCGTCGCGGCACGAAGGGCACGGGCTTCTGGGCTCGTCTGACGCAGCCGCTGCGCAACGCGCACTACTGGATGGCGCTGCTGTCGAGCCTGCTCGTGCGGCCGATCGTCGCGATCGTCACCTTCGCCGTCGCCACGATCTGGGTGGCGATGGCGCTCGGCGGCCCGACCTACTGGTTCTGGTCGTCTTTCATCCCCGACGGCAACGCCGAGAGCGTCTGGGTTCCGTGGGCGGTGCAGCACATCTTCGGTGGGATCGACCCGTCCCCGGATCCGCATCGGTGGGCGTCGATGCTCTACCTGGCCGTCGGGCTCGTCTTCCTCGGCACGCTCCCTCTGGTGCTCAGCGGCCTCGTGCGCGCGCACGGGGCGGTCGCCGCCGCATTGACCGGGCGATGGGAGTCGGACGATCTCGCGGCCCAGATCCAGGGGCTGGACGCCTCCCGCGGTGCGGCCGTGCAGGCGGAGGACGCCGGGCTGCGCCGCCTCGAGCGTGATCTGCACGACGGCCCGCAGCAGCGCCTGGTGCGACTGCAGATGGATCTTGCCGCGCTCGAGCGGCGCGCGGCGGAGGGCGATGCGGCAGCGGTCGCGGCGCTTGCGCAGGAGTCCCGCGGGCACGCCCAGGCCGCGCTCGACGAGCTCAGGGCGCTGGCCGGCGGCGTTGCGCCGCCGCTGCTGCAGGACCGGGGGATCGCCGAGGCGATCACCGGACTCGCAGCCGCCAGCGCGCTGCCGGTGCGGGCCGAGATCTCCCCGTCCATCACGGCGGCGCTGAGCCCGGAGGCCGCGCGCAATCTGTACTTCGTGGTCGCGGAGCTGCTGACCAACGCCGTCAAGCACGGGGGAGCGGGCAGTGCATCGGTGACCGCGGTCCGTGAAGGACCGGTGGTGCGCGTCACCGTGCTGGACGACGGCCGCGGCGGCGCTGTCGCGAGGTCCGGAGGGGGACTCGAGGGCCTCGCCCAGCGGGTGCAGGGGCTGCGCGGGACGATGCACATCGACAGCCCGGACGGCGGCCCCACCATCGTGACCGTGACGGTGCCGGTATCCGCGTGAGCAGGGCCTCTGGCGGCCGCGCCGAGGACGGTAGCGCTCGCGCTCTAGTCTGAAGGGCGTGACCGATCAGCAGACCCCGCTGCGGGTGATCCTCTTCGAGGACTCGATCCTGCTGCGCGAAGGGCTCGTCCGCCTGTTCGCCGAGGCCGGATTCGAGACGGTCGGCGCCTACGCCGACGCCGAGGACGTGGTGGCCCGCACTCGTGCGGCCGTCGCGACCGTCGCCGTGCTGGACGTGCGCATGCCGCCGTCGTTCCGGGATGAGGGGATCCGTGCGGCGCTGGCGCTGCGAGCGGCTCTCCCGCAGGTGGGCATCCTCGTGCTCAGCCAGTACGTCGAGGGGGTCTACGCGCGGGAGCTGCTCGGTGCCGGGGACGGGGGAGTCGGCTACCTGCTCAAGGACAGGGTCACCTCCCTCGAGGAGCTCTCCTCCGCGGTCCGGCAGGTCAGCCGGGGCGGGACGGTGCTGGATCCGCGTGTCGTGCAGCAGCTGATGCGCACCGGTCCGGATCCGGTCGGCCGTCTCACGCCGCGCGAGCGCGAGGTCCTCGAGGCGATGGCCGAGGGGCGCAGCAACGCGTCGATCGCGGCGAGCATGGGCATCGGTGTGGGCGCGGTGGAGAAGAACGTGTCCGCGATCTTCTCCAAGCTCGGGCTCGAAGAGTCCGGCACGGACCACCGTCGCGTGCTGGCGGTGCTCGCCTACCTGCAGAACGACCCCCGTCCCTGAGCGGGGCGGGGGTCGTTCTCTGCGTGCGTCGTGTGTCAGGCGGCGACGTGCGACACGAGGAACCAGCGGTCCTTCTCCAGGCCGCGCTGGATCTCGATCGCGACGTCCTGGCTGGTGAGGTCGATCTCGTCGAGGCCCTCGACGGCGGCCTTCACGTTCACGAGGATCGCGTCGATATCGGCGATCACGGCACGAACGAGGTCGTCGGAACGGGTGAAGCCGGCGGGGACCTGGGTGGCGCCCGCCTTCTCGGCCACGACCGTGGCGCGTGCGTCGATCGGGAGGCCGAGGGCGACGATGCGCTCCGCGGCGGTGTCGGCGAAGTCCCCGGCGTGGTCGACGATCACGTCGAGCAGCTCGTGCACGCCGACGAAGTTCGCGCCGCGCACGTGCCAGTGCGCCTGCTTGCCGTTCACGGTGAGGGCCTGCAGGCCCAGCACGACCGGGGTCAGGAACTGGGCGGCGCCGGCCGCGACGGTCGGGTCGACGGAGGTTGCGGTGATGGTCTCGGCGTTGCTCATGATGGTCTCCTCGGTGATCATTCGGATCCGTGCGTACTGATGTCTTGGCCCCAACGCTACTCGGCTCAGTTTGTTCCGCAAGCAAGCTGAGGCAACGCTAACCCGCAGGTCACGCGCTGTTTCGGCAAGGCTTGCCTTCCTCGTGGATCTCCGCCTGCCCCGCGTGGAGGACGGGAGGTCACAGCGATCCGGGATACCTTCGTCAGGTGGCAACAGCTGGCATCTCCTCCCGTGCGGCCCTGCGCCGTACTCGCACGTCCGCCGCGCAGAAGGTCGGATCCAACTTCATCCCGCACGTGCAGGGACTGCGCGCGATCGCCGTGCTCGCTGTCGTGCTGTACCACTTCTGGCCGGGACGGCTGAGCGGCGGCTACGTCGGCGTCGACATCTTCTTCGTCATCTCCGGCTTCCTGATCACCGCTCATCTCGCGAGAGAGCTGAACGCCACCGGACGGGTCAACCTCGGCCAGTTCTGGGCGCGCCGCGCACGCCGCCTGCTGCCTGCCTCGCTGCTCGTCCTGCTGTTCTGCGCGATCGTGGCGGCGATCCCGGTGCTGTCGCCGTTGTCTCAGCTGCCTGCGGAGCTGCAGGAGATCGTCGCCTCCACGTTCTACGTCGAGAACTGGTTCCTCGCGCTGAACTCGGCGGACTACCTCGCGCATTCGGGCGACCCGACGATGGTGCAGCACTACTGGTCGTTGTCTCTCGAGGAGCAGTTCTACGTGCTTTGGCCGCTGATCATGCTGCTCGCGGCATGGATCGCGGTGAAGTACTTCCGCGGGTCGCGGCTGCGTGCCGCGGCGATCGCGATCGGCATCGTCTCGGTGGCTTCCTTCGTGTTCTGCGTGTGGTTCACGATCACGAACCCGGCCCCCGCCTACTTCGTCACGTTCGGCCGGATGTGGCAGTTCGGCGTCGGAGCCGTGCTCGCCCTCGTGCCGCGCCTGCGCATCAGCAACGCGATCGGCAGCTTCGTCCTCGGCTGGGGCGGCATCATCGTTCTGCTCGTCGTGATCTACCGCTTCGACGCACAGACGCCGTTCCCCGGCTACATGGCCGCGATCCCCACGCTGGCGGCGGCGGCGATCATCGCCGCCTCGAACACGGAGCGATGGTGGTACCCGACGCGCATCCTGGCGATCCCGCCGATGCGCTTCACGGGTGACATCTCGTACAGCCTGTACCTGTGGCACTGGCCGCTCATCATCATCGCGCCGTCGCTGCCGTTCTGGGGCCTCACGATCTATCACCGCATCGCCCTGGTCGGCATCTGCTTCGTGCTCGCCTGGCTCACCAAGAAGTTCGTCGAGGATCCGACGCGCACCTGGAAGCCGCTGACGTCGCGCAAGCCCCGGCTCTCACTGTGGGCGGCCCTCGCCGCGATGGTGATCGTCGCAGGAACCGCGGGCGCCGGCTGGGCCGCGAATGCGGGCACCTATCAGCAGGGCGTCCAGGCCATCGCCGAGCTCCGCGCCAACCCGCCCGCCTGCTTCGGCGCGGCGGCCGTCCTCGACGACTCCTGCGCCGGAAAGAAGACCGATGAGATCCTGCCCGCCCCCGGCTTCGCGGGTGTGGACCGCCCGGAGCAGTCGCAGTGCTTCGTGCAGCTCAACGACGCGCGCGCGGTCTCGTGCGAGTTCGGATCGAAGGATCCGAACGCGAAGCAGGTGGCCCTGATCGGCGACAGTCATGCCTATCAGCTGCTCACGACGTTCCAAGGCATCGCCGAGAAGGAGGGGTGGCACCTCACCACGTACTTCAAGGGCGCGTGCCCGTGGAACACCACGCCGCTGTCGACCGGCGGCGCGTTCGGCGACGCGTGCACGCAGTACCGCGCCGCGGTGGCGAAGGAGCTCGACAAGAAGCACTTCGATGCCATCTTCACCGCCGCACTGTCCACGACGCCGTACGCGGCGGGGGATCACGGATCCTCCTACGACGCGGCGGTGGCCGGATACCGCCAGGCGTGGGCCACGCAGACGTCGAAGGGCACGCCCGTCGTCACCGTCGTCGACAACCCGGTGTGGGAGACGGACCCGAACAAGTGCCTGCGCACCCGCGCGCAGAGCGCGTGCGACGGGGCGCGCTCCGACCTGCTGACCGAGAAGGACCCGCTTCGCGCGGCCGCGGACGGTCAGAAGGACGTCACGCTACTCGACTTCACGAAGGTCTTCTGCGATGACGAGAACTGCCGCGCGGTGGTCGGCGGGGCCAACATCTACCGCGATCAGGACCACATCACCGTGACCTTCGCGAACTCCCTCGCCCCGCAGTACACGGCGGCGCTGAAGAACGCGATGGGGATCGGCTGACCGGATCCGCGCGCGGGGACAGGGCGGATAGGGTCGCAGTATGAGCGACGACGCCACGGTCCTGTCCCTGCCCGGCCGCATCCCTGCGATCGATCCGACGGCGTTCCTCGCCGCCGGTGCGCGCGTGATCGGGTCTGTGACGATCGGCGAGGGATCCAGTGTCTGGTACAACGCCGTACTCCGCGCGGATTCGGCCGAGATCAGGATCGGTGCGGGCAGCAATGCGCAGGACAGCGTCTCGGTGCATGTCGACCCCGGGCACGGCGTCACCATCGGCGACGACGTCTCGATCGGCCACAATGCGGTCGTGCACGGTTGCACGATCGGCGACGGATCGCTGATCGGCATGGGCGCTGTCGTGCTGAACGGGGCCGTGATCGGATCCGAATGTCTCGTCGCCGGCGGTGCGCTGGTGCTGAGCGGCATGGAGGTTCCGGACGGTTCACTCGTCGCGGGCGTGCCGGCCAAGGTGCGCCGCGAACTCACCGCCGAGGAGCGGGAGGGGCTGCGTCAGAACGCCCGGGTCTACCGCGGGCACTCGGCGCTGCACCGGCAGGCGACCCCGCTCTGAGCCGCGTGCACCGGAGAGACGCCACGGCCCGGTAGTCTCGAAGATCCGGGGCGGTGGCCAAGCTGGTGAAGGCAGTGGGCTCATAACCCAACGATCGCGGGTTCAAGTCCCGCCCGCCCCACCGGATCCGTTCTCCGCACCCGGCGGGGCACCGCAGGTGGATCAGCGGTCCATCGCGTCCTTGATGTGCTCTCCGGCCCTCTTCAGGTCGTCCTTCAGGTTCTCGCCCGCCTGCTTGAGGTCGGCCTTGGCCTGATCCATCCGCCCCTCGTTCTCGAGCTTCTCGTTCCCGGTGACCTTGCCGGCCCCCTCCTTGAGCTTCCCCGTGACCTTCTCTGCGGCGTTCTTGGCCTGGTCTGCTGCGCTCATGTGCGCATCTCCTCTCGTCCGTGTCGTAGCACTCACGGTCGCAGGCCTGCTCCTGGATCGCGATGGGGTTGACGGACCCGGGTCGCGTCGCTATCGCGCGCACGCGTGTGCGTACCCTTGACGTTACGTACCGTATTCGGTACATTCGCAGGATGGATGCCGTGCTGCAAGCCCTCGCCGACCCGAGTCGTCGTGTCGTGCTGGGCATTCTGCGCGATCGCGAAGCGACAGCGGGTGAGCTCGCCGAGGCACTGCCGATCGCGCGGCCCGGAGTCTCGCGTCATCTCCGTGTGCTGCGGGAGGCGGGCCTGGTCGAGGTGCGCCAGGAGGCGCAGCGACGGATCTACCGCCTGCGCCCGGAAGCGCTGGTCGACCTCGACGAATGGCTCGGGGAGTACCGCGATCTCTGGGTGCAGCGCCTGGACGCGCTGCACACCGAGATCGCCCGAGGGAAGAAGGACAGGACATGATCGCGACCGGGACGATGTGGGATATCGACGACGCACAGGGCGCCATCCGCATCGAGGGCGTCTACGAGACCGACGTGGACGACCTCTGGCAGGCGTGCACGGATCCCGAGCGTCTGGCGCGCTGGATCGTCCAGGTGGCCGGGGACTTCCGCGTCGGGGGCATCCTGGACGCCACGTTCACGAGCACCTGGACCGGGGCCATGCGCATCGAGGTCTGCGAGGCTCCGCACCACCTCGTGGTCACACAGGAGCCCGGTACCGACGAGGAGACCGTGATCGAGGCCTGGCTGTCAGCCGAGGGCGTCCGGTCCCGCCTGGTCGTGGAGGAGCGCGGGCTCGGCGCCGGCGTGCTGCACTTCCATGCGGCGGGCTGGCAGGTGCACCTCGAGGATCTCGGGCGCTCCCTGCGGTCCGCGACCGGAGCCCATCCCTCCGGCTGGTCCTCGTCGGAGCCGGCGCCGGCGTGGAAGGAGCGCTGGCAGGCGCTGCTCCCCGACTACGAGGCGGTGCGCGCCGGCTGACGAGGCGCACACCGCTGCCCCGTGCAGGGGGGGGGCGGCTCAGCGCACCCGACGATCGTGCGCGAGGTCGACGAGATGCTCGAGCACGCGCCCGGCCCGCAGGCCGTTGTGCTCGTGCTCGCTCGTGACCCACAGCCGCAGATCCGGGAGGAGGGCGGCCGTCTCCAGCGAGTACTCGATCGGCACGTACGGATCGTTCACGTACACCGAGGCGGCGCCCCTGGCGCCGGACGCGGCCAGCGCCGCAGGGTCGTAGATCGCGGGCCACTCATGATCGGCGAGGGCCAGGGCGACCTCGCGCCACGGCTGGAAGGCCGGGACGGTCTCCGTCCAGTCGCGACGGATGTGCTCGCCGGTGAACAGCGTGACATCGTCGACGAAGTCTGCGGGCTCCATGCGCTCGGCGGACCAGCCCGTGACATGGCCGTTCGCATAGCTGGACTCGTGGAAGACGAAGTACAGCGGGTTGCGACCGCCGAACGGCATCGCGGCCGCGAGGTCGTAGCGGAAGGCGTTGCTCGACGGATCCAGCTCGAGCAGCTGCCAGAGCGTCTGCCAGCCGTCGTTGGTCCCCAGGGCCGACCCCACCGAACGCAGCCGCGACGGCGAGACGACCTCGCCGCCCGGCAGCACGATCTCGCCGTCCGACGCGCGCTCCACGAGGCGGCGCATGCGATCGCGGTGCTCGGGGAAGCGCCGGTAGTACCGCTCCGACGCATCGCGCATCTTGTCGTAGCAGAGCGCGTACACCTCGTCGGGGCCGCGGGTGACGGTGCTGAGCCCGCCGGTCAGGTAGGCGCGGTCGATCGACGCGGCATCCGTGGAGAGGTACGCGAGGGTCGTGAACCCGCCGAACGACTGCCCGAGGACGTTCCAGCGCTCCGCTCCGAGGTGCGCGCGCACGGCCTCGCAATCGCGCACGATTGCGTCCGCGCGCAGGTGCGTGAGGTACTCCGCGACGTCGTCGGTCCCGCGGGCGAGGATGCCGTCGCCGACCGGGGTCGAGCGGCCGGTCCCGCGCTGGTCGAGCATGACCACCCGATGGTGCGCGAGCGCCTGATCCAGCCAGGACGGCGCCGCGGGCGCATGCAGAGCGCGGGGCGCCTCGGAACCGGGGCCGCCCTGCAGGAAGACCAGGTAGGGGAGGTCTTCGCCGCCCTCGCGCGCGACGACGGACGCGAACACGTCGATCGTGCGGGTGTCGGAGGGGTCCGACCACACCAGGGGCACGGTGAGCGTGTGCTCCTCGACGGCGAGGTCCATCATCCGGCGGCGGATCACAGTGCTTTCGAAAGCAGGGGCGGCAGGGATCGTCATCACATCACATTCCCGATATAGGAGTACTTCACGAACACCTCCGCGGCCAGGCCCGACTCCTCCAGGAGGCCTTGCACCGCGCTCATCATGTACTTCGCGTCCCACCCCATGTACAGGAAGTGGTCCTCGTCGAGCTCGTCCCACGCGCCGTTCCACGCCTTCTCGTCGTAGATCGGTCCGCCATTGCGGTCGTTGAACGCGTCGAGGGCGTCGCGGGTGTCCGTCCAACCGCGCCGGAAAACCCGGTTGAACAGGTACTTCACGTCGGGGACCTCCCAGCGCTCGCCCCGGTACTCGACGTAGTCGAACTCCCGCTCCCACCCGGTCGGCCAGCCCCGCCGTCGTACGGCGTCGAGGATCGGCGTGAGTCCGTCGTCGTCGATGTCGACCACAGCGGGGCGGCGCCAGACCTGGACGAACGCGTCGGTGAGCGCAGCGGTGCGTTCTGCGATCGCCGCGGTGCCCCAGGCGTCGAGACCGGCCAGTGCGGTGTTCTCGTCGACCTTGCTGCGGCGATAGGCGTCGCGCTTGTCGGGGAAGGACGCGCCGTAGACGCGCTCGGCGAGAGGCTCCTCCAGCAGCGTCAGGTTGCCGAGCGTTCCGGCGAGGGCGCGGTGACTGTTCTGCTCGTCCTCGGAGTACTCGCTCCAGATGCGTGCGCCGTCGCCGGACCAGGAGTCGTGCGGTGCGGTCGGCACGATGTGCTCGACGTCGAAGCCGCGAGGATCCGCGACGCCCTCGATCCGGCCCAGCACGTACAGCGCGTGGGGGAGGTCGGTGAACTTCAGCGCCACTCGGATCCGCTCGTCCGATGGTGTGATCCGAGCGAAGGCGCGCAGCAGCTCCTCCGGCCCCTGGGTCCTGGCTCGGCACAGTCGGGCGATGAGGCGGTCGTTCGAGATGCCGACGACCGCACGGCGCAGCAGCAGCGACTGGATGCGCTCCAGCGTCCGCACCAGCTCGTCCTTCGAGATCGCGCCGAGTCGATGATCGCGGTACGCGCTGAGCACGAGCGGGTAGGTGGAGCGCCCGAAGGTGTTCACATAGGCGAGCTGTCGACGGATCTCCGGATCCTGCTCCTGCGACGGATCCAGCAGGATCCGGTAGATGTCCGAGAACTCCCGCCACACCTGCGCCTGCACGGGCAGGTCCTCCAGGCCCATGTGCGGGAACTCATGGCGGAAGGCGCTGTAGACGCCGTGCTCGCCGTCGACCGACACCTCGCGTCCCGTCGTCATGATGAGGAAGTGACGCCAGAACGCACCGATCGCCTCGCCGGTGTTGCGCTCGATCGGCAGCCAGAAGTCCTCCTCGACCTGCTGCTGCTGCGCGTGCGAGAGCCCCATCAGGATGTAGTTGTGGATCAGCTCGTGATCTCGCAGCGGTTCGCCGGTGGAGTTGAGGCTCTCGAAGATCTGCTGCGCGTTCGCGGCCTCGCCGAGGGTGATCGACACGTGCTCGAGCTTCTGCAGCCCCCGCCAGATCCGCGGCGCCTCGTCGGCGTGCACCTGAGAGCGGAAGAACGCGTAGTTGTCGTCGAACCGCGACTCCGGCTGGTCGATCCCGCGTCGGTCCAGCACGACGGACTCGAAGAGCCCGGCCCAGGCCTCGTGCGGGCGGAGCTTGGTGCGGTTCGGATCGTCGGGGCGCACCAGCACCCGTGCCAGCTCGGCAGCGAGCTCCTGATCGGTCTCGCGCACCGCGTGGTGCAGGGCCGCGATGAGCAGCATCAGCGTCGTGATGCGTTGCTGGCCGTCGATCAGGATCAGGTCGGCATCGGGGTGGGCGTGATCCTCGGCCGACAGGATCGAGCCGATGAAGTGCCGATGCGCGTCATCCTCGTCGCCCACGGCGCGGATGTCGGAGAGGAGCTTCTCACAGCCGCCGATGTCCCACCGGTACTGGCGCTGGTAGACGGGCACCACGATCGTGGTCGCGGGGGAGGAGAGCCACTCGATCGTAGAGACTGCGGTTGCTTCGACGTTGGTGGCCGTGCTCATGCTGCTGTGCTTCTCCTCGGATCGCGTGCTGCCCCGACCAGTCTATTCAGGGCCCGGTGGCTCCCGGATATTCACGGTCCGCTCTCCAAGGGCGTCGAAGGGGGCGCTGTTAGGCTGTCCTAAGAAGGGCCTGTTAAAACGTGCTGGCCCCTTATGAAAGGACATGACTCGCTCATGGCATACATCAAGTCCGCCGCCCTCGAGGACAAGGGCTTCGTCGTCCTCGACAGCTACAACCAGGAGCTCGACCCCAAGGAGTGGCTCGACATCGAGTACAACGACTGGAAGTCCTCCGGCGACACCCGCTTCGCCCCGCTCGCGTCCGCCAAGGGCGAGATCGAGTGCAACGGCTTCTGGAACCACGTGCCCCCGCGCACGGACAAGGACGGCGTCTGGATCGACGAGCAGACCGCCAAGGCCCCGAACCTCACCCGCCGCGCGCAGGAGCCGGGCGCGAACGTCGGGCGCTGCCGTGTCATCGAGCTGCAGCCCACGCCCTACGGCGAATGCCTCTACAACCTGCACCAGGACGACAACAACCGCCTCAACCCGGACGGCACCGGCTGGGTCGTCCGCGGCTTCTTCAACCTCACCGACGACAAGGACAGCTACTTCGTCCTCCGCGAGAACCGCACCGACCCGAGCGTCGAGTACCGGATCGCCCTCCCGGCGGGCGCGCAGCTGATCGTCGACACCCAGCGTCTGTGGCACGCGGCCACCCACAACGGCACCGAGCCGCGCTACTGCCTGATCACCTCGTGGACCTCGGGCCCCGAGCTCGATGCGTACATCGAGAAGTACAACGGCACCCAGGACGTGGAGAACTACGCCGTCGACCAGGCGATCCTGGACGCCGGCTACGAGGAGCAGGCGCGCCGTGACGCCGCCCGCGCCGCGTACTACGCCGCCAAGGGCCAGCAGGAGAAGATCGCGATGAGCGAGGCCTGAGCCTCCTCGTCCTATAGACGGTCCCCGGCGCTTCGGCGCCGGGGACCGTTTCCGTTTCGCAATGAGTTACACAGTTGTGATTTCGCTGAGGATCGGTGAGAATGGGCGCATAACCGCATAACCGCATACCCGCCATGCTTCGCGGACCAGGTCGTAGGGGAAGACGCACCTGATGAAACGGAGAGACCATGGCGACAGCACAAGCACGCGGAGTGGTGTACATCCACTCCGCACCGCGCGCGCTCTGCCCGCACCTCGAATGGGCGGTCGGACGCGCTATCGGGCGCGCCGTCAACTTCGAGTGGTCGGAGCAGCCCGTCCTCGACGGCGCCCGCCGTGCGGAGTTCTACTGGGACGGTCCCGTCGGCACCGGGGCCGCTCTCGCGACCGCGATCCGCGGCTGGGAGCACCTGCGGTTCGAGGTGACCGAGGATCCCACTCCGCGCAGCGACGGCGGCCGCTGGTTGCACACGCCCGACCTCGGGGTGCATTACGCACAGACCGACGCGGCAGGCAACATCGTCGTCGGAGAGGATCGGATCCGCTACGCGATGGAGATCGCCGCGGGCAGCCCGATCGAGCTGCAGCGCGAGCTCGACGTCGCGCTCGGCTCGGCATGGGATGAGGAGCTGGAGCCGTTCCGGCACGCGAGCGACGATGCCCGCGTGGTCTGGCTCCACAAAGTCGGATAGCCGCTGCGCTGGCGGGTCGGATAGCCGCTGCGCAGGTGGATCGAGAGGACTCGTGTGATCCGGTCCGACGGGTCGGATCACACGAAGGGACGGGGATCGGAGGAGGCGCGATTATCGGGGGTCGGAGAGCAAAGACCCGGAACCCGAGAAAGCGTATCCCCGGTCCTGGGCCGGAGAGACAACAGAACAGCACAACCGAAGAGAACGAGAATCGCCCCGACCGCTTCGAAGAGGAAGCGACCGGGGCGATTCTCGTCGGGCGGGTCAGCCGTCGTAGGAGCGGAACGCGACAACCGCGTTGTGCCCGCCGAAGCCGAACGAGTTGCTGATCGCGAGCTGCGGGCCGTCGCCGAGGGGCTGCGGCTCACCGGAGAGCTTGAACGGCACCGCCGGATCCGGCTCGGTCATGTTGATCGTCGGCGGAGCGACGCGGTCTCGCAGCGCGAGGATCGTGAAGACGGCCTCGAGCGCGCCGGTGCCGCCGAGCAGGTGACCGGTGGACGCCTTGGTCGCCGAGACCGGGATCTCGTCGATCCGGTCGCCGAAGACGCGCTTCAGCGCGCCGTACTCGTTCGGGTCGCCGACGGGCGTGGACGTGGCGTGCGCGTTGATGTGCGTGACCTCGTCGGGGGTCGCGCCGGCCTGCGCCAGCGCCTGCTCCACAGCGCGGGCCGCACCGTGGCCCTCGGGGTCGTTGCCGGTGATGTGGTACGAGTCTGCCGAGACGCCGCCGCCGACCACGTAGGCGTAGATCTTGGCGCCGCGCGCCTTGGCGTGCTCCTCGGTCTCCATGACCAGAGCAGCGCCGCCCTCGCCCATGACGAAGCCGTCACGGTCGATCGCGCCGGGGCGCGAGGCGTGCTCGGGGTCGTCGTTGCGGCGTGACAGCGCCTGAGCTGACGCGAAGGACGCCATGGTGATCGGGTGGATCGCGGACTCCGCGCCACCGGCGATGATGACGTCGGCGAGGTCGTCCTGCAGATGCTGGTACGCGTTCGCGATCGACTCGGTGCTCGAGGCGCAGGCGCTCACGACGGTGCGCGCGAAGGCCTTCGCACCGAAGTGCAGCGACAGGTTCCCGGCACCCGCGTTGGGCATGAGCATCGGCACGGTGAGCGGCATCACACGGCGCGGGCCCTTCTCCCGCAGCGTGTCCCAGGCATCCAGCAGCGTCCACAGGCCGCCGATGCCGGTGGCCCAGTCGATGCCGAGGCGCTCCGGGGCGATGTCGGGGGCTCCCGCATCGGCCCAGGCCTCTCGTGCGGCGATCATGCCGAACTGCACGGAAGGGTCCAGGCGCTTGGCCTCGTGCCGGGGAAGGACCTCCTCCGGGCGGACGGACGCCTCTGCGGCGAACGTCACCGGGATCTGGTAGGTCTCGATCCAGTCGTGCGTGAGGGTGTGCGTGCCGGAGACGCCGGCGAGCAGGTTCGCCCAGTTCTCCGGGGCGGTGCCGCCGAGGGCGGACGTGGCACCGATGCCGGTGACGACGATGCGCTTGGTCATGCGTATTCCTTCTCAGGGAGCGGGTGGGTGCTCGGGCCCTTCGATGAGCTCAGGGTCCGGTGAGGGGCGGAAGAGGAGGATGCCACGCCCCGCTGGAACGCGGGGGTGGCATCCGCGGGTGTCACTCCTGGCCGGCGACGATGAAGCTCACGGCGTCACCGACGGTCTTGAGGTTCTTGACCTCGTCGTCGGGGATGGTGACACCGAACTTCTCCTCGGCGTTGACGACGATCGTCATCATGGAGATCGAGTCGATGTCCAGGTCGTCGGTGAAGGACTTCTCCAGAGCGACCTCCGAGGCGTCGATGCCGGTCTCGTCGGTGATGAGCTCTGCAAGGCCAGCGAGGACCTCGTCGTTGCTGAAGGCCATGATTTCCTCTTTCTTTGGGATGGTTGGAACCGGTGAACAGTCTAGGAGTCGGCGGCGCCCGGTCAGGGGAGCACGACGACCTGCGCGCCGAACACCAGGCCGGCGCCGAAGCCGATCTGCAGGGCGAGGCCGCCGCTGAGCTCGGGGTGCTCCGCCAGCAGGCGGTGCGTGGCGAGCGGAATGGACGCGGCCGACGTGTTGCCGGTGGTCTCGATGTCGCGCGCGATCACGGTCGACTCGGGCAGCTTCAGCTGCTTGGCGAACTCGTCGACGATGCGCATGTTCGCCTGGTGGGGGATGAACGCGGCCAGATCCGATGCCTCGACACCGGCCTGCTGGAGCGCCTGCTTGGCGACCTTGGCCATCTCCCAGACGGCCCAGCGGAACACGGTCGGGCCCTCCTGGCGCAGGGTCGGCCAGGGCGCCTGCCCGTCGCGGAACTCCGTGAGGGTGTGGTTCATGCCGACCGCATCGGCCTTCGAGCCGTCGGAGCCCCACACCGTGGCCGAGATCCCCGGGGTGTCGCTCGGGCCGATCACGACCGCGCCGGCGCCGTCGCCGAGCAGGAACGAGATGCTCCGATCGGTGGGGTCGACGATGTCGGAGAGCTTCTCGGCGCCGATGACGAGCGCGTGCTTCGCGGCTCCGGCGCGGATCAGCGCATCCGCCTGGGCGACCGCATAGGCATAGCCGGCGCAGGCCGCGTTGATGTCATAGGCCGCCGCGGGGTTCGCGCCCACCCGGTCCGCCACGATCGCCGAGACGGACGGAGTCTGCTTCGGATTGCTGATGGTCGCGACGATGACCACGTCGATGTCGGAGGGAGCCACGCCGGACTTCTCGATGGCCTCGGTCGCCGCGGCGGTCGACAGGTCGATCGCATCCGTCTCCGGCACCGCGCGGGTGCGCGTGATGATGCCGGTACGCTGGCGGATCCATTCGTCGCTCGAGTCGATCGGACCGACGAGGTCGTCGTTCGGCACCGCGTTCTCACCGCGAGCCGCGCCCACGGAGTAGATGCGGGTGTAGGCGGGGCCCGTGGCCTGCTTGAGCGTGATCATGCTGCTTCTCCGTTGTCGTCGGTGCCGTTCAGCAGCGCGACCGCCGCGTCGAGGTCTTCCGGGGTCTTCACGGCGACCGCGGGGACGCCGCGCAACCCGCGCTTCGCGAGACCGGTGAGGGCACCGGCCGGGGCGAGCTCGATGAGGCCGGTGATGCCGTTGTCGGCGAAGGAGGCCATGCACAGGTCCCAGCGCACGGGAGAGGAGACCTGAGTGACGAGGTTCTCGAGGGCGGTCGTGCCCTCCGTGAGGGCGGATCCGTCCTTGTTGGTCCAGAGCGTCACGGCGGGGTGCGCAGCGTCGACACCGGCGACCGCGTCGCGCAGTGTGTCGACGGCCGAGGCCATGTAGTGCGTGTGGAAGGCTCCGGCGACCTGCAGCGCGATCACGCGGGAGCCGCGCACGGGCGCCTCGGCCAGCGCCGCGAGGGCGGGCAGGGCACCTGCGGCGACGATCTGCCCGCCGCCGTTGTAGTTGGCGGGGGTGAGGTCCAGGTCGGAGAGGAGTGCGAGCACCGCTTCCTCGTCGCCGCCGAGGACCGCGCTCATGCCGGTCGGGGTGCGAGCAGCGGCATCGGCCATCGCACGGCCGCGGATGCCGACGAGGCGCAACGCGGTCTCGGCGGGAATGACCCCGGCGTCCGCGACGGCGGCGAACTCGCCGACCGAGTGGCCTGCGATCCCGTCCGGGCCTCGGCCCGCACGCTCGCGCAGGGCCTTCGCGGCCACGAGCGAGGCGGCGACGATCAGGGGCTGTGCGATGCGGGTGTCGCGGATCGTGTCGGCGTCGGACACCGTGCCGTGCTGGATCAGGTCGACCTCTGCGGCCTCCGAGTACGCGGCGAGGTCGTCGGCGACACCGTCGAGCTCGAGCCAGGGGGAGAGGAAACCAGGGGTCTGGGAGCCCTGTCCAGGGCATGCGAAGACGATCACGTTCCCAGTCTGCCAACGATCAGCTGGATTCGGTGGCTCAACCCTCACAAGAATCCGCAGATCGGTTATCCGTGTCGTACAAGGCGCGCTCCACGGCGCTCGATCTGGCGGGTCACCGCGGGCGACGGGGACGCAGGCCGCGACGAACCGGATCCGCGGTGCCGATCGTGCCGAGCACGAGCGCCGTCTGCAGGATGAACGCCTCGCGCGGTCCCGTGGCATCCCAGCCGATGACCTCGCTGATCCGCTTCAGGCGGTAGCGCACGGTGTTCGGATGAACGAACAGCTCGCGAGCGGTCGCCTCGAGCGACCGGCCGTTGTCGAGATAGCTCCACAGGGTCGTCACGAGGTCGGTGGAGTGGTCGTGCAGCGGGCGGAACACGCGCTCGATGAGCGTCTGCTTGGCCAGGGGGTCTCCGGCGATCGCCCGCTCCGGCAGCAGCTCGTCCGCGTCCACGGGCCGTGGCGCGCCGCGCCAGGCACGGGCCACGGCGAATCCGGCCAGCGCGGCACGGGCGCTCTGGCCCGCGTCCACGAGCGCGGCGACCGCGGGACCGACCACCACGTGCCCCGGCCCGAAGGACGGTTCGAACGTGCGCGCGATCTCGGCGAAGGAGAACTCCTCGGGCTCGACGCCGTCGGCTCCGTCGTCACCGGTGGCAGGCTTGGCGCGCCCGACCACGAGCACGAGTCGCGACCCCTGCACGCCGATCAGCACGTCGACGGCCAGCTTGCGGGCGGTGCGGCGCACCTGATCCACGTCGAACTGCGGCGGCGTGGTGCCCACGATCACGCAGACCTCGCCGTGGCCGTGCCAGCCCAGGGCCGCGATGCGGCTCGGCAGCTCCTCGTCGGCTTCACCCGTGAGGATCGAATCCACGACGAGCGCCTCCAGGCGGGCGTCCCACAGGCCGCGGGCCTCGGCGGCGCGCGCGTACACGTCAGCGGCCGCGAACGCCACGTCGCGGGAGTACAACAGGATCGCGTCGCGCAGATGCTGACCGTTGCCGGCCACGCGTTCCTCGGTCACCTCGACCGTGACCCGGATGAGCTGCAGCGTCTGCTGCAGGCTCACGCTGCGCAGCAGCTCACGCGGTGCCGCGGCGAAGATGTCCGCGGCGATCCAGGGGGTCGACGTGGGGTCGTCGTACCACTGGATGAACGAGGTGATGCCCGCCTGGGCCACCAGCCCGACGGCGGAGCGTCGGGCCGGTGGCATCTCGGCGTACCACGGCAGTGAGTCCTCGAGACGCTGCAGGGTCGCCGTGGCGAGATCCCCGGAGATGCGGCGCAGCCACGCCAGCGTCTCCTCCTTGGTCATCTCGGGAGGTCTGCTCATCGTGCTGCGCGGGTCAGCTCTCGCCACCGGCGTTGCCGCTGGTGCCGGCGTTCACGTTGTACAGGTCGTACTTCGTGATCGCCTGAGCGACGACGGAGCGGTCGATGCGACCCTCGTCGGCCAGCGCCTGGAGGGCGCGGACGACCATGGACGGCCCGTCGATCTTGAAGAAGCGGCGAGCCGCGGCGCGGGTGTCGGCGAACCCGAACCCGTCGGCGCCGAGCGTGTAGTACGCGCCGGGAACCCACTGCCGGATCTGGTCCTGGACCGCGTGCATGTAGTCGCTCGTCGCGATGAACGGGCCCTGCGCATCCTTCAGCTTCTCGGTCAGGTAAGCCGTCTGCGGCTCCTGCTCCGGGTGCAGGAAGTTGTGCTCGTCGGCCGCGAGTCCGTCGCGGCGCAGCTCGGTCCACGAGGTGACCGACCACACGTCTGCGGACACGCCCCAGTCGGCGAGCAGCAGCTCCTGGGCCTCGATCGCCCACGGCACGCCCACGCCCGATGCCAGCAGCTGCACGCGCTGACCCTCCCCGGATCCGACGGAGATGCGGTGCAGACCCTTCCGGATCCCCTCCGCGTCCACGTCCTCGGGCTCCGCCGGCATCCGCATCGGCTCGTTGTACACCGTGAGGTAGTACATGACGTCGGGGTTCGGGTGGGTGCCGCCGTACATCTGCTCGATGCCGGCCTGCACGATGTGCGAGACCTCGTAGCCGTACGCCGCGTCGTAGACGAGAGTGGCCGGGTTGGTCGAGGCGAGCAGCGGCGAGTGGCCGTCCGCGTGCTGGGTGCCCTCGCCGGTCAGCGTGGTGCGCCCCGCGGTGGCGCCGATGATGAAGCCGCGGCCCATCTGGTCGCCGGCGGCCCAGAACGCGTCACCCGTGCGCTGGTAGCCGAACATCGAGTAGAAGATGTAGATCGGGATCAGCGGCTCGCCGTGCGTGGAGTAGGCGGTCGAGGTCGCGGTGAACGCGGCGACGGCGCCGGCCTCGTTGATGCCGACGTGCATGATCTGGCCCTGCGGGCTCTCCTTGTACGCGAGGAGCAGCTCCCGGTCGACCGAGGTGTAGTTCTGGCCGTTGGGGTTGTAGATCTTCGCGGTCGGGAAGTACGCGTCCATGCCGAAGGTGCGCGCCTCGTCGGGGATGATCGGGACGATCCGCTCGCCGAAGCCCTTGACCCGCATGAGGTCCTTGACCATGCGCACGAAGGCCATGGTCGTGGCGACCTCCTGGTTGCCGGAGCCCTTCTTCGGCAGCGCGTAGTCCTTGTCCTGAGGCAGCTCGAGCCCCACGTGGGTGCTGCGCCGTTCGGGCAGGAACCCGCCGAGGTCGTGACGGCGGTCCAGCATGTACTGGATCGTCTCGTCGTTCTGCCCCGGGTGGTAGTACGGGGGACGGTACGGGTCGGCCTCGAGCTGCGCATCCGTGATCGGGATGTGCATGGTGTCGCGGAACAGCTTGAGGTCGTCCAGCGTCATCTTCTTCATCTGGTGGGTCGCGTTGCGGCCCTCGAAGTGCGGACCCAGGCCGTAGCCCTTGACAGTCTTGGCGAGGATGACGGTCGGCTGGCCCTTGTGCTCCATGGCCGCCTTGTAAGCGGCGTACACCTTGCGGTAGTCGTGGCCGCCACGGCGCAGGTGCCAGATGTCTTCGTCGGAGTAGTCCTTGACGAGAGCGAGCGCACGCTCGTCCCGCCCGAAGAAGTTCTCCCGCACGTAGGCGCCCGACTCCGCCTTGAAGGTCTGGAAGTCGCCGTCCGGCGTGACGTTCATGAGGTTGAGCAGAGCGCCGTCGGTGTCGCGGGCGAGCAGATCGTCCCACTCCCGACCCCAGACCACCTTGATGACGTTCCAGCCTGCACCGCGGAAGAAGCTCTCCAGCTCCTGGACGATCTTGCCGTTGCCGCGCACCGGCCCGTCGAGGCGCTGCAGGTTGCAGTTGATGACGAAGGTGAGGTTGTCCAGGCCCTCGTTCGCCGCGACCTGGAGCTGACCTCGAGACTCGACCTCGTCCATCTCGCCGTCGCCGAGGAACGCCCACACGTGCGAGTCGTTCTGCTTGATGCCGCGGTTGGCGAGGTACTTGTTGGTCATCGCCTGGTAGATCGCGTTGATCGGGCCGAGGCCCATCGACACGGTCGGGAACTGCCAGAACTCCGGCATCATCCGCGGGTGCGGGTACGACGGCAGACCGTTCGGGGCGCCGGACTTCTCCTGGCGGAAGGCGTCGAGCTGCTGCTCGGTGATCCGGCCCTCGAGGAAGCCGCGGGCGTACGCGCCGGGGGAGGCGTGCCCCTGGTAGAAGATCTGGTCGCCACCGGACGGGTGGTCCTGGCCGCGGAAGAAGTGGTTGAAGCCGACCTCGTAGAGCGAGGCGGCCGAGGCGTAGGTGGAGATGTGCCCGCCGACGCCGATCCCGGGCCGCTGTGCGCGGTGCACCGTGACCGCGGCGTTCCAGCGGATCCAGTGACGATAGCGGCGCTCGAGCTCTTCATCTCCGGGGAAGTCCGGCTCGTTCTCCGGGGCGATCGTGTTGATGTAGTCCGTGGTCGGAACCATCGGCACGCCCAGGTGCAGGTCCTTCGAGCGCTTCAGCAGGCTGAGCATGATCTCGCGCCCGCGGCCGTGGCCCTTCGCGTCGACGAGTTCGTCGAGAGATTGCTGCCATTCGCTGGTCTCTTCGGGATCGCTGTCGAGCGGGCCCTGGGAGTACGGATCCTGGTCGTGAACAGTCACAGGAGGCCTTTCGTCTGTCTGGCAGGTCGTGCCAACGAAATCGGGATGCGGCGCCGGGGAGGCTTGTCGACTCCGCACAAAGGCGCGCGGATCTCAGCCTATCCCTCCTGGCGGCCGGCCGGTCACCGAGGGTCCGCGCCGGATGCCGCCGGTGCGGAGCGTTCGGAGCGGAGTGCCTCGGTCAGGTTCTGCGCGTGGTCGCGTACGAGTCCGCCCAGCGACTGAACGCGATCCTCGCCCATTCTGAAGCTGGGGCCGACGATGCTGATCGCCGCGACGATGGCGCCCTCGTTGTCGAGCACGGGGGCCGCGATGACGGTCGCATCGGGTGCGGACACCGCGCCGAGGGTCACGAAGCCGGCGTGCGGCGTCTCGCCGTCCAGGACGGCGCCGACCGCCGAGCCGTCCATCTGCACCGTGCGGCCCGCCCACCCGGCGAAGCCGACGTGACGGATCGGCTGGTCGCTCTGCACCTCGCGCAGATAAATGCAGCTGCGTCCGGGCCCGCGAACGGTCAGATAGCTCGACTCGCCGCTGCGTTCCGTCAGCCGTTGGAGCACTTCGCCGGAGCGCTCGAACAACTGCTCGGCGCTGGCGGGCTCGGCGTCGAAACGCGAGCGGGCGAAGCGATGACCCGCGACATAGCCACCGTCGGTGGCGCGCGCGACATACCCCCAGTGCTCGAGGGCGCGCAGCGAGCGCAACGTCGTGCTCGTGGGCAGCCCGCTCGCACGGGCGAGTTCGGTGAGCGGTTGCGGGCCGGACTCGACCACGATCGTCAGCAACTCGAGCGCCCTGTGCACGGAACGGGGGCCCGATCCCGAGTCGAGCGCATCGGCTCTCCCCTCCGCGGCAGGCGCCCCGGCCGGTCCGATCGTGCTCATCGATGCTCCTTCGTCTACTCGTGCGACTCACCGAGCCGAATACTATCCAGCAACGACGCCGTCTCGGCCAGCTCGTGGCTCAGATCGCGATCCTCGAGTCCGCCGTGGCTCTCCGGCAGCCCGAGCAGCTGGTCGTCCATGCCGGGAAGGCGACGAAGGGCGACCGCGAAACAGGCGAGCATAGTGCGATAGCCGTCAGTCGCATGCCGGAGGCGGCGCACCGCCTGAGGCGTGAACGGCGCGTGCTCCTCGGCCCCCAGCGAGAGATGCACGCCATGGCCCCCGTGGGCGGCGGCGAGATCGCGGATGTCGGCGAGCGCCGCGGCGGCGACGTACTCCAGCATCATCGCGCCTGTCGCGTCGGGCGTTCCGTCGCCGAGGAACTCGGCCTGACCGGTGTAGCGAGGGTCCATCAGCAGCCCGAGCCGTGCCAGCATCAGGCTCGAGTCCTGAGCGAGGGCACGCAGCACGGTGCCGCAGGCGAGCTCGAGGTCGACGGTGTAGAAGTTGCCGGTGTGCGCGATCTGCTGTTCCTGGGTGAACACGCGGGGGTTCTCGTGCGCGCTGTTCACTTCGGCCAGCGTCGCGTCCCGGCAGTGCTCCCAGGACAGCCGCACGGATCCGAGCGATTGCGGCAGCAGACGCATCGAGAACGGATCCTGTACGCGGGGGCCGGTGACGTCGCCGGACGGGGCGAGCCGCGTCGCCGTGTCCCGCATCGCGGCGTACCGGTCCGCGAATGCGGCCGTCGCGAAGTGCTCGGCCGTCGTCCCGAGCGCTCTCACCGCCGCGGCTCCGAGGACCGTCGCTGCATCGATCGCGCGATCGAGGTCCGCGAGCGTGAGTGCGGCATCGGCGAGCGTCAGCGCACTGCTGCTCATGAACGGGAGTCCGTCGGAGGCGGCGAAGGTGCCGGTGGAATCGTCTGAGGTGATCTGGAGCGCGACGGTCGCGAGCGCGCCGAGATCGCCCGTGCCGAGCGCGCCGCCGAAGGAGACGGACGGCGGATCTTCGCGGGTGGTCGCGGCGAGCAGGGCGTCGGCGAGTGCGGGACTGACGCCGGATCCGCCCTGCGCCAGCTGGTTGGCGCGGACGAGCAGCATCGCCCGGACGCGTCCGCCATCGACGGCGGGGCCGAACTGCAGCGCGTGGCTGCGCCAGAGGCGCAGGCATGATTCCCGGTCGCGCACGACGGCGACGCTGCGGCGGGCGCCGACTCCCGTGGAGAGTCCGTACACCGGGCGCGTCTCGGCGAGGCGCAGCAATGCGTCGTGGGCACGAGCGATGGCATCGACGGCTGTCGGCGAGTACTCCGCGCGCGCCGCGCCCTCGGCGACGCTGCGGATGTCGTCGAGCCGCAGCGGACGGTCGCCGAGCACGATCGTGGCATCAGCGGACGCCGGCCATGGCGCGGGGGCTCGATTCGGCTGCTCATCCGCGTCGTTCATGAGACTCCTTCCGGCGGAGCGCTTCGCACTCGGGTCTTGACATCCTGGCCGTCACCAAGTTTCATGTGGTGAACAAGAGCTATTTCACTACATGGCAACACAATGTGGCAAGGGAGCTGCTGATGAATTCCGCCATCACCGACGAGGCGCAGGAGCCGGTCCCCGAAGGGAAGGTCGCCCTCGACCAGATCCCGTTCGGACGGTTCCACCTCAAGGTCACGATGATGACCTTCGGCGCCAACTTCTCTGACGGCTATGCGCTGGGGATCATCGGCAGCGCGTTGCCGCTGCTGTCGCAGCAGTGGCACGTCGACGGCTTCTGGCAGGGCATGCTGGCGAGCTCGGCGCTGATCGGCCTGTTCTTCGGTTCGCTGATCCTCGGCCGGATCAGCGATCGGATCGGTCGCCAGCGCGTGTACGTCCTGAACTTCATCCTGATCGCCGCAGCTTCTCTGGCGCAGTTCTGGGCGCCGAACGTCGAGACGATCTTCGTGCTGCGCCTGTTGATCGGCTTCGGCCTGGGGGCTGACTACGCCGTGGGGCCGACGCTGCTGTCGGAGTTCGCACCGCGCAAGTCCCGGGGCCTCATGCTCTCCTCGCTCACGGTCCTGTGGACCGTGGGATATGTCATCGCGAATGTGATCGGCGCCTACGTGAACGTCGGCCCCGATACCTGGCGGTGGCTCCTCGCCTCGGGGTTCATCCCGGCGTTGTTCGTGCTGATCGTGCGCATCGGGTCGCCCGAGTCTCCGGGGTGGCTCATCAGCAGGGGGAGGGGCGACGAGGCCGCCGCGATCGCGGAGAAGTACCTCAAGACCGGCAACATCTTCATCCCGACCGCTCACGTGCAGGAGAAGAGCAGCTACCGCGAGCTCTTCAGCCCTGCGCTCCGGAAGAGCACCTGGTTCGGCATCCTCTTCTACAGCTGTCAGGTGCTCCCGTACTTCGCGATCTACACGTTCGTCTACACGATCCTCGAAGCGATGAAGGTGTCGGACGCCAACATGCAGAACCTGCTGATCAACATCTTCCTGCTTGCCGGAGGCGTCGCGGGCCTGTGGGCGATCGTGCGCTTCCCGCGGAAGGCGTTCACGTTCTGGACGTTCGTCATCATGACCGTCATGCTGGCTCTGCTCGGCCTGCTCGCGGAGGCGTCGCCGTGGCTGATGCTCATCCCGTTCGTCGTCTACTCCTTCGTGATGTCCGCCGCGTCGAACATCACCCAGGTGTACCCGCCCGAGCTCTTCCCGACGCATCTGCGGGGGAGCGGCGTCGGACTGCTCAACGCGACCAGCCGCATCGGCTCCGCGATCGGGACGTTCCTGCTGCCGATCAGCCTGGAGAAGTGGGGTGTGTCCGTGTCGATGTACTGGCTCGCCGGCGTTCTTGCTCTCGGCGCGCTGGTCACCTGGCTGTGGGCGCCGAAGACGGAGGGCAAGAGGCTCGTCTGATCGATGGGCGCATCGTCGGCGTCACGACGCTCACGGTGCGCCCAGAGAGACTCGAACTCCCGACCACATCGGTGTAAACGACGTGCTCTACCAACTGAGCTATAGGCGCGTTCCTCCAGCCTAGCGGGAGCCGTGTGCCAGGCTGGGCGCATGGCCCTTCCGCATGACGATGTCGATCCCGGTGGCCTGCTGGAGTACTCGGTGGTCTTCACGGACCGCTCCCTGAATCACATGTCGTCGCGGTTCGTGTCGGTGATGCAGAGCGTCCAATCGGATCTGCGCGCCGCCTACGCGGCGACCGCGACGGCTCTCGTCCCCGGCGGCGGCACCTACGCGATGGAGGCCGTCGCCCGCCAGCTCGCCACCGGGCGTCGCTGCCTCATCGTGCGCAACGGGCTGTTCTCCTACCGCTGGTCGCAGATCCTCGATGCCGGCGACGTCGCGCACAACACCGTCGTGTGCGCGGCTCGCCCGGAATCCGACGACGCACACGCCGCGTGGGCCTCCGCGCCGATCGACGAGGTCGTCGCGGCGATCCGCGCCCAGCGCAGCGAGGTCGTGTTCGCCCCGCATGTCGAGACCGCGGCTGGGATCCTGCTGCCCGACGACTATGTGCGCGCTCTCGCCGACGCGGTGCACGAGGTCGGAGGGCTGCTCGTCCTGGACTCGATCGCGTCGGGCGCCCTCTGGGTGGACATGGCGGCTCTCGGCGTGGACGTCCTGCTGAGCGCACCGCAGAAGGGGTGGAGCGGATCGCCCGGCGTCGGCTACGTCATGCTCAGCGACGCCGGTCGCGAGGCGGTGACCTCGCGCACGTCGTCGAGCTTCGCGATGGATCTGGCGAAATGGTTGTGGATCTCGGAGGAGTACGTGTCCGGCCGGGCGCCCTACCACGCCACCATGCCGACCGACACGCTGGTGCACAACGCCGTGCTCATGACCGAGACGCGCGAGCGGGGCTTCGAGGCGCTGCGGGCCGCCCAGTGGGATCTCGGCGGCCGGGTGCGCGCGCTGCTGGCCGAGCGCGGCCTGCCGTCGGTGGCTGCGGACGGGTTCGCCGCGCCGAGCGTCGCGGTCGTGCACGCCGCGGATCCGGGCCTGCGCACGGGTGCGCTGTTCCGCGAGCAGGGGCTGCAGATCGCGGCCGGGGTGCCGTTGCACTGCGGAGAGCCGGAATCGTTCTCGACGTTCCGGATCGGGCTGTTCGGTCTGGACAAGCTCGCCGACGTGGACGGCACGGTCGAGCGGCTCGCCGGCGCCCTCGACCGGATCGGGCTCTGAGTCCGACCCGATCTGGGCGCCCGGCGCTCAGCGTGAGCCCTGCTCGGGCGCTGCGGCGACGCTGTCGGGGCGCAGGTCCAGCCGACGCAGCAGCTGGGCGTTGAGGGCGACGACCACGGTCGAGACGGACATCAGGATCGCGCCGACCGACATCGGCAGCACGAAGCCGATCGGGGCGAGCACGCCCGCGGCGAGCGGCACGGCCGCGAGGTTGTAGCCGGCGGCCCACCACAGGTTCTGCCGCATCTTGCGATAGGCCGCCCGCGACAGCTCGATCGTCGCGACGACCGAGCGCGGGTCGGAGCTGGCCAGCACCACCCCGGCGGATCCGATCGCGACGTCGGTGCCGGCGCCGATCGCGATGCCGACGTCGGCCGTGGCCAGTGCCGGGGCGTCGTTGACTCCGTCGCCCACCATCGCCACCACGCGTCCCTCGGCCTGCAGCTCGGCGACGCGCGCCGACTTGTCCTCCGGACGCACCCCGGCGAAGTAGCGCTCGATCCCGAGCTCCGCCGCCACCGACGCGGCGACGGACTCGGCATCGCCGGTGATCATCACGACGTCGACGCCGCGCTGCTGCAGAGCCCGCACGGCGGCTCGGGATTCCTCCCGGATCGCGTCAGCCAGCTTGAGCCCGCCGGCGACCCGGCCGTCCACGAGCACGTGCAGGATGATCGCCCCCTCGGCGTGCCAGGCCGCAGCCTCGGGCAGCTCCGTCGCCCGCGTCCGCGTGAGCAGAGCCGGTCCGCCCACCTCGACGACGCGTCCGTCGACGACGGCGCGGACGCCGAGCGCCGGCTCCGAGTGGAACTCCGACACCGCACCGCGGGCGAGGCCGCGATTCTCGGCGGCGGTGCGGATCGCGGTTGCGAGCGGATGCTCGGAGTCGGACTCCGCGGACGCAGCCGCAGCCAGGACCTCGGCCTCCGTGAAGCCCGCCGACACGGCGACGCCGGTCACGGCGGGTGCGCCCTCCGTGAGCGTGCCGGTCTTGTCGAACAGCACGGCGTCCACCTGTCGCATCCGCTCGAGCGCCATCCGGTCCTTCACCAGGATCCCGCCGCGCGCCGCACGTTCCGTCGCGATCGAGACGACGAGCGGGATCGCCAGGCCCAGCGCGTGCGGGCAGGCGATCACGAGCACCGTGATGACCCGGACGACGGCATCGTCGGGGAGACCGATCGCCGTCCACACCACCGTGGTCACGACGCCGGCGAGGAGTGCGAACCAGAACAGCCAGCCCGCGGCGCGGTCCGCCAGACGCTGCGCCCTGGACGAGGACGACTGTGCTTCGGCGACGAGTCGGCCGATGCCGGCGAGGGCCGTATCCGCTCCCACGGCCGTCACCCTGGCGCGGAGCGCCGAGTCCGTCGCGATCGTGCCGGCGACCACCTGTTCGCCCACGGTGCGGGGCACCGCGCGGGACTCGCCCGTGATCATGGATTCGTCGACGTTCGCGGATCCGTCCACGACCACGGCATCCGCCGGGACGCGACCGCCCGGGCGGACCAGGACGACGTCGCCGACGCGGAGGTCCGCCGGTGACACGAGCGCAACATCGTCGCCGGTCAGGCGCTCCGCCTCGTCGGGCAGGAGCGCGGCCAGCGAGTCCAGGGCGGACGTCGTCTGGGCGAGCGAGCGCATCTCGATCCAGTGGCCGAGCAGCATGATCACGATGAGGAGCGCGAGCTCCCACCAGAAGTCGAGCTCGTGGTCGAGGAGCCCGAGCGCCGCGCCCCACGAGGCGAGGAAGGCCACCGTGATCGCGAGCGCGATGAGCAGCATCATCCCGGGGCGGCGTGCGCGGAGTTCGGAGACCGCGCCGGTCAGGAACGGCAGTCCTCCCCAGACGTACAGCACCGTCCCGATCGCCGGGGGGATCGCCTGCAGCGCGAACGCGTCGGGCATGTGATAGCCGACGAGCATCGCGAACATGGGGGAGAACGCGACGACCGGCACGGCCAGCACGAGCATGATCCAGAACAGGCGACGGAACCGGGCGACGTGATCACCGTGACCGCCATGCCCGCCGTGGCCGGAATGGTCGGCATGGCCCGCATGCCCGCCGTGGTTCGGATGGCCGGCATGACCCGACGCCTCGGCATGTCCGCGTCCGTGCGCGTGAGCCGCGTGCGCGTCATGCATCCGGGTGTGACCCGCCGCGGTGTGCGCGGGGTGCTCCGCTTCGTGAGCGTGCGTCGCGGTGCCGTCCGCGTGATGGCCGCCGTGCTGAGTTCGTTCGTCCATGATGAGCTCAACCATATACCCCCCTGGGGTATTCCGAAGGTGCGCCTCGCAACGCAATAGGCTGGAGCCGATGAGTGGCGAACCAGTGACCGCCGGTGCTGCGCGCCGCTGCCCCTGCGGCAGCGGCGATGTCTTCGACGCCTGCTGCGGACCGATCCTCGCGGGACGGGCGGCGCCCACCGCGGAGCGCCTCATGCGCTCGCGCTACACCGCGTTCACCGTCGGTGACGCGGGGTATCTGCAGCGGTCCTGGCATCCGACGACCCGTCCGGTGCGCCTGCACATCGACCCGGATCTGCGCTGGCTGCACCTCGACATCCTCGCCAAGGAGGGCGGCGGTCCGTTCGACACGGAGGGCGTTGTGGAGTTCGAGGCGATCCACCGGGATGCGAGCGGTCGTGGCGTGCTGCACGAACGCAGCCGATTCGTGCGCGAGGACGGGTGCTGGTTCTACGTCGACGGCGAGGTGTCCTGAGACGGGACGCGCGCGCGGGCGGATTCCGGTCTGGCGTAGATTTGGACGCGTGAAAGCCAACCCCGCGCACCAGATCGTGCTCCTCGACATCGCCGACATCGACCGCCGCATCGCGCAGGCCGATTACGCGCGCACGCATCCGGTGCAGGGAGAGCGGATCAACGAGCTCTCCGCGCAGCGGCAGGGGCAGCTGCGCGAGCTGACGGTGCTGTCCGGCGCGCGCGACGACGTGCAGACGGAGCTGAAGCGCCTGGAATCGGATGTCGCGCTCGCCGCGCAGCGCCGCGACCGCGACGCCGGGCGGCTCGCCGCCACGCAGAACCCGAAGGATGCGGTGGCGCTCGAGCAGGAGATCGCGAGCCTCGGACGCAGGATCAGCGACCTGGTGGACGCAGAGCTCGAGCTCATGGGTCGGCTCGAGGATGCCGAGGCCGCCGTCTCCGCACAGCAGGCGCTCATCGACGAGACCGTGGCCGAGGGGACGCGACTGACCGCCGAGGCCAAGGCTCTCATCGCCGCTGCCACGACCGAGGGCGAGCAGCTCGCCCGCGACCGTGTCGCGCTCGTCGACTCGGTGTCCCCGTCGCTCATGGCCGAATACCAGCGCCGCGCGGGACGCACCGCGGGTGCCGCCCTGCTGCGCCGAGCCACCTGCGAAGGGTGCCGCATGGTGCTCTCCGGCACTGACCTGAACACCATCCGCCAGGCGGCGGACGACGACGTGGTCTCGTGCCCGGAGTGCGGGTGCATCCTGATCCGCACCGAGGAGTCGGGCCTGAAGAGCTCCGCGCCGGTGGACTGAGGCGGCGGCTCGTCTCGGCCGCGAAGGCCTCAGAACTCCTCGTGCGTGGCGGGGTCCGCGCCCCACAGGCGCCCGTCCGGTGCACCGAGGCTCGTGATCGCGGCGATCTCGGCGGCGCTCAGCCGCACCTGAGCGGCGGCGAGGTTCAGGGCCTGGTGCACGACGGTCGCGGCCTTGGGGATCGCGACGACCCCGCGTGCCGCGTGCCAAGCCAGCACGGCCTGCGCCGGCGTGATGCCGTGCGCGGTCGCGACGGTGCTGATCGCCGGATCCTCGAGCGCCTCGCCGGCGCGGCCGAGCGGGCTCCACGCCTCCGTGATGATGCCGTGGGCGCGGTGATAGGCGAGCGCCTCCTCCTGCGGGAAGCGCGGGTGCAGCTCGATCTGGTTGACGACGGGACGCACCCCCGTCGCGTCCTCGATGCGCTCCAGATGCTCGGGCAGGAAGTTCGAGACGCCGATCTGGCGCACCAGGCCCCGTTCGCGCGCCTCGATGAGCGCCTGCCAGGCCTCGACATACGCGTCCACCCGCGGCAGCGGCCAGTGGATGAGGAACAGATCGATCGCGTCGACGCCGAGGCGGAACCGGCTCTCCTCGATGGCGTCGAGAGCCTTGGCACGCGCGTGGTGGCGTCCGGCCAGCTTCGAGGTGACGATGAGCTCTGCGCGATCGACGGCAGCCCCCGAGATGCCCCAGCCGACGGCACCCTCGTTCTCGTAGTTGAAGGCCGAGTCGATCAGCCGGTAGCCGTTCTCGATGCCGCTGCGGACCGCGTCCGCGCCGGCCTCTCCACGGAAGCCGTAGGTGCCGAGGCCCTGGGCGGGCAGGGCGAATCCGTTGTGGGCGATGAAGGGGGACGCATCGGACATGGGGGACTCCTCTCCGGTGACTCCACGCTAACCGCCGTCGGGGTCCGGGTGCGCGGGTGCTGATACACGCCGACACACCCGGGGATCCGGCCTGTCGCGTCGACGATGCCGTGCACGGTCGTTCCGAAGGCGTAGATTCGAAGACATGATCGAATCGGCGGTTCCGCACACGGTCGTGCTGGGACGGTCCGCGCGACGCGACAGCTGGACGATGGTGCGGCTCGACGAGCGAGGCTCGGAGCTGGGCCGGAACGACGTCGCCGCAGCCGCGCTGAACGCCGAGGTCGCTGACCTCGAGGGAAGGGCCCATCCGCGCTGGGTGGTGCGGCATCTGCGCGAGGTGTATCCGCCGCTGCTCGCCGCCGGAGTCAGGATCCGCCGCGCGCACGATCTCCTGCTCTGTCACGCGATCCTTCGCGACACGGCGAGTCTCGCGGATCCGGTCCCACCCTCGTCGCGCTGGATCCGATCCGATCCGCTGGCGACGACGATCGCGATGCCCGCCCTGTTCGACCTGCACGAGGTCGCTCCACCGGAATCCGGCGACCCGTTCGCGGAGGTCGACGAGCTCCTCGCCGAGTACGCACGCCAGCGCGCCGCTCTGGGGCGCGCACCGGACGGCCGCCTGGCCCTGCTGTGCGCCGCCGAGTCGACCGGTGCCCTGGTCGCGGAGGAGATGACGGCCGCCGGCCTGCCGTGGAGCACCGCGGTGCACGAAGGGCTGCTCGCCGACTCGCTCGGTCCGCGACCGGTGCTCGGCGCGCGGCCTGCGCGGATGGCCGAGCTCGCGGCCCTGATCGGCGAGACCCTGGAGGACGCCGCGGTCAACCCCGACAGTCCGCCCCGCCTGCTGAAGGCGCTGCGGCGGTCCGGGATCCTGGTCGAATCGACCTCGCGCTGGGAGCTCGGCGAGATCGAGCACCCCGTCGTCGAACCGCTCCTGGCCTACAAGAAGCTCGCGCGGCTGTACACGGCCAACGGCTGGGCCTGGCTTGCCGAGTGGGTGCACGAGGGACGCTTCCGACCCGTCTACCTCACCGGCGGCGTGGTCACGGGCCGCTGGGCGTCGAGCGGCGGGGGAGCCCTGCAGATCCCGCGGAGCCTGCGCCCCGCGGTGCGCGCCGACGAGGGCTGGACGCTGATCTGCGCGGACGTGGCGCAGCTGGAGCCGCGGGTCCTGGCGGCGATGTCGAAGGACCGGGCGATGGCCGCGGCCGCGCGCGGCGCCGACCTGTACGAGGGCGTCGTGCGTTCGGGGGCGGTGCAGACGCGGCAGGAGGCGAAGTACGCCGTCCTCGGGGCCATGTACGGCGCCACCACAGGGCCCAGCGGTCAGCTCGGCCCGCGGCTGCGCACCGTCTTCCCCCGGGCGATGGCGCTCGTGGACGGCGCGGCGAAGACGGGGGAGGACGGGGGCGTCGTCTCGACGCTCCTCGGTCGCAGCTCACCCCGACCGGATGCGCACTGGACCGCGGCGCAGTCGCGCGCGAGCGATCCCGACGCGGACGGGGCCGACGAGCGTCTGGCGCGCAGCAGAGCCAGGGACCGGGGCCGGTTCACGCGCAACTTCGTGGTGCAGGGCACCGCGGCGGAGTGGTCCCTGCTCTGGCTCGCCGAGATCCGGCACCGCCTGACCGCGCTGCCCGATGCCCCGGAGCCCGCGCCGGGGTCGGGGCCGGTGTTCTCGCGGCGCGCGCACCTGGCGTTCTTCCTGCATGACGAGGTGATCGTCCACGCGCCGCAGACGCAGGCCGACGAGGCCGCGCGCGTGGTGCAGGATGCGGCGGACGCGGCGACCCGCCGGCTGTTCCCCGGATTCGAGATCGACATCCCTCTCGACCTGCGGATCGCCGTGGATGCGGGCAAGGACTCCTAGACTGGATCCGAACGGGTCGGCTGGACGGTCGCGTGGCGGGAGACCGCACCGAGGAACGTCCGGGCTCCACAGGGCAGGGCGGTGGGTAACACCCACCCGGAGCAATCCGCGAGACAGTGCCACAGAGAGAAGACCGCCGCGGTCCGCAGGGCCGAGGTAAGGGTGAAAGGGTGGTGTAAGAGACCACCGGGGGCCGTGGTGACACGGCTCGCCAGGTAAACCTCGCCCGGAGCAAGGCCAGACAGGGGATGATGACGCGGCTCGCCGAGTCCCCGGGTAGGCCGCTGGAGCGGCGCGGCAACGCGTCGCCGAGAGAGATGACCGTCGAAGGGAACCCCGAGAGGGGCCCCGGCACAGAACCCGGCGTACAGGCCGGCCCGTTCCTCTCACGAAGAAGGCCCGGATCCGCAGCTCAGCGGATCCGGGCCTTTCGGCGTAGGGGAGGTCAGTCGCCGGCGAGCGAGGCCGCGCCGATGATGCCGGACGAGTTGCGATGGATCGCCGCGACGATCGGGGTCTTCAGCTCCAGCAGCGGGATGAACTTGTCCGGGTGCTTGGAGACACCGCCGCCCACGACGAACAGGTCGGGGCTGAACAGGAACTCGACGTGCGAGAAGAAGTCCTGCAGGCGAGCAGACCACGCCTCCCAGCCCAGCTCGTCGCGCTCCATGGCCGAGTAGGCGGCCCACTTCTCGATCGACTCGCCGCGGAAGTTCAGGTGGCCGAGCTCGGTGTTCGGCACCAGCACTCCGTCGTACAGGAACGCGGATCCGATGCCGGTTCCCAGCGTCGCGAGGATCGTGAGCCCCCTGGCATCGCGCGCCGCGCCATGGCGGCTCTCGGCGACACCGGCGGCGTCCGCGTCGTTCACGAAGTGGATCTCGCGGCCCAGCCCGTCCTCGAAGAAGCGCTCGGCCTCGAAGCCGATCCATTCCTTGGAGATGTTCGCGGCGGAGAGGGTCTTGCCGTACTTGACGATCGCCGGGAAGGCCACGCCGAGGGGCAGGGTGGAATCCTGCACGCCCAGCGTCGTGAGCACCTCCTTGACGGCGACGAGGACGTCGGCCGGCGCCGCGCCCTTCGGGGTGGGGACCCGGATGCGGTCCGAGTCGAGGGTCCCGTGCTCGAGGTCGACGATCCCGGCCTTGATGCCGGTTCCGCCGATGTCCACGCCGATCGCTTTTGCCATGCGCAACAGCCTAGCGAGAGGCGGGCGCGCCAGTAGGATCGTGACAAAGCCCAGGAGGAGCAGCGATGTCCGGCGAGAGCAAGTACTGGTTCAACAGCAGCACCGGCGAGGTCGAATACGGTCTGGAATCGCCGTCGATCGACCGGATCGGCCCGTTCGACACCGCCGAGGAGGCCGCCCGCGCCCCTGAGGTGCTCCAGGAGCGTGCCAAGGCCTGGGCCGACGAGGACGCGGCCGAGGACAACTGGGGCGCGGACGGCGCTCGATGAGCGGGATGGACAAGCAGCGGGACTTCGTGCTGCGCACCATCGAGGAGCGCGGCGTCAAGTTCATCCGGCTCTGGTTCACCGACGTGATCGGCACCCTGAAGTCGGTGGCGATCGCGCCCGCCGAGGTCGAGGGCGCGTTCGCCGAAGGCATCGGATTCGACGGCTCCGCGATCGAGGGACTCACGCGCACGTTCGAGTCGGATCTGCTCGCGCAGCCGGATCCGACGACCTTCCAGATCCTGCCCTGGCGCGGAGAGATCGATCCCACAGCGAGGATGTTCTGCGATCTGACGACGCCCGACGGGCGTCCGGCCGTCGCCGACCCGCGGCACGTGCTCAAGCGCACCCTGGCCAAGGCGGCGGATGCGGGGTTCACGTTCTACACGCACCCCGAGATCGAGTTCTACCTGCTGAAGTCTTCGCAGTACGGGCCGGAGGGTCCGGTGCCGGTCGACTCGGCGGGCTACTTCGACAACGTGCCCGGAGGCACCGCACACGACTTCCGTCGGCGCTCGGTGCGGATGCTCGAGGACCTCGGCATCTCGGTCGAGTACAGCCACCACGAGGGCGGGCCCGGCCAGAACGAGATCGATCTCCGCTACGCGGACGCGCTCACCACGGCGGACAACATCATGACCTTCCGCACCGTGGTGAAGGAGGTCGCGATCGAGCAGGGCGTGTACGCCACGTTCATGCCGAAGCCGCTCAGCAATCACCCCGGCAGCGGCATGCACACGCACATGTCGCTGTTCGAGGGCGACATGAACGCCTTCTACGAGGAGGGCGCCAAGTATCAGCTCTCCCGCACGGGGCGTCAGTTCATCGCCGGACTCCTGCGGCACGCGAACGAGATCGCGGCGGTGACGAACCAGTTCGTGAACTCGTACAAGCGACTCTGGGGCGGGGACGAGGCGCCCAGCTTCGTGACGTGGGGTCACGCCAACCGCTCCGCCCTCATCCGCGTGCCGATGTACAAGCCGAACAAGGGGCAGTCCACGCGCATCGAGTACCGCGCCCTGGACTCCGCAGCGAACCCCTACCTCGCGTACGCGCTCATGCTCGCGGCCGGGCTCAAGGGCATCGAGGAGGGCTACGAGCTCCCGCCTGAGGCCGAGGACAACGTCTGGTCGCTGAGCGACACCGAGCGCCGCGCGCTGGGGTATGCGTCGCTGCCGGCGAGCCTCGACCACGCGCTCGAGCTGATGGAGGAGTCGGAGCTCGTCGCCGAGACCCTCGGCGAGCAGGTGTTCACGTACGTGCTGCTGAACAAGCGCAAGGAGTGGGAGGCGTACCGCGGTCAGGTCACGCCGTTCGAGCTCAAGAGCAACCTCGAACTGCTCTGATCGGGGGTCGCGGTGCCCCGTTTCGACGATTCGCTCTCGCTGTCCGCGCTCGCCCGGCTGGGGTTCGTCGGGCTTTCCGCCGCGTCCGCCGGGCTGCGTGAACTGGGTGAGATCACCGGGCTCGCGCCGTCGTCGCTGATCGAACCGCTGCGCAGCGCCGACCCCGACGAGGCGCTGGCCGGGCTCATCCGCGTCGCGCGCCGGGATCCGTCCGCGGTGGACGCCGTGCTGTCGGACGCGGCGTCGCGCGCTCGCGCCTGGGCGGTGTTCGGCGCCTCGCCCGGTCTCAGCCGGTTCTTCGAGCGCCGTCCCGAGGAGCTCGCGCTGCTGCGTGAGGATCGGTCGGTACTGCCGACTGCCGATCAGCTGCGAGACGTGCTCCTGTCGGCCGTGGACGCGGCGGACGGATTCGCCGCGACCGGAGACGCCACGGCCAGGATCCGGCTGCGTATCGCGTACCGGCGGGCGGTCGCGGGTATCGCCGCGTGGGATCTGACCGCGTCGGATCCTGTGACGGCGGTGGCGGCCGTCTCCGCGGCGCTCGCGGATGCGGCGTCCGCGGCGCTGGAGGCCGCGCTCGCGATCGCCCGCACCGCGGTCGCCGCCGACTCGGATGACGTGCGCCGGGAGGTCGCCCTGACGCGCCTGGCGATCATCGGAATGGGCAAGACCGGCGCGCGCGAGCTGAACTACGTCAGTGACGTGGACGTGATCTACGTCGCCGGCACCGCGGACGAGGAGCGACTGAGCGAGCCCAGGGCGATCGACATCGCCACGCGCCTGGCGCGCGAGACGATGCAGGTCATCGTCGGGATCGAGGCGGAGCCGCCGCTCTGGGAGGTCGATGCGGCATTGCGCCCTGAGGGCAAGCAGGGTGCGCTCGTGCGCTCTCTGAGCTCCCACGTCGCCTACTACGACCGCTGGGCCAAGAGCTGGGAGTTCCAGGCTCTGCTCAAAGCGCGGGCGATCGCCGGCGACCCCGCGCTGGGCGCCGCGTACATCGAAGCCGTGCAGCCGAAGGTGTGGTCGAGCGCCGCCCGCGAGGACTTCGTCGGCAGCGTGCAGCGCATGCGCGAGCGCGTCACCGAGCACATCGCTGCGGAGGACGTGCCGTATCAGCTCAAGCTCGGGCCGGGCGGCCTGCGCGACATCGAGTTCACCGTGCAGCTGCTGCAGCTCGTACACGGCCTCACGGATCCGCAGATCCGCACCAGGGGCACCCTGGAGTCGCTCGACGCGCTCGTCGCCGGTGGCTACATCGGCCGGGCCGAGGCCGGACTGTTCGCGCACGACTACCGGGTGCTGCGACTGATCGAGCACCGGCTGCAGCTGCGTGAGATGCAGCGCACCCACCTGGTGCCGCGCGAGGAGGAGGCGCTGCGCGTGCTGGGGCGTGCCACGGGCCTCGCCGAGACCGCCGACGGCATCAGGAAGGTGTGGGAGGACGTGCGCCGCGAGGTGCGGGACCTGCACACCCGGCTCTTCTATCGTCCGCTGCTGAGCGCGGTCGCCTCGCTGCCGGAGGAGGAGCGCACGCTCTCCACGGACCAGGCGCACGACCGTCTCGCGGCGATCGGCTTCCGCGATCCTGCAGGGGCGCTCCGCCACATCGGCGCGCTCACGACCGGGCTCAGCCGCAAGGCGACGATCCAGAAGCACCTCATGCCGGTCATGGTGCGCTGGTTCGCCGACGGCACGGATCCCGACTACGGCCTCATCGCGTTCCGGCGGATCAGCGAGCGACTCGGTGACACCCCGTGGTTCCTGCGGATGCTGCGCGACTCGTCGGGGGCCGCGGAACGGCTCACCCGGCTGCTGTCGTCGTCGCGGTACGTCGGCGAGCTGATGGAGTGGATTCCGGAGTCGGTCGCCTGGCTGGAGAGCACCGAGCAGCTGCGGCCGCGCGCGCGGCAGGCGCTCGACGAGGAGGCCAGGGCGATCCAGACCCGGCACGACACGATCCTCGACGCGATGCGCTCGGTGCGCGCACTGCGCCGCCGCGAGCTGCTGCGCACCGCCATGGGCGCCGTGCTGGACGTGCTGACGATCGACGACGTCGCCATGGCGCTCACAGCGATCACCGACGCCACGATCCAGGCCGCGCTGCGGGCCGTGCGCCGGGATGTCGTGCCCGACGAGGACGACGTCCTGGACTTCTCCGTCATCGGGATGGGACGCTTCGGCGGTGCGGAGCTCGGGTTCGGATCCGACGCGGATGTGCTGTTCGTGTACGACGCGAACGGCGTCGATCCGCAACGCGCTCAGCAGCTCGCGGCGCGCATCGTCGCCGGGCTCAGGGAGCATCTGACGGATCACCGGCTGCCCCTCGAGCTCGACGCCGATCTGCGCCCCGAGGGCCGCAACGGCCCGCTCGTGCGCACGCTCGACGCGTATGCGGCGTACTACCGCCGCTGGTCGCTGTCCTGGGAGGCGCAGGCGCTGCTGCGCGCCCGCGGCGTCGCGGGCAGCCACAAGCTCATCGAGCGCTTCCTCGAGCTCGCCGACAGCGTGCGCTACCCGGAAGCGCTGGATCTCACGTCGCTGCGGGAGATCAAGCGGATCAAGGCGCGCGTCGAGGGCGAACGCCTGCCGCAGGGTGTCGATCCCCGTCGTCACCTCAAGCTCGGTCCCGGCACGCTCAGCGACGTGGAGTGGCTGATCCAGATCGTGCAGCTGCAGCACGCGCACGCCGTGCCGGCACTGCGGACGACCTCCACGCTCGCGGCGCTCGACGTCGCGATCGAGTCCGGTTTCGTGCCTGCCGCGGCGGGGGAGCGGCTGCGGGAGGCGTGGCGACTGTCCAGCAGGCTGCGGTCCGCGATGACGCTGCTCACCGGGCAGACGAAGGACGTGCTGCCGGCCGATCCCCGCGAGCTCGACGGCGTGGGCCGGATCCTCGGCTACCCCGACCGCTCGGCGGGCGCCGTCGAGGAGGAGTACCTGCGCGTCACGCGGCGGGCCAGAAAGGACTTCGAGACGCTGTTCTACGGCTGACGGGTGCCGCGCGCCGTGTTCGGACGCGGTGCGGCGAGGATGGTCTCATGACGATGATCGGCGTGGTCCGCAATCCGGTGAAGCTCGAATCGGAGGACGAGGTGCGCACGGCGGTCGCCGAGTGCATCCCAGATGCGGACATCCGGTTCTTCGAGACGACCGAGGACGATCCGGGACGGACGATGGCGCAGGAGGCGGTCGACGCCGGTTGCGAGCTCGTCTTCGCGGCGGGCGGGGACGGCACGGTCCGTGCGGTGGCCGAGGTGCTCGCCGGCACCGGCGCCGCGCTCGGGATCCTGCCGCAGGGCACCGGCAATCTGCTCGCGCGGAATCTGGGCGTGCCGTTGGACGGAGTGCAGGTCGCGGTCGCTCACGCGCTCGGCGCGGAGGCGCGCCGCATCGACGTCGGCACGATCGAGGTGACCGAGGGCGATGCCGCAGGGGAGCACGTGTTCGTCGTGATGGCGGGCCTCGGCCTCGACGCGCGCATGCTCGAGGAGACCGACGACGAGCTCAAGGCGAAGGCCGGATGGCTGGCGTACGTGAAGGCGCTGGCCGCCGCAGCCGCCGTGACGGAGCTCGTGTCCGTCGAGCTCGCCCTCGACGACGAGAGCGCCGACCGGGCGCGGATCCACACCCTCATGATCGGCAACTGCGGCACGATCCAGGGCGGGATCACTCTGCTCCCGGACGCCGTGCCGGACGACGGGCAACTGGATCTCCTTCTCGTCAGCGCGGAGGGCGTGGCGGACTGGTTCGAGACGGTGCGCACGGTGGTCTGGGACAACGGCCTGCGGCGGCTCCTGGGCGGCGAGACGACGAGCACGGACGTGGTGCGGCACGCCTCTGCGCAGCGCATCAGCGTCGAGCTGAGCCGACCGCAGCCGTTTCAGATCGACGGGGAAGAGCGTGGCCAGGTGCGCTCGTTCACGGCAGGCATCCGTCCCGGCGCCCTGCTGGTCCGCGCCTGAGCCTGATCGCCGCTGGCGGACCTCGGGCCGCTCGGGGCAGGCGCAGCGGTCGTGCCTCAGATCTCGACCGTCAGGAAGCGCTGGATCTCCTCGCGCACGAGCGCGACCATGTCCACGCCGTCCCGGTTCAGCAGCCACTGGGTCTGGACGCCGTCCGTCAGGGCGATGAGCGTGCGCGCGGCGGATTCCGGATCCACACCCGCCACCACGTCGCCACGTGCCTGCAGCGCGGTGAAGGTGTCGCGGAGGAAGGCGACGGCGAACTCGTAGCGCTCCCGCAGGTACTCGTGCAGCGGATGGTCGGGAGAAGTGGCCTCGGCTGCGAGCGTCACCTGGAGCTCGACCATCCGCTGTGCGCCCTGGTTGTAACGGGCCGCCTCGATCCAGTGCCGCAGCACTTCGAGGGGATCCTCCGATGACGACATCTGCCGGATCGCCTGCTCGTCCCGCCAGCCCAGCACCGCATGCAGGAGGTCGAGCTTGGTCGGGAAGTAGTGCCGCACGCCGGCGTGGGTGAGCCCCGCCTTCGCGGCGACCTCGCGCAGGCCGCCGGTGCGGTAGCCCGCGGTCGCGAACACCTCGAGGGCGGCCTCCAGGATGGCCACACGACGCGCCTCGCCCTTCGGATAGCGCCGTGGAGCGGGGGAGGGATCGGTGGTCACGGATTCGAGGCTACCTCAGCGGATCCGGGTCATGGAAGAAAAACCACCCAACTGGATGGTTTTCTGTTAGTGTCGTCGCCAGCCGAGCCGATCGAGCTCGCACGATCCCCTGGAGCCACCATGGTCAACGCCGACCCGACGCTCGTCCCCGGCAACCCCGACCCGACGCTCGTCCCCGGCAACCCCGACACGCCGGATCCCGCTCCCGCGCCGGGGACTTCGGCGCTGTACCGGCGCGGGGCGCACTTCCGCCGCTATCGCGTGAGCTATCTGATGGCCGGGCTGTCGATCGCGGCGATCTGGGGTGCGGTGGGCGGCATCCTGCTTCCGCTGCATGTGCAGCAGATCGAGTTCGGACAGTTCTTCACCGGCGCGGACGCGGGCGTGGATCTGCAGTCCCTCACCGCCCTCAAGTACGCGGTGGATGCAGGGAGCACGGTTCCTACCGCGGACCAGGGCCGCCTGCTCGGTCTGCTCGCCGAGTTCGAATCGGCACGGGCGCTCGGCCTGTCATCGATCGCTGTCGTGTCGTCGATCCTGACCATGCTCATCCAGCCCATTGCAGGCATCCTCTCGGATCGCACGCGCTCGCGCTGGGGACGGCGTGCTCCCTGGATCATCGCGGGCGCGGTGATCGGAGCCGCGCTGCTCGTGGCGATGCGGTTCTCACCGACGATCGGGCTGCTGCTGGTGACCTATTCCGTCGCCCAGCTGGGATTGAACCTCGCATCGGGGCCGCTGAATGCGACGGTGGCCGACAGGGTGCCGTCCGGACAGCGCGGGTCGATGTCGGCGTTGTCCGGGTTCTCCTCGCTCATCGGTGGGGCGATCGGCTCGATCGTGGCAGGAGCCCTGTTCGCGATCATCGGTCTCGATGCGTACTTCCCCTTCGTCGTGGCCGTGATCGTGTTCACCGTGCTCTTCGTCCTGCTCGCTCGGGATCGATCCTCACGGGACCTCGTCGTACCCCCGATGACTCTCAGACAGGTGCTGGCCTCGTTCACGGTCGCGCTCAGGGACCGGGACTTCCGTTGGCTGTGGATCGCGAAGGTCGCGCTGCTGTTCGGCGGCGGAGTGTCCGGCGCGTTCGGCATCTACATGCTGCAGAGCTACATCCGGCCGGGGCTCTCTGCCGCCGAGGCCGCGCAGATCTCGCCCTTGCTCGCAATGGCGGGGATCCCCGGCACCGTGGTCGCGCTGCTCGTCGCCGGGTGGTGGTCGGACCGGGTCGGGCGCCGCAAGCCGTTCGTCATCGGCGCGACGTTCCTGATCGCCGGGTCGATGCTCATACCGCTGCTCAGTCCGACCCTGCCCGCCCTGTTCATCCAGGGGGTCGTTGCGGGGGTGGGGGTCGGCACGTTCCTGACGGTGGACCAGGCCATGTTCATCGACCTGCTGCCGGACCGCGATGCCGCCGCCCGCGATCTCGGGGTCAGCACGCTGGGCGGCAACCTCGGACAGGCGCTCGGCCCGCTGCTCGCGGGTGTGGTCGTCGCGGTGACGGGCGGCTACACGGCGCTCTGGATCGTAGCGATCATCATCGTGGTGGTGGCCGCGCTGCTCGTCTTCCCGATCCGGCGGGTGCGATGAGCGGGCTCCGGCCTCCGCTGCGTCCCACCGTGGCGAACCAGCTGCTCGCACGGATGCTGCTGCGCACCGCAGCCCGGTTCATGCCGGAGGAGAGCACGACCAGCGAAGAACTCATCGCCCTGGATCCGGAACTCGGGGCGGTGATCACGGAGGACGTCGCGGTGCCGGGTCCGCGCGGGCCGATCCCGGTGCGCCTCTACCGTCGGGACGACGCGGAGCCGGGAGCGGGCTTCGTCTGGGTGCACGGCGGCGCCTGGATGTTCGGCACGCTCGACTCCCCGGAGGCGCACGCCGTCGCGATGTCGATCGCGGCGCGCGGGATCGCGGTCGCATCGGTCGACTACCGCAAGGCGCGCGGGCGCACGCGCTTCCCTGTCCTCTCCGACGACGTGCTCGCCGCCTGGCAGTGGGTGCATGCCCATGTCGATCGATGGGGAACGATGCAGGAGAGGCTGCACCTGGGAGGTGCGAGCGCGGGCGCGAATCTCGCCACGGGCGTGGTGCGGCGACTCGTCGCCGCGGGGGAGCAGCCGCCGACGACCCTGGTCGCTGCGTACCCCCTGCTGCACTTCGTCCTGCCCCCGCTTCCGGACGATCTCGTGGCGGCCCTCGAGAGCACGCCTCCGCCGTTCCGTTTCACCCCGCGCATGGTCAGCCTTCTGAACCTCAACTGGGCGGGCGTCCGATATCACGACGATCCGGTCGCCTTCCCGGCGCTCGGCCCCGTGGACCGCATGCCGCCCACGTTCGTGATGGACGCGGAGTCCGACGAACTGCGGGCATCGTCGGCGGCGTTCGCGGTGACGCTGCGCGCGGCCGGCGTCGAGACCAGTTACGAGACCGTGCCGGAGACCTTTCATGGCTATCTGGCCCAACCGGGGACGCCAGGCGCCCAGGACGGCCTTCGCCGGATCGTCCAGTGGATCGACCAGCACTGATGACCCGCCCTGCACCGACCTCCGTCGGACGCGTCGAACGACCCACAGAAGGACAGCACATGACCACCCCACCCACCGCCCTCATGATCACGCCTGACCGGCCGATCGGTGGCGCCCCCTCCGTCCGCCGGGTGTTCGAGCTCGACAGGGAACACGGAGCGGTGCTGCGTGCCGAGGTGCTCGCGACCGCGCTCGGCGTGTGCGAGGTGCGGGTGAACGGCATGCTCGTCTCGACCGACCTGCTGACGCCGGGCTGGAGCAGCTACGAGTGGCGGCTGCGGTACGCGCAGTGGGATGCGACACCCCTGATCGCCGAGCTGACGGAGGACCGGGCGGTGATCGAGGCGGTCATCGGATCGGGCTGGTACTCCGGGCATCTCGGATGGGACGGCAGCAGCGAGGTGTACGGCGCGGAGCGCGCTGCGCTCGTCGAACTGCGGATCCTGTTCGCGGACGGTCACGTCCAGACGGTCGGGACCGATGAGACCTGGACCTCGCTGCCCACCGAGACGACCGCCGATGACCTCTACGACGGGCAGCGGATCGATCGCCGCGTCGAGATGGGGGACCGCTTCACCGCGGCTCCGGTGCACGAAGAGGGCGGAGTGAGGGTCGTGCCCTTCGATGCCGCCCGCCTCACCGCGTACACCTCTGCGCCGGTACGCCGCCAGGAGGAGATCGTGCCGATCCGGGTCTGGCGGTCGCCGGCAGGCGCTCTGCTCGCGGACTTCGGGCAGAATCTCGTCGGATGGACCCGGCTGTCTGTGCGCGGGATCGCGGGCCAGGAGATCACCGTACGCCACGCCGAGGTGCTCGACGAGGAGGAGCTGGGCACCCGGCCGCTGCGTCGGGCGCGCGCGACCGACGTCTTCGTGCTATCCGGCGCCGACGACGTCTTCGAACCCACGCTCACGTTCCACGGATTCCGGTACGCGGAGGTCTCCGGATGGTCCGGGGCCGATGACGACCTCTTCGTGGCGCTCCGGGCGGTCGTGATCGGATCCGATCTGATCCGAACCGGAACCTTCTCCAGCTCGCATCCGCTCCTGAACCGCCTGCACGAGAACGTCGTCTGGGGCATGCGCGGCAACTTCGTGGACGTGCCCACCGACTGCCCGCAGCGGGATGAGCGGCTGGGGTGGACGGGCGACCTCGCCGCCTTCGCGGAGACCGCGGTCTATCTCTACGACACGGAGGCGTTCCTCGCCGACTGGCTGCGCGATCTCGCCGTCGAGCAGGAGCACGCCGACGGCCGCATCCCCATCGTCGTGCCGGACAACCTGAAGTACGAGGAGATCGGCGCGATGGCCGCGGCCGTGGGGTCGAGCCTCGTCATCGCACTCTGGAACGATGCGGCGTGTTGGGTGCCCTGGGCGATGTATGAGGCCTACGGAGATGCGAGCGTGCTCGCGGACCAGTACGTCTCGATGGCAGGCCACGTCCGCCGTGTGGGTGCAGCGCTGTCTCCGCGGGGCCTGCTGGAAGGCGGCTTCCAGCTCGGCGACTGGCTGGATCCGACGGCGCCGCCGGACGCGCCGTACATGGCGAAGGCGGATCCCGCCGTCGTCGCGACCGCGTGCGTGCACCGTTCCGTCGTGATCGCGCGCGATGCCGCGCGCGTCCTCGGCCGGAACGATGACGCGGCGGAGTTCGACGCCTTGGCGACGCGCATCGGGGAGTCCTTCGTCGACCACTGGGTGAGCGATGGCCGGATCCACAGCGATGCGCCGACCGTGTACGCGCTTGCGATCGTCTTCGGGCTGGTGGACGGGGCCGACCGCGCCGCCGCGGGCGACCGGCTGGCGGAACTCGTGGCGGAGGCCGGGCATGTGATTACGACGGGTTTCGCCGGAACGCCGTTCATCCTCACGGCGCTGTCGGAGGCGGGCCACCTGGAGACCGCGTATCGACTGCTGCTGCAGGAGAAGTGCCCCTCATGGCTGTACCCGGTGACGATGGGTGCGACGACGGTATGGGAGCGATGGGACTCGATGCTGCCGGACGGATCCATCAATCCGGGTGAGATGACGAGCTTCAACCACTACGCGTTCGGTGCGGTCGCGACCTGGCTGCATCGTGTCGTCGCGGGTCTTGCGCCCGCTGCGCCGGGCCACTCCCGCGTGCGCATCGCGCCGCGGCCTCCCGCGACCGGGCTGACCTTCGCCGAGACCGCGCTCGACTCGCGCCACGGAAGGATCGCGACCGGGTGGAGCCTGGATGACGGCGTGCTGCGGGTGGTGGCGGCGATTCCCGAGGGTGTGACCGCGGAGGTCTCTCTCCCGTCGGGCTTCGCGGCCGAGGTCGGTGCGGGCGTTCATGAGTGGAGCGAGCCGTTCCCCGGACTCGCGGCTCGGAACTCTGCGCAAGTGCTGTCGGGGGCTTCGGCGGGAGAGCCGGACGCCTAGGCCCGCTCGTCGGCCGTTCTCGCATCCGCGGCGGGGAATCCCGAGAGGACGTGCAGGCCCACGATCGTGGCCGCTTCGATGACGACCAGGATCGTCAGCAGGATCCGCTTCAGGGTTCGGGCGACGGAGACGGCCTCCGGGCGCCCGAAGATGAGTTCGCGCGTCGAGGCCGTCGAGCGGCGCGTCCGTCCGTGCACGGAGGAAGCCCGTCACGGCATGCCGTGACGGGCTTCCTCCCAAGACTCTGCGGGCTCAGACGCCGAAGTAGAGCTCGTACTCGTACGGGTGCGGGCGCTGGGCCATCGGCAGGATCTCGTTGTTGTACTTGTAGGAGATCCAGGTCTCGATGAGCTCCTCGGTGAACACGCCGCCCTCGAGCAGGAAGGCGTGGTCGGCGCGGAGCGCCTCGAGCGAGTCCAGCAGGGAGTTCGGCACCTGCGGGATGTTCTTGGCCTCCTCCGGGGGGAGCTCGTAGAGGTCCTTGTCGATCGGCTCGAGCGGCTCGATGCGGTTGCGGATGCCGTCCAGGCCCGCCATGAGCTGCGCGGCGAAGGCGAGGTACGGGTTGCCCGAGGCGTCCGGAACGCGGAACTCGATGCGCTTGGCCTTCGGGTTGGAGCCCGTGAGCGGGATGCGGATCGCGGCCGAGCGGTTGCCGGCGGAGTAGGCCAGGTTGACCGGCGCCTCGAAGTGCTTCACCAGACGGTGGTAGCTGTTCAGGGTCGGGTTGGTGAAGGCGAGCACCGCGTGCGCGTGCTTGAGGAGGCCGCCGATGTACCACCGGGCGGTGTCGCTGAGCTGGCCGTAGCCGTTCTCGTCGAAGAACAGCGGCTTGCCGTCCAGCCAGAGCGACTGGTGGGTGTGCATGCCGGATCCGTTGTCGCCGAACAGCGGCTTCGGCATGAACGTGACCGTCTTGCCCCACTCCTCGGCGGTGTTCTTGATGATGTACTTGAACTTCAGGATGTCGTCGGCCGCGTGCACCATCGTGTCGAAGCGGTAGTTGATCTCCTGCTGACCGGCGGTGCCGACCTCGTGGTGCGAACGCTCCAGGTGGAAGCCCGAGTCGATCAGGTTCAGCGTCATGTCGTCGCGCAGGTCGGCGGTCTTGTCGACCGGCGCCACGGGGAAGTAGCCGCCCTTGAAGGGCGTCTTGTTGCCGAGGTTGCCGCCCTCCTCCTCACGACCGCTGTTCCACGCGGCCTCCTCGGAGTCGACCTTGTAGAAGCTCTCGCCCGCGGAGACCGAGTAGCGCACGTCGTCGAAGATGTAGAACTCGGCCTCGGGGGCGAAGTAGGCGGTGTCGGCGATGCCGGTCGAGGCGAGGTACTTCTCGGCCTTCTTCGCGACCTGGCGCGGGTCCTTGCTGTAGATCTCGCCCGTGCGCGGGTTGTAGATGTCGAAGACCATGACGAGCGTGCTGGCCTCGCGGAAGGGGTCGACGTACGCCGTGGTCACGTCGGGGATGAGCTGCATGTCGGACTCGTGGATCGACGCGAAGCCGCGGATCGAGGAGCCGTCGAACAGCTGGCCGTTGGCGAAGAAGTCCTCGTCGACCGTCGCGGCGGGGATGTTGAAGTGCTGCTGCACACCGGGCAGGTCGGTGAAGCGGATGTCGAGGAACTTGACGTCGTTGTCGCGGATGTACGCGAGCACGTCGGCGGGGGTGGTGAACATGCATCAACTCCTGGAGGAACGGGTGCGGTCGAGCGACCTGCAAGCAGGTTACGAGCAGGGGATGACGCGGTCGTGTCTGGAATGTTTCCGGCGTGTTACGGGTCGGCGCTGCCTCGCCGGCGTCCTGAGGACGGATCCGGGATCGCGTCTCGCCTAGGCTGGAGGGATGTCCGACACCGCCCAGACCTACCCCGGCGAACGCCTCGGCCTCCCCAAGACCGGCACCGGCAGCGTCGGACGGATCGGCCGGCGCATCGCGGCTCTCGCGATCGACTACGCGGCGGCGTCGATCATCGCCAGTGCGTTCCTCGGGTTCCAGCAGTTCGCGTTCCCCAAGGAGGCGGGCATCACGCAGTTCGCGCCGATGATCGTGTTCGCGGTGCTCCAGATCGTGTTCATCCCCACCATCGGCGGCAGCCCGGGGCACCGCATCGTGGGTCTGCGCCTGGTCATGGCGAACGGCGCCTGGGTGGGTCTCTGGCGCCCGATCGTGCGCACGCTGCTGCTCGTCTTCGTCATCCCGGCGGTGATCTTCGACGCCGACCAGCGCGGGCTGCACGACAAGGCCGTCGGCACGGTGCTCATCCGGGCCTGATCCTCCGCGGGACCCGAGGACATGCGAGGATGCGGGCATGCCTGCCGTGACCGTGCGCCGCATGACCGCCGCCGAGTGCGAGCTCTGGCTCGACGAACTCGCGAACGAGTACGCGCAGGAACAGGTGCATTCCGGGCGCTGGGCATCCGCCGGCGCGGTCGAGCGTGCCAGGACGGAGAACGCCGAGCTGCTGCCCGACGGCGCTGACACGGAGCGCATGCTGGTGCTGCGCGGCGTCGATGAAGCGGGCGCGCCGATCGGGCGGGCCTGGATCGCGCTGGATCACCCGAGGGGCGCCCCCGGCGTGGCCTTCCTCTACGACATCGAGGTGCTCGAGGAACGCCGCGGTGAGGGCCTCGGGCGTGCCCTGCTGAACGCGGTCGAGGCCGAGGCGCTGGCGCACGGCGCGCAGGCGCTCGAGCTGAACGTCTTCGGTGGCAACCGCACAGCGATCGCGCTCTACGGATCCGCGGGCTACGAGGTGATCACGCAGCAGATGCGCAAGGCCCTGTAGGAGGCTCAGGCGGCGGTGTGGCCGCGGTTGAGGCGGCGGAACGTCTTCGGGGCCTTGCCCCCGAGGAAGGAGCGCGCAGGCTCGATCGTGAAGCCCTGGCGAAGCGCCTCTCGGCCGATCAGCATCCGGAACCCCATCTCGCTGCGGTTGCTCAGGGTGACCTCGGCGGTCACGCGCCGCCCCACCAGCACCATGTCCAGCAGCACGACCAGACGGCTCTGGGCATGCCCGGAGGACGACCGCACATCGCGGCGGTCGAACACCGGCAGCTCCACGGGGACGAGTTCGTGCGCTCCCTGCCACGGGCGCACGTCGAAGCGCACCCACGGGACGCCGTCGCGCTCGAACTCGCGGATGTGCTGCGCGTGCAGCGAGGAGCTGCGCGCTCCGGTGTCCACCTTCGCCTTGATCCAGGGGATCCCGACGTCGGGGAGGGACACCCACTCCCGCCACCCGATAAGGGTGCTTGAATGAGTAGGTCGGTCCACAACACACATCCTGGCAGGAAATCACCGTGAAGCTCGCCGTGCTCTCGCGCGCCCCGCAGTCTTACTCCACCCAGCGCCTCCGCGCCGCCGCAACGCAGCGCGGACATCAGATCAAGGTTCTGAACACCCTGCGCTTCGCGATCGACCTCACCGCCGATGAACCGGATCTGCATTTCCGCGGACGACGGCTGAGCGACTACGACGCGATCCTGCCGCGCATCGGCAACTCGATCACCTATTTCGGCACGGCCGTGGTCCGTCAGTTCGAGCAGATGGACGTCTACACGCCGAACACCGCGAACGGCATCTCGAGCGCACGCGACAAGCTCCGCGCGAACCAGATCCTGTCCCGGCACAACATCGCCATGCCGCCCACGGCATTCGTGCGCAACCGTGCCGACGTGCGTCCGGCGATCGAGCGGGTCGGCGGGGCTCCCGTTGTCATCAAGCTGCTCGAGGGCACGCAGGGGATCGGCGTCATCCTCGCGCCTCAGGTCAAGGTCGCCGAGGCGATCATCGAGACGCTGCACTCCACCAAGCAGAACGTCCTGATCCAGAAGTTCATCTCGGAGAGCCGTGGCAGGGACATCCGCGCGCTCGTGGTCGGCGATCGCGTGGTCGCGGCGATGCGGCGCGTCGCGAACGGCGACGAGTTCCGCTCCAACGTGCATCGTGGTGGCACCGTGGAGGCGGTGCAGCTCGACCCCGTCTACGAGCAGACCGCCGTGCGCGCCGCGCAGATCATGGGCCTCCGGGTTGCGGGGGTCGACATGCTCGAAGGCGAGGACGGGCCTCTGGTCATGGAGGTGAACTCCTCACCGGGGCTGCAGGGCATCGAGGCGGCCACGGGCCTGGACGTGGCCGGCGCGATCATCGACTTCATCGCGAACCAGGTGAACTTCCCCGAGATCGACGTGCGTCAGCGTCTGAGCGTCTCCACCGGATACGGTGTGGCCGAGCTCGTCATCCACGCCGGCGCGGAGCAGGTCGGCAAGCAGCTCGGCGAGCTGGGCCTGTGGGACCGCGACATCACCGTCCTCACCCTGCACCGCGGCGTCACGGTGATCCCGAACCCGCGCAAGCACGTCGTGCTCGAGGACGAGGACCGGCTGCTGTGCTTCGGCAAGCTCGACGAGATGCGCTCGATGATCCCGGAGCGCCGTCGCCGTCGCGCCAAGGTCCGCAAGCTCCCGAAGGAGCACATGCCGGATACCTCCGCCTGAGCGGATCCGCGCCACGGACGACGAGCGCCCGGCCCCGTGGGGGACCGGGCGCTCGTGGCGTTCGGGGGATCAGCGCGGACGCGGTGCGCGCGACTTGAGCGGATCGATGCCCTTGGGGATCGGCAGCGAGGCCACGGACTGGGAGACCGACTCCATGCGCTTGATGACGGCGGCCATGGTCGCGTTGTCGATGGCCTTCGGGAGCTTCTTGATGGTCTTCGAGAGCTTGTCGATCGAGACCTCGTCCTCGCCGTGACCGACGTAGAACACGTTCACGGGCACGCCCTGCGCCACCCGCATGGCCTTGGTCTTCTCATCCTTGACGAGCTTGGTGAGGCGCCCGCGAGAGCCTTCGGCGACCACCACGATGCCACCGCGGCCGATCGCGCGGTACACGGCGTCCTGCGACTTCGGGTTCACGCCGACCGGGATCTCGGATCCCTGCCAGCTGCGACCCAGCGACGTGCTGATGACATGTCCGGCGGCGCCGGGCATGCCGTCGATCTTGCGGTACATCGCGGTCGTGGAGAGGCGCGTCATCAGGAACATCGCACCCAGCACGCCCAGCAGCAGGCCGGTGATGCCCCACAGGATGAGGCTCCAGATCTGGAACGGCGGGATGACGTAGCCGACGATCAGGCCGATGAGGACGCCGGCGACCAGGAGCGCGATCTGCGCCCAGGGCAGCCACGGGTAGATCTCCCGGGTGAAGCGGAAGAGCGAGCGCAGCTGCGAGAAGAAGCCGGGCTGCTTCTCCGTCGCGGAGGGACTTTTTGCCATACCCTCCAGCCTACCGATTCCGCGGACCCGTGACGGCCCTGATGGACACGCGCTGGGCGAACAGATTCGTCCTGCACAGGACGATCGCGACCCCGATAGTGCACCGATTGCGCGAAGGACCCCGCACGGCCGATGCGGGAGCGCTGGGATGGCCGGATGACGGAACGAAGCAGGAGCATCGCCGTGACGGGCGCGCATCGTGCCGTCCGCGCACTCGCAGACGGCGAGGGTCCGTTCGACGGCGAACTCGTCACGCGCGGGAACGGCATGGCCGTGCGGGTCGATGCGGCGCAGTTGCGCGGCTGGGCCGGATGGGCGTTCGCCGGCGCCGAGCACGTCGCCGCGCCGCTCGACCTCGCGCTGAGCACGGACGGGCAGGATGTGCTGCTGCCATGGTGCGTGCGTACCGTGCGTGCCCATCTCGCGCAGGCGACGGACGCGGGCGGGCTCGCGCACGGCGAAGCGGTGACCCTCGCGGTCAGCGTGCTGCGCGGCGTGCTCGAGCTGGAGGGCGAACAGGACGACCCCGCCGACGTGGCGCGGGCCGATGCCGGCGCGGACCGCGACGCCGACGTGGCGCTGTACGGCGGCTGGTGGCTCACCGATGAGGCGCGCCCGCTGTTCGCGATCGGATCGACGGACGCGCTGGACGCCGGCGGAACGCCGCGCGAGACCGGGGAACGACTGCTGCGCGATCTGGAGGCGCGGGTCGAGGACCGAGCGCTGCGCCGCGTCCTGACGCGCCTCGGCGACGCCTTGGATGAGCCGCGCCGCCTGCGCGCCGAGGCCGCGCGTTGGGAGCGCGAACTGCTCGAGATCGCCGCGCCGCGCCCGCTGCGCCTGGATGTCGACGGCGCCGCCGATCCGAGCGTCGAGGCCCCGGGCGAAGGCATCCCGGGGAGGGCCCTGTCGCGGGCAGATCTGCGCGAGGGCGAGCATCGGCCGCTGCGGAGAGAGCTGCGCGGCGCCGCTCGGTCGGGCGGGCGCCGGGCGCCTGCAGCACGGGAACGTCGGGGCGCCGCGCTGACCCGACGGCTCGGAGGCGAGCGAGGACCTGGTGCGTCCGCGCCCGTCTCCGTGTCGACGGTGATTCGACGTCTGCGCGATGCGCGGGCACATATGGGGGAGCGGGTCGGACGCCGGGCGTCCATCCGGGGCCGGGCGCATGAGCGCTCGCGCGGCGTTGCAGCACCGTCGGAGCGGTCGATCGGGCGCAAGCGATGGAAGGGCCCTGTCCTCGTCGCGGTGTCCGCGGCTGCCGTCATCGCGGTGGTCGGCGCACTGTGGCCGTCCGGCACCGGCAGCGCCGACGCGGCCGACGGCACGCCCGGCTCGACGTCGACGTGGGTCTCGGCGAGCGCATCGCCGTACCCACCCGTCCCGACTCCTGCGGAGAGCGTCGACACTCCTGCGGAGACCGGCGACGGGGGAGCGACACCGGGCGCCTCCGGGCGCACGCCGGCCCCGCCGGCCCCGGGTGCATCGTCGCGGTCCGATCCACGGGCTGCTGCTGAAGAGCTGATCGCCGCGGCCAGGAGCTGCCAGGAACGGCCGCAGCCGGAATGCGCGGAGGTGTGGGACGGCGGCGCGGCCGGGGCCCGACCACTGCGCGCGGTGGACGGGTCGCCGGTGCTGATCGAGGACTACGGTGACATCGCCGCCATCCGGAACTCCTCCGACGACGGTGCGCAGATGGTGGTGATCATCCGTCGGAACGCCGAATGGCGGATCCGCGATGTGTACGACATCGCGAATCCGCCATCCGAGGGGACCGGAGCCCCGTGACCGTGGTCAGGCGCCGAGCTGAGCGGCGAAGTCCGCTGCCTCCAGGCGGGCCTTCATCGACGACAGGAACCGTGCGGCGTCCGCGCCGTCGACCGTGCGGTGGTCGTACGACAGAGCGAGGTAGACGTAGGACCGCACGGCGATGGCCTGCTGGCCGTCGACGGTGATCACGCCGGGGCGCTTCGCGACGATGCCCGTGCCGAGGATCGCGGACTGCGGCAGGAACACCACAGGGGTGTCGAACAGCGCGCCGCGCGAGCCCGTGTTGGTCAGCGTGAAGGTGCCGCCGGCCAGCTCGTCGGGCTTCAGCTTGTTGTCGCGGGTGCGCGCCGCGAGATCGGCGATCTCGTGAGCGATCTGGGCGATGTTCTTCGATCCGGCATCGCGCAGCACCGGCGTGAGGAGGCCGCGCTCGGTGTCCACCGCGATGGAGATGTTCTCCGCCGCCGGGTACACGATGTCGGTGCCGTCGACGGTGGCGTTCACGATCGGGAACTCCTGCAGCGCCTCAGCGGCGGCCAGGGCGAAGAAGGGGAGGAACGACAGCTTGTCGCCGGTCTTCTGCTGGAACGAGCCCTTGACCTCGTCGCGGTAAGCGGCGAGCTTCGTGACGTCGACCTCGACCACGGTGGTCAGCTGAGCGGTCTGCTGCATCGACGCGACGGCACGCTCCGCGAGCACCTTGCGCAGGCGCGACATCGGCTGCGTGGTCCCGCGCAGCGGCGAGATCTCGCGAGCCTTCGCCGGTGCGGCGGCCGCGGCGGGGGCGGCCGGGGCCGCAGAGGCGTTCAGCACGTCCTCCTTGCGGATGCGTCCGCCGACGCCGGTGCCGGCGATCGATGCCAGGTCGACGCCCTTCTCGGCCGCAAGACGACGCACGAGCGGCGTCACGTACACCGAGTCGGAGCCGGCCTCTGCGGCCGCAGGGGCGGCCGGTGCCGCGACAGGAGCCGCAGCAGGTGCCGGAGCCGCAGCGGGTGCAGGCGCCGCAACGGGAGCGGGTGCCGGGGCAGCGGCGGGAGCCGGTGCTGCTGCGGCAGCCGGTGCCGGGGCGGCAGCGGGCGCCGGGGCGGCCGGAGCGCCGCTGCCGATACGGGCGAGCACGGCGCCGACGGCGATGGTGTCGTCCTCGCCGACGAGGATCTCCTCGATCACGCCGCTGATCGGCGAGGGGATCTCGGTGTCGACCTTGTCGGTCGAGATCTCGAGCAGGCCCTCGTCGGCCTGGACGGTGTCGCCCACCTGCTTGAGCCAACGGGTCACAGTGCCCTCGGTGACGCTTTCGCCGAGGGCGGGAAGGACCACGGGTGTGCTCATGACGGAGTCTCCTTAGGGAAGTTCGTGATGGTGTTCAGCTTAGTGGGCATGAGGGGGTTCAGCCCAGCATTGATTTCCACGATGCGCAATAAAAGTTTCACATCGCGTGAAGTGGCTTGCCTGCAAGGGCGAGGAACGCCTCGCCGAGAGCCTCGCTCTGCGTCGGATGGGCGTGGATCAGCGGGGCGATGTCCTCGGGGTGCGCCTCCCAGCTCACCGCGAGCTGACCCTCCGTGATGAGCTCTCCGACGCGGTCGCCCAGCAGGTGCACGCCCAGGACGGGGCCGTCCTTCTGCCGCACGACCTTGACGAGTCCGCCCGTGCCGATGATCTCGCTCTTGCCGTTGCCGGCGAGGTTGTACTCGTAGGAGACGACCGCATCGGCGCCGAGCGCGTCGATCGCGGCCGCCTCGGTGACGCCGACCGAGGCGACCTCCGGGCTGCAGTACGTGACGCGGGGGATCTGCGCCTCGGGGATGACCGCAGGATTCAGTCCCGCGATCCGCTCGGCGGCGGCGATGCCCTGAAGGAAGCCGCGGTGCGCGAGCTGCAGCCCTGGCACGATGTCACCGACCGCCCACACGTGGTCCACGTTCGTGCGCAGCTCTGCGTCTGCGAGCACGAAGTCGCGCTCCATCGCGATGCCGGCCTCCTCGAAGCCGAGTCCGGCCGTCGCGGGGCCGCGTCCGACGGCGACGAGCAGATAATCGGCCTCGTAGGAGGTGCCGTTCTCCAGGGTGACCGTGACGGCCTCGTCGGTCTGCGTCGCGTTCGCGAACCGCACGCCCAGCGAGTAGGCGATCCCGCGTCGGCGGAACGCGCGCTCGAGTCCCTTGCTCAGGGCGATGTCCTCGTTCGGGGCGAGGTGCTCGAGCGCCTCGACGATCGTCACCTCGGCACCGAACGAGCGCCAGACGCTCGCGAATTCGACGCCGATCACCCCGCCGCCGAGGATCACGACGCGCTGCGGCACCTCTTCGAGCGCGAGTGCCTGCTCACTGGTGAGGATGCGGCCGCCGATCTCGAGGCCCGGCAGGGACCGGCTGTAGGAGCCGGTTGCGAGGATCACATCGGACCCGGTGTACACATCGTCCCCGACCGCGATCGAGCGGTCCGGACGCAGAGAGCCCTCGCCGCTGACGACGGTGATGCCGCGCGCCTTGACCAGACCCTCGAGCCCCTTGTACTTCTTGGCGACGATGCCCTCGCGATAGGCGCGGACCCCGGCCGGATCGATCCCCTCGAAGGAGGCGCCGACACCGTACTTCGCCGCGTCGCGGACGTTCTCGGCGACCTCGGCGGAGTGCAGCAGCGCCTTCGTGGGGATGCACCCGCGATGCAGGCACGTGCCGCCGACCTTGTCCTTCTCGATCAGGGCGACGGACTTGCCGAGCTCCGCGGCGCGGAGGGCCGCGGCGTATCCGCCGCTGCCGCCACCGAGGATCACGAGGTCGAAGGTGTGGGTGGTCATGCGCGTGCTCCGTTCGCGCGCGCCTCGGCGAAGGCGATCAGCGTGCGCACGATCGCGCCCGTGGCGCCCTTGTCGGTGAAGCCGTACGGGGCTCCCTTGTGCTCGGAGGAGCCGGCGATGTCGAGGTGGGCCCACGGGATGCGCGGGGCATCTGCCTCGTCGGAGGTGCGTCCGACCATGCGGCGCAGGAACAGGCCGGCGAAGAGCGAGCCGCCTGCCGGGTCGCCGATCTTCGCGTTCACCAGGTCGGCGATCGGCGATTTCAGCTCGTCCTCCATGTGCTCGGGAAGCGGCATCGGCCATGCGGCTTCACCCGAGGCGGACGCCGCAGCGAGGACCTCCTGCACGGTCTCGTCGTCGCCGAAGACGCCGGTGTGGCGCATGCCGAGGGCCACGATGATCGCGCCGGTCAGCGTCGCGACATCGAGGATGACGTCGGGCTTCTCCCGGCTCGCGGCGACCAGGCCGTCGGCGAGGACCAGGCGCCCTTCCGCATCCGTGTTCAGCACTTCGACGGTCTGCCCATCGGCGAAGCGCAGCACGTCGCCCGGGCGGATGGCCGAGCCGGAGGGCATGTTGTCTGCGATGCACAGCCAGGCGGTCATGCGCATCGGCAGGCCCAGGGCGGCGACGGCCTTGGTCGCGGCGAGGATGCTGGCTGCCCCTGCCATGTCCGTCTTCATGCCGACCATGCTGGCCGGCGGCTTGAGCGACAGTCCTCCGGTGTCGAAGGTGATGCCCTTGCCGACGAGGGCGATGTGCCCGGTCGCGTCGGCAGGGGAGTAGTCGAGCCGCACGAGGCGCGGCGGGCGATCGGATCCTTGGCCGACGCCGAGGATGCCGCCGAAGCCGCCGGCGGCGAGGGCGGTCTCGTCGAGCACTTCGACGGTCACATCGAGCCCGGCGACCTCCGCAACGGCGCGCTCCGCCAGATCCGCCGGCCCCAGCCACTCGGCCGGGGTGGTGACCAGATCCCTGGTCAGTGCGACGGCCTCCGCGAGGGCCGTCGCGTGGGCGGCGTCCTCGGGCGAGAGCTCCGCGTGCAGCACGATCGTCCCCGCGCGCTTCGGCTGCTCGCCGGAGCGGTAGTCGTCGAAGCGGTACCCGCCGAGCAGCGCGCCCTCGGCCGCGGCCGTCGCGAACCCGCCGACGGCGTCGCCGAGTCGCACCGAGACGCGGTCGAACCCGGTGAGCGTGCGCAGTGCGGCGCCGACGGCCTCGCGCACGGCGTCCGCATCCGGGGCGGACCCTGCACTCACGACAGCGACCGGCACGTCCGCGACCTCGGGAGCGGGAATGCGCGTATAGGCGCCCGCCTTCCCGGTGAAGCCGACCGCGGTCAGCGCGGCATGGGTGGAGGAGAACGGGGAAAGGTCTTCCGGGGTGTCCGTGAGACCGGCGACGACGAGCACGACCGCATCAGCGTTCGCGTCCGCCGGAGCGCCTGTGTGCAGCTCGAGCGCAGGTGACGTCATGGGTTCCATCCTAGGTTCGGCGCGGTGCGCGACGAGAGGATGCGCCCTCCGCGTGTTCGCTGTCAGCGCTCAGCGGATCCGGGCGGCGGGGTGACTCGTAGCATGGAGGCATGCCCATCTCCGGAGAGATCCACGAACGCGTCGCCTACCCCGGCGGCGTGCCGTCCGGCCTGCCGCTCGTCATCCTGCTGACCGGCTTCACGGACGCGGGATCCGCGGTGTCCGGGCTCATCGACCACCTCGTCGAGACGACGGATCCGCAGCCGGTGCTGGTCTTCGACAACGACCTGCTGCTGGACTACCGCGCGCGCCGCCCGGTGCTCACCTTCGACCAGGACCACATCGCGGAGCTGAAGCCCGCCCGCCTCGAGCTGTCCCTGGCGCACGACGCACTGGGACGGCCGTTCCTGCTGCTGGCGGGCTACGAACCCGACTTCGCATGGAACGCGTTCGCCGACGTGGTCCTCGACTTCGCCGCCGAGTACGACGTCTCCACTGTCACCTGGGTCCATTCCATCGCGATGCCCGTGCCGCACACCCGACCGATCGGGGTCACCGCGAGCGGCAACAGGGCCGAGCTCACGGCGGCGCATTCGGTGTGGCGCCCGCGCACCCAGGTGCCCGGCACAGCGGGGCATCTGCTGGAGTACCGCTTCGTTCAGGCGGAGCGCAGCGTCGCGAGCTTCGTTCTGCTCGTGCCGCACTATCTCGCCGACACCGAGTATCCGGATGCGGTCCTCACCGCCGCCGAGAAGGTCATGGCGGCGACGGGGCTGGTGCTGCTCACCGATGCGCTGCGGGAGAAGCGCGCGGAGTATCTGGAGCGGGTCGACGAGCAGGTGCGCGACAACGAAGAGCTCGGCCAGATGGTGCAGACCCTGGAGCACAGGTACGACGCCTACATGTCCGGTCTCGAGCTGGAGGACGAGGCGCCCGCCCGTTTCGACGAGGGATCGCTCCCCAGCGCCGATGAGCTCGCTGCAGAACTGGAGCGCTTCCTGGCCACGCGGCCCGGCGGGGACGAGGACAAGAACGGCCGGATCTGAGCCGATTCCGGGAGTGTCCCGAGAGGTTCGACGCGGAATGCGGGATCCGGTGTCGGCGACCGCAGAGTGTGCGATACTTATCTGACGACCCGTTGTCAATACCCACTCCGCAAGGTCTGGGGACTTGACAAGGGTCTTACTAGTGCCCGCAAGGGCACGGGCCGATCAAGCCGACAGGCTGAACGAACACAGGGCGCCCGCGCAGCGCTCCGTTGAGAGGCGAGACGTGACGACTGCCACGAAGAAGAACACCCGCACGAAGACCGAGGCCGCTGAGCCCGAGGAGGTCGCGGCGGCAGCCGCCGACGCCGCGGAGCAGGCCGCTCCGACGAAGGCGGCGGCGAAGAAGCCGGCCGCGAAGAAGCCCGCCAGGGCGAAGAAGGATGCCGTCGACGAGGCCGCCTCCGAGGAGGCCCCCGCGGATGCGGATGACGGCGACGAGGAGGAGGGCGCCAAGCCCGCCTTCAGCGAGCCGCTGCCCACCGGCGCGATCCGGATCAGTTCGACCGATGAGGACGACGTCCCCGTCTACTCGACGCAGATCACCGGCGCCACCGCCGACCCGGTCAAGGACTACCTGAAGCAGATCGGAAAGGTCGCGCTGCTGAACGCGGCCGAAGAGGTCGAGCTCGCGATGCGGATCGAGGCGGGTCTGTTCGCCGAGGAGAAGCTCTCCGTGATGTCGGCGGCCGAGAAGACCGGTCAGCTCGGACTCGACCTGCAGTGGGTCGCCCGCGACGGTCAGCGCGCCAAGAGCCACCTGCTCGGCGCTAACCTGCGCCTCGTGGTGTCGCTCGCCAAGCGCTACACGGGCCGCGGCATGCAGTTCCTGGATCTCATCCAGGAGGGCAACCTGGGCCTCATCCGCGCCGTCGAGAAGTTCGATTACACCAAGGGCTTCAAGTTCTCGACCTACGCGACCTGGTGGATCCGTCAGGCCATCACCCGCGCCATGGCCGACCAGGCCCGCACGATCCGCATCCCGGTGCACATGGTCGAGGTCATCAACAAGCTCGCCCGCGTGCAGCGTCAGATGCTGCAGGACCTCGGTCGCGAACCCACGCCCGAAGAGCTGAGCCGCGAGCTCGACATGACCCCCGAGAAGGTCATCGAGGTGCAGAAGTACGGCCGTGAGCCCATCTCGCTGCACACCCCGCTCGGCGAGGACGGCGACAGCGAGTTCGGCGACCTCATCGAGGACACCGAGGCCGTGGTCCCCGCGGACGCGGTCGGCTTCACGATGCTGCAGCGCCAGCTGGAGCAGCTGCTCGACTCCCTGTCCGAGCGCGAGGCGGGTGTGATCCGCATGCGCTTCGGCCTCGGCGACGGCCAGCCGAAGACGCTCGACCAGATCGGCGACACGTTCGGCGTGACCCGCGAGCGGATCCGCCAGATCGAGTCGAAGACGATGGCCAAGCTGCGTCACCCGAGCCGTTCGCAGTCGCTGCGGGACTACCTCGAGTGAGTGCGGCGGCGAAGCCCAACGACGGTAAGAACCTCGACATCTCGGTCGAGGGGACTCGCTGGCTGCGTATCCCGATCCGCACGAAGGTGGTCATGCCCGGCGACGTGCTCGCCGACATCGTCACCGAGTACGCCGCGGGTGAGGTGCAGAAGGGCGACCTGCTCTTCATCACAGAGAAGATCGTCGGCATCACCCAGGGGCGCTCGTTCCTGCTCGAGGAGATCCAGCCGCGCAAGCTCGCGTTCTTCCTGTCGAAGTACGTGACGCGCACGCCCTACGGCATCGGACTCGGCATGCCCGAGACCATGGAGATGGCTCTGCGCGAGTGCGGCACGCCGCGGATCCTGTTCGCGGCCGCGGTCTCCGCCGTCACCAAGGCGTTCGGACGCCGCGGCGACTTCTACCGGATCGCCGGGGAGAAGGCGCGGGCGATCGACGGGCCGACCGAGGGCACGATGCCGCCCTACGACCGCTCGGTCGTGCTGGGGCCGGCGCGCCCCCGCGAGGTGGCGCACGAGATGCAGCGGCTGATCGGCGGGGTGTGCGACGTGGCCGTCGTCGACATCAACGACCTCGGCGGCAACATCCTCGGTTCCACGCTCGAGAAGACTGCGGAGAAGCGCCTCGTCGCGATCCTCAAGGACAACCCGCTCGGCCAGGGCACGGAGTCGACCCCGATGGGCATCATCCGCGCAGCCTGACCGTGTGAACCACGAAGAAGCCCGCCTCGTCGTCGTGACAGGGCGGGCTTCTTCGTGCGAAAGGCGCTCAGAACCTGATGGCCGCCTGGTAGCGCGGCTTGTGCCCGGTGCGGATGCCCGAGACGCTCGGCTTGTTCTCGTAGACGCCGGCGCCCCAGTTGCCCTCGACGAGCACGGGGCCGTCCGGGCCGACGACGATGTCCCAGCCGACGTACTGCACCTGGGGCACGACGCGCGCGACCTGGTCGACGAACGCCTTGACCTCGTCGATCAGCGGCAGCTGGAAGTCGGCGATGCGGAAGCCCGAGTCGGGATGCAGCTCGTGCACGTGCCCGTGGGAGTCGTAGCCGGCGCTCACCGCGTGGCCGTCGTCGTCCAGCATCGTGTAGAAGCCGCCGAACGACATCTGGTCGCTGACCTCGCCGCGCCCGAACTTCTGCGCCATCGCGAGGATGTGCGTCTTCTCGCCGTCGAAGAAGGCGGTGACGCGGGTCGTGTTGACCGTGCCGGGGCAGACCGCGGCGAGGTCGGGGTGCTGCCGGATGACCTCCTCGACGAGCAGACGGCCCTGGCCCAGCAGGTCGGCGTGGAAGGCATCCCAGTCGGAGACGTCGGCGGCGTGGTAGCGGAACACGCCGGAACCGGCCTGTCCCATCGGCGTCTTCACGATGACGGTGCCCAGACGCTGCACGAAGTCGCGCAGCTCGTCGGCGTTGCCGGGCTTCACGACCATCCACTCGCGACGGAGGAAGTCCGAGAACTTCTCGTCGAACTCGATCTTGTCGTGGAAGAGGTGCCGGTAATCGGGGTGCGCGTAGCGCTCCGAGATCTGGTTCGACACGGGGTGCGTCATGTAGGTCGCGCGCTCTGCGCGGTTCAGGATCGCGAAGTCGTAGTCGATGTAGTCCTGGAAGCCCACGTTGTGGCGGCCGGCCGACCACAGCATGTCCACCACCACGGCGGGGACGGCCTTGCCGTGCTGCGCGGACGCCTCCTTGGCGCGCTCGATCACCGAGCCGACGTTGATGCGACGGGCGCGCTCGGCGAGATAGCCGAGACGGGACTTGAGGCCGAGGCCGTTCGAGGGCATGCGTACTCCGGGGAGATCGGACGGGGAACCGGTCCAGTCTAGGCGGCCCGCCTCCGAGAACCCCGGGGCGAGGGCGCTGGACGGGGCCGGCAGGATCCGCCCGGGTAGGCTGGGAGGGTGAACGAGCCGCTCCCCGACACTCTTCCGCAGAGTGCGATGCTGCGTTCGCTGATCTCGCGGTCGGCGCTCGAGGACGGGGCCGCCGCCGCGGTCGCCGCCGGGGGAGCGGGCATCGCGGATCTTCGCCACGATGCGTGGGGGCACGGCCTCCTCGACGTCGCTCGGGTTGTGACGGCGGCAGGCGCGCGCGGCGTGCGCGTGGACGGGCCGCACGACGTCGCGCTGCTGCGAGCGGAAGGCATCGAGGCGACCTGCACCGAGACGCCGGAGCTGGATCCGCGTGTGCTGTACGGTCTGCCGGATGCGAGCGGAGCGCTGCCGGGCCGACCGGTGATGCGCGTGGCAGGGCGCGTGCTCTCGACCAAGGACATCGCGGCGGGCGGCGGTGTGTCCTACGGCTACATCCATCGCGCCTCCGAGGATTCGCGCCTCGCGCTCGTCACCGGCGGCTATGCACAGGGCGTTGTTCGTGCCCTCGGCAGCCGCGCGTCGATCGAGATCGACGGTGTGGTGCACCCGATCGTCGGCCGGATCGCCATGGACGTCTGCGTGGCGGACATCGGAGGGACGGACGTCGCCGTGGGGGCCGAGGCGACGTACTTCGGCGGAGAAGGCCCCTTGTCGGCGGGGGTCGCCGACTGGGCTCGGATCACCGGGATGCGCATCGACGAGCTGGTGGCCGTGGCCGGGCAGAGGACGGAGCGGGCATGGGAGGCATGACCGGTCCCGTGCTGCGGGTGGACCAGGCCGTGCTGCAGGCGAACATCGCGGCCGTGACCGCGCGGGTCGCGCCGTCCACGCTGATGATGGTGCTCAAGGACGACGGCTACGGCCTCGGCGCCGCCTGGGCGGCGCGTGTCGCGGCGAACGCGGGGGTCGGGTGGTTCGGCACCTACGACATCCCCACCGCGCTCCGGCTGCGCGACGAGGTCGGTCCGGTGCCACGGCTGTTCGCCTGGGCCACCTCGGTCGATGCGGAGATCGACGCGGCGCTGCGGGCCGACGTGGACCTCGGCGTGGGGACGCTCGACTATCTGCGCCGAGTGATCGCGCGGGCGGCGGAGCTCGGCGCCGTCGCGCGCATCCATCTCAAGGTCGACACGGGACTGCACCGCAACGGGCTTTCGGCCGAGGAGTGGGACGAGGGAGTCGGGTCGGCGCTGCGGGCGCAGAACGACGGGCGACTGCTGCTGGTGGGCGCGTGGAGCCACCTCGCGGAGGCGAGCGACGACGAGGACGACGCTGCGCAGGCACGATTCCTCGCGGCTGTGCGCCGCGCCGGCGAACTCGGTGCGGACCTGCCCCACCGGCACCTCACGGCCTCGGCCGCCACCTGGGCCCGCCCGGAGCTGCGCGGCACGCTGGTCCGCGTGGGCGCCTTCTGCTTCGGCGTGCGCTCCGCCGACGGGCCGGACCTGCCGGGGATCGCGCCCGCGGCCGAGCTCGTCGCGCCGGTGCTGCGCATCGACGGGGATGAGGTCGTCGTGGGTGTCGGATCCTTCGACGGGCTGCCGAGCATCCTCGCCGGACGCGTGCAGGTGGGCACACCGGCCGGCGCCCGGACGCTCCTGGCTGTCGGCCCTGACACGGTGCGCGTCGCGGGCTGGGATGCCGCCGCGGTCGGCGACGAGGTGGTCCTGTTCGGCCGGGGTGCGCACGGCGAAGCGACCCCGACCACCCTCGCCGAGGCGATCGGCACCGTGGGCGAGGAGATCCTGTGCCGGCTCACCGCTCACGTGCGGCGCGAAGAGCACTGAGCCTTCCGTCTCGGATCGGCGCGTCCACCGACATGAAAACGCCCGATGTCCGAGGACACCGGGCGCTTCTGTCTGTGAGCGGGTCAGCTGTCGAGCAGACGCGACGTCTCGTCGTGCCAGCTCGTCGCCACCGCGCGGAGCTTTTCCTCGTATTTGCGCCCGTGGTGAGCGCAGAACAGCAGCTCGCTGCCGTTGACCTCGGCGGCGATGTATGCCTGGGCTCCGCAGGAGTCGCATCGGTCCATCGCCGTGAGGCGGGGGATGACGGTGCTATCCCGTTCGGTCGTCGCGTTCATCTCGATGCCTCCTCGTTGTTCGGGTCCGCTGTTGGAGTGTGCTCAATACAACCACGCAGAGCTGGGAGTCATGCCCGCGAGACGGCGTGTTTCGCTCACCGCGTACGCGCTCGATGACGAGCGGGTGACGGTGAGGAGTGTCGTCGGGGCGACGTCCGCTCTCCTCGATACGATGGGGGATTGTGACAGCCGAGTATTCCGCCCATCATCTCCAGGTCCTCGAGGGTCTCGAGGCCGTCCGCAAGCGGCCTGGAATGTACATCGGCTCGAACGGCTCCCCGGGGCTCATGCACTGCCTCTGGGAGATCATCGACAACTCGGTGGACGAGGCTGTCGCGGGCAACGGCACGAAGATCGACATCCTCCTGCACCCCGACGGCAGCGTCGAGGTGCACGACCGCGGGCGAGGCATCCCGGTCGACGTCGAGCCGCGCACAGGTCTCACGGGCGTCGAGGTCGTCTTCACGAAGCTTCACGCGGGCGGCAAGTTCGGCGGCGGCTCGTACGCCGCCTCGGGCGGTCTGCACGGCGTCGGCGCCTCGGTCGTGAACGCCCTGTCCGAGCGACTCGACGTCGAGGTCGACCGCGGCGGGAAGGTCTACGCGATGTCGTTCCGGCGCGGCGAGCCGGGCATCTTCAAGGATTCGGGCGAGAAGCGGCCGGACGCCCCGTTCACGCCGTTCCAGGACAACAGCGAGCTGCGCGTGATCGGCAAGGCGCCGAGGGGCGTGACCGGCACCCGCATCCGCTACTGGGCGGACCGGCAGATCTTCACCAAGGACGCCGCGTTCCAGCTCGCCGAGCTGGAGACCCGCGCGCGGCAGACCGCCTTCCTCGTGCCGGGTCTCGAGCTCGTGGTCCGGGACGAGCGCGCGGTGACCGGCGCCGTCGCCACGGACGGTACGGAGGCCGAATCCGGACCCGGCTCGGCAGCGGCGGTGAACGAGACCTCGTACCACTACGAGGGGGGCATCGCCGAGTTCGTCGAGTACCTCGCCACCGACGCGCCGGTGACGGACACCTGGCGCGTGCAGGGCGAGGGCACGTTCAAGGAGACCGTGCCGGTGCTGCAGGCGGACGGCCACATGATCGCGACCGAGGTGGAACGCGTCTGCGCGGTCGACATCGCGCTGCGCTGGGGAACGGGCTACGAAACCAGCACCCGCTCGTTCGTGAACATCATCGCGACGCCCAAGGGCGGAACGCACCAGCAGGGCTTCGAACAGGAGCTGCTCAAGGTCCTGCGTGCGCAGGTCGAGCAGAACGCCCGCCGCCTGAAGGCCGGCAGCGACAAGATCGAGAAGGACGACGTGCTCGCGGGCCTCACCGCCGTGCTGACCGTGAACGTACCCGAGCCGCAGTTCGAAGGCCAGACGAAGGAAGTGCTGGGCACGCCCGCCGTGCGCACGATCGTCGCCCAGGTGGTCCGCAAGGCGCTCGGCGAGCGCTTCGCATCGACCAAGCGCGACGACAAGAACCAGGCCTCGATGCTGCTGGACAAGATCGTGGCCGAGATGAAGGCGCGCGTCTCGGCTCGGGCGCACAAGGAGACCCAGCGCCGCAAGAACGCACTGGAGTCCTCCTCGCTGCCGGCCAAGCTCGTGGACTGCCGATCCACCGACGTCGCACAGACCGAGCTGTTCATCGTGGAGGGCGACTCCGCGCTCGGCACGGCCAAGCACGCCCGCACGAGCGAGTACCAGGCGCTCCTGCCGATCCGCGGCAAGATCCTGAACGTGCAGAAGGCGTCGGTCAGCGACATGCTGTCGAACCTGGAGTGCGCCTCGATCATCCAGGTGATCGGCGCCGGATCCGGCCGCTCCTTCGACCTCTCGACCGCGCGCTACGGCAAGGTCATCCTGATGAGCGACGCCGACGTCGACGGCGCGCACATCCGGACGCTGCTGCTCACGCTCTTCTACCGCTACATGCGACCACTGATCGAGGACGGGCGGGTCTTCGCGGCCGTGCCGCCGCTGCACCGCGTCATCGTGATGAACCCCGGATCCAAGCCGAACGAGACGATCTACACCTACAGCGAGGGCGAGCTGCATTCCCTGCTCGCGAAGCTGCGCAAGCAGAACAAGCGCTGGCATGAGCCGATCCAGCGGTACAAGGGGCTCGGCGAGATGGATGCCGAGCAGCTCGCCTCCACCACGATGGATCGCTCCGGGCGTCTGCTGCGACGTGTGCGCATGGAGGATGCGGAGGCGGCGGGTCGCGTGTTCGAACTGCTGATGGGAAACGAGGTGGCTCCGCGACGCGAGTTCATCATCGACTCCTCCGATCGCCTCGCCCGCGAGGCCATCGACGCCTGATGTCCGCGCTCGCACCGGGCGTGTCGCTGCGCCCCGCGAATCCCGGCGACATCGACGCGATCGCGGCGCTCAAGGAGCGGGTGCTGCGTCAGGATCTCGAACCGCTGGTCGGCTGGGACCCGGAACGCTCCCGCGACCGCGTCGTAGAGCACTTCTCTCCGGCGCACACCTGGACGATCGCCGTCGACGGCGAGGACGCGGGCACGATCACACTGCGCCCCGATCAGGAGGCGCTGTGGCTGGAGATGTTCTATCTCGACGCGCGGCACCAGGGTCGCGGCATCGGATCCTCGGTCCTCCGCTCCGTGCTGACGGACGCCCCCGCCGACCGGCCGCTGCGGCTTCAGGTGCTGGTCGGATCCGCCGCGCTGCGTCTGTACGAGCGGCACGGCTTCGTCGTCGAGCAGAACGACGGCATCGACATCTGGATGCGCCGCGATCCGCGCGCGGCTGCCGAGACCGCGGCGGCTCCTTGACAGACTGAGACGATGGTCGCCGTCGTCTCCGCCCCCACGAACCTCGGACTGCGTCCGCCCGTACGCGGCGGCGTGCCCGGCACCGCGAAGGCCCCGGACGCCCTGCGAGAGGCCGGTCTGCACCGGCGGCTGCACGCCGCCGGAGCGGTCGATGCCGGTGTCGTGCTGCCCGGACGCTATGTGGACGATGACGGACGGCGCCCGGCGGGCACGGTGCGCAACCAGGCGGCGATCATCGATCACGCCCGGAGGCTCGCCCATCGGCTGTTCGAGATCCGGGAAGCGGGCCAGACACCACTCGTGCTCGGCGGCGACTGCAGCCTCGCGATCGCCGCCGGTCTGGCGTCGCGGGTGACCGGCGGCGGGGGCCTGGTCCACATCGACGGCCACACCGACTTCCGGCATCCGGGCAACAGCACGGGCGTGGGCAGCGTCGCGGGGGAGGACCTGGCGATCGCGATCGGCCGTCATTCGCCGGAGCTCGCCGAGATCGACGGACTCGGACCGTACTACGACGCCGATCGCGTCGCGCACATCGGGCACCGCTATGAGGACGCGTTCGTCGAGGAGGTGCGCGAGGCGATCGCCCTCGTCATCCCCGCCGATGAGGTGATCCTGCACGGTGCGGCGCGGGCGGCGTCCCGCGTGCGGGCGGTCGAGGGGCTCGAGCGCCGGTACTGGATCCAGGTCGACGTCGACGTGCTGGACCCCGTGCACATGCCCGCCGTGGACAGCCCCGACCCCGGCGGCCTCGCCCCGGATGAGCTGATCGGCCTGCTGCGTGCCCTCGCGCCGCACGCCTGGGGCGCTTCCGTGACGGTGTTCGATCCGGATCTGGACCCGGACGGCGTCCACGCGGCGACGCTCGCGGACGTGATCGCCGAGGGCTTCGCCGAACTCGGGACGGCGCCCGGCGAGGAGTGACGGTCAGCGCGAAGCCCGGGCGGTCACCGCGGCGCGATAGGCGCGGAGCAGTCCCTCGCGGTGGGCGCTCTGGGCCACGCGCGGGCGGTGGGCGATCGCGGCCGCGCTCATGTCCGCGACCTGGGCGGGGTCGTCCCGCAACGCGGCGAGCGCCTCGGCGAGCCCCGCGGCATCGGGCCGGGGCGCGACGAGATGACCGTCTCGCGGCAGGGCCTCGGACAGATCCGGATCCGCCACGATCACCGGCAGACCGGCGGCCACGGCCTCGAGCAGCACCATCGGCTGGTTGTCGAAGTCGAAGGAGCTGGACACGAGCACATGCGCCGTGCGCATCGCGGCGAGCACCTCGGTCTGCGGCACGGATCCGCGCACGTCCACCCGCCCGGATCCGATCCGGGACGCGGCGCGCGCGACCGCCCGGCGTGAGATGCCGTCACCCAGCATCACGGCCTCGATCCCCGGCGTGCGGGACACGGCGTCGAGGAACACCTGGGGACGCTTCTCCGGTGACAGCCGTCCGCACCACAGCACCCGCAGGTCCTCGCCCGGTTCCGGCCGCCGTTCGGCGGGCGTCCCGATCGTGTCGAGCACGGTCGCCTCGAGCCCGTTCGAGAGCACGTCCAGCGGCGTCTGCACGCCCTGCCTCACGAGCTTGGCGGCGAAGTGCGCGGAGGGAACGATCACACGATCGGCGCGCTGAGCCTGGCTCACCATGAGCCGCCACATGCGCCGAGCCGTGCGGGTGCGGGCGTAGGGAGCGCTCGCGTCGAGGTCGAGCGGTCGCGTCCCGGGCGCCGGGCCGAGGCCGCGGCGATGCAGACCGGCGAGCAGCGCTGTCGTGATCCCCGGCAGCGGGAGCACCGATCGCGTGTACACGTCGATGCGCCCGTGCATGGTCTGGACGAGCGGGATGCGAAGCGACCCAGCGGCGCGGTACGCGGCGAGAGCGGCGAACATCTCGGTGTGCACGTGCACGACGTCGAAGCCGGAGAGGTCGTGTTCGAGCTGGGCGGTCGCATCGCGCAGGGGCCAGGTGAACGGGTAGCCATCGGGGGCGAAGCCGCGCGCCGTCGGCAGCCGCACGACGCCTGGGCCGGGGGAGGGCTCCGCGAGCGGGGCGAACACGACGACATCGTGTCCCGCGCCCAGGAGCTCCTCGCGATGGGCCTTGATCGCGGTCTGCACGCCGCCGAGCGTCGGCAGGTAATAGTCCGTGACCATCGCGATGCGCACCGTCTCACTCTAGGGCGGACCCGGAGCCGCATCGCATGCGCGGACCTCCCCGTCGGCGCCGCCGTCGTGCCATAGCATCGGGGCATGTCAGCGTCCGCCCGACCCGTCCTCGTCACCGGCGCCGGCGGGTTCCTCGGCGGATACGTCGTGCGCGAGCTCAGGGCGCACCACATCCCGGTCCTGGCCTCGGGGCGCAATGCGGATGCGCTCGCTCGGGTGGCGGCGCCGGAGGAGACCCTGGTCTCGTCCCTGGCAGAGCTCCCGGATGCGGCGAGCGAGGTCGACGCGGTCGTGCACTGCGCCGCGCTGTCGTCACCCTGGGGGCGCCCGCGAGACTTCATCACCGCCAACGTCGAGGGGACGGCGGCGGCCCTGAGGTTCGCCGAGAAAAGCGGGGCACGCCGGTTCGTCTTCGTGTCGTCGCCGAGCGTCTACGCCGCCGCGCGCGACCGGATCGGCATCCGCGAGGAGGAGGTCGACCCCGGCAACCGCCTGAACGACTACATCCGCTCGAAGCTCGCCGCTGAGGCGCTGCTGCGCGAGGCCCAGCGGACGGGCCGGATCCGGGAACTCGTGATCCTGCGTCCGCGCGGGTTGATCGGCGCCGGGGATCCGAGTCTCGTGCCGCGGCTGCTCGCCGTGCACCGTCGCATCGGTGTGCCGCTCTTCGACGACGGGCGCAACCTCGTCGATGTGACGGCCGTGGAGAACGTGGCGAGCGCGCTCCGGCTCGCGCTGAGCGAAGGCGATCCGGCCGGAGGCGTCTACAACATCAGCAACGGCGAGCCGCGGCCGTTCCGTGAGCTGCTGGAGGGGCTGCTGTACCGGCTCGGTGAGACCGCCCGGTTCCGTCGGCTCTCCCGCCGCGGCGCCTGGACGCTCGCGGCAGCTCTCGAGGGGATCTGTCGTGTGCTGCCCGCCCGCCCCGAGCCTCCACTGACCCGCTACACGCTGTCGACCATCGCGTACGCGCAGACCCTCGATATCTCCCGGGCTCGCGCGGAGCTCGGCTATGCGCCGGAGGTGTCGCTCGACGATGCGCTCGACCGCGCCGTGGCCGACCTGCTCGCGCGGACGGACACGGTCGCATGACGCACCGACTGCGACACTACGTCTGCGGGAGTACCGTGCACGACATCGGCATCCTGTTCCGCGACGCCGGACGCGACGTGCGAAGCTTCCCGTCCGGCGCGTTCCTGTACGAGCCCGGGGACGGGCGTCGGATACTCGTCGACACGGGCTACGCCCCGCAGCCGTGGCACACGGGCTGGCGCGGCGCCGTGTACCGCCGCGTCCTGCCCCCGACGATGACTGCCCAGGATGACATCGCGCAACAGCTCGCGGATGACGGCGTCGCTCCGGAGAGCGTCACACACGTCGTGCTCACCCACCTCCACCCGGACCACATCGGCGGGGTCGTGCGGTTCCCCTCGGCGCGCATCGTGACCACCGCCGGACAGCTCGAGACGCTGCGGCGGGCGCGGCTGCGGGACGCGATCCTTCCCGGCCTGCTGCCGGCCTGGTTCCCCGGTCCGGATCCGCTCGTCCTCGACCGGAGCGACTTCGTTTCGACGGAGGTAGCGGGCGTGCCATTGGACGTCGCGGATCCGTTCCCCGGTGCGGGGCTGAGGCTCGTGGACCTGCCCGGGCATGCGCAGGGGCATCTCGGCGTGCTGGTCGACGATCGGGTGCTGCTCGCCGGAGACGCCGCGTGGGGTTCGGATCTGCTCGCAGAGGAGCCGCGCATGCGCGCGGTGCCGCGTGCGCTGCAGCACGACGGCGACGCCTATCGGGACACGGCACGCCGGCTGGTCGCGCTCTCTCGCGCCGGCATCAGGGTGGTCTGCAGCCACGATCCGGTCGGCGACCGAGAGCTGCTCCCGCGATGAGCCGGTTGCGGATCCTCGCCGAGTTCGCCGCCACGCGCTGGTTGCGACCGCTGCGCACGCGCGCCTCGGTCGAGCGCCGGCAGCGTCGCCTGCTGCGGCGTCATCTGCGGTTCCTCCGCCGCCGCTCCGCATACTTCGGTCCACTCCTCGCGGGTGGCTCCGCTGGTTTTCCGGAGCTGCCGCTGATGGACAAGAGCATCATGATGGATCGCTTCGACGAGCTGAACACGGTCGGCGTCCATCGTGAGGAGGCGATGCGGATCGCCCTGGCGAGCGAGCGCTCCCGCGACTTCGCCGCTGATGTCCAGGGCTGCTCGGTCGGGCTGTCCAGCGGAACGAGTGGACACCGCGGGCTATTCCTCGTGAGCCGCGCGGAGCGGGAGGCCTGGGCGGGGACGATGCTCGCGCGCACGCTGCCGCGCGGGCGCATCCTCGGACATCGCATCGCACTGTTCCTGCGGGCCGACAACACGCTGTACGAGGCGGTCGGATCCCGTGCCGTCTCGTTCTCCTACTTCGACGTGTTCGCAGAGATGGGGGAGAACCTCGAGCGTCTCGGCCGTTACGCGCCCACGATCCTGGTCGCGCCTCCGTCGGTGCTGCTGGCGATCGCCCGGGCGGCCGAGAGCGGCGCGATCGCCGTGCGCCCGGAGAAGGTCTACGCGGTCGCCGAGGTGCTCGAGATCGCCGATGAGCGCAGGATCGCGGTCGGTCTCGGACAGAAGCGGATCCACCAGCTCTACCAGTGCACGGAGGGCTTCCTCGCACACACCTGCGAAGAAGGCGTGCTGCATCTCAACGAGGACGGCGTGCTCATCGAGCGGGAACAGCTGGGCGACGGCCGGTTCGCGCCCATCGTGACGGACCTGCGCCGCCGGGCGCAGCCCATCGTGCGCTACCGCCTCGGCGACGTGCTCCGGGAGCGCGACGCGCCCTGCCCGTGCGGGAGCGCCCTGACTGCGCTGGCCCGGATCGAGGGCCGCGAGGGCGACACCCTGCGGCTGCCAGGTCGGGACGGGGGCGTCGTCGAGGTGTTCGCCGATCTGGTGTCGCGTGCCCTGGTGTACGCGGACGGCGTGGCGGAGTACCGCATCGTGCAGACCGGCCGTCGAGTGCTCGAGGTCGGCATCGAGGTTGCGGCGGACACACCGCTCGCGCTCGTGCGGGCGAACGTCGCGGCTGAGCTGGGATCATTGGCGGACCGTCTCGGTGCGGAGCGCGCCGAACTGCGTTTCGTGTCGTACGCGCCGGAGCCGGGACGGAAGCTGCGCCGCGTCGAGCGGCGCTGGAGGGGGGATCTGAACGATGCGGAGCTGTGAGATCGCGGGGTGGGGCAGCGTGCTGCCGAGCCGGACGGTGCGGTTCGGCGAGAGCGTGCGCTACCGGATCGAAGACGACGTGTCGCACCTCGACATGCTCGCGAGCGCGGCGTTGCGCGCCGTCGACCACGCCGGTCTGACGACCGATGACATCGACCTCGTGCTCGGAGCGTCGGCCGCCGGTGTGCAGCCGATCCCGTGCACGGCGGCGCTCGTGTGGGAGCGCCTCACCTCGGCTGGTCATGCGGCCGCCTTCGACGTGAACTCGACGTGCACGAGTTTCGTCACCGCCCTGGACATCGCGTCCCGCTATCTGGAGGGCGGCGACCACCAGACCGTGCTCGTCGTAGCAGGCGACGTCGCCTCGCGGTTCCTCAACCCGCGCCAGCAGGAGAGCTTCGAGCTGTTCAGCGATGCCGCGGTGGCCGTCGTGCTGCGTCGCGCCACCGTGCCGGACCGAGGCGTGGTCGCCAGCCAGCAGCAGACCTGGCCCGCGCACGCACACGACACCGAGCTGCGCGGCGGGCTGTCGCATTCTCCTGCACAGCAGTACGCGGGGGCGGATCCGGCCGACTACCTGTTCGACATGGACGGCCGGCGGGCGCTGCTCGGCATGATGCGCGTTCTGCCCGACTTCTTCGAGCGGTTCCTGCGCAGGGCGGGTCTCGACCACGGCGACATCGCCCTGTGGATCCCGCATCAGGCCTCGGCGGCGCTCGGTCCGATGCTCGACCGGATCGGCGTACCCGAGGACCGTCGCGTCGACGAGGTCGAGGCGTTCGGCAACATGGTCTCCGCGTCGGTGCCGTTCATGCTGACCCGGGCGCTGGAATCCGGTCGCGTGGGTGCCGGTGACACCGTCGTGCTGTGCGGCACGGCCGCCGGCCTCACGGCCAACGCGCTCGCGCTGCGGCTCTAGACGACGCTGGGCCCGGCGCTCATGCGCCGAGCATGCCGCCGATCGACCCGATCACGCCATCGATGCTCTGTCCCGAACCGTCGCGCTTGGCACCGGCCTCGGGCAGAGCACGCGCCGATCCGTCCGGTCCGACCGCGAGCGCGGGCTCGGCGCCCACCCAGGCGAGGGTCAGTCGGTCCTCGCCCTTCAGGAACGCGTGCGCGCGCACGCCGCCGGTGGCGCGTCCCTTGCCAGGGAACTCGGCGAACCGGGACGACTTCGCGCGGCCCGCATCGGTGCCCGCGATCATGCCGGTCGCGCCGGACACGGTCACGACGATGGCCTCCGCTTCGGAGGCCAGCACGGAGAAGGCGATCACCTCGGCCTTGGCGCCGAGCTTGATCCCGGCCATGCCGCCTGCGGGTGCGCCCTGGGGGCGCACGCCCGCCGCGGCGAAGTGCAGCAGCTGGGCATCGCTGGTGACGAACACGAGCTCGGCGTCGTCGGGGGCCGGGCCCGCACCCACGACCGCGTCGCCGGGCTTCAAACCGATGATCTCCAGTTCGGGTTTCACCGCGAGCGACGACGGCACGACTCGCTTCACGACTCCCGTGCGCGTACCGAGCGCGATCGGTGTGTCGTCGTCGAAGCGCACGAGCGAGAGGATCCGCTCGCTCTTGTCGAGCAGCCCGATGTAGTCGCGCAGCGGCACGCCCGCTGCCAGATGCACCGAGGCGGACGGCATGGAGGGCAGATCCATCGCGGTGAAGCGCAGCACGCGTCCCGCCGTGGTGACCGCGCCGATCTCGGTGCGGGTCGTCGTGCTCAGCGTCGCGAGGATCGCGTCGTGCTTGCTGCGGCGGGAGGCGGGGGAGAGCTCCTGACCGGGCTCGAGATCCACCCGCACGGCTCGGCCGGTGGTCGACAGCACCACCATGGTCGGCGCATCGGCGATCTGCGTGTCCACCGGACCCTTGGCCGCACGGGCTTTGGGCGGTGCGGCGTTCAGCAGCATGGTGCGCCGCGGGGTGCCGTACGCCTCGGCCGCCGCATCGAGCTCGGTCGAGACCTGGGCGCGCAGCAGAGCCTCGCTGCCGAGCAGTTCCTGCAGCGCCGCGATCTCGGCGAGGAGGGCGTCGCGCTCGGTCTCCAGCTCCAGGCGGGAGAACTTGGTGAGGCGCCGCAGCCGCAGTTCGAGGATGTACTCGGCCTGTCGCTCGCTGAGGTCGAACACGCTCTGAAGGCGGGTGCGAGCCTGCTCCGAGTCGTCGGAGGAGCGGATGACCTGGATGACCTCGTCGATGTCGAGGATCGCGATGAGGAGACCCTCGACCAGGTGCAGGCGCTCTTCCCGGCGGGCCAGACGGTACCGGCTGCGTCGCGTGACGACCTCGAGGCGGTGCCGCACGTAGACGCTGAGGAGCTCCTTGAGCCCGAGTGTGCGCGGCTGCCCGTCGACGAGGGCGACGTTGTTGATGCTGAACGAATCCTCGATCGGCGTCAGGCGGTACAGCTGCTCGAGCACGGCGTTCGGGTCGAATCCCGTCTTGATGCCGATCTGGATCCGCATGCCGTGATTGCGGTCCGTCAGATCGTTGACGTCGCTGATGCCCTGGAGCTTCTTCGCCTGCACCGCGTCGCGGATCTTCTCGATCACGCGTTCGGGGCCGACCATGTAGGGCAGCTCCGTGACGACGATGCCGGTGCGGCGCGGCCCGAGAGGTTCGATGGAGACCTTGCCTCGGACCTTGAACGCACCGCGGCCGTTCGCATAGGCGTCGCGGACGCCGTCGAGGCCCATCACGATGCCACCCGAGGGGAAATCGGGCCCCGGGACGAACTCCATGAGCTCCTCGGTCGTGGCGTCCGGGTGCTCGAGCAGATGGATGGCCGCAGCCACGACCTCGATGAGGTTGTGCGGCGCCATGTTGGTGGCCATGCCGACCGCGATGCCGCTCGCACCGTTGACGAGCAGGTTCGGGAACGCGGCAGGCAGCACGGAGGGCTGCTGGAACTGGCCGTCGTAGTTCGGGACGAAGTCGACGACGTCCTCGTCCAGGCTCTCGGTGAGGGCGAGGGAGGAAGGCGCGAGGCGAGCCTCGGTGTAACGGGAGGCGGCGGGGCCGTCGTCCAGGGAGCCGAAGTTGCCGTGACCGTCCACGAGAGGCAGGCGCAGCGCGAAGGGCTGGGCGAGACGGACCAGCGCGTCGTAGATCGCCGAGTCGCCGTGCGGGTGCAGCTTGCCCATGACGTCGCCGACGACGCGGGCGCTCTTGACGTGTCCGCGCTCGGGCCGCAGACCCATCTCGGCCATCTGGAACAGGATCCGGCGCTGCACCGGCTTCAGCCCGTCGCGGGCGTCCGGCAGGGCGCGGGAGTAGATGACCGAATAGGCGTACTCCAGGAAGGATCCCTGCATCTCGCTCGAGAGATCGATGTCCTGGATGCGCTCTTCGATCGGCTCGGGCGGCGTGGTCGTGCGGGGCATGGGCTTCCTGCGGGTGTCGGGCGGCGGCGGAGCGGTTCTCGACGCCGGGGCCGTGCCGGGCTCTGTGCGAGACTGACACGGATGACCCTCATGCTACCGGCGATCCCGCCCTCCACCCGGAGCATCACCGGGGTGGCGCACGACCTGTTCGGCGCTCTCGACGGCCGTGACGGCGCCCTGCCGGCGGCACGGTCGGTGGTGCTCGTCGTCATGGACGGGCTGGGCGCGATCCCGCTGCGAGGGCACGCCGGCCACGCCCGACGCCTGTCGGGAGCGATGACGAAGAAGGACGTGCTCTCCAGCGTCTTCCCGTCCACGACAGCGGCGGCCCTCACCAGTCTGCTCACCGGGGTGGATCCCGGCCGGCACGGTCTCGTCGGGTACGAGGTCAGGGATCCGCGCACGGGCGTGCTCGTGAACCAGCTCGCAGGCTGGGAGAAGGCGCGCGTGGATCCGACCGAATGGCAGAGCGCGCCCACCGTCTTCGAGACCGCGACCGGATCCGGTCGTCCGGCGTTCGCCGTGGGCCTGGCCGAGTATGCGGGCAGCGGCTTCTCCGCCGCGACTCTGCGCGGCGCCGAGTTCCGCTCCGCGCGCACCGCGGCCGAGCGCGTCGCACTGGCGTTGAGCCTCGCCGAGGATCACGAGGGGGCACTCGTGTACTGCTACCTCCCGGAGGTGGACAAGGCCGGGCACAAGCACGGCGTGGCATCGGCGGAGTGGGTCCGCGCGCTCGAGGAGCTGGACGCGGCGATCCCGGCCGCGGTGCCCGACGGCGTGGGCGTGCTCGTCACCGCCGACCACGGCATGGTCGACGTGCCCCGGACCAGGCACCTCGTCCTCGACGAGCGCAGTCGTCTGCACGACGGGGTGGCGGCGATCGCGGGGGAGCCGCGCATGCTGCATGTCTACGTCGAGGATCCGGCGCGACTCGAGGCGATCGCGACGGAATGGGCGGCGGGGGTCGAAGGCGCCGCAGATGTGCTCACGCGCGCGCAGGCGATCGACAGCGGCCTGTTCGGATCCGCTCCGACCGCTGACGCGCAGGCGCGGATCGGCGATCTCGTGGTGCCCGCGCGGGGCCTCTGGGCGCTCTACGACGGCACCGCCGAGGACCAGCGTTCGCAGGGCATGATCGGCCAGCACGGCTCGCTCAGCCCGGAGGAGCTGCGCGTGCCGCTGCTCCGGTTCGGCGCGTTCGCACGCTGACCGACTCGAGTCCGATCCGTGGATCGGGTCGGTGATCAGTCCTCGCTGCGGGCCCCGAACACGATCTCGTCCCACGACGGCATCTCGCGGCGGCGCCGGCGCGGCGCGGAATCGCCGTCGATCGAGACAGGGGCGGTCGACTGCTCGGGCTCGGATTCCGGCTCGTATCCCGGCTCGAGCGCTTCGAAAAGAGCCAGCGGCCGCGACTCCTCCGGCTCCTCCTCGACCGTCGGCCGGGCCTCGCGCTGACCGCGCCGGCGACGCAGGGCCTCCAGCAGGTCGGCCGTGTCGGACGGCGTCGCGGGGGCGAACGAAGCGCTGCGCGTCGCCGCCTCCTGCGCGTTGGACGAGGTCTGCGGGTGGCGCGCCGACCGCGGCTCCGGAGCGTCGGCCGCGCCGTCCTCCTCCGTCACGGTGGACTCGACGGGCGCCGGCACGAGGCGGGGACCGAACGCGCCCGAATCGAATCGGGTCTCGTCCTTGTACGGCGACGGGCGCTCCTTGTCCAAGGCGCGCAGGCGGGGGATCAGGCCCTCCGGCAGGGCGCCCTGCCGGGACAGCTGCGTGGCGTCGGCATTCAACGGGGCCAGCGCGCTGCGGCGCGGATCGAAGCTCCATCGCGCATCGTGCTCGACGTCGTTGGCGGTGAACTCGAGCTTGATCACCCAGCCCGTGTCGTCCTTCCAGCTCGCCCAGCGCTCGTCACCGGCAGCCAGTTCCGCGAGCTTGGCGCGGATCGCGACGCCGAAGGTGGGCTGCGCATCGGGCTCGACCTCGCTGCCGATCAGCACGGGTACCGCGAGAGCCTGGCCGACGACGTGCTCGCGTTCGGCGAGCACGGGGCTCTCGAAGCGCTGCACGACCTCGAGGTCGACTCCCAGGAGTTCGGCGACCTCCGTGGCCGACATGCCGGCGCGGATGTGCGACTGGATCTCGCGGGGACTCGCCGCCAGCGGCGGCGCTTTCTCCTCGCGGCCCGCCTTGGCCCGGCGCAGTTCGGCGCGCAGCACCTCGTCGATCGGGAGGGCGAATCGCTCTCCCGACTCGGTGGCGAGGACGAGGACGTCGTCTTCCGCGCCGACGATCGTGACGTGTTCCATGGCTTCAGCCCCTCAGAATGAGTGTCGGTTCATGGTGTCATGCGGTGTGCGCGCCGCCGGGAATATCGCGGGCGCGCCGCCAGTTCTGATGCCCTGAGAGAGTGGCATTTGCGATTTGGACGCGCGTCATGCAAACTATGGGCCGCCGAACACCCCCGGCGCCCGCCACTCGCAGGATGAAAGTGGAGATCCACCCCATGGCAACCGATTACGACGCCCCGCGCAAGAGCGAAGACGAGAGCGAGTCGATCGAGGCTCTCAAGGAGCGCGTCCCCGACAAGCTGTCGGGGTCGATCGACGTCGAGGATTCGGACAACCCGGGCGGATTCGACCTTCCGGGAGCCGACCTCTCCGACGTCGAGCTCGACGTCGTGGTGCTGCCCCCGCAGGAGGACGAGTTCACCTGTGTCAGCTGCTTCCTCGTGAAGCACCGTTCGCAGCTCGACCACGAGGACAAGGCAGGCCCGATCTGCAAGGAATGCGCGGCCTGATTCCTCTTCGCTGCTCGCGCCCGGACCCTCTCGGTTCCGGGCGCGTTCTGCGTTCTGGGATCAGGCCTGCGGGTTCGCGGATGCGCGAGCCGCGTCGATCGCGGCGGCCAGGCGGTCCGGCGTCCGGGACGAGATCGTCCAGCTCGGAGCGGGATCCGCGGGATCGGTGTTGGGCACGATCACCACGCCGTCGATGCCGCCGCGGATCAGATGCCAGCCGCGGGCGGGAAGGCCGGGGCCGCGCGCCTGACGTGCGTCCTCACCGGTGCGGACCTCGGGCTCGCCCAGCCAGGAGGCGTCGATCCACGCGCGACCCGCGCGCAGGACGTTCCGCTCCACGGCGACGCTCGGCGATCCTGCGATCATCAGGGCGATGATCGCGAGTGTCGCGATGGCTCCGATGACGAGCGCGATACCCGATCCGGCGGGGACGAAGACGAGTGCCAGCATCGGGCCGCCGAGGGCCGCGGCGAGGAACAGCCACAGACTCGGTGCGAGACGTTCGCGGTAGCGGATGGCCCTCGAGGAGGGCCCGGCATCGCGTGCTGCGTTCTGCATTAGCCTCTTTCCGTGACCGAATCCGTGGACGTTCCCATTATCGCGCCCCAGCTCCCTGTCTACGCCCACCCCGGCGACGCCGGAGCGGACCTCGTCTCGACCGAGGCGCTACGACTCGAGCCCGGTCAGCGCGCGCTGGTCGGCACCGGCGTGCGGATCGCGCTGCCCGAGGGCTTCGCCGCGTTCGTCGTGCCCCGCAGCGGTCTCGCGGCCAAGCACGGCATCACCGTCGTCAACGCCCCGGGCACGGTGGACGCCGGCTATCGCGGCGAGATCAAGGTGAGCCTGCTGAACACCGACAGCAATGCGGCGTACGATGTCGCGGTCGGTGATCGGATCGCTCAGCTGATCGTCATGCCCGTCACCCGAGCCCGGTTCATCCCGGTCGACGCGCTGGACGATTCGGTGCGCGGAGCAGGCGGATTCGGATCCACCGGCTATCAGACCCAGAGCCAGGAGAACGCATGAGCGACGACAGCACGTCCGGGATCGAGCCCGTGGAGGACGCCTCGCAGGCTCCCGTCCGCGATCGCGCGGTCGACGGCCCGTTCGACGAGAGCGAGGCCAACCCGGTCCGTCCCTACATCGACCTCGGCGCCATCAAGATCCTTCCGCGTGAGGGGCTGAACCTCCGCCTCGAGGTGGAGGAGCAGACCCAGCGCATCGTGGCCGTGGGGCTCGACTACGCCGATTCGACCCTGCAGGTGCAGCCGTTCGCCGCGCCCCGCTCGAGCGGCCTCTGGGACGAGACGCGCGCGCAGATCCAGGAGCAGATCTCCCAGCAGGGCGGCACCGTCACCGAGCGCGAGGGCGCCCTGGGCTCCGAGCTGCTGGCAGAGATCCCCGCGGTCGCCGGCGACACCGCCGTCACGCGGCTCGCCCGGTTCGTGGGCGTCGACGGCCCGCGCTGGTTCCTGCGCGGCGTGATCGGCGGAGCCGCGGCATCCGACGAGTCCGCAGCGGCCGCCGTCGAGGACCTGTTCCGTTCGATCGTGGTGGTGCGCGGTGGAGCGCCGATGCCCCCGCGCGACCTCATCCCGCTGCGCATGCCCGCGGCCCCCGGCACGGCGTGACCACGTCGCGGCCGGAGGAGCCGGAGCGCGCCTCCGAGGGCGCTCCGGGGGAGCGGTACGCACCGCCCCCGGCGCCCGACGCCGCGCAGAGCCTCGGGGCTGCCCTCGGCGGAGCGGCGCAGCGTCTGGGCATCGACCCGAACTCCGGTGCCAGCACCGGGCACGTCGTGTGGAGCGCGATGGGCGGGTGGCGCGGGGTGTTCGAGTCCGTCCTGCCCAGCGCGGCGTTCCTCGTCATCTACACCCTGAGGCCGGATCCGCTCTGGCTGTCGCTGGTCGTGTCGGTCGGTCTCGCCGCAGTCTTCTCGGTGATCCGCCTGCTGCAGCGCTCGCCCGCCGCCTCGGCCCTCGGCGGCCTCGTCGCCGTCGCCGTCGCCGCGGGACTCGCCCTGTGGACAGGCCGCGGCCAGGACAACTTCGTCCCCGGCTTTTTCACGAACGCCGCGTACGGCGTTGTGCTGCTCGTCTCGGCCCTCGTCGGATGGGCGCTCATCGGGCTCGCTGCGGGATTCCTCATGGGCGACGTGCGCGGCTGGAGAGCCGACAAGCGCAAGCGCCGGGCGTTCTTCTGGATCACGATCGCCTGGGCCGCGCTGTTCTTCGCCCGCCTGGGCGTGCAGCTGCCGCTGTACTTCTCCGGCAACGTGCAGGCGCTCGGCACGCTCAAGCTGATCATGGGGCTCCCGCTGTTCGCTCCGATGGTCGCGGTGACGTGGTTGCTGGTACGTGCGCTGTACCCGCCGAAGCACGAGGACGACACGCCTCAGGAGTGACTCGGCGCCACGCTCGCCGTGCTAGATTTATCTTGACGTCAAGATAAATCAGCACCTTTCGCTCACCTGTCCGCGAGAGCAGACTGGTAAGGCCCGCCTTGCTAGCCGCGCGGGGGAGCGGGCGAGCAAGATGGTGTCGACTGTCGCTTCCATCCGAACAGAAGGAGACGGATCCGTGTCCACGGTGAACAGCTTCGGTGCCAAGAGCACCCTGACGGTCGGCAGCACCGACTACGAGATCTTCCGGATCGACACGGTCCCCGGATACGAGAAGCTCCCGTTCAGCCTCAAGGTCCTCCTGGAGAACCTGCTTCGCACCGAAGACGGCGCGAACGTCACGAAGGCGCAGATCGAGGCACTCGGTTCCTGGGATCCGGCGGCTCAGCCCGACACCGAGATCCAGTTCACACCGGCGCGCGTGGTGATGCAGGACTTCACCGGCGTGCCCTGCATCGTCGACCTCGCCACCATGCGCGAGGCGGTCACGGCTCTTGGCGGCGACCCGAACAAGATCAACCCGCTCTCGCCGGCCGAGATGGTCATCGACCACTCCGTCATCGCCGACCTGTTCGGCCGCCCCGACGCCATCGAGCGCAACGTCGAGATCGAGTACGAGCGCAACGGCGAGCGTTACCAGTTCCTGCGCTGGGGCCAGACCGCCTTCGACGACTTCAAGGTCGTCCCCCCGGGCACCGGAATCGTGCACCAGGTGAACATCGAGCACCTCGCCAAGGTCATCTACGACCGCTCCGTGAACGGCGTGCTCCGCGCCTACCCCGACACCTGCGTCGGCACCGACTCGCACACCACCATGGTCAACGGCCTCGGTGTGCTGGGCTGGGGCGTCGGCGGCATCGAGGCCGAGGCGGCCATGCTCGGCCAGCCCGTGTCGATGCTGATCCCGCGCGTCGTCGGCTTCAAGCTGACGGGCGAGATCCCCGCCGGCGTGACCGCGACCGATGTCGTGCTGACGATCACCGACATGCTCCGCAAGCACGGCGTGGTCGGCAAGTTCGTCGAGTTCTACGGCGCCGGCGTCGCCTCGGTGCCCCTCGCGAACCGCGCGACGATCGGCAACATGTCGCCGGAGTTCGGCTCCACCGCTGCGATCTTCCCGATCGACGACGTCACCCTCGACTACCTGCGTCTGACCGGTCGCGACGAGCAGGCCGTGGCCCTCGTCGAGGCCTACGCCAAGCAGCAGTCGCTCTGGCACGACGCCGCGAACGAGCCCAGCTTCAGCGAGTACCTCGAGCTCGACCTCTCCACGGTCGTGCCCTCGATCGCCGGACCGAAGCGCCCGCAGGACCGCATCCTCCTGTCCGAGTCGAAGGCACAGTTCGAGAAGGACATCCTGAACTACGTCACGGGTCCGATCGACATCAACGACTCCGGATCCTTCCCGGCGTCGGACCCGGGATCCGTCCCGGGTGAAGAGGTCGAGACCAACGAGATCCCCACGCTGTCCTCGGGGTCCCCGAAGGCCGCGTCCAAGCCGGTCAAGGTCAAGACGCCGGACGGGCAGAAGTACATCCTCGACAACGGCGCCGTGACGCTGGCCGCGATCACCTCGTGCACCAACACCTCGAACCCGTCCGTCATGATCGCCGCCGGCCTTCTCGCCCGCAACGCCCTCGCCAAGGGCCTGAAGCAGAAGCCGTGGGTCAAGACCACGCTCGGCCCGGGCTCGAAGGTCGTCACCGACTACTACGAGAAGTCGGGTCTCGACAAGGACCTCGAGGGCCTCGGCTTCTACACGGTCGGCTACGGCTGCACGATCTGCATCGGAAACTCGGGCCCGCTGATCGACGAGGTCTCGGCCGCGATCAACGAGCACGACCTCGCCGTCACCGCGGTGCTCTCCGGCAACCGCAACTTCGAGGGCCGGATCAGCCCCGACGTGAAGATGAACTACCTCGCCAGCCCGCCGCTGGTCGTCGCCTACGCCCTTGCCGGGTCGATGAACTTCGACTTCGACACCCAGGCGCTGGGCACCGACGGCGAGGGCAACGACGTGTTCCTCAAGGACGTCTGGCCCGACCCCGCCGAGGTGCAGCAGATCATCGATTCGTCGATCTCGCGCGACCAGTTCATCAAGCAGTACGCCACGGTGTTCGACGGCGACGAGCGCTGGACGAGCCTGCCCACGCCGACCGGTCCGGTCTTCGAGTGGGACGCCGACTCGACCTACGTGCGCAAGGCGCCGTACTTCGACGGCATGGAGGCGACCCCGGCACCCGTGTCCGACATCAGCGGCGCCCGCGTGCTGGCCACCCTCGGCGACTCGGTCACCACCGACCACATCTCGCCGGCCGGCAACATCAAGGCGGGCACGCCCGCCGCGCAGTACCTCACCGAGCACGGCGTCGCGCAGAAGGACTTCAACTCCTACGGCTCTCGCCGCGGCAACCACGAGGTCATGATCCGCGGCACGTTCGCCAACATCCGTCTGAAGAACGCGCTGGTCAAGGCGGTCAACGACGGACAGCAGATCGAGGGCGGTTACACCCGCGACTTCACCCAGGCCGGTGGCCCGCAGGCGTACATCTTCGACGCCTCGACGAACTACCAGGCCCAGGGCACCCCGCTGGTGATCTTCGGCGGCAAGGAGTACGGATCCGGATCCTCCCGTGACTGGGCGGCGAAGGGCACCAACCTCCTCGGCGTGAAGGCTGTCATCACCGAGAGCTTCGAGCGCATCCACCGCTCGAACCTCATCGGCATGGGCGTCGTACCGCTGCAGTTCCCTGCGGGCGAGTCCTGGGAGTCGCTGGGGCTCGACGGCACCGAGATCGTCTCGATCGCGGGCCTCGAGGAGCTCAACGAGGGCACCACGCCGAAGACGGTCCGCGTGACCGCGGCGCCGAGCGAGTTCTCGGCCGAGGGCAAGCAGACGATCGAGTTCGACGCGGTCGTCCGCATCGACACCCCGGGTGAGGCCGACTACTACCGCAACGGCGGCATCCTGCAGTACGTGCTGCGTTCGCTGGTCTGATCTACGACGAGAGGCGGGGCCGGTTCCTTCGGGAGCCGGCCCCGCCTCTCATGTCAGGCGCGTGGCGCGCGTCCGCCGCTGGCATCCGTGCTGCGACGTCTGCAGGACGCCGTGACGGATGCAGGCGCTGATCGCGGATTCCGTCCTGCAGACGTCGCCTGGTCCTGCAGGCGTCGCAGGACGTCTCCTCAGTTCTTCTTCGCGGGAAGTGTCGGCGGTGGGTCGTCCGGCGCGAGTTCCGTGGCGATCTGCCGGAACAGCCGGTCACTCGCGTTGTCGTAGACGCCGTTCGCGTCGAACGCGCCGGGCAGGAACGTCGTCGCCACCGCGATCGCGATCTTCTTCGAGGGCAGATACGCCTCGGTGGCGCTGTAGCCGCTGAGCAGCGGGTTCTGCAGCTGCCAGGATCCGGATCTCACCACTCCGAGTCCGTAGTTGTAGCCGTTCACCTGGGTGAAGCAGGATCCGGCGCAGACGGGGAGCGGTGTGCCGAAACCGATCAACGTCGAATCGGTCATCTCGTGGAAGCTCTTCGGTGAGAGCAGCTTGCCGGTGCCGACGGCGACCGCGGTCGTCGCCATGTCGGTGATCGTGGTCGTCTCGGCCGCTCCGATCGGCGTGCCCCAGGCGGGGTTCCAGAACGTCGACTCCTCCGTGAACGGCATCGACGGGGGAATACCGAGGGCTACGCGGCGCTCGGAGCTGTAGGCATGCAGCACCGGTTCCGGCACGGTCGCGGTACTGTACGCCGCCGTCTGCGTCAGACCCATCGGGCCGAGGACCTTCTTCTGCAGCAGCTGGTCGAGGGGAGCTCCTCCGATCATGGAGAGGATGTGGCCGAGGATCATGAAGTTGGTGTGCGCGTAGCTCCAGTTGGTGCCGGGCTCGAATTGCAGAGGGCGATTGAACGCGTCCTTCAATCGCTCGTCGAACGTGAACTCGTGGAACGGGTCGGCGTTGTAGGCCGCGGTCCACTCCGGATCCGTCTCGAAGTCGGGATATCCGGTGGTCTGGTTCGTCAGCATCCTGAGCGTGACCTTGTTCGCCTCGGGCAGGCCGGGCATCCACTTGTCGACCGTGTCGTCGAGGGTGATCTTCCCCTCGTCGACGTACTCCAGCAACAATGTGGAGACGTACTCGAACGCCACCGCGCCGTTGCGGAAATGCATGTCGGTGGTGGCGGGGACGCCGGTCATCGAGTCCCCGTACGCCTGCATGGCCACGACCTTGCCGTCGACCGTGACCCGCACGATCACCGCCTTGAGACTGTCGGCCTTCATGGCCTCTCGGACGATCGCGTCGACCCGTGCGTTCTGGACGTCCGGATGTGCGGACGACGCGATCGCGGCGGGAGCGGCCCCGCCCGCCGGCCGCCATACGATCCAGGCGATGACCACGAGCAATGCGATGACAGCAGCGGCTGCAATGACGACGATCGTCCTTCGCCGCGCGGTGCCGCGGGATGCCGGTGTCTGCGCGTTCACGTTCGTCTCCTCGGATCCACGATCGCGGAATGTCCAAGCGCACCGGGGGCCGTTCGGGTCCGGTCCTTCGGGCGCACGGGGACGATCACTCGCGTCCCCGTGCTCGCCTGCCGCTGAGCATAGACCCGGGGTCGGTGGCGATCAACGAGAGTGTGACGGCGCTCCGATGTAGCGGGAGGAGGGGCGGAGGATCTTGCCGTCCTGCACCTGCTCGCAGGCGTGCGCGCCCCAGCCGATCAGGCGTGCCGATGCGAACGTCGGAGTGAACAGCTCGCGCGGAATCCCGCACGCCTCCATGACGACCGCGGCGTAGAGCTCGACGTTCGTGCGCAGGGCGCGGCCCGGCTTGAGCTCGTCCAGCACCTGCAGCACGGTCTGCTCCACCGTCACCGCGAGGTCGACGCGGTCCGACGCGAGTCCGTCGACGCGCAGCCGCTGAGCGACCCCGCGCAGCAGGCGCGAGCGGGGATCCTCCGTGCGGTACACCGCGTGCCCGAACCCCATGATCCGCCCGCCGTTCTGCACGCGCTCGCGCACCCAGGCGTCCGCACGATCGGGTGTCCCGATCTCGTCCAGCATGTCGAGCGTGCGCGCGGGTGCGCCTCCGTGCAGTGGTCCCGACAGCGCGCCGAGTGCACCGCCGACGCACGAGGCGAGGTCGGCGCCGGTGGACGCGATGACCCGCGCCGTGAACGTCGACGCGTTGAACCCGTGGTCGATCGCCGCGGTCAGATACGTGGCGAGGGCAATGGAGAGGCGGGCGTCGGGTGCGGCGCCCGTGAGCATGCGCAAGTAGTCGGAGACGGGGTCGAGCTCCGCGTCCGGCGCGATCGGATCCTGTTCCTGGCCCCACCGGTGCAATGCCGCGATCAGGGACGGCGCGACGGCGGCGAGACGGATCGTGTCGTCGACGCGCTCCTCGTCGGTCTCGTCGTAGAGGGCGCGCCGTCCGTCCGCGGCGGAGACGAGAGCGAGCCCGGTGCGCAATTGGGCCATGGGATCCAGACCCGAGGCCGCGATCGCCGTCAGCGGTCCGTGCAGGTGTTCGGGGATCGTTCGCGCCGCGGTCGTACGGGCGCGGAAAGCTGCGGCGTCGGCGTCGTCCTGAGGCAAAGCGCCGAGTGCGACCAGCCTCCAGGCGTCCTCGAATCGGGCTTCGGCGGCCAGCTCCACACCCGAGACGCCCCGGTACTGGAAGAAGCCCTCCTCGCCGCGGACGTCGCCGATCGTGGTCTCGGCGACGACGACGTTGGTGAGTCCTCGCGGGACATCGATGAGATGCGTGTCGTTGCGATCGATGGTGATGGCCATGTCGGCTCCTCTCTGGCGAGTCGCGGATGGCGGCTCTTCGCTCACGATCTCTAATGGATCCGGATATCGTCAATGTTGATCGGATCAATGAAGGAGCTCGCGATGGACGTACTCACGGCGGCGCAGACGGCGGCGCGTCTCGGTGTGCGGACGGAGACGCTCTACGCGTATGTCTCTCGGGGCCTGATCGCGCGCGAGCGCGGGGCGCACGGCTCGTTGTTCGACCCGCTCGAGGTCGAGCGCTTCGCCCGTACCCGCCGCCGTGCGACCTCGCCCTCGCACGGCGCGGCTCGCGCGGCCGGCGCGGACGGGAGCCCGCTGGCTGTCATCGATACGGACATCGCGCTGATCGAGGACGGAGAGCTCTGGATCCGCGGCGTGCCGATCGACGAGCTGGTCGCGGGGGAGGGCCAGCCGCCGAGATTCGACGCGATCGTGCGGTGGCTCTTCGCGCGCACGGACCTGCCGCAGTGGGACGCGTTGCGGCTGGAAGGGTCCGGGAGCGCAGCTCCGAGCCGCGTGGTTGCCGCCCTTCCGCCCGCTGCCGGGGCATTCAGCCGACTGCTCGCGGCGGTCGCGACTCTCGCGGCGGAGGATCCGGAGCGATACGACCTCCGTGCGGAGACCGTGGCACGCGTCGCGACGCGTCTCGTCGCCGGGCTCGTGGATGCGCTCCCGCTGCTCGGCGTCGGTCAGGAGAACGACAGCGCGGCGTCGACCAGTGGGACGATGGGCGGATCGGTGGCAGCGCGGCTCTGGCCTCGCCTCACGAGGCTTCCCCCGACGCCTGATCGCGTACGAGTGCTGGACGCTGCGCTCGTGCTCCTGGTCGATCACGACATGGCGGCCTCGACTCTCGCCGCGCGGGCCGCGGCGTCGGCGCGAGCCCATCCCTACGCCGTCGTGGCGGCCGGGTTCGGCGCCCTCGACTCCGCTCTGCACGGAGCGGTGAGCGCGGCGGTCCACGCACTGCTCCGACAAGTGCGGGACGGGGTGGATCCGGCAGCCGCGCTGGCGACCGCGACGCGCTTGGGCGGAGCGGGGATCCCCGGCTTCGGACAGCTGCTGTACCCGGACGGAGATCCCCGGGCGCGGCTGTTGCTTCGGCTCATGCGCGAGACGGCGGATCCGCAGGCTGAGACGGCACTGGGGCTGGCCGAGCAGCTGATCTCCGTCGTGCAGGCCAGGACGGGCCTCCACCCCACGGTCGATCTCGCGCTGGCCGTGATGGCACTGGCCTGGGACATGCCCGCCGACTCCGGAGAGACGGTCTTCGCAGTCGCGCGCTCAGCAGGCTGGTGTGCGCACGCGCAGGACGAGTACGGGCGGTCCCCGCTGCGGTTGCGGCCGATCGGACACTACGTCGGTCCGGATGCGGCGGATCTCCAGCGGCCCGGGAGCAATGCTCGGTAGTCTTGGTCGGTGCTGCGGGCCTCGGCTCGCTGTTCCCGTTTCGTTTCAGGAGGCAGACACGGTGGCGATCCTTCCCGGCATCTCCGGTCCCCGCGACCTCGACCGGCTCACCCCCGAACAGCTCGCGGAGCTGGCAGCGGAGGTCCGTTCGTTCCTGATCGAAAACGTCGCCCGCACGGGTGGCCACCTCGGGCCGAACCTCGGCGTCGTCGAGCTCACCATCGCGCTGCACCGGGTGTTCTCCTCACCAGATGACCCGATCATCTTCGACACCGGGCATCAGTCGTACGTGCACAAGCTCCTCACGGGGCGTCAGGACTTCTCGGCGCTGCGCTCGCGCGGCGGGCTGGCCGGCTACCCACAGCGGTCCGAGAGCCCGCACGACGTCGTGGAGTCCTCGCACGCCTCGAGCTCGCTGAGCTGGGCAGACGGGATCTCCCGCGCCTTCACCGCGACGGGTCGCGGGGACCGTCACGTCGTCGCGGTCGTCGGCGACGGCGCGCTCACCGGCGGCATGACGTGGGAGGCGCTCAACAACATCTCCGATGACAACGAGCGCAACCTGGTCATCGTCGTGAACGACAACGGGCGCTCCTACGCGCCGACGATCGGCGGTATGGCCCGCTACATGAACCGGGTGCGCACGGCGGGCGTGTACCGCGACCTGCATCGCAAGTCGGACCGATTCTTCCGGGCGTTCGGTCCGGTCGGGCGCGCGTTCTACCGCGGCGTGCGCGGAGGAACGCACGGCTTCCTCTCGCGCTTCTCGAACAACGAGGAGTTGTACTCCAACCTCGACATCAAATACCTCGGTCCCATCGACGGGCATGACATCCCCTCTCTCCTTGAGACGCTGCAGCTCGCGAAGGACTACGGCGCCCCGGTCATCGTGCACGTCATCACCGAGAAGGGCCGGGGGTACCAGCCCGCGCTCGACGACGAGGCGGATCAGTTCCACGCGGTCAACAAGATCGACCCGAAGACCGGCGCCCCCCTCGCGGCGAGCGGCATCGGATGGACCGACGTGTTCGCCGACGCACTGGTCGACGTCGGTTCGCGCGCCCCGAAGGTCATCGCGATGACGGCGGCGATGCTGCGGCCCACGGGTCTCGCTCCGTTCGCAGAGCGGTTCCCCGACCGCGTCTACGATGTCGGCATCGCCGAGCAGCACGCCGTGACGTCCGCGGCGGGCCTCGCGTACGGCGGTCTGCATCCGGTGGTCGCGCTCTACGCCACGTTCATGGGCCGCGCGTTCGACCAGGTGCTGATGGACGTCGGGCTGCACCGTGCCGGGGTGACGTTCGTGCTGGACCGGGCGGGCGTCACCGGGCCCGATGGCCCGAGCCACCACGGTCTGTGGGACCTGTCCATGCTGCAGATCGTGCCGGGGATCCGCATCGCGGCGCCCCGTGACGCCGAGCGCCTGCGCGAGGAGCTGGAGGAGGCGGTGGCCGTCGACGACGCGCCGACCGTGATCCGCTTCCCCAAGGGTGCGGTGACCCCCGAGATCCCGGCGCTCGAGCGCCTGCACGACGGCGTGGACGTGCTCTCCCGCGATGAGGACGAGGATGTGCTGCTCATCGGGATCGGCCCGTTCGCGACTCTCGCTCTCGACGTGGCGGACCGGCTCAAGGCGCAGGGGATCGGGGCGACCGTGATCGACCCGCGCTGGGCGATCCCGGTGCAGCCCTCGGTCGTCGAGCTCGCGGCCCGGCACCGCCTCGTCATCACCCTCGAGGACGGCATCCGTGTCGGCGGGGTCGGCACACGCGTGCGTCAGGTTCTCCGCGAGGCGGGCATCGACACAGCCGTCGACGAGCTGGGCCTGCCCGACGAGTACATCGACCACGCCAGCCGCGACCAGATCCTCGAGGATGCCGGGCTGACCGCGGGCAAGATCGCGCAGGACGTCGTCGCCCAGGTGCTCGGCACGCGCGTGCCGATCGCCCGCCCCACGGGCGAGGTTCCGCTGCACACGGGCACGGTCGAGATCGTGGCCGGGCGCACGGTCGACGCGGACGCCGAGGAGCGTCGTCGACGCTAGGACGGATCCGAGCGCGCCGCGGTGGTTCGGACGTCATCGCGCAGCGCCTTGTGCGACGTGAGCCACCAGCCGCTTGCGGCGGCGACGGCGGTCGCGCTCGAGGCGATCACTACGAGGGGCGGGTACCACCAGCCGCTCAGGGCTCCGATCCCGAGGGCGACGCCGGCGCCCACGACCGCGCCGAGTGCGAGTTGGGCGCACAGATGCACCGCACGGTGCCGAACACGCGCGAGACCGCGTCCGACCAGACCGGCGAGCGGTGTGACGACGAGCGCCACGAGCCCGGAGAGCATGCCGCAGACGACGAGCGCAATCAGCAGGACGGGGAGCCCCGCGAAGAGACCGACGATGCGGGCGGACCAGATCGATCCGGCGTCGTCCCCCGACCAGAGAGCGACCCAGCCGTCCGTGAGCGTCGACGCGAGCTCCGGGACGATGACGATCAGCGCCACCAGTGCGAGGAAGACGAGCCAGGTCCAGACTCCGCCGCGTGCCAATTCCTCCCCGGTGAACGCCATGGGCCGTTGCGGGGTGCGGGGCGAGCGCGGGACCTGGGAGTCCGTCATGATGCGGACCTCGGGAACCGCCACGCGCAGGGCGCCGCCATGCCGCGATCGGCGTTCAGCGCCCGCGCCGCGGTGAATCTCCAGGCGAGGGGGAACGCGATCGTCGCCGCAACCGCGCTGCTAAGAACCACCGGAACGGCGAGCGCGGACAAGCCGACGATCCCGAGGGCGAACAGCGCGCCGAAGGAACCTGTGGCGCCGACAGCCAGACCGAGCACCGCATTGACGGTGATGTGCACCGCAGGATGTGCTGACCGTTCCCACGTCCGATTGAGCGCATGTGCAGGCAGCACGAAGAGGAAGAACGCGGGGACGCTGGCGACTGCGCCCGCGAGTGAGAGGGCGATTGCTCCGATGAGCCGGGACGAGACGTCCGAGATCGAGCAAGGCACGGAGGAAACTTCGGTAGGACAGCCAATGCCCAGCACCGCGAACAGCAGAACCGGCAGCAGTAGTAGCGTCAATCCCCAGGCGAGTAGCGCACCGTTGATGAACTCCTCCATGGTGAACGCCATGGGCCTCGCGGGCGTCCGCGGAGAAGGCGCGTCGGTACCGATGCTCATCATCATCGGGGAGCCGCCTGAGGATGGGGATGCCGGCGACGGAACCAGGGCTGCGGAGTCAGCCCGCGGTCCTTCCGCAGCGCGAGCGACGCCGTCCTCGCCCAGGCGAGCGTGATCGCGACCGACCCCGAGGCCCAGCCGGCGACGGCGATCACGGTCAGAACGCCTGCGAAGCTCAGATGCAGCGTGGTGATCACGGCTGCCGTCACCGCACCCGAGAAGACGATGCCGAACCCGGCCCATGCGATGACATGCGTTCGGAAGTCCGCCACCCGGACGATCGCACGTCCGAGGAGCAGCGCCGGCATCACTCCGATCAGGAGCGCGAGGAGCGAGATCGGCACGGCGTAGAACTGGACCAGGATGGTGAGGCCCACGCCTCTCCCGAGGGCGGAAAACAACGAATCCGCTTGGTCGAGTCTGTCGACGAACGCGGCGACGGTGCCCGCCAGCACGCACGCGATGAGGAACAGCACGAGGTGCAGCCCGAGAGCACGGAAGGCGCCCGCGATGAACTCCTCCGGGGTGAACGCCATCGGCTTCTTCGGTCTCCGCGGCCACGCCGGAAGCTCTTCGGCGTTCATGGCCGCACGTCCGCGATCTGGTCGAGGAGGTCGCGGGTCACACCGCGGACACCGGGGACGCGCAGGAACGGGAGTGCGACGGCAAACAGTCTGAGTCCGGTATCGAGGAGGCGGGTGGTCTTCGCCTGGTCGGGAGACTCGTCATAGGTCCACCGGAGGATGAGCGCGAGATACATCGGGAAGATCGCCTCGGGCAGACGCTCGGCGATATCGTCCGGCACACGATGCGACGCGCCTTCGACGACTTCGCGGAGCAGGCCGATCGTCATCTCGCGCGCGGGAGAGGACTCCACGGACAGGGGGTTGATCGGGGAGTCGGGGGAGACCATCGCGCTGAGGAAGCCCGGTGCGACGGCGCGGTAGGCGCCGACCGTTTCCAGGCCGGTCTCGAGGAAGATGCGCAGACGATCGACGAGGCCGGTCACACCCTCGAGCCTTGGGCGCGCTACTGCTCCGTGATCCCGCTGCTGCTGGTCGTAGAGCTCCTGGACCAGGTGCTCCTTGGAAGGGAAGTAGTAGTAGGCGTTCCCGACCGATACGCCTGCCTCCTTGGCGATCAGTCGGATGGTGGTGTCCGGGTAGCCGCGCTCGACGAATGAGGCCATGGCAGCCGCGCGGATCCGCGCTCTTGTCGCTTCGGCCTTCGGGGTGAGCGGCTTCGACGTCGCGTCCGACTCTGAACTGAACATGTTCAAAGAATAGCGCGGACCCCGTGGAACGTCTACCCGGGCCGGGCGTGGCCGGCGCTCGGTCAGTACACTCGGCCCTCCGTGCACGTCGCGGTGTCGGCCGTATTGCCCATCACCTGCGAAGGCAATGTGACGGCGTCGGTCGTCGTAGGGACTGCGGAAGCGGCAGGAGCCAGAGGATCAGCGGCATCGGCCTCCGCGGGAGCCGCGGTGCCGGCTTCCTCGGTCGACTGACCTTGGGTGGCCGCTGTGAATGTGAAGGTCTTGTTCTGCTCGAGAGCGGTCAGCACCTGCTGTGCGGCGGCCTCGTCCGGAACCAGCCGGTTCGGATTCGACGGCGCGGGATAGACGGGGTACTGGATGAACGCGTACTCCTGGGTGGGTACGCTCTTGATCGCGAGGCCCAATTGCACGAGCGTGAGCGGGTTCTCCAACGTGGTGCTGGGGTCGATCGCGCTGATGCCGGCGTGCGCCAGCCGAAGCAGCTTCGCGGGATCGGTGAGCGTCTGCTCGTCGCTGATCCGCCGCACCAGGCTCGAGAGGTACTGCTGCTGGTTGCCGATTCGCGCGAGGTCACTACCGTCCGCCGTCGAGTAGCGCGCGCGAAGAAAGGCGAGAGCCTGCGCGCCCTGAAGCGTATGCCGTCCCGCGGTCAGATCGATGCCGGAGTCCGCGTCCCGCATGTCGCTGGCGACGCAGATCTCCACGCCGCCGATCGCATTGGTGACGTCGATCACGCCACCCCAGTTGATCGATGCGGCGTAGCCGACCTTCAGCCCTGTCAGCGCGGTGATCGCCTTCGCGGAGCAGTTCACTCCGCCCCGTTCGAACGCGGCATTGATCATCTCGCCCGAGACCGCTGGTGACACCGTGCCGTCATCCTTCCGACACTCGGGGATTTCGACGAGGAGGTCGCGCGGGAAGCTGATCACCGTGATGTGCCGTGGCTCCGCGGAGATGTGCACGAGCATGAGGACGTCGCTGCGCGTGCCCTCGACGTCCGGATCCGAGCATCGATTCTGGAACATCGCGGCGTATTGCGGCTCGCAGTTGTCGGTTCCGGCGAGCAGGATGTTCGCGGCGACGTTCGGGAACCCGCCCAGTCCGGGTGCGGCTGCTTCTGCCGGTGCGTCCTCGAGCGCGAAGCTGCCCGACGCGAAGTTGCCGGCGAGGTCCTGGACGATCCAGACGCCGGTCGCGACCGCAGCGATGGCGACGGTGGTCGCGCAAACGGCGAGAAGGCGCAGGAACTGTCCCCAGGCGCCCGGACGCGGAAGCTGGCCGTGCTGGGCGACGGTCCGCCGACCGGATCTGGTTCCTCCCACACGATCCCCCTGATCTGCGCCTCGGACGATGCAGACGACCCGTCATGCACCACCTGTTGCTGCCCGAGCCTAGCGGGCGATGTCAGGCGGAGTCGGCGAGCGTCTCGGCCACGAGGCGCGACACCTGGTCGTGGGCGAGGGAGCGGTCATCGTCCACGAGGCCGATGCGGGTTCGCCTGTCCAGCACGTCGTCGGTGGTCAGCGCGCCTTCGGCCCGCACCGCGAACTCGACCTCGGCGCGTGTCACGTCGATACCCGCGGCGATGCGCTCCCGCGGGGCCGTGCAGCGCGCGCGGGCCAGCACCAGCCCGGCCTCCGCTCCGTAACGCCAGTGCAGATCGTCCGAGGGGCGCGAAGGAGCCGCAATCGCGCCGACGAGAGGCAGCGTGGCGGTGCGGCACGGCCCCGCGGGGAGACCTGCGATCGCGACTGCTCGATCGACCGCATCCTCTGCCATGCGGCGATAGGTGGTGAGCTTTCCGCCGAGGACGTTCACGAAACCGCCCTCGGAGACGGCGACGAGATGGCGTCGAGAGATGTCCGCAGTGGAGGTTCCACCGGTGTCGACGAGCGGACGCAGCCCCGCGTATGCACCGCGGACCTGGTCGCGCCGGATCGGCGTGGCGAGGGCGCGGTTGAGGACCTCGAGCAGGAACGCGATCTCCGGCTCCGTGGGGACGGCGACCGAGGGCACCGGCCCCGGCGCGTCTTCATCGGTGAGACCGACCACGACGCGGCCGAGCTGCTGCGGCAGAGCGAACACGAAGCGGCTGATGGATCCGGGATGCGGCACGGTGAGGGCTGCCGCGGGGTCCCCCAACGCTGCGGCGTCGAGCACGAGATGCGTGCCCCGGCTCGGCCGCATGCGGATGGCGTCATCGAGATCTCCGGCCCAGACGCCCGTGGCGTTCACCACGGCACGGGCGCGGATCTCGAACCTCTCGCCGCTGAGGGCGTCCTCGACGTGGGCACCGTTCTGGCGGAGCGTGAGTGCGCGCACCCGCGTGAGGATCCGGGCGCCGAGGCATGCGGCTGTCCGCGCGACGGCGACGACGAGCCGGGCGTCATCGACGAGCTGACCGTCGGCGGCGAGCACGGCGCCCTGCAGCCGCTCCGCCTGCAGGGTCGGCACCAACCGAGCCGCGGTGCGCGCTGTGATGAGGTGAGGCGCGGGCAGGACGGCCTGCGGCGTGCCCGCCCGCAGCCGCAGCAGATCCCCGAGTGCGAACCCCACGGCGCCTGTCAAGCGCTGCTTCGGGCTGGCGGCGGGGGAGAACGGCAGCAGCTGAGCCATCGGGCGGATGAGATGAGGGGCGATCCGCGTCATCAGCAGGTGGCGCTCGACCGCGCTCTCCCGCGCCGTGGCGATGTCGCCGGTCGCGAGGTAGCGCAGCCCGCCGTGCACGAGCTTCGAACTGAACCGGCTGGTGCCGAACGCGAGGTCCTCGGCCTCGATGAGCACGACCGACAGTCCGCGGCTCACCGCGTCCAGGGCGACTCCGGCGCCGGTGATCCCGCCCCCGACGACGAGCAGGTCGACACGGTCCTCGGCAGTGCGGAGCAGTTCCTCGCTCCGGCGCCGCGCGTTCAGTCGCGAGGAACCGCTCATGGCCGCAGCAGCCCGTCGATGGCGGTGCGCAGCTCGCGTTCGAAGGAGAGCTCGTCGATGAGTTCGCTCACCGTGCCGTGGGAGAGCAGTGCGGACTGCGCGATCAGCAGCAGCATCACCGCCATCGCCTGCGGATCATCGCGGCGGACGGATCCATCATCCTGGGCCGCAGAGATGGAGACCGCGATCCAGGCGAGGATCGCACGCTGGCTGGATCCGACGCGCTCCAGGCTGTAGCGCGTGAACGCCTCGGGCTCATCCGTCAGCAGGTGCCGGTAGACCGGGTCCCCGCGGAACAGCGTGGAGAACCGGAGCACGTCCTCGATGATCTCGGCGCGGGTCGTCGCAGGCTCGGGGAACTGGTCGAGGATGCTCGCCACACGGCGCAACAGGGCGGCGCGAACCACATCGTCGGCATCCGACCAGTGACGATAGATCGTCGGGCGACTCACTCGCGCGCGGCGGGCGAGCTCGGCGATCGTCACGCCGTGCACGCCTCGCGACGCGATGAGCGCCTCGGCGGACTCGAGGATCCGGGTCTGCGTCGGGTCCCAGCTCGGCAGGGGGACATCGAACGCGGGTTGACGTTTTGTCATGATCTGTCACACTGTAACGCATGACGAACCCGAGCGGCAGAGACGCCGACGATCCGATCGACGAGACGGCGCCGATGCGCTGGAATGGCTGGGGAGACCCCGAACGGGCCGAGGGTCTGCCTTTCGCTGTGCGTTCCCTGCTGCCGCTGCTGCTCGGGCGCATCCGTCGCCCCGGCTCGGCGATCGCCCTCGCCGACGTCCGGCTGATCCGTTCCGCCTTCACGTCCGACGACGTCGAGGCGTTCGCCGAGGTGCTCGGCGCCGACAACGTCCGGACGGATGCGGAGTCCCGCATTCGGCACGCCGGGGGGCGTTCCACCCCCGACCTGCTGCGCCGCCGTGAGGAGGACCAGGCCGCGCCCGACGCGGTGCTGCGCCCGCACGACCACGACCAGGTCGTCGCGTGTCTGCGCCTGGCCGCGGAGCGCGACATCGCCGTGATCCCGTACGGCGGCGGGACGAGCGTCGTCGGCGCCCTCGACCCCGAGCGCGGTGCGCACAGGTGCCTCGTGAGCCTGGATCTCGGCCGGATGACCGGCCTGCTGCGTTACGACGCCGTGAGCGCGGAGGCGGTGCTCGCCGCCGGAACGACCGGGCCGGAGGCGGAACGGCTCCTCGCGGGTCACGGCATGGAGCTGGGGCACTACCCGCAGAGCTTCCGCTACGCGACGATCGGCGGATTCGCCGCCGCGCGCTCATCGGGACAGAACTCGGCCGGTCACGGCCGGTTCGACACGATGGTCACCGGCATCAGGGTCGCGACCCCGACGGGCGACATCGAGCTGGGGCGGTCGCCGGGCAGCGCCGCAGGCCCGGACCTCATCCGCCTCTTCCTCGGATCCGAGGGCATCTACGGCGTCATCACCGAGGTGACCGTGCGCGTGCACCCCGTGCCGTCCGGGCGCGTGATGGAATCGTGGACGTTCCCCGACTTCGCGACCGGTGCCGCGGCGTTGCGAACCGTGGCGCAGGGCGGCGGTGGCCCCACCGTGATGCGCCTGTCCGATGAGGCCGAGACCAGCGTGAGCCTCGCTCAGGTCGGGAAGATCGGCAAAGCGCTCGCGAAGGGCACGAGCGCGGTCACCGTCTTCGAGGGGGACGACGTGGCGGCGCGTCGAGCGCGCACGGCTGCGCTGCTGCACGCGGCCGGCGGCACGTCGCTGGGCGAGGGAGCATCGGAGGACTGGCTGCGCACCCGTTTCGACGGACCGTACCTGCGCGATGCCCTGCTCGATGCGGGTGTGTTCTGCGAGACGCTCGAGACGGCGACGACGTGGTCCCGGCTCGTGGGCCTGCGCGATGCGGTGACGACGGCGCTCAAGACCGGATTCGCCGAGGCAGGACGCAAGTCCTTCGTGATGTGCCATGTCTCGCACGTGTACCCCACGGGGGCATCGCTGTACTTCACCGTGCTCGCTCCGCTCGGCACCGATGCGCTGGACGCATGGGCCGGCATCAAGCACCGGGCCGGCGACGCCATCATGGCCGCGGGCGGCACGATCAGCCACCACCACGCGGTGGGGCGCGATCACTCGCCCTGGCTCGCGGACGAGATCGGTCAGACGGGCATCCGGATCCTCGCGGCTGTCAAACGCGAGCTCGATCCCGCGGGGATCATGAATCCCGGCGCCGTGCTCGGCGCGGCGGCGCCGGTTCCCGTGTCACCCGCGGGAGCCTGAGGCATGCCGAGGATCGCGCTGATCGTGAACCCGCGCTCCGGCAAGGGGCGCGGCGCCTCCGCGGCGGATGCGGCCGTCGCCGCGCTGCGGGACGCGGGTGCCGAGGTCGTCGTGCACATCGGATCCTCGCCCGCGGACACGCGCCGTCTGATCGGGGTCGCCGTCGCGACACGTCCGGAGGCGCTCGTCGTGGTCGGCGGAGACGGCACCGTGTCGGAGATCCTGCCCGAGCTTGCAGGCACGGAGATGCCGATGGTGCTCGTTCCCGCCGGCACGGGCAACGACCTCGCTCGCGCCCTGGGAGTGCCGAGACACGACCCGGCCGGTGCCGCGCTGCTCGCGCTGCACGGAGTTCCTCGTCGCATCGACGTCGGCGAGATCGTGGCAGCCGGCCGGACCACGCCGTTCCTCACGGTGGCGGCGCTCGGCTTCGATGCCAAGGTCAGTGATCGCACGAACCTGCTGCGCTGGCCCCGCGGTGCCGCGCGCTACTACCTGGCGATCCTGATCGAGGTCGCCCGCCTGCGGCCGACCCGGTTCCGGCTGGCCTGCGAGGGCGAGGATCCGAGAGACGCCCCCGGCACACTGGTCGCCGTGGGCAACACCGCCAGCTACGGCGGCGGCATGCCGATCTGCCCCGACGCGCGCCTCGACGACGGCCTGCTGGACGTGGTGCATGTCGCGCCGATGCGGCGGATCCGATTGCTCGCGCTGTTCCCCCTGCTGCTGCGCGGGCGGCATCTGACGCGGCCGGAGGTGGCGCACCGCCTGGTGCGCGAGATCACCGTCTCATCGCCGGATCTCGTGGTCTACGCCGACGGAGAGCGGATCGCGGAGAAGGCGTGCACCATCCGGGTGCGCCCCGCGTCACTGACCGTGATGGTCGCGAAGGGAGTCACCGCATGACCGGCTTCGATGAAGACGTCGTCGTGATCGGGTCCGGGTTCGGCGGTTCGGTCGCTGCGCTCCGGCTCGTGGAGAAGGGCTACCGGGTCCGTGTGTACGAGGCGGGTCGACGCTTCGAGGACGACGACTTCGCGAGGACGAACTGGGACGTCCGCCGCTACCTGTGGGCTCCCGCCTTCGGGTGCTTCGGCGTACAGCGGATCCACCGGCTGCCGCACGTCATGATCCTCGCCGGCGCCGGTGTCGGCGGCGGATCCCTGAACTACGCGAACACGCTCTACCAGCCTGGCGATGGCTTCTTCGACGACCCGCAGTGGTCCGGTATCGCGCCATGGCAGGACGAGCTCGCGCCGCACTACGCCACGGCCAAGCGCATGCTCGGTGTCGTGGAGCACTACCCGCACACCGGCCCGGTCGAACGGATCATGGCAGGTGCAGCCGAGGATCTGGGCGTCGCGAAGACATTCCGCCGAGCGCCGGTCGGCGTGTACTTCGGCGCGCCGGGCGAGACCGTGCCGGATCCGTTCTTCGGCGGCGAAGGCCCCGCACGCACCGGCTGCACGTTGTGCGGGAACTGCATGGTGGGCTGCCGCGTCGGCGCGAAGAACACCCTCATGAAGAACTACCTCGCGCTCGCGGAGCGTCGTGGCGCGGTGATCGAGCCGCTGCGCACGGTCGTCGAGGTCCGCGAGCTCGCCGGAGGAGGCTTCTCGGTCACCACTCGCCCCAGCGGCGGGTGGGGTCGGGGCCGACGGCGCACCGTGACCGCGGAGCGGGTCGTGCTGGCGGCGGGCACCTGGGGGACGCAGCAGCTGCTGCACCGGATGAAGGCCTCGGGCGCGCTGCCGCGGATCCCGGATGCGCTCGGCCGGCTCACCCGCACCAACTCGGAGGCGCTGGACGGCGCGGTCTCGACCGCGGTGCCGGAAAAGGCCGGCTTCGCCCACGGCGTGGCCATCACGACGTCGTTCCACGTCGACGATCGCACGCACGTGGAGAACGTGCGGTACGGCCCCGGATCCAACCTCATGGGGGCGCTCGCGACCGTGCTCGTACCGGGCGACGTGCCGCTGCATCGCCGCCTGGGCGCGCTCCTCGGAGCCGTCGCGGGTCATCCGATCCGACAGTTCCGACTCGGGACGCTGCGTCGCTGGAGCGAGCGCGGCATCATCGCGCTCGTCATGCAGACCGCCGACAACTCGCTCACGCTCTCCCTGCGCCGTCGGTTCGGGCGCGACGTGCTGACCAGCGCCCAGGGGCATGGCGCCCCGAACCCGAGCCACCTGCCCGAGGCGCACCGTGCGGCGCAGGCGATCGCGACCCGCATGACGCAGGAGACGGGCGTGCCTGCATCCGCACGGGGATCCTGGCCCGAGGTCTTCGGTATCCCGCTCACCGCACACTTCCTCGGCGGGGCGGTGCTGTCGGATGCGCCTGAGCACGGCGTCGTGGACCCCTTCCACCGGGTGTGGGGGCATCCCGGGCTCTCGGTCGTGGACGGATCCGCCGTCCCGGCGAACCCGGGTGTCAATCCGTCCCTCACGATCACGGCCCTGGCCGAACGTGCCATGTCGTACTGGCCGCGACGGGGCGAGCCGGATCCGAGGCCGGAACAGGCCTGACGCACGAAGAAGGCCGCCTCCCTCGGGAGACGGCCTTCGTCGTGCAGCTCTGTCGCGCCGCGTCAGGCGTTCGCGATCCCGCGGATCGCCGGCGTGTGGAACGTCGCGTTGAACACGCGCTCCGATGCGCCCTCGCGGTCGAGGTACGGCGATGCGCCGCCGTCGATGAACGGCCAGCCCGCGCCGAGGATGAGGCACAGGTCGATGTCCTCGACCTCCGGCACCACGCCCTCGTCCAGCATGAGCTTGATCTCCTGCGCGAGCCCGTCCTGCACCCGGCGGAGGATCTCGGCGGCCGGGGTCGGCGTGGAACCCGCGGCCTGCTTCACGAGCTTGTCCGCGGCCTTGGTGAAGCCCGTCACCTGCCCGCCCTTGTCCTTCTCGACGACCTCGGGCAGATCCGCCAGCGCGTGGAAGTTCTCGTTCGCGTAGAAGCGGTCCGGGAACGCGTGCACCATGGTGTCCTGCACGTGCGCGGCGACCTTCCAGCCGACCAGGTCGATGAGCTGGAACGGGCCCATCGGCAGTCCGAGCGGGCCGAACGCCTTCTCGACGTCCGCGACGGGCGTTCCCTCGTAGACGGCACGGGCGGCTTCGCCCATGACCTTGGCGAGAAGGCGGTTCACGACGAAGCCGGGGGCGTCGGCGGTCAGGACCGCGTTCTTGCCCAGGCCCTTCGCGACCACGAACGCGGTCGACAGCGCCGCTTCGGTGGTCGTCGGCGTCTTCACGATCTCGATGAGCGGCATGACCGCGACCGGGTTGAAGAAGTGGAAGCCGACCAGACGCTCGGGATGAGCGAGCTGGGATCCGATCTCCTCGACCGACAGCGACGAGGTGTTGGTCGCGAGGATCGCGTCCTCGGCGACGATCTTCTCGATCTCGCCGAACACCGCCTGCTTCACGCCGACCTCCTCGAACACGGCCTCGATCACGAAGTCGCAGTCGGCGTAGAGGCTCTTGTCGGTCGTGCCGGTGACGAGGGCGCGCAGCTTGTTCGCGGTGTCGGCGTCCAGCCGGCCCTTCGCCTCGAGCTTGCCGATCTCCTCGTGGATGTAGGCGACGCCCTTGTCGACGCGCGCCTGGTCGAGGTCGGTGATGAGCACGGGCACCTGCAGCTTGCGCACGAAGAGCAGCGCGAACTGGCTGGCCATCAGGCCCGCGCCGATGATGCCGACCTTCGTGACCTTCTTCGCGAGGGCTTTGTCGGGAGCCCCGACGGGACGCTTGGCGCGCTTCTGCACGAGGTCGAAGGCGTACATCGACGCCGCGAACTGGTCGCCGGTGACGAGGTCGGCGAGGGCCTCGTCCTCCCGTGCGAAACCTTCCTCCCTGGTTCCGCTCTTCGCCTTGTCGAGCAGGTCGAGAGCAGCGTAGGGCGAGCGGGGCACGGTGCCGATCTTGGACTCGAGCATGCCGCGGGCCATCTTGATGGCGATCGGCCACTTGGTGAGGCGCTCGATCTTGCCGGGCTCGTTCTTGCGCTCGACCTTCTTGCCGCCGAGCACCGCGTCGGCCCAGCGCAGCGAGTCCTCGAGGAAGTTCGCCGCGGGGAAGATCGCGTCCATCATGCCGAGCTCGAACGCCTGCTGCGGCTTGAGCATGCGGTTCTGCTTGAGCGGGTTCGAGATGACGACCTCGAGCGCGTTCTCGATGCCGATGAGGTTCGGCAGCAGGTACGCGCCGCCCCAGCCCGGGATGATCCCGAGGAACACCTCGGGCAGCGCGAGGGCCGCCGCCGAGGCGTCGACCGTGCGGTAGGTCGAGTTGAGCGCGATCTCGACGCCACCACCGAGGGCGAGGCCGTTCACGAACGCGAACGACGGCACGCCGAGCGTGCTGAGCGATCCCAGCACCTTGTGTCCGAGCTGCGCGATGAGGCGCGCGTTGTCGCGGGATCCGACCCTGCTGATGTCGGAGAGGTCGGCGCCGGCCGCGAGGATGTACTGCTTGCCGGTGATGCCCACCGCGGCGATCTCGCCGGCGGCAGCGCGGGCGCGGAGTCCGGCGAGCGTCTCGCCGAGCTCCGTGAGCGTCGCGGGGCCGAGCGTGTTCGGACGGGTGTGGTCGCGCCCGTTGTCGAGCGTGATGAGCGCGAGCACCTTGCCGGACGGCAGGCGCACGTCGCGCACGGGGGAGTGCGTGACGACCTCGCCCTCGGTGAGGGCCATGATGGACGAGAAATCGATGGCGTCGTAGTTCGTCATTCCTGCACTCACTTCCGCTTCTTGCCGTCGAAGTAGGGGTTCTCCCAGATGACCGAGCCGCCCTGGCCGAGTCCCACGCACATCGCGGTGAGGCCGTAGCGGACGTCGGGACGCTCGGCGAACTGCGCGGCGAGTTGGATCATCAGGCGCACGCCGCTGGCGGCGAGCGGGTGCCCGAGCGCGATCGCGCCGCCCCACTGGTTGACCCGGGGGTCGTCATCGGCGATGCCGAAGTGGTCGAGCAGCGAGATGACCTGGATCGCGAACGCCTCGTTCAGCTCGAACAGGCCGATGTCGTCGATCGTCAGGCCGGCCTTCTTGAGGGCCTTCTCGGTGGAGGGGATCGGGCCGATGCCCATGATCTCCGGCTGCACGCCCGCGAAGGCGAAGGAGACCATGCGCATCTTCGGCGTCAGGCCTAGCTCCTTCACGGCTCCGCCGCCGGCGAGCAGCGACATCGTCGCGCCGTCGGTGAGCGGCGAGGAGGTGCCGGCGGTGACGCGGCCGTGCGGACGGAACGGCGTCTTGAGCGCCGCGAGGTCCTCCATCGTGGTCTGCGGGCGACGGCCCTCGTCCTCGGTGGCGAGGCCCCAGGCGCCGTCGGCGCCCTTGATCGCGACCGGAACGAGGTCGGGCTGGATCTTGCCGGCGTCGTAGGCGGCCTGCACCTTGTGCTGGCTCAGCATGCCGAAGCGGTCGGAGCGCTCCTTGGTGAGGTGCGGGAAGCGGTCGAAGATGCGCTCGGCGGTCACACCCATGTTCAGGGCGCCGGGGTCGACCATCCGCTCAGCGACGAACCGCGGGTTGGGGTCGGCGTTGCCGCCGATCGGGTGGTGCCCCATGTGCTCGACGCCGCCCGCGAGGGCGAGGTCGTACATGCCGACGCCGATCGACGCACCCATCGTGGTGACGCTGGTCATGGCGCCCGCGCACATGCGCTCGACGGCGAGGCCGGGAACGGTCTGGGGGAGTCCGGCGAGGATCGCGACCGAGCGTCCGAGGGTGAGGCCCTGGTCGCCCGTCTGCGAGGTCGCCGCGATGGCGACGTCGTCGATCCGGTCCAGCGGGACGTCCGCGTTCCGCTCCATCAGGCCGATCGTGGCCTTGACGGCCAGGTCGTCCGCGCGGGTGTTCCAGTACATGCCCTTCTCGCCGGCGCGCCCGAAGGGGGTGCGCACTCCATCGACGAAGAAGACGTCCGAGATCTCGGCCACTCTGCCTCCATTGTTCCGCCGGGAGCCAACGCTCGCCGGACTTACAGTTTCGCACGTCCTGAGGAACGCGGTTCCCGAATTCGTGAGACCGAGTCTCAACTCGTTCCGCGCGATCGGGTGTGTGCTCTCAGCCTAGGAGCGGTGGGGGAACGGAGGATGAATCGGTTGGGCTGAACCTACGAAGCGGTTCCGGAGGGCTCGTCGGTCGTTTGCGCGGCTTCCACAAAAGCATCCGCGATCCGCTGTGCGGTTTCCTCAATCTGCCACCGTCGGGCATCACGTGCGGCGAGGGCGGAACCGATCGATGCGGCATCCGTCTCCGTCGGCGGCTCCCACGCGATCCTGCGCAGTGTGTCAGGGGTGAGCAGGTTCTCCGTGGGCATCCCGAGCTCTTCGGCGCGGGCTTCGACGGCGGCCCTGGCGGACTTCAGCCGGGCGTCCGCCTCGGGGTTGCGGTCGGACCAGGCGCGTGGCGGCGGGGGAGCGTCGCTGGGGACGCGCTCACGCGGCAGATCGGTGCGCTCGCGGCCGCGCTCGATCGCCGCCCACCAGCGATCCAGCTGGCTACGGCTCGCTCGCCCGGTGAACGCCGAAACCGCGGCGAGGGCGCCCTTGCTCTGCGGGTTGGCCTGCACCGCGGCGATGAGCGCGCGGTCGGGGACGAGACGACCCGGCGAGACGTCGGATTCCCGGGCGAAGTCCTCCCGGGCCTGCCACAGCTCGCGGGCGACGGCGAGGTTCTTCGCGCCGCGGACCTGATGCAGTCCGCTCAGGCGTCGCCAGGGCTCCTCACGCGGCGGCTTGGGCCGGCGCACTCGGGTGGCCTCGAACTCCTCGGCGGCGTACGCCGTCTTGTCGGCCGCCGCGAGCTCGGCCGCGATGAAGTCGCGGACGTCCACCAGATGCAGCACATCGAGCTCGGCGTATTCGAGCCAGGCGTTCTGCAGCGGCCGGGTCGACCAGTCCGCTGCCGAGTGCTCCTTGGCCAGCACGATGCCCAGGGCGCGCTCGACCACAGCCGCGAGGCCGACGCGCTCATAGCCGAGCAGCCTCGCTGCGAGCTCGGTGTCGAACACGCTCGCGGGCTCCAGGCCGAGTTCATGCAGAGAGGGCAGGTCCTGGCTCGCGGCGTGGAACACCCACTCCTCGGCGCCGATGGCCTCCTGCAGGGGAGCGAACGAGGTGATCGCGATCGGATCGAACAGGAACGCTCCGGCGTCGCGGCGGAACGCCTGCACGAGATAGGCGCGCTGCGAGTAGCGGAAGCCGGAGGCGCGTTCCACGTCGACGGCGACGGGCCCGCGTCCTGCAGCGAGCGTCCGGGCCGCGGCGGCGAAGTCCTCGTCGTTGTCGATGACGACGTAGTCAGTCACGGATGGTTCTCCTGGCGCCGAACACGGCGATGTCCTCTGAGCCGGGCGGCAGTCCCGCCAGCATCCCGACCAGTTCCGCCCAAGCCTCGGCGTGCGGGGCGAGCGGACCGGTCGGCGACCACGACGCGCGGAGTTCGATCTGCGCGCCGTCCCCTTCCGCGGCCAGGCCGCCGAAGCCCTTGGACAGGGTCTTCGTCGACGTTCCGGACGCGGAGTGATGCGTCGCGCCGTGGGAGGCGAGCGCGTCGATCAGCCAAGACCACGCTACATCGGCGAGCAGCGGATCCGTGCCGATCTCGGGCTCGAGAGGCGCCTGCGCGAAGGCCACGATGCGCCAGGGCCCGCCCCAGGCGTCCGGCTCCGACTCGTCGTGCAGCAGCACGAGGCGACCGGTGCCGTACAGCGAGTCGCCGTTCTCGTCGGGGCGTACATCGGCCGCGAGCGCGAGCGCATCGGGCGCGAGGCCGGACGGCGCGGCGATCTCGTGCACGACGATGTCGGCGCGGAATCGCAGCGCGCGCAGCTGCTCTGCGGCATGCGCGAAGTCGCCGTCGGATCCGGGATGAGCGCTCACGCGGACAGACTAGAGTCAGGAGGCGATGAAGAGTCTCAGGCACGCCGCGACGGTCGGCGCGATCGCGCTGGCGGGCGCCGCGGCTCTCGGCGCGGCGATCGGCGGAGCCCTCGTGCTGCGCATCGCCCGCGAGGTGATCACGCCCGCACCGCGCAAGAACGACACCGACGTGCTCTCGATCGACACGGGTGCGCAGACGATCGAGCTCTCACGGACGCCGGACACCGAGCTGCCAGGGCGCTACGGCCTCTATGTCGACGGCACCCCCGGATACGTCAAGCTCGGCGCCGTGCTGCACGCGGACGCCGGCAGCGTGCGTCGAAAGCTGCTGACTCAGATCGAGCCGGGTGCCGAGGTCGGGCGCCGCGCGGGATTCAGCGGTTACTACTACCTCGCACCGGGGGAGCTGCACCTGCCCTACGAATCGGTGCTGATCGGTACGCCGGCAGGGCCCTGCCCGGCCTGGATCTTCCCGGCGGAGTCGACCACCTGGGTGATCCAGGTCCACGGCCGGGGTGCCACCAGGTCCGAGTGCCTGCGCGCCGTGCCCGTGCTGCATGCCGCAGGGCTGCCGGTGCTCGTCACCTCCTACCGCAACGACGGGGAGGGTCCGCGCACGCGACCGGGTTCCTATGGTCTCGGGGCGACGGAATGGCGCGATGTCGACACCGCGATCGCCTACGCGCTCCGTCACGGCGCGGAGCGGATCCTGCTCATGGGGTGGTCGATGGGTGGCGCGATCGCGCTGCAGACGCTGGTGAGCTCCGACCACGGCGGCGCGGTGGTCGGCATGATCCTGGATTCCCCGGTCGTCGACTGGCGCACGGTGCTGCGCTTCCAGGCGAAGGCGATGAAGCTGCCGGATCCGCTGCCGCAGCTCGCGATGGACGCCCTGGAGCAACCCTGGTCGGCACGGCTCAGTGGCGCCGACCAGGCGATCGCATTCGACGCGCTGGACATGGTCGCCCGCTCCGCCGAGATCGACGTGCCGATCCTCCTGCTGCACAGCGACGACGACGGCTTCGTGCCCTCAGACGCCTCGCACGCCCTGGCGAAGGCGCGGCCGGACCTGGTGACCATGCCGCCGTTCACCGGCGCGCGCCACACAAAGCTGTGGAACTACGACCAGAACCGCTGGACCGACGCGATCACCGATTGGCTCGGCGAGCAGGGGTTCGCGGACTGATCCGGCCGGATCGTCGGGCGCCTTTCCTCCTGCTGCGCTCGCTCGGAAACCGGGCTGTGTCGGTTCCCGAGCGCGGGGCGCTGCGACGAGATGAACGAAGCCGTGCGGATCAGGCGGCCGCGAGGCGCGCGCGCACCTGGCGCTTGGCGCGCATCAGCATCCCGGTCATGCCGGAGATGCGCAACGGCGAGACCACGCGGGTGAGGCCGATCGACTGCGGGAAGTCGTCCGGGATCGCCAGCACGGCCTCCGGGCTGAGACCGGCGATGCCCTGCGCCAGGATGCTCGCGAAGCCGCGCGTGGTCGGCGCCTCCGCGGGCGCGGTTGCGTGCATCGTCACGGCGCCGTCCGCCAGCTCCAGGTAGATGTAGACGGGCGACTGGCACTCGGCCACGCGCTCGGTCATCTCCGGGTGCGCGGCGACCTCATCGGAGACCGCGGGCAGCTCGTTCGAGAACTCGAGCAGGAGCTGCAGCCGGTCCGCCTCGGGGAGTTCCAGGAACGCGTCCCGGATCTCTGCGAGCGCATCGGGGAGGGCGAAGTCGGCGGTGTCAGTCATCACCGCCATCCTCCCACGCTCAGAGCGATCCGGGCTCCTCGCCGGTGACGATCGGGACCCGCACGGCGCTGCCCCATTCGGTCCAGGATCCGTCGTAGTTGCGGACGTTCTCGAACCCGAGCAGGTGCTTCAGCACGAACCAGGTGTGGGCGGAGCGCTCGCCGATCCGGCAGTACGCCACCACGTCGTCGCCGGCCTCTAGCCCCGCCCCGTCGAGATAGATGGCCTCGAGTTCGGCGCGGGGCTTGAAACCGCCGTCCTCGGCGACGGCCTTGGCCCACGGCACGTTCTGCGCGGTGGGGATGTGGCCGGCGCGCAGCGCGCCCTCCTCGGGGTAGGCGGGCGCGGACGTGCGGGAGCCGTTGTACTCCTCCGGCGAGCGCACGTCGATGAGCGGGTTGCCGAGGTGCGCCAGCACGTCGTCCTTGTAGGCGCGCAGCACGGAGTCGTCGCGCTCGACGATCGGGTACTCGGTTGCGGCGCGTCCGGGGAGATCCGTGGTGATCTCGCGGCCCTCGGAGATCCAGCGGTCACGGCCGCCGTCGAGCAGCCGCACGTCCTCGTGGCCGAACAGCGAGAACACCCAGAGCGCGTAGGCGGCCCACCAGTTGTTCTTGTCGCCGTAGATGACGACGGTGTCGTCGCGGGAGATGCCCTTGCGGCTCAGCAGCGCGGCGAACCCGGCGCCGTCGACGTAGTCGCGCACGACCGGGTCGTTCAGCTCGGTGTGCCAGTCGACCTTCACCGCACCGGGGATGTGCCCCGTCTCGTACAGCAGCACATCCTCGTCGGACTCCACGACGACCAGACCGGGTTCACCGAGGCGTGCGGCCAGCCATTCGGTGGTGACGAGCCGGCCGGGCTCGGCGTAGTCGGCGAACGTTGCGGACGTGGTGTCGAAGTCGACGGTCACAGGGTGCTCCCTCGGAGACGGTGGTGCGGGGCGACAGAGTCCGTGAACGGTGCGTCGCGCGCGATGACGCGCGGTGAAACCGGTGACGGCGACGGCGTAGGGTTGATCCGTCACCTCGACACTAGAACCCCGTGCGCCCCTGCGCATCCGCAGGGTAAGACTTCGACACAGGATCCGCATGACCGATCAGGCCGCCACCTCCGGCGTCGTCCATCTCATCGACCGCCAGCCGCAGATGACCGGCACCGAACTGCTGACGGGCCTGGTGCCGCCGCCGCAGTTCGACGGGGCGACCTTCGACAGCTACCGGTCGGATCCTGCGTTCCCCTCGCAGGAGGAGGCGAAGCAGCACCTCGTCGCGTTCGCCACGGGGGCGCAGCCGGTCAAGCGCGGCGGTCTGTTCCGTCGCGCACCCAAGCTGCCCGAGACCAAACCCGGCGTCTATCTCGATGGCGGCTTCGGCGTCGGCAAGACCCACCTCCTCGCCTCGATCTACCACGCGATGCCCGCGCGGAGGAAGTACTTCGGGTCCTTCATCGAGTACACCGCGCTCGTCGGCGCACTCGGCTACCGCAACACCGTCGACCTGCTCCGCGGGTCTGACCTGCTCTGCATCGACGAGTTCGAGCTCGACGATCCGGGCGACACCATGGTGATGACGCGCCTGCTCGGCGAGCTCGTGGGCAGCGGAACGAAGCTCGCCGCCACCTCCAACACCCCGCCGAACGCGCTCGGTGAAGGCCGCTTCGCCGCGCAGGACTTCCTCCGCGAGATCCACGCGATGTCGGACAGCTTCGAGACGATCCGCATCGACGGTGTCGACTTCCGCCAGCGCGCGCTGGACGGACACGCCCTGGCCCTGACCGGCGATGAGTACGCCGCGCAGGTCGCCGCGCTGAGCGCCGGGCACCGCGTCTCGGACGACGCGTTCGACGACATCGTCAAGCACCTCGCTCAGGTGCACCCGTCGCGCTACATCCGCCTGATCGCGGGCGTCGAGGCGCTCGGGATCCGCGATGTGCGTCAGCTCACCGACCAGTCGGAGGCGCTGCGCTTCGTGGCGTTCGTCGACCGCGCGTACGACGCGCAGATCCCGATCCTCGCGTCCGGGCGACCGCTGGACGAGGTGTTCAGCGAGGAGATGCTCGGCGGGGGCTACCGCAAGAAGTACCTGCGCGCTATCTCCCGCCTCAACGCGCTCTCGCACGCCGAGCGCCCCGACGGGGCCTGAGCGCGACTCGCGAAACACGCTGTTCACACAGCGGCGGATCCTGTAACACCGCCGCAACATCCGCCTCGCTCTGGCGAAACACGGCGCCGCCACACTGAAACGCACGACGCGATCAGGTGGAGGCGCACAGCATGGAAGCAACAGGGAACATCTCCTGGGGAGTGACGGCGACGGCGCTGGTGCTGCTCATGACGCCGGGCGTGGCGTTCTTCTACGGCGGCCTGGTGAAGGCCAAGAGCGTCATCAGCATGATGATGATGAGCTTCGGCGCCATCGGGCTCGTCGCCGTGCTGTGGATCCTCTACGGCTCCTCGATGGCGAGCGTCTCATCGCCCACCCAGTTCGCGGGCGATCCGTTCGCCGACTTCGGTCTCGCGTCGCTCGCGAGCGGCAAGGGATCCAACATCGCGCTGCTGACCGTCGGCTACGGCGCGACCTTCGCGATCATTACCGTCGCCCTCATCTCCGGAGCGATCGCCGACCGTGCCAAGTTCGGTCCGTGGCTCATCTTCGTCGGGGTGTTCGCGACCGTCGGCTACTTCCCGATCGCCGCATGGGTATGGGGCGGCGGCTGGATCATGCACCTCGGTGCGATGCTGTTCGGCAAGGACAGCGGCATCGAGTTCATCGACTACGCCGGCGGCACGGCGGTGCACATCAACGCCGGTGCCGCGGCGTTCGCGCTCGCGCTCGTGCTGGGCAAGCGGATCGGATTCCAGAAGGGCATCCAGAAGCCGCACAACGTGCCGCTCACGCTCCTCGGCGCAGCGCTCCTGTGGTTCGGGTGGTTCGGCTTCAACGCCGGCGCGCAGTGGACCACGAAGGGCATGGACGGCGTCGGCCTGATCACGATCAACACCTTCGGGGCGGCGGCCGCGGGCATCCTCGGGTGGATCCTGATCGAGCGGATCCGCGGAGGAAAGGCCACCTCGATCGGCGCGGCCAGCGGTGCGGTGGCCGGTCTGGTGGCGATCACGCCGGCCTGCGCCAACCTGACACCGGGATGGGCGCTGCTGCTCGGCGCTCTGACCGGAGCCGTGTGCGCCCTGGCCGTCGAACTGAAGTTCCGCCTCGGTTTCGACGACTCGCTGGACGTGGTCGGTCTGCACCTGGTCGGCGGCTTCATCGGCACGATCTACCTCGGCTTCTTCGCGACCGGGCAGGGCCTGTTCACAGGCGGCGACCTCCGGCTGCTCGTGGTGCAGGTGCTGGCCTCCGGTGGCGTGCTGATCTACTCCTTCGTCGTGGCGCTGATCATCGGCCTCGCCATCGAGAAGACCATCGGATTCCGTGTCACCAGTGAGGACGAGATCGCCGGCGTCGACCTCGTGGTGCACGGCGAGGAGGGCTACGCGCTCACCTCCTGAGGCCCGCGGGGATGCGGGACAGGCGCGGATAGGGTGTCGTTGTGACCACCAATGGCAACGGCATCCTGTCCGCGCTCTTCGCCGTCGTGACGGCGATCGCCAAGGCATTCACGAGCTCCTCGACCCGGGGCGCCGCAGCCCGCGGTCCAGCGGCGCCCGCGGTGGGCACGGCGACCCTGGAACCCACTCCCGGCCACGGGGGCGCCACAGAGACGATCGAACTGGACCCCCGGTCCGTGCGCGGTCTGCGGGTCTCCTACGCGCCCCAGCGCGACGGCGCGCCCGACGCAGGGGAGATCGTCTGGACCTGGGTGCCGTATGCGGAGCGCGACGGCCGCGGCAAGGACCGGCCGGTGCTCGTCATCGCGACCCAGTCCGCCGAAAGGGTCTACGCGGTCAAACTCACGAGCAAGTCGCACGACGGGGATCGCGACTTTCTCTCGCTCGGATCCGGTCCTTGGGATGGACAGGGCCGGGAGAGCTGGGTCGACATCGATCAGCTCTACAGCGTGCACGTCTCGGGCGTGCGGCGCGAGGCCGCCGCACTCGACCGCGGCCGTTTCGAGCGCGTGGCGAGCGTGCTCGAGCGCCGGTTCGGCTGGACGGCGGTCGCCTGAGGGGCGGTCGAGCCCGCGCTCAGCGACGCGCCGGCGAACCACGGCGCAGCACGAGCACGGTCGTCACCGCGAGCACCACGATGCCGATCGACTCCACGACGACCGTCTGCGGCACGAGCGTGAAAGTCCAGACCTCGGTGATCCCGAAGAGCCCGACGGTGAGCGCCAGCAGGAGTGCTCCGAGCGTCGCGATGAGGAACAGCAGCGACAGCACGGTCGCGGCCTGCAGGAGCCTGTCGCGGAGCAGCACCATGCCGACGGCGAGCACGACGGCGGCCACAGCGTTGAGCACGAACATCACGCCGAGGACGCCGCCGACCCCGTCGAAGACGAGGAAGAGGTGTATTCCGCCGGTGGCGAGGAGGACGAGCGCGCTGAGGATCCGCATGACCCGCAGCGCCGCGGTGGTGGTCGACGTCATCGTGCTACCTGCTTCCGTCTCGAGCCGAGGCCTTCTGGGGTGACACGAGGTGCGCGCCCGCGCGGTTCATCCGGACCAGCCAGAACACGTCGCGGCCGAACGACTCGAGCAGGAGCAGGAGCGCGCCGGCCGCCGCGGCGACGCCGATCAAGGGTGGCAGCACCTGCGCCGCGATGACGGCGAGCACGACCCCGCAGGTCGCGGCGACGACCTTGCGCCAATACCGGTAGGGCAGCGTGCGTCCGAGGAACGGCAGCGCCCATGCCGCCGCGACGAAGGCGTACCGCATGAGGCCGATTGCGAGCACCCACCCGCCCACGAACCTCGCGTCGTACACGCTCAGCACGAGAAGCAGGAACGCATCCACCTCCATGTCGAACCGCGCGCCGAGCTCGCTCACACTGCCGGTACGGCGCGCGACGAAGCCGTCCACCCCGTCGAGCGCGAGTGCTACGGCCACGATCGTCACGAGCAGCGCGGAGAGGACGGCGTCCGTGAGCGATGTCACGACGAGGCCCGTCGCGATCCCCACGAGGATCGAGCGGGCGGCCGTGACGGCGTTGGCAGCGCCGAAGCGGATGCTGCCGCGCCGTCGGAGGCCGCGGGAGACCAGCAGCGACGACACGACCAGGTAGCCGAGCGCGGCCGCCCATCCCGCCATCGACAGCGGTTGCGAAGCGCCCAGCACGAGCAGCGTGAGGACTCCTGCAGCCCCCCAGAGCCAGGGCGTGAGCTGAACCTTTCGCATCGGGCCTCCGTGTTACTTTCATGGTAGTCATGGGTGACACGACGCAGCAGGCGGTCGAGGTTCACGCGGATCGCGCAGCGACGGCGACCGTGTGGTGGATGACGGGCCCTGGCCGCGGCGAGTTCCGCAGCGAATCAGCGCAACCCCCCGCGCCGGGCGAGGTCGCGGTGCGCACCCTGTGGACGGGGATCAGCCGGGGCACGGAGTCGCTCGTCGCGCGCGGTGCGGTCCCGACCTCCGAACACGAGCGGATGCGCGCGCCCTTCCAGGCGGGAGCGTTCCCGTTCCCCGTCAAGTACGGCTACCTCAACGTCGGGGTGGTCGAAGAGGGCACGGAGGCGCTGATAGGCCGAACGGTGTTCGCCCTTTTCCCGCACCAGTCGCGGTACGTCGCACCCGCAGAGGCCGTGATGCCGGTGCCCGACAGCGTGCCCGCTCGGCGCGCCGTGCTGGCGGGGGCGGTGGAGACCGCGGTGAACGTGCTCTGGGACGCGGCTCCCGCCATCGGCGACCGCGTGCTCGTCGTCGGCGCGGGGATGATCGGCTGCGCGATCGCGCGCCTGGTCCGAGGCATCCCCGGCGTCGACGTCACCGTGGCCGATGTCGACCAGGGCAAGGCGGACGTCGTCGAGGCGCTCGGCGCGCGGTTCGTCCACGCCGCGGCCCCGCTCGGCGAGGCGGACATCGTGATCGAAGCCAGCGGATCCGCGGCCGGACTTCAGCTCGCGCTGCGGAGTGCACCCACCGACGGCGAGGTCGTCGTGGCGAGCTGGTACGGCGCGGAACCGGTGCCGCTCGAGCTGGGTGCGGACTTCCATTCGCGCCGTCTGCGGATCCGGTCGAGCCAGGTCGGCGCCGTCGCGGCGCTCCGTCGAGGCCGGCGAAGCACACGGGATCGACTGGCGCTCGCGCTCCGTCTTCTGGAGGACCCCGCCTTCGACCTGCTGCTCGGCCCCAGCGTCTCCTGGCGCGGGCTGCCCGACGTGACCGCGAGGCTCGCCGACGGCACCGCGGCCGGGCTCTGCCAGACGATCGATTGGAGCACGCCATGACCTTCGCCGTGACCGTCCGCGACCACCTGATGATCGCCCACAGCCTGCACGGCGAGGTGTTCGGCCCCGCGCAGCGGCTGCACGGCGCGACCTATGTCGTCGATGCCTCGTTCCGCGCCGCGGAACTCGATCCGAACGGCATCGTCGTGGACATCGGGCGGGCCTCGGTCGCGCTTCGCGAGATCGTCGGCGAACTCTCGTATCGAAACCTCGACGACGAGCCCGATCTGAAGGGCGTCAACACCACGACGGAGCGGCTGTGCCAGATCATCGGCGACCGGCTCGCAGAGCGGGTGCGTGACGGCGATCTCGGCGATGCCAGGCTGACCGGCATCGCGGTCACTCTGCACGAGTCGCACATCGCCTGGGCGTCGTACGAGGTGACGATGTGACGGGCCGCGCTGTCGCCTTCCTCGTTCCGGAGGGCATCGACGATCCCGCCCGCGTGAGCGGCGGGAACGTGTACGACCGGCGCGTGCGCGACGGATTGGGCGCCCACGGCTGGCACGTCACGACCGTCGAGACGCGGGACTCTTCGGATGCGGCGGCCGCGCTCCGCGAGGTGCCGCGCGGCGCGACGGTGCTCGTGGACGGGCTCGTCGCCCTCGGCGCACCGGGGGCGCTCGTCGAGGCGACGACCCGGATCCGGGTGGTGGTGCTGGCGCACATGGTCGCGGCGGCCTTTCCGGATGCGACGGCGGAGACCGCCGTGGACGAGTGTCGCGCTCTGAACGCCGCCGATCATGTGATCGTGACGAGCCGGTGGACGGCGGAGGAGCTCCTCCGCCGTGGACTGGCGGCTTCCGATCGGGTGGCGATCGCGCCGCCCGGAGTCGACATGCCGTCGGCGTCGTCCGCGACGGGGAGCAAGGAACCGGCTGGGCTGGACATTCTCTGCGTCGGCGTCGTGGCGCCGCACAAGGGACAGGACGTGCTGCTCGCGGCGCTCGACCAGCTGGAGGGGAGCTGGACGTGCCGGATCGTCGGATCCTGGCGACCGTTCGGCGCCTTCGCCTCGTCGGTGGCCCGCGATGCCCGGCGCTTCTCCGGCAGGGTGCGGCTCACCGGCGTCCTCGACGGAGCGGAGCTCGCTGCCGAGTACCGCCGCAGTGCGCTGCTCGTGGCGCCGTCGCGCGTGGAGAGCTCGGGCATGGCGATCGCCGAGGCCCGCGGGCACGGCGTGCCCGTCCTGGCCGCGGCGGTGGGCGGCATTCCCGACACCGTGGCCGGAGGCGGTGCCATCCTCGTCCCGCCCGATGACCCCGCCGCCCTCGCCGCCGCCCTCGACGGCTGGATGACGGATCCGGCGCTGCGTCTGCGGCTGCGCGCCGAGGCCCGCTCCGCGCGCGCCGGCCTGCCGACCTGGTCCGCGACCGTGGCCGCCGTGTCCCGAGCGCTGGAGCCGTCATGAGCTCCGTCTCGACCGCCACCCCGTCATGGCTCGCGCTGCGGGCCTCCGCGGACGACGCCGCGCGCTCGACGGAGCTCGCCGGCCTGCTCGCGCGTCTGCTCCCGCCCGGACCGGCCGTCCTGCACGACCTCGGGGCCGGCACCGGCGGCATGACGAGGTGGCTCGCGCCGAGGCTGCCCGGACCGCAGGAGTGGGTGCTGCGCGACGGTGATCCGGGGATCCTGGACCACCTCGATCTCGATGCCGTCGCCGATGACGCGGGGCGGCCGATCCGCGTCATCGCGGCCGTCGAGGTCCTCGCGGCGCTCGACGTCCGCGCGTTTGTCGGCGCCGCTGCCGTGACGGCGTCCGCTCTGCTCGACGTCGTCACCCGCGAGGAGGCTGGTCGCGTCGTCGACGCGTGCGTCGCGGCCGGCGTCCCCGCGCTGTTCAGCCTCTCGGTGACCGGAGTTGTGGTGCTTGATCCTCCCGATCCGCTCGACGACGCCATCGGTGACGCCTTCAACGCGCACCAGCGACGGGATTCCGACGGGCGGCGGCTGCTGGGCCCTGATGCCGCCCCGGTGCTGGCGCGGCTGTTCGCCGAGGCCGGGTGGCGCGTGCGAACGAGTTCGACGCCGTGGCATCTCGGTCCCTCGAACGCGCCTCTGGCTGCCGCCTGGCTCGAGGGCTGGATCGACGCTGCGGTCGAGCAGCGTCCCGAGTTCGCGGAGGATGCCGCGGCCTATCTGGCCCGCAGACGAGAGCAACTCGCCGGGGGAGCCCTGCGCGTCACCGTCTCGCACCAGGATGTGCTCGCATGTCCGCGGTGAGCCCCGTATCGGAGGGCATCGCCGAAGGCACGCCCATCGCGGCGGAGCAGCAGCGTGGTCGTCGACCGATCCGCCTCGCCCTCCGTATCGGCGTCGGGATCGCGATCCTCGTCGCGACGGCGCTGGTGGTCGGCCTCGGCCCCTTCCTGCGCGGGATCGCCGCCATCTCGCCGTTTCCTGTACTGGCGGCACTCGTGCTCGCGGTCATCGCGACAGTGGCGGCCGCATGGCGCTGGCGGACGGTAGCGACCGGGTACGGGCTGACGCTGCGCGGGCGGGCGGCGTTCGCCGCCTACTACCGGTCGCAGTTCCTCAACGCAGTGCTGCCGGCCGGCGTTCTCGGCGACGTGCATCGCGCCTGGGCGCACGGACGCGACCAGGGCGGCCTCGGCATCGCAGCGCGCGCCGTGGCCGTCGAGCGGATCCTCGGGCAGACCGTCCAGCTGGTGCTGACGCTCGTCATCCTGCTGCCCCTGGGGCTCGGATCGCCGCTCGCGCCTCTCGTCCGGGGTGCGGGAGCGATCGTGGTCGCGGTGGTCGTCATGACGGCGGCCGCAGCGCTCCTGCCACGTCTGCGGCGGCTCCTGCGGCAGGAGTACGCCCTGCTCCGCCCTGTGCTGGCGCGCCCGGCGGCGTTGATCTCGATCATCGCGTCATCGGTCGTGGTGGTGTCGTCGCACGTCGCGCTCTTCATCGTGGCGTCCCTCGCCGTCGGACTGCCGTTCGGCGGCGGGCTCCTGGCCGTCGGGCTCGTCGTGCTCGCGGCATCGGCGGTTCCGCTCAACGTCGGCGGGTGGGGCCCGAGGGAAGCCGTGGCGGGTGCGGCGTGCGCCTTCGTCGGCCTCGGCGCGTCGGCCGGCGTGGCGGCCTCGGCGGCGTTCGGCGCCCTGGCTCTCATCGGGGTCCTGCCCGGCGCGGTCGTGCTTCTCGTCGAGCGGAGGAGAACGCGATGAGCGAGCGGCCGTACGTGACGCTCAGCTGCGCGATGTCGATCGACGGATACCTCGACGGCGCCTCGCCGCGCCGCCTCGCGATGTCGAACGAGGCCGACTTCGACCGGGTCGACGAGGTGCGCTCCCGCAACGACGCGATCATGGTCGGCGCCTCGACCGTGCGCCGAGACGATCCGCGGCTGCTGGTGCGCGACGCCGGGCGGCGGGCACGACGGCTGTCCTCGGGACGCTCCGCGTCCCCGGCGAAGGTGACGGTGACGGCGTCGGGAGACCTTCCTCCTGACGCGGCGTTCTTCACCGCCGGGGATGTGCCGCGGCTCGTCTACACCCCGTCTGACGGCGCGCCGGGCCTCCGTGCGCGACTCGGCGAGCGGGCCACGGTGGTCGGACTCGGGGCGCAGGTCACCATGGCCGCGCTCCTCGAGGACCTCGGTGAGCGCCGGGCGGTCCGCCGGCTCATGGTCGAGGGCGGCGGCGCCGTGCTCACGCAGTTCCTCCAAGCCGACCTCGTCGACGAGCTGCAGCTCGTGATCGCACCGTTCTTCGTCGGCGAACCGGGCGCGCCGCGCGCCGCGGCGGCTGGTCCCTATCCGTGGACGGCCTCGCGTCGAGCCCGTCTCGCGGACACACGGCAGATCGGCGACGTGGTGCTGCTGCGCTACGCCCTGTCGGACCGCTGCGATGTCCCTTCGGATCGAGGTCGACCCGCCATCGCCGATGGCGCCGAAGTCTCCCCGGAACGACGATGAGCATGCCCCTCCGGCACCGGAGCGCACGCGGATCCGGCCTCTGGCTCTCCCCACGGCGGGGGAGGGGCGCGGCCGGTCTCGTCCTCGCGATCGCGGCGCTCGTCGCCCTCCCGCTCGCCCCGGGCCTGCTGGTCACGGATCGGTCTTCCTTAGGGCTGACGGGCCTCGTCGGCATTCCCGCGGAGTCGCTCCTGATCGTGCTTCTGCTCCTGATCCTGCCCTGGCGGTCCGTGCGCCGCGTCCTCGCAGGGATCTTCGGCGTGTTCGTCACCGCCGCCCTCGCCCTCGCTGCGATCGACCGCGGCTTCCGCGCGACCGTCGGCACTCCGTTCGTCCTCGTAGACGGGCCGCAGCTCGGATCCGCCTATGGCGTGGTCGTCGACGCGGTGGGCGCCTTCCTCGCAGAGCTGCTGCTCGTCGGCCTCGTGTGCGCAATGCTCGCGTGCGCGACGTTGCTGGCCTGGGCTGCGCTGCGCGTCGCCGACGTGGTGCGCAGGCATGCAGCGGGACGGGTCGTGACCGCGGGACTCGCGGTGGTGTGGCTGGTCGCGGGCGTCCTGGCGCAGGCGTCGGCGAGCGTCCCCCTCGCCGCCGCCGCGTCCGTCGGCGCCGTGGGCGCCACGGTGTCCCGCACCGAGCGCGTCCTCGCCGAGCAGGCGGCGGTCGCGAGCGCCATCGCCGTGGATCCGTTCGCTGCGGTGCCGCCCTCTCGACTGCTCACGGGGCTCCGGGGCAAGGACGTCGTGTTCGCGTTCGTGGAGAGCTACGGCCGGGTCGCTCTCGAGGGACCGGGGATCGCCGACGGCGTCACGGATGTGCTCCGCGCGGGGGACGCGTCGCTCACCGCCGAGGGCTACACGGCGCGAAGTGCCTGGCTCACGTCACCGACCTTCGGCGGACTCAGCTGGCTCGCGCACGGCACGCTGCAGACCGGAGTATGGACCCCCACGCAGCCGGCATACGATCAGCTCGTCGCGAGCGATCGGCTCTCGCTGACCCGGGCCTTCGGTGCGGCCGGGTGGCGGACGGTGTCCGACGTGCCCTCGGATACCGAGGCCTGGGCCATCGGGTCGTCCTTCTACCGCTACGACTCGCTGGTCGACGCGACGGGCGTCGGCTACCGCGGCCCTCCCTTCGGCTACGCCCGCATTCCCGACCAGTTCACGCTCAAGCACTTCGCCGACACCGAGCTGACGGGTCCGCATGATCCGGTGATGGCCGAGATCGACCTGGTGTCGTCGCACACCCCGTGGGCGCCGCTGCCGCAGCTCCTGCCCTGGGAGCGGATCGGCGACGGCTCGGCCTACGACCCGCAGCCGGGTCAGAGCGCGACCGCGGGCACGGTCTGGCAGAGCCCGAAGACCGTCCAGCGCTTCTACGGACAGTCGGTGCAGTATTCGCTCGGCTCCCTGCTCTCGTTCCTCGAGAACGTCGACGACCCGAACCTGGTGGTCGTCGTGCTCGGCGACCACCAGCCCGCGGCGATCGTGAGCGGCGCGGACGCGTCGCGTGACGTGCCGATCAGCATCATCGCCCGCGACCCCGCGGTGTTCGCGGCGATCGGCGGCTGGGGGTGGACGCGCGGCCTGCACCCGGGGGAGAACTCTCCGGTCTGGCGCATGGACGCCTTCCGGAATCGTCTTCTCACGGCGTTCAGCGATAGGCCCTGAAGGCGACACGGCGGTGCGGGCGGAGCGGACACGTAGGCTGAAGGCGTGGCGAAGAGCATCCTCATCACGTCCATCGAAGGTCACTCCGGCAAGTCTCTCGTCGCGCTGGGTGTGATCGATGCGCTGAGCAGAGCCACGGCCCGGGTGGGCGTGTTCCGTCCCGTCAGTCGCACGAGCGACGGCGCGGACGACGTGCTGGAGATGCTGCTGAGCCGCACCCAGGTCGGACTCGGCGCGGCCGAGTGCATCGGCGTCGGCTATGACGAGCTGCACGCCGACCCCGATGCGGCCCTCGGGCGGATCCTGCAGCGCTATCGGGCGGTCGAGGCGCAGTGCGATGCCGTCGTGATCCTGGGCAGCGACTACACGGATGTGGCGGCGCCCGCGGAACTCGGGGTCAACGCCCGGATCGCGGCGAACCTGGGCGCACCCGTGCTCCTGGTGCTGGGAGGACGGGACACGGCCGGCCACGGCGAACGGCTGGGCGCCACCGAGGCGCGCACCCCTGCGCAGCTGGGACAGCTTGCGAAGCTCGGCATGGCCGAACTGGCACAGGAGCGCGCGGTGCTGTCCGCGATCGTCGTCAATCGCGCCGATCCCGCCCAGCAGGAGGAGATCGTCGCGACGATCTCGGCGGTGCGGGGCGAGCGGTCCACGGACGCCGCCGAGGAGGTCCCGGTCTGGGTGATCCCCGAGGACCGCTCGCTCGTCGCCCCCTCCGTACGCGGCGTGCGAACAGCGCTCGAGGGGCGGATGGTGCGGGGTGACGAGGAGCTCCTCGACCGAGAAGTGCTCGACGTGGTGATCGCGGGCATGTCGATGGTGAACGTGCTGCCACGGCTGATCGAGTCGTCCGTGGTCGTGGTGCCCGCCGACCGCGAAGAGGTGCTGCTGGCGACGCTGCTGGCGCAGGCCGCCGGCACCTTCCCGTCGATCGCGGCGATCGTGCTGAACGGGCCGTTCGCGCTGCCTGAGCCGATCGAACGCCTCCTCGACGGGCTGGGACCGAGGGTGCCCATCATCGCGACCGATCACGGCACCTACGACACGACCGTGCGCATCATGAACGCGCCGGGCCGCCTCTCCGTGGACGCCCCGCACCGGGTCGGCCGTGCTCTGGCGCTGTTCGAGCAGAACGTCGACGTCCCGGCCCTGATCGCTCAGCTGGGCGTGGCGCGCTCCGATGTGGTGACGCCGCTGATGTTCCAGTACGAGCTGTTCGACCGGGCGCGCACCGAGCGCCGCACGATCGTGCTCCCGGAGGGCGGAGACGACCGCGTGCTGCGCGCCGCAGGTGCCGTCCTCGCCGGCGGGATCGCGGACCTCGTGATCCTCGGCGAGGAGGCCTCGGTGCGCGCGCGAGCCATCCAGCTCGGCGTCGACCTGGACGCGGCACGCATCGTGTCGCCTGCGGATCCCGAGCTCGTGCCGCGGTTCGCCGAGGAGTACGCACGACTGCGCGCGCACAAGGGCGTCACCGTCGCCCAGGCCGCCGACACCGTGACCGACGTCTCCTACTTCGGCACGCTCATGGTGCACCTCGGGCTCGCCGACGGCATGGTCTCCGGCGCGGCGCACACCACCGCCCACACGATCCGCCCGGCGTTCGAGATCATCAAGACCCGGCCCGGGGTCTCCGTGGTGTCGTCGGTCTTCCTGATGGCTCTCGCAGACCGCGTCCTGGTGTACGGCGACTGCGCCGTGATCCCCGACCCCACCAGCGAGCAGCTCGCCGATATCGCGATCTCCTCCGCGGCGACCGCAACGGCGTTCGGCATCGACCCCCGCGTCGCGATGCTCTCGTACTCGACCGGCGATTCCGGGTCCGGTGCCGAGGTCGAGAAGGTGCGCACGGCGACCGAGCTGGTGCGCGAGCGGGCGCCGGAGCTCCCCGTGGAAGGGCCGATCCAGTACGACGCGGCCGCCGACGCAGCGGTCGCCCGTGCGAAGCTCCCCGGTTCCTCGGTCGCCGGGCGGGCCACGGTGTTCGTGTTCCCCGACCTCAACACCGGCAACAACACCTACAAGGCCGTGCAGCGCTCGGCCGGCGCCGTTGCGATGGGACCGGTCCTGCAGGGGCTCAACAAGCCGATCAACGATCTGTCGCGCGGCGCGCTCGTCGAGGACATCGTCAACACGATCGCGATCACCGCGATCCAGGCGCAGCAGGGGAGCGCATCGTGAGCATCGTCCTGGTCATCAACAGCGGATCCTCGTCCTTCAAGTACCAGCTCATCGATGTCGCCGACGGCGTCTCGCTGGCCTCGGGGCTCGTCGAGCGCATCGGGCAGCAGGAGGGGCGGGCGGTGCATGTCGACGCCCAGGGTCACGAGACGGAGCGGATCCTGCCGATCCCCGATCACACGGCCGGCTTCCAGGTGATGCTGGACGCGTTCGACGCGCTCGGGCCTTCGCTCGAGGAGTTCCCGCCCGCGGCGCTCGGGCACAGGGTCGTGCACGGAGGTGCGCGCTTCTTCGAGCCGACGCTGATCACCCCGCTCGTCGAGATCAACATCGATGAGCTCTCGGCACTCGCCCCGCTGCACAACCCGGGTGCGCTCCAGGGCATCCGCGCGGCGAAGGCCGCATTCCCGGACGTGCCGCACGTCGCGGTGTTCGACACGGCGTTCCATCAGACCCTCGCGCCCGCGGCGTACACCTACGCGATCGATCGTGAGCTCGCCGAGGCGCACCGGATCCGCCGGTACGGCTTCCACGGGACCTCGCACAAGTACGTGTCCGAGGCGGCGGCCGCGTTCGTCGGCGGCGAGCGGGACGATCTGCGCCAGCTCGTGTTCCACCTCGGCAACGGTGCCTCGGTGACCGCGGTGCGCGGAGGACGTTCCGTGGAGACGTCGATGGGCATGACACCCCTGGAAGGGCTCGTGATGGGCACGCGCTCCGGCGACATTGACCCCGCTGTGCTGTTCACGCTGGCCCGTCGAGCCGACATGACGATCCACGATCTCGATGAGCTGCTGAACGCCCGCAGCGGACTCAAGGGGCTCGCAGGCGTATCGGACATGCGCGATGTCCTCGCCCGCGCGGCCGCGGGAGACGAGGACGCCGCGCTCGCGTTCGAGGTCTACATCCACCGGCTGCGCGCGTACGCCGGAGCCTATATCGCCCAGCTCGGCGGTGTGGACGTGATCTCGTTCACCGCGGGGGTGGGCGAGAACAACTCTCTGGTGCGCCGGGAGGCGATGGCGACGCTCGGGTTCGCCGGCGTCGAGATCGACCCGGCGCGGAACGACGCATCCGGTTCGGGGATCCGCGTCATCTCGACGGATGCATCCCGGGTGACGGTGCTCGTGGTGCCGACCGACGAGGAGCTCGAGATCGCACGGCAGACGGAGCAGATCCTGCCCTGAGCCGGGCGGGGCCAACCGCACCCCGCAGGGACTCGCGCGCGGTCTCGACCACGAACGCTCCAGAGGCGCACGATGCGCCTCACGCGAACAGGGCGTCGAGCTCTCCCAGGCTCACCCGAGGCCCCGGGGATGCCGATGTCGTGCCCGGCTCCGGTGCCCTCGAATCGATGACCGTCATGAGCGAGAGCGCCGTACTCGTCAAGAACCTGCTCGGCTTGGCCTGGACGTGCCGTGCGGTGAACGCCGTCGGGTGCGTCGGGAGAGTGGCGGGGGCGTACACGCTCAGCGCATCGCGTGCACGCGTGAGCCCGACGTAGAACAGCCGTCGCTCCTCCTCGAGACCGGCATGCGAGGTGAGGGCCATGTCCGACGGCATGGCGCCGTCCGTCGCGCGCAGCAGGTGGACGTGCGACCACTCCAGCCCCTTGGCCGAGTGGATCGTGGACAGCGTCACCCAGTCCTCGTCGAGGTGCGGTTGCGCGGCCCAGTCACCGGCGCGCGTGACCGGATCGATGGCCTGATCGCCCACGAACGCGCGGAGGTCGTTCTGGCGGGACGCGGCCTCCGCGATCTCCTGCACATCCGAGGCACGTCGTTGCCAGTCGGGATAGTGCTGCGCCAGCAATCCCGAGACGGCATCGTGGCAGGCCTCGACCAGGTCGGCCACGGGCGAGTCCGCATCGACGACGCCGAGGAGCGAGAGCGTCGTCGCGAGCCCGACGCGGGCCGTGGGAGGGGCCGCGGCGATCGCCTCCGCCCCGCCGCCGATTCCCTGATCCGCGAGGATGCCGGCGAGCCGGCGCGCGCTGACCTTGCCGAGACCGCGGTGCCGGGTGAGCAGGCGGTACCACGCGATCTCGTCGCCCGGATTGAGGACGACACGGAACGCCGCGAGCAGGTCGCGGACGTGGGCGGTCTCGAGATAGCCGATGCCGCCGAACTTAACGAACGGGATGTCGCGGACCTTGAGCTCGACCTCGAGCATCGCGCTGTGCGAACCGGTGCGCATCAGCACCGCCTGCTCCCGCAGCGGAACGCCGTCGGCGTGGACGGCCAGGATCCGATCGGCGACGGCGCGGGCCTCGTCGTCGGCGTTCTCGCATCGCACGAGTTCCGGACGGGTCGCCGTTCCCGTTCGATCCGCGACGAGCTTGATCGGGAAGTCCTCTGGACGGGCGGCGTTCGCCAGATCGAGGATCGGCTGCGTCGAGCGGAAGTTGCGCTCGAGGCGGATGAGCTCGGCGTCGGGATGCCGATCGAGCACCTCCTGGAGCTGGCCGGCCCCGGCGCCGCGGAAGCCGTAGATCGCCTGCGCGTCATCGCCCACGACGGTCAGGCCGTGCCCGTCGGGAGCCAGCGCCTGCACGACGTCGGCCTGTACCCGGTTCACGTCCTGATACTCGTCGACGAGCACCCAGTCCCAGCGGGCGCGCAGTCTGGCTCCCACGTGCGGGTCGCGCGCGAGAGCGCGCCACGCCACCAGGAGATCATCGAGATCGAGAAGGCCGCGGGCGCGCTTTCGCTGCGCATAGGCGCGGAGCAGCCCCATGATCTCGTCGGCGTGCCCGAGCGCCCAGGGGAACTGCTCGGAGATCACCTCGCGTCCCGGTTTCTCCAGACTCACGGCCCGGGAGGCGATGTCGGCCATCGCCCGGCTCGTGGGCATTCGCCGGTCGGTGCCGTCCAGGCCGTGCTCGCTGCGCAGCAGATCGATCAGGTCGACGACGTCATCGGGGGCCAGCACCGAGACGTCCGCCAAGCCCAGATGCTGCGAGTACTCCGCGACGACGCGGTGCGCCACCGCGTGGAATGTGCCTCCGGCGATGCGCTGGGCCAGCGCGGTGTCTCCCACCATCGCGGCGGCGCGAGCGGTCATCGCGGCGGCCGCGCGCCGGGTGAACGTGAGCAGCAGGATCCGCTCCGGAGGCACGCCGGTGTCGATCAGTCGCGCCACCCTGCTGGTGAGCACGCGCGTCTTCCCGGTCCCCGCGCCGGTGGCGACGACGAGCGGCCCTTCGCCGTGCTCGACGGCGCGCCGCTGCATCTCGTCCAGCTCTTCGATCACATCTGCGCTGCTCACAGGGCCGACGGTATCTCCGCCCTCGGACATCGGCGACAGCAGCTGCGCGCCACGCCCGGCCGACCGGCGCTGTCCTTGTGTGCTCGTCGGATCCGGTATGCTCTTTACCTGTGCCTCCGGGCACGTGAAAACTACAGATGGGCGATTGGCGCAGTTGGTAGCGCGCTTCCTTCACACGGAAGAGGTCGTCGGTTCGAGTCCGGCATCGCCCACCACGGAACGCCCCTGGGAGAACCCAGGGGCGTTCGCCGTTTCCGCGTCGCTCCGCGCTCTGGGCCCGGCGGTCTCGATGGGGCGATCCTCGGCGCTCGTGTAACCTCTGGGTTGCAGGAAGGTTCTCGCCGGCCATCCCGCGCGACACAGGAGGCATGCCCATGACGAGCACGACGCGCAACGAGGCATCGGTCGCGGACGACGAGTCCTACACGGTCACGCGCAGCATCTCGATCGCCGCCCCTGCGGAGAAGGTGTGGCGCGCGATCACAGAACCGGAGCATCTGTCGCGCTGGTTCGGGCTCACCGTGCTGGATGCGGCAGGCGCCGGAACGATGACCTTCGACGGACACGGCGCCGTCCCGATCCGCGTCGAGTCCGTCGATGCGCCGCGGTCGGTGTCGTACCGGTGGAGCAACGACAACGCCCTCGATCGACTGCCGGTCGAGCTCGATGAGGAGAACTCGACCGTGTTCCGCTTCACCCTCGAGCCGGAGGGGGAGGGCACCCGGCTCACGGTCGTCGAGTCGGGCTTCGAGAGGACCTCGGATCCGCTGTCGAACCTCGACAGTCATCGCCGCGGGTGGGATGCAGAGCTCGACAAGCTCATCGCCCTGTTCGGGGGTCTCGTATGACCTCGACCCTTGTCCCGGTCTTCGCTGCGCTGGGGGATGAGACGCGGTGGAGCATTCTCAGCGCCCTCGGCGACGGCGATGCCTCCGCGTCGGCTCTCGCCGAGCGGTTCCCGGTGTCTCGGCAGGCCATCGCCAAGCACCTGACTGTGCTCGCGGAAGTCGGCCTGGTCGAGCCCGTCCGGGCGGGGCGTGAGGTGCGCTACCACGTCGTCGGTGCGGAGCTCAGCGCGACCGCGCGCCGGCTCGATGCGATCGGGCGCCAGTGGGAGAGCCGGCTGACGACGATCAAGGAGATCGCCGAGGGGCTCTAGCCGCCGATACCTGCAATTCAACAGTTGCAGAACTCATCCCTGTTGTGCAACTCTAGGGTTGCACACAACTGAGATGGGAGGCGGCACAATGCTGCTCGAGAACAAGGTCGCCGTGATTCACGGCGGTGGCGGGTCGATCGGCGCGGCGGCGGCGCGAGTGTTCGCCCGGGAAGGGGCGAGGCTCTTCCTGGCCGGGCGATCGCCGAATCGACTCGAGGCTGCGGCATCGGCGGCCAGGGCCGAGGGGGCGGAGGTGTCCGTCGCCGTCGTCGACGCGATGGACCAGAATGCCGTCGATCGACACGCCGATGACGTCGGTGCGGAGGCCGGGCGCATCGACATCGCGCTCAACGCGGTCGGCTTCGACCACGTGCAGGGGCTCGCCATCGGCGATACGTCCCTCGAGGACTATCTGCACCCCGTCGTCGGCTACCTGCAGACGAACTTCGTGACGGCCAAAGCGGCGTCCCGCCACATGATCTCGCAGGGGAGTGGCGTCATCCTGACGATCTCCACGCCGGGCGCCCGCCTGACGGGGCGCGGACTGATCGGCAACGCGGCGCAGTCCGCGGGACTCGAGGGCTTCTCGCGCGCTCTGGCGGGCGAGCTCGGACCCGCGGGCGTGCGGGTCGTGTGCGTGCGCCCGCATGCCATCTCCGATGCGATGGAGACGTCCTACACCCGGGAGATGTTCGGCCGCATCGCGGCGGCCGGGGGCGTTCCGATGGGGGATTGGGTCGGCGGGCTCGCCGGCACGACGCTGCTCGGCCGCCTGCCACTGCTGGATGAGGTGGCGGAGTATCTTGCGTTCGCCGGCTCCGACCGCGCGTCCTCGATGACGGGTGCGATCGCGAATCTGTCGGCAGGGGCGCTCGTCGACTGAGCCGAGGTCGGGACAGGCCGATCCCGGAGGGCGCCCGGTTGCCGTCGCCCCTCCGGGATCCCGGCGGACACGCCCGAGAACGGGGCCCGGTTTGGCGAAGCCCCAAACCTCGGCTAATGTATTTCAAGTGCCCGGGACACCGGGGAAACACAAAACGCGGATGTAGCGCAGTTGGTAGCGCACAACCTTGCCAAGGTTGGGGTCGCGAGTTCGAGTCTCGTCATCCGCTCCAGTGCAGGAGCCCCTTCGGGGGCTTCGGCATGTGGGTTCGAATCCACATGGTGGCGTGGCCGAGAGGCTAGGCACCGGCCTGCAAAGCCGTTTACACGGGTTCGAATCCCGTCGCCACCTCGCTCTTCTCAACTGAATAGCCTGAACAGGCGCGATTGGCGCAGCGGTAGCGCGCTTCCCTGACACGGAAGAGGTCACTGGTTCGATCCCAGTATCGCGCACTCAAGAAAACCCCCGGTCTGCCGGGGGTTTTTGCATTCCCTCGGGGATCTCATCCGGTGATCGCGCCGATGATCACTCGCGTGGCGAGCACCACCACGGCGACGCCCACGACCAGGTCGGTCCAGGTCGCGACCGCCTCCTGCGCGTTCTTGCCCTTCTTCGGCAGGTGCATGAGGCCGGCGATGAGAAGGAAGACGCCGCCGGCGAGCGCGGCGGGCAGCACCCACCCGGGGACAAGCGCGAGCAGCCCTGCCAGGCCCATCGCCGTGTTCGCGGCACCGAGCTCGCGCGTGAGCTGCTGCTCCTGCACGCTCGGCGCGGTCGAACCGAGGATCTGGGCTGTCTGCCCCTTACCCGACATCTGCGCGATTCCGGCGGCGAGAAGGCGCGTACCCACTCCCCAGAACGCCCACCACTTGCCGAACACCAGAATCGGATCCCCGCCGACCACGATCAGTTCGACGAGCCCGCTGACGAGCGGCAGGACGACGGTCTGGCCGATCACGATGATGAAGTAGGTCATGGCGAGCTCCGATGCTCTGCGGACGCGCGGACACTGCGGACCTCATCGTGCCAGCCGACAGGGCGCCGCACCAGAGGCCGACGCCGCGACCTAGTCTGGGCGCATGCGGAAGTCCCTTCTCCTGATGCTGTCGGTCGGCCCGGCCGCGGCGGGGATGGCGTTCCTGCTGTGGGGCGAGGCGGTCTCGGCATGCGCGAGCATGCGAGGCCTCGAGAGGGGGCGGCCCGGTGGGCAGCGCGCCGTTCTCGTGCTGGGATACGGCAACCGAGGATCGCGGGCCAACGCCGTCAACCGCTATCGGGTGCGCGCGGGCCTGCGCACCCTGCGGAGCGCCCACGATGCCCTGATCTTCTCCGGCGGGGCGGTGCGGGGTCCGGAGCCGGAGGCGCGGATCCTGGCCCGGTACGCGGCCGCGAGGGGATATCGCGGGCGGATGCTCCTGGAGACCGAGAGCCGCTCGACCGAGGAGAACATCCGCAACTCGATCGTCCTGCTCGAAGACGCGGGGGAGATCGCCGTCGTCTCGAACGCGCTGCACGCCGAGCGGGCGCGGGAGCTGCTGCGCGCCGCGCGACCCGACCTGGCCGCCCGCCTCGTGCGCGCCGACGACTACCGCTTCGGGGAGATCCCGGTGATCAAGGCGATCGCGGCCGCGCTCGCGCTCGTCGAGCGCCGTCGGAGTCGGACGAGGACGGGCTCGCGCTAGGTTGGACGCTGCCCGTTCCGAGTGCGGGCACCACGGGCTTGGGGAGAGAGAGCATGACGAACGCGGTCGAACGGTACCGGCACGGCCTGAGCCCGATGCGCGGGCGCGCGCAGCACCAGGAGCACCGCGCCGCCACCCCGCTCGAAGCGCTGTACGACCTGGTCTTCGCAGCAGCCTTCGGCGTCGCGGGTGCGCAGCTCGCGGACGGCGTCGCGGCCGGCCACGGCGCCGCGGCGGTCGGCGCCTTCGCCTTCGCGGTCGCGGCGATCATCTGGGCCTGGATCAACTTCTCCTGGTTCGCCTCAGCGTTCGACACGGACGATTGGCTGTTCCGGATCTTCACCATGGTGCAGATGGCCGGCGTGATCGTGCTCGCGATCGGGCTGCCCGCCATGTTCGCATCGCTCGAGGATCACGGCGCCTTCGACAATCGGGTCATGGTGTCCGGTTACATCGTGATGAGGGTGGGGCTGCTCGCGCAATGGCTGCGCGCATCGCGCGATCCGGCCTACCGCCGACACGCGCTCACCTATGTGCTGTTCGTCGCCGTCGCGCAGATCGGCTGGATCATCGTGGCGTGGGCTCCGCTGCCCCTCGGCGCTGCCTTCGCGGCCGCGGCGGCGTGCTGGCTGATCGAGCTGGGCGGTCCGATCGTGGCCGAGCGCAAAGGCGAGGGCGAACGCCGGGGAACCCCCTGGCACGCGCACCACATCGCGGAACGGTACTCGCTGCTGACGATCATCGCGCTGGGCGAGACGGTGATCGGAACCCTCGCCGCCGCACAGGAGGTCTCGCACGAGCAGGGGTGGTCCGGGGACGCCGTGGTCGTGATCGGCGCGGGCGTGGGCTTGACCTTCGCGCTGTGGTGGTCGTACACGATGATGCCGTCGGGCCCGATCCTCGCCGTGCACCGCAAGCGGTCCTTCGTGTGGGGCTACGGGCACGCCTTCATCTTCGCGAGCGTCGCCGCGGTCGGCGCCGGACTGCACACCATCGGGTTCGCGTACCGGCATGAGGATCCGCTTGCGACGCCGGTCGTCATCCTGATGATCGCGATCCCGGTGATCGTCTTCATGGTGTCGATCTCGCTGCTGCACTCCTATCTGGTGCACTCCGTCATGAAGGGGCTCCCGCTGCACGCGATCGCGATGGTGCTGCCGCTGCTCGGAATCGTGCTGGCCTTCGTCGGGCTTCCGCTGTGGGCCTGCCTGCTCGTGGTGCTGGCCGGTCCCGTCTTCGTCGTGGTCGCCTACGAGGCCGGCGGGTGGAGGTTCGCCCAGCGGCACCTGGACGAGGCGCTGGGCCGCACGATGAGCGAGGCGCCGCACGCGTCGGCGTAGGATTCTCCTATGGACTTCGCCCGGCTGACGCACGCGACCGTGATCGCGGTCACCGGCACGCGAACTCTCAGGGCCTGAGCGGGCAGGGCGCCGACGCGCCCGAAGCTGAGCCGAGACCATCGCCAAACTGGAGAACTTCCTTTGTCTGAGAACCCCGCGTCCGCCCCTGAAATGCCGTCCTATCCGTGCGACGGCTTCGCGCTCTACGGCGCGAACGGACCCTTCAGCGACCGCTCCGTCGTCGCCATGCTCGTCAACGGGCAGCAGAAGGACCTCGCCGCCCTCGTGAACGAGGACGACGATGTCCAGCCCATCACGATCGAGAGCCCCGAGGGCCTCGCGATCCTGCGCCACTCCACGGCGCATGTGCTCGCCCAGGCGGTGCAGCGCATCAAGCCGCAGGCGAACCTCGGGATCGGCCCGCCCATCACCGACGGCTTCTACTACGACTTCGGGGTCGACACGCCCTTCACTCCGGAGGACGTCAAGGCGATCTCCAAGGAGATGCAGCGGATCCAGCGCGAGGGCCAGCGCTTCGTGCGTCGGGCCGTGAGCGACGACGAGGCTCGTGCCGAGCTCGCCGACGAGCCGTTCAAGCTCGAGCTCATCGGGCTGAAGGGCCCGGGTGCCGACAAGACGGAGGGCGCCTCCGTCGAGGTCGGCGAGGGCGAGCTCACCATCTACGACAACGTGGCCAAGGACGGCGAGGTGGTCTGGAAGGACCTCTGTCGCGGCCCGCACCTGCCGAACACTCGAATGATCGGCAACGGCTGGGACCTCACCCGGATCGCGGCGGCGTACTGGCGCGGATCCGAGAAGAACCCGCAGCTGCAGCGCATCTACGGCACCGCCTGGCCGACCAAGGACGAGCTGCGCGCGTACCAGCAGCGCCTCGAGGAGGCCGCCAAGCGCGACCACCGCCGCCTCGGCAAGGAACTCGACCTGTTCTCCTTCCCCGATGAGATCGGATCCGGCCTGTCAGTCTGGCACCCTCGCGGCGGCATCATCCGCGGCGAGATGGAGCAGCACGCGCGCAGGCGGCACATCGAGGGCGGGTACAACTACGTGTACACGCCGCACATCTCCAAGGAGGACCTGTTCCTCACCTCCAACCACCTCGTCACCTACCGTGACGGCATGTTCCCGCCGATCCGGATGGACGAGGAGCGCGACGAGGACGGGCACATCACGAAGCAGGGCCAGGACTACTACCTGAAGCCGATGAACTGCCCGATGCACATCCTGATCTACAAGGAGCGGGCACGCAGCTACCGGGATCTGCCGCTGCGCTTCGCCGAGAACGGCACCGTGTACCGGAACGAGATGTCGGGCGCCCTGCACGGCCTCACCCGTGTGCGCGGCTTCACCCAGGACGACTCGCACCTGTTCGTCACGCCGGAACAGCTGGAGACCGAGGTCACCAAGGTCCTCGAGTTCATCCTGTCGATGCTGCGCGACTTCGGGCTCAGCGACTTCGAGCTCGAGCTGTCGATGCGCGACGACGAGAAGGACAAGTGGATCGGATCCGACGAGTTCTGGGAGTACTCGACGAATGCGCTGCGCAACGTCGCCCTGGCCTCCGGACTGAAGCTCACCGAGGTGCCCGGCGAGGCGGCCTTCTACGGTCCGAAGATCGACCTGAAGACCACCGACGCGATCGGCCGCGTGTGGCAGCTCTCCACGGTGCAGGTCGACCCGAACCTGCCGGAGCGGTTCGGGCTCGAGTTCACCGACAAGGACGGGCAGAAGAAGCGCCCGATCATGATCCACCGGGCGCTGTTCGGCTCGATCGAGCGCTTCTTCGCGATCCTGCTCGAGCACTACGCGGGCGACTTCCCGCTGTGGCTCTCGCCGGTGCAGGTCGTGGGGATCCCGGTCGCGGAGGCGTTCGCCGACTACCTCGACGATGCCGTCGCCGCCCTGCGCGCGGCAGGTGTGCGCGCCGAGGTCGACCATTCGGACGAGCGCATGCAGAAGAAGATCCGCAACCACACGACGGGCAAGGTTCCGCTGATCCTCATCGCGGGGGAGCAGGATCGCGCCGCGGGCACGGTGTCGTTCCGGTTCCGCGACGGCACCCAGGAGAACGGCGTTCCGCTCGCCGAGGCCGTCGACAGGGTGCGACGTGCGATCGAGGACCACGCGCTGATCCAGACCGCGGGCGACCTGGCATGAGTGACGTCGGGGACGCGGGCGTCGGGGCGCGGCTGGAAGACGCCGCGCACCTCGCCGGCGTCCCCGACGAGTTCCAGCGCCTCTGGGTGCCGCACCGGATGACGTACATCCAGGCGGGCCCGGAGCCGCTGCGCGAGGAGTGCCCGTTCTGCGAGGCGCCCAAGCATCCGGACGAGGAGCGGCTCATCGTCGCCCGCGGGCGCACCGCCTACGTGCTGCTCAACCTGTTCCCGTACAACTCGGGCCATCTGCTCGTCTGCCCGTACCGCCACATCGCGACGTACGACGAGGCGACCGCGGAGGAGGTCGCCGAGATCGGCGAGCTCACGCAGATCGCCATGCGGGTGCTGAAGGCGACCTCACGCTGCGACGGGTTCAATATCGGCATGAACCAGGGCGCCGTCGCCGGTGCCGGCGTCGACGCGCATCTGCATCAGCACGTGGTGCCGCGCTGGAACAGCGACGCCAACTTCTTCCCGATCATCGCGAAGACCAAGGCGCTGCCACAGCTTCTCGGCGACGTGCGCAACACTGTCGCCGCTGCCTGGCCCGCCTGATCGTCGTCAGCGCACCCGGCGGGCTTCGAACTGGAGCGGAGGGTTCGCGTAGAACTCCTGCGCCGGGACGAGCTGCAGCTCTCGCGCGCCCGACTCGAGCGTGAGACGGAGGAGTTCGTACACGCTGGACACCGTGCGCTCGAGCGCGACCTTCGCGTCTCCGGTCTCCACATAGTGCGCGGTGAACAGCGCAGCGGTGACATCACCGGATCCGTTCGCCTTCATCGGCAGGTGCGGCGTGGCCACGAGCCAGGCGCCCTTGTCGTCCACGGCGAGCATCTCGATCGTGCCCTCCTCGCGATCGGGGCGCTCGACGCTCGTGACGAGCACGGTGTTCGGCCCCATGGCGCGCGCCTTGTCGACCGAGGCCAGGGTGGATTCGAGGGTGTCGGGCTCGGTCTCCGTGAGGAAGCCCAGCTCGAACTGGTTCGGGGTGATGATGTCGGCGACAGGGACGACCTTGTCGCGCAGCAGCACCGGGATCGCGGGGGCGACGAAACACCCCGACTTCGCGTTGCCCATCACCGGATCGCAGGCGTAGACGGCGTTCGGGTTGGCGGACTTCACGCGCGCCACGGCGTCGATGATCACGTCGCCGATGCCCTCGCCGCCCTGGTAGCCGCTCAGAACGGCGTCGACCTCGCCGAGGACACCGCGCTCCTCGATGCCGGTGATGACCTCGCGCACGTCGTCGGGCGCGATCAACGGTCCGCGCCAGGCGCCGTAGCCGGTGTGGTTGGAGAAGTTCACCGTGTAGACGGGGAGCACCTCGACTCCGATGCGCTGCAGCGGGAACACCGCCGCGGAGTTGCCGACATGGCCGTACGCGACGGCGGACTGGATCGAGAGCACGGTGAGCATCCTCCGATCCTCTCACCTGCCGCGGGCTGATCTGGTCACTGTCTCACCGATGTGAGACACCGATGCAGACAGCGTATGATCTGTCCTATGACAGAACTTGCACCCGAATCGACCACCGGAACCGGTCGCGTCAAGCGCGGCCTCGCCGAGATGCTCAAGGGCGGCGTCATCATGGACGTCGTCACTCCCGAGCAGGCGAAGATCGCCGAGGACGCCGGCGCCGTCGCCGTCATGGCCCTCGAGCGGGTGCCCGCCGACATCCGCGCCCAGGGCGGCGTGTCGCGCATGAGCGACCCCGACATGATCGACGGCATCATCTCCGCCGTCTCGATCCCGGTCATGGCCAAGGCTCGTATCGGCCACTTCGTCGAGGCGCAGGTGCTGCAGGAGCTCGGCGTCGACTACATCGACGAGTCCGAGGTGCTGTCCCCGGCCGACTACGTCAACCACATCGACAAGTGGGGCTTCACCGTGCCCTTCGTCTGCGGTGCGACCAACCTGGGCGAGGCCCTCCGCCGCATCACCGAGGGCGCCGCGATGATCCGCTCCAAGGGTGAGGCGGGCACCGGCGACGTCTCCGAGGCGATGAAGCACATCCGCACGATCCGCGGCGAGATCGCCCGCCTGACCACTCTGCCCAAGGATGAGCTGTACGTCGCCGCCAAGGAGCTGCAGGCGCCGTACGAGCTGGTCGCCGAGGTTGCCGCGAAGGGCGCGCTGCCCGTCGTCATGTTCGTGGCCGGGGGCGTGGCGACGCCCGCCGACGCCGCCATGATGATGCAGCTCGGCGCCGACGGCGTGTTCGTCGGATCCGGCATCTTCAAGTCCGGCGACCCGGCTGCCCGCGCCGCGGCGATCGTCAAGGCCACCGCCGCCTACGACGACCCCGCCGTGATCGCCCAGGTCTCCCGGGGTCTCGGCGAGGCCATGGTCGGCATCAATGTGTCCGACCTGCCCGCCCCGCACCGCCTCGCGGAGCGCGGCTGGTGACAGCACCTGTGCGGATCGGCGTGCTCGCGTTGCAGGGCGATGTGCGCGAGCACGCCGCGATCCTCACCTCGCTCGGGGCGGAGGCGGTCGCTGTCCGCCGCCCCGAGCAGCTGGAGGGGCTGGACGGGTTGGTGATCCCGGGCGGCGAGTCGAGTGTGATCGACAAGCTGTCCCGGATCTTCGGCGTGCGCGAGCCCCTGCGCGCGCTCATCGCCGACGGCCTGCCGGTCTACGGCACCTGTGCGGGGCTGATCCTGCTCGCGGACGAGATCGAGGGGGCGATCGACGGCCAGCTCACCTTCGGCGGTCTCGACGTCACCGTCGCCCGCAACGCGTTCGGCGGACAGGTGGAGTCGTTCGAGACCGAGCTGGCGATCGACGGCGTCGAGGGGCCGGTCGATGCCACGTTCATCCGCGCGCCGCTCATCACGCGAGTCGGCCCCCGGGCGACGGCGATCGCTGCGCTGCCCGACGGCGGAGTGGTGGCCGTGCAGCAGGGCAACCTGCTGGGCACGAGCTTCCATCCGGAGATGAACGGCGAGCCCCGTCTGCATGCGCGGTTCCTCGACCTGGTCGAGGCGAGGCGTGCCGCGCTCGCGTCGTAGAGGTGCGGTTCTGCGCCGTCCGTCTGTTCCCCGGGCGCGGATCTTCTAGAATGGACGATGCCCTGGCGGGATGAGCCCCGGGGCGGATACGAGCGGGAGACATATGTCCGGGCATTCCAAGTGGGCGACGACCAAGCACAAGAAGGCGGTCATCGACTCGCGCCGTGCGAAGTCGTGGGCCAAGCTCATCAAGAACATCGAGGTCGCGGCGAAGCTGGGCGGTCCCGACCTCCAGGGCAACCCGACCCTCTTCGATGCGGTCCTCAAGGCCAAGAAGACCTCGGTCCCGAAGGACAACATCGACCGCGCGATCAAGCGCGGCGCCGGCATCGGCGGCGAGTCTGTCGAGTACTCCTCGATCATGTACGAGGGCTACGGCGCGAACGGCGTCGCCCTCATGATCGAGTGTCTGACCGACAACAAGAACCGCGCCGCCGCGGAGGTGCGCACGGCGCTCAGCCGCAACGGTGGCACGCTCGCCGATCCCGGTTCGGTCGCATACAACTTCACCCGCAAGGGCGTCATCGTCGTCGACGGCGAGAACACGACCGAGGACGACGTCATGATGGCGGCGCTCGAGGCCGGCGCCGAGGAGATCGAGCCGCACGCACAGGGCTTCGAGATCGTCACCGATGCGTCCGACCTGGTCGCGGTGCGCACCGCGCTGCAGGAGGCGGGCATCGAGTACGAGTCGGCGGACGTCGAGTTCGTGCCGAACCTCAAGGTCGAGATCGACGCCGAGGCGGCGCGCAAGATCTTCCGCCTCATCGACGCGCTCGAGGACAGCGACGACGTCCAGAACGTCTACGCCAACTTCGACCTCACGGCCGAGGTGCAGGCCGAGCTCGAGAACGACGAGTAAGCCCGAGCAGGACTCCTCGATGGCCGCGCCGCAGATCGTCCCGTACGATGCGGCGTGGCCATCGCTCGCTTCATCGTGGATCCTGCGGATCCGTGAGGCGCTCATCTGTGCCGGGATCCCCGTGGCCGGCTTCGCGCACATCGGTTCGACCGCGGTGCCCGAGCTCGCGGCCAAACCGTATGTGGATCTCCAGGTTCTCGTGCCGGCGATCCCCGACGAATCCGTGGTCGATGCAGCGCTCGACCCGCTCCTGTTCGAGAGAGCGCGTGGATCCCGTCCCGACTCCCCGGGGGTCGACGTCGACATCCCGCGGCCCGGATCCGATCCGCGCCATCATGAGAAGCTGCTCTACTTCCGCGATCTGGACGGCGACGCCTCCCTGCGGGGGCTGATCCTGCACATCCGCCATGCGGACTCCTCGTTCGCCGGCTTCGTGGTGTCGTTCCGCGACTGGCTTCGTGCGAACCCGGCGGAGCGCGCGGCGTACGAGCAGCTGAAGCGGTCCCTCGCCGCGGCTCACTCGGCCGCGCAGGACTACGACGACTACACCCGCGCGAAGAGCGCCTTCATGGATCATGCGCAGACGGCGATGGGGTGGCCTGATCCGGCCGGGCGCGGCTGACTCTCCCTCCTGGCCCGCCGTCCGCTCCGCTACGGTGTCGTTGATCCGCCCGATGCTCGAAGGGACTGCCATGGCCGGTGAAGCGGAGCCCGCGGTGGTCGTGCCCGATCGCGACCCTTCGCATGTGCACTGGATGGAGCTGTTCTTCGACCTGATCTTCGTGGCCCTGGTATCGCAGCTGGCGCGCGGGCTGCATGAGGATCCGTCGATCTCCGCCCTGCTGCTGTTCACGGCGCTCTTCGCCTCGGTCTGGTGGTCCTGGGTCAATCTGACGTTCACCGTGAACGTGATGACGTGGCTCACCCGCAGACAGCTCGCCGTCGTGATGCTCGCCGCGATGGCCTCGGTCGGCGCCATCGCGGTCGCCGCGCCGGAGGCCGTGGGAGAGCGCTCCTGGCTGTTCGCCGCGGGCAACGCCGCGCTGCGGCTCGTCCTGCTCGGCCTGTGGATCGCTCTGTCGTGGGCGAACGGATCGGCGTCGCGCATCCGGCTGCTGGCCTACAACGGCGCGACCGCCGTGCTCTGGCTCGTCTCGATCGCCGTGCCCGCGCCGTGGCGATACATGCTGTGGGGGTTCGTGATCGTCGTCGAAGTGGTGCTGCTGCTCACGAACAGCCGGAGCTGGCGCGTGCGGATGCTGCCGCGGATGAACGTCGAGCACATCTCGGAGCGCTTCGGCCTGCTCATCGTGATCGTGCTGGGGGAGTCGGTGCTCACGATCGTCACCGCGCTCAACGGCACCTGGACCCTCGCCTCAGCGGGAACAGCTGCGGCGAGCCTCGCCGTCGTCGCTCTGCTGGCCTGGTCCTTCTTCATGTACGGCACGGAGACGATGCGCACCGGACTCGAGCAGCTGCAGCGGGCCGGGCGCTATGGCGCGATCCGCGACACCGTCGGGTTCCTGCCGTTCCTCCTGGTCGTCGGCGTGACGGCGATCTCCAGTGCGCTGTCCGCGGGGAACGGGCACCCCGGGGAGGTTCTCGCCCCCGCATCCGTGATCTCGCTGTGCGGGGGTCTCGGGATCTTCTTCGCGACGAACGCGGTCGTATCACTGAGGCTGGGGCGCCCCGCCGCCGCGGTGCTGCGCTGGGCGATCCCGGCGCTTCTGCTCATCATCGTGCCCACGATCGTCGCGGCGACCTCGCCCGCGGGGTACGCGATCCTGGCCGCCTGCGGTGCACTCGCGGTGATCGTGCTGCTCACGGAACTCGGCAACCGTGCGCACCCGCCGTCCGCGCCGGCGCGGGAGGCATGACCGGCCGCGCGCCTGGGGCGCGGACCCCCGGGGCGGCCATAACCTGAAGTCATGACGGGAGTGCGACGCGTGCTGGGCATCGACCCCGGCCTCACACGCTGCGGTGTCGGCATCGTGGATGTCGACGCGATGCGCCGGGGCACGCTCGTGCACGTCGGAGTGATCCGCACACCTGTGGATGCGCCGATCGGCGAGCGGCTCGCGGCGGTCGCCGCCGGGATTCGCGCGGTGATCGCAGAGCACCACCCGGACGCAGTGGCTGTCGAGCGGGTCTTCGCCCAGCAGAACACGCACACCGTCATGGGCACGGCGCAGGCCAGCGGGGTGGCGCTGCTCGTCGCCGCCGAGCACGGGCTCCCCGCCGCCACGCACACGCCGAGCGAGGTCAAGGCGGCCGTCACCGGGTACGGCTCCGCCGACAAGAAGCAGGTGCAGGCGATGATCGCGCGGATCCTGCGACTCGACGCGCCGCCGCAGCCCGCCGACGCGGCCGACGCCCTCGCGATCGCGCTCTGCCACGCATGGCGCGGCGCGGGGCATGCAGGGGGAGCGTCCCAGGGCTCGGATGCCCAGACCCCGGCGCAGAAGGCATGGGCTGACGCGGAGCGTGTCGCTCGAACATACCTACGAGCACGTGCGTAGACTGCTCTCATGATCTCCTCCCTGCGTGGCACCGTGCTGTCCGCGACCACGGATTCCGTCATCGTCGAGGTCGGGGGAGTGGGCTTCTCGGTCGCCGTGCCCGGCGACGTCGCGCACACCGCGCGGGTCGGTCACGAGCTGCGCCTGCACACGTCGCTGATCGTGCGGGAGGATGCTCTGTCGCTGTACGGGTTCGCGGATCCGGCCGAGCTCGACGTGTTCGGTCATCTGCTGTCGGTGACGGGTGTGGGGCCGAAGTCGGCGCTGGGCGTGCTCTCGCACCTCTCCGTCGACCAGATCGCGACGGCGGTCGCCGCCGACGACGACGCGCCCTTCCGACGCGTCTCCGGCATCGGACCGAAGACGGCGAAGCTCATCGTCCTGCAGCTCACCGGCAAGCTGCAGGCGCCGGTCATCGCCCCGGCCGCCGCATCCGTCCCCGACGAGATCGGCTCGCAGCTGATCGCCGCCCTCATCGGCCTCGGCTGGTCCGAGCGCGTGGCCGCCGAGGCCGCCGAGCGGAGCACCATCGAGGCGAGCGAGACCGAACGCGGATCCGTCGCGCTGCTGCTGCGCCGCACGCTCGCGACCCTCGGACCCGCTCAGGGCGGAGCCGCCCGTGGTTGAGTTCCACGACTCTGGCGAGGCCGTCGACGAGGCCGAGCTCGCGATCGAGGGCGCGCTGCGCCCGGCGAGCCTGGACGAGTTCGTCGGCCAGCACAAGGTGCGCGGGCAGATGAAGCTCCTGCTCGAGGCGGCGCGGATCCAGGACCGGGCGGCGGACCACATCCTGCTGTCCGGCCCTCCGGGACTGGGCAAGACGACCTTGGCGATGATCGTGGCGCACGAGAGCGGACGCCCGCTGCGCATGTCGAGCGGTCCCGCCATCCAGCACGCCGGCGACCTCGCCGCGCTGCTGTCGAGCCTGACCCCGGGCGAGGTGCTGTTCATCGACGAGATTCACCGGATGGCGCGATCCGCGGAGGAGATGCTCTATCTCGCGATGGAGGACTTCCGCATCGACATCATGGTCGGCAAGGGCGCCGGTGCCACGAGCATCCCGCTCGAGCTCGCCCCGTTCACGCTGGTGGGGGCCACCACGCGCTCGGGGCTGCTGCCCAACCCGCTGCGTGACCGCTTCGGCTTCACGGCGCATCTGGAGTACTACGAGGCGGATGAGCTCGAGCTGGTCGTCGAGCGCTCCGCCATCGTCCTCGGAGTCGGCGTGCCCGCCGTGGCGCGGGCGGAGATCGGCCGGCGCTCACGCGGCACTCCGCGCATCGCCAACCGCCTGCTGCGGCGCGTGCGCGACTACGCCCTCGTCCACGGCGGGGGATCCTCGGCGTCCGTCGAGGACGTGAGGGCGGCTCTCGAGCTCTACGACGTCGACCGGATCGGTCTCGATCGCCTCGACCGTGCGGTGCTGGACGCGATCGTGCGGCGCTTCCGCGGAGGTCCCGTGGGCCTCAGCACCCTCGCCGTCTCGGTGGGCGAGGAGGCGGACACCATCGAGAGCGTCGTCGAGCCCTACCTCGTCCGGATCGGCTTCCTCGGCCGCACACCGCGCGGGCGCATCGCGATGCCGGAGGCGTACGCGCATCTCGGCGTCGCGCACCCCGAGGGGGCCGCGTTGTTCGATGACCTATAATCGCTGGAGACTTTCACCATCCCCTCCCTTCCGCGCCCCACTGTTGGCGCGCGCCCCGAAAGGCTCCTCCTCGCATGAATCTCGCGACGTTCTTCTCGCAGTACGGCCTCTTCTTCGTCCTGGCCATCCTGCTCGTCTTCATGGTGTTCAGCACCCGCCGCCGCAACAAGCGCATGAAGGAGGAGCAGGAGAAGAAGGCCACGCAGACTGTTCCCGGGGCCAAGGTGCTGCTGCAGGGCGGCCTCTACGGCACGATCGTCGAGTTCGACCCGGAGAACCTGGACCGCCCCGCCAAGGTGGAGATCGCGCCCGGCGTGGTCATCGAGGTGCACTCGCAGGCGATCCTGCGGGTCGTGGACGAGGAGCAGGCCGCTCCGGTCGCGGAAGAGGCCCCCACGCCTCTCGATGAGCAGACCCCGCTGGATGAGCAGACGCCGCTCGACGAGCGCGCCAAGGACATCCGCATCGAGTCGGCCGAGGAGACCCGCGCCCGCCTGGAGCGCGAGGCCGACGACAAGAACTGACGCGGTCCGCGCGCAGCGCAGGACCTCCCTCCGGACAGACCGTCCCCCTCAGAAAGCGAAGAACCTTCGTGGCATCGTCTTCTCCCGTCAAGCACGCCTGGCGGGTCCTGCTCGGCCTGCTCATCGCGATCGGCGTGCTCTTCGGCCTGAACGCCCTCGGCGTCTACGGCTTCGGCAAGAGCTCCTGGTCGCCCCAGCTGGCCCTGGACCTGCAGGGCGGCACGCAGATCATCCTCAGCGCGCAGACGGCGGACGGCAAGGATCCCAACGCCGAACAGCTCGATCAGGCGGCGCAGATCATCCGGCAGCGCGTGGACGCGTCGGGCGTCGGGGAATCCGACATCACCACGGAGGGCGGCCGCAACATCGTCGTCCAGATCGCCGGCAAGGCGGACGAGGCGACCCGCAACCGCATCCAGGCGAGCGCCAAGATGGAGCTGCGCCCGGTACTCGCCGCGACGGCGCCCTCGACGTCGTTCGTGGGCGATGACGGCAAGTCGACGCCGTACCCGACCCCCGCACCGGATCTCGCTTCCACTCCCTCGCCCTCGCCCACCGATGGCAGCGACATGTCCTGGGTGACGCCGAAGCTGCAGGCCGAGTTCCTCGCTTACGACTGCAAGACCAAGCGCGACACTGCCGCGCTGCCTGCTGACGAACCGCTCATCGCCTGCGACAGCAGCGGCCAGGCCAAGTATCTGCTCGGCCCGGTGGCGCTCGACGGCACGTCGATCAAGGACGCCGTCGCCGGCCTGAACCAGCAGACCGCACAGTGGGAGGTCAACCTGACCTTCGACGGCAAGGGCACCGACGCGTTCGGCAAGGTCAGCCAGCGCCTCTACGCGTTCACGCAGCAGAACCAGACGCCGCGCAACCAGTTCGCCTTCGTGCTGGACGGATCCGTCATCTCTGCACCGAGCATGAACGGCGTCATCCTCGACGGTCGTCCCTCGATCAGCGGCTCGTTCACGCAGGAGACGGCCAAGAGCCTCGCCGACCAGCTCAAGTTCGGCGCCCTGCCGCTGAGCTTCACCGTGCAGAGCTCCGACACCATCTCGGCGACACTCGGATCCCAGCAGCTCCAGATCGGGCTCATCGCCGGCCTCATCGGCCTCGGGCTCGTCGCCATCTACTCGCTGCTCAGCTACCGCGCGCTCGGATTCGTGATCATCGCATCGATCGGCGTGATGGCCGTCATCACCTACGTGCTGATCTGCATCCTGGGCTGGCGGATGGGCTTCCGACTTTCCCTGGCGGGCGTGGCCGGTCTGATCGTGTCGATCGGATTCACGGCCGACTCGTTCATCGTCTATTTCGAACGAATAAGAGACGAACTGCGCGACGGCAAGTCCATCACCGGTGCGGTCGAGGACGGCTGGAGCCGCGCCAAGCGCACGATCTACATCTCCAAGTCGATCAACATCCTCGCCGCCGTGGTGCTCTACATCCTCGCCGACGCGACGGTGAAGGGCTTCGCGTTCACCCTGGGTCTGACCACCATCATCGACGTGCTGATCTTCGTGGTGTTCACGCACCCGGTGATGCAGATCCTCGCCCGCACGCGCTTCTTCGGCAATGGTCATCCGCTGTCGGGCATGGATCCCGAGGCCCTCGGCGCCGTCTACCGCGGACGGACCGAGTACCGTGCCGTGGCCCCCGCGTCCCAGGGCAAGGCGGCCCGTGCCGGCCGCTCCCGGGGTGAGGCCGAGCGGCGTCAGACCATCGCCGAACGAAAGCGCGCGGAGGCCCTCGCCGCCGCGGACCAGGGCGCGAGCCGGAACGGGGAGAACGACTGATGCGCTCCATGAACGAGTTCGGCAACGACCTCTACTCCGGCAAGACCTCCTTCCCGTTCGTCGGGAGGCGGCGACTCTGGTTCATCATCGCGATCCTGCTCGTGGTGGGCTCGGCCCTGGTGCCGCTCTTCCGCCCGGTGCAGTTCTCGATCGAGTTCACCGGTGGATCCCAGTTCACGGTGGAGGCTCCGGCCAACCGCAACCAGGACATCGCGACGACCGCGGTGCGCTCGGTGCTGCCGAACGTCACCACGAAGGTGACCACCGTCAACAACCGTGACATCCGGGTGCAGACGGCCCAGCTCAAGAACGAGCAGGAGAGCCACGACGTGGCGGCCGCCCTCGCGAAGGCTTACGACGTCCCGGTGGACAAGGTGAACACGTCGTTCATCGGCCCGAGCTGGGGCGAGGGCGTGACCCGGCAGTCGCTCTGGGGCCTGGCGATCTTCCTCGCGCTGACGTTCCTGATCCTCGCGATCTACTTCCGCACCTGGAAGATGTCGGCGGCGTCCATCCTCGGCCTGCTCGACGTGCTGGTCATCACGGTCGGCGTGTACGCGCTGGCAGGATTCGAGATCTCCCCGGCGGCCGTGATCGGGTTCCTCACGATCCTCGCGTACTCGCTGTACGACACCACGGTCGTGTTCGACAAGATCCGCGAGAACACGACCGAGGAAGGCGCCAAGTCCTCCCGGACGTTCGGCGAGGCGGTGAACCTCGCCGTGAACCAGACGCTCATCCGATCGATCAACACCGCCGTCATCGCGGCGCTGCCGGTCGGCGCGATCCTGTTCATCGGCGCGTTCTGGCTGGGCGCGCAGACCCTGACCGACATCTCGCTTTCGATCTTCGTCGGGATCATCGTCGCCGCGTACTCGACGCTGTTCGTCGCGGCACCGCTGTACTCCCTGTTCCGCGAGAACGAGCCGGCGATCCGCGAGCACGACAAGCGCGTGCTCGCGGCCCGGGAACGCGCGACGGTCACCGCGGTGGAGGTCTGAGCCTCGATGCGTCCGGCCGTCCCGGGCACTTGTAGGATGATCTGCCTGGAGGTCCGATGAGCGAGGTCGGCACGACGCCCGGGGCGCCGGCGCAGGGATCGAGTCTGCGACGACTCGTACCCCGGATCTTCTCGCGCGCGCCCCGGATCAACGACCTCGACAACCTCATCCGCACGGTGCGGCAGAACCATCCGCGTGGCGATCTCGCGATCATCGAGCGCGCCTACGCCGTCGCCGCGGAGAAGCACCAGGGTCAGAAGCGCCAGAGCGGCGAGCCGTACATCACGCACCCGCTGGCCGTGGCGCAGATCCTCGCCGACCTCGGGCTCGGACCGCGCGCCATCGCGGCCGCGCTGCTGCACGACACCGTCGAGGACACGGGTTACGCACTCACCGAACTGACCGCGACGTTCGGCGACGAGGTCGCGATGCTCGTCGACGGCGTCACCAAGCTCGACAAGGTCAAGTACGGCGACAGTGCGCAGGCCGAGACGGTCCGCAAGATGATCGTCGCGATGTCGAAGGACATCCGGGTACTCATCATCAAGCTCGCGGATCGCCTGCACAACGCCCGCACCTGGGGCTTCGTGCCACCGGAGAAGGCGGCGAAGAAGGCCACCGAGACGCTCGAGATCTATGCGCCCCTCGCGCACCGGCTCGGAATCCAGGCGATCAAGTCGGAGCTCGAGGATCTGTCCTTCGCGGTCCTGCATCCGAAGATCTACGCCGAGATCGACAGTCTCATCAAGCAGCGCACGCCGCAGCGCGAGAAGTACATCCACGAGGTGGTCGACGCGGTCGAGAGCGACCTGCGCGACCTGCGTGTGCGCGGCAAGGTCGCCGGCCGGCCGAAGCAGCTCTACTCCGTCTACCAGAAGATGGTGGTGCGCGGTCGCGAGTTCGACGACATCTACGACCTCATCGGCATCCGCGTGCTCGTCGGCACGGTGCGCGACTGCTACGCGGTGCTGGGCGCGATCCACGCGCGGTGGACGCCGCTGCCCGGCCGGTTCAAGGACTACATCGCCACCCCGAAGTTCAACCTGTACCAGTCGCTGCACACAACGGTGATCGGCCCCGGCGGCCGCACCGTCGAGATCCAGATCCGCACGCACGAGATGCACCAGCAGGCCGAGTTCGGCGTCGCTGCGCACTGGATGTACAAGGAGCGGATGAACGGCGGGGGCAAGGGGTCCACTGCCGACGCCGACATGACCTGGCTCGCGCACATCTCCGACTGGCAGGCCGAGACCGCCGACCCCAGCGAGTTCCTGGACTCGCTGCGCTTCGAGATCGGTGCGAAGGAGGTCTACGTCTTCACGCCGAAGGGGCGCGTGATCGGACTGCCCTCCGGTGCGACGCCGGTGGACTTCGCCTACGCGGTGCACACGGAGATCGGTCACCGCACGATGGGCGCCAAGGTCAACGGCCGCCTCGTGCCGCTGGAGACCGCGCTGAACAGCGGCGATGTGGTCGAGGTGTTCACGTCGAAGAACCCCGACGCCGGGCCCAGCCAGGACTGGCTGACGTTCGTGAAGAGCACCCGCGCGCGCAACAAGATCCGCGGCTGGTTCACGAAGGAGCGCCGCGAGGAGGCCATCGAGCAGGGCAAGGAGGCCATCGCGCGCGCGATGCGCCGGCAGAACCTGCCGCTGCAGCGGCTGATGAGCCAGGAGTCGTTCACCGAGGTCGCGCACCAGCTGCGCTACGAGGACGTCTCGGCGCTGTACGCCGCGGTCGGTGAGGGGCACGTCTCCACGCAGTCCGTGCTGGAGAAGGTCACCGCGCTCATCTCCACCACCGAGGACACGTCGACGGGCGCGATCGACATCCCTGCGCACGGTCGCAGCCGGGCTCCGCGCGAGGGCGACTCCGGAGTGCTGGTGCGCGGTGCGGCCGACATCCTGGTGAAGCTCGCGAAGTGCTGTACACCGGTGCCGGGCGACGAGATCGTGGGGTTCGTCACGCGGGGGAGCGGCGTGTCCGTGCATCGCGCGGACTGCGTGAACGTCAAGGCGCTCTCGGTCGAGAAGGATCGGATGGTGGACGTCGAGTGGGCGCCCACCACCCGCAGCGTGTTCCTCGTGCAGATCCAGGTGGAGGCGCTGGACCGTTCGGGTCTGCTGTCCGACGTCACCCGGGTCCTCAGCGAGCACCACGTCAACATCCTCTCCGCGACCGTGCAGACCACCAACGACCGTCTGGCGCTCAGCCGCTTCGTGTTCGAGATGGGCGACACCGTTCATCTGGACCGGGTGCTCAACGCGGTGCGACGGATCGACGCCGTCTACGACGTCTACCGCGTCACCTCCTCCTGACGGCGGACGCCGCGTCGCGAGGCGCGTCCCCGTCCTCAGCGGGACGGCCGTCCGCACCGTGGCCGGCGAGGAACCGCGCGACGCGGTGATAGCCGGGACCGTGGTGCAGCTGTGCCAGCCGGGCGGCGGCGCGCGGGATGAGTGCCGGATCCGTGAGCGCCAGCAGTCGTGCCCAGTCATGCCGTTCCGGCACCGTCGCGGGCCAGCGCAGCAGATCGATGAGCGTGCGCTCGGGCGTCGTCACGGCGATGCCGCCGAGGTGCTGCACGTCGGAAGGATCCAGCACCGGATCGTGCACGATGATCCGGCGGGTCGTCGGCGCGCGCAGCCGGTGGCCGGTCGCGCTCTGCAGCTCATGCGGATCCGGCGGGGCATCGCCCGCACCATGGATCCATGCCGCCGTCATGCCGGCGAACGCCGCATCGCGCATTCCTGCGACGAGGGGGATCAGCGAAGCCGCACGGAGGGCCGCCGTCTCCACGAGGTCCGCCGGCGCATAGCCCTCGCCGAGCTCGACCACATCCCCGTCCAGACGTGCCGCGGCGAGCTCCGGCAGGGAGAGCCGGGCTCCGGGAACGTGAAGGAACGTGTCGCGCATGCCTCCAGTGTGCGACAGACGCCACAGGGCGGGGATCCGGAGATCCCCGCCCTGTGGACAACTCCGGCGATCCGGAGTGCGTGTGCGGTCAGCCGCCGAGCGCGTTCAGCCAGGCCCGTCGAGCCTCGAGCGCCTCGGTGGCCTCCTTGAGAGCCTTCGCGTTCCCGGACTTCTCCGCGGCATCGCGCTCGGCCTCGAGCTTGGCGATCGCCTGCTGGAGCTGGTCGCTCATCGCGCCGGCGCGGGCCTTCGTCTCGGGGTTGTTGCGCTTCCAGTCGACGTCCTCGCGCGACTTCAGCTCCTGCTCGACGACGCGCAGGCGGTCGTCCAGGGCGCGCTCCTTCTCGCGCGGGAAGATCCGTCCGACCTCGTCCCACTGGCGCTGGATGCGGGTCAGCAGCGCGCGCGCCTTGCCGAGGTTCGCCTCGTCGGCGACGGCCTTGGCCTCTTCGAGCAGGGCATTGCGCGCCTCGATGCGAGGAGCGGACTCCGCCTCGGTCGCCGCGGCCTGCTCGGCGCGCGCCGAGTAGAGCGCGTCACCGGCGGCCTTGAACCGCGCCCAGAGCGCGTCGTCGGCCTTGCGTCCCGCACGACCGGCGGCCTTCCACTCGTCGAGGAGGCTGCGGTAGGCCGGGATCCCGTCGACGCCCTTGGGCGCCAGGGCCTCCGCGCGCTCGACCAGGCGCGACTTGCGGTCGCGCGCGGTCTTGTGGGTCTCGTCGAGCTCGGCGTAGAAGGCCCGGCGCTGACGATCCACGGTCGCACGGGCATCGCGGAACCGCTTCCAGAGCTGATTCGCCGCACCCTTCGGGAGACGCGGACCGTTCTGCTGGTGGCTCTGCCACGCGTCGAACAGCGCGCCCATCTCCTCAGTGACCTTCTTCCACTGCACGGAGGAGAGGTCCTGCGCGGCGATCGCCTCGGAGCGCTCGACGAGCGCGGTGCGCTCGGCGATGGCGGCGTCGACCGCGGCCTTCGCTTCGACCGCCTCCGCGGCGGAGGCGTCGGCGAGCGATCCGGTCAACGCGTCGAGGCGGGTGCGGAGGTTCGCGAGGTCGCCGACCGCGGCGGCGTCGGTGACGTCGGCGACCAGGTGCTGCGCCTGCTTGGCGAGATCGGTCGCGCCGGATCCGCCCGCCTGCACGCGCTGCTCCAGCGTGTTCACCTTGAACGCGAGATCCTCGAACTTGCGCACGAAGTAGGCCAGCGCCTCGGCGGGAGTGCCGTCGGGGTACTGCCCGACCTCGCGCCACTCGTCGCCCTCACGCACGGACACGGTCCCGTCCTCGGTGACGCGACCCCACTCGGCGGCGTCGCTCGTGCTCACCGGTGCCGGAACGGCAGGCGCCGCC
>NZ_JAJTTF010000003.1 GCF_021341785.1 Microbacterium sp. Au-Mic1
TCGCCGGGGGCGGGGCGATCGTCGTGCTCGGGGCAGGGGTGCTCGGTATGGAGTTCGCGCTGCTCGCCGCCGAGCACGGGGCGCGGGTCACCGTGGCGCACCACGGTGCGGCGCCGATGGCACGCAATCTGGACGAGACCGGCGGGCGCATGCTCGCGCGTGCCGCCCGCGCGGCGGGGCTGCGGATGGCGGCGCACGCGCGCGCCGAGACCGTCGAGCTCAGGGACACCCCGGCCGGGCCGGTGTTCGACGGCATCGTGTGCGCCGACGGCACCTACCTGCGCGGGGACCTGCTCGTGCTGTCCTGCGGCGTCGCGCCCCGGGTCGAGCTCGCGCTCGCCGCCGGCCTCGCGTGCGCGACCGGTGTGCTCGTCGACCCGGATCTGCGCAGCTGGACGGATCCGGACGTGTTCGCGATCGGCGACTGCGCGCAGATCGCGGATCCAGACGAGGCCGACGCCACGGGGCGCGTGCCGGGAGCGCCGAGCGGTCTGATCGGACCCGGATGGCGGCAGGCCGCCGCCGTCGCGAGCCGACTGCACGTCGAGTCGACCGGATTCGCGGCCGGCGCGCAGGCGACCGTCGCGCGGCATGAGCGCCCGACGGCGCTCATGCTCAAGGCGACCGGGATCGACGTGGTGTCGGGCGGGGCGTATGCGGCCGAGCCGTGGGACGCCGACGCCGAGGTCAGCGCGTGGGTGGACGCCGCGCGGGGCGCGTATCTGAAGACCGTCGTCCGCGACGGGGTGCTCGCCGGGTTCGTCTCGGTCGGCCTGCCCCAGGCCGGCGCCGAGCTCACCCTGCGCTACGAGCGAGGGGCGGGCCTCGTCGCGGATCCGGCGGCGCTGCTGCGGCTCGACGCGGCCGACGCCGGCTCGGCAGCGACCGCCGACGACCCGCTCGGGCCCGACGCCACCGTGTGCTGGTGCAACGGCGTGACGGCGGGCCGCATCGCCGACGCGGTGGCCGACGGGTGCGGCACCGTCGAGGAGGTCGGCCGCTGCACGCGCGCCGGCACCGGGTGCGGGGGCTGCAAGGGACGGATCGCCGCGCTGCTGGCGGCGGTGCCGGCGGGATAGGGGCGGCGCGCGATCCGGGATCGTTGAGCGAGCGCAGCCTCCCCGGGGTCGTTGAGCGAGCGCAGCCTCCCCGGGGTCGTTGAGCGAGCGCAGCGAGACGAAACGCGGTGATCCGCGAGCGTGCCCCGTTTCGTCTCGGTCGGCTCCGCCGTCCTCGCTCAACGACCCCGGAGGGGGTGCTCAGCGACAGGGGGGCGTTCAGACGTCGAGCCGGTAGCCGCGCTTCACGACCGTGGCGACGAGGCCGGGGGTCGCGAGGCTCTGCCGCAGCCGGCTGAGCGAGACCTCCATGGTGTGCTCGTCGCCGTCCACGGATCCGGAGAGCTCCCGGCGCGAGACCACAGCGCCGCGGGCGGCGACCAGCGCGCGGAACAGCGTCACGGAGGTGGGGGTGAGGCGCACCGGCGTGCCGTCGACGACGGCGACGCTGCCGCGTAGCTGCACCTCGCCGTGCCGGGTCTGCACGCGCTGCGTCGCCCGGTCTTCGAGGTGCTCGCACACGAGCCGGATGAGCGCGCCCATCCGGTAGCGATCCGGCTGCAGCACCGGGATGCCGACCGCCCGCAGCGGCGCGGAGGTCACCGGGCCCACGCTCGCGGCCACCACGTCCCGCCGCAGCGCGTCGACGACCTCGTCGTGGCGGCCGCGGGCCAGGGCGGCGATGAACAGTCCGTCCACCGCAGGGGCGCTCGTGAAGGTGACGCCGTCCAGCTGCCGGGCCGCGATCGCGTCGATGAGGCGGGTGATCCGCTCGTCGTCGTCCTCGGCGTTCGACCAGGTGTACGGGGCGACCGTGAGCACGTGCATGCCGGCCCGCGCGAGCCGCGCCAGTTGCGCGTGATCGGTCTGGCCGTGCAACTGCACCGCGACCGTGGTGCCCGCTCCGAACTCGGCGACGGCCCTGTCCACCAGAGACGCCGTCGTCTCCTCGTCGCTCATGCCCTCGTCGTCGAGTCCGGCCGCGCGCACTGCGCCCCGCGCCTTCGGGCCGCGCACCAGGATCGTCGCCGCGGACAGCGCGTCCTGCAGTGCCGCGCCGAGCCCCGCCGCATCGGCGACCTCGAACCAGCGCCGCATTCCGTAGCTGGTCGTCGCGAGGAGGAGATCGGGGTGCGCGGCGACGATGCCGCGGGTGTCGGCGATGACAGGACCGTCGTCGTCCGCATGCCGCATCCGCACTGTGGGAGCGTGCAGCACGGACGCTCCGCGGCGCTCGAACGCGTCGATGAGGTCGGCCGAGCGGCGATCGCTCGTCACGCCGATCCGGAAGCCGGCGAGCTGGTCCGGACCGAAGCCGGACACAGGATCGATGCGTTCGGACGGTGTCATGGAGCATCCCCCGCGAGTGCGACGGCATTCGTGAGCAGCGCGACGGCCTCCCGGTCCCCGTGGCCGGCGAGCCGGACGACGTCGCCCACGACAATCACCGCGGGGGAGCGCACCCCGGCGTCCTCCGCGGCTCCGCGGATGCCTGCGAGGTCGGAGACGGTGGTGCGCTGGTCGGCGGTGAATCCGCGTTCGACGATCGCGACGGCCGTGCCGGGATCCATGCCGTGGCGCAGCAGACCGGCACTGATCGACGGCAGATTCGAGACACCCATGAGCACGACGATGGTACCGCCGAGGTCGGCCAGGTGCTCCGCCTCGGACTCCGTGAGCGGTGCATGCCCGGAGACCACGGTGAACAGCCGCGCGACCCCGCGGTGCGTGACCGGGATGCCGGCGGACGCCGGCACCGAGATCGCGCTCGTCACCCCGGGGATGACCTTCACCGGCACGCCGGCCGCGCGGCAGGCGGCCGCCTCCTCGCCGCCCCGGCCGAACACGAACGGATCCCCGCCCTTGAAGCGCACGACCGCGGCGCCTGCGAGCGCGTGGTCGATCAGGATCCGCTCGATCTCCTCCTGCGGGATCGCATGATGGCCGGGGCGCTTGCCGACGTCGACCAGCTCCGCCTGGGGCGCGAGCTCTGTGAGCAGCGCGTACGGCGCGAGTCGGTCGAACAGCACGACATCGGCGTCCCGCAGCGCCCTGACCGCGCCGACAGTGAGGAGGTCGGGGTCGCCCGGACCGCCGCCGACGAGGGCGACCGACCCGACCGAGGCCGTCACGAGAGCCCCTCCGCGGGCATCGCGTCGGCGCGCAGCGGGATCGTCGCACCGGCGATCGGCACGACGCCGGCCGCACGCTCCGCCGCGGTCGCCGGGCGGAGCTGCCCGCGCTCGGCGACGCGCGCGATGGACGGATCCGCGAGGCCCGGCTCGTTCACGAAGGAGCGGAACCGGCGCAGCCGCTCCGGGTCGGCGAGCGTCGCCGCCCACTCGTCCGCGTAGGTGTCGACATGCTGCGCCACGGCCGTCTCGAGCTCGGCGGCCAGGCCGAGCGAGTCGTGCACGACGACGTCGCGGACATGGTCGAGGCCGCCGTCCAGATCCTCCATCCAGCGCGCGGTGCGCTGCAGCCGGTCGGCGGTGCGGATGTAGTACATGAGGTAGCGGTCGATGTAGCGCACCAGCGTCTCGTCGTCCAGATCCGATGCGAGCAGCTGCGCATGGGCGGGCTGGAAGCCGCCGTTGCCGCCGACGTAGAGGTTCCAGCCCAGATCGGTCGCGATCACGCCCACGTCCTTTCCGCGTGCCTCGGCGCATTCGCGGGCGCATCCGGAGACGCCGAACTTGAGCTTGTGCGGGCTGCGCAGGCCGCGATAGCGCAGTTCCAGCGCGATCGCCATCCCCACCGAGTCCTGCACGCCGTATCGGCACCAGGTGGATCCGACGCAGCTCTTCACGTTCCGCAGCGCCTTGCCGTAGGCCTGTCCCGATTCGAAGCCGGCGTCCACCAGTTCCCGCCAGATGTCAGGGAGTTGGTCCAGGCGCGCGCCGAACAGGTCGATCCGCTGCCCGCCGGTGATCTTCGTGTACAGGCCGAAGTCCTGGGCGACGCGGGCGATCACGCCGAGCTTCTCGGGGGTGATCTCGCCGCCGGGGATGCGCGGCACGACCGAGTACGTGCCGTCCTTCTGCATGTTGGCGAGGGCGCGGTCGTTCGTGTCCTGCAGCGGGCCGCGGCCGCCGTCGAGCAGGTACTGGCCGTGCTGGGTGGCGAGGATGGACCCGACCGCGGGCTTGCAGATGTCGCAGCCGCGCCCGCGACCGAGGCGGGTGATCGTCTCGTCCCAGTTCGTCAGCCCGAGCACACGGACGGACTCGAACAGCTCCTGCCGGGACAGGTCGAAATGCTCGCACAGCGCGTGCGAGACCGTGGCGCCGGCGGCGGTGAGCTCGGCCTCGAGGAGCTTCTTCACCAGCGGGACGCAGGATCCGCACTGGGTGCCCGCGCGAGTGCAGGTCTTCAGCTCGCCGAGGTCGTGGCAGCCGTCGCCGACCGCCGTGCGCACGGTGCCCGCGGTGACGTTGTTGCAGGAGCACACCAGTGCGTCGTCCGGCAGGGCGCCGCCGGCCGGCGGTTCGGCGCCGGCCGCGGAGAGATACGCCGCGGGCTCGGCGTCGAGGGTGCGCCCGAGCAGCGGTCGCAGCCCGAGGTAGGGCGTGGCGTCGCCGACGAAGACGCCGCCGAGCAGCGTGCGGGCATCGTCGCTCACGACGAGTTTCTGGTACAGCCCGCGTGCGGGATCCGCGTACACGATCTCGAGGGCGCCGGGATCGCGGGCGAACGCGTCGCCGAAGCTCGCCACGTCGACGCCCGACAGCTTGAGCTTGGTGGCGTCGTCGATCGTGGTGAACGCCGCGTCGCCGCCGAGCAGCCGGTCGGCGACCGTCTCGGCCATCGCGTTGGCCGGCGCGACCAGGCCGATGGTGCGGCCGTCGATCGCGGCGACCTCGCCGATCGCCCAGATCGACGCATCAGTGCTGCGGCAGGCCTCGTCCACGATCACCCCGCCGCGCGGTGCGGTCGCGATCCCCGCCGCCGTGGCGAGCTCGTCACGCGCCCGGATCCCGATCGCGAACACGACGATGTCGGCGGGCACCGTGCGGCCGTCGGTGCAGAGCACCTCGACGGGGCGCCCGTCGGCGTCGAGCAGGATCTTCTGCGGCCGGGTGCCGAGGTGCAGGTCGACCCCGCGGGCAGCGATCAACCGCCCGAGGGCCTGGCCGGCGCCCTCGTCGAGCTGGGCCGACATGAGCCATCCGCCGGAGTGGATGATCACGGCGTCGGCGCCGAGCGCGGCGACGCCTCCGGCCGCTTCCAGACCGAGCAGTCCGCCGCCGGCCACCGCGACGCGCGGCGCGCGGCCCAGTGCATCTCGGAGCTCCGCGACCTCGGCGACGAGCGCGTCCACGTCGTCGATCGTCCGGTACACCCGCGCGGCCGCTGCGCCGGGGATCTCGGGCACGGGCGCGGAGGATCCGGTCGCCAGCACGAGGTCGTCGTAGCCGAGCACGTCGCCGGTCGAGGTCGTCACCGTCCTCGCCGCGCGGTCGATCGCCTGCGCCCTCTCGCCGACGCGCAGCGAGACCGTCGCGTGCTCCCAGCACGACGCCGGATCCAGCGTGAGATCGACGGATCCGTCGGCGAGGCGCTTGCTCAGCTGCACGCGGTCGTACGGCAGGTACGGCTCCTCCGCGAGCACGGTGATGCGGTGCGCAGCGGCCGGATCATCGGCGAAGCGCGACAGCAGGGCCTCCACGAGCCGGTGGGCGGCGGGTCCGCCTCCGACGATGAGCGTGTTGCGGGACGTCATGCGTGCCCCCTCCGTTCGGTGGTTCCCGAGCGTAGGAGCGGGCGGTTTCCCGACCGTTTCGACAATGTATCCGGCGCGTGTCGGTGGTCGCACACGGTGCCGGGAGTCCTGTGAGAGGACTTTCACACGGCGGACACATGCGACGACCCCGGCCGAAACACGCGCCTCCTACCTTCGACCCATGACCACCATCACGCACCCCGGGCCCCGTGTCGTCTCCTCGCGCACCGCGCCGGCGCGCACCGCGTGGGAGCGCGTGTGCCACGTCGACGATCTCGAGCCGTCCTGGGGTGAGGCCGTGCTCATCCGGATGCGGCAGATCGCCGTGTTCCTGCTCTCGCCGCGCGAGGTCTACGCCGTCTCGCACGCCGATCCCGCGGCTGACGGCGCCCCGGTGATGGCGCGCGGAATCGTCGGATCCCGCGGTGATCGTCCCACGGTCGCGTCGCCCCTGCACAAGGAGGTCTACGACCTCGGCACAGGGGAGTGCTTTTCGGATCCGGCCCTGCTGCTGCGGACGTTCCGCACGCGCATCGTCGGCGGCTTCATCGAGATCGAGCTCGACGACTGAGCCTCAGTCCGCGCGGCCGAGCAGCATCGCCCGCTCGGCGGCGTTCGCGGTGAGGTTCGCCGCCCGCCGGAACTCCGCCCGCGCCGCGGCCGTGCGCCCGAGGCGCTCCAGGAGATCGCCGCGCACGGCGTGCAGCAGGTGGTAGTCGTCGATGGCGCCAGCGGCGACGACCGCGTCGACCAGCTCGAGTCCCGCGGCCGGGCCGTGCAGTTCGGCGACGGCCACGGCGCGGTTGAGCTCGACGATCGGTGAGGGGAACCGCGCGGCGAGCACGGCGTAGAGGCCCGCGATCCGGCGCCAGTCCGTGTCGGCCTGCGTCGCGGCCATCGCGTGCGCGGCGGCGATCGCGGCCTGCAGCGCGTAGCGGCCGGGCGCTCGCCCGCGATCCCGGGCGAGTGCGTGCGAGCGGGCGAGGGCCGCGTAGCCGCGACGGATCAGCAGCCGGTCCCACCGGGTGCGGTCCTGGTCGCGCAGCAGCACGAGGCGCCCCGCGACGTCGTGCCGGGAGCGCAGCCGGGACGCCTGCAGTTCGAGCAGCGCCGCGAGCCCGTGCGCCTCCGGCTCGGCGGGCATCAGCGCGGACAGGATCCGGGCGAGGCGCAGCGCCTCCGTGCAGAGGTCGATCCGCATCCAGTCGTCTCCGGCCGTCGCAGCGTAGCCCTCATTGAAGACGAGGTAGATCACCTCGAGCACGGCATCGAGCCGCTCGGCGAGCTCGGCGCCGGACGGCACCTCGTAGGGGATCCGCTCGTCGCGGATGGTCTTCTTCGCGCGTGAGATGCGGCGCACGATCGTCGGGGTCGCGGTCACGTAGGCCCGTGCGATCTCCTCGGTCGTGAGGCCGCTCACCATGCGCAGCGTCAGCGCGACCTGGGAGGTGCGCGAGAGCACCGGATGGCAGGCGGTGAAGAGCATCCGCAGCAGGTCGTCGGAGATCTCGCCGTCCACGACCGATGCCGGATCCGGTGCCGAAGAGGTGTCGGCGAGGAGCTCGCCCTCCAGCAACGGCAGCTTGCGGGCCAGGGTCGTGTCTCGGCGGATCCGGTCGATCGCCCGGCGCTTCGCCGCGACGGTCAGCCACGCGCCCGGGTTGTTCGGGACGCCGTCCCGGGGCCACTGCTCCAGAGCGGCCAGGTGCGCGTCCTGGGCCAGATCCTCGGCCAGCGTGATGTCGCCGACGAGCCGGGTCAGCACGGCGACCAGCTGCGGCCACTCGATCCGCCACGCCGCATCGACCGCGCGCTGCACCGCGCGGTCGATGAGCGGGTCAGTGGTCACCTATTCGCCGTCGAGCTCGCGCAGCTCGAGGGCCATCGTCCACTCCGGACCGTGGATGCGCAGGAACCGCGTGCCCCATTCGACGGCCTCGTCGCGCGTGCGGGTCTGCAGCAGGCAGTAACCGCCCACCATCTCCTTCGACTCGGTGAACGGTCCGTCGACGACGGTCACGTCGCCCGCGGCGAGCCGGAGCACGGCGCCCTCCTCGGGCGGGCGGAGCCCGGCCGTGTCCAGCAGTACGCCGGCCTTCGTCATCTCCTCGAGCAGGTGGCCCATCTCCTCCTCGAGCCGGGGGTCGGGACCCCAATCGGCGGGCAGATCCTCGATGTCGGGCCGGATCAGCAGCAGGTATCGCATGGTCCGATCCTCTCAGGCCACGCCGTAGCGCAGGTAGGTCGCCCCGGCTGCGAAGGAGCGCGACTCCTCCAGTGTGAGCGTGAGGTCGGTGCCGGCCGGGAACAGCGGCGTGCCGCCCCCGATGACGACGGGATGCAGCACGATCCGGAACTCGTCGATCAGGCCCAGATCGAGGAAGGAGTGCACGAGCTTCGGGCTCGCGTAGATCGCGATCGTTCCACCCTGCTGCTCCTTCAGCCGACCGAACTCCTCGCCGAGGTTCCCGCGGACGAGTCGCGTGTTGTTCCAGTCGGCCGACTCGAGCGTGGTCGACACCACGATCTTGTCGACGGCGTTGACCCACTCCGCGTGTTCGCGCTCGGTGGGAGTGCTCTCGGCGGTGGGCTGCGTGCTCCAGTACCCGGACATCCCGAGGTAGGTCTCGCGTCCGTAGACGGGGAGGTCGAAGTCCTCCTGGATGTGCTGTGCGTAGGCGGCGAGCTCCTCGTCGTACGCGCGATGGGTCCACTCGAACCCCATCCCCTTGCCGCTGGACACATACCCGTCGAGCGTCATGTGCTCGAAGGCCACGATCTTACGCATGTGCGTTTCCTTTCAGTGCGGGGCCGCTCTTCGGCCCCTTCACCTGTTCCGTCGAACGAGGTCGGCGGATCCGGACACGCGGATCCGGAAGATCTTCAGCGCGCGGGAGCCGAGCGGCGGAAGGTCCCCGAGCCCGCATGGCCGTCAGCCCTCGGCGAACGACCGCCGACCCCGCTCGATCCGGGCGGAGACTGCTGGTCATGGACGACGATGAAGCGCTCGACGCGTACTCGACCATCGTGGTGCGCGTCGCCGAGACGGTGCTGCCTGCGGTCGCGGCCGTGAACGTGCGCACGGCCGAAGGCGCGGGTGCCGGCAGCGCCACGGTGATCCGCGCCGGGCTGCTGCTCACGAGTGCGCATGTCGTCACGGGGGCACGCGAGGTGGGGCTCGCGTTCGGCGACGGCACCGCGGCCGACGCGGAGGTCGTCGGATCCGATGTGCTGAGTGACCTCGCCGTGCTGCGCGCCCGCGGGCGGACGCCGGATCCGGTGCCGTTGGGCGACGCCGCACGGCTGCGCGTGGGGCAGCTCGTCGTCGCCCTGGGCAACCCCCGAGGGCTCGCGGGCAGCGTCACCGCGGGCATCGTCTCGGCGCTCGGCCGTTCTCTGCCGACCGCCTCGGGCCGCGTGATCGACGAGGTGATCCAGACGGACGCGGCCTTGAACCCGGGCAACAGCGGGGGCGCACTGGCCGACAGTGCGGGCAGGCTCGTCGGCGTGAACACGGCCGTCGCGGGCGTCGGTCTCGGCCTCGCCGTCCCGATCAACGCCACCACGCTCGAGATCATCGACACCCTCTCCACTGCCGGCCGTGTGCGCCGGGCCTGGCTCGGCGTGGCAGGGTCCAAGGTTCCACTCACCCCCGAGGCCGCCGCGAAGGTCGGATCCGCGACCGGGATGCAGGTCATGTCGACGGTTCCGGGAAGCCCTGCCGCTCTCGCGGGTGCCCGCCCCGGAGACATCGTGCTGTCGATCGACGGCACGCCCGTGTTCGACCCGACGGGGCTGCAGCGTGTCATGGTCGAAGGTGCGATCGGGCGGCGGATGGAGATGACCGTGCTGCGGGGCGGCGCCCTGATCGACCTCGTCCTGGAGCCCGAGGAACTGCGGCTGGGCTGAGGGCGCATCACCCGAGAGTCCTGTCATCGCGCAGATGACGGCGACGCCCGCGGTGAAGGCCGTGGAGGTCGGGAGGCGAGAGGATGGTCCGGTGAGCTACGACGCGGACGAGACCGTCTTCGAGCATGCCGGACGGCGGATCCGGCTGGAGACGAACGCGCAGTTCGACACCCTGGTGGGGGCGTTCGAGGCCGCGGTCCCCGCGCTGCCGGAGGAGCAGGCGTTGGCCGAGGTGCGCGGCGGCGACTGGGTGGGATTCGTGCGGGGGCTGCAGTGGGAGGCGCCCAGCGGGTTCGTCCGGGTCTGGACCTCGCGTCCCGACGCGCTCATGGCGCACGCGGGCAGCGGCGCCCGCAGCGTGGTGTGGCTGATCGCACACCACGGGATCACCGCGCGGCTGTTCCGGCACGATCCTGGCACGATGCTCTACGCCCCGCTGCGCATCGAGGCGCACACGTCGAGCACGCCGGGGACGACGCTGAGCTTCGAGGCGCCGGGCGCCCGGCTCGCCGGCTTCGGCGTCAACAAGATCGCGCAGGCCGGCGCAGAGCTCGATCGCGCCCTCGGCGACCTCATCGAGGATCTCGGCCTGCCTCGGCCCGCGGCGCTGCGTCGCTGACCCGGTCCCCGTCCGGTGCGGCCGCGGCCGGCCGGCGCAGAGAGCGAGTCCGGCGAGCCCCGGATCGCCGTCAGCCCTTGTTGTCGGCGAGCAGCAGCACGCCGCCGAGCCCGATCATCATGCCCCCGCCGGTGCCGCGGACCGCGGCGAGCCGCCGGGGCGAGCGTGCGAACCACGACCGCGCCGCACCGGCGATCAACGCCCAGGTCCCATCGCAGACGAAGGCGATGACGGTGAAGATCAGCCCGAGGATCATCATCTGCAGGGGAACGGATCCGGCGTGGAAGTCGACGAACTGCGGCAGCGCGGCGACGAAGAAGACGATGGTCTTGGGGTTGGTGGCCCCGACGATGAAGCCCTGCCGCAGCACGACGAGCGTGGACATCCGCGGCGAACCCGTCTGGGACGCGCCCTCGAAACCGTCGCGCCGGTGACGGATGGCCTGGATTCCGAGATAGGCCAGGTAGAGCGCACCGAGCACCTTCACCACCGTGAACAAGGCCACGGATTGGGCGACGATCGATCCCACGCCGAACGCCACCGCGGTGATCGGGACCAGGCTTCCGAGCTCGTTGCCGAGCACGCTCCAGAGCCCGGCGCTGCGGCCCCAGGCGAGCGAGCGTCCGATGACGAACAGCACGCTGGGGCCCGGGATCGCGATGAGGACCAGGGAGGTGAGGGCGAAGGCGATGACGGCTTCCGTGTGCGGCACGTGAAGAACCTAGTCCCGGTGCCGCCCGGATGCCAGCGCGCGTTCGTCGGAACGGCCGGGCGCGCTCTGGCTACGATGGCGCCGTGGCGGACACGGCATCTCGGATCCAGACGCTCGGCATCATCGGTGCCGGCCGGATCGGCAGCGTGCTCGCGCGCCTCGCGGTGGCGGCCGGCTATCGCGTGCTGGTCGCGGGATCCTCGGATCCGGCCCGGATCGCACGCGCCGCCGCAGCGCTCGGGGCGAGTGTGGTCGACGTCGCGGAGCTCGCCCGCGATGCGGACGCCGTGCTGCTGACCCTGCCGCTCGGCCGGCACACGACGCTGCCCGCGGAGCTGCTGCGCGGAAAGCTCGTGATCGACGCCATGAACTACTGGTGGGGCGCCGACGGCCTCCGCGACGACCTCGACGATCCGCGCACGTCCACGAGCGAGATCGTGCAGCGGTTCCTGGCCGGATCCCGCGTCGTGAAGGGGCTCAACCACATGGGCTACCACGACGTCGAGGACGAGGCCCGACCCGCGGGCGCCCCGGGTCGTAAGGCGATCGCCATCGCCGGGGACGACTCCGCAGACGTGGCGCAGGTGGCACGGCTGGTCGACGACCTCGGTTTCGACCCCGTGGTGGCCGGCGATCTCGCGAGCGGCATCATGCTCGAACCCGGCGCGGAGGCGTTCGGCGCCGACGTCGACGCCGCCGAGCTGCGGGCGATGCTTGAGCGATTCTGGACCTCGCAGCGCGGCATCGTCGTGGCCAGGGCGCGCGCCGCGGATCAGGACGCCTGAACCGCGATCGCCTCTACGGGGCCTGGGCCGGACGCGAGGCGTCACCCCCAGGCGGCCGCGCGGGGCACCACGAGCACGGGCACTCCTGCGTTGCGGACGATCTTCGTGCCGTGCGAGCCGAGGAAGACCCGGGCGAGCGGATTGAGGGAACTGGACCCGACGACGAGCAGATCGCCGTCAGCCCACCCGACGTCGTCGATCGCCGCGGCCCAGGATCCGCCCACACCGATCGCGACGGGATCGACGGCCGGCGGAGGGCCGGTGATCCCGCCGAGGATCGTCGACGCGTGATCTCGGATCCGTGCCTCCCACTCGACGAGGACCGGATCCTCCGCGCGACCGCCCGCGCCGGCGAGGATCCCCATCTCGGCGTCGGGCCGCACGGCGAACGAGGCGATCCGCAGACTCACGCCACCGAGCGCGGCGACGGACGCCGCGCCGGGGATGAGGTCCTGTGCGGCGCCGGATCCGCCGTACGCGACGGTGAGGCGGTCGATCCTCGCATCCACGCGAGCCCGATAGCCCACCGGTGCGATCGCCACGGGCGCGGGGGAGGCGTGCAGCAGCGCCTCCGACACCGCGCCGAGCGCGATCCGTCCCGGCTCGCCGCGCACCGCGGATCCGAGCACGAGGGCGTCGGGTCGCTCCTGCTCCGCGAGCTCCAGCAGGCCGCGGCGGGCCGAGGAGGCCTCGTGCACGATGTAGCGCGCCGGCACCTGCCCGCCGAGCACGCTCGCGGCGTGGTCGAGGACGAGGTCGGCCGCGTCGCGGTTGTGCGCCTGCCACTCGTGATCGACGCTCGCGCGCGAGTGCGGCCACGCGGAGGCGACGACCGCGGCGACGACGAGGTCGGTCCCCAGGGAATTCGCCAGCTGCGCGGCGAGGGCGAGCATCGACGATGAGCGGCGCGCGGTGTCCAGCCCGACGAGGAGGGTCATCGCTCGCTCCGCTCCAGCGGGGCCTGCTGACGCACGGCGGAGGTGTACGGCACGTCGGCGGCGAGGGGACCGTTGCCCGGCTGCAGCGCGGAGCGGCGACGTCCGTAGAAGAAGTAGAACGCGAGGAACACCGCGACCCAGATCGCGAAGACGAGGATCGTGACCGGCCGCAGCTGGGTGATGATCCAGATGCATCCGAGGATCGAGAGGATCGGCGTGATCGGGTACAGCGGCACCGTGAAGCCGCGCTCGAGGTCCGGCTCGCGGCGACGCAGGATGATCAGGCCGACGGAGACGACCAGGAACGCGGCGAGCGTGCCGATGCTCGTCATCTCGGCGAGGAAGTTGATCGGGATCACGCCCGCGAGCACCGCGACGACGGCCGACACGATGATCGTGTTCTGGACGGGCGTGCGGGTGCGTTCGTTGACCTTCGCGAAGACCTTGGGCACCATGCCGTCCCGCGCCATCGCGAACAGGATCCGGGTCTGCCCGTACAGCGTGACGAGCGTGACGCTGAAGATCGAGATCACGGCGCCCGCCGCGAGCACGGTGCCGGGCCAGGGGCTGCCGACGACGTCGGCGAGGATGGCGGAGAGACCGGCCTCCTGGCCGTCGAACTTCGCCGGGGCCTGGGCGCCGACCGAGACGAGGGCCACACCGACATAGAGCACGACGACGACCACGAGCGCGAGCAGGATGGCCAGTGGCAGGTTGCGCTTGGGGTTCTTCGCCTCCTCGCCCGCGGTCGAGACCGCGTCGAGCCCGACGAACGAGAAGAAGATCACGCCGGCGCCCGCCGCGACGCCGCTGAGCCCGTACGGCGCGAAGTTCGCGAAGTGGTCGGAGTTCCACCCCGTCACGCCCACGGCGATGAAGAAGAGCAGCACGGCGATCTTGATGCACACCATCACCGCGTTGGTGACGACGGACTCCTTGGTGCCGCGCACGAGCAGCACCGCGCAGAGCGCGATCAGGATCACGGCGGGCAGGTTGACGACGCCGCCCTCCTCGGGCGAATTGCTGAGCGCGAGCGGGATGTGCCAGCCGAACAGGTTGCCGATGAGCTCGTTCACGTACTGCGACCAGCCCACGGCGACCGCCCCGGCGGAGACCGCGTACTCCAGCAGCAGGCAGGCGCCGACGACCATGGCGATGCCCTCGCCGAGGGTCGCGTACGCGTAGGAGTAGGTGGATCCGGAGACGGGAACCGCTCCCGCGAGTTCCGCGTAGCAGAGCGCGGTGAGTCCTGCGACGATGCCGGCGATCACGAACGACCACACCACGGCGGGGCCGGCCAGCGGCACGGCCTGGGACATGATGAAGAAGATCCCCGTGCCGATCGTGCAACTGATCCCGATCGCCATGAGCGAGAAGAGCCCGATCGAGCGGGTGAGGGGCGAATCGCCTGCCTCCCTGGCGATGGGTTTGCGCCGGAGGAGCTGCTGGGCGATCGATGTCATGCGGTGACCTGTTCTTTCGTCGGCGACGGCTTCGCTGCACGTCGCATGCCGGTTCTGAGGTGCGGATCGATCCTGCTGGATCGTGTGGTCTTCGGACGAACCGAGGGGATCGGCGCACTGTGCTCGATCACGACGCGCACGCCGTCGACGAGCGCGTCCGCGGCGCCCCGGACGTAGCCGCCGGGCATCGCCGCGATCCCGCGCAGGAACGCGATCGTCTCGGCGGTGAGGATCTCGCCGGGCAGGACGTTGGGGATCCCGGGCGGATAGGCGGCCAGCGCGTCGGCCGAGACCCGGCCGACGGCTTCTGCGGCTGCGACGATCTCGGTGTGCGCGAAGGCGGCGTCCCGCGGGCGCATCACGGCGGGGCCGGTCCTGGGCAGCGCGATCGATCCGGCCTCCCCTCGAGCGGCGAGGTCGCCGACCGGCTGCAGCGCCTCGAGCGCCGCCACGAACCGCGCCGGGTCGGGCGTCGTGCCGGGGCCCACGAACGCGACGATGCAGGATCCGGTCGAGATCTCCGTCATGATCCCCGCGGTGCGCAGCAGCTCCTCCCGCACGGCGTGGCCGCCCAGCCCCGCCGCGCCGACATCGATCGAGACGCGGAGCGGGTCGTGGCCCACGATGTCGGGGAAGGCATCGAAGCCGTCGCTCACGATCGGGAAGCGTCCCGTCGCGCGCACGGCATCGCGCAGCTCGGTGGCCGCGGCGAGTGACGCGGCGATGCGGTCGTGGCCGTCCTCCAGCGTCGCCCTGGCGAGGTCGAGCGAGGCGAGCAGCAGCGAGCTGGCGCTCGTGGACTGCGTGAACATGAAGGCGCGGTCGATCAGCGGCTCGAGCTCGGCCGCATAGGGGCCGTCCGCGAGATGGAGCATGGCCGACTGGGTGAGGCTGCCGCCCATCTTGTGGGTCGATGAGACGACGAGGTCGGCGCCGAGCGTGATCGGGTTCGCGGGAAGGTCGGGGTGGAAGCCGAAGTGCGCGGCCCACGCGGCGTCCACGACCAGCGGCACGCCGGCCTCGTGGCAGACCTCCGCGATGGCCTTGACGTCGGCGACCGCGCCGAAGTAGCTCGGGCTGATGATGTAGGCAGCCTTCGCATCCGCGCCCTCGAGCGCCTCGCGCATCGCGGCGGGCGTCACGCCATGGTTGATCCCGTGGTGCTCGTCGATCGTCGGCTGCACGAAGCGGGGATCGAGGCCGCCGAGGATGATGCCGTCGAAGAAGCTGGAGTGCGCGCTGCGCTGTGCGACCACGACCTCGTCCGGGGTGCGGAACGCGGCCAGGGCCAGCGCCGTCATGCGGTTCGCCTCGGAGGCGCCGTTGGTGAGGAACCAGGTGCGACGGGCGCCCCAGGCGCGCGCGGCCAGAGCGCGGGCCTGGACGAGCGGGTTCTCGGATCCCTTGTCGATGCCGCCCAGCAGCGGCTCCACGTCGTAGCGCAGCACGTCCTCGCCGAAGAACTCCGCCATCAGGGGAGCGGCGGCGGGGTCGGCGCTGTGCCCGGGGACGTTGAGGCGCTGCAGGTCGCGTGCGGCGAAACGGCGGATGGCGTCGGCGTAGGGCGTGGTTGTCGTCACGGATCGATTCTGGCGAAGCCCGATACGATGAGGAATGCATACCTTTCTTCATTCATCAATACCCACTATGGAGCGCGGATGCTCGATCTGAGGCAGCTCAAGGCGCTGGAGGCCGTGGCCGAGCAGGGATCCGTGCTGCGCGCGGCCGATGCCCTGCAGTGGAGCCAGCCCACGGTCACCCACCACCTCCGGGGTCTCGAGCGCGTGCTCGGCGCCGCGGTGGTGACGAGCGGATCCGGCGGCACGCGGCTGACACCGGTGGGAGAGGCGATGCTGCTGCACGCCACCGCGATCCTGGATCGGTCGGAACGCGCCGTCGACGAGCTCAGGGCATTGGTCGAGTCCGGACGGCGGCGCATCGCGATCGGCGTATTCCCCTCCGCCGGGGCGAGGCTGCTCCCGCAGGTGGTGCGCGCGCTGCAGGCGGCCGGGTTCGATCCGGACGTGATCGAGGCCGAGCTCGACCCGCTCATGGCGGCGGTCGTCGGGCTCCGCCTCGATGCCGCGATCGTCTACGACGCCCCCGGCCGGCCCACCATCCTGCCGCCGGGCTTCCGGATGATCCCGGTGCGTCAGGAGCACCTCGCCGTCATCGTCCCGCCGGCGCACCCCCTCGCCGGACGCACCGGCGTTCCGCTCGCGGACCTCGACGATGAGGCCTGGATCGCCGGGGCGACCGAGGCGGACCCTGTCGATGCCGCTCTCTTCCGGGCCGCCGATCAGGCGGGCTTCACCCCGCGGATCGCCATGCGCAGCGACGACTACGCCGTGGTGGCGGCCTACGTCGCCGCCGGGTTCGGCGCCGCCCTCGTCCCCGAGCTGGCGCTGCCCGCGCATCTCGATGCCGTGGCCACGGTCGAGATCGCCGACGCCGTGTTCGAGCGGCGCATCTTCCTCGTCACCGCGCCGACGGTGGGCGCGGCGGCACGGACCGCTCTGGAGCGGGCCCTGCGCACGACGACGGACGGCTGAGGAGGCCGATCCGAGGTCGGGGTGCCCTTCCCTCCGAGGCGACGCCGTCCGCCGGCGCGGGCGTTCGGACGCGATTGGCGGAATCCGCGCGCAGAATGATGTCGAGAACCGCGTATCGACTCCGACCACATACCGAGGCGGACATCGGGTCGCCCGGCCAACAGAAGGAGAACGACCATGAAGTACATGATCCTCATGCAGGTGCGTCAGGACGTGCTGGATGCGCTCACCGCTGAGCAGATGCAGGCGATCGGCGAAGGACACCAGGCGTTCATGGATTCCATCACCGCTTCGGGAGAGATGCTCGGCACCGTGGCGCTCGCCGACCCCAGCCAGTCGAAAGTGGTGCGCGGCGCGGGCGGCGCCCCCGAGGTGGTCGACGGCCCGTTCGCCGAGACCAAGGAGTTCATGGGCGGGTACTACCTGATCGAGGTCGAGTCCGAGGAGCGTGCGCTCGAGCTCGCCCGGCAGATCCCGGATGCGGCGATCGACGGGCTCGCGTTGGAGGTCCGCCCCGTGATGTTCTCGGCCGGGTCCGACGTGTGACTGATCGTCGCTACGAGGACCTGTGGCGCAGCAGCGCGCCGCAGGTCCTCGCCGCGCTGCTGCGCCGCTACGGCGCCGCACAGCTGGATCTCTGCGAGGACGCGGTGCAGGAGGCGCTTCTCGCGGCGCACCAGCAGTGGCCTGCCGAGGGCGCCCCGGCGGACGCGAAGGGCTGGCTGCTGACCGTCGCGCGTCGCCGGATGATCGATCGGATCCGCAGCGAGCACCAGCGCCGGGAGCGCGAGAACGCGTACGCCGATGCCTGGCGCCCCCTCGCCGAAGCCGAGGCTGCGCACGCGGATGACAGCGTCGAGGTGCTCCGGCTGTGCTGCCACCCCGCCCTGACGATGCCGGCGCAGGTGGCGCTGACGCTGCGCGCGGTCGCCGGCCTGTCGACCGCTCAGATCGCCCGTGCGCACCTGCTGCCCGAGGCGACGATAGCCCAGCGGATCAGCCGGGCCAAAGCGAGGATCAGGGTCGCCGGGGCCGTCTTCCCGGAGCCGTCCGACCCCGAGGACCGTCTGGATCCGGTGCTCGCCGTCCTCTACGTCATGTTCACCGAGGGGCACACCGCGACCGAGGGAGCGGACGCCAACGACATCCGGCTCAGCGACGAGGCGATCCGCCTGGCACGGATGCTGCACCGCGAACGTCCGGAGGACGTCGAGGTCGCGGGGCTGCTCGCGCTGATGCTGCTCACCGACGCCCGCCGCGCCGCGCGCATCGGCACGCGCGGCGAGCTGATCCCGCTCGACGAGCAGGACCGCACGCGATGGGATCGGGACGGGATCGAGGAGGGCACCGGGATCCTCGACGCGGCGCTCGCCGCAGGCCGTCACGGCCCGTACTCGATCCAGGCCGCGATCGCGGCACTGCATGACGATGCTCCGAGCACCGCGACCACGGACTGGCCGCAGATCCTGGCCCTGTACCGCCTGCTCGAGCGGGAGACCGGCAACCCCGTCGCGACGATCAACCGCGCCGTGGCGCAGGCGATGGTGCACGGGCCCGAGTCCGGGCTGGCCGTGATCGACAGCATTGCGGACGCGAGGGTGCGCGGCGACCGCAAGCGCATCGCCTCAGTGCGCGCGCATCTGCTGGAGCGCGCGGGGCGCACCCAGGAGGCGATCGGCGAATACCTGGAAGCGGCCCGGGCGACCCTCTCCGTCCCGGAGCGCGACTATCTGCGAGCCCGCGCCGCACGGCTGCGGGGCTGAGCCCCGGCCGAGGGGGCGGCCGGTCTGCCGCCGCCTCTGGCGGTCAGCCCCGGCGAGTGGGACACTGAGCCATCGCGAGCGAGTGATCCCGCGCGTTCGCGGGCCCGTCGCGGACGGAAGGGTCACCATCATGGCTGTGGTCGGAGACGTCGGTCGCTCTTCTCGTGCGACGCCCCACGGCGTGCTCGCCCGGTACCCGCTCACCTCCTACTTCGTGATCGCGTACCTGTTCGCGTGGCTCGTCGAGCTCCCGGTCGTTCTCTCCGCGCAGGGGGCGCTGCCGGCGCTGCCCAAACTCGCGATCGGGATCCTCATCCCCGTCGCAACCCTCGGTCCGGCCGTCGCGGCGTTCGTCGTGACCGCGGTGACGGAGGGCAGGGAAGGCGTCGTCCGGCTGCTGCATCGTTGCGTCCATTGGCGAGTGGGGATCGGGTGGTACCTGTTCCTGCTCGTCGGCGTGCCGGTCATCATCCTGCTCGGAACGATCGTGGTGCCCACCGCTCTGGCATCGTTCCAGCCGATCATCGGCCCCCTGCTCGCCGCGTACCCGCTCGCGTTCGTGATGACCTTCCTCCTCGGCGGTCCGCTGGGGGAGGAGCCGGGGTGGCGCGGGTTCGCGCTGCCGCGGCTGCAGGAGCGCCACGGCCCTCTGATGGGCAGTGTGATCCTGGGTGCGCTGTGGGCGCTGTGGCACTTCCCGCTGTTCTGGAGCGGGGTGTGGACGCCGCCGACGCCCGCGAACATGGTGATGTTCGTGGTGATGATCATCGCGCTGACGATCATGATGACCTGGGTCTTCAACCACGCGGGGGGCAGCGTGCTGATCACGATGCTGATGCACGCTTCCTTCAACACCTTCGCGAACAAGGTGGGCGCACCGCTCTTCCCCGCGCCGATCTTCAACGACTACGGACTCCTGCCGGTGCTGATCGGCTTCACCGGCACGGCTCTCGTGCTGATCCTCGTGACCCGAGGCCGGCTCGGCCTCCCGAAGGGTGCTCGATCGCCCGGTCTCGGCCCGACGACGGCGACCTGAGTCGCGTCTCGGCGACTGCAGCGGTCAGCCGAGCTGCGGATCCACCATGGTCATGCCCGCCACCGTCGCCCGGTCGAACCCTGGCAGCAGCGCGGCGGCCTCCTCGAGACCGATGGTGCGCTCGATGAGGCGCTGCGGTGTGAGGCGCCCCGCGGCGATCAGCGCCATCATCGCGGGGTAGTCGGCAGCCGCCATGCCATGGCTGCCGAGCACGTCGAGCTCCCAGCCGATCACGCGATCCATCGGCACGCGCGGGTGCCCGTCGATCGGCGGGAGGAGGCCGATCTGCACGTGCCTGCCGCGCCGCCGCAGCCCCAGGATCGCGTCGGAGAGGGTCTGCACGCTTCCGACCGCGTCGATGGAGATGTGGCTCCCGCCATTCGTCAGCGCGGCCACGGAAGCGGGGAAGTCGGTCCCGTCCGCGAGCAGCGTGTGCTCGGCGCCGACCGCGCGCGCCACCGCGAGGGCTTCGGGGTTGCGGTCGACCGCGATCACCCGGGCGCCGTGAGCCCGCGCGATCATCACGGCGCTGAGCCCGACGCCGCCGGCGCCGATCACCGTGATCCACTCGTCCTCGCGCACCCGAGCGCGCCCGACGAGCGCGCGGAAGGCCGTGGCGAAGCGACAGCCGAGGCTGGCGGCCGTGGCGAAGTCCACGTCGTCGGGGAGGGCGACCAGGTTAACGTCGGCCGCGTGCAGGGCGACGACCTCGGCGAAGGAACCCCAGTGCGTGAAGCCCGGCTGCTGCTGGTCGGGGCAGACCTGCGCATCGCCGGAGAGGCACCACTCGCAGCGCCCGCAACCGCACACGAACGGCACGGTCACACGGTCGCCCGCGTGCCAGCGGGTGACCTGCGGCCCGACCTCGGTGATGATCCCGGCGAGCTCGTGCCCCGGCACATGCGGGAACGCGATGTCGTCGTGCCCGGCCCACGCGTGCCAATCGCTGCGGCACATCCCCGTGGCCATCACCTGCACGAGAACGCCGTCGGCGGGCAGATCCGGCACGGGGACCACGCGTACTTCGGGCTGGGAACGGACCGCATCGAACACCACTGCGCGCATGGGCTCATCCTTCCAGGCTCCCGCGGGTCTTCGTTACAGGGTGTTCACGCCGGGGGCATGCGACGAAACGGACTCGAAACACAGCGCGCGTCGAGGCGAAACGCACGAGTGACAGTCTGACCTCACCCGACGCTGCAGGAGCGTTCTCACTGAGAGAGGAGCGGACCCATGGATCAAGGGAACACCGCCTTCGTATTGATCTGCGCAGCCCTCGTGCTGCTGATGACCCCCGGTCTCGCGTTCTTCTACGGAGGCCTCGTCAAGGCCAAGAGCGTGATCAGCATGATGATGATGAGCTTCGGCGCCATCGGGCTCATCGGCGTGCTGTGGGTCGTCTTCGGCTATGCGATCGCTTTCCCCAGCGGCAAGGGCCTGATCGCCCCGTGGACGATCGACTGGTCGGCGATCGGCCTGAACAGCCTGCTCGAGGTGCCGAAGGATGCCGCCTACCCGCCGCTCGCGTTCGTCGCGTTCCAGGCGACGTTCGCGATCATCACGGTCGCCCTCGTCTCCGGCGCGATCGCGGACCGCGCTCGGTTCGGATCCTGGATGATCTTCGCGGGCATCTGGGCGACTGTCGTCTACTTCCCGGTCGCGAGCTGGGTCTTCAACTTCGGACTGAACAAGGACGGCAGCTACGCCTACGGCGGCTGGGTCACCAAGGGCCTGCAGGACATGCTCGGCGTGGGCGCGATCGACTTCGCCGGCGGCACGGCGGTGCACATCAACGCCGGAGCCGCGGGCCTCGCACTCGCCCTGGTGCTCGGCAAGCGGCTCGGCTTCCAGAAGGGTGCGGACGTGCCCCACAACCCGCCGTTCGTGCTCCTCGGCGCCGGTCTGCTGTGGTTCGGCTGGTTCGGGTTCAACGCCGGCTCCGAGCTCGGCGCCGACGGCACGGCCTCGATCGCATTCGTGAACACCCTCGCCGCCCCCGCCGCCGCTCTGCTGAGCTGGCTGGTGATGGAGAAGATCCGCAACGGCAAGCCGACCTCGGTCGGTGCCGCATCAGGTGCGGTCGCGGGCCTCGTCGCGATCACCCCGGCCTGCGCCGCCCTCACCCCGATCTGGGCCGTCGTGCTCGGTCTGCTCGCCGGCGCGGTCTGCCAGCTCGCGATCGACCTGAAGTTCAAGCTCGGCTTCGACGACTCCCTCGACGTGGTCGGCATCCACCTCATCGGCGGCATCATCGGAACGCTGTACCTCGGCATCTTCGCCAACAGCACGGGCCTGATCTACAGCGGCAGCTTCGCGCAGCTCGCGGCCCAGGCACTCGCCGCGGGCGCCGTGCTGGTGTACTCCTTCGTGCTCGCTCTCGCGATCGGCTTCGTGGTCCAGAAGACCCTGGGCTTCCGGGTCAAGGACGAGGACGAGATCGCAGGCCTCGACACCGTGGTCCACGGCGAAGAGGGCTATGTCCTCATCGGCGCACGGGTCTGAGCCGATGAACCCCGCCTCCCTCGCGGCGAGCTCCGCCACGGTCGGTCTCCTGCAGCTGCGGAGTCTGCCGAGGCGCGGGCTCGCCGCGGGAGGCGGGCACGTGCGCGAGATCTGCGGACTGCGAGGTCCGAACGGCGAGCTGCACTGGATCCTGCAGCTCGTGGAACTGCGGGGCCCCGTGGGCATCCTGCACCTGGCGGACGAGGCGGCGCACGTGCTCGCGGGGATCGGCGGCCCGCAGGTCGACGTCGGCCCCGGTGCGCAGATCGGGCTTCGCAAGGAGCGGGTGCTGCGGCACACCGGTCCGCTCCTGGAGCTGCGCCGGCCCCGGCTGCGTGCCGCGGAGCTGAGCCGGATCCTGGTGCTGTCCACGGTGACGTCCCGAGCGAGGCCCGCGCTGGTCTTCGCCGACCTGCACGGCGCGTCCGATCTGCCTGAGGACGTGCGCGCGGTCGTCGTGCGCTCGGGGCGGGTGAGCACGGGCGGCAGCACGGCATCGGCGATGGAGGCGCTGGTGCTGCGGTCCGCGATGACGGGTGACAGCGTGGTCGCCCGCGGACCCGGGATCGTCGCCGATGACGCCCGGGTCCTCATGGTCGTCGGCTGAGATCGCGCCGGTCCGGCGGTGTCAGCCGCCCAGCGCGGTGATGACCGCGAGGTGGTCGCTGGCACCGGCCGAGGTCGTCCGCCCCGAGGCGGAGGGGAAGCCGCGCTGGAAGACGTGGTCGATCCGGACCGCGGGGAATGACGCGGGCCAGGTGAACGACGGGCCGATCCCGCCGAACCTCACCTCGCCGAGGGCGTCGGCGATCGAGGCGAGAGCCGGATCCGTCGACACCGCGTTGAAGTCGCCGAGGGCGATCACCCGCGTGCTCCGATCGCCGCGGATCCGCTCGCCCAGTGCGGACAGCATGCCGTCCCGAGCGCTCTGCGCGCCCGGACGCAGCGATGCGGCGTGCACGACGTAGACGCTGACGGGGCCGCCGGGGGCGTCGATCTCGACACGCAGGGCGCGCTTCCAGCCCAGCCCGAGGTCGAGGGCCTCCTCGTCGAGGATCGGGTAGCGGCTCCAGATCCCGACGGTGCCGACGCGGTACGCGTGCGGGTACGACTCGGCGAGCTCGTCCGCGATCGCCGACCCCGAGTCGCCGTCGAGCTCGGTGAACGCCAGGATCTGCGCACCCTGGCCGGCCAGGGTGCGCGCGGACGCCGCTCCGGTGCCGGATCCCGCTTCCACGTTCTGCGTCGCGACCAGCAGTCCCGAGGTCTCCGCGGACGGGTCGCCCTGCCACGGCACTGGGAGGAACCCCCACAGGGCTACGGTCCACGCCACGACGGGCACCGCGGCGATCCACGCCGTCCGCGGCCGGATCAGCAGCGCGGCGATCACGAGCGGGACGAGGAGCAGCCCCAGCCAGGGCAGGGCGACGGCGATCGCGGTCCCGAGGGGGCCGGGGACGGAACCGAGCAGCACGGTCGCCGTCAACGCCATCGCGCTCAGCAGCAGCGCGACGATGGCACCACGGCGGGGCGCGGCGCGTCTCGTCCTGACCGGTTCCCTCGTCGCCTGACTCACGGGTCCATCCTTCCGGCCCCGATCTGGGGAACCGCTGACGATCCGCCGCCAGCGCGGGCCGGCATGCGACGGAACCGCAGGTCGTGCTCGGGTTCCCTGTCGGTACCCACCGGCACAATGGATCAGAGCCGATCGCCCGAGGGGAGCGACATGGATCCGTTCTGGGACCCGCGCAGCCGCCGTCGCCGGCAGCAGCCGGTCGTCGCCGTGCACCCCGCTGATGGCGCGCCCGCCGCGGATCGCACCTGGCCTGCGAGCATTCCCGCGGTCGCCCAGGTGCTGCGGGAGGGCATCGATCTGGATCCGGGGGTGACGTTCCTGGTCGGCGAGAACGGCAGCGGAAAATCGACGCTGGTCGAGGGCATCGCGGTCGCCTACGGGCTCTCGCCGGAGGGCGGATCCCGGCAGGCGCGGCACAGCACCCGCCCGACCGAGTCCCCGCTGTCGGAATGGCTCCGCATCCAGCGGGGTGTGGGCGCGAACCGGTGGGGCTTCTTCCTGCGCGCCGAGACGATGCACTCCTTCTACACCTACCTCGAGGAGAATCCGTCAACCGGACCCGAACCGCTCTTCCACGAGATGAGCCACGGCGAGTCCTTCCTGGCCGTGCTGGAGACGCGTTTCGACGATCCCGGTTTCTACTGCCTCGATGAGCCCGAGGCGGCGCTCTCGTTCTCCTCGACCCTGAGCCTCATAGCCGTGCTGCGCCGGATCGCCGACGAGGGCGGGCAGGTGCTCTGCGCGACGCATTCCCCGGTGCTCGCCGCGCTGCCCGGCGCGACCATTCTCGAGGTCGGGGAGTGGGGGCTCCGGCCCGCGGTGTGGGAGGACCTGGAGCTCGTGCGGCACTGGCGGTCGTTCCTCGACGACCCCGCGCGCTACACCCGGCACTTGCTGGACTGAGGATCCGACGGCGTCGCGCTGCGCGGGGTCCCGCCGACCCGGTCAGGGGGCGGCGCGCACCGCGACGAGGAACCCGTCGAGGTTGTGCACGTGCGCGCGGACGCTCTGCTCGGCCTCGGCGGCGATCGCGACGGGGTCGCCGCTCGTGGTGATGACGGTGTCGCCCTCCAGGCGATGGCCGACCCAGCGCAGACGCACCCGCTCGACGCCGGCGACGCCGTGGACATGGCTCAGCGCATGCTCGACGCGCTCGACGAGTTCGGGCTCGATGCCGTCGAGCAGGCGCCGCCCGATGCTGCGGACCGTGCCGATCAGCAGCACGAAGATCGCCACGGAGATGAGCACGCCGACGATCGGATCCGCCAGAGGGAAGCCCGAGAGCACCCCGAGCGCGCCGAGCACGACGGCGAGCGAGGTGAAGCCGTCCGTGCGGGCGTGCACGCCATCGGCGACGAGCGCGGCGGATCCGATGCGTCGGCCGACGCGGATCCGGTAGATCGCGACGGCCTCGTTGCCGAGGAAGCCGATCACGCCTGCGACGATCACCCAGCCCAGGTTGTGCAGGGGCTGCGGGTTCAGCAGCCGCTCGACGGACTGCCACGCGGCGACGATCGCGGACAGCAGCACCACGAACACGATGAACAGTCCGGCGAGGTCCTCCGCACGCCCGAAACCGTAGGTGTACCGGCGGGTCGCGGCGCGACGCCCGAGCACGAACGCGACCCAGAGCGGGATCGCCGTGAGCGCGTCGGAGAAGTTGTGCACGGTGTCGGCGAGCAGCGCGACCGAGCCGCTGAAGGCGAAGACCGCGGCCTGCAGGATCGTCGTGACGAGCAGGATCACGAGACTGATCTTGAGCGCGCGGACGCCGGCGCTGGACGCCTCCATCGCGTCGTCGATCGCATCGGCAGCGTCGTGCGTGTGCGGTACGAACAGGCCGTACAGGAAGCCCTTGAACCCGGTCGGGTGCTCGTGGTGGTGATCGCCGTGGGTGTGCGGATGATCGGAGGACTGACCGTGGCCGGCGTGGGCATGACCGTGTGCATCGTCGTGATGGTGGGTGCCGCTCGCGTGCTCGCGGTCGCGATCGTGGTCGCCGTGATGCTCGTGCGGGTGGTCGTGCATCAGGCGTCCCGGTCGGCGTGATGATGGCGAGGCGTTCCGCCCAGGGAGTGCTCGGCCTGGAAGATCGCGTCCGCGACGAGCCGGGAGGCGTGCTCGTTCTCGAGCCGGTAGAAGACGCGCTGGCCGTCCTGCCGCGTCGACACGATGCGCGCGAGCCGCAGCTTCGCGAGGTGCTGCGAGACGGCGGCGGGCGACTTGTCCACGATGTCGGCCAGGTGGTTGACCGAGAGCTCGCCGGCCTCGCCGAGTGCCATGACGATCCGCACGCGGGTCGCGTCGGCGAGCATCGAGAACACCTCGACGGCCAGCTCCACGTAGGAGCTGTCGGGAGAGTAGCCACATGCCTGCTTATCTGCACTCATACGCAGATACTAATGGATGGTCAGCCGCGCAGAGCACCCCGCGCCTCCCGGACCGCGTAGAACACGATCACGAGGCTCGCGACCGGATCGGCCCACCACAGGCCGAACAGAGCGTTCAGGAGGATGCCGGCGAGCACCGAGGCGGCCAGGATCCCGTCGACGAGCGTCACCCTCCCCTCCGTGAGCAGCACCGGATCCTCCAGCCTGCGTCCCACCTGGTGCTTGCCGAACGCCAGCAGGAACATGACGATCGCGGTCAGAGCCGTCCACCAGATGCCGCCCTGCAGCGGCACCGCCCGATGAGCGGACGCGAGGGCGACGACCGCCTGGACCAGCAGGTAGACCGCGAGCAACGCGAAGGCGACGCCGATCAAACGGAGGCCGAGGCGCTGACGGCGCTCGTCCGCCCCGGTCAGCTCCCAGATGACCACCGTCGATGCGCCGATCTCGATCAAGCTGTCCAGGCTGAAGCCGAGCAGTGCGACGGATCCGGAACGGTACGCGAGGATCCCGAGCAGCACGACGCCGACCACGTTCCAGGCCAGGGTGATGACCTCGAGCGCGATGCCGGCGCGGCGAAGGCGGGCACGGTCTGCGGGCACGGCCCGACGGTAGAGGCGGATCCGATGAAGGCGCTGTGGATGGTGGCGTCGGCTTCGACCGGTGGAGCGGCTTCGTCGTGAGGCGGCTGGTCAGAGCACGTACGCGAGCTTCTCCGGGTTGCACACCTGGCGCAGGCCGTGGATCAGCCCGTCGGCGCCGAACTCGAGCGCGAGCACGTCGACGCGGTCGGAGCGCAGGAACGCGATCGCCGGCTCTCCGTTGACGTCGAGGCGCTTCACCGAGAACGGCAGCGCGGGATCGGCGGTCGCCTTCTGCAGCACTCCCACGAGGAAGCGCCGCACGCGGTCGGCGCCGAAGATCGGGTTGCGTGCGGCGCTCACCTTGCCGCCCCCGTCGTTCCACAGGATCGCGTCGTCGGAGAGCAGGGCGAGCACTCCGGAGACGTCGCCGTGTTCGACGGCGACGAGCAGCGCGCCGAGGGCGGCCGGATCCGCTGCGCGCGTGAGGGCGGGGTCGTCGGCGAGGCGCAGCCGGCGCTCGGCGCGCGAGACGAGCTGTCGCACGGCGGCGGGCGACTTCTCGAGGATGCGGCCGATCTCCACGGCCGACATCCCGAACGCCCGGTGCAGCACGACGGCTGCCCGCGCGTCGGGAGCGAGCTGCTCCGCCATGTGCAGCAGCGCCAGCGAGAGCAGCTCGCGGTCGGCCACCGCGTCCTCGGGCAGCCGCGAGGTGGCGACCGGCTCCGGCAACCACGGGCCGACGTAGTCCTCCCGTACCGCAGCGAGCGCGCGCACGCGGTCGATCGAGCGGCGCACGCACACGGTCGTCAGCCACGCGGGCCAGGAACGCACGCGGCTCGTCGACGCCCCGTCGGCCACTGCCCCGTCCTGGCCCGATCGTTCGGCGCGCTCCTGCTGCAGCGCCTCGATCGCGACCTCCGACACCACGTCCTCGGCGTGGCCGTAGTCGCCGAGCATCCGGTACGCGATGCCGATCAGGCGCCCGCGCTCCGCCTGCCACGCGCGCGTGGCAGGCGAGACGAGGGTCATGGGCCTACGGTATCGCCCGGATTCGGGCACCGTTCAGACGATCGGGTGCTTGTCGTCGATCGGCGGCGCCATCTCGGTGGCGATGGCCACGCGGTTCCAGACATTGATCGTGCAGATCGCCAGGACGAGGGCGCCGAGCTCGCCGTCGTCGAAGTGCTGCGCGGCGGCGTTCCAGATCTCGTCCGTCACGGTCTCCGGGCCGAGCTGCGTGACGGCGTCGGTCAGCGCGAGCGCCGCCAGCTCCCGCTCCGAGTAGAAGCCCTTGGCGTGCTGCCAGGCGCCGACCGCATGCAGGGTGCGCTGCGGGATGCCGCGCTTGGCGCCCTCGATCGCATGCATGTCGACGCAGAACCCGCATCCGTTCAGGATCGAGGCGCGCAGCTTGATCAGTTCGTACAGTCGGGGCTCCACGCTCTTCCGGGAGTAGGCCTCCAGTCCGAGCACCGCGGCGTAGCCGAGCTTGTTGGTGCGGCCCATGTCGATCCTGGTCATCGTCGTTCCTCTCGTTGGCCGACGCCGTCGACGGATCTCGTCGGCGTTCGTGCGGCTCTCATCGGGGATGTCGGATCGGGCGAGGGAAGTGTGACAGGGGCGCTTAATCCGTCGCCGGATCCGCGATGCATGCGGCGGTCCGCGGACGCTGCGGCGACTCGCGGATGCTGGGAGGATCCGCGAGATGTTGTCACGATCGGCAGAGGTTGGCACGATCAGCGGGCCGTGCGATGACCGGCGGACGCTGTCACGATCGGCACAGCTTGGCACGATCAGCGGGTCGTGCGATGACCGGCGGACGCTGTCACGATCAGCACAGATTGGCACGATCAGCGGCGGACGCTGTCACGATCGGCACAGCTTGGCACGATCAGCACACCGAATCGCCGGATCCCTGTGCTGATCGTCACATGGTGTGCTGATCGTCACGGCGCCGGCCGAGCCGACATCGTGCGCCGGGCCGGAAGCCCAACCGCTGTCCTTTTCGGTGCTGGTCGGGCTGACCTCATGCCCGGCGGGGAGGCCGCGTCATATCCGGCGGAGAGGCCGCGTCTTGTCCAGCGGAGAGGCGGGTAGGGATGTCGGATCCCCGGCGTACGATCGGCCCGTGACCTTCTCCGGCTCGATCGCGACACCCGTGGGTGTGCTCGCCGTGCACAGCGACGGCTCGGCGATCCGGCGGGTGCATTGGCCGCGACCCGGGCAGTCGGCGCCTGCAGCGCCCGGCTCGTCGTCGGATGCCGAGCGGGATCCGCTGCTCGCCGAGGCACTCGACCAACTCGGCGCCTACTTCGCGGGGGCGCGGGCCGCGTTCGATCTGCCGTTCGACCTCGGCCCGCAGTCCGATGTCACGAACGCCGTGCTGCACGCGCTCTACGACACGGTCCTGCACGGCGAGACCGTGACCTATGGCGAGCTCGCCGAACGCAGCGGCACCGCGGTCCCGGCCCGTGCGATCGGCTCCATCATGGGTGCCAACCCGATCCCGATCATCGTGCCTTGCCATCGCGTGGTCGCGAGCGACGGCCTCGGCGGCTACTCCGGGGGAGCGCCCGGCGAAGGACTCCTCACCAAGCGCTGGCTGCTCGAGCACGAGGGGGCGCTGCCGCAGGCGCTGTTCTGAGCCGGATCCGATTCTCGTCGGGTTCCGTTCCGCGATGGATTCGGCTGTGGAGAACCCTTCCCTTCGTCGAAGATTTGTTCTAAACTGGAGGTATGGACCAGCCCCTCGATCATTACCTCCGCCGCAGTGCGGAGATCGTCGGGGAGTGCGCGGAACTGGGCCGCGAGATCGCTCGGCTGCACGCACGCCAGACCGCTCTCGCCCACAAGCGGGTGGCGCTGCTGCTCGATGAGATCCGCCCCGGATCCGACGGGTTCGACGCGGCCGAGCGGTCGATGATCAGCGAACTCTGCGCAGGAATGCACCTGTCCCGCTACGCCGCCGCAAAGCTCCTCGCCACCGGGCATACCCTGCACGAACGATTCCCCGTCACCTGCGCGGCGCTCGAGTCGGGGGAGGTCTCGCTCGGTCACGTCGAGGCGATCCTCGAAGCCGCCGCAGACATCCCCCATGACGACACCGGCGGGCTGGCCGATTACGAGGCGGAGGTCGTGCCGTTCGCGACCGCCGAATCGCGGGCGCGCGCGAAGGCCTTCGCCGAGACTGTGGCCGCGGCTGTCGCTCCGGTAGCCCTGACCGAGGCGCATCGACGCGCCCACGATGATCGCGCCGTGAGTGTGACCGACGACGGCGCCGGGCTGGCCACGATGCACGCGACCGGCCCGGCGGCGCTCATCCACGCCGCGTTCGACCTGCTCACGCAGGAAGGCCGTGTCATTCTCGACGCCGCCAAGCAGGATGGCGCCGTCGAAGACGTGCGACGGCTGGACCAGGTGCGCTTCGACCGGTTCCTGCTGAAGATCCTCACCGGCCGGATCGCCGACGACGCCGACATCCTCGACAAGATCCACGCGACCATCCAGGTCACGGTCGCTGAAACCACCCTCACCGGGCAGGACGACCGGATGGCGGAACTCGACGGACGCGGACCGATGGATCCGGGTCTGGCCCGCCGCCTCGCCGCCGCCGCGTATGCCTGGGAACGCCTCGAACTCGACGGCAGGGGAATGATCGTTCGGACCAGCCCGTACCGACCTCCGGAGGCGATGAAGCGGTACCTCCGCGCCCGGGATCGGACCTGCCGGTTCCTGAACTGCCGGATGCCCGCCCGGCGATGTCAGATCGACCACAACCACGACTACGCCCGTGGCGGCCCCACCGATCCCGTGAACCTCGCGTGCTTCTGCGAGACCCACCACGCGCTCAAGCATCCCGATCTCGACCCGCGCTGGCGCTGGACCGCGCGACAGCGTCCTGGCGGCGTCATCGTCTGGACCAGTCCGTCCGGCGTCGAGTACACGGATGCACCACCACCGCGCGTGATGTTCATGGAGTCGGAGGCCGGCGCTGCGCGGGCCGCCGCCTGAGTCAGCGGGGTCATCGTCTGGACCCGTCCCTCCGGCGTCGAGCATACGGATCCACGGCTGCGCCTGATGATCCTGGATGCCGACGACAACCGGGCCGACGCCGCCCGAACGGGCGATCGTCGGCCCGGTCATCACCCGTCGGTCACAGCCATCCGGCGCTCATCGCTGACGATCGGCGCGCAGGGCCGGCGCCCGCCTGAAACAGGAGGGCGCCGGCCCTGTCACCGGGTGGTCACTGTGCGACGAAGAACGGGATCGCACCGGTCAGGATCCCGACCGCGAGCATCACGAGCGAGACCACGAGCGCGCGCCACAGCACCTTGCGGTGGTGGTCGCCGAGGTTCACGCTCGCGAGGGAGACCAGCAGCAGGATCGCCGGGACCAGCGGGCTCTGCAGGTGCACGGGCTGGCCGGTGATCGACGCGCGGGCCATCTCCACAGGCGCGATCCCGAAATGCGCGGCGCTCTCGGAGAGCACAGGCAGGATGCCGAAGTAGAACGCGTCGTTCGACATCAGGAACGTGAACGGGATCGACAGCACGCCCGTGATCGGCGCGAGGAACGGACCGAGCTGCGGCGGCAGCACGGTGGTGATCCAGTTCGCCATCGCGTCGACCATGCCGGTGCCGCTCAGCACGCCGACGAGCACGCCTGCCGCGATCACCATCGACACGACGCCGACGATGCTCGGTGCGTGGGCGACGATCTCCGACGCCTGGTCCTTGAGCTTGCGGAAGTTCACGAGCAGCGCCACCGCGGCCCCGACCATGAACACGTACGGCAGGGGCATGATGTCGACCACGAGCAGCACCATCACGGCGACCGTGAGGGCGAGGTTGAACCAGATCAGCCGGGGGCGCAGGGTCGCCCGGTTCGGGTCGAGCATCGTGTCGGCCATCGCGGTGTCGGCCGGGTCCACCCCGGCGACTGCGACCCCGCCGTGTCCGCCCGCGACGGTGACGATGTTGCCGGTGCGCAGGGAGGCACGCGCGCCGGGCTTGGTGGCGGAGCCGCGGAAGATCGCGGGCACCGCGGCGAGCAGCCCGCCCTCGGCGGCACCGGTCAGACGGCTCTCGTCCAGCGCGCCGAGACGGCGGCGCTCCTGAAGGCCGAGCATCCAGGCGAACCCGAGGGCGACGAGCAGGCCCACCCCCAGCGAGGGGAGCATCGGCACGAACACATCGGTGGGCTGCAGGCTCAGCGCGGTCGCGGCGCGCACGGTGGGACCGCCCCACGGCACGATGTTGAGCGTGCCGTTCATGAGGCCCGCCACGCACGTGAGCACGACCGGGTTCATGCCCAGGCGCAGGTAGATCGGCAGCATCGCCGATGTGGTGATGATGAACGTCGTGGATCCGTCGCCGTCCAGCGACACGGCGCCGGCGAGCAGGGCCGTGCCGATGACGACCTTGGCGGGGTCGTCGCCGAGCACGCGCGTGATCAGGCGGATCAGCGGGTCGAACAGACCGACGTCGATCATGATGCCGAAGAACATGATCGCGAACATCAGCAGCGCCGCGGTCGGTGCCATCTTGCCGATCGCGTCGAGGATCATGTCGCCGAGGCCCAGTCCCGCGCCGGCGAAGAGGCCGAACACGGTGGGGACCAGGATCAGTGCCACCATCGGGGTGAGGCGCTTGGTCATGATCAGGGTCATGAACACCAGCACCATGAGGAAGCCGAGGACCACCAGCACCCATTCCGGGGGTGCGAACGCGATGTCGTACGAGGGCTTGTCGTCGGCTGCGGCGAGCAGGCCGGTGAGAACCGTGGGCATGAGTGACTCCTTCGTCATCCGCCTGTCGTCATCGACGGACCTCGCCGAGATTAGGGAACACGTGCACGACCGACCCGGTAAGTCGCATTCCGCCGCGTTGTGCGCGTAGCGTGACTTCTGCGCATATTGCTCAAGGAGGACGGATGCCCCGGAGACGCCGGATGCGGTTCGCGACGCGGACCCTCCTGCTGCAGCTCGCGACGGTCGCGCTCGTCGTCGCGCTCTGCACCGGGGTCTACCTGCTCCTCGCCGTGCAGCAGCTGCGTGCCCAGGCCGAGTCCTCCGCTCTCGGCATCGCGCGCACACTCGCGGAAGACCCCGAGATCCGCGCCGAGGTCGCCCGTGCCTCCGCCGACCCCGGCACGCCGCAGGCGGCCGACCTGCGGGACGGCGTGCTGCAGCGCACGGCGACGGCAACCGCCGGACGCACAGGCGCCCTGTTCGTCGTGATCACCGACGATCATGGGATCCGGCTCGCGCATCCGGATCCGGACCGCCTCGGCCAGGAGGTGAGCACTCCGTTCCAGGACGTGCTCGCCGGCCACGAAGTCGTCGAGTGGGAGACCGGCACCCTGGGCGACTCGGCGCGGGCGAAGGCGCCCGTGCGGGACCAGGGCGGCACCCCGGTCGGTGAGGTCAGCGTCGGCTTCGCCCGCGCCGGCGTGTTCGACGACCTGCCGCCGCTGCTCGCCGTGATCGGCATCGCCGCCGTGGGATCGCTGCTGCTGGCGGGCGTCGCCGCCCTCGTGCTGCGCCGACGCTGGGAGCGGCTGACCCTCGGCGTGCAGCCGGAGGAACTGGTCGCGCTCGTGCAGAACCAGACCGCGGTGCTCGACGGCGTGGACGACGGCGTGCTCGCGGTCGACACGGAGGGGGTCGTCCGGGTCTGCAACGCCGCCGCCGAACGTCTGCTCTCGGTGCACGGCCTCGTCGGCGTGCCCCTGGATCGGACCGGCCTCCCCGACGCGGTGCGCGACGCCGTCTCCGGCGGGCGGGCGCTGTCCGAGGCCGTGCACCGCGACCGGGTGCTCTACCTCGACACCCGCCCCGTCGAGCGCGACGGCCGCGCGCTCGGCACGGTCGCCGTCATCCGCGATCGCACCGAGCTGGTCGCGCTCTCGGAGCGGCTGGAGACCGTGCGCACGATGACGGCCGCGCTGCGCGTGCAGCGCCACGAGTTCGCGAACCGGATCCACGTCGCCGCCGGGCTCATCGACGCGGAGCGCGTGCAGGACGCCCGGGAGTTCCTCGCCGAGCTCATGCGCCGGGGATCCGTGGACTTCCCGGTGGAGGGCCGGGAGCGGCTGAGCGATCCGTTCCTGCGGTCGTTCCTGGGCGCGAAGGCGCTCGAGGCGTCCGAGCGCGGCGTGACGCTGCGGATCGCGGAGGACACGCACCTGCTCGGCGCCGTCGTCGAAGCCGAGGATGTCGCCGCCGTGCTGGGCAACCTCGTCGACAACGCTGTGACCGCGGCGGTCGCCGGCGGCGTGCCGCGGTGGGTCGAGGTCACCGTGCTCGACGACGCCCAGGCGCTGGTGGTCACGGTCGCGGATTCGGGTGCGGGTCTCGACGGGGCGTCGCCCGGAGAGCGGGGTGCGCCGGGTGACCCCGGCGCCGACTCCCGCGAGGGGCGGGCAGCGCCCGAGGGCGCCGATCCCGAGGGCGCCGAGGATGCCGGGGCCGTCCACGGCCACGGGCTGGGTCTGTCCCTGTCCCGTGAGATCGCCCGGCGCGGCGGCGGCGATCTGTGGATCATCGACCGGGGCGGTGGCGAGCACGGGGCGGTCTTCGCCGCGCGTCTCGACGGGGCCGTCGCGCCCATTGGGGGCGCCGGTCGCGCGGACGCCGACAGCGCCCGCGAACGAACGAGGACAGGCCCCGAGAAGGAGGAGAGCAGATGACGGATCCGATCCGCACGCTCGTGCTGGACGACGACTTCAGGGTCGGCCGGCTGCATCAGACCATCGTCGACGATCGAGGCGGTTTCATCGCGCTGGAGCCCGTGCGCACGATTGCCGAGGCGCGGGCCGCGATCCGCGATCTGTCTCCGGATCTGCTCCTCGCCGACGTCTACCTGCCCGACGGCGACGGCATCGGGCTCGTCCGCGAGGCGGGCATCGACGCGATCCTCGTCTCCGCCGCCGATGACCCGGCGACCGTTCGCCGGGCGCTGCGCTCCGGGGCGCTGGCCTACCTCATCAAGCCGTTCGAGCGGCGCACCCTCACCGGGGCGCTGGACCGGTATGCCCGCTTCCGGAACCTGCTGACCGGCGAGCGCGCCCTGCAGCAGAAGGACCTCGATCGCGCGCTCGCGATCCTGCACGGATCCGGGGAGGCCGCGTCACCCTCGCGATCGGCGACGGAGCAGGTCGTCCTCGCCGCTCTGGGCGAGGACGAGGCCTCGGCCGCGGAGATCGGTGAGCGCGTGGGGATCTCCCGGGCCACTGCGCAACGGCACCTCGCCGCGCTCGCGGAACGCGACGCGGTCGAGGTGCGGCTCCGCTACGGTGCCACTGGCCGCCCGGAGCACCGTTACACGCGGCGGGCGTGACAGCGACGCGGGCTGACAGCGACGCGGGCGTGACAGCGCCGCGGGTGTGAGGGGTCGGCCGGTCGTCAGCCGCGTCCGAACAGCGCGCCGCCGTTCACCTGGATGATCTGCCCGGTGGTCCAGCCGCCCTCGGGGCCGGCGAGGTAGGACACGGCGCCGGCGACCTCGTCGGGCGTGCCGGCGCGGTCCATCGGCACCTGGGCGAGCCGCGACGCCACGATGTCCGGCGTGCGCCGGCCATCCCAGAACCCGGTGTCGGGCACGTACCCGGGTGCGACGGCGTTGACCGTCACTCCTTCGGGGGCGAGGTCTGCGGCGAGGCCCATCATCCAGCCGTGGATCGCCGCCTTCGCCGCCCCGTAGCCGTTCGCCCCGCGCAGCGCCGCGATCGAGCTGATCGAGATGATCCGGCCGCCCGGCCGCGCGATGCGGGGAAGCAGCGCCTCGGTGAGCAGCACCGCGGTGAGCACGTTCAGGCGCATGTTGGCCTCGTAGTTGGCGGCGATGCCCGCCAGCCCCACGCCCCGATCCAGCACGTTGCCGCCGGCGTTGTTCAGCAGCACGTCGACGTCTCCGACGATCTCCCCGGCCGCGCGCTCGACGGCATCCGGATCCTGCAGGTCGGCGACGATCGTCTGCACCCGCGCATCCGAGGTCCGGGTGCGGATGCGGTCGGCCGCTGCCTGGAGCACCGTCTCGCGTCGTCCGATGAGTGCGAGGTCGAAGCCGTCGCGTGCGAGGCGCAGTGCCGAGGCGAGACCGATGCCCGTGCCTCCGCCACTGATGACGGCGAGCGGGCGGGCGGATCCGGAGGGCGACTGCGGGATGCTCATGCGCCCAGCCTAGGACGCGGACCTGCGGGCGGATCCGGTCCGGTAGCCTTCCTGGCGTGACGACCGCGCGCACGCCGATCGATCCCGCCGGATGGCGGACGTGGACCGGTGCGCTCCTCGTCATGCTCGCCTGGTGGGGCACCACCTACGGCTTCGGCTCCCTCCCGATCCCCGCGCTGCAACCGGGCTGGTTCCCGCAGCTGGGCGTCGTGGTCACCAACGGACTCAGCCTGGCGGTCGCCTGGCTCGTCGCGGTGCTGGTGCATCGCGCCGGGTGGTGGGGAGGTGCGCCGTTGCGGCGGATCGCCGGCTGGGGAGCCGGCCGGGTCGACGCCCTCGGCTGGCTGGCACCGGTGGCGGCGATCCAGCTCTCCTACATCTGGATCGGACGACAGGGCATCCCCGGGATCGCAGGCTCACCCGGGATGCTCGTGGGCGTCGCCGCGGGAATGCTCGCGGTCGGGATCTCCGAGGAGACGGCGGCGCGCGGGCTGGCGCTCGGAGCCGTGATGCGGCGGCGGCCCTGGCTCGCCGTGGCCGTGACGTCGCTCGTGTTCGGGCTCTGGCACCTCGGCAACGGTCTGTTCTTCGGCAAGAGCGTCGATGAGACCTGGTGGCAGGTGCTCGGTGCGACCACGTTCGGCGTCTGCTTCGCCGGCGCGCGGCTCGTCGTGGGCTCGATCTGGGCGCTCGCGTTCCTGCACGGGCTCGGCGACTGGACCCAGGTGCTGTCCCCGGGGGCGGCGCCGTTCTGGTACCAGATCGCGGTGATGGCGTTCGAGCTGATCTGGGGTGTGGTGCTGACCGCGGTCGCCGTGCGGCGCGGTCTCCCCGCGGCGCTCTGAGGCGGCCTCGCGCCCGCCCGCATCGCCCGCGACGGGCGTGCGCCCACGGCTAGCATGGCCACGATGACTGACGTGCCCCCGATCGCCGAGCGCCTGTCCCGGATGATCCAGCTGCCCACGGTGTCCGCCGAACTCGACGAGCGCGGCTCCGCGCCCTTCGAGGACTTCGTGGCGCTGATCGCCGAGCTCTACCCCCGGGTGCACTCCGAGCTCGCGCTCGAGCGCCACACCGACTTCGGGCTGCTGTTCCACTGGGCGGGGCGCGGCACGGCCGCCGACGGACCGCTCGTGCTCATGGCGCACTACGACGTCGTGCCGGTCGACGAGTCCGACGCCTGGACGCATCCGCCGTTCGCCGGCGTGATCGAGAACGGATCCGTCTACGGCCGCGGCGCCCTCGACGACAAGGGCCCGCTGATCGTGATCCTGGAGGCGGTCGAGACGCTGCTCGCCGACGGCTTCACGCCCGCCCGGGACGTCTATCTCTCGTTCGGCGGCAACGAGGAGACGTTCGGATCCGCCGCCATCGCGATCGCGGACGTGCTGAAGGCACGGGGGATCGTCCCTTGGCTGGTCGTCGACGAGGGCGGCGCCGTGGTCGACGCGCCGCTGCCGTTCGTGCCGGGGCGCGCGGCGATGATCGGCGTCGGTGAGAAGGGCGTGATGACGGTGCGGCTCACCGCGCGCGGAGAGGGCGGCCACGCCTCGGCACCGCCGTCGCGCACCGCGGTGCGCCGCATCGCGCGTGCGGTCGACCGGCTGGGTCCTGGCACCTTCCGCCCGCGCACGCCGCGGGCGATCTCACGCATGCTGACGCAGCTCGCGGGCGGCGCGTCCGGGCCTGCACGACTGCTGCTGCGCGCGCTCGGCGCGCTCCCGTTCGTGTCCGCCCGGGTGTTCGCCGCGCTCGGCGGTGAGGCGGCGGCCCTCGTCCGCACGACGGTCGCGCCCACGATGCAGTCCGGCGGCACCGCGGCGAACGTGCTGCCGTCGCAGGCCTCGGCTACCGTGAACCTGCGGATCACCCTCGGCGAGACGGTGCAGAGCGCCGTGGCCCGGGTGCGCCGGCGCATCGCGGATCCGCTGGTGACCGTCGAGGTGCTGGAGGGCAGCGATCCGTCGCCCGAATCCCCGACGGATACGGCGCCCTTCGCGCTCGTCGCAGAAGCGCTCGCCGTATCGCACCCCGGGATCCCGGCTGTGCCGTACGTGACGATGCAGGCGACCGACTCCCGGCACTTCCACCGGTTCGCGCCGGCGGTCTTCCGGTTCGCGCCGCTCGAGATGTCGAACGCGCAGCGCGCCACGATCCACGGCGTCGATGAGAGCGTCGAGATCGCGGCGCTCGAGCGCGGGGAGCGGTTCCATCGCGCGCTCATCGAGCGGCTACAGTGAGCTGACCCGCTGCGGTCGCCGAGCAACCTCGCGCCGGCCGCACCCCGTCCCGCGCCCGGCGCGAGACCCTGCGAAGGAGCAGCCCATGACGCGCACCGCCACCCTCGGCACCCTGGTCGCCGTGGTCGGATTCCTGGCCTTCGTCGAGTTCACGAGCGGCGTGCTGCAGGGCTACTACACGCCGATGCTGAGCGACATCGCGCGGCACCTGGGCATCCACGACGCCGACGTGAACTGGTTCGAGGGCGCGCAGCTCATGCTCTCGGCCCTGGTCGTGCCGGCGTTCGCGAAGCTCGGCGACATGGTCGGACGCAAGCGGATGCTGCTCATCTCCACGGCGCTCACTGCGGTCGCCGCGTTCGTGCTGCCGTTCACCGACACCTTCGTGGTCTTCCTCGTGGCCTGGGCGCTGATGGGCTTCTACGTCGTCTGGCTGCCGCTGGAGATCGCGCTGATCTGGTCGCGCGCCCGGCGCATCGAGGGCAGCTCGGCGATCACCGCCAAGGCCGCCGGCATCCTGGTCGCGGCGCTCGAGGGCGGTGCGATCATCGGCGCCCTCGTCGGCGGAGCGCTCGTCGACGTGCTGCCGCTCACGGTCGTGCTGCTCGTGCCCGCGGTGCTCATCGCGGCGTGCTTCTTCGTGATCCTGTTCGGCGTGCAGGAGTCGCCGGAGAAGACCGGCGGCGTGTTCGACACCACGGGGCTCGTCCTGATCTCCCTGTCGCTCATCGGCCTCACCGGGGGCCTCAGCCTGCTGCGACTGCCCGGCGGGGTCGCGAACCCGCTGTCCTGGATCGTGATCGTCGCCGGCGTGCTCCTCGTCGTGCCGTTCGCCCTGTGGGAGCTGCGCCAGGACGATCCGCTCATCGACGTGCGGATGTTCCGCAGCCCCGCGCTCGGCCCGGTGTTCCTGACCGCGGGCCTGTTCGGTGTGAGCGTGCTGGGCGCGCAGGCACCGCTGTCCACTTTCGCCCGCACGGATCCGGCCGTCTACGGCTACGGGCTCGGCACGAGCGGTTTCGCGACCTCGCTGATCATCGGCGTCTATCTCATCGCGATGATCGCGGGGGCCCTCGGCTACCCGCAGATCGCGCGGTTCGCGACGCCCCGGATCACGCTCATCGGAGCCTCCGTGCTCGTCGGGATCGGCTTCCTCATGTTCCTGCCCTTCCACGGAGCGTATGCGCAGGTCATCACGAACATGGTGATCGTCGGGATCGGATCCGGCGCTCTCGTCGCCGCGCTCCCGGCCGCCGCGGCGTCGGCGGCACCGCACACCCAGACCGGGGTCGCGACCGGGCTCACGAACTCGGTCAAGACCGTGGGCGGCGCGATCGCGTCGTGCGTGTTCGGAATCGCTCTCATGCACGCGGTCGCCGGATCCGCCGCGGCCGAGGGCACGGCCGGATCCTTCTCCGGCTACGTGACGGTGTGGGTCGTGTGCGGGGCGACGGCGCTCGCCGCGGCGGTGCTGCTGCTCTTCGTGCCGAAGCAGGCATTCACCGATCGCGCCGGCCACGCGGCCGCCGAGACCGCCGTCGGCTGACCCCGGGGGTGACGCTCAGCGCTCCCCGCGGGACAGTTTCGACGGCCACCACACCGCGCGGCCGACATCGTGCACGAGGGCGGGCACGAGCAGCGAGCGCACCACGAACGTGTCCAGCAGCACGCCGAACGCCACGATGAAGGCGAGCTGTGCGAGGAACAGGATCGGGATCACCGCGAGGGCCGCGAACGTCGTCGCGAGCACGAGACCCGCCGAGGTGATGACGCCTCCGGTGATCGCGAGCCCGCGCCGCACGCCCTCGCGCGTGCCGTGCAACCGGCTCTCCTCGCGCACGCGCGTCATGAGGAAGATGTTGTAGTCGATCCCGAGCGCGACGAGGAAGACGAAGCCGTACAGCGGCACGGCCGGATCCGCCCCGGGGAAGTGCAGGATCCCGTTGAAGACCAGCGCGGAGACGCCCATCGCCGTGCCGAACGAGAGCACGGTGGTCACGATCAGCAGTACGGGCGCGACGATCGCGCGCAGCAGCATCATCAGGATGAGCATGATCACGACGAGGATCACCGGGATGATCAGGGCGCGGTCGTGCAGCGAGGCGTCGTCCGTGTCGCTCGCCGTCGCGGTGACGCCGCCGACCAGGGCTCCGGTGCCCTCGAGCGAGGTGCGGATCCGCCGCACCGTGTCCTCCGCGGCAGTCGAGTCCGCCGCCGCGGTGAGCGTGCCCTGCAGCATCACGTCGCCCTCGACCACGGTCGGAGCCGGCGGGGGAGTGCCGGGGCGGCCGACCGGCTGGACGCCGTCCCTCGTCACGGGTGCCGATCCGCTCGGTGAGTCCTGCGCGGTGACGGTGACGCCGTCGATGCCCTTGTCGGCCAGCAGCACGTCGGCGGTCTTCTGCAGCGAATCCTTCGCGACGACCACCTGGACCGGGCTGCCGGATCCGCCCGGGAAGTGCTCGCCGAGCACCTTCTGTCCGTCGCGGGCCTGCGAGGATCCGAGCACGAGGTCGGACTGCGGCACCCCGGAGGCGTCGAGCTGCACCACACCGAGCGTGCCGATCGCGAGCACCAGAGTCGTCGCGATCCAGATCACCCGGGAGCGGCGCCGGATCAGCTCGGCCAGTCGCGCCCACACACCTGTCGCGGGCATGCCGCCCTCCGCCGCGACGGCCTCGGGCGCGTACACCGGACGCCGCGGCCAGAACGCGGCGCGCCCGAACGCCATGAGCAGAGCAGGCAGCAGGGTGAGCGCCGACAGCATCGCGAAAGCGATCCCGATCGCTGCGACAGGGCCGAGGGCGCTGTTCGATTTCAGGTCGCTGAGCAGCAGGCAGAGCAGGCCGGCGATCACCGTGCCGCCCGAGGCGAGGATCGGCTCGAAGGAGCCCTTCCATGCCGCGAGTACCGCCTTCGCGCGGTCCTGCTCGACGCGCAGAGCCTCACGGAAGCGAGAGACGAAAAGCAGCGCGTAGTCGGTCGCGGCGCCGATCACGAGGATGAACAGAATCCCCTGGGTCTGTCCGCTGAGCAGCAGCACGCCCCACTTCGCGAGCCACCACACCAGCAGCAGGGCGGTGCACAGCGCGAACAGGCTCGTCATCAGGACCACGACCGGCAGCAGCAGGGAGCGATAGACCAGCACGAGGATCACGAACACCGCCGTGAGAGCCACACCGAGCAGGATCCCGTCGATGCCCGCGAAACCGGCGACGAGGTCGGCGCTGAAACCGGCCGGGCCCGTGATGTAGACGCGCACGCCGTCCGGCGCGGCCTTGTCGAGGGAGGTGCGCAGCTCCGCGACCACGTCGCCGAGGTCGGCGTCGGAGCGGATCGGGATGAAGGCCTGCACGGCCTTGCCGTCGTCCGAGACCAGCGCGGGGGAGACGTCGTCGCCGACGCCGGGGATGTCGGTCGTGGCGGCCACGGCGTCGGAGAGTGCGGTGCGCTGGGCATCCGTGAGCGTGGCGTCGGAGGCGGCGACGACGATCGCGGGGATCTCGTCGGATCCGGCGAAGCGGGTCTGCAGCTCCTGCACGCGGGCGGAGTCGGAGGAGGAAGGCAGATACGCGGTGCGATCGTTCGAGGAGACCTCGTCGACCTTGCCGAACAGGGGGCCGCCGAGCGACGCGGCGGCCAGCCATCCGATGATGATCAGCGCGGGCAGGATGATGCGCAGGAGGCGGCGGGGCCGGCGCGGGCGTGCGACGTGCTGCGGGGCGGTCATCGGGTTCCTTCCGTCCCCCGCAGGATAGATCGAATTTGCTAGCTTGGCAAGTAATCACCCTGGCGTGAAAAGATGCCCGGTGTAGCATGACGGCATGGCGGAGCGGCGCGACGACGCGGACGAGCAGAGACTCGCTGCGCGAGCCGGGGGGCAGACGCGCGATGGCGTCGAAGCGGGCGCCGTCTACGACATCGAGGCGAGCGATCCCGACGGTGTCCTGCTCGATCGCGCCGGCGTCGATGCGAGCGCGATCCGGCAGATCGGCGAGCTGATGGCCTCCCTCGGCGAGTTGCGCGACGCTGAGCAGCGCCTCGCCGAGGCGTCTCGCCGGTACATGAAGCTCAACGAGACCGACATGCGGGCGCTGCACTATCTGATCGTGTGCGCGAACCGCGGCGCCGTCGCGACGCCCGGCGGGATCGCACAGCACCTGGGGATCTCGACCGCGTCGACCACCAAGCTGCTCGACCGGCTCGAGAAGGGCGGGCACGTCACGCGCGCCGCGCACCCCTCGGACCGCCGCGCGCTCGCGATCACCATCACCCCGGACACGCAGCGCGCGGCCATGGAGACCGTCGGGCGGCAGCAGGCGCGCCGCTTCCATTCCGCGGCGCGCCTGACACAGGCCGAGCGCGAGGTCGTGATCCGATTCCTGCGCGACATGACCGGCGAGCTCGGACTCGACGGCGTCGAGTGGGCGACCGCCGAGCCCGAACTCTGAATCGCGGCGGAACCCGGTGAGTGGTCGGGGCCAGCCCGGTCAGGCCCGGCTCCGCCCGGCGGGTCCGTGCATGCTGATCAGGCGTTGCCCTCCCCGCCGGAGAACATCCAGTCGACGCCGAACCGATCGGTGAGCATGCCGAACTGTCCGCCCCACGGCGCGGGACCGTAGTCCTGGCTGACAGTGGCGCCGTCGGCGAGCTTGCCCCACGCGGCGTGGATCTCGGCCTCGTCGGAGCCGCTCAGCGACACCGAGACACCCTGCGGAGCCTTGTACTCCATGTATCCGGGGGTGTCAGAGGCCATCAGCACCAGGCCGCCGGGAGTGGTCAGCTGAGCGTGCATGACGAGCGTCTGCTCGGCCTCGTCCTGCAGCATGCCCGGCATGTCGCCGAAGGTCATCACCTGCAGATCGCCACCGAGGGCCTGCTGGTAGAACTCCATCGCTGCGCGGGCGTCGCCGCGGAACGAGATGTACGGATTGAGGTTGGTCATCGATGTCCTCCGTGCTCGGATCGACGGCACCGCTCCGGCGCCGCACTCAGTCTGGATCCGGCCGCCGACATCGGCAACGGTGTGTCGCGAATCAGCTCTCGGATGCATCCCGCGGCGGGTTGTGCACGACCTCGAGCCTGATGCCGTTGTCGTCCTCGACGAACGAGGCGTAGTAGCGATCGCTGAACCGCGGGTACTCCTTCGGCGGGCGTACCGCGGTCCAGCCCGCGTCGAGGGCGATGTCGTGCACGCGGTCGACCTCGGCGCGCGAGTCGACGGCGAAGGCGAGGTGCTGCCAGCCGACGCGACCGTGCTCGTGCGGACCGTCCGCGTTGTCACGCGCGGGGTAGAGCAGGATCTCGGGCAGACCGTCCTGCCGCCAGTACGCGAGATCCGGAGCGTCGTGCCTGCGCACATAGCCGAGTGCGCTCAGCACCGGATCGAACTGCGCGGAGGCGCCGGGGACGTGATCGACGCTGATGCCGAGATGATCGAGAGTGGCCATGTCCCCAGCATCGCGGATGCCGGGGACAAAGCGCGAGGTGCGTGCGGCGGACGTCAGCTCTCGGCGGACTCGCGCGGAGGGTTGTGCACGAACTCGAGGCGGATGCCGTTGTCGTCCTCGACGAACGAGGCGTAGTAGCGATCCGAGAAGCGCGTGAAGACCTTCGGCGCCCGCACCGTCGACCAGCCGGCATCGATGGCGACCGTGTGCAGGCGCTCCACCTCGGCGCGCGAGTCCACGGCGAAGGCGAGGTGCTGCCACCCGATCCGTCCGTAGCGGTGCGGTTCGCCACCGGGCTCCGGGGCGCGGTAGAGGATCAGCTCGACGTCGTCCTCGCGGTACCAGGCGATCCCGCCTTCCATCTCGCCGTCCTCGGCGATGCAGTCCAGCGCGGTGAGCACGGGATTCCACTGAGCGAAGGCGCGGTCGAGGTCTTCGACGGTGAGGCCGAGGTGATCGATGAGGGGCATCGGTCCAGTCTGCCGGAACCGTCGCGATCCGACCGGTGCGACAGACTGTGGGCATGACCGCTGTCACCCTGATCCGCGCTGCCGCGCTCTCCGATGTCGCGCAGTACGCCTACGCCGCCACCGCGCCGAAGGACGCACGGCTGATCTTCCTGGCCGGAGCGTGCCCGTTGAACGGTGACGGCACCACGGCTGCCCTCGGGGACTATGCGGGGCAGGCGGCGAAGTGCATCGAGACCCTGGAAGGGGCGCTCGCTGCGGCGGGAGCCAGCATGACGGACGTGATCGGTACCCGTGTGCTCGTCGCGTCCTCCCAGCGGTCGGATCTCGGCGTGGCATGGGCCGTCGTGCGCGACGCGTTCGGCGCTCACGACGTGCCGAGCACGCTTTTGGGTGTGACCGCGCTGGGCTACGACGGCCAGCTCGTCGAGATCGAGGCCGTTGCCGCGGTCGTCGACCGGGCGTGAATCACTCGCGGTCGAGGCCGAAGGTGCGCTTCACGAGCGCCTGAACATCGCGGTCGAGCCCGTCCATGCGGGAGCTCATCACGTCGAATCGTCCGTTCATCTCCGAGCGGAGCCCACCGATCTCGGAGCGGACGACGCGGATGAACAGTGTGGACACGATCGTGAGCATGCCGAGCATCAAGGCGGTGAAGGCCCCGATCATCGTCCAGATCTGCGCGTCGTTCATGAAACCCACTCCCTTATGGTCGCATCGATCACCCGAGCGTGCCAGAGGCGCGAACTGTGTGGCGCCAGTGCATGCAATCCGTGCGGAACGCGGCGCGGCCGACGACTGTGCGGATCGAGCAGTTCTGTGCGGATCCGTCGGGTGCGTGGAACGACGCATTCGGCCAGCGTGGTGACTCAGTGCGGGGCGTGGTACTCGGCCTCTCCGCGCTTCCAGTAGCCCTTCACGATGGCCTGGGCGGTGTCGACGCCCCAGCGCTCGAGCAGGGCGCGGCCGGGCTTCACGATCGACGATTCGGCCGCGACGAAGACGAACGGGGCCTCACCTGGACGATCGACCGCGACGAGCGACTCCAGGAACGCGGCGAGGGCGGTGCCGGCGGGGGTGCCGCCCCGATGGATCCACTCGACGGGCACGGCAGCGTCGAGCGCCAGCTCGTGCTCCGGTCCGCGCACCTCGATCGCGATGCGGGCGGGGACGCCGGCGGGGATGCGGGCGGCGAAGCGCCGGATCGCCGGGATCGCGGTCTCGTCGCCGGCGAGGAGCCAGCCGTCGGGCTCGCCCTCCAGCACGAGAGAGCCGCGCGGGCCCCCGACGCCGATGACGGATCCGAGCGGTGCGGTCGCAGCCCAGCGGGCGGCGACGCCCTCGTCCCCGTGCACGGCGAATTCGACGTCGAGCCAGTCCTCACCCCACGCGAGGGGCGTGTATTCGCGGCTCGGAGAGGCGCGCAGCTCCTCGACCGAGTCGGTCGGCGCATCCACGAAGAAGAGCCGCATGTGGTCGTCCGCGCCCAGGGAATCGAAACCGGCGAGGTCGGATCCGGCGAGGCGCACCCGGACGAAATCGGGCGCGATCCACTCGCGCGCGGCGAGGGTCAGCGTGCGGAAGCGCAGCTCGAGCGGGCGTCGCGCCAGGGTGAAGCCGGATTTCGCGTTGTTCATAAGGTAAGGCTAACCTGTGTGAGACCCCAGGTTGAAGTTAGGTAACCCTAACCTTTCCCATCGGGTCACTCACACAGCACATCCCGCAGAACAGGAGCATCTCCATGTCCGTGCCTCGGATCCTCACCGCCACCGCGCTCGGCCTCGCCGCCGTCGTCGCCCTCGCCGGCTGCGCCTCCGGCCCCGCCGCAGCCCCCGCGGAGAGCGCGAAGGCCAGCACCGTGACCGTCGAGGACAACAACGGCGAGCACACGATCTCCACGCCGCCGGCCTCGGTCGTCGCCACCGACAACCGCACGTTCCAGACGCTCGCCGACTGGGGCATCCCGGTCAAGGCCGCCGCGGTGTCGCTCATGCCCGAGACCGTGTCCTACGTCAAGGACAAGAGCATCGTCGACCTCGGCACCCACATGGAGCCGGACCTCGAGGCGGTCGTCGCGGTGGCGCCCGATGTCATCGTGAACGGGCAGCGCTTCACCCAGCACCACGACAAGCTCGCCGCGCTCGTCCCCGATGCGACCATCCTCGAACTCGACCCGCGCGACGGGAAGCCGTTCGACGCCGAGCTGAAGCGCCAGGTGACCGTGCTCGGCGAGGTCTTCGGCAAGGAGAAGGAGGCCAAGAAACTGACCTCCGACTTCGACAAGGCGGTGGACCGCGCCAAGAAGGCCTACGACGGATCCGGCGTGATGGCCGTCACCACGTCCGGCGGCAAGATCGGCTACCTCGCGCCTACCGTCGGCCGCACCCTGGGCCCGGTGTTCGACATCCTCGGTCTCAAGCCTGCACTGCAGGTCGAGGGCGCGGATGACAACCACAAGGGCGATGACATCTCGGTCGAGGCGATCGCCGCGTCGAACCCGTCCTGGATCCTCGTGATGGACCGCGACGCGGTGTTCGCGAAGGACGACGCCTCCTACGTGCCGGCCGCGGACATCCTGGAGAAGAACCAGGCGCTGGCCTCCGTCACCGCGATCCAGCAGAAGCACGTCGTCTACATGCCCACCGACACCTACCTCAACGAGGGCATCCAGACCTACACGACGTTCCTGAACTCCTTCGCGGACGCCCTCGAGAAGAGCGCGAAGAAGAGCTGACGCCCCAGTACATCCGGCCATGACCACCCGGCTCACCCGCCTCGCCCCGGGCAGCGCCTCCGCTGCTGCCCGGGGCAGGGCGCGGCTCTTCGATCCCGCTCTGCTCGTCGGCGTCCTCATCGTCGCGGGCCTCCTCGTGCTGTCGCTGTTCGTCGGTGTCTACGACGTGACCGGATCCGCGGATGGCGCGGAGATGTTCGCGATCACGCGCATCCCGCGAACGACTGCGCTCGTGCTCGCCGGAGCATCCATGGCGATGGCGGGCCTGGTCATGCAGATGCTGACGCAGAACCGGTTCGTCGAGCCGACGACCACCGGCACAACGGAGTGGGCAGGACTCGGTCTGCTCGCCGTCTCCATCCTCGTACCGCATCCGAGCATCCCGTTGCGGATGCTCGGTGCCGTGCTGTGCGCCTTCGTCGGAACCCTGGTGTTCTTCGCGTTCTTGCGGCGGGTGTCGCTGCGCTCCTCGCTGATCGTCCCGATCGTCGGGATCATGCTGGGCGCGGTGGTCGGATCCGTCTCGACCTACCTCGCCCTCGCGACCAACACGCTGCAGACCCTCGGGGTGTGGTTCGCCGGGAGCTTCACCTCGGTGCTGCGCGGACAGTACGAGCTGCTCTGGATCGTCGCGGTCGTCGGCGTGATCGTCTTCATCGTCGCCGACCGCTTCACGATCGCGGGGCTGGGCGAGGAGATCGCGACGAACGCCGGCCTGAACCACGGCCGAGTCGTCCTGCTCGGCACGGTGCTCATCGCCGCGACCACGGGCGTGGTCACCGTCGTCGTCGGCAACCTCCCGTTCGTCGGACTGATCGTGCCGAATGTGGTGTCGATGATCCGCGGCGACGACCTGCGCAGCAACCTGCCGTGGGTGTGCCTGCTGGGAGTGGGCCTGGTCACGGTGTGCGACCTGATCGGGCGCACCATCATCATGCCGTTCGAGGTGCCGGTGTCGCTGGTGCTCGGCCTCGTCGGAGCCGCGGTGTTCATCGTGCTGATCCTGAGGGGGCGTGCTCGTGGCTGAGCTGCTGACCGCGGCCCCGGCGCGTCGGGTGTCCGCGGGCGAGCGGGCATCGGGGGCGTTCCCCACCGCTCGTGCGCGGCGGCGGTACGTCCTCGTGGTCGCCGTGCTGGCGGTGCTCGCCGCGGCGGCGCTGATCGGGCTGCTCGTGCACGGCAATCCCGTGCCCTTCGGCACGGACGGGTTCTGGCGCATCGTGCAGCTGCGCGTCACGAGCGTGCTGGTCATCCTCGTGGTCGCGGTCGCGCAGGCCACCGCGACCGTCGCGTTCCAGACGGCGGCGAACAACCGCATCGTGACCCCGTCGATCATGGGGTTCGAGTCCCTGTACACGGCGATCCAGACCACAGCGGTGTTCCTGCTCGGCGCCGCCGGCGTCACGGCGCTGCAGGGGGTGCCGCAGTTCGCGCTGCAGATCGTGCTGATGACCGGATTCGCCGTCCTGCTCTACGGCTGGCTGCTGTCGGGGCGGCGCGGCAGCATGCACGTGATGCTGCTGATCGGGATCGTGATCGGCGGCGGGCTCGGCGCGCTGTCCACGTTCATGCAGAGGCTGCTCACGCCGAGCGAGTTCGACGTGCTCGCCGCGCGCCTGTTCGGCAGCGTCGCGAACGCCGACGCCTCCTATCTGACGCTGGCGATCCCGCTGTGCCTGACCGCATCGGTGCTCCTGCTCCTGCGCGCGCGCCGGCTGAACGTGCTGGCGCTCGGGCCCGACGCCGCGAACGCACTCGGCGTCGACCACCGGCGTGAGCAGCTCCGGGTGCTGCTGCTGGTCGCGGTGCTCATGGCCACCTCGACCGCGCTGGTCGGGCCGATGACGTTCCTCGGTTTCCTCGTCGCGACACTCGCCTACCAACTCGCCGACACTCATGACCATCGCCTCGTGCTGCCGGTCGCGGTGCTCACAGCGATCGCCGTGCTCGGCGGCGCCTACTTCGTGATGAAGCACATCTTCTCGGCGCAGGGCGCCGTCTCCATCATCATCGAGCTGGTCGGCGGATCCGTCTTCCTGCTCGTCCTGCTCAGGAAGGGACGCCTATGAACGAGCCCTCGCTCACCGCGCACCAGCCCTCGCATGCCGCGCACCGGGCCTCGCTCGCCCCGCACGCCGCGCAATCCGGCGTGACCGCGAAACCGAATCCTCATCCCGAGACCGACGATGCGATCGTCGGTCTCGGGACGCAGGTTCGGTCTCGCGGTCACCACGAGCAGCGGACCGGATCCGACTCGGGGATCTCGATCGCGGGAGTGCGCAAGCGGTACGGCGACCGGACGGGGAGGAGCGCCGGGGTGGCCATCGGGCCGGTCGATCTGGAGATCCCGGCCGGGGGCGTCACCGCGCTGATCGGCCCGAACGGCGCCGGAAAGTCGACGCTGCTGACAATGATCGGGCGGCTGCTTGGGATGGATGAGGGAACCATCCGGATCTCCGGCTTCGACGTCGGGACCACCAAGTCGAAGGATCTCGCCAGGGTCGTGTCGATCCTGCGTCAGGAGAACCACTTCGTGACGCGCCTGACCGTGCGTCAGCTGGTCGGGTTCGGCCGGTTCCCGCACTCGCACGGCCGGCTCACGCGCGCGGACGAGGAGGTCGTGAGTCGCGCGATCGACTTCCTCGAACTGGGCGAGCTGGAGAAGCGCTACCTGGACGAGCTCTCCGGCGGGCAGCGGCAGCGCGCCTATGTCGCGATGGTGCTCGCGCAGGACACCGGCACCGTGCTGCTGGACGAGCCGCTCAACAACCTCGACATGAAGCATGCGGTGCGGATGATGCGGCACCTCCAGCGCATCTCCGACGAGCTCGGCAAGAGCGTCGTCGTCGTGCTGCACGACATCAACTTCGCCGCGCGCTACGCCGACCGGATCTGCGCGATGAAGGACGGCGAGGTCGTCGCGTTCGGACCGGTCGCCGACATCATGCAGGGCGACGTGCTGACCGACGTGTTCGAGACCCCGGTCTCCGTGATCGACGGCCCCGACGGCCCGCTCGCCGTCTGGCACTGAGCGGATCATCGGCGGCGAGGGGTGCTCGTCACCGCTTCCGATGGTCCTCCGGGGCCAGACGAGGTCCGCGCCGGGGCTCGAGGGCGCCGCTCATCCGGATGAGTCGCACCACGCGCTGGCGGTGTCCGGCCCACGGTGCGAGCAGCTCGAGCATGCCCGCGTCGTCGGTGCGGTGCCCGGTCAGCGCGTAGCCGACCTCGTGGGGCAGGTGGTAGTCGCCGACGCTCACCGCATCAGGGTCGCCGAGGGCGCGGATCCGGGTCTCCGCGGAGGTCCACAGGCCCACGCCTGGCAGGCTCGTGAGCGCGCTGTCGCGCGCGGGTCCGTCTGCGGCCGCGTGTACGGCGCGCTCGATGCCGGCGGCGCGCTCGGCGGCGCGCACGATGGTCCGCGACTGCGGCGGTTCCACGCCCGCGCGATGCCAGGCCCAGGACGGGATGCGCCGCCAGCCGGCGGCGTCGGGGGCGACGGCCATCGGGCGCGGGGTGGGCCCGAGAGCGGGATCGCCAAAACGGGTGACGATCGCGCGCCAGGCACCGTACGCCTGCAGGCCGGTGACCTTCTGCTCGAGGACGACGCCGGCGAGGGCGTCGAAAACGGCGCCGGTGCGTGTCAGACGGACGCCGGGATGCCGCTGCGCCGTCGCCGCGAGCAGTGGATGAGAGGACGGGTCGAAGCCGTCGGGGTCGTCGTGCGCGCCGCACAGGGCGGGGACGAGGTCGAGGGCGGCGTCGGCGCCGGGGCCCCAGGCGCTCGCCCGCACCTCACCGGATCCGGCGCGCAGCGCGAGCGTCGCGATGCCGCCCTCGGTGCGCAGCGCGAGCCAGAGCACCGAGCCGTCGCGCACCACCGCGGGGTCGCGCGGCCCGCGACCCAGGACGCCGACCGTGGCATGCAGGTCGAGCAGTCGCCCCGGGCGATAGGCGCTCTCCCGCATCGGCCACGCGCGGGGTGCGGGATCCGCGGCGAGAGTCATGGGAACACCCTAGATCCGCGCGCCGACAGGCGGGGCCCAGATTCGGGGGGCCGCACTCGGGGCCGGCGGATCCTCGAGCCACCCCCTTGTCGCCCAGCAACCCCCTTGCTCACCGCGTGCACAGGGGTGGCTCGCGTGGAAGGGGGCGGTTCGGCGCGCGGTTACCGGTCGCTGCCCGCGGAGCGAGTCGCGGCGCGCGGCAGAACCGGGACAGAACTGGCAGGTGGCAGAGCTGGGGCGCGTTCAGAACTGAGCTTGGGGCCGGAACCCGGGCGCGCTCAGAACCGGTCGGGGGAGGGGGTGCCCACGCCGTAGCGGATCGCGACGTCGGCGTGGCGGTCGAAGCGGTAGCCGACGCCGCGGACGGTGCGCACGATGTCCTCGTAGCGGCCGAGCTTGGCGCGCAGCCGGCGCACGTGCACGTCGATCGTGCGCTCGCCGGGGGCCTCCTCGTCGGAGGTCTGCCACAGCGCGCCGACGAGCTCGCTGCGCTCGATGGTCGAGCCCTCGCGCAGCACCAGATACTGCAGGAGCTCGAACTCCTTGTACGTGAACGCGGCGGAGTCGCCGTCGATCAGCACGCGCTTGCGGGAGATGTCGACCACGACGCCGCCGCCGTCCTCGGGCTCGCGCTCCTCGGCCTCCGCCTTGGAGCGGGCGATCGCGCCGGGCTCGTGCAGGGCGAGGCGCACGACGTCGAGGTCGCGCCCGCCGGTCCCCTGCGGGGCGAGGGCGACGGTGGCGTGGGTCTCGGCGTCGGGGGCCAGCTCAGCGAGCGTGCGACGCAGGGCGTCCACCAGCAGCGGCAGGCTCACGCCGTTCGTGGCGGCCTTGAGCTCGTCGATGCCGACATAGAGGGCGAAGCCGCGCGGCGACCGTGCCGGCGGCGCGTCGACGGCGGGGGCCGGCGCGTCGATCTGGGTGCGCGGCACGGCGTGCAGACGGGGCGCGGCGACGGGGGAGACGGTGACGGGACGCTCGAGGAGGGCGGTGTTCGACATGATGATGGGTCCTTGAAAGGAGGGAGTCGGTCGACGACTCGGAGGGTGTTGCGAATGACCGGGCGGGAAGCCGGAGAAGTCGAGCACGCGGATGGGTGCTCGGAGACTCAGCTCGCGAAGATCACGACGAGCGAGTCAGACGGAGTGCTGTGGCTTCAGCGACACATTCGGCAACACATGCCAACGCAACCGGGCATCATCATCCCGGTCGTCCCGTTCGCCTCCTGGGCGGACAAGGGGCGTGCGTTGGTGGTCATGGGGCCGATTATTACCGACGGTGACCTCCCGTGTCAAAACGGACCGAGTCGAAGAATTCGGGCGTAGCGTGAAAACGTGGGGATTTCTGCAAGCACTGACCGGTTCGTGCTCACTCGTGAAGACGATGCGTCGCGCTACACGCTGACGCGCGACGGGGTGCTGGTGAGCGTCCTCGACTACCGCGACGACGGACGCACCATGGCGCTGACACGGGCCTTCACCGTCCCGTCTTTCCGCGGATCCGGCTATGCCGCGGTCGTCGTCGAAGGGGCTGTCGACGACATCGCGGCGCAAGGAGACCGGCGCATCGACGCGGTCTGCTGGTACGTGGCCGACTGGTTCGACGCGCACCCCGAACGGGCCGGTCTGCTGCGCGTGCGCTGACGCCCTATCGCTCTGCGCGGCGAGTGTGACGTTCTGTTACGCGTACGACGGGCGAGGGCGGGAACTTCCGCTCCCGTGGCGTCTGCGGCACGCCTCGGACGCAATGTCGGACCCCGTCCGTAGCGTTGAGGGCATGAAGATCCTGCACACCTCGGACTGGCACATCGGCCGGATCTTCCACGGGCACTCCACCCTGGAAGCGCTCGCCGAAGTGCTCGCCGCGCTGGTCGTGCAGGTGCGGGAGAACGACGTCGACGTGGTGGTCGTCGCGGGTGATGTCTTCGATTCCGCGACTCCTGCCGCCCCGGCCTACACGCTGCTCACCGACACGCTCGTCGCGCTGCACGAGACGGGCGCTCGCGTGATCGTCACGAGCGGCAACCACGACTCGGCGGCCCGGTTGGGCTTCCAGGCGCGTCTGCTGCGGGAGGGGATCCACGTCGTCACGGATCCGCGCACGATCGGCGAGCCGATCACGATCGACGACGCCGACGGCCCCGTGCGCTTCTTCGGCATCCCCTACCTCGAGCCCGCCATCGTGCGGCAGCACGCCGCCTTCCAGAAGCCCGCCTTCCAGAAGCCTGCCGCTGCGACGCCCGCGGATGCCGGTGCGGGCGCGGACGACGGCCGTCCGCTGCGCACCCAGGCTCAGACGCTCGCACACGCCATGGGGCTCGTGCGTGCCGGGATAGCCGAGCACCCGGGGCGCTCCGTCGTGATCGCGCACTGCTTCGCGGCCGGCGTCGACGCGACGACCGGTCTGGAGCGCGAGATCCGCCAGGGCGGCATCGACATGGTGCCGGTCTCCGTGTTCGACGGCGCGGACTACGTCGCGCTCGGGCACATCCATGGGCGCCAGGCGCTCACCGAGCGCGTCCGCTACGCCGGTGCGCCGCTGCACTACAGCTTCGGGGAGCAGCACAAGCCCCGCGGATCGTGGCTCGTCGACCTGGCCGCGGATGGCGCGGTCGACGCGCAGTGGCTGGAGCTCCCCGTGCCGCGTCGACTCGTGACGCTGACCGGGGCCCTCGATGAGATCCTCTCCGCCGAGAACGTCGCCGCCCACGCCGAAGACTGGGTGTGCGCGGTCTACACCGATGATCTGCCGCAGACCGAGCCCATGCGCCGTCTGCGCGAGAAGTACCCGTTCTGCGCGCTCGTGCAGCACGAGCCCGCGCGGACGGAGACGGTCGAGGAGCGGTCGTACAGTGAGCGGCTGCGCGCGGCCGCGACCGATGAGGAGCGCATCGACGCCTTCCTCGCGCATGTGCGGAACGGGGCCGGGGCGTCGCCGCGCGAGCAGGAGCTGATCCGCGAGGTGCTCGACGACCGCGCCCTGGCGGAGGCGCTCGTCTAGTGCAGCTGCATCGACTCGAGATCGAGGGCTTCGGTCCGTTCCTGCGGCGTCAGGCGATCGACTTCGACGCGTTCGCCGACGACGGCGTCTTCCTCATCGGCGGTCGCACCGGCGCGGGTAAGTCCAGCATCCTCGATGCCGTGTGCTTCGGGCTCTACGGCAACGTGCCGCGCTACGAGGGCGGCGAGAAGCGCCTGCGCAGCGATCATTGCGAGCCCGCGGATCCGACCGAGGTCCTCGTCGAGTTCAGCACCGTCGCCGGGCGGTTCCGGGTGACGCGATCGCCCGAGTACCAGCGCCCGGCGAAGCGCGGCGGCGGGCTGACCAAGCAGGCGTCCGCTGTGGCGCTGGACGAGCTCATCGGCGGGGACTGGATCGGCCGGGCCGCGCGGGAGGTGGATGTCGCGCACGAGCTGGACGAGATCCTGCAGCTGAACCTGCAGCAGTTCCTGCAGGTGATCCTGCTCGCTCAAGGGCGTTTCGCGCGGTTCCTGCTCGCGGACAGCAGGGAGCGCCAGTCGCTGCTGCGCCGGCTCTTCGGAACCGGCCGTTTCGAGGATTACCAGGCCCGTTTCGACGAGCGCCGCCGCGCGTCGGAGCAGGCGCTGGGCGCGGGGCGCGCGACCGTGGTGGCCCGCGTCGAGCAGGCCGAGCATCTCGTCGTCGAGAGCGAATTGACCGGAGCGGGTTCGGGCGCCGAGGCGATGCCGGCCGACGTCGATGCTTCGATCGACGCACGACTGGACGCCCTGCACCGGGCGAGGGCCCGGGCGGACTACCGGGCCGAGCAGCGCCGCCAGGAGCGGGACCTGGCCGATGCCGCGCACGGAACAGCGGCCGCCGCGCACGCGGCAGCGCGCGAGGAGCGCCAGGCGCAGGCGGAGCGGGACCGTGCCCGTACGGCGCTCGCCGCGCTCGACGCCGATGCCGACCGGATCGCCGCGGACCGGCGCACGCTGGAAGACGCCAGGGCCGCTGAAGCCCTCCGGCACGTGCTGAGCACGGCGGAGCGCACCGCGGCCGCCGCGGCGACCGCCACCTCGCTCGCCGCGGAGGCCGAGGCTGCGTGGCGGGAGATCGCCGCAGACGACGAGGCCCCGGAGGGGGCTTCCGCGGAAGCGCTGCGGGCATGGGCGGCCGATCGCACCCGGGCCAGCGGCGCCTGGCAGCAGGCGGCGTCGGCCGAGGGCCAGCTCGCCGCCCATGAGGCGGCGGTGACGACGGCCCTGAGCGAGCGGGAGGCCGCGACGGCAGAGCGAGCGAGCCGCGAGTCCGAGCGTGCCGCCCTGCCCGCCGCGATCGAGGCGTTGACCGCGGAGCGCGACGACCTGCGTCGGCGGGCCGACCGTGTGGCGGACCTCGAGACCGTCGTGACGCTGGCCGCGGCGCGACTCGAGGGCGCCAGCGACGTCGTGGCGCGCACCGAGGAGCGGAGCGCCGCCGAGCGGACGGTCGCCGATCGGGAGCAGGAGGCAGCGGCCGCGTTCGCGCGCGCCGCGGACCTGCGTCGCCGTCGCGACGCGGGCATGGCGGGCGAGCTTGCGGAAGCGCTGCTCCCGGGCGTGGCCTGCAGCGTCTGCGGATCGACGGAGCATCCGGCCCCGGCCGTGCACGCGGATCCGGTCTCGGCGGATGATGTCACCGAGGCCACGGACGCGCGGGAACGCGCCACCGAGCAGGTGCGCGCGGCGACGAAGGCCCTGGCGGCGCTGGACGCAGAGCTGGCCGCCGCGACCGTGCGTGCCGACGGGCGCACGGTCGAGACCGCCGAGACCGAGCTCGCCGTCGCGCGCGCGGAGCAGGACGCCGCCACGGCAGCGCAGTCCGCTGCCACGGCAGCGGACCAGCGCCTCGCCGAACTGCGGGGGACGGCCGACCGGCTCGAGACGACGATCGCCGGCCTTGCCGCCCGCGAGGTTGAGGCGGGCGAGCACCTCGCCCTCGCCCGGCAGGTGCTCGCCGCCGCGCAGGATTCCATCGCGCAGGCGCGTGGAGCCTTCCCCACCGTCGCCGCGCGCCTCGACGACGCGGCCGCCCGGATCGCGGCCGCGCAGATGCTCGCTGCGGCGATCGAGGAGCGCGAGTCCCGGTCCGAGGCGGCGTCCGCCGCACGCGCCGAGCAGCAGGAGGCACTGACCGTGTCCCCGTTCGACGACGTCACCGCCGCCGGGGCCGCGCTGCGCAGCCCGGTCGACCAGTCCGTGCTCGAGGAGCGGATCGCCGCGCACGCCGCAGAGCGGACCAAGGAGCGGGCGATCCTGCTCGACCTCGAACTGCGCACCCTGCCGGACGAACCGATCGACCTGGCTCCGTTCGAGTCCGCGGAATCCGCGGCGCGTGCGGCATGGACCGCCGCCGTCGACGCGGCCAGCCGGGCCGACGGGATCGGCGCGCAGCTCGGAGCCCTCCTCTCCACAGCAGTCGCCGAGCACGGCCGTGGTGCGGCCGCAGCCGCCGATCATGAGGTCCTGCAGCAGCTCGCCGACGCCGTGGCCGGTCGTGGGGCGAACACGTATCGGATGAACCTGGAAACGTTCGTGCTCGCCGCCGAGCTCGAGGAGATCGTCGCGGCGGCGAATCTGCGCCTCGCAGACATGTCCTCTGGCCGCTACCAGCTGCAGCACAGCGATGCGCGGGCCGCGCGCGGGGCCGCGTCCGGCCTCGGCATCGTCGTGTTCGACGCGTTCACCGGGCAGACCCGGCCCGCCCAGTCGCTCTCCGGCGGGGAGACGTTCCTCAGCTCTCTCGCGCTCGCGCTCGGGCTCGCCGAGGTCGTCACCGCCCGTGCGGGCGGCATCCAGCTCGACACGCTGTTCATTGACGAGGGCTTCGGATCCCTCGACGGCGAGACGCTCGACGTGGCCATGCGCACGCTCGACGAGTTGCGCGCGGGTGGCCGCACGGTCGGCGTCATCAGCCACGTCGAGGCGATGCAGGAGCAGATCCCGGCACAGATCACGGTGCGGGCGACCCCCGACGGACCGAGCGTGATCGACTCCTGACGTCGGGTCTTGTCGTGGACTCGTCGTGGCGCGGCGTTTCGTCCCGGTCGCCTGCGGCGTCCTCGCTCAATGACTCCGAGGGTGAGGCAGTGGACGTCGAGCGCGAGCACCGGCGCAGCCGGAGCGAGACGAAACGCGGCCGTCGTCAGAGCAGCTCGTACACCGTCGCGTTCGCCATGCCGCCACCCTCGCACATCGTCTGCAGGCCGTATCGGATCCCGTTCTGCCGCATGTGGTGCAGCAGGGTCGTGGCCAGGCGCGCGCCGGATCCGCCCAGCGGGTGTCCGAGAGCGATCGCGCCGCCGCGAGGGTTGACGAGCTCCGGGTCCGCACCGGTCTCGGCCAGCCAGGCGAGCACGACGGGCGCGAACGCCTCGTTCACCTCGAAGGCGCCGATGTCGGCGACGCCGAGGCCCGCGCGGGCGAGCACCTTCGCGGTCGCCGGGATCGGACCGGTGAGCATGAGGATCGGATCCGAGCCCACCACGGCGACGCTGTGCACACGGGCGATCGGGGAGAGCCCGAGCTCCGCGGCACGCGCGCTCGTCATCATGAGCACAGCGGCCGCGCCGTCGGAGATCTGCGACGCGCTTCCCGCCGTCACCACGCCGCCCTCGAGGAACGGTGTCGGCAGAGTCGCCAGGCGCTCGACGGTCGAATCGGGCCGGATCCCCTGATCCGTCGTGACGACGCCCGAGGCGGTCGGGACGGGGACGATCTCGTCAGCGAACGCCCCGGACGCCGTCGCGGACGCAGCCCGCTGGTGCGAGCGCACGGCGAACTCGTCCAGCTCGGTGCGGGTCAGCCCCCACCGCTGGGCGATCAGCTCGGCGCCGATGCCCTGGTTGCCGAGGTCAGGGAAGCGCTCGTGCATGAGCGGGCCGTACGGATCCTGACCCGCGACGCTGGAGAACATCGGCACACGCGACATCACCTCGACCCCGCCCGCGACGACGATGTCCGCGTAGCCGGCGATGATCGCGGCAGCGGCGCTCTGGATCGCCTGCTGCGACGAGCCGCACTGTCGGTCGATCGTCATCCCCGGCACGTGTTCGGGCAGTCCCGCGGCGAGGGCGGCGTTGCGGCCCACGTTGAAGGACTGTTCGCCCACCTGTGACACGCACCCCCACACCACGTCGTCGACGAGGGCCGGATCTACACCCGTGTCGGCCAGCACCGCACGGATCGGGTGCGTGGACAGATCGACCGGGTGGACGCCGCTGAAGACGCCGCGTTCGGGCTTGCCGATGCCGACCGCCGTGCGACGCGCGGCGACGATGACCGCATCTCTGCTGCTCATGCGTCCATTGTCCTCCGGTCGGCATTCGCCGGGGCCGTTGTGCGTTGCCCGCTGCCGAGGTCGTTGAGCGAGGACGGCGGAGCCGACCGAGACGAAACGCGGTGCCTCGCGAGCGCGCGCGTTTCGTCTCGCTCCTCGCTGCGCTCGGGGCTCGCTCAACGACCCCGGGAGGTTCCCCCGGGGAGGTTCGTCACTCCACCGTCACCGACTTCGCGAGATTGCGGGGCTTGTCCACATCGTGTCCGAGCAGCACTGCAGCGTGGTAGGCGAGCAGCTGGGTCGGGATCGTCAGCAGGATCGGATCCAGTTCGGGCTCGTTCTTGGGGACGACGATCGTGCGGGCGTCGAGGTGGGCGAGCTCGACTCCGGCATGGGTGATCGCGATGAGCGGTCCCTTGCGGGCGAGGATCTGCTCGGCCGCGGCGAGGTTGCGGTCGGTCAGCTCGTCCTCGGGGATGAGCGCGACGGTCGGCATCTCCGGGTCGATCAGCGCGAGGGGGCCGTGCTTGAGTTCGCTCGTCTGATACGCCTCGGCATGGATGTAGCTGATCTCCTTGAGCTTCTGCGCCCCCTCCCGCGCGACGGGGAACCCGCGCACGCGGCCGATATAGAACGCGCTCCTGGCCTTCGCGATGTCCTCGGCGACCGCCGCGATCGGATCCGCGTCCTCGAGGATCTCCCGGATCTGCTCCGGGATCTGCAGCAGTCCGCGCAGGATGCGCTGGCCGTCCGCGTGCGACAGGTCGTGCAGCCGCCCGAGGTGCAGCGCGAGCAGGGCGAAGGAGAGCGCCATGTTCGTGAGCGCCTTGGTCGAGGCGACCGAGATCTCCGGCCCCGCGTGCAGGTAGATCCCGCCGTCGACCGTCCGGGCGATGGTCGAGCCCACGACGTTCACGACGCCGATGACACGGCCGCCCTTGCGCTTGATCTCCTCGACGGCGAAGGCGGTGTCGGCGGTCTCTCCGCTCTGGCTCACCGCGACGTACAGCGTGTCCGACTCGATGATGGGCTGGCGGTACCGGAACTCCGATGCGGCCTCCGCATCCGCGGGGATGCGCGCCAGATCCTCGATGAGCTGCGCGCCGAGCTGGCCCACGTAGTAGGCGGATCCGCAGCCCAGGATCTTGATGCGGCGGAAGCTGCGGAGCTCCCGCGGATCCAGTCCGAGCCCGTCCAAGCGGGCGGTGGCGAACCGCTCGTCCAGCCGGCCGCGGAGGACCATCGCGGCGGCGTCGGGCTGCTCGTGGATCTCCTTGAGCATGTAGTGCTGGTAGCCGCTGAGCTCGAGATCCTCCGCGGCGACGCTGATCTCGACGGGCTCCGAGCTGGTCGGCGTATTGCCACGGTCGAAGGTGCGGAAGCCGGTCGCCGTCACGGTCGCCAGCTCGCCGTCGTTCAGATGCACGACCCGATCGGTGTGCCGCACGAGCGCGGCCACATCGCTGGCCACGAGCATCTCCTTGTCGCCGATGCCGATGATCAGCGGGGATCCGCTGCGCGCCAGCACGATCCGCTCCGGGTGCTGCTCGTCCAGCACGGCGAGGGCGTACGTGCCGGTGATCCGCCCGAGGGCGGCGAGCACGGCCTCCTCGAGGGTCTCCGCGCCCGACCGGGCGATGAGGTGCGCGATGACCTCGGTGTCGGTGTCGCTCGTGAGCGTGACGCCCGACTCCGCGAGCTGGGCGCGCAGAGCCGCGGCGTTGTCGATGATCCCGTTGTGCACGACGCTGATCCGGCCGTCCTGGCTGCGCTGGGGGTGCGCATTCTGCTCGGCGGCGGGGCCGTGTGTCGCCCAGCGGGTGTGGCCGATGCCGACCGTTCCGGGAAGGCGCTTCGGAAGCGCGGCCTCGAGCTCGCGCACGCGGCCCACCCGGCGGATCGAGGTCGTGCCCTTGCTGCCGAGCACGGCGATGCCCGCCGAGTCGTAGCCGCGGTACTCGAGGCGGGTGAGGCCTTCGACGAGGACAGGGGCGGCGGCCTGGTGGCCGATGTATCCGACGATTCCGCACATGGTGGGGCTCCTCAGGAGTAGGGGGGAGGGGGCGGGTTCGGGCTCAGCCGTAGACGATGCGGCGCAGCTGCCGCTCGGAGAGCTCCGGGGCCGTGACGCGACGATCGCGCAGCTCCGCGGCGATGAGCGCGAACGCCTCGGCGTTGCGCGTGCCGTAGAGCTGGAGCTCGCCGTGGCGGCGGCGCACGAAGACCTCGACCGGCTCGTCGTACCAGGCGAGGACGTCGTCGACGACTCGCGCGGCGACGCTCGCCGGCAGACCGGTCGATGCCACGATCCGCTGGATCAGGTCATCGTCGGTCATCACACGAGTATGCGGATCCGGCTCGCCGAATGACAAGAATCTGCCCGAATTCGGGCAGATCATCCTCGCTGGCCGGGTCGATCCACCCGACGTCCGTCAATTCGAAGCGCGCAAATGGCTCCATCGACCGTGCAGATGCAGCCATTTGCGCGCTTCGAAACGGGACGGGTCTACAGTCCCAGGCTGCGGGCGATCAGCATGAGCTGCACCTCGGTGGTGCCCTCGCCGACCTCGAGGATCTTCGAGTCGCGGTAGTGCCTGGCGACGCGGTACTCGTTCATGAAGCCGTTGCCGCCGAACACCTGGGTGGCGTCACGGGCATTGTCCATCGCCGCGTCGCTCGCGGTGAGCTTCGCGATCGCCGCCTCCTGCTTGAACGGCTTGCCCGCCAGCATGAGTGCGGCGGCGTGATAGTAGGCGCGACGGGCGACCTGCGCGCGCGCCTCCATACGGGCGATCTTGAACGCGATGGCCTGGTGGCCGCCGATGTGCGTGCCGAACGCCTGGCGCTCCTTGGCGTAACGGACCGCGTCGTCGACGCAGCCCTGCGCGGCGCCCACGGCCAGGGCCGCGATCGCGATGCGGCCCTCGTCCAGGATCCGCAGGAAGTTCGCATAGCCGCGACCGCGTTCGCCGAGGAGGTTCCCCTCGGGCACGCGCACGTCGTCGAAGGACAGCCCGTGCGTGTCCGAGGCGTTCCAGCCGACCTTGTCGTAGGGAGGGGCGACGGTGAAGCCCGCCGTGCCCGACGGCACGATGATGGTCGAGATCTCCTTGCCGCGCTTGGTCTCGCCGGTGACGGCGGTGACCGTCACGAACGCGGTGATGTCGGTGCCGGAGTTCGTGATGAACTGCTTCGAGCCGTTGATCACCCATTCGCCCCCGTCCAGGCGGGCGGTGGTGCGGGTGCGGCCGGCATCGCTGCCCGCGTCGGGCTCGGTGAGGCCGAACCCGCCGAGCGTCGTGCCTGCCGCGAGTGAAGGCAGCCAGCGCTGCCTCTGCTCCTCGGTGCCGAACCGGAAGATCGGCATGGCGCCGAGCGAGACGCCGGCCTCCAGCGTGATGGCGACGCTCTGATCGACCTTCGCGAGCTCTTCGAGCGCCAGGCAGAGGGCGAAGTAGTCGCCGCCCATGCCGCCGTACTCCTCGGGGAAGGGCAGGCCGAACAGGCCCAGCTCCGCCATGCCCGCGACGACCTCGTAAGGGAAGCTGTGCTCGCGGTCGTGCTGGGCGGAAACGGGGGCGACCACCTGCTCCGCGAAATCGCGGACCGTCGCAGACAGCTCGCGGTACTCCTCGGGGAGTTCGGAAGGGATCGTCTCGGACACGCAGATCAGCTCCTCAGTGAACGATCGGTAACTGAAATAGATGTTAGCGCGCGCTCACTCGACTGTCCAGGATCGCTATCCTTACGGGATGACCACCGCGAGGGCGCAGGGGAAGGCACGGACGAGGCAGCTGTTCCTCGACGCCGCCGCCCGGCTCTTCGCAGACCGCGGGTTCCACGCGGTCTCGATCGGCGAACTCGGCACCGCCGTCGGGGTCAGCGGGCCGGCTCTGTACCGGCACTTCCCGAGCAAGGACGCGATGCTCGAGGAGATCCTGATCGGCACCAGTGAGTTCCTGCTGCAGGGCGGATCCGAGATCGTCGCCGCTCCGCATGACTCGGATCTGGACGTGCTGGACGACCTCATCGACTTCCATCTCACGTTCGCGCTCGCGCATCGCGACATCATCCGCGTGCAGGATCGCGAGCTGGGCACTCTCCCCAAGGCGCCCAATCGCCAAGTGCGCAAGCTGCAGCGGCAGTATCTGGATCTCTGGGCCGGGGTCGTCGGACGGCTGCGCCCGGAGATCGCGCCGGCCGACCTCCAGGTGGCGATGCACGCGGTGTTCGGGCTGCTGAACTCGACGGCGCACAGCACGGAGAAGCTCGTCTCGGCCGATGAGCGCGGAATACTCTCCGGTGCCGCTCGGCGGGTGCTGATCGGCTGAGCGGCACCGGAGAGGACCCGCTCAGTCCACGGGGCTGAGATCCTGGGCGGTCCACCGGACGCCGAGCACCTCGGGGGTGCGGATGACGTCCGCGATCGCGAGCTCGATCTGGTGGTCGTCGCGCTCGGGGCTGATCGCGATCGCCGTGATCACCACGATCTCGTCGGGCAGGTCGGCGGCGGCGACGGATTGCACCGTGAGCTCGGGGCGGTGCACGGCGTCGAACACGACCGCGCGCACATCGACCTCGTGCTCCCGCGCGCAGCGCACCTCGAAGGTGTACTCGACCTCGGTGTTCTTCTCCCGGCCTGCCGTGCCCCCGCGCCGGTCGAGCACTCGCCCGACCGGGCGCAGCAGCACGTTCGCCAGGATCACGGCCGCCGTGCCTGCCGCGCCGATCCAGACAAGGCCGCCTCCGGCGAGGGCGCCCACCGCGGCCGAGGCCCAGAGGGTGGCCGCGGTGTTGAGACCGGAGATCGACGCGCCTTGTTTCATGATCACACCGGCTCCGAGGAAGCCGATGCCCGAGACGATCTGCGCGGCGACGCGGGTGGGGTCGGCGTCGGGGCCATGGAAGCTGAAGGCGCCCATGATCACGAACAGGGCCGAGCCGAGGCTCACGAGGGCGTTCGTGCGCAGGCCCGCGGTGCGTGCGCGCCACTGCCGCTCGAACCCGATGAGCGCGCCGAAGGCGAGACCTGCGCTCAGGCGGAGGGCGATGTCGAGGGTGTCGATCATGGGAATCTCCTGGCGTGCGGGGCCCTCCGGACGATCCGCGGCGGATCGCCGGAGGGCCGGCGAGGCGAGCGCGACCGCGCTCGGGAATCAGATCCAGGCGCCGAAACGCCGGATGAAGGCCTTCTTGGCCACGTGGACGACGAGGCAGTAGACCGCGAGCGTCAGCACCAGCCAGGGGAAGTAGGTCCAGGGCAGCGAGACCAGGCCGAGCACGTGGCCCCAGCCCGTGAACGGCAGCACGAGGCCGAACACGCAGACGGCGCCGGTCGCGAGCAGCACGGGAAGGCCCGCGCGGGACTGCACGAACGGGAGCCGCTTGGTGCGCAGCAGGTGCACGATCAGGGTCTGCGAGATGATCGACTCGATGAACCAGCCGGACTGGAACAGCGCGGCGTGCGCGGGGCTGTTCGCCTGGAAGACGAACCACATCAGCAGGTAGGTGGTGATGTCGAAGATCGACGAGGTCGGTCCGATGAGGATCATGAACCGGGACAGCGTCTTCGTCTCCCACTTGCGCGGCTGCTCGATGTCGCCCTCGTCGACCCTGTCCCAGGGCAGCGTCAGCATGGACAGGTCGTAGGCGAGGTTCTGCACCAGCACGACGAGCGGGATCATCGGCAGGAACGGCAGCATCGCGCTGGCCACGAGCACCGAGAACATGTTGCCGAAGTTCGAGGACGCGGTCATCTTGATGTACTTCATCGTGTTGACGAAGGTCCGCCGTCCCTCGACGACGCCGCCGCCGAGCACGTTCAGATCCTTCTCCAGCAGGATGATGTCGGCCGACTCCTTCGCGATGTCGACGGCGGTGTCCACCGAGATGCCGACATCCGCGGTGCGGAGGGCGGGAGCGTCGTTGATGCCGTCGCCCATGAAACCGACGGTGTGCCCGTGCTCGCGCATCGCCTCGACGATGCGCGCCTTCTGCGCGGGGTTCGTCTTTGCGAACACCGCGGTCTCGTCGGCGAGCTCGCCGAGCTCGCGCAGCGACAGGTCATCGATCTCGGGGCCGAGCACGATCCGTCCCGGATCCATTCCGATCTCGCGGCAGACGGTGGCTGCAACCAGCGGGTTGTCCCCGGTGATGACCTTCACCTCGACGCCGCGGTGACGCAGGTTCGCGATCGCCGCGCCCGCCGTCGCCTTGGGCGGATCCAGGAAGCTGAGGAAGCCCACGAGCGTCATGTCGTGCTCGTCCTCGGCGGAGTAGTCCGGGAACCGGCCCTTCTCATCCGGCGCGATCGAGCGCACGGCGACGGCGAGCACCCGCATCCCGAGCTCGTTCTGGGCGGCGACGAGGTCGTCCAGCTCGATCCGGCGCGCGGCGGTCAGCTCGGTCTCCTCGCCGTCCCGCAGCTCGTTGGTGCAGCGGTCGAGCAGTTCCTCGGCGGCGCCCTTCGTGATGATCGTCTGGGCGAAGCCGTCGCTGACCACGACGGACATCCGGCGCCGCATGAAGTCGAACGGCATCTCGTCGACGAGGGAGAAGTCGCGGCGCACCTCGTCGAGCATCCCCGGCCCCGCCGCGGCGAGGACCGCGCCGTCCAGCAGGTTGCGCAGCCCGGTCTGGAAGTGCGCGTTCGCGGCCGCATACCGCAGCGTGCTCTCGGAGCGGGTGCCCGAGGTGTCCAGGTGCTGCTCGAGCACGATGCGGTCCTCGGTCAGCGTCCCGGTCTTGTCGGTCGCGAGCACGTCCATCGCGCCGAGGTTCTGGATGCTGTTGAGGCGCTTCACGATGACCTTGCGTCGTGCCATGAACTTCGCGCCCTTGGCGAGGTTCGCGGTCACGACGAGCGGCAGCATCTCGGGGGTCAGGCCGACCGCGGTCGTCACCCCGAAGAGGAAGGCGCTGGTCCAGTCCTTGGTGAGGCCGTTCACGATGAACACGACCGGCACCATGACGAACATGAACTTGATCAGGGTGAAGGTGACCCTCTTGATGCCCTGGTCGAAGGCGGTCTCCGGGCGTGCGCCGACGATCGCGGAGGACATGCTGCCGAAGTAGCTGAGCCTTCCGGTGCCGATGACGACGGCCGTGCCGGATCCGGACACGACCGACGTGCCCATGAAGCCGAGGTTGGCGGCATCGACGATCGACGCCGCGGTCGCGGTCTTGTCGGCCTCGAAGGTCTTCTCCGCAGGCATCGCCTCGCCGGTGAGCATCGACTGGTTGATCTGCAGGTCCTTCGTGCGCAGGAACCGCACGTCGGCGGGGATCATGTCGCCCGCCGCGAGCTGCACGATGTCGCCGCGCACGATCTGCTCGATCGGCAGCTCGCCGGTGACGGGGCGGCCGTCGACGCGGCGGGTGATGGCAGCGGTCGTGCGGACCATCGCCTTGAGCTGCTCGGCGGCGCGCGAGGAGCGGTACTCCTGCCAGAAGCGCAGCAGGACGCTGACCAGCACCATCGCGCCGATCGTGCTCACGCCGGTGAAGTCGGGACCATCCAGGGGGTCGGCGAAGATCACGTCCGTGCAGAGCATGACCCCGGCGAGGAACATCAGGATGAGGATGAACGGGTTCAGGAACGTCTTGAGCAGCTGCACGACCGCCGGGGCCGGCTTGTCGTGCCGCACCTCGTTGGTGCCGTAGCGTGCGCGGCGCTCCTCGACCGCGCGCTCGTCGATGCCGTCGATGTCGCTGGAGAAGGCGCGCAGCGTGATCTTGGCGGGCTGGGTCGCGGAGTCCACGAGGATGCGCTGCTGTGCTGTGCTGAGGGTCGCGGTGGCTTCGCCGCGCTTCTTCGTCGCGGGGCGCGGCGCGCGGGTGGGGTCGGGAAGGGTGAGCACCTGGTCGTTGACGCGGAATGCGCGCATGGTCTGCCTAACGGTGAGGGCGCGACGGAGGACGCCGGCTCACTCGCAGGTCAGCGGGGAGGGCGGATCGTCGCGAAGAACGGGAGGGCTTCGGAGGATCCCGGCACGACGTCTCCGACGAGGCTTCGCCGTCGGAGGACCGTCCCGCCGGGGCGGGTCAATCGACTGTCGCTGTCAGGCACGGCGGTCACCTCCTTCGGGTCGGATCCTGGTCTCGCACGCTCATGCGGCGGGCGACCTGCCGCGGGAGTGCGGACGGTCGCGCTGTTCGGCGCGCCCCGCAGAGGCACGGGTCATCGCGTCAGGACGACGGTATCAACATTCAATTGGTTGCGCAAATGAATGAGGAAATTGAGAAGAGAGCAACCGATCCTCAGGCGTGCTGGAAGCGGGGCCGGCGGGGCGGGCGGCGCTCGTCGGACTCCAGTGCGAGCGTGCCATCGGGGGCGATGTGCTCGAAGACGGTCTCGACGAGGGTCACGATGTGCGGGTCGTCGACGCGGTAGAGCTGTCGCCGGCCTTCGCGCCGGGCCGAGACCACGCCGGCGGCGCGCAGTTTGGCGAGCTGCTGGCTCGTGGCGGGGATGGTGGCGCCCGTGCGCTCGGAGAGGGACGTCACGTCGCTCTCGCCCGCGGCGAGCAGCCAGACGATGTGCAGGCGTCCGGGGACGGAGAGCAGATCGAAGGTGCCGGCGGCCGCGCCGAGGCGCTCCGGCGTGGCGATGATCCGGTCCGGCTCGTTCACGAGTGACTCACCATCCATTCATTTGCGCAAGCAGTTGAGTGAGACTATCGTACGACATGGCCCGGCATCGGGCACGAGCGCACAGCGGAGGAGGTGATGACGATGAGTCATCCTGACCATCGATCCCACCCGTCCCTCCCGCTCGCGCTCCTCGGCCCGGTTCTGCTCTGTCATCCGGCAGCTTCCCGCTGATCCGCCGGCTGCGCTCTCCCTATGGAGCCCGCCATGACGACTCTCCGTCCCTTCGCCGGACACACGTCCGTCGGCGCACGGTCGCGCACCCGCCTCGCGGCCGACGCGATCGTGCTCGTCGGGTTCGCGGTGCTGCTGTTCCTGCTCATCCGCCTCGCGGAGGGGGTCGGCGCGCCGTTCAACCCGTCGAACGCGGCGTCCAGCGTCTCGACCGATCCGACGAACCTGCCGTACTACGCGGCGCGGTCACTGCTGCGGATGTTCGTCGCGCTGCTCGCGTCCCTGCTGTTCACCTTCGTGTATGCGACCGCGGCGGCGCGCTCCCGGCGGGCGGAGAAGATCCTCATCCCTCTGCTCGACATCCTGCAGTCGGTGCCCGTGCTCGCCTTCCTCTCGGTGACGCTGTCGATCTGGCTCGTGCTCTTCCCCGGGTCGATGCTGGGGCTGGAGTGCGCCTCGGTCTTCGCGATCTTCACGAGCCAGGCCTGGAACATGACGTTCGCTTTCTACAGCTCCCTGACCACTCAGCCCCGCGAGCTGGACGAGGCCGCACGCCTGCTGCGGCTCACGAAGTGGCAGCGCTTCTGGAAGCTGGACGTCCCGAGCGGGATGATCCCGCTGGTCTGGAACGGGATGATGAGCTTCGGCGGAGGCTGGTTCTTCCTCGTCGCGTCCGAGGTGATCTCGGTCAACAACCACACCTACGCGCTGCCGGGGATCGGGTCCTATGTCGCGGCGGCGACCGCTCAGCAGAACATCCCGGCGATCCTCCTGGCGATCGGCGTCATGGTGCTCATGGTGATCGGCGTGAACACCCTGTTCTGGCGGCCGCTGACCGCCTGGGCCGAGAAGTTCCGCATCGGCGACACGTCGGCTGCGGTCGTGCAGCGCAGCATCACGCTCAACGTGCTGCGGCACTCCGGGCTCTCCCGCTACCTGGGCGTCGCGCTCCGCCCCGTAGGGCGGGGGCTCGACGCCGTCACCCGCCCGTTCGGGCTCGCCGATCGGCCCCTGCTCGTGAACGAGCGCCGGCGCCGCACCGGCGACGTCGTGTTCGCCGTCGTCGTCGGCGCCCTCGTGCTGTGGGGCGTCGTGGAGATGCTGCTCTACATCCAGGGCGCGGTGGGCCTTGTCGAGTTCGGCAAGGCGCTGCTGCTCGGCTTCGTCACGTTCGCGCGCGTCGTCGTGCTGATCGTCGTCGCCACGCTCATCTGGGTGCCGATCGGGGTCTGGATCGGCATGAATCCCCGCGTCACCCGCTTCGCACAGCCCGTCGTGCAGGTGCTCGCGAGCTTCCCCGCCAACTTCCTCTTCCCGTTCATCACGCTCCTGCTCATCAAGACCGGCGTCAGCCTCGACGTCGGCGGCATCCTCCTGATGGCGCTCGGCGCGCAGTGGTACATCCTGTTCAACGTCATCGCGGGAGCCTCGGCGATCCCGGCGGACCTCCGGGAGGCGTCGGTGAATCTCGGAGTGAGCCGCTGGCTGCGATGGAAGAGGATGATCCTGCCCGCCGTGTTCGCCTCCTGGGTGACGGGTGGGATCACCGCGGCCGGCGGCGCCTGGAATGCCTCGATCGTCTCCGAGGTGGTCAGCTACGGGCACACCACCCTCACGGCGACCGGCCTCGGCGCCTACATCGCGAACGCGACCACGGCGGGCGACTTCGCCCGCACGTTCGTCGGCGTGATCGTCATGACGCTGTTCGTCGTGGGCATCAACCGCCTGTTCTGGCGTCGGCTCTACCGCCTCGCTGAGACCCGATTCTCCCTGACCTGACGCTGTCCCCGACTCCCGGAGGAGGTGCCCCCATGGCACAGAAGACCGACCGCACGTCCGCCCCGCTGGAGATCGGGGCGCCGCTCATCGACATCGACCGGGTCACGAAGTCGTTCCCCTCGGCCGACGGCACCACGCTCAACGTCCTGTCCGAGATCTCGCTCACGCTGCGCAAGGGTGAGATCGTCGCCCTGCTCGGCAAGTCCGGATCCGGCAAGTCGACGCTGCTGCGCACGATGGCGGGGCTCATCGCGCCGACCACGGGGGAGGTGCGCTACCGCGGCGAGCGGCTCGAGGGCGCGAACCCCGGGGTCGGGATGGTGTTCCAGTCGTTCGCGCTCATGCCGTGGCTCACGGTGCAGGCCAACGTCGAGCTGGGGCTCGAGGCCCGCGGCGTGCCCGCGGCGGAGCGCCGGGAGCGCGCGCTCGCCGCGATCGACGTGATCGGCCTGGACGGATTCGAGTCCGCGTACCCGCGCGAGCTCTCCGGCGGCATGCGCCAGCGCGTGGGCTTCGCGCGCGCCCTCGTGTTGCGTCCGGACGCCCTGCTGATGGACGAGCCGTTCTCGGCGCTCGACGTGCTGACCGCGGAGAACCTCCGGGGCGAGATCATGTCGCTGTGGGCGCAGCCGGAGTTCCCGACCTCCGCCATCTGCATCGTGACGCACAACATCGAGGAGGCGGTGCTGCTCGCCGACCGGGTGCTCGTGCTGGGATCCAACCCCGGGCATGTGAAGGGCGAGGTGCCGATCCTGCTGCCCCGGCCCCGCGATCGCCGCAGCCCCACCTTCGAGTCGACGATCGATGCGCTCTACGCGATGCTCACCGACTCCGAGCGGGTGCCGACGTCGTCGGCGGTGCCCGCGCCGACCCCGCTCAGCCACCCGCTGCCGGACATCACAGTGGGCGGACTCGCGGGCCTCATCGAGATCGTGCACGCGCACAACGGGCAGACCGATCTGCCCGATCTCGCGGACGAGCTCTCCTTCGAGGTGGACGATCTGCTGCCGCTGGTGGACGCCGCCCAGCTGCTCGGGCTGCTCGAGGTCGAGGGCGCCCAGGCCTTCCTCAGCGACGGAGGGCGGGACTGGCTGACCGCGGACATCCAGACCAGCAAGGAGCTGTTCGCGGCGCGGGCGGTGCAGAGCGTCCCGCTCGTCCGGACGATCGTGAAGGCGCTCGAGAACAGTGACGACGGCGCGCTGCGCGACGACTTCTTCCTCGACCTGCTGCGGCGCGGCTACACGGCCGAGGACGCCCGCCGGCAGCTCGACATCGCGATCGACTGGGGTCGCTACGGGGAGCTGTACGACTACGACGCCGACACGGGAGAGCTCGTGCTCGGCGAGTTGGCCGCCGCGGCGGAAAGGCATCTGCAGGCGGAGGCCTGATTCCGATCCCTCCCGGCGCGGACGACCGCCTCAGCGCCGGAGCGAGAGGTCGCTGCAGCCGGTCACCGTGCGCGCGTAGCCGAGGATGAGCTCGCGCGCGCGCTCCGGGGCGGCCGAGCGGTTGCCGCTGATGATGTGCAGCTCGTACGCGTCCTCGAGCGCGACGAGGTTCTGCGCGAGATCGACGACGGGTCCGCTCAAGCGGAAGTGGCCCTGCGCGACGCCCAGCTGCAGGGTCGCGAAGTAGAGCGCGACCTGCCGCTCGTACAGCGCCTGCAGGAGCAGGCCCATGGTCGCGTTGCCGCGGCGGTACAGGTCGATGTCGTGCATCGCGATGACGAGAGCGTCGTGCTCGCTCTCCGGCACGCCGGCATCGATCATCAGGGCGAGCTGCTCCCTGGCGTCCTCGACGCCGGCGAGGGCGTTCAGGCGCGTCGTGTAGAACCGGTCGCACGCCCACGCGTACACGTCGTTGATCAGCTGGTCGAGATCGTTGAAGTGATAGTGCACCGTGCCCGTGGCGACGCCCGCCCGCGCGGCGACGTCCTGGATCCGGAGATTCGCGATCCCCCGATCGCGGATCGCGTCGAGCGTCGCGAGGATCAGCTGATCGCGACGGTCCGACGGCCTTTTTGCACCTGCCATGCGGACATCATCTCAGGATCCGACGGGGTCGCGGCGCAGAGGGCCGAAGTGGCCCCGGCGTCACCAAGGCTGACTCGCTGGTCAACTACTGCGGACTCATTACAACAAAACACTTGACGGGGGTGAGTCAAGCATATTTGATTGGCGAGTCAGATAGTCGACCCGCGAACGAAAGGCTCAACGATGAGCGATGCATTGCAAGGGGATCTCGGCGAAGCCGCCGAGGCCCGGGGAGCGAAGATGCCGGGGGTGGTGCCGGACGTGGCCAAGTACGAACAGCAGCTGTCCCGCGGGCTGACCTTCAAGGAGAACATCCTGATCACGCTCTCTGCGGTGACGCCCGCGTCGAGCGTGTTCATCATCGTGCCCGCGATCATCAACGGCATCGGCGGGGCGTCGGCGCTCGCGTTCCTGATCGGCGCCCTCGTCGGCGTCTTCGTCGCACTCTGCTACGCGGAGCTCTCCAGCGCGTTCCCCATCACCGGCGGCGAGTACGCGTTCGTCGCGCGCACGCTCGGCAAACCCTGGGGCTTCGGGCTCTTCCTGCTGAACCTGGTCAGCGGTGTGCTCATCATCGGCGTGATCGCGTCGGGAGCGGGCCAGTACCTCGGGGTGCTTTCGAACGCACTTGGCGGCGGGTGGGTCGGGATCGTCGTGATCCTGGTGACCACGGTGATCGCCTGCCTCGGGATCAGGACCAACGCGTGGGTCACCGGCATCTTCCTGATCCTGGAGATCGGCGCGCTGGTGGTGCTCACGGTGGTGGGGTTCCTGCACGTGAGCCAGCCGATCTCCACACTGTGGACGGTCGCCACGAGCGGTCCGGGCGGCGTGCTCGTGAGCGCCTCCGCCGGGCTCGTGGTCTCCTACACGGCGACCGCCCTGTTCGCGTTCAACGGCTACGGCGCCGCGGTCTACTACGCCGAGGAGACCAAGAACGCCCGCTCCACGATCGGCCGGGCGATCCTGTGGTCGCTGCTCATCGCCGTGGTCGCGGAGATCGTTCCCACGATCGCCGTGCTGCTGGGCTCGAAGGACCTCGCGGCGCTCGTCGCGTCGCCCTCGCCGATGACGCAGTTCCTCACCGAGCGCGCGGGGCCGGTCGTCAACACCCTGGTCAGCGTCGGCATCGCCGTGGCCGTCATCAACGCCGTGCTCGCGATCATCCTGCAGTTCGGGCGCACGCTGTTCTCCTCCGCCCGCGACCGCTCCTGGCCCGACGCGATCAACCGACCGCTGGGGCGGATCCATCCGACGCTGCGCACCCCGGTCATCGCGACGATCATCGTCGGCGTGATCGCGGCGCTCTGCCTGTGGCTGGTCCCGTTCAACGTCCTGCTCGTCGCGACCAGCGCCGGCATCGTGATCCTCTATGCGCTGGTCGGCCTCGCCGCCCTCGTGGGACGGATCAACCACACCACCGACGCCGCCGAGTACCGGATGCCCCTGTGGCCCGTCGCGCCGATCCTGATGACGCTCGCAACGCTGGTGATCCTCGTGATGAGCCTGATCGCCGACTGGGTTCCGGTCGCGGTCGCGGTCGGGATCTTCGCCATCGGCCTGCTCTACTACGCGCTCTACCTGCGCGGGAAGCCGGATCGGTGGACGCTGCCGCTGCCCGCGGACGAGGAGCTCGAGGACGAGGTGCGCGGATGAGCCGGGCACGTGCGCGCGACCTCGGCCTCATCCGCGGGGGGATCCCGGGCCCGCACAATGCGATCACCGACGTTCCCGGCGTCGAGGTCGGGTACAGCACGCTCATCGAGGACCGCGCGTCCGCGGTCGTCCGCACCGGCGTCACCGCGATCCTGCCGCGGGGGCGCGCCGGCGCGGCGGATCCCGTGGCGGCCGGCGTGCACTCCCTGAACGGCAACGGCGAGATGACCGGATCCGTGTGGATCGCGGAGTCCGGCAGCCTCGGCACCCCCGTGCTGATCACCAACACGCACTCGGTCGGCGCCGCGCACGAGGGCGCCATCCGATGGATGCTCGACGCCGTTCCCGGCGCGGCGGACCAGTGGCTGCTGCCCGTCGTCGCGGAGACCTGGGACGGTCGGCTGAACGACATCAACGGTCTGCACGTGCGCCCCGAGCACGCCGTGGGCGCTCTGGAGGCAGCGCGATCCGGGCCCGTCGACGAAGGCGCCGTCGGCGGCGGCACCGGCATGATCTGCTATGGATTCAAGGGCGGATCCGGGACGGCATCGCGCCGGGTCGTGCTCGGGGATGCCGAGTACGCGGTCGGAGTGTTCCTGCAGGCGAACTTCGGCGAGATGTCGGAGCTGACCGTGCGCGGGGAGCAGGTCGGGCCCGCGCTCAAGGCCGAGCTCTCCACGGGTTCCGCGACCCCCGCCGAGGCCCCCGTCGTGGCAGGTGCCGCCGCGCCGCCGCAGGGCGCCGGCAGTGTGATCGTGGTCGTGGCGACCGATGCGCCGCTGCTGCCCGGACAGTGCACCGCGATGGCGCGGAGGGTCTCGCTCGGCCTCGCACGCACGGGAACCGCGGGATCGCACTTCTCGGGCGACATCTTCCTCGCCTTCTCGACGGCCAACGCGGGCGCGCTCGCCAGCCGTTTCCCCGCGGAGGGCGAGGAGGTCGTGCTGGACGATCTGCGTGCCGTGCCCTGGGGGCGGATGGATCCGCTCTACACGGCGGTGGTCGAGGCGACGGAGGAGGCCGTGCTCAACGTGCTGGTCGCCGGAGAGGACATGGTCGGACACCGGCAGAACGTGCACGGCCTGCCGATCGAGCGGGTGCGGGAACTGCTTCAGGTCGGACAGCCGGGAGCAGGGACGACCCATATCGCGCTTGACCCTGACGCGACGTGAGGGTCGAGGCTGGTCTCATGAACGACTACTACGACGCCTTCGAGATCAGCCCTGTGCCCCCGCCCGGCCCGGATGCCGTGCCGCCCGCACACTACCGCGGCATCTACGGGATGCCGGCCTTCGTCACGATCCCGACCACGGATCTGGATGCCTCGGTCGCATTCTGGACTCGAGGGCTGGACTTCATCGAACTGTTCCGCACGCCGGGACGCGTGGTGCACCTGCGTCGCTGGGCCTTCCAGGACGTGCTGCTCGTGCGCGCCGACGTGGTGCAGGAGCAGGTGCCGGCGATGACCGTCAGCTTCTCCTGCGTGATGGACCAGATCGAGCCGATCGCGGCGGCCTGCCGCGCGCTGGATCCGGATCGGGTGCAGGGGCCGACCGACACGTTCTGGAACACCCGTGACATCGAGATGATCACCCCGGAGAACGTGCGGGTCGTGTTCACTGCGGCCAAACCCTATGTGCCCGAGAGTCAGGGGGCCCAGAACCTGGCGGCGATGGGCATCACCGGCCCCGCAGTCGCGGACGGCGGGCACAATGAGGGGGATGACTGAGTCGCGCCCCTTCCCCCGCGCGGGGGTTCTCGACCGCGCGGGCGTCCGCGACGACGGCCTGACCGTGGGCCGCGTCGCGGACGTCCTCGGGATCACGGTGCGCACCCTGCACCACTGGGACGAGATCGCGCTCGCCCGCCCGTCCCTCCGCTCGGATGCCGGGTACCGGCTGTACACGACGCGGGACATCGAGCGACTGCAGCGCATCGTGCTCTATCGCGAGCTCGGCCTCGGCCTCGCGGCGATCCGCACCCTTCTGGACGACCCGGCGGCGGCGGCGCCCGCGGAGCTGCGGCGGCAGCAGGAGCGGATCCGGGAGCGCATCGCCCGCCTTGAGCAGCTCGACGCGGGGCTCGGCCGGATGATCGCCGCACACGAACGCGGGGTGCTGCTGACGCCCGAACAGCAGGTCGCAGTGTTCGGACGGGACTGGGACCCGGCCTGGGCCGAGGGGGCGCGGGCGCGTTGGGGCACGACCGCGCAGTGGGCGCAGTACGCCGAGCGGTCGGCCGAGCGCGGAGCAGAGGAATGGCAGGCGGTGGCCGAGGCGATGACCGGCTTCGAGCAGGAGCTCGCCGCGGCGTTCGATGACGGCGTGGCGCCGGCGGACGCCGCTGCGGATCGGCTCGTCGAGCGTCACCGCGCCGTGTTCTCGGCGTACTTCCCGCTGACCCGGTCGATGCAGGTGTGCGTCGCCCGCACCTACGCGGAGGATCCGGGCTTCGCCGCGCATTACGACGGGATCCGGCCGGGAATGGCGGCTTGGTTCCGTGCGCTCGTCGACGCGAGCGCCCGCGCGCACGGTATGGACCCCGACACGGCGATCTGGGAGTAGCGGCCCGCCCGCCGTGGTCAGCGCCCGAGGATCGCCCTGGCCTGGCGCAGCACGGGCTCGTCGACCATGCGCCCCTCGAATCGGAACACCCCCGGTCGCCCTTCCGCCTCTGCGAGCACGCGCTCGGCCCAGTCCCGCTCGGCCGGAGCGGCGGCGTAGCCCTCCCGGATCACCGCGACCTGGCTCGGGTGGATGCAGGCGGTGGCGTCGAAGCCGCTCGCCGCGGCGTCGAGCACCTCGGCGCGCAGCCCCTCGACGTCGGCGATGTCGAGATGCACGGAGTCGATCGCGGCCCTCCCGAACGCCTTCGCCGCCAGCAGCACACGGGAGCGCGCGTGCCGGGCGACGTCGCGGTAGCGCCCCGCATGAGCGCCGGAGGTGAACCGGCTCGAGCGTCCCGCCATGCTCGCGACCAGATCCTCCGCGCCCCACATGAGACCGATCGTCGCGGGGTGCGCGGCGATCTCCTCGGCGTGCACGACACCGCGCGCGGTCTCGCACAGGGCCAGCACGTGATGACCCGCGGCGTGCAGGCCGTCGAGATCGGACGCGGACTCGGCCTTGGCGAGCATCACCGTGCGGTACCCGGTGCCGGCGAGTGCCGCGAGGTCGAGCTCGTGATCGGGGGTTCCTGACGGGTTCACCCGCACGATGGTGCGCTGCGGATCCAGGTCGGCGGCGGCGACGCGCTCGCGGGCGACGGGCTTGTCGGCCGGGGCCACGGCGTCTTCGAGGTCGAGGATCACCGAGTCGGCGGCGGCGAGAGCCTTGGCATACCGGTCGTCGCGATCCGCGGGACAGAACAACAGGGCGGGGCCGCGGAGTGCGCTCATCGTGCGACCTCCGCCGGAAGACACTGCATGAGGGTGGATCGGGTGGCGAGCGCGACCACGTCGCCGTCCTGGTTGCGCCCGGTGTGCGCGAACTGGACGATGCCCTGACCGGGACGCGACGACGACAACCGCTTCGACACGATCAGGGTCTCGGCGTAGAGGGTGTCGCCGATGCGCACCGGCGCGGGGAAGGACACCTCGGAGAAGCCGAGGTTCGCAACGATCGTGCCCATCGTGAGCTGCGCGACGGAGAGCCCCACGAGCGTGGACAGGGTGAACATGCTGTTCACCAGCCGCTCGCCGAACTCGGTCCCGGCGCTCCACGCCGCGTCCAGATGGAGGGCCTGGGTGTTCATGGTCAGCGTCGTGAAGAGCACGTTGTCGGCCTCGGTGACCGTGCGCCCCGGACGGTGCAGATAGACCGCACCCTCCTCGAACTCCTCGAAGTAGAGTCCTCGCTGCTCGATGCGCTTCCCGGTCACTGCGCGTCCTCCTCGACATCGGTCCCTGAGCCGGCAGCAGGGGCGTCCGGCGTGATCACGGCGAGAGTCTGCCCCCGGGCCACCGTGTCGCCCTGCGCGACGTGGACGGCGACCGTGCCCGCCACCCCGGCGCGCAGCACGTGCTCCATCTTCATCGCCTCGACCACGAGCACCGGATCGCCTTCTGCGACGTGCGCGCCATCGGCGGCGTGCACGAGCACGACCGTCCCGGGCATGGGGGAGTCCAGGTGCGGGCGGCTCTCCGCCGCCGTCGCACCGGCGTGCGAGACCCGCTCCACGGCGACCTCGAACACGGCCCCGCCATGAGCGACGGCCACCCGGTCGGATCCGATCTCGAGCGCCGCGACCGTGCGCGTCGTGCGGTCGATCGTGAGGGTGCGGCGCAGGGCTCCTTCGGCACGCGATGCGGCAGCGACCGGGCCGGATCCGTCGATTTCGACCGACAGGCCGGATCCGGATCCCGTCACGAGCACCTCGGAGCTGCGCTCGCCGCAGACCAGTCGGTAGCGCCGGGGGGCGGGGTCGCCCAGGCGCCAGCCATCGCGGCGGGTCCACGGACTCGACACGGTCGCGGCCCCGGCATCCCGAGCCGCATCGAGCAGCAGCGCCGCCTCCGCGAACACGCGCGCATCCGCCTCGGCGAACGCGAGGTCATCGAAGCGGCGCGCGATGAGGTCGGTGTCGAGCTCGCCCGCGACCACCTCCGGCAGCTCGAGCAGCGCCCGCACGAACTCCACGTTCGTCGGGAAGCCGAACACCGCGGTCTCGTCGAGCGCACGCACCAGGCGTCGGCGGGCCTCGTCGCGATCCGTGCCGTGCGCGATGATCTTCGCGAGCATCGGGTCGTAGTCGATCGAGACGTCCAGACCGTCGGCGATCGCGGTGTCGACCCTGATGCCGTCACCCTCGGGGTGGACCACGCGCAGCACGCGACCGCCGGTGGGGAGGAACCCGGCGGTGGGGTCTTCGGCGTACACGCGAGCTTCGATGCTGTGCCCGCGCAGCACGACGTCGTCCTGCCCGAAGCCGAGCGGAGTGCCGGCCGCGATGAGCAGCTGCTGCTCCACGAGATCGAGTCCGGTGACCTGCTCGGTCACGGGGTGCTCGACCTGCAGGCGCGTGTTCATCTCCATGAAGAAGAACTCGTCCGGCCTGGTCGCCTCGACGATGAACTCCACGGTTCCGGCGCCGCGGTAGTCGACGCTCCGGGCGGTCTCGCAGGCGGCCGCGCCGATCGCCGCGCGGGTCGCCGCATCGAGCAGAGGTGACGGAGCCTCCTCGATCACCTTCTGGTGCCGGCGCTGCAGCGAGCACTCGCGCTCGCCGAGGTGCACGACGTTCCCGTGCGCGTCGGCGAGGATCTGCACCTCGATGTGCCGCGGCGTGGTGAGGTAGCGCTCCAGGAACAGGGCATCGTCGCCGAAGCTCGCGGCGGCCTCGCGTCGCGCCGCGGAGATCGCCTCGGCCAGGTGCGCCTCGTCCGCGACCACGTGCATGCCCTTGCCGCCGCCGCCCGCCGAGGGCTTGATGAGCAGCGGGTACCCGACCCCTGCCGCTGCGGCGATGAGATCGGCATCGGTGAGGCCGGGGCGCGCGATCCCCGGCACGGTGGGCACGTCGCGCTCGGCGACGGCGAGCTTGGCCGTGATCTTGTCGCCCATGGTGCGGATCGCGTCCGCGGTGGGGCCGATGAACACGATGCCGGCGTCGGCGCAGGCCTGCGCGAACGCGGCGTTCTCGGCGAGGAAGCCGTAGCCGGGGTGGATCGCCTGGGCGCCGGTCGCCCGAGCCGCGTCCAGCACGGCTTCGATGCTCAGGTAGCTCTGCGCCGCGGGAGCGGGGCCGATCCGCACGGCGACGTCGGCGAGCGCGACATGGCGGGAGCCTGCGTCGGCGTCGCTGTAGACGGCGATCGAGCGGATCCCGAGTCGGCGCAGCGTCGCGATGATGCGGCAGGCGATCTCGCCGCGATTGGCGATGAGGACGGTGTCGAACAGGTCGACGGGCTCAGTGCGGTGCATCTCACTCACATCCGGAAGACGCCGAACCGGCGCTGATCTGTCGCTGCACTGGTGGCGGGCGCGTCGGTCGAGGGTGCTCGCATCACGACGTCGAGCGCGAGGCCCAGCACGTCGCGGGTCTGACCGGGCTCGATGATCCCGTCGTCCCACAGGCGAGCGGTGGAGTAGTAGGGGCTGCCCTGCTCGTCGTATGCGGCGCGGATCGGCGCCTGGAACTCGGCCTCCTCCTCGGCCGACCAGGATCCGCCGGCCGCCTCGATCTGATCGCGGCGCACCGTCGACAGCACCGACGCGGCCTGCGGTCCGCCCATGACCGAGACCCTGGCTCCCGGCCAGAGCCAGAGGAAGCGCGGCGAGTAGGCCCGTCCGCACATCGAGTACGTGCCGGCGCCGAAGGATCCGCCCACGACGACCGTGAGCTTGGGCACCGTCGCGGTGGCGACGGCGTTCACCATCTTCGCGCCGTGCTTCGCGATGCCGCCCGCCTCGTACTCCCGGCCCACCATGAAGCCGGTGATGTTCTGCAGGAACAGCAGCGGCGTGCGCCGCTGCTCGCAGAGCTGGATGAAATGGGCGCCCTTGAGCGCCGACTCCCCGAACAGCACGCCGTTGTTCGCGATGATCCCGACCCTGTGCCCGTGGATGCGGGCGAACGCGGTGACCAGGGTCGTGCCGTACTCGGGCTTGAACTCGGTGAACGCCCCGCCGTCGACGACGCCGCGGATGATCTCGCGCGCGTCGTAGGGCACCGTCAACTCGACCGGGACGACGTCGAGCAGGTCGACGGCCGGAGGATCCGCGATCGCGGCGATCGGATCCGCCAGCGCCGGGGAGGGCGGCAGTGTCGCCACGATGTCCCGGACGATCTGCAGCGCGTGCTCGTCGTTCTCGGCGAGGTGGTCGGCGACGCCCGAGATCCGGGTGTGCACCTCGCCTCCGCCGAGGTCCTCCGCGGTGACGACCTCGCCGGTCGCGGCCTTCACGAGCGGGGGCCCGCCGAGGAAGATCGTGCCCTGGTTCCGCACGATCACGGTCTCATCGCTCATCGCCGGGACGTAGGCGCCGCCGGCCGTGCTCGATCCCATCACCGCCGCGATCTGCGGGATGCCGTCGCGCGACATCCTGGCCTGGTTGTAGAAGATGCGGCCGAAGTGATCGCGGTCGGGGAACACCTCGTCCTGCATCGGCAGGAACGCGCCGCCGGAGTCGACGAGGTAGATGCAGGGCAGCCGGTTCTCGGCCGCGATCTCCTGCGCGCGCAGGTGCTTCTTGACCGTGATCGGGTAGTAGGTGCCGCCCTTGACCGTGGCGTCGTTCGCGACGACCATGACGTGCCGACCGTGGATGAGCCCGATCCCCGCGACCACGCCGCCCGAGGGGGCGTCGCCGCCGTACAGGCCGTAGCCGGCGAGCGGTGCGACCTCGAGGAACGGGCTGCCGACGTCGAGCAGGTGGTCGACCCGATCCCTGGCGAGGAGCTTGCCGCGCTCGGTGTGCCGGATCCGCGCCTTCTCCGGCCCGCCCAGCGCTGCCTCGGCGCGGCGGACGCGGAGTTCGTCGACGAGCTCCCGATAGGTCGGCGCGCTGACGCTTGGCGCGATTGATTCGGACACAGCACCCTCCGTTGGGCGACTTCGCAGTGGTCGTGGACTCGTGATTCAGATTAGCGAGCGTTAACTGAAATGTCCACGACCGGTCACGGACGGGTGTGCGCTCTCAGACGCCGTACTCCTCGCGGATCCGCTCGCGCAGCTGCACGCTGCACGCTGCGACGGTCTCGTCCCAGACGGTGGTCGCGCCGTCCTGCGCGGTGTCGGAGATCGCGCGCAGCACCCGGATCGGCACGGCGAACTGGTCGGCGACCCAGACGTAGGCGTAGGTCTCCATGTCGACGAGCACCCCGCCGAGGCCGCGGATCCGCTCGACGACTGCGACGTCGTCGACGAAGCTGTCGCCGGTCGCGATGACGAGGCCTTCGCGACCGGTCGCCACGCGCGGCGGCAGCGAGACATGCTGCCCGATCACGCCGTCCAGGTCCTGCACGTCGTGCTGGATCGCGGCGGTGATCTCGTAGACGCCGCCGGGGAGGGCGGGATCCACGCCGCCCGCCGTGCCGACGACGACGATCTCCTCGTAGGCGGTGGCATCCAGTGCGCGGGTGAGGCCGTAGGCGGCCTTGAGCTTGCCGGGGCCGGTCACGAGCCGGTCGAAGCCCGGAAGCTCCTCGGGGAAGGCCTGCAGTTCGGACGCGAGGGCGGCGACGAGGAGTCTCATGCCTCCATCCTCGCAGGCGCCGCCGGGGCCGCGTCGGCGTTCACGCGCGCGAAACGTGGCCGTTGGATACTGGTTCCACGACCGAAGGAGAAGCATGAGCCTGCAGCAGGAGATCGCCGTCGATCTCGGGGTGCGCCCCGACATCGACCCCGCCGCCGAGATCGACCGCCGGATCGGCTTCCTCGTCGACTACCTCCGGCACACCGGCGCCAAGGGATACGTGCTGGGGATCTCGGGCGGACAGGACTCGACGCTCGCCGGGCGCCTCGCGCAGCTCGCCGTCGAGAAGGTGCGCGCCGAGGGGGGAGAGGCGACCTTCATCGCCGTGCGCCTGCCCTACCGGGTGCAGCACGACGCCGACGATGCGACCGCCGCGATGGCGTTCATCTCCGCCGACGAGGGCGTCGAGGTCAACATCGAGCACGGGGTCGACGGCCTCGAGAACGACTTGGAGGCGGCGGGCCTGGAGGACGTCGCCGACTTCCACCGCGGCAACATCAAGGCGCGCCTGCGGATGGTCACCCAGTACGCGATCGCCGGACAGCGCGGCATGCTCGTGATCGGCACGGATCACGCGGCAGAGGCGGTGACCGGCTTCTTCACGAAGTTCGGCGACGGGGCGGCCGACCTCACGCCGCTCGCCGGGCTCACCAAGCGGCAGGGGAGGGCGCTGCTGCTGGCGCTCGGGGCTCCGGATCGCCTGGCCTACAAGGTGCCGACGGCCGACCTGCTCGACGGCACACCGGGCCGGGCCGACGAGGATGAGCTCGGCCTCACGTACGAGCAGATCGACGACTTCCTCGAGGGGCGGCAGGTCGAGGCGGGTGCGGCGGAGCGCATCGAGGCGCGCTACCTCGCGACCTCGCACAAGCGCCGACAGCCGGTCACGCCCGACGACACCTGGTGGCGCTGAGCGCGTCCCCCTCCGGCTTCCCCCCCCGCTCCCTGCTGGGCGTTTCCCTCCCCTGCCCGGCTTTCCCTCCCCTGGTGGGCGTTGCTGCGGGGAGGGAAAGACGGCGGGAGGAGGGAAACGTCGGAGATCGGTGGTGTCCCCGCCCCCGTCTAGGGTCGAAGCGACGGCCCGATCGGTCGCCCCCCGACGACAGGAGCCCTCGTGCGCGTGATCACTGCTTCCGCATCCGATCAGAACGTCGGATCCGACCGGAAGCGCGTGATCTGGAGCGCCACGGATCTGAAGCTCGCGGCGGAGTGCGAGTTCGCCTGGGTCCGCGCGGTCGATGCCAAGCTCGGGCGGGTCGAACCGGTCGAGGATCCCGAGGACGCCACGCTCGCCCGCGCTGCGGCGATGGGCGATGCGCATGAGCTCGTGGTGCTGGACGACTACATCGCGGAGCGGGGGCGTTCCGTCGACGGCGGACCGGGCGTGATCGAGCTACCCAAGGTCTCCTCGACCGATGCCGAGGCTCTCGCCGGCGTTGTCGAGGACACGCTGCGCGCGCTGCGGTCGGATGCGACGGTGATCTACCAGGCCGCGTTCTCCACCCCCGAGTTCGTCGGGTTCGCCGACTTCCTGCTCCGCGATCCCGACGGGCGTTGGCGTGTGCAGGACTCGAAGCTCGCCCGCACCGCGCGGGTCACCGCGCTCATGCAGCTGGCGGCATACGTCGATCAGCTCGACAGGGCAGGCATCCCCCGTTCCGACGAGGTGGATCTGATCCTCGGCGATCGCAGCATCTCGACGCATGCGGTGAGCGATCTGCTGCCGCTGTTCCATGTGCGCAGGGCCCGTCTGCGCGCGCTCATCGCCGACCGTCGCATCGACGAGGGCGCGGCGGGTGCTCCGCTCGCCTGGGGCGACGACCGCGGCGGCCTGCAGATCGTCGCGTGCGGGCGCTGCGCCACGTGCGAGCTCGAGGTGGTGGCGCACCGCGACCTGCTGCTCGTCGCGCGCATGCGCCCGGTGCAGCGCGCCCGGCTCCGTGCGGCGGGGATCAGGACCATCGACGACCTCGCCGTGACAGAGGATGCGCCGGAGGGCATGAACGTCGAGACGTTCGAGGCGCTTCGCGCCCAGGCCCGGCTGCAGCTCGCCGCGATGGCGGCGGAGGCGGCCGCAGAGGACGCCGCGCAGGGGCACGGTGACGCCGCCGCGCATCCGGTGCCGCCGTTCGAGGTGGTCTCCGCGGCAGCGATCGGGCTGATGCCGCGGCCCAGCCGTGGCGATCTGTTCTTCGACTTCGAGGGGGATCCGCTCTACACCGAGCCGGGCGAGGGTCAGCCCTGGGGGCTCGACTACCTGTTCGGCTGGGTCGACGACGCCGAGCAGTACACCGCACTCTGGGCGCACGACTTCGCGGCCGAGAAGCGGGCGCTGCTCGACTTCCTCGATTTCGTCGCCGCGCGGCGAGCGGCGCACCCCGACATGCACATCTACCACTACGCCCCCTACGAGACCTCGCACCTGCAGAACATGGCGGAGCGCTACGGCGTGGGCGAGGCCACGGTCGACCGGCTGCTGCGGGAAGGGGTGTTCGTCGACCTGTACCCGCTGGTGCTGCGGACCGTGCGGATCGGGTCGCGGTCGTACTCGATCAAGAAGCTCGAGCCGCTCTACATGGGTGCCGAGGTGCGCACGAGCGACGTGCAGAAGGGCGACGACTCGATCGTCCAGTACGTGCAGGCTCGAGGGCTCGCCGCGTCGGGTCGCACGGCCGAGGCGGACGGGATCCTGGCCGACCTCGCGGACTACAACCGCTACGACTGCGTCTCGACCCGGCGGCTGCGCAACTGGCTCGTGGGCCTCGCCCGCGAGGCGGGGGTGCTGCCGGCGCCGCCGGACGAGCCCGAGACGCGCGCTTACGAGCCCGCGCCGCTCTCGCTCGCGCTGCAGGCCGAGGGGCAGCGCGTGCAGGATGAGGCGCGGAGCGCGGGTGCGACCGGGCCCGCGCTCGAGCAGGCCGGCCAGTCCCACCGGGTCGCCGCCGCGGCGATCGACTACTTCCCGCGCGAGGCGAAGAGCTTCTGGATCTCGCATTTCCAGCGTCTGCGCGAGCCGGTGACCCTGTGGGAGTCCACGCGCGACGTGCTGCGGGTGGATCCCGACCGTTCGGCGGTCGTGCAGGACTGGGGCACGGACGAGGGCGCCCGCGCCGTCACGCGTCTGATCGACCTGCACGGAGAGGTCGCTCCCGGCAGCACCCTGAACGCGGGCGGAAGTCCGTTCGCCCTGTACGAGGCCCCTGCGCCGTTCTTCGGGGAGTTCCCCGCACGCGTGATCCACGTGCCGCACGAGGTGGAGGTCGTCGAGGTGCTCGACGACGGCTACCGGATCCGCGAGCGCTCGATCGGCGGGCAGACCTGGGACGAGCTGCCGCTCGCCCTCACCCCGGCCTCCCCGCCCCGCGTGAACTCCCTGCAGGGCGCGATCGAGGAGTGGGCCGGATCCGTGCTGTCGGCGGCCCCGGCGTTCCCGCAGGATGCGGCGACCGACGTGCTGCGCCGCCTGGTGCCGCGGACCGTGTCGGGTGCGCCGCTGCCTGTTCTGGAGACGGGGCCGGACGGGCGCTCGGACCGGAGCTCCGACGCCGCTGACGGCGCCACGTCGCCGGACTCCGATCTTCCGGAGGCCGCCGACGGCATCGTGCGGGGTGTGCTCGACCTCGACCGCAGCTACCTCGCGGTGCAGGGCCCCCCGGGCACGGGCAAGACCTACACGGCATCGCATGTGATCGCCCGGCTCGTGAACGAGCACGGGTACCGCATCGGCGTGGTCGCGCAGTCGCACGCGATCGTGGAGAACCTGCTCGAGCGGGTGGTCGCGGCGGGTGTTCCGGCCGCGCAGGTGGCGAAGGCGCCGAAGGATCCGCACGGATCGGAACCCGTCTTCACCGCGATCCGCAAGGACGGCATGGCCGCGTATCTCGCCGAGCAGAGCGCGGCGGGCCTCGGCTGCGTGGTGGGAGGCACGGCCTGGGACTTCTCGAGCACCAGACGAGTCCAGCGCGGCGAGCTCGATCTGCTCGTGATCGACGAGGCGGGGCAGTTCTCGCTCGCCTCCACGATCGCGGTGGCGGTGTCGGCGCAGCGGCTGCTGCTGCTCGGCGATCCTCAACAGCTGCCTCAGGTGAGTCAGGGCACGCACCCCGAACCCGTCGACACGTCGGCGCTCGGCTGGGTCATGCACGACAAGGCGGTCATCGACCCGGCGCACGGAGCGTTCCTCGCCCGTTCCTGGCGGATGCATCCGGAGGTCGCGGCCCCGGTCTCGCGGCTCGCCTACGCGGGCGCGCTGGCGTCGGCGCCCGGTACCGAGCGGCGAATGATCGACGGCATCGACCCGGGGCTTCACGTGCAGCCGATCCGTCATCGCGGCAACGCCACGCAGTCGCCGGAGGAAGCCGCGGAGGTCGTCCGCATCGTGGGCGCGCTGGTCGGGCGGGACTACACCGACGGCATGGCGGGGGCGCCACCGCGCCCGCTCGCGCAGGCCGACATCATCGTCGTCGCGCCGTACAACGCGCAGAAGCAGCTGATCCTCGATACGCTCGCCGACGCCGGCTTCGGCGACGTCGCGGTGGGCACGGTCGACAACTTCCAGGGCAGGGAGGCGGTGGTCTCCATCACGTCGCTGGCCGCATCGAGCGGGCGCGACGCCCCGCGCGGGCCGGAGTTCCTCCTGCTGCAGAATCGGCTGAACGTGGCGATCTCACGCGCCAAGGTCGCCGCGTACCTCGTGCACTCGCCGGCTCTGCTGGACGACCTGCCGTGGACGCCCGAGGGCGTCGCTCGGCTGAGCGCGTTCGCGCACCTCGTCGGGGCGGATCGGGACGGCGCCGACGACGGCGCCGACGACGAGTTCGGGACGTCCCGTGTTGACGGTGTGAGTCGGCCTCAGACGGTGCCGTAGAGGCGGTCGCCGGCGTCGCCGAGGCCGGGCACGATGTACCCCTTCTCGTTCAGGCGCTCGTCGAGAGCGCCGAGCACGAGCGTGACGTTGCGGTCGCCCACCAGGCTCTCGATCGCCGCCACGCCCTCGGGCGTGCCGAGCAGGCAGATCGCCGTGACGTCGTCCGCGCCGCGATCGAACAGGAACTGGATCGCGGCGGCGAGTGATCCGCCGGTCGCGAGCATCGGGTCGATCGCGAAGCACTGGCGGCCGCTGAGGTCGTCGGGCAGGCGCTCGGCATAAGTGGTCGGCTCGAAGGTCTCCTCGTCGCGGACCATGCCGAGGAAGCCGACCTCGGCCGTGGGCAGCAGCTTGACCAGGCCCTCGAGCATGCCGAGACCGGCGCGCAGGATCGGGACGACGATCGGCCGCGGCTCCGAGATCTTCACGCCCATGGTCGTGGTGACCGGAGTGGTGATCTCGATGGGACTCACCCGCACGTTGCGCGTCGCCTCGTAGGCGAGCAGCGTCACGAGCTCCTCGGTGAGCTGGCGGAACACCGGCGACGGGGTGCGCGCATCGCGCAGCACCGACAGCTTGTGGGTGATGAGGGGGTGGTCGGCGACGTGCACACGCATAGGTACAGGCTACTTCGCCCGGGCCGCCGTGCGTTGCGCGGATTCTCGGTGGAGCGGGGAGCGCTCGATCGGGTCGGGCTTCTCCGGCGCACGGCGATTGCGCGCCTGTGGCGCGCGCGTGCGCGTCACAGGGTGGTGCCGGCGAGGAAGTGCCAGCCCAGCCACCACCAGACGACGATCACCGCGATGCGCACGGAGCGGTCATCGAGCAGCCGGTCGAACAGTGCGGTGGTGGTCGCCTCCGCATCCGCGCGCCGGATCCGCCACGTCGCCAGCACGAGCAGAGCGGCGCACAGCCCGAAAGCGGCGACGCTGAGGAGCGTCACCGCCGTGCTCCCGCCCGCAGCAGGAAGACGCCGCCCGCCAGCCAGACCGCCGCGAACAGGATCCTGCCCGGCGCGCCGTCGAGCAGCGGATCCATCAGATCGCTGAGCGCAGACGAAGGCGCATCGGGGTGGATCCGGCTGAGGATGAACTGCACGAGCTCCCACAGGCAGCCGGCGACCACCAACCCGCTCCACACCCAGGCCAGCCGGCGCAGGTCGGGCGTCCAAGGCTGCGGTCCTGCGGGTGCGCCGGGCCAGGCCAGCGCAACGGCGGCGATCCCGATCGCGGTCACGGCGGCCACCATGCCGCTGCCGTGGCGGGGGAGCAGGCCCACGACGAGTCCTGCGAGCGCGGCCCCTCCCACGATCATCCGCAGCGGCGCGGGGCGCGTGCGTGTGGGCGGTGCCCACCGGGCTGCAACGACGAGCAGGGCCGCGCCGAAGAACACGATCGCGTCGAACCACTGGGCGCGCACGATCTGGACCGCGCCGATCAGCACCAGCACCGTGATCCAGCACAGGACGGGCCAGGGCAGCGCGCGAGACCGGCGGCCCCCGGCCCCCGTGTCTGCATCCGTCTGAGCGCCCATGACACCCCTCCTCCGCATGCTACTCACGCGACGCCGGGGAGGGGCGGGTTCCGGGGTCGGCCAACCGCGACGCGACGCGGCCCTGCGGCTAGGCTCGACCGTCGGGAGGACCGGTGAGCGTAGCAGGATCCATGACGGACGATACGGCGATGGGCCGCGCCCTCGCGCTCGCCGCCGAGGCCGCCGTCGCAGGCGAGATCCCCGTGGGCGCCGTCGTGCTCGACCCGAGGGGACGGCCGATCGCCGAGGGGCGTAACAACCGCGAGGAGACGACGGATCCGACCGGTCATGCCGAGATCGTCGCGCTGCGCGCGGCCGCTGCGGCGCACGGATCCTGGAACCTCACCGGCTGCACGCTCGTCGTCACGATGGAGCCGTGCGTGATGTGCGCCGGCGCCATCCTGCAGTCCCGGCTCGCTCGCGTGGTGTTCGGTGCCTGGGATGAGAAGGCGGGGGCCGCCGGCTCGCTCTACGACGTGCTGCGCGATCGCCGGCTGCCGTATCGGGCCGAGGTCGTCGGCGGGCTCCGCGAGGCCGAGGCCGTGACGCAGCTGCGCGCGTTCTTCGCCGAACGGCGCTGACTCCGGCCGCAGCTGTCCCCGGGGTGCTGACGGCCGCGGTCAGGCCTTCGGACGTCGCGATGCCAGCCGGGCCAGGCGCTGCACGGCGAACAGATACGCCTGCGCGCGGGGATCGAAGTACCCGCGGCGCCGTTCGCCGTGCTCGTCGACCTCGGTCTGGGACGCGTGACCTTCGGTGGCCTCGCCCTGCTCATCCGTCCCCGGGATGGAGCCGCCGTCCGAGGAGTAGACGATCGCGCCCTCGATGTCGCGGGGGTCGACCGGGTGCGCGCCGAGCCGTCCGAGGGGCGCGGTGGCGTCGCTCGAGGACTCCGTGGCGTAGAACGAGAAGGAGCGCTTCGAGATGGCCTCCGCCACCGCGTCGGCGGCCATGCGCGTCATCCCCGCCGAGGCGATGGAGAACGCCATGGAGACGGGGCCCGCGCCGTCCATGAGCACGAGCTCGCCGAAGAGGGTGGACGAGTACGAGTACGCGAGCATCGCGATGCGCGCCCGGGGATGGCGGTGCCGGATCCGCACCAGGTCGCCGGCCAGCCGCGCCGCGCCGACTGTCGCGTGCTTGGTCGCGAGCGCCGACAGATGGGTGCCGGAGTCGTACCCGAACCAGGCGATCGTGGCGATGCGGACGGATCCGCCCCGCAGCGCACTGGCGCGGATGACGTCGGCGCACAGCCGCTGGGCGATGCCCGCCCAGCCCGGGAAGGCGGCGAGATCCGTGTCGATCCCGTGCAGGACGACCACGATCAGCTCGGCCGCGTCGAAATCGCCGAACGCCACCGCGGCGCGGGGTTCCTCGCCCTCGAAGAACAGCGAGATCAGCTGCGCCTGCGGATCCGCGCGCAGCACGTCCTGCACGTGCTGCAGCTTGCTGCGCGCGTCTGCGGACACCGTGGGATCGGCGAGCGCCTCGGCGAGCGGATCGACCACAACGGATCCGCCTGGTCAGTCGGCCGAACGCAGCACGAACGCGTCGGTGGACGGGGACGGATCCAGGGCGGGCCGGTAGATGTCGGGCTCGAGATAGATCACCCGTGCCGCCGGCACGGACTCGCGGATGCGGACCTCGATCGCGTCGATGTCGTCGGCGGCCGCGCGCACGGTCTTGTCCGAGGTGAGGGCGATCTTCGCCGCGACGAGCAGTTCGTCGGGGCCGAGGTACAGGGTCTTGATGTGGATGAGCTTCTCGACCTCGCCACCCGCCAGGATCGCGTCGACGATCCGGTCGTAGTCGGCCTCGTTCGCGCCTTCGCCGACCAGCAGGCTCTTCGTCTCGATGCCGAGCGCGATCGCGATGAGCACGAGCAGCAGTCCGATCATCAGCGTGCCGAGCGCATCGAAGACCGGATTGTGGGTGATCAGCGTGAGACCGACGCCGAGGAGCGCGAAGAGCAGGCCCACGAGTGCCCCGGTGTCCTCCAGCAGCACGACCGGAAGCTCAGGCGCCTTGGCGCGGCGGATGAACGACACCCACGACTGCCCCTTCGGGCGCACGTGGTTGCTCTCGCGGATGGCGGTGCGCAGCGAGAACGACTCCAGCACGATCGAGACGACCAGCACGGCGATCGGCACCCACCACCAGGTCTTGTCGAGCTCATGCGGTTCGACGAGCTTCTGCACGCCCTCGTAGATCGCGAACAGACCTCCGACCGAGAACAGGATGATCGACACGACGAACGCGTAGACGTAGCGCTCGCGCCCGTAGCCGAAGGGGTGCTCCCGGTCGGCGCGACGGCGCGCCTTGCGTCCGCCGAGCATGAGCAGCAGCTGGTTGCCGGAGTCGGCCACCGAGTGGATCGCCTCCGCGAGCATCGACGCGGACCCCGTGAGGAGCCAGGCCACGAGCTTCGCGACGGCGATGCCCATGTTCGCGAGGAACGCCGCCAGGATCGCCTTGCCGCCACCGGATGCACTCATGTCACGAGTCTATGCGGGGCGGCGGGGCGCATGACGGGCCCGGCCGTCGACGACACCGCGGTCGGACGTCGGCCCTGCCGCCGCACGGATAGGGCTCGTAGGATGGCCGCATGGTCGATGCTCTGCCCTCTGTCGCGTTCCTCGGTGCCGGCTCGATGGGAGGTGCGATCCTGCGCGGCCTCGTCGCGAGCGGAATCCCCGTCGACGGCGGCATCACCGCCACCAACCGCACGGCGGCGCGCGCCGCCGAGCTGGAGGGGCTGCCGGGTGTGCGCTCGATCGCGCTCGAGCAGCAGCCGGACGGCAACGACCTGGCGGCCGGTGCTCGGATCGTCGTCGTCGGCGTGAAGCCCGCCATGGTGCCCGACCTGCTCGACGAGATCGCGCCGCACCTCCGCGAGGACGCGATCGTGGTGAGTATCGCAGCCGGAGTCACCCTGGCGACCTTCGCGGCGCACCTGCCGGACGGCACGAGCGTGCTGCGCTCGATGCCGAACACCCCCGCCACCGTGGGCCGCGCGGTGACCGGTCTCGCAGCGGCCGCCGGCGTCAGCGACGAGGAGCGCGCGCTCGTGCGTCGGCTGTTCGAGACGGTCGGATCCGTGATCGAGGTCGCGGAGGGGCAGATCGACCCGCTGTCCACGATCTCCGGATCCGGTCCCGCCTACGTCTTCCTGCTCATCGAGGAGTTCACCAAGGCCGCGATCGGCAAGGGCTTCGCAGAGCCCGAGGCCCGGCTCATGGCCGAGCAGACCTTCATCGGAGCGACCGCGCTGCTGGAGGCCTCGGGCGAGGACCCCGCCGAGCTGCGCCGCCGCGTGACGAGCCCCAAGGGGACCACCGAGCGCGCCGTCGCGGTGCTGCAGGACGCGGACCTCGACGGCCTGTTCGCCCGGGCCACCGACGCCGCCCTCGCCCGGGCGCGCGAACTCGCAGCCGGAGCCTGACCACCCGGAGCCCGACCACCCGGAGCCCGCCCCCGGAGCTCGAGTATCCGCGGCCGGATCCTCGAGCTCCGGGGCGGTCCGGGTCACGCCTCGCTCGCGACCTCCGCGAGCACCTCGGGCCAGCGCCGATCCAGGATCCGCCCGCCCAGCACCGTCCCGCCCCACGCGGCGAGCCCGCCGAGCACGAGTCCGCACGCCAGGCTCAGCCATCCGAGCCACGGCGTCCAGATGGCCGCGATCGCGAGGCCGAAGGCGGGCCCCCCGATGAGCAGGCTCAGCGGCGCGATGATGATCATGGCGATCATCGACTGAACCCCGCCGGAGGATCCTCGTCCGAACGGATTCGCCTCCGGGGCCGGCGCGCGGCCGGGGAGGAACGCGCCCACCCAGGATCCGAGCCCGGCCGATGTCGCGCTCAGGCCCAGAGCCGCACCGAGGCTGGCCGGGATGAGGTCGACCCGCCCCGCGAGCACACTGGCGGCGACGCACAGCACGACCGTGACGGGAACCGCGATGATGCCGAACCCGAGCAGGCGACCCGCACGGTCGGCCCGGCCCGGCACGCCGGTGTGGATGTGCAGCGCAATGGCGTCGTTGTCGTACGCGATACCCATCTGCAGGATCGTCCCGATCAGCAGCGCGTTGATCGCCGGGATGAGGATCGCGGCGGGGCCCAGGGCGAACGAGCCGCCGCCACGCCCGTTCATCAGGGTCAGCCCGATCAGCAGGGCCGGCAGCAGCAGCATCATCACGGTGTTGATCACCTGGCGCGGGTCACGCTTGGCGTAGCGCAGGGTGCGGGCCGCGATCGCTCCGACGGCCGTGGCCGGAAGCGCACGATCGAGCAGTCCGCCGGAGCGCACGCGTCCGCCTCCGCGGCTCTGGATCGGCGCGACCAGGCGTGCGGCGAGCAGTCCGCGTGCGGCGAACCACAGCACGGCGACCGTCGCGATCGCCACCAGCAGCCGCAGGCCGGCGCCGAGCAGATCCTCTCGGGCCAGCGATGCGGACACGCCGAACACGGCGCCGAGCGGCGTCCATCCGGCCGCATCGGCGATCGCAGGCAGCACCGCGGTCGGATCCGCGACGCGTGCGAAGGCACGCACCAGCACGTTGATCAGCAGCCCCGAGCACGCGACGAGGAGCACGCCGATCGTGATCACGAGATCCCGCGTCCGGCGTCCGGCGAGCCACCCGGCGAGGACGCCGCTGACCACGCGGGCTCCCAGCACGCAGGTCGCGAGTGCGAGTGGGATCAGGAGCACGGCGGCCACCAGCGCGAGCGGACTCACCGACCATCCGACCAGCATGAGCAGCAGCGCCGCGGTCGTGCCGATCCCGCCGATGGTGGTGGCGCCCGCGATCACGAGCCCCGGCAGCAGCGATCGGGCGGTGACCGGCAGCAGGGCGAAGCGCTCCGGGGCGAGCGAGTCGTCGACGCTCACGACGATCGATCCGATCCACCACACCAGCACGATGCCGGTGCCGACCAGCACGAGGGTGCGCACGGCGGCGTCGGGCGCGGCCACGCGCAGCGCGACGAGGCCCGCCGCGAGGGCGGTGAGCAGGCCGAGCGCGATCATCCCGGAGATGATGACCGAGACGATCATCCACGGGTTGCGGCCGAGCTGGTGGCCGAGCTGGCGCCAGCGCAGGCCTACGAGGAGCGCAACCATGCGAGTGTCTCCGATCCGAGCTCGTGCGCGCCGACCAGGGTGAGGAAGCGCTGTTGCAGGGTCTCGCCCGCCCGCACCTCGTCGAGGGTGCCGTTCGCGAGAAGACGCCCCTCGGCGACGATCGCGACCCGGTCGCAGAGGGACTCGACGAGCTCCATGACGTGGCTGGAGAGCACGACCGTGCCCCCGCCGGCGACGAACGCGCGCAGGATCTGCCGGATCGTCTCGCCGGAGACGGGGTCGACGGCCTCGAGCGGCTCGTCCAGGATGAGCAGGCGCGGCGCGTGGATGAGCGCGCACGCGAGCCCGATCTTCTTGCGCATTCCGGCGGAGTAGTCCACGACCAGCGTGCTGCCGGCGTCGGCCAGGCCCAGCGCGTCCAGCAGCTCGCCGGTCCGGCCGACGACCTCGGCCTCGGTCATTCCGCGCAGCAGACCCGTGTAGCGCAGCAGCTCGGCGCCGGTGAGACGATCGAGCATCCGCACGCCGTCGGGGAGCACGCCCATGCGGCCCTTCGCCGCAGCCGGATCCTGCCAGACGTCCGCGCCGAGCACCCGGGCGGTGCCGGCATCGGGGCGCAGCAGCCCCGTGGTCATCGCGAGGGTCGTCGTCTTGCCGGCGCCGTTGGGCCCGAGCAGTCCGAGCATGGATCCGGCGGGGACGTCGAGCCAGAGGTCGTCGACGGCGACCTTCTGCCCGAACTGCTTGCGAAGGCCCTGCAGCGAGAGCACCGGCGGCGCGGCGGCGAAGGGCGCTGTGAAGTCGGTCATGCCTCCATCCGACCATGCCGCGGCGCGGCCGGCATCCGTCGCGCGGGGGATATCCCCGCCGAACATCCCGCCTCCACTGCCGACGACCGCGAGACCGATCCTGCGTCCCGAGACCGCAGATGAGAACGTCGGTCTCGGGGCGAGAGTTCGGTCTCGCGGTCGCCAGAGGGGCCGGATGCGAGGGCGTCAGCGGTCGAGCGAGGAGAACCGCTCGATGTCGCTGTTCGTGCCCGACACGATGATGAGGTCGTGGTTGGTGACGACGGTGTCGGCCTCGGCGTAGCGGAACGGCTTGCCGGGGCTCTTCACCCCGACCACGGTCACGTTGTACTTGCTGCGCACGCCCGACTGGTTCAGGCCCACGCCGCGGATGAACTTCGGCGGGTACATCTTGGCCAGCACGAAGTCGTCGTCGAAGCGGATGAAGTCCAGCATGCGGCCAGAAACGAGGTGCGCGACGCGCTCGCCCGCCTCGCGCTCGGGGTAGACGACGTGATTGGCTCCGACCCTGGCGAGGATCTTGCCGTGCGACTGCGACACCGCTTTCGCCCAGATCTGCGGCACCTTGAGGTCCACCAGGTTCGCAGTGATGAGCACGGAGGCCTCGATCGAGGATCCGACGGCGACGACGGCGACCTGGAAGTCCTGCGCGCCGATCTGACGCAGCGCGTCGATGTTGCGGGTGTCCGCCTGCACTGCGTGCGTGACGCGCTCCGACCACTTCTGCACCAGCTCGAGGTTGGTGTCGATCGCGAGCACTTCACGGTCGAGCCGGTCCAGCTCTCCGGCGCAGGCGGCGCCGAAGCGGCCCAGCCCGATCACGAGCACCGGAGCGTCGTTGCGCAGCACTTCAACCATGCCGCCCACTTTACTGTCCGACGACTTCCGGTCCGCCGAGCCCGCGGTCAGCCGACGATCGGCCGCTCCACGGGCAGCGAGTACAGCTGAGTGCGCGACGTCGCCGCCACGGCGGCCGCGAGGGTGACCGTGCCGACGCGGCCCATGAAGATCGTCGCGGCGAGGATGTACGTCGCCGCGTCCGGGAGCTTCTCGGTGACGCCCGTCGACAGGCCCACGGTGCCGAAGGCCGAGACCACGTCGAAGAGCACCTCCTCGACGGGGTACTTCGTGATCTGGCTGATCGCGATCGTGGAGAGCGCGACGGTGGTGGCGCCCCACGCCACGACGCTGAGCGCGACGCGCTGCACGTCCGAGGGGATCCGGCGCCCGAACGCCTGCACGGCGGGGCGGCCCTTGGCCTCGCTGATCACGGCCAGGGCGAGCACGGCGAGCGTGGTGACCTTGATGCCGCCGGCGGTGGACGCGGAGCCGCCGCCGACGAACATGAGCATCGACGCGGCGAGCATCGACGATCCGTTCAGATCCCCCATGTTCACCACGCTGAAGCCACCCGAGCGCGTCATCGCGGACAGGAAGAAGGCCTGGAACGTGGTGTCGCCGGCGTCCATGGATCCGAACGTCTTCGGATTGTCGAACTCGAGCAGCAGGAAGACCGCGGCTCCCACCACGAACAGCAGGATCGTGGTGAGCACCGTGAGCTTGGCGTGCAGCGACCAGCGCCGCACGTGCCAGCGCTGCCGGGCGAGCGTGTAGATGACGGGGAAGCCGAGGCTGCCCAGGAACACGCCGAGCATGAGCACGCTGAGCACGTAGTAGTTCTGCGCGAACGGCGCGAGCCCTCCCGGGTTCGGGGTGAAGCCGGTGTTCGTGAACGCCATCGCCGCGTAGAACGGCGCCTCCCAGAGGGCGGTGACGGGATCCACCCCCGCCGTCAGCAGTGCCGGGTAGAGCAGCACGATCAGTCCGGCCTCGATCGCGAACGCCGAGATGGCCACGGTGCGCAGCAGGGATCCGACCTCGCCGAGACGCACGGTCTGGCTCTCGTTCACGGGGCCGCCGTGCGCGCGCATCGGGTTGGTGTCCGCCGCTGCGATGAGCTTGGCGCGCAGCCCGAGTCGCTTCGAGATCGCCAGGCCCATCACGCTCGCGAGGGTCAGCACACCGAGACCGCCGATGTTGACGCCCACGAAGATCACGCCGAGCCCGAAGCCCGACCAGTGCGTGGACATGTCGACGGTGGACAGTCCGGTGACGCAGATCGTGGAGACGGCCGTGAACAGGGCATCGGCGAGCGGGGTCACCGTGCGGTCGGCGCTCGCGATCGGCAGCGAGAGCAGCGCGGTCGTGATCAGGATGAGCGCCGAGAACACGACGATCGCGAACCGCGAGGGCGACGATGTCGTCAATGTCTTGCCGAGACGGATGGTGCGTCGGACGATCTCGGAGAAGGATCGCGGGGCAGCGGTGCGCGCCATGGTCGAGCCCCTCCGATCCTCCGTCCGCCAAGCCTTCGTCATGGTACTCCGCCCGTGGCGCGGCTACTGTGAAGGCATGACCGACATCTTCGACGTGATCGCCGACGGCACGAGACGGGACATCCTGCAGCTCCTGCGCCAGCGGTCAGAGGAAGGGGATGCCGGCACCAGCGTGACGCAGATCGTCAGCGAGCTGGGGATCAGCCAGCCCACCGTCTCGAAGCACCTCAAGGTGCTGCGCGAGGCGGAGCTCGTCACGGTGCGCGAAGACGGCCAGCGGCGCTTCTACAGCATCGAGGCCGCGCCGCTGGAACAGGTCGACGACTGGCTCGTCCCGTTCCTCGCCGACGCCTACGGCGACTCGGCCCCCGACATCTCCGGCGTCATCGGGGTTCCTCCGCTGCCGGACGGCGCTGCGCACGCGGCCGAGGTCGTCGGCCGGGCCGCCGCCAGCGCGAAGCACGTCGTGCAGACGGCGCTCAAGCGCCTCGGGGCCTGAGCGCCGCACGCACGTCGCGCGGAAGGAGCCGACGCGGCTCAGCGCCGGGCCCGGCCGAACAGCCAGCGTCCCCACAGCACGGAGATCGCCAGGATGAGCGCGCACCAGCCCAGCGCCCAGTAGGGCTGGAGGTGCAGGGGAGTGCCCATGAGCAACCCCCGGATCGTCTCGATGATCGGCGTGATGGGCTGGTTCTCCGCCACCCACTGCAGCCAGGTCGGCATCGTGTGCACCGGGACGAACGCGCTGGACAGATACGGCACGAACATCAGGACGAACCCGTACCCCGCCGCGGCCTCCGGGCTGCCCGCGGCGAGGCCGATGGCGGCGTAGAGGTACGTGATCACCAGGATGTAGACGGCGATCACGCCGAACGCGGCGACCCACTGCAGAGCGCCCGCGCTCGGACGGAAGCCGAGCAGCAGAGCGACGCCGAACACGACGGCCGTGGAGACCAGGTTGCGGACCAGGCTCGCGACGACGTGACCGGTGAGCACGGATCCCGGTCGCAGCGGCATGGTGCGGATCCGGTCGATGATCCCCGTGGACATGTCGCGCGACACGTACGTCGCGGTCGATGCGGCGCCGAAGCCGGCGCACAGCAGGATGATCCCCGGCACGACGTAGTCGACGTAACTGCCGTCGTTCTCGATCGCTCCGCCGAAGACGAAGGTGAACAGCAGCATGAGCGTCACCGGCAGCATGATCGACATCGAGAGGGTCTCGCCGTCGCGCAGGGACAGGATCAGGCTGCGGCGGACGAACACGCGTTCGGCGGCGAAGCCCCGCAGGCGAGGGCGGATCCCCGAACGGGGCGACGGGACCGGCGCGAGCGGGCGCGGGGCGACAGGGGCGGACAGAGCGGTCATGCGAACTCCCGGATGGTCGTGCGGTCGGCGTCGCCGGTCGCGGTCAGGGTGAGGAAGACGTCGTCGAGCGTGGGGCGGCGCAGCTGCACGCGGGCGGCCGGATGTGCGGCCTCGAGCTCGTCCAGGGCGCGGCGGATGCCGTCGATCGAGCCGTCGGTGGCGATCTCCGCGAGAGGGGATCCGTCGGCGTCCTCGGCGACGAGCACGTCGCTGCCGAACTGCGCCTTCAGTGCCGGCGCGGTGCCGGTGCGGACGATGAGCCCCTCGTGCAGCACGGCGATGCGATCCGCGAGCTGATCGGCCTCTTCGAGGTACTGGGTGGTGAGGAAGACGGTGGTGCCCGCGTCGGCGAGACCCCGGATGACCTCCCAGAGGTCCAGGCGACTGCGCGGATCAACGCCGGTCGTGGGCTCATCGAGGAAGAGCACCTGCGGCGTGACGACGAAGCTGAGGGCGAGATCCAGTCGACGGCGCATGCCGCCCGAATAGGTCTTGACCTTGCGTCCCGCCGCGTCGGTGAGCGCGAACTGCCCGAGCAGCTCGTCCGCGCGGCGGCGGGCGGCGCGTGGGCTCAGACCGGAGAGCCGGCTGAGCATCACCAGGTTCTCCACGCCGGTGAGCGCGTCGTCGACCGCGGCGGACTGGCCGGTGAGCGAGATCCGCTGCCGCACGCCCCCGGGATCGCGGCGCACGTCGCAGCCGGCGACGACCGCGGTGCCGGAATCGGCACGGGTCAGCGTGGTGAGGATCGAGATCGTCGTGGTCTTGCCGGCGCCGTTGGAACCGAGCAGCGCGACGATCTCGCCTTGCTCGGCCGTGAGGTCGACGCCCCGCAGCACGGGGGTGCCGCGGTACTGCTTGGTGAGTCCTGCGACTTCGATGGCCGTGGTCATCGCCGTTCCTTTCTGTGTACGGATGAAACTGTTTATGACAGTAACACACTGTTTACATCGTAAACAGTCCTATTCTGGAGTCATGACCGAAGAACCGGATCCCGCCGAGCTGCCCGATCTGCCGCGCGGCATCGCGCTGGCCTGGGGGATGGCGGCCAGCCCGCAACGCGGGCCCAAGCGCGAGATGAGCGTCGAGCGCATCGTCGAGGCGGCCGTCGCGCTCGCGGACGGCGAGGGTCTCGGTGCCGTGTCGATGGCGGCCGTGGCGAAGGCGCTCGGCTTCACCCCGATGTCGCTGTACCGCTATGTCACGGCGAAGGACGACCTTCTGCTGCTCATGCAGGAGGAGGCGTCGGGGCTCCCGCCGCTCCCGGAATCCGGTGCCGCGGAACGGGGGTGGCGGGAGGAGGCCGCGCGGCTGTACCGCGCGCATCTCGACGTCTACCTCCGGCATCCCTGGCTGCTCAGCCTGCCCATCAGCGGTACCCCGGTCACGCCCGGGACGGCGGCCTGGATGGACGCGTACCTCGCGGCCTTCGCCGAGACTCCGCTCGATCAGGACGAGCGGATGGGTGCGATGCTCGCGGTCATGGGGCAGGCCCGGTGGTTCGGCACCGTGTCGGCCGGCTATGCGGAGGCGGCGCGAGCGACCGGGCGGACGCTCGCACAGGTGGGCGCGCAGGAGGCGGCCCTGTTCCGGGCGCTGATCGATGCGGACGCCTATCCCCACGCGCGCGCCGCGCTCGATGCAGGAGCGATCGACGGTGACAGAGACCCCATGGTGTTTGGCATCGAACGCGTCCTGGACGGGATTGCCGCGCACATCGATCGTCTCGCCGCCGCGCGTCCGGACGATCCTCGGACTCCTCCCGCGTTCGTCCCCGAGGATCCGGCGCTCGCTGCCGACAAGCGCGTGCGCGCGGCGGCGAAGAGCGTGCGCGATGCCGAGAAGGCGCTGCGGGCGGCGCAGAAGAACGCGCGCCAGGTGCGCAAGGATGCGGCGGAGCGCCTGGCCAAGTCCGCGGCGGTCTGAGCATCCTCCGTCACAGCGTTCACATGGGTTTACACGCGTCGCCACCAGCCCCTACAGTTGTCGCATCCCGCCGCGCAGGTCGCGCGAGGGGTGAGGGGGTAGATGGGGATGCCCGAGCAGTTGCCGGACGTCAAGTTCCTGACCGTCGCCGAGGTGGCGGCGATCATGCGCGTGTCCAAGATGACGGTGTACCGGCTGGTGCACGCCGGGGATCTGCCGGCGATCCGCTTCGGACGCAGCTATCGCGTGCCGGAGTCCGCCGTCACAGCGGCTCTGCAGACGCCGATCGCCGACGTCGGCTGAGCGTGCTCACCTCCATGCGGACCGACCTGGAGTGGCCGCTGGGTTCGCGCGTCAGCGCGGGTGGTGCCGTGCGCTAGACTGTTGCGAGGCATTTTTCCATGCCCCGATCCCGGTCGTCGTCCGTGTGCGACGCCCAGCCCCTGACTTAGTGAGGTTTCCGTGGGTTCTGTCATCAAGAAGCGCCGCAAGCGCATGGCGAAGAAGAAGCACCGCAAGCTGCTTCGCAAGACTCGCCACCAGCGCCGCAACAAGAAGTAAGCGGCCGCGCGCAACGCGCAAGTCACTGAGCGCCCCCGATCTCGCGATCGCCGGGGCGCTTCGTGCATTCCACGGGGGCACCCGTCCGGCGCGCCCGGGCGTCCGACGTCTGGAAGAATCGGATCCATGAAGACGATCACCGTCGCCCAGCTGGCCGAGCGCACCGAGACGCCTCTCATCGACGTGCGCGAGAGGAGCGAGTTCGCCTCGGGGCACGTGCCCGGCGCGGTGAACCTTCCGATGTCCGAACTCGGCGACCTGCTGCACGAGCTTCCGGACGGCGCGTTCGACGTGATCTGCCAGCTCGGCGGTCGCTCGGCGCGCGTCGTGGAGGCGCTCGAGGCCCGCGGCTACGACGCCACGAATGTGGAGGGCGGCACCGCCGAGTGGATCGCGGATGGGCGCGCGATCGAGACCCCTGCACCGTGATCGCACTCACCCTGATCGGCAAGCCCGACTGCCACCTGTGCGACGTGGCATCGGACGTGATCGACGCGGTCGTCGCCGAGCTGCCTGATGCGCTCGCCGAGGACATGGAGATCACCGAGCTGTCGATCCTGGACGACCCGGCCCTCTACGAGAAGTACTGGGAGAAGATCCCCGTGCTCCTCATCGACGGCGAGCTGCACGGCCACTGGCGCATCTCGCCGGAACGACTGCGCGAAGCACTCGCCGAGAAGGCCGGAGGAGCGGAAGACAAGGGACGAGCCGCGGACGCGGCAGAGGGAGAGAAGCCATGACGCTGCGCCATGTGGTGACCTGGAAGATGGCGGCGACGGATCCCGCCGAGCGTGCGGAGCATGCCGCCGGCGTCGCCGCGCGGCTGGAAGGGCTCGTCGGCGTCGTGCCGTCGATCCGCGCGCTCACCACGGGCGTGAATGCGCTTGCGATCGACGGCAACTGGGACGTGACCCTGATCGCCGACTTCGACGATGCGGCGGGCCTGGACGCGTACCAGGTCCATCCCGCGCACCAGGAGGTCGTGGGCTACGTGCGCTCGGTATCGGGTGGGCGCTCGGCCGTCGACTTCGAGATCTGAAAGGCGCGAGTCGCAGGCGGAACCGACGCCTTCGATCGGTTGTTCCCATCATCGTCTCGGATCTCAGACGTTCTGCGGCCTCCAGCGAAGGCGGGAACCGCGAGAATCCGCGGCAGCGCGGAGGCCGATACCGAACCGAGACACCCGCGGGCCCTGTGCTGTTACACGGCGGTAACCGCACCGTGTCAAGATAATGGGCAACCCGCACCAGGACGCCCGCGTCCTCGACACAGGAGTCGAACCATGCACCGTCGCTCGAAGATCGCCTACGGACTCGCCCTCGCGGCGGCCGCCACCCTCACCCTCGCCGGGTGCTCCGGCGGCGGCGCCACGCCCACCGCGAGCGGATCTGCCGCTGCCGGTGGCACGGACTACGGTCTGATCACCGCGGGCACGCTCACCGTGTGCTCGGACATCCCATACAAGCCCTTCGAGTACGAGGAGACCGCCGGATCCGGCAAGTACACCGGCTTCGACGTCGACCTGCTCACCGCCATCGGCGACAAGCTGGGCCTGAAGACCCAGTTCCAGGTCACCAACTTCGACACGCTGCAGTCGGGCACCGCGCTGCTCGCCGGGCAGTGCGACATGGGCGCCTCGGCCATGACGATCACCGACGACCGCAAGAAGAACATCGACTTCTCCGATGGCTACTACGACTCGCTGCAGTCGCTGCTCGTGAAGACCAGCTCCGGCATCAAGGACATCAACGGGCTCTCTGGAAAGAACGTCGGTGTGCAGCAGGGCACCACCGGTGAGAACTACGCGAAGGAGCACGCCAAGGGCGCCAACCTCGTGCAGTTCTCCGACGACGGTGTGCTGTGGCCGGCCCTCCAGGGCGGGCAGATCGACGCGATCCTGCAGGATCTGCCGGTCAACCTGCAGCACGAGAAGGACGACCCGTCCTACAAGGTCGTCGAGACCTACAAGACCGACGAGCAGTACGGCTTCGCGTTCGCGAAGGGCAAGAACGAGGCACTGCGCAAGGCGATCAACGAGCAGCTGAAGGCGCTCAAGGACAACGGCGAGTACAAGAAGATCTACGACAAGTACTTCGCCGCGGCGCAGTGACCGGGGTCTGATCAACGCCGATGGCTCTGAAGAAGCGGACCCGCACGCGGGTCTATCACTACACCGTCTATGCGGTGATCATCGCCCTCATCCTGTGGGCGGTGGTCGCCACCGATTGGCCGACGGTCCTGAAGCAGTTCGCGAACCCCGAGGTCGCGTTGAAGCTGCTGCCCGGGATCATCACCGTCGGCCTGAAGAACACCATTCTCTTCACGATCTACTCGTTCTTCGGCGGCTTGATCCTCGCGATCGTGCTCGCCCTGATGAAGCTGAGCGACATCCCGCCGTTCCGGTGGGCGGCCACCGTGTGGATCGAGTTCTTCCGAGGGATCCCTGCACTGATCACGATCTTCGGCTTCGGGATCATGCTTCCGATCGCGACGAAGGTCACGATCCCGGGAGCACCGGTGGGTGCCGCGGTGCTCGGTCTCATCGTGGTGTCGTCGGCATACATGGCGGAGACGATCCGCGCGGGGATCCAGGCGGTGCCGAAGGGGCAGACGGAGGCGGCGCGGTCGCTGGGCATGTCGTCGTCGCGCACCATGTTCTTCATCGTGCTGCCGCAGGGCTTCCGCATCATCATCCCGCCGCTCACGAACGAGTTCGTGCTGCTGTTGAAGGACACGTCGCTCTTCTTCGTCATCGGCGCGACCCCGTTCACCTATGAGCTGACGACGTTCGCCCGCAACGGTCTGTCCACCTATGCGAACGCCACGCCGCTGGTGATGGCGGCGCTGCTGTACCTGATCGTGACGCTCCCGCTGACGCGGCTGACGGCCTGGCTCGAGCGACGGATGGCGAAGGAACGATGAGCACCGACCTGATCAACCTGAACGCGCCCGCGATCGACATCCAGGGCCTCGTCAAGCACTACGGCGACAACGAGGTGCTCAAGGGCATCGACCTGACCGTGCAGGCGGGCGAAGTGGTCTGCGTGATCGGACCCTCGGGATCCGGCAAGTCGACGCTGCTGCGCTCGGTGAACATGCTGGAGGAGCCGACCGGCGGGAAGATCGTGATCGAGGGCATCGACATCACGGATCCCGACATCGACCTCGACCGGGTGCGCGCCCGCATCGGCATGGTGTTCCAGAGCTTCAACCTGTTCCCGCACATGTCGGTGCTGGGCAACCTCACCCTCGCGCAGCGCCAGGTGAAGAAGCGCGGCAAGGCCGAGGCGGAGAAGGTCGCCAAGGCGATGCTGGAGCGGGTGGGCATGGCGCACAAGGCCGACGCCTACCCGAGCCATCTCTCCGGCGGTCAGCAGCAGCGTGTCGCCATCGCGCGGTCGCTCTGCATGAACCCGGACATGATGCTCTTCGACGAGCCCACGTCGGCGCTCGACCCCGAGCTCGTGGGCGAGGTGCTGCAGGTCATGCGGACGCTCGCCGACGAGGGCATGACGATGATGGTGGTCACGCACGAGATGGGCTTCGCCCGGGAGGTCGGCTCCCGCCTGATCTTCATGGACGGCGGGCACATCCTCGAGGAGGGCGACCCCCGCGAGGTGCTCGCCAACCCGCAGCACCAGCGCACGAGGGACTTCCTCGCGCGCGTGCTCTGAGCACGTGAGTCGGACGACCTGAGACGCGCCGGGGACTTATTCGTCCCCGGCGCGTCTCATAGCCTTCTCCAAGCTCGGTCAGAGCGCGGGCACGGGGAGCGCCGAGCCCGCCCGGATACGATGGGTCGTCGCCCCGTCCGGAGGCGGGAAACGGAGCACGCCCTTCATGCCGCGCTGGTTGCTGGAGCTGAATCTCGCCGACGGTCCTGTCCCGTGGATCGTCTGGGGGATCGCCGTCGCCGGCGTGATCGCGCTGCTGCTGCGTCCGCTGCGTCGCGGATGGGTGGTGCGCGCGCTCATCGGCCTCGTGGTCGGCGCGGCGATCGGCTGGGGTCTCGCCGCATGGTCGGATGCCACCAACGCGTTCGAACTGCCGCTGCCCGCGGCGGTCAAGTGGTGGACGATCGCAGGCTTCGCGACGATCGGGCTGTCGATCGTGAGCCTGTGGGATTCGCGGTGGTGGCGCAAGGCCGTCGCGATCCTCACCGTGATCGCCTCCGTGCTGTCGATGGGCATCGGCATCAACCAGGCGTTCGGGCTCGACCGCACCCTCGGCGACATCCTCGGCGTCAACACGCTCGGTCCCCTGGATCATTTCGCGCCTCCGCTGAAGCCCGGCCAGGATCCGCCCGCCTCGCTCGTGGACACCTGGAAGGCTCCTGCCGACATGCCCGAGCGCGGCCGGTTCGGGACCCTGAGCGGCGACAACGCGCCACGCTCCACCGCCGGCTTCAAGCCCCGCAACGCGACCATCTACCTGCCGCCGGCCGCGCTGGTGAAGGATCCGCCCGCGCTGCCCGTCGTGGTCTTCATGATGGGGCTGCCCGGGTACCCCAACCCGCATCCCATGGTCGATGTGATGAACGAGTTCGCAGCGAAGCACGACGGCCTCGCGCCGATCGTGATCATCGCCGACCAGCTGGGCGCGCAGAACCAGAACCCGGGCTGCATCGATTCGGCGGCCTACGGCGGCGTCGAGACGTACTTCAACACCGACATCCCGAACTGGATCCGCGGCCACCTCCGCGTGCTGCCGGATCCGAAGCACTGGACGATCTCGGGATACTCCAACGGCGGCGCGTGCGCGTTCATCTACGGTGCTCGGCACCCCGACATCTGGGGCAACATCGCCACCGCGTCCGGTGAGCCGTGGTCGGGCTTCGGTGATCCGAAGTCGGTGGAGAAGGTGTTCCGCGGTGACCAGGCCGCGTTCGACGCGAACAAGCCGCAGGCGATCCTCGCCGAGCACCCCGGCGCCTACGACGGGCACTACGCGATCTTCGCGGCCGGAGCGCTCGACAAGAAGTACGGACCCGCGAACAAGGTGTCGGCGGGCCTCGCCGAAGCAGCCGGGTTCACCACGACCTACTACCTCGTGCCGAACGCCACCCACACCGGTCCGGGGTTGCGAGGGGGCCTGGAGAAGGCGTTCGACGTGCTGTATCCGCACCTGGGGCTGTCCCGATGACCGCCTGGCGTGAGACGACCATGGGCGTGGCCCGCCGGGCAGGGCGCTACGCGCGCCGGCATCCGTTCGCCGTGGGACTGAGCATCCTGCTGCTGGTCAGCGGGCTCGCGCTCGGCACGCTGCGGGGGCATCGCCCCGTCGGAGTGGGGCTCAGCCCGCTCGCGTTCGGGCGCGAGCGCGAGTGGTGGACACCCCTGACCGCGCTGCTCGTGCCGGACTCCTGGGGCGGCCTGCTGCTGGCCGTGCTGCTCGCACTCACGCTGCTGGCCTACGCGGAGCGGTTGATGGGCACCTGGCGCGCCGTCGGGGCGTTCCTCGTGACCGGCGTGCTCGGCAGCCTGCTCGGCCTGGGCATCCAGTCGCTGGCCTGGTCGTGGGGGCAGGTGTGGGCGCGCGTCGACGCCCGCGGCGCCGTGCTCGACCCCTCGATCGGCATCCTGGGGGCGATCATGGCGGGCAGCGCCTTCGCCCCTGCGCTGTACCGGCGCCGCATCCGCCTGCTCGGCCTCTCGCTGCTGGTCACCTACACGCTCTACGGCGGCGACGCGGACAGCGTGTACCGTCTGCTGGCCGGACTCACGGGCCTCGTGCTGGGCGTGATCCTCACGAGCGGCCGGCCCCGGCCCGCGTGGTATCGCAGCTCCTATCACGAGACCAGGACCCTCATCGCGGCGATGGTGGCCGTCACGGGCCTCGGTCCGCTGATCGTGCTGCTCACCGGCGTGGGCATCGGGCCACTGGCACCGGTCGTGGCGGGACTTCGCGGCGTGGACATCTCCGGGATCACCGACGCCTGCGCACAGAACAACGCGTCCGCGCACTGCGTCGCCGGGGTGAGCACGGCGGTCGCCGCCGGCACCGGCGTCGTGCTGATGAGCCTGGTGCCGCTCCTGCTCAGCCTCATCGCCGCATGGGGTCTGCGCGCGGGACGCCGCGCCGCCTGGTTCCTCGCGATCGGCGTGAACGCCGTGATGGCGCTGCTCACGGGGCTCAGCGTGGCTGCGCACTCGCTGAAGGAGCCGACCGATGTGGTCGAGATCGACCGTCAGTTCCCCGGCTTCTCGGTGCTGGCGATCCTCATCCCGGTCGGGATGTGCATCCTGCTCGCGATCACCCATCGCCGGTTCGCGGTGCGCGCGTCGCGCCGGGCGGTGCGGCGGTTCTCGCTGACGATCGGGATCGCGTTCGTCGTGCTGGCCACCACGAACATGATCCTGGTGTCGGCCGTCTCGCACTCGCCGTCGTTCTGGTCCGCCCTGGCCACCACGCTGCGCCGCTTCCTGCCCACCATCATCGGCCACCCGGGTGGGCGCACTCCGCTCACCGGAATCGCGCTCGCGCTGCACCGCGATGTGGGAGCGCTGTTCTGGCTCGTCTTCGCGGTCGCCATGATCGGGCTCCTGCTCGGCCGGTCGCGCAGGACCGCGGACCACGCGGAGCGCTTCCGCACCCAGTTGCGCACCACCGACGGCGGCACGCTCGGGTTCATGGGCACGTGGGAGGGCAACGAGCACTGGTTCACGGCGGACGGCCGCGGTGCGGTGGCCTACCGGGTCGTGAACGACATCGCGATCGCCGTGGGGGATCCGGTCTGCACCGCCGGCGACACCGTCCAGACCATCCGCGGTTTCCTGGACTTCTGCGACGCGAACGCCTGGACACCCGTCTTCTACAGCACGCACGAGGAGTTCGCCCCCGCCTTCCGCGACCTCGGCTGGAAGAGCATCTCGGTGGCCGAGGAGACGGTGGTGCCGCTCGAACGGTTCGAGCTCACGGGCAAGGTGTGGACCAAGGTGCGCCAGCCGTACAACCGCGGCCAGCGCGACGGGCTCACCACTCTCTGGACCACCTGGGAGCAGCTGCCCGCCGGCCTGGTCGCCCAGCTGGACGCCCTCAGCGAGCAGTGGATCGCGGAGAAGGCGCTCCCGGAGATGCGCTTCACCCTCGGCGGCATGGAGGAGCTCAGGGATCCGGATGTCGAGATCCTGCTCGCGATCGGCCCCGAGGGGGAGCTGCAGGCGGTGACGAGCTGGATGCCCGTGTGGCGCGAGGGCGAGCTCATCGGACGCACGCTCGACTTCATGCGTCGCGCCGACGGCGCTATGCCCGGAGTGATGGAGTTCGCGATCGCCTCGGCGGCGCTGCACATGAAGGAGCAGGGACTCGCGGTCATGAGCCTGTCGGGCGCGCCGCTGGCGCAGACGGTGGACGGCGGCGACGTCGACGCGGACCCCGACATCACGCGGCTGCTGGGCTGGCTGAGCCGGGTGCTCGAGCCTGCGTACGGCTTCGCCTCGTTGCTGCGGTACAAGGGCAAGTTCAACCCCGAGTACCGCCCGATGCACCTGTTCTACGCCGACAACGGACAGCTGCCCGCGATCGGTCTCGCGATCGGCCGCGCGTATCTGCCGAACGCGTCGCCGGCCGAGTACATGGCGCTGGCCCGGTCGCTCGCCGGCTGAGCCTCCGCGGTCGCAGGACGGACGCGACGGGCGCTGCCCAGCCCGTCCTCAGGCGTCCGGATCATGTGTTCCCCGTGTGTCGACGAGCTCCGGCCGGGGCATGGTTACGATGGGCGGACGCGGGGTCAGGAGGCGAGTGCGGATGCCGACTTCCAGGACGCGTGCCGGGCGCCGCGCCGTTGTGCTCGCCGTCCTGCTGGCAGCGGCGGCGCTGGCCGTCCTGCTCGGCGTGGTCGGGCGGCCGTGGTCGCCGTCGCCTCCGCCGCACGCGACGGGGGTGGGCGCCCCGCCGCCGGCGACCGGCGGCACCGCGGGGCCTCTCTTCGCGACCTGGAGGCCGCCCGCGGATCTGCCCGAGAAGGGGTCGGTCACGTCGCTCACGGGGGCGGAGCGCATCCCGTCTTCGGCTGGATTCGCGCCGCGGGACGCCTCGCTCTACCTGCCTCCGGCCGCACTCGTTCCCGATGCGCCCGAACTGCCCCTGGTGGTGTTCATGATGGGGCAGCCCGGGGATCCGGATCCGTCGTTCGTCGCCGCCGCGATGGATCGGCTCGCCGCTGAGCACCACGGGCTCGCCCCGATCGTGATCGTCGCCGATCAGCTCGGATCCGAGGACGCCAACCCGGCCTGCGTGGACTCGGCCGCGTACGGGGGCGTGGCGACGTACTTCACGAAGGACATCCCGGACTGGGCGCGCAGCCACCTGAGGCTGCAGCCGAGCCCGGCGGCGTGGACGATCGCCGGGTTCTCGAACGGCGGCGGCTGCGCACTGGACTGGGGCCTCGAGGATCCCGGACTGTGGGGGAGCATCGTGAGCATCGCGGGGGAGTCGTATCAGGGCACCGAGTTCCCGGATGAGGTGCTGCAGCAGGTGTTCGACGGCGACGAGAGCGCCTACGAGGCCGCAAAACCCGCCGCCGAGGCCGTGCAGAACAGCGGCAGATTCGGCGGGCACGTGGCGCTGTTCGCGGCGGGTGACGAAGACGCGTTCTTCACCGCTCAGGTGCAGCTGTCCGCGCAGATCGCGGAGGCGGCGGGGTTCGAGACGCAGGTGTTCACGGTCCCGGGGGAGGACCACGTCGGGTCCCTCCCCCAGGGGCTGCTGATGACGTTCGGCGCCCTCTTCCCGCACCTCGGCCTCGCCCCGCCCGCGGGCTAGCCGGCCTGGCGCACCGCCACCGGCTCGGGATCGACCGCGAGCCCCACGACGTCGCCGTACTGCGGGTGGATCCGCGCCGTGTGCTGCACGCGCACGAGCAGGCCGTCCTCGGTGCGCACCAGCGTGCGCCGCATGCTCCCGAGGAACATGCTCTCCTCGACCGTTCCGGTCACGGCGGCCCCGGCGGGCTCGACCAGGCGCACGTTCTCCGGGCGCAGCAGCACGTCGACCTCGCCGGTCGCCGGGAGCTGCAGCGGGAGCTCGCTGCCCCACACCCGCACGGTCGCGCCGTCGGCGATGCCGCGCGCCACGCTGGAGAGCCCGACGAACGAAGCGACATGCGCCGTGGCGGGCCGCAGGTACAGCTCCTCCGGCGTGCCGATCTGATCGATCCGGCCCGCGTTCATCACGGCGATCCGATCGGAGACGCTGAGCGCCTCCTCCTGGTCGTGCGTGACGAACACCGTCGTGATCCCCAGACGGAGCTGCAGACGACGGATCTCGTCGCGCAGCTGCACGCGCACCTTGGCATCCAGCGCCGAGAGCGGCTCGTCCAGCAGCAGCACACGGGGCTCGGTCACGAGTGCCCTGGCGAGCGCCACGCGCTGCTGCTGGCCGCCCGAGAGCTGGTGCGGGTACTTGTCGGCGTGGGCGTCGAGCCCGACCAGCGCCAGCGCGTCGAGCGCGCGCCGCCGGGCCTCGGCTGTGGCGACCCTGCGCCGGCGCAGCCCGAACGCGGTGTTGTCCACCACCCGCAGGTGCGGGAACAGCGAATAGGACTGGAACACCATGCCCAGGTCGCGCTTGTTCGTCGGGACGCCGGACACGTCCTTGCCGCCGAGCAGCACGGCGCCGCCGTCGGCGTCCTCGAGGCCCGCGAGCACCCGCAGCAGCGTGGTCTTGCCGCAGCCGGAGGGACCCAGCAGCGAGACGAACTCGCCGGGCGCGATGTCGAGGTCGATCCCGTGCAGGACCTGAGTCCGCCCGTAGCTCTTGACGATGCCGTCGAACTGCACCCGTGTCCCGTCCGACCGGTCCGCGAGCAGGGAGTTGTCCGCGGTGCGGGGGAGCGCGATGTCGCTCATGAGTCGGCCTTTCCGGACCGGCCGCGGGCGGCCCGTCCGATGATGAGGAGCAGGAGGAAGCTGAATGTGAGCGCCATCAGGGCGAACATCGCCGGCGCCCAGCCGTCCTGCTTCTGCACGACGACGAGCGCAGTCTGCAGCACATCGCGATTCAGCAGCGAGGCGATCGTGAACTCGCCGAGTACGACCGCGATGGACAGCAGGGACGCGGCGAGCAGACCCTGGCGCAGGTTCGGCGCGAGCACGCGCAGCACGACGGTCCCCCACCCGGCGCCGAGCGAGCGGGCGGCCTCGGCGAGGGTGGTCATGTCGACCGCGTCGATCGACGCCTGGATGGAGCGGTACGCGAACGGCAGCACGGTGATGCCGTAGGCGAACGCGAGGGTCCAGGCGCCCGTGCCGAACGCGCGGCCGATCTGCAGGTAGATCGGGGTGAGGCCGACCACGAGGACGATCGCGGGGATCGAGATGGGCAGCAGCACGACGAACTCGAAGACCGGGCGCAGGCGCGGGAACCGCAGGTTCACCAGGATCATGGTCGGCGCGAGCACGAGCAGCACGATGAGCACCGTGACGATCGCGAGGATCAGCGAGTTGCCGAGCCCGGTCCAGATCGGCTGGTAGACCGCGGCCTTCGCGGGGTCGCCGAGGCCGGCCCAGTGCGCCATCGTGAACCCGCCGTCCTCGCCGCGGAACGTGTAGGCGAGGGTCGCGACCAGCGGGACGAGGAAGAAGAGCCCGACCAGGATCCCGATGATCCAGCGGGTGAGGGGCGCCGGGGCGAACCGGTTCATGCCTGCCACCTCGCCGCTCGGCGCTGGACGAGGGAGTACAGCCACATGACGATCCCCACCACCACGATCATGCCGAGCGCGAGGGCACCGGCGAGGTTCTCCCGGCCCAGCACCGTCTCGCTCGTGAGCGCGGCGCGGATCTGCAGCGGCACGATCTGCGAGCCCTGACTGGCGAGCGCGGCCGCGGTCGCATACGAGGAGAACGCGTTCGCGAACAGCAGCAGGAAACTGGCGAGGAAGGCCGGGGCGAGCACGGGGATCCCGATGCGCAGCCAGAAGCTCGCGCGGGTGCCGCCGAGCGTGACGTTGGCCTCGGCCCACTGCGGCTTCAGCGCCGAGAGGGCGGGCATGAACGTGATGACCATCAGCGGGATCTGGAAGTAGAGGTAGGGCAGGATCAGTCCGGGCAGCTCGTAGATCCACGGGCCCTGGGCGAACAGGTCGATGCCGAACGCGTCCTTCATCAGTCCGGTGACCACGCCGCGCAACCCGAGGGTGGCGATGAACATGAACGCGAGCATCACCCCGCCGGTCTGCGCCAGCACGCCGCTCGCGGCGTCGACCACCGTACGCACTCCGCTGTCGGTCCGCAGACCCAGCAGGGCGTAGCAGACGAGGGCGCCGACCACCGCGCCGATGGCGGCGGTGAGCAGCGAGAGCCCGGCGGAGTTCGCGAAGGTGAGCATGACGGTCGGGTCCCACAGGGCGGAGACGTTGTTCCACGTGAAGGCTCCGCCCCGGGTGAAGAATCCCGTCGCGACGGCGAGGATGGTCGGCAGCACCAGGAACAGCAGCAGGTAGGCGGCGAAGGGGACGAGCCCGATGGCGGCGAGACCGCCGCGGATCCGATCCGTCCAGTGCCTGCCGGACGACCCGTGCCGGGCCGGAGCGCGAAGCTCCGACCCGGCACGGGATGCGGCGGGTGCCGCAGCGGTGTCGGAGATCACTGGACGGCCGCAGCCCACTTCTCGCCGAGGAGCTTGCCGGCGGTGGTGCTCTGCGCCTCGGTCGGCACGACGGTCTCCTTCGGGGCGGCGGGCAGGGCGGCGGCGAGGGTCTTGTCCACAGTGCCGGCCTTGGTCATCGCGTCCATGCGCACGGGGCGGGCGCCGCCCTTGAGCCAGAGGTTCTGACCCTCGTCGCTGTAGAGGAACTCCTGCCACAGGCGCGCGGCGGCCGGGTGCGGAGCCCCCTTGTTGATCGCCTGGTTGTAGTAGCCGGCGTAGCCGGTGCCGGGCAGGACGACGGTCTTCCAGTTCTTGTTGTCCTTGACGTGCGCGGCGTTCAGGTAGTCCCAGTCGAAGACGACGGGGGTCTCACCGCTCGCGACGGTCGCCGTGGTGACGTCCACCTTGAGGAGGTTGCCGGCCTTCTGCATGTCGGCGAAGAAGTCGATGCCCTTCTGGTAGTCATCGAGCTTGCCGCCCGACTGCACCGTGGCGAGTCCGACCGCGGCGAAGGCGGCTCCGGCCTGGGTCGGGTCGCCGTTCAGCGCCACGGCGCCCTTGTACTCGGACTTCTTCAGATCGGCCAGAGACTTCGGCTCCGGGAACTTCGAGGAGTCGTAGCCGATCGACATGTACCCGCCGTAGTCGCCGGTGAACAGGCCGTCCTTGTCCTTCAGCTCGACCGGGATCTCATCCCACTTCTCCACCTTGTAGGCGGCGAACTTGTCGGTGTTCTGCAGGGTCACGGTGAGGCCGAGGTCGAACACGTCGGGAGCCGTGTCCAGCCCCTCGTTCGTTTTGGCGGCCTGGATCTCCTCGGCGCTGGACGCGTCGGGGGTGGCCTCGTTCACGGTGATCTTCGGGTACTTCTTGGTGAAGGCGGCGAGGATCTCGCCGTAGTTGGCCCAGTCGTGCGGGAGGGCGATGACGTTGAGCTTGCCCTCGGCCTCGGCGGCCTTCTCGAGGTCGGCCAGGGAACCGAAGTCCTTGAGCGAGGTGGCGGCCTGGGCCTTGACGCCTCCGGAAGAGCTCGTCGGGTCGGCGGAGGCGGATCCGGAGCAGGCGGAGAGCAGGAGCGCGGCGCTGGCCGCGAGCGCGATGCCGGCGCCGATGCGCGCACGACGGTTGCTGATGAGCATGATTTCCTCTCGGTGTCCGGCGCTGCCGCCGGGGTCGGGTCGAGAGGGAATGTACGGCGGCGGAGTTACCGATGAGGCCGACGGGGGTGAATGCGGGGTGAACGATTCGGGTCCAGGCCGGACGGGATCCCGATCGATCGCACGGCTCGCGTGCTGTGCGGCAGCGGCGAGGTCTGGTTGGATCGGAGCGTGAGCACCCTTCCCGATGACATCGAGCTCGACGGCGTCACCCTGATCCGGATCGACGCGCCGGAGGACATCGCCTGCTGGACCGCGGGCGTCGAGGGCGGGGACGGCGGCTGGACCGTGAGCATCATCGCGGATCCGGCCGAGGAGCCCAGCGCGGAGGCGCGGGAGACGGCCCAGGGTGTGGTGACGGAGTTCGCGGCGCTCACCGAGGCCGCGATCGGCTACCTCGTGGACGAGCTGGCAGGGCCGCACCGCGAATTGTCGGACGTCGACCTGGCGCGGCTCTCGGGGGAGGAGCCGCCGTTCGGCGCACCCGAGGCCGTGGTCTGGCAGGACGGCACGTGGATGATGCGCTTCGCGGAGTGCGGTCTCGAGATCGGCGACGAGTACGGCGTGGGCGTCATGTTCGCCGGCCGCACCCCGGTCGCGGTCGAGGACCTGTCGGATCCGGGCGACGTCTGAGCAGGTCTGAGCGCGGCCTGCGGGCGTGCTCTGTCAGCGACCGGTGGCGGGCGCCTGGTATTTGAAGCCGCGGTGGGATCCGGTGAAGCCGAGGCGCTCGTAGAAGCGGTGCGCCTCGACGCGCTGCGCGTCCGAGGTGAGCTGCACCAGCGGGCTGCCCAGGTCTGCGGTCGCGATCTCCATGATCCAGCGCATGAGCGCGGATCCGACGCCGCTCGAGCGCAGATCCGAACTCACCCGCACCGCCTCGACGAGGAGGCGGGTCGAGCCGCGGCGGGACATCCCCGGAATGCGGGTCAGCTGGAACGTGCCGATGATCCGGCCGTCGTGCTCGGCGACGAGGAGGTCGTTGGATCCGTCGGCGAGGACCGACTCCAGGCCCGCGGCGTAGGCGGGCAGGTCGTCGTCGGAGGCCGTGTCGCCGCGTGCCGCGCTGATCGCGTCATCGGCGAGCAGCGCGACGATCGCCGCGGTGTCCTCGACGCGCGCTCGGCGCAGCGTCACCTCCCCGATCCGGGTCTCGAGCGGAACGGGGAGGGCGAGGTCGGTGAGCATACTCGGGTCAGGCCTCGACGGCGTCGAGCTCCTCGTCGTCTGCGACGACGTCGACGCCGGCCTCCTTGCGCTGCTCCGCGGTGATCGGGGCGGGCGCGGCGGTGAGCGGGTCGAAGCCGTTGCCGGTCTTCGGGAACGCGATGACCTCGCGGATCGACTCGGTCTTGGACAGGTGCTGCAGCACCCGGTCCATACCGAGCGCGATGCCGCCGTGCGGCGGGGCACCGAACTTGAACGCGTCGAGCAGGAAGCCGAACTGCTCCTGCGCGACCTCATCGGAGAGCCCCATGACCTCGAAGACGCGCTTCTGGATGTCCTCGCGGTGGATGCGGATGGATCCGCCGCCGAGCTCCGAGCCGTTGCAGACGATGTCGTACGCGTAGGCGAGAGCTGACCCGGGGTCGGTGTCGAAGGTGGCCTCGAACTCCGGCTTCGGGCCGGTGAAGGCGTGGTGCACCGCAGTCCAGGCGCCGGCGCCGACGGCGACGTCACCCGAGGCGACCGCGTCCGCGGCCGGCTCGAACATCGGGGCGTCGACGACCCAGGTGAACGCGAAGACCTCGGGGTCGAGCAGACCCAGCCGGCGGCCGATCTCGACGCGCGCGGCGCCGAGGAGCGCGCGCGAGTCCTTCGCGGAGCCGGCGGCGAAGAAGGCGCAGTCGCCCGGCTTCGCACCGACGAACTCGGCGAGGCCCGCCTGCTCGGCCTCGCTGAGGTTCTTCGCGACGGGGCCGCCGAGCGTGCCGTCCTCGTTGAACAGGACGTAGGCGAGGCCGCGGGCGCCGCGCTGCTTGGCCCAGTCCTGCCAGGCGTCCAGCACCTTGCGAGGCTGCGAGGCGCCACCGGGCATCACGACCGCGCCCACGTAGTCGGCCTGGAACACGCGGAACGTGGTCTCGGAGAAGTACTCGGTGGCCTCGACGAGCTCGAGTCCGAAGCGCAGGTCGGGCTTGTCGGATCCGTACTTCGCCATCGCGTCGGCGTAGGTCATGCGCGGCAGCGGGGTCTGCACCTCGACGCCGATGGTCGCCCACATCGCGCGGATGACGGACTCCATCATCTCGATGACGTCCTCCTGGTCGACGAAGGACATCTCGATGTCGAGCTGGGTGAACTCGGGCTGGCGGTCGGCGCGGAAGTCCTCGTCGCGGTAGCAGCGCGCGATCTGGAAGTACTTCTCCACGCCGCCGACCATGAGCAGCTGCTTGAACAGCTGCGGGCTCTGCGGAAGGGCGTACCAGCTGCCGGGGTGCAGCCGGGCGGGCACGACGAAGTCGCGGGCGCCCTCCGGGGTCGAGCGGGTCAACGTCGGGGTCTCGACCTCGACGAACTCGCGCTCGTGCAGCACATCGCGGAGGGCCTTGTAGACCTTGGAGCGCAGCTGCAGCGGCGCGATCGCGACCGGGCGGCGCAGGTCGAGGTAGCGGTGCTTGAAGCGCACGTCCTCGCCGACCGGGTCGGTCTCGGCCAGGCCCGAGGAGACCTGGAACGGCAGCGGCGCCGACTCGTTCAGCACCACCACGTCCTGCGCGACGATCTCGATCTCACCCGAGGGCAGGTTCGGGTTCTCGTTGCCGGCGGGGCGGCGGGACACCTCGCCGGTGACCTGCAGCACGAACTCGCTGCGCAGCGGGTGCGCGATCTCCTCGTCGCGGATCACGACCTGGGCGATGCCGGATCCGTCCCGCAGATCGATGAAGGCGACTCCTCCGTGGTCACGACGGCGATCGACCCACCCGGCAAGGGTGACGGTCTGACCGATGTGCTCGGCGCGCAATGCGCCTGCCGTGTGGGTGCGAAGCACGGAAGAAGCCTCCAGCTCGGGGGTAAGGGATCCCAGCCATTCTACGGGGACGCACCGAAGGCCTCGCGGGGGGCCGCATGCGGATCACTAGACTCACGGCAGCAGCATCCATCGACGTATTCAGGAAGGCGACACCATGAACCTCGCAACCATGAGCCTCATCGCCACCGAGGACCCCACCGACGCCGCGGGCAACGTCTACGCCGCGCTGTTCTCCGGCACCAACATCACGATCTCGCTGATCTTCTACGTGATCACGGCGATCGCGCTGTGGCGGGTGTTCACGAAGGCCGGCCACGCGGGCTGGCTCGCGATCATCCCGATCGTGAACGTCATCTTCCTCATCAAGATCGCCGGCATGAGCGGCTGGCTGGTCCTGCTCTACCTGATCCCGATCGTGAACATCGTGTTCGCGATCGTGGTGGCGGTGAAGCTGGGCAAGAACTTCGGCAAGGGCGGTGCGTTCTCGTTCTTCCTGCTCTGGCTGTTCTCGTTCATCGGATACCTGATCCTCGGGTTCGGATCCGCTCAGTACCGCCGCGCCTGAGCGGACGCCTGCACTGAAGCGATGCCCGCATCCAGACTGCATCTCGTCAGGCACGGCGAGGTCTTCAACCCCGAGCACGTGCTGTACGGTCGCCTGCCCGGCTATCACCTGAGTGAAGCCGGGCGGGCGATGGCGCGGGCGGCCGCGGACCATGTGCTGAGCCTCGAGCGGCCGGTCAGCGCCCTGCGGTGCTCTCCGCTCGAGCGCACGCAGGAGTCGGCGGAGCCCTTCACCACCCTGTTCGGACTGGCCCCGGAGCTGGACGAGCGCATCATCGAGCCGTGGAACGTGTTCGAGGGCACGCAGATGCGCCGTGCCCTGATGAATCCGTGGAACTGGCGCCACCTGCGCCGCCCCTCGGTGCCGAGCTGGGGTGAGCCCTATGCCTCCGTCGCCGCGCGCATGCGCGACGCCATGGACGAGGCCTGGCACGGCGCCGACGGCGGCGACGTGGTGTTCGTCTCGCACCAGGCGCCGATCTGGATCACGCACCTGTCGGTCGCGGGTCTGCGGCTCCGGCACGACCCTCGCACCCGGCGCTGCGCATTGAGCAGCGTGACCTCGTTCGAGCGCGTCGGCGACGTGTGGCGCGAGGTGGCCTACGCGGAACCGGCCGCGGCGGGCATCGACCTGGGCGCAGTCTGACGGTCGTCGGCGCCTATCGGGCGGTTTCCGGCGACGTCAGATGTGCGGGCCGCGTGGATCCGGATGCGTGCGTGCGCCCGTGCGTCCGTGTGGTCCCATGCGGGTGCGGCAGGGGTTCGAGGTCGAAGGGATCCGCGTCGCGAGCGGGCAGCAGGTAACGGCGCTCGGCGGTCGCCGCGACCGGGACGAGTGCGCGGATCAGCGCAGCCCCGCGCACACCGGCCTCGCGCAGGGCCTCGACCTCGGCGGGGTTCAGGCCGACCGGCTGATCGCCGTTGCCGAGATCGGTCCCGTAGCGCACCGTCCCTCCATGCGCGTGGAAGCGGCGCAGGTTGTCCAGGGCGATCCCGCGGGCGTCGCCCTCGTGGATCGCGAGCGTGGAGATCCAGGCGATCCGCCCCGCCTGGGCGGAGACCTCGGCGTCGCTCAGTCTCTCCGTGAACGGCGTGTGCGCGAGTGCCCTGACGCCGAGCCGCGGCATGCGCTGCGCCTCGCCCGGGCCTTCGGCGTGAGCGACCACCGGGAGGCCATGACGGTCGGCGATGCGGACGATCGTCTGGAGCAGGTCATCGCCGAACACGGGCCCCGCCGTGCTGTTGCTGGCGATCTTGATGACCGAGGCTCCGGCCGCCTTCATCTCGGCGACGGCAGCCTCCGCGGAATCCGCGTCGGCGATCTCGCGGAAGGATCCCTCGGGCGCCCAGCTCCGATCGGAGGGGTATCCGCCGACCGGGGTCAGGAACGCACCCGCGAAGGACACCGCGATGCCCGGGGGGGCGGCCGCGATGGCCGCGATCGCTGCGGGAGCGGATCCGAGATCCAGCACCCGGCCGAGCAGGCCGCCCCTGTCGGCGACGCCGACGAATGCGGTCCCGAGGCGCGCCGGGTCCACGAGCTGCAGATGCACGTGGTGGTCCGTGAATCCGCCGATCACGCTGCCGTTCGTCACGCTCACGCCGTCACTGCCCGATCTCGGTGCGCACCGCGTACAGCTCGGGGAAGAAGGTCAGATCGAGCGCGCGCTGCAGGAAGTCGACGCCGCTGGATCCGCCCGTGCCGATCTTGCGGCCGATCGTCCTGGTCACCGTGCGCAGGTGCCTGAAGCGCCAGAACTGGAAGTTGTCCTCGACGTCGACGAGCTCCTCGCACGCCTCGTACAGGTCCCAGTGGTCGTGGGGGTTCTCGTAGATCTCGGTCAGCACGGGCACGAGCGAATCGTGCATCCGGTAGGGCTGGCGCACGTCGCGGTCGAGGATCTCCGCGGGGATCGGCAGGCCGCGGCGTGCGGCGAACCGCAGGAACTCGTCGTACAGGGTCGGCCGCTCGAGCTCCGCCGTGAGCATCGCGAGGTTCTCGGGGTGGGAGCGGAACACGCTCAGCATCCGCTCGTTCTTGTTGCCGAGCGCGAACTCGACGGCCCGGTACTGCACGGACTGGAAGCCCGAGGAGTTGCCGAGGTCGCCGCGGAACTGCGCGTACTCGGTGGGGGTGAGGGTCGCCAGCACCGACCACTGCTGCGTGAGCACCTCCTGGATGTGCTTGACCCGCGCCATGTGCTTGAGGGCCGAACGCAGGTCGTCTTCGGCGAGTCGGTCGCGCGCGGTGCCCAGCTCGTGCAGCACGAGCTTCAGCCACAGCTCGGTGGTCTGGTGCTGGATGATGAACAGCATCTCGTCGTGGTGCTCCGGCACGCTGACCGGGTGCTGTGCGCTGAGGAGCCGATCCAGGTCGAGGTACGACCCGTAGGTCATCCGATCCTTCAGATCGGTGACGATGCCCTCTTCGAGCGCCCGCTCGTTCGCGGTCGTGTTGTCCGGCACAGGCGACCTCCTTGTCGTTGAACATGTCCAGTATTTCATCGGCGCTTCGGAAGCGTCTGTGATCGGAGCCGACACTGCGTCCCAGGATTCGTCGCGATGCGCATTCGGAGGACTCGACCACCGGGCTAGGCTGATCATCGACAGCGCCTAGGGTTCCGGGGTTCGCCCGACTGGTCCGAGCGGCGCCACGTCGGGTCTTCGTGGGCCGGGCGTCATCTGAACGGACAAAAGCCTGGAGGAACCACGTCCGTCGCGCCCGCGGCGGACCGGAGGTTCCCATGTCGCTTCTCGCATTCGTCCTCGTCTTCTCCGCCGCTGTCGCTCACGCGAGCTGGAACGTGCTCGCCCACGGCGTGAGCCGCGCCGGCTACCCGTTCCTGTGGTGGGGTGCGGTCTCCAGCACCCTCGTCTGGATCGGCGCCGTGCCGTTCACCGGCGGCATCGGCACGGGCGACATCGGCGGGTTCGTCCTCGGCGTGCTGGTGTCGAGCGTGCTGCACGTGACGTACATGGTGGTGCTGCAGCACGGCTACCGCGTCGGCAACCTCTCGACGGTCTACGCCACGGCTCGGGGAACGGGACCGTTCCTCTCGGTCATCATCGCCATGGTCCTCTTCGGTGAGCGCCCCGCACCGATCGCCTTGGTCGGCGTCGCCGTGGTGATCGCGGGGATCGTCGCGATCGGCTTCGTGGACCGGGCCGGGGCGCCCGACTTCGAGAGCTCGGGCCGCGCCGCCGCACGTCCCCGGATGGATCCCGGCCTGCTGTTCGGTCTGCTCACCGGGGTCTCGATCGCGGTCTACACGATCTGGGACGCCTTCGTGGTGCGTGCGCACGGCCTGTCGCCGGTGGCATTCATGGTCGGCACGGCGGCGATGCAGATCCCGTTCTACTCGGTCGCCGTGCGCGGGCGCTGGGCGGCGCTCGCAGCGTTCGGACGTCTCGAGTGGCGCCGGATCCTGGCCTTCGGGATCCTCTCACCGCTGTCGTACATCCTCGTCCTGTACGCGATCCGGATCGCCCCGGTCGCGCTCGTGGCGCCGCTGCGCGAGGTGAGCGTCGTACTGGTGAGCCTGTTCGGCGCGTTCGCGCTGCGCGAAGGGCGTCCGGCCCTGCGGGTCGGCGCCTCGGCCGTCGTCGTGGCCGGGATCGCGCTGCTCGCGGTCTGAGTGCAGCGGTGCGGTGGGGCTCAGCCGCCCACCGCGCGGAGGTACTGCCCGTCGGACGAGATGCCGGATCCGGAGACGGTGAACCGCACGATGCTGGAGAGGTAGCGGTCCTCGCTGGCCTCGAAGACGCGACCGTCGGCGTCGCGCGAGGTACGGCTGAGGCGCAGGATCGGGGTGCCCTGGGGCACCTGGAGCAGCGTGGCGTCCTGCTCGTCGGCGGCGACCGCGTCGATCTCGTGCTGCAGACCCACGATCGGGTGGCCCTGCGAGGCCAGGAACTCGGTGATCGAGATCGCATCGGTGTCGACGCTGAACAGCAGGCGACCGACCTCCTCGGTGTAGAACAGCCGCTCGAGCATGGTGGGGCGATCGTCGAGGAACCGGAGCCGGACGACGCTGACGATCGTGTCGCCGGGATCCACGCCGAGCGCCTGCCCCTTCTCGGCCCCCGCTCTGCGCAGGCTCAGCTCCTGGGTGCGCGCGCCGGGGCGGGCGCCCAGCTCGCGGGCCCAGCGGGTGAACGGCACCGACACGTCGACGGCCTGCGTCGCCTTGCGCTCCACGACGCGTGCGGGTCTTCCGCGGGCTGTCTCGATGAGCCCCTCGGCGCGGAGCGCGGCCAGAGCGTTGCGGATCGGGCCGCGCGAGGTGCTCCAGCGCTCGGCGAGCTCGGCCTCGGTCGGCACCGCGTCGCCGGGGCGCAGTGCCCCCGACGCGATCCTGGCGCGCAGGTCGTCAGCGATCTGGGTGTAGACAACTTCGGGCACATAGGCATACTACTTCGTCGCTCCGCTCGGGCGCACCCCTGTTCTTATGGTGTTCATTCAGGCGAAGCTCGGGTGAACAGTCGGGGAACAGTGCCGAGGTAGGTATACATCTCGGCTTCGAGCTTGAGAGAGTCTTCGAGGATTCCCTCCGCACCTGAAACCCGAAAGGTCCTCATGAAGCTTCGCGCTCTCACCGTCGCAGCCGGCGCCGCCGTGCTCGCCCTCGGCCTCGCAGCGTGTTCCGGCGCCGCCGGTGCCGCCACCGGCACCGACGCGCCCGCCGCGGCGAACGGCGGCTACGCCGTCGACGCGAACACCCTCGTCTTCGGCGTCGTGCCCGACTCGGTCGACACCCAGACCAACTACCAGCCGCTCATGGACTACCTCGCCAAGGAGACCGGCAAGAAGGTCGAGTACCACGAGTCGACCGACTACGCCGCCCTCATCGAGGCCGCCGTCGCCGGCAAGGTCGATGTCGCCTCCTTCTCCGGCTTCACCTACATCACCGCCACCAACGCCGGCGCCAAGCTGACCCCGATCTCCTCGATCGTCACCAAGCAGGGCCAGGAGCCGGGCTACTACTCCGAGGCGATCGTGCCGAAGGGATCCTCGATCACCTCGATCAAGGACTTCAAGGGCAAGAAGGTCTGCTTCGTCGACCCGTCCTCGACCTCGGGCTACCTGTTCCCGAGCTACAACCTCCTCAAGGACGACATCGACCCCAAGACGGGTGTCACCCCGGTCTTCGCGGGCAAGCACGACGTCAGCGTGCAGAAGGTCGGCGAGGGCAAGGAGTGCGAGGCGGGCTTCGCCGAGGACTCCGAGGTCGCCAAGAGCGACAAGGTCACGGTCGTCGACAAGACGATGGTCCCCGGCGCGCCGCTCGTCTACTCCTCGGCGCTGCCGAAGGAGACCAGCGACAAGGTCGTGTCCGCGCTCAAGGAGATCACGATCGACGACATCGTGAAGGCCGGCATCAAGAACGCGGACAGCGACGCGTTCAAGGCGACCTTCTACGCCACCAAGCCGGTCGACGACAAGTACTACGACATCATCCGCGACATCTGCGAGAAGACCAAGGCCGACCAGTGCAAGAAGTGATCTGACCGATCCCTTCCCGGGCCGCCGGCACCGTCCGGCGGCCCTCCTGCCTACCCCGAACCAGGAGCGCACCCACCATGAGCACCCCCGCCTCGTCCGAGCCGGTCATCCGCCTCGCCGCCGTCACCAAGCAGTTCGGCGCCACCAACGCGCTCAAGGGCGCGGACCTCGAGGTCGCACGCGGCGAGATCGTCGTGCTCCTCGGGCTCTCCGGATCCGGCAAGTCGACGCTGCTGCGGCACCTCGACGGCCTGGAGACCCCGACATCGGGCTCCGTCGAGGTTCTCGGCTCCTCCGTGCCGGCGCTCAAGGGCAAGGCGCTGCGCAGCCTCCGCAGCCGAGTCGGCTTCATCTTCCAGCAGTTCGAGCTGGTGCCGTCGCTGACGGTGCTGGAGAACGTGCTGACCGGGTCGCTCTCGTCGGTGCGCGGCCCGCGCCTCGGCCTCTGGGGCTACGCGAAGGATGCGAAGCTGCGCGCCCTCGGCCACCTCGAGCGCGTGGGCCTGCTCGACCGCGCCTACCAGCGCAGCGACACCCTCTCCGGTGGCCAGCAGCAGCGCGTGGCCATCGCCCGCGCGCTCATGCAGCGCCCCGAGATCCTGCTCGCCGACGAGCCCGTCGCCTCGCTCGACCCCGAGTCGAGCGACCAGGTCATGGCGCTCATCCGCGAGATCGCGGCCGATCAGGGTCTGACGGTGGTGTGCAGCCTGCATCAGGTCGACCTCGCGATCAGCTGGGCCGACCGCATCGTCGGCCTCCGTCACGGCGAAGTCGTGCTGAACACGTCCACCACCGGTCTCAGCAAGGCCGAGGTCATGGAGATCTACGGCCGGGTCGCCACGACCACCGCCGACCTCACCGCGGTGACCACCGAGCTCATCGCGCAGGGGATCGCCGCCCCCGCCGAGACCGCCGCGCCGGCGGGCGCATCCACCGGACCCGGGATCGCCTCCTCCTCCGGGGCGCGCTCGTGACCGCAGTCGCCGCCCCTCGCCGCGAGGGCTACGTCGGCGGTCTGCTGTCGCGGGCGCCGAAGCGCCGGGTGTCACCCGAGCGGATCGCGGCATCGCTCACGCTCATCGCGCTCGTCGCGCTGGGCATCGCGTCTCTTGTGCAGAGCGGCTTCTCGCTCGCGGGCGTGTTCCAGAGCTGGGGCAATGCGCAGCGCTTCATGACCCGTGTGGGGGCCCTGACCTTCCCCGCGCCGCTCGACCTGCTCTGGCTGATCGCCCTCACGGTGGGCCTGGTGCTGGTCGGCACGCTCGTCGCCGCCGTCCTCTCGGTGCCGATCGCCTACCTCGCCGCCGCGAACACCACGCCCGGACCCGTGTGGCGCGGGATCGCCCGGTTCATCGGCGTGCTCACCCGCTCGATCCCCGACGTCGTGCTGGCCATGGCGTTCGTGCTCATGTTCTCGCTGGGCACCCTGCCCGGCATCCTCGCGATCGGGATCCACTCGATCGGCATGATCTCCAAGATGTTCGCCGACGCCATCGAGCAGATCGACGAGGGGCCGCGGCTCGCGATCCGCGCGGCCGGCGGCACGAAGCTGCAGCAGTTCACCGCGGGTGTGCTGCCTCAGGTACTGCCGAGCTGGGTCGCGACCGTGCTGCACCGCAACGACATCAACCTGCGCGGCAGCGTCGTGCTCGGCTACGTCGGCGTCGCGGGCCTGGGCCTCGAGATGTCGTACGCGTTCAAGGCGCTCAACTACGGACGAGGTCTCGGGATCGCGGTCGTGATCTTCGTGCTCTGCGTCGTGATGGAGATCATCTCGAGTGCCGTGCGCGGCGCGATGCTCGGCGAGACCGCGCAGACGCGCTCGTGGATCGACCGGATCCTGCACCCGCGCTTCCGCCGCACCGCCGAAGCCGCGAGCGGCACGGCCGCGGCCGCGAAGCCGGCCTGGGCCGCGTCTCCCGCCGCAGCCGTGCGCCGGCCCTGGACCCGCGAGCGCCGCCGCAACACGATCGCCGGCTGGGTCGCCGTCGCGATCGTGATCGGCAGCCTCATCGTGTGCCAGATCCAGTGGAGCGACCTGATCACGGTGTGGGCGAAGATCCCCGAGACCGCCGCGAAGTTCTGGCCGCCCGACTTCGGCAACTACGACACCGCCGTCATGCTGGGCGCCATGCGCGACACCATCGCGATCGCGCTCGCCGCGACCGTGCTGACGCTGCTGCCCTCGCTGCTGCTCGGGTCGTTCGCGGCGCGCAACGTCGCCCCGAACGGCACGGTGCGCGGCATCGCCCGGTTCCTGCTCGTCGGCATCCGCGGCATCCCGGAGCTCATCCTCGCGATCGTGCTCATCGTGGTCACCGGCCTCGGTCCCACCGCGGGCATCGTCGCGCTCGCGATCGGAGGGATCGGCCTGCTCGGCAAGCTCGTCGCCGACTCGTTCGAAGAGGTCGACCGGGGTCCCGAGCGGGCGCTCCGCGCGGTCGGCGCCACCCGGCTGCAGACCTACTCGGCCGCGACCGTGCCGCAGGGCACGCGCGCGCTCATCGGGCACAGCTTCTACATGCTCGACACGAACATCCGCGCGGCGACGATCCTCGGCATCGTCGGCGGCGGCGGGGTGGGCTACTACCTGCTGAACGCCGGGCAGGGCTCGCGATACGAGGTGGTCACGGCGATCGTGCTGATGATCCTCGCCACGGTGCTCGTGGTCGAGGGACTGGCGATGTGGATGCGGAGGGTGTTCCGATGACGACTTCTTCCCTGGATCGGTTCGACGTCGCGATCGTCGGATCCGGCATCGTCGGACTCGGCGCGGCATACGCGGCCGCGCGGCGAGGGCTGCGCGTCGTGGTCGTGGACCGCACCGACCGCCCCGTGGGCGCCACGATCCGCAACTTCGGCCACCTCTGCATCGGGGCGCAGGACGGACCGGCGCGCGCCTACGGCGAGGCGTCCCGCGGCATCTGGCTCCGCCTCGCGGCCGAGGCCGGTTTCTGGGCGCGGGAGAGCGGCACGCTCGTCGTCGCCCGGGCCGAGGACGAGCGGACGCTGCTGGAGGAGGCCGCACGCGCCGAGGCGGAGGCCGAGGGCGGCATCCGCCTGCTCTCGCCCGCCGAGGTGACCGCGCTGGCCCCGGTGCGCGCGGAGGTCGTGCACGGCGGCGCGCTCGTGGCCGGTGATCTGCAGGTGAACCCGCGGGAGGCCGCCGGCGCGATCGTGCGGCACCTGGTCGCGCTCGGCGTCGAGTTCCGCTTCCGCACTGCGGTCACCGAGGTCGGCACGGGGCTCGTCCGCACGACCCGCGGCGACATCGAGGCGAGCGACGTGGTCGTGGCCGTGAATCACGACGTCGACCAGCTGCTGCCCGCACTCGCCGAGCGCGCGGGGGTGATCCGCTGCGCTCTGGACATGATGCGCGTCTCGGCCGATCTGCCGTCGCCGCTGCAGGCGCCCCTGCTCACCGGCTGGTCGATGGTGCGCTACCGCCGGTTCGCGGGCCTCGGTGCTGCGACGGCGCTGCGCGAGCGGCTGCATGCCGGGCGCCCTGAGCTGGCTGCGCTCGATCTGAACCAGATGTACACGCAGCTGCCCGACGGGACGCTGCTGCTCGGCGACTCGCACCACAAGGCGGTGCAGCCGGGTCCGTTCCAGCCCGAGGCCGCGTTCGACGCGTTCCTCGCCGAGGCGCGAGAGCTCTTCGAAGTCGGCGGGATGAGGGTGCTCGAGCGCTGGCAGGGGATCTACGCCGCAGCCGCCGAGGAGTTCCTCATCGAGGAGGTCGCGCCGCGCGTGCTCGCGCTCGCCGCGACCACCGGCATCGGCATGACCACGGGACTGGGCCTCGCCGAGATCGAGACCGCCCGCGTCCTCGGCTGGGGCGGATCCGGATCCGTCGGCGCCGAGACGTCCGCCTTCGTCGGCGGCGCACAGACACCCGCCATCGTCGGCGGCGCAGGAACGACCGCCACCGTCGGCGGCATCGCACAGGAGGAGAACGCATGAACCCGCACACCCCGATCGAACTGGTCGTGCTCGACATGGCAGGGACCACCGTGCTCGACGACGGCATCGTGGAGCAGGCGTTCCAGCGTGCGGCCGAGCGCACCGGGGTCGCGACCCGGATCGGCTGGGACGCGGCGCTGCAGTACGTGCGCGACACGATGGGGCAGTCGAAGATCGACGTGTTCACGCACCTCGCCGACGGCGACGTGGCGGCCGCCGAGCGCGCCACCGCGCAGTTCGAGGCCGCCTACGCCGAGATCGTGGCGGAACAGGGCGCGACCGAGATCCCCGGCGCGGCCGATGCCATCCGCGCACTGCGCGACGCCGGCCTGAAGGTCTGGCTGACCACCGGGTTCGCCCCGGTCACCCGTGACGCGCTCCTGGACGCGCTGGGCTGGCACGACCTCGTCGACGGCGTGCTGAGCCCGGTCGACGCGGGTCGCGGACGCCCCGCCCCCGATCTCGTGCTCACCGCGCTGCTGCGCGCCGGAGCGTCGTCGGTCCAGGCGGTTGCCGTCGCCGGTGACACCGTGAGCGACGTGCAGTCGGGCCGCCGTGCCGGTGCCGGCTTCGTGGCGGGTGTGCTGAGCGGTGCGCACGACGCGGTGGCGCTCGAGACCGCCGACCCCGATGCGGTGCTGCCGGACGTGACGGCCCTGCTCGGCGCGCTCGCCGAGCGCGGGCTCGTCCCCGCGCTCGCGCCGGAGCCCGCAGACACCGTGTCGGCCCCCGCCGTTGCGCCGATCGCGGCCGGCTGACATGCGCGCGGCGCTGGTCCGCCCCGCCGAGGAGGTGCACCGGCACGACGTGCCGCTGCGGCCGGCCGCCGTCGCCATGGCCTGGCTCGGCGTCGGGATCCCGCACGAGGCGCTCGCGGTGCCGGGCGTCGCTCTGGCGCCCCACGATGTGCTCGTGGCGGTGGAGATGTCGACGATCTGCGGATCCGACATCCACACCGTGCAGGGACGTCGTCATGCGCCCACGCCTCTCGTGCTCGGGCACGAGAGCGTGGGCCGGATCATCGCGATCGGCGACGAGGGTGCGCGCGCGGTGGACGGCGGGGAGCTGCACGTCGGCGATCGCGTGGTCTGGTCGGTGACCGTTTCGTGCGGGCACTGCGACCGCTGCCTCGCGGGGATCGCGCAGAAGTGCCGGCAGCTCGCGAAGTACGGGCATGCGCGCATCGAGCCGCGCTGGGAGCTCACCGGCGGTTTCGCCGGGCACGTGCACCTGCGTGCCGGCACCGGGATCGTGCGCGTGCCGGAGGCGTTGCCGGCCGCCGCGCTCGCACCCGTCTCCTGCGCCACGGCGACCGCCTGGGCGGGCGTCGCGCGCGGTGCCGCGCTGCGGGGTCGCCGGCTGCCGGATCCGTCCCCGTCCGCGGGACAGGAAGCGGAAGTGCTCGCGTGCGAGCGGGTGCTCGTGCTCGGTGCGGGACTGGTCGGCCTGACCGCGGCGGTGATCGCCGCGGAACTGGGCGGACGCGTGCAGATCGCGGATCCCGACCCGGCTCGCCGCGCCTTCGCGGAGCGGTTCGCGCTCACCGCGATCGCCCCGGACGATGTCGCGGAGGAGGCGTTCGATCTCGTGATCGAGGCCTCGGGGCACGCGGTGCGCGGGGCCCTGGACGCGGTCGACGTGGGCGGCGCCGTGGTGCTGCTGGGCAGCGTCTTCCCCGCGGATCCGGTGCCGCTCGACGCCGAGCGCATCGTGCGCGGGCTGGTGACCGTGGCCGGGGTGCACAACTACACCGGCGCGGAGCTGCACGCCGCGGCCGCATTCATGGCGGGCCGTGGGCGCGCGCACCCGTTCGCGGACGCCGTGGGAGCCGTGCATCCGCTCGCCGCCGTCGATGCGGCGCTCGTGCAGGCGGCCGCCCCGGGGGCTCCGCTGCGGGTCGGGCTCACCCCGCGCTGAGCCCCGGCCACGGCTTGGGTGCGTCGATCGACGACGCGCGCAGCGCGACGGAGACGGGGTGCTCTCGCGAGCCGGGTTTCGTTTCGCTCGGCCTTCGGCCGTGCTCGCTCGACGACCCCGTGTGAAGAGCCCTCGGAACGTGCCAGGCTTGAGGGGTGAACTCCCAGGAACCGCGGCAGCAGCCCGCTCTCGGCGTGCTGCTGGTCGTTGGATCCTGCCTGTCCCTGCCTTTCGGCGCGGCCGTCGCCACGACGATCTTCCCGGCCCTCGGGTCGTGGGGCGTCACCGGGCTGCGCGTGCTCATCGCCGCGATCGTGGTGTGGATCATCGCGCGCCCGCGCCTCGGCCGGTGGAACCGCGCGCAGTGGACCGCCGCCGTCCTGTTCGGCGTCTCGATTGCGGCCATGAACGGCACCTACTACGCCGCGATCGACCGCATCCCGCTCGGGCCCGCGGTCGCGATCGAGTTCCTCGGCCCGCTGGTGCTGGCGGCCCTGCTCACACGGCGCCTGGCCGACGCGGTCTGGGTGGGGATCGCCCTGATCGGCATGGCGCTGCTCGGCGTCGACGGCCTCACCGGCGCGGAGGCGCTCGACCCCTGGGGCGTGCTGTTCGCCCTCATCGCGGCCGGATTCTGGATCATGTACATCCGCATGAGCACCCGCGTCGGGGCGCTCACCACGGGAACCGAGGGGCTGGCGGTCGCCCTCGCCGTCGCCGCCGTGCTACTGCTGCCGTTCGGGGTGCCTGCCGCCGTCACCGCGGTCGGCGATCCGCGGGTGCTGGGGCTCGCGGCACTCACCGCGCTGCTGGCCTCGGTGATCCCGTACATCCTCGAGCTCGCCGCGCTGCGCCGGCTGCCGCAGCGGGTGTTCGGGATCCTGCTCAGCCTCGAGCCGGTCTTCGCGACGATCGCGGGGCTGCTGGTGCTCGGGCAGCAAGCGTCGCCGCTGCGGCTCGCCGCGATCGCGCTGGTGGTGATCGCGAGCATCGGCGTCACCGCAGGAGCGCGGCGTCGGCGCGGTGCAGGGCCCGACGAGGAGCCGCCGTCGCCGCTGACCGGATCCATCCCGGTCGTGCCGGACTGACAGGTAGGCGCACCGTCGGCATCGCTTGTCACACGCGCCGACCGTATCGCGGCCAGGCGTAGCCTCGGGAGCATGAGCGCGCTCACCGACCTCCTCGGCATCCGCACCCCCGTCGTCCTCGGGCCGTTCGGCGGGCTCAGCTCGATCCCGCTCGTCGCGGCGGTCAGTGCGGCGGGAGGCCTCGGATCGTACGGGCTCTACGGCTACGACGCGGAGCGGATCCGCGCGACCGTCGCAGGGATCAGGGCGGCGACCCGCCGGCCGTTCGCGCTGAACATCTGGCTGCCCCTGGGCGACGAGGTCGAGCCCGGGGCCGAGCACGACGGCTATGCGGCGGCGCTCTCACCGTTCTTCGCCGACGTGGGAGCCGAGGTGCCGGCCCGGCCCGTGGCGTATCTGCCGTCGCTCGAGGAGCAGCTCGCCGCGATCCTCGAGGCGGCTCCGGCCGTGCTCAGTGTCGTGTTCGGCGTGCCCTCGGCATCACTCGTCGATGACGCGCATCGCCGCGGGATCCCCGTGATCGGCACCGCGACGACCGTCGCCGAGGCGCGCGCCCTCGCCGAGGGCGGGGTGGACGCGATCGTCGCCACCGGCGCCGAGGCCGCGGGGCATCGCGTGTCGTTCCTGCGGCCGGCCGAGGAGTCGCTGGTCGGGCTGTTCTCGCTCCTGCCGCAAGTCGTGGATGCGGTCGACGTGCCGGTGATCGCCGCAGGCGGGGTCTCGGACTCGCGCGGCGTCGCCGCTGCCTTCGCGCTCGGCGCGCAAGGCGTGCAGGTCGGCACCGCCTTCCTCGGCACGGCGGAGTCGACGGCGAACGACGCGCACCGCACAGCGATCCGTGCGACACCCGCCGAAGGCACCGTGCTCACTCGGGCGATGAGCGGCCGGCTCGCACGCGGAGCACGCAACCGGGTGGTGGCCGAGATCGAAGCGGCAGGATCGATCGCCCCGTTCCCGGCGCAGAACTGGATCACCGGACGCTTCCGCACCCCCGCCGGGCAGCAGAACAGGGGCGAGCTGCAGTCGCTGTGGATGGGGCAGTCGGCGCCGCTGGCCCGCTACGAGACCGCCGCCGCGGCGTTCGCGGAGCTGGCCGCGGGCGTTCCGAGCGCCTGAGGCGGCGCCGCGCCCGAGGTGCCGGGTCGCCGTCCGGCCTCAGAGGATGACGGTCGAGCGGCCGTGCACGATGACGCGGTCGTCGGCGTGCCACTGCACGGCCCGCGCGAGCACGAGGCGCTCCACGTCGGCGCCGCGGCTCTGCAGTTCGGCGGCCGACTCGGCGTGCGTGACGCGGGTGACGTCCTGCTCGATGATCGGCCCCTCGTCGAGGTCCGCCGTGGCGTAGTGCGCGGTGGCGCCGATCAGCTTCACCCCGCGATCCTTGGCACGGGCATAGGGGTTCGCGCCGATGAACGCCGGCAGGAACGAGTGGTGGATGTTGATCACCGGAGCGCCGAGGCTCTCGATGAACTCGTCGGTGAGGATCTGCATGTAGCGCGCGAGGACGACCAGATCCACGTTCCCCTGCAGCAGCTCGAGCTGACGCCGCTCCATCTCGGCCTTGCCCTCGGCGCCCGAACCGGCGGGGATGTGCACGAAGGGCACCCCGAACGAGCGCACCGACTCGGCCAGATCCGGGTGGTTCGAGACGACCATGGTGACATCGATGTCGAGCTGGCCGCGCTGGGTGCGCCAGAGTAGCTCCATGAGGCAGTGGTCGTACTTGGACACGAAGATCGCGACGCGCTTGCGCTTGGAGGCGTCGTGCAGCGACCACTCCATGCCGAAGCGCTCGGCGACCGCGGCGAGGTCGGCCTCGAGAGCCGGGCGTGCGGCGGCGAGGCCGTCGCGGTGGATGACCGTGCGCTGGAAGAAGCGCCCGCCGGCGGCGTCGGTCGAGTGCTGATCGAGGGAGATGATGTTGGCCTGGTGCGCAGCGAGCACTCCGGCGACGGCGGCGACGATGCCGGGCTGGTCGTCGCACGCGATCAGCAGTCGTGCGGTGTCGGGCTGCGCCATGGCGTCGTCTCCTTGCAAGGGGGTGTGCGTCGATTCTGCCGCGCCCCGGCGCACGAGGCGAATCGCGACCGCAACCTGCGGGTCGGCCGCGGGCTTCGTGCGCGCAGACGACGGAAGGGACCCGGGCGCGGGGCCCGGATCCCTTCCGTCGAGGATCGGTGGTCGGATCCGCCGCGATCAGTTCCCGGAGAACTCCGCCAGGCTCAGCGTCTGGTCGCCGGGCCGGGTGAACAGGCCCGCCTGCCCGCTGCTCGAGCCTCCGTGCGACGCCGGCTTGTCCCAGGTGCGGCCCGGAGTCGTCGCGGCCGTGGACGTGTCGATGCCCAGCACGAGCCCCGAGTAGCGGTTCACGAGCCGGACCGATCCGGTCGCCTCACCGCTCGTCGGATCGGTGTTCGGCACGACGAACCACTGCTGCCCGACGCCGGCCGATGCCTTGTCCGTGAGCGTCAGGCCCGCGCCCCAGGCCCGACCGGCCGTGGACGAGGCGTCGACGCCGAGGAGCGCCCCGGCCTGGGTCGCGATCGTGTACGCGCCGTCGCCGGTGGCCGTGAACGTCCAGGCGCCGTTCTTGCGATTCACGGATCCGGCGGTCGTCAGCTTCTTCCCGTTGCCGGACGCGGAGAGCTTGCGTCCGTCGGCGTTGGCGATCGTGTAGGCCTTCGTGGTGTCGACCGCGGAGGCCGGCGAGACCGAGGGGCCGGCATCGATCGTGATGTTGGCGAGCTGCGCATAGGCATCGCCCATGCAGCCGAACGAGCAGTACGACCGGAACGACTTGCCGACGATCGCCGAGCTCGTCTTGTTGGCCGGGTCGACGAACCACCGGTACCAGGAGGCCGTGGTGTACGCGGAACCGGTGTCACCGAGACGGAACCACTTCTGCGTCGCCAGGTTCTTCGTGGCGTAGAACTCTTGCGGCGCCTTGCCCGACTGGTCGGGGTTCTGCGGCTGTCCGATGTACAGGCCGAGGTAGGCGTCGTACGTGACGTCCATCACGAACAGCGGCGAGGTCGCAGGCATCTGCCCGTTCTTGATCTGTTGCTGCGCCGTGCCCGGGGTGTTCGGGTCGTACTCCTTGTCGACCGGTGTGTAGCCGGTCTCGGTGTCGTCGGCGACGGGGACCATGTTGCTCTCCTTGCCGGAGATGCCGGGTTCGGTCCAGGCGCCGTCGTACCACTTCTGCCAGGTGCCGGTCGCCATCTTGCCGGAGATCGGGGCGCGGGCGACGTGCTCGTAGAAGGCCACCCAGCCGCCGGTCTTGTTCACGACGCGGGAGCCGTAGAACGCATAGAAGTAGCCGGAGGCGTGGTCGACGTACAGGCGCGGGTCGCCGTCGCCGTAGGAGTAGGTCTGCTGCGGGAACGCCGTGGTGTCGCCGCGGGTCGTGCTGTAGGGCGAGGTGATCGCATGCCCGGGGATGGTCCAGGTCTTGCCCTTGTCGGTCGAGACCGCGTAGTCGATCGCGTCGTAGTGCAGCCCGTCGCCGAAGGGCTTGGGGGTGAACTCGTTGTGCACGAGGCCGTACCAGTCGCCCGAGTCGGGGTCGACCCACATCTGGGTGATGTCGCAGTAGTTCGGCTGCGTGTAGCTGGATCCTGCCGGCGCCTTCGTCGACTCCACGCCGGTCGGGCTGGCGTTGCAGAAGTCGGTCGTATCCGGGTTGGTGCCGGCGGCGTTGAGCGCATCGTTCGGCTTCGCCGTGTCGAAGTTCGAGCCGGTGTACCAGTTCCACTGCCGGATGTCGCCGTTGCTGCCGTCGGGCTCGTTGTAGTAGTTCGCGTGCGACTCGCCGAAGTGGAACGTGCCGTCGGCGTCGATGAACGGGCTGGCCGGGGTGTCGTCGGGGTACTGCCAGGTGCTGTCGTCGACGGAGTCGGTCGTGACCGTCGCCGCTGCGGGCTTGGGCGTCGGGGTGGGCGTCGGGGTCGGGGTGGGCGTGACGATCGGGTCGGTCGTGTAGACGACGATCTCGGAGGCCGAGGCGTTGTTCGACCCGTTCACGGCGTCCAGGACCTTGAACTCGACGTAGCGCGCCGACACCGGCTGGGCGAAGGTGACGTACTGGATCTGCGTGTTGCTCGTGGGCTGCGAGAACGTCGCCGTGCCCGCGGGCGTCCAGCCGCTGTTCCTGCCGTCCTTCGCGACCGCCGGGTCGTTCGTGGTCAGCACCTGCACGTCCTTGGCGGGGCCGTTGCCCTGCACCTTGACGGAATAGCCGAGACCGGTGAGGAGGTGCGAGGCGCCGATGTCGAACGTGAGGTAGTGCGGCATCGGATCCGGCGTGCCGCCGTTGTAGTTCGACGCCCACTGGGTCGAGTAGTCGCCGTCGAACGCGCCCTTCGCGGTGCCGTCGAGCGAGGGCGGCGCGGGGTATGGCGCCGACTCGGAGTCGACGTCGAGCAGCGTGTAGCCCGTGTCGGGGATCGCGGCACCGGCGGGCGGCGCGGCGTCGGCATGGGCCGCGGACACGGCGCCGAGGCTCAGCGTCGTCGCGGCGATCGCGAGCGCTGCGCCCCCGGCGAGAAGGCCCCGCGGTGTGCGGGGGAGGGACAGGATCTGTGGAGGCATCGGTCTTCCTTGCTGCGTCGTTGAGGCGGGGAGAACATCGGCCACGGTACCCCCAAGTTATCGCTAACATCAAGAAGATTCCGCGAATTGCAACGCGCAATCGCCGTCACGAGATATCGCAAACATCGTCGATGGCGCCGAGGGTGGTCGCGTGTGCGAGGCGGAGAGGCGGCCCTGGCGCGGTCAGCGACGGGGAGCGGCGGTCGAGCTGCGCACGACGAGTCGGGGGGTGATCGACTCCACGGGGGGCACGGCGCCCGGGTGCGAGATCGCGTGCAGCAGGTGCTCCACGGCGATGCGGCCCACCTCGCCGAACGGTTGGGCGACGGTGGTGAGCGCAGGGGAGCAGAACTCCGCGAGCGGGATGTCGTCGACACCCACGATCGACACGTCCTCGGGGATCGCCCGGCCCCGCTCGGCGAAGGCGCGCGAGAGACCGAACGCCATCTCGTCGCTCGCGACGAACACCGCGGTCGCCTCGGGGATGCGCGCCAGGATCCGGCCGGCGCGGTGGCCCGACTCGGGGGACCAATCCGCGACGATCTCGGGCGGCGCCTCTCGGCCGGCGTCGGCGAGAGCCTCGCGCCAGCCCTGGGTGCGGCTCGAGGCGTCGAGCCACTGCGGGGGCCCCGCCACATGCCACACGGTCTCGTGGCCGAGGTCCAGCAGGTGACGGGTCGCGATCCGGCCCACCTCGCGCTGATCGACCGCGACCACCTGGGTCGACGCCGTGCGCGATCCGTCGATCGTGATGGTCGGCACCGTCCGCGTCAGCTCGTCGATCGCGCGTGTCGTCGAGATCAGCGGGACCGCCAGCACGATCCCCTCGACGCCCTGGTCGGCGAGGCGCGACATCGCCTGCTCGATCTCGCCCGCGTCCAGGGAGGGCGTCGTCACGGAGTTCACGATGTAGCCGGCTTCGGATGCGGTGGTCTCGATGCCGACGGCCACCGCCGTGCGCGAGTAGAAGCCCGTGCGCAGCGACACGACGCCGATCGCCCTGCTCCGCCCGGACGACAGGGCGCGGGCGGCGTTGTTGCGGCGGTAGCCGAGCTGTTCGACCGCGGCGAGCACTTTCGCCCTGGTCTCCGGCTGCACGCTCGGGTTGCCGCTCAGCGTGCGGGAGACGGTCTGTGCCGAGACTCCCGCCAGGCGCGCGACATCCGCCATCCCCGGGATGCGGCGAGGATCCGGCGTCATGGCGGTGGTCATGGGTTCCGATCGTCGGCGGGCGCACGGGAGTCGCCCGGCACACGTGCATGATATCGATCACATCCGCGGACGCGCATGATGCCGGGCGGCGGTCTTCGCGCGGGCATAGCCTTGAGCCGTGACCTCGTCGGAACCCGGTGACCCGCTCGGCGCGCTCCTGGATCGTGCGCGCACGGCTCTCTCCGGCGTGCCGCGGGAGGCGCTCGGGCGTGAGAAGACCCCGCGATGGCGGGCGCCGCGCATCGTGCGCGCCGGATCCGCCTGGCACGTCGGCGTGCTGCTCATCGACGACGACGCGGTGTACGCCACGGCCGAGGTGCTGCGCGCCGCGGCGCCGGTGCGCCGAGGGTATGCCGCGGAGTCGGCGCGGGCCAGGGCCGAGAGACGTGCCCAGGCCTCCCGCGGCGGCTTCGGCGACGGCGAGACCGTGCATGTGGGATGGACGCCGATCGACGTCGCGACCGTGTCCGCCGGCGGCTCGTCGGGCCCCCTCGCGCTGATCGACGGCGTGCCGTCCGTGCGGTGGTCCGCGGCGGGCGGGTTCACGCCGCTCAGCGGATATCTGGACGAGCGGATCGCGCTGCTGCGGCAGGGGCTCGGCGACTGAGCGAAGCGCCCGCCTCGGGCGCTCGCTCGAGGCCCTGCCTCAGCGGGCGAGGGCGCGCTCCCCGAAGCGGTGCAGGATCCGCGCCGGCTCGGTGACCACGGATTCGAGCACCGCCTCCTGCACGGTGTGGAAGGCGTCCGGGTCGAAGTACCCCGTGGTGCGGTAGAAGACCATCCGATCGGCGAAGTCCCGCGGCGAGGGCTCGGGATGGAACTGCGTCGCGTACAGATCGGCCCCGACGCGGTACGCCTGCACCGGGCAGGTGTCGTTGCCGGCGAGCAGCACGGCCCCGGGCGGCACGGTCACCGCGCTCTCCTTGTGCGCGGTGAAGGCGTGGAACACGGGCCCGGCGGGGCCGAAGAGCGGATCCGCGACGGCATCGGCCGTGGTGCGGATCTCGGCCGCGGTCGCCTCCTCGGGGCTGTCCATGCCGACCTCGCCGCCGAGGAGGCGCGTGATCACGCCGATCCCGAAACAGGTGAAGAACGCGGTGGTGGTGCCGTCGATCGCCCGCTCCGCGATCCGCTCCAGATCCGACTCGACCCGTCGCTGCGTCTCGGACTTGCGGACGTCGGTGACGTTGAACGGCGAGCCGCCGATCACGAAGCCGGCGTAGCGGTCGAACACGTCGTCGGGCAGGGCCGTGGTGGTGAGGTCGATGCGGTCGAGCCCGTCGGCGTCGACGCCGAGGGCGACACGGAACGACGCGCGCTCCGCCGTCGCCGCATCCAGCTCAGGGCGCACGCCGACATACAGAAGCGAGGCCATCCCTGGATTCTAGGGGAGGGGAGCAGCGCCGCCGAGTCGCGATGCAACGCTCCGGAACAGTCGGGAAGCGGAGTCGGGAATACCCGAGATGGACTCGCGTTGAACTTGACAGCACAACGCTCAAGTTTGAGAGGAAGCGAAATGCCCAACGACTTCACCGACGCGGGTTCGGGCTCGTTCGACGAGTTCCTCGCCCGCTACCTCGCCGGTGAGCAGGCCCGGCAGACCCGGTCCATCGACCTCAGCCGGTTCCTCACCGTGCGCACTCAGCGCATCCTGCAGCGCGCCGGCCGGTTCGCGCTCGAGCGCGGCCAGACCGAACTCGACGCCCTCCACGTCCTCCGCACGATCGTCGAGGACGACGCCGTCGACCAGGCGATCCGCAACATCGGCGTGACGCCGCAGGCCATCGTCGACGCCGTCGACACCCGCCTCCCCGCACCCGGTGACGCCTCGGACATCGACGCCGCGACCATCACCCCGAGCGCCAGCCGCGCGCTGTTCCACGCCTACCAGGTGGCGCGCTCGTCCGGTGCGACCTACATCGAGCCGGAGCACGTGTTCTTCGCGCTCGTGCTCGGACAGGACGCCCCCGCGGGCCAGATCCTCGCCCGCGCCGGCGTCACCGCCGAGGCCCTGACCCAGGGTCTGCGCGAGCCCCTGCCCGCAGGTGCGGCGCCCGACCAGGACGGGGCGGCCGCGCAGCCCGCATCGGAGACGCCGATGCTCGACCGGTTCGGCCTCGACCTCACCGCACGTGCGCGTGCGGGCGAGCTGGATCCGGTGATCGGCCGGGCCTCCGAGATCGAGCAGACGATCGAGATCCTCAGCCGTCGCACCAAGAACAACCCGGTGCTGATCGGCGAGGCCGGCGTCGGCAAGACCGCGATCGTCGAAGGTCTCGCCCGCGCGATCGTCGACGGCGCCGTGCCCGCGCAGCTCGCCGAACGCCGTGTCGTCGCGCTCGACCTGCCGGCGATGCTCGCCGGCACCCGCTACCGGGGCGACTTCGAGGAGCGTCTGACCCAGACGATGGACGAGATCGCCGCGCACAAGGGCGAGATCATCGTCTTCATCGACGAGGTGCACACCGTCGTCGGCGCGGGCGGATCCGGCGAGGGCGGCGGCATGGACGCGGGCAACATCCTGAAGCCGCGCCTCGCGCGAGGCGACCTGCACCTGGTCGGGGCGACCACGCTCTCCGAGTACCGCCGGATCGAGAAGGATCCGGCCCTCGAGCGTCGCTTCCAGCCCGTGAAGGTCGCCGAGCCCTCGATCGAGGACGCCGTGCGCATCCTGGAAGGGCTCAAGCCCGCCTACGAACAGCATCACGCCGTCGAGTACACGGACGACGCGATCCGCGCCGCCGTCGAGCTGAGCGCGCGGTATCTGCCCGATCGGGTGCTGCCCGACAAGGCGATCGATCTCATCGATCAGGCCGGCGCCCGACTGCGGCTGCGCCTCGGCGTCGTGACCGACGTCGCGGCCCTGTTCGCCGAGCTGGCCGACCTCGAGGCACGCAAGAACGCCGCGGTCGGCGCCGAGCACTACGAGGAGGCCTCGCGGATCCGCGACGAGATCGCCGCCGTGCAGGCCCGGATCGACGACGCCGGCAGCACCGCCCGCCGGGCGGATGTCGAGTCGGCGGTCGTGGGGGAGGGCGAGATCGCCGCGGTGATCGCGCGTGCCACGGGCATCCCGGTCAGCCGGGTGTCCGAGGGCGAGCGCGAGCGCCTGGCCGACCTCGAGTCCGACCTGCACGCTCGGGTGATCGGGCAGGACGACGCGGTCGCCGCCGTGGCACGGGCCGTGCGCCGCAGCCGCACCGGCATGGGCGACGCCCGTCGACCCGTCGGATCCTTCCTGTTCCTCGGTCCCACCGGCGTCGGCAAGACCGAACTCGCCAAGGCCCTCGCCGACCGCCTGTTCGACGACGAGACCGCCGTGATCCGCTTCGACATGAGCGAGTTCGGCGAACGGCACACGGTGTCGCGGCTCGTCGGCGCCCCTCCGGGATACGTCGGCTACGACGAGGCCGGCCAGCTCACCGAACGCGTGCGGCGCAACCCTTACGCGATCGTGTTGTTCGACGAGATCGAGAAGGCGCACCCCGACGTGTTCAACCTGCTGCTGCAGGTGCTCGACGACGGCCGCCTGACCGATGGTCAGGGCCGCACGGTCGACTTCCGCAACACCGTGATCGTGATGACGTCGAACATCGGATCCGAGTTCCTCGCCTCGCGGTCGGGTGCGCTCGGGTTCGTGGCGTCGCAGGATGCCTCCGCGAACGGGTTCGCCTCGCAGGAGGACCTGCGGGCGCGCGTGATGGGCAAGCTCCGCGAGGCCATGCGGCCCGAGTTCCTGAACCGCATCGACGAGATCGTGCCGTTCTCCAAGCTCGGACGTGAGGAGCTGGGCCGCATCGTGCGGCTCCTGCTCCAGGCCACCTCCCGGCGCCTGGCCGGGCGCGAGGTGACGCTCGACGTCACCGATGCCGCGGTGGACTGGCTCGGTGAGCACGGCTACGAGCCGGAGTACGGGGCTCGGCCGCTGCGCCGCCTGATCCAGCGCGAGGTGGACGACCGCATCGCGGACCTGTTCGTCTCGGGCGAGCTCGGCGACGGCGGTCGTGTGGTCGTGGACGCGGCGGGCGGCCTGCTGCTCGTCACCGCGACCCCGGAGATGGCGCAGGCGGCCTGACCCGCAGGGCGAGGGCCGGGGCCGACGGGGTCCTGGCCCTCGTGCACGGGCCGGCGGAGCACCGGGTCCGAGCGCGCGGTCAGCGGGACGAGTTGGCGCGGCGGCCGCGCACGACCCCGACGAAAGCCTCGATGTCGGGCGTCGTGGCGTCGGCCGGCCAGGCCAGCAGCACCTGTGAGACGGGCGCATCGCGCAGGATCCGGTACTCGATGTCCTTGCGGTGGTGCAGACGCGCCAGCGACATCGGCGCGACCAGGATCCCGACGCCGGAGGCGACGGTCTGGATCGCGTCCTCCACGGTGTCGAGCGGGGGGATCCGTGACGGCGTCGTCGGCAGGTCGAGCGGGCCCAGCACGTCCTCGCGCGTGGTGAGCAGCGTCTCGCCCTCCAGGTCCGCGGGGGAGAGCTCCTCCGCGGCGAGCAGATGAGACTCGGTCGAGGCGATCACCACCGGAAGCTCCTCATAGAGCGGGATGGCGTGCATGCCGTCCTTGTCGAACGGTGCGCGCACGAGCGCGAGGTCGACGGCGCCCTCGGTGATCGCCGTGCGCTGCCCGGCGAACGCGATCGGCACGAGCTCGAGCGTCACCAGCGGCATCCGCTCGTTCCAGGTGTCGATCCAGCGTCCCGGGGTGGCGCCCGGCACCGCGCCGAGGCGCAGCGTGCGGGGTTCCTCCGCGACAGGGGTCGGAGCGTCGAAGACGACCTTCTCCGCCTTCTTGCCGCGCGGCGCGCTCTTGCCGGAACCCTTGCCCGTGCTCTTGCCCTTGGCGGCAGGACCCCCGGCGGTGCTGCGGGCGCCGCCCTTGGCCGAGCGCACCGCGGGTTTGCGTCCGCCGGATGCGCCTCGTCTGCTCATGCGTTCAGCGTACCGGCGGGTGCGGCGGATCCTCCGCGCGGATCACGACGCAGCACCGGGTGACGTCAGGCTCCAGCCGCGCCTCGAGGTGGCGGCAGCCGAGTCCTTCGGCGACCCCCGCGACGTAGGCCTGGTTCATGCCGCAGATGAGGTCGGTGTGAGTGCGCGCGAGGTCGTGGAACGGGCAGTTCGCCAGCACGAGCTCGTCGTCCACCGGGCGGGGCTCGTAGCCCTGGCCGGCCAGCGCGTGGCGGATCCGCTCCAGCTCCTGCTCCGCGTCGTCTTCGGGGGCCGCGCTCCCGTCGCGGGGCAGGGCGCGCTCCGGGGCTCCGCCTGCTGCCGGATCCGGCGCGGGATCGGCGCGGACCCGGGTGCCGTACGCGTCACCCTCCGTGTACGCGGCGTCGCGGAGCGCGGCATCGATCGGGGTGCCGTCGGCCGAGCGCTCGATGGCGCGGGCGAGCAGATGCCCCGCCAGGTCGAACCGCCGCGGCGGCAGCGACACGGCGATCGTCTTCTCCGTGCGCCGGTAGAGCTTGGATGGACGCCCCGCACCGGGGCCGCTGCGCCCGGAGAGTCGACGGAACTCCGCGTCGAGCAGTCCGAGATCGACGAGACGGTCGAGCTGGAAGCGCGCCACGTGCACCGGCACGCCGACGGCATCGGCCGCGCTCTCCCGGGTCACCGCGTCGGGCTGAGCGATCACATGCTCGTACAGCGCTCGCCGCGTGGGATCGGCGAGGGCGCCGATCCCCGCCGCCTGCTCCGAGATGCTCATGGCCACACTCTAACTGAAGATCCTCTTGATTTTAGAGGGCTCCGGTTCTAATTTAAAGAAAATACACATTTAGAAGGGAGCTGTCATGACCACCTCGACCCAGACCAAGACCGTGGCCCGTCCTCCGCTGCTGCAGGACGGATACCGGCAGGCCTTCCTGCTGCTGCGGACCGTCTTCACCGTCGCGCCCATCCTGTTCGGACTGGACAAGTTCGTGCGCGTGCTCAAGCCCGACTGGGAGGCGTACCTCGCCCCGTGGATGAACGGCATGATCGGCATGGACGCGCACACCTTCATGTACATCGTGGGAGCCGTCGAGATCGTCGCGGGCATCCTCGTCGCGGTCCTTCCCCGGATCGGAGGATACGTCGTGGCGCTCTGGCTGCTCGGCATCATCGTGAGTCTCGTCAGCGTCGGCGGATACCTCGACATCGCCCTGCGCGACTTCGGGCTGCTGGTCGGTGCTCTGGCGCTGTCGAGCCTGGCCGCCGGGCGGAAGGGCGATCCGGGCCGCTGAGTCGGATCCGGCCTCCGCGGACCTGGAGACCGCGATGGCGCGTGGAGGAGGGTGCGCCGTCGCGGTGCGCGGGGGCCGCTGCCCGGCGGGTGGTCGACGCGATGCCACGACACGCGCGAACTGCGTGCACGGGAATAGATCCGGCTCGTTCGCGGTTGCAGATGTATCCGGGGAAAGTCCCGGGCACGGGAGGTTTTCGTGGGTAAGAACTACGTCGACATCGAGGACGGCCACGGCGGCACCTTGCGCTATCGCAAGCACGCCAACGGCCGTGGTCTGATCGCGCACGGTGCCAAGGTGCACCCGCAGGCGGTCGTGGAGGCCGGCGCCTATGTCGAACCGGGTGCGAAGGTCGGGGCCGGCGCGCATGTCGCGCGTGGCGCCTGGATCGAGCCCGAGGCGATCGTGGGCGTGAACGCCCGGATCGAGGCCCATGCCCACATCGGGCAGGGGTCGGTGATCGGCGACGGCGCCACCATCGGCGTGCGCACCGAGGTCGGGGCCGGCGCGCACATCGCGCGCGGCGCGAAGATCGGCGATGACGAGACCGTCGCCGCCGGTATGACGCTGGACACCGACCGAAAGGGCCTGTGGCTCGCGGCGTGAACGCCGCGGCCGCACCGGCGTAAGAGCAGACCGCAGCATCGCAGGAACAAGACGCGCACCCCGGGTGGGGTGCGCGTCTTTCGCGTTCCGGTCGGCGGGCCGCTGCAGAGGATCCGGGAATCGAGCGGGTGGTGTGCTCAGCGCTGGCAGCGGGGGCACCAGAACGTGCGGCGCTCCTCGGTGGGGTCCGCTCCGAGCTCGCCGCTCTCGATGAGGGCACCGCAGCGGCGGCAGGTGCGGTGCGCGCGCCCGTAGACCCAGGTCGTGCGGCCGCGCTGGGCGACGCCGGTGAAGGTGCGGTCGAGACGGTCGCGGTTGGCCCGGATCGTGCGCGCGCCCAGTTCCAGCAGTGCCGTCACATCGACATCGATGGCGGGAGTCGTGGGCCGCACGCCGCGCAGGAAGAGCAGCTCAGCGGCGTACTCGTTGCCGAACCCGGCCACATTGCGCTGGTCGAGGAGGGCGACGTGGATCGCGCGTCGATCCTTGCCGAGGCGCCGTGCGGCCTCGGCAAGGTCCCAGTCGGCGGAGAGCGGGTCCGGTCCGAGGTGGGCGACGAGGGTCTCCTCGAGCGCGGTCGGCACGAGCGCCAGCATCGAGATGTCGAAGCCCACCGCTTCGGCCTCCGCCGTGCCCACGACCGCGCGGGCGGTGTAGCCGGGCGCCCGCCAGCGCTCGCCGGGGCGGTAGAGGTGCCAGGCGCCGTCCATGCGCAGGTGCGAGCGGAGCGTCGAGTCGCCGATCCGCATCAGGATGTGCTTGCCGCGCGGCACGACGGCGTGCACGACGGATCCGGTGAGGTCGGCGGTCGCCAGCTCGGGCACGCGCAGGTCGAAGCGGGTGACGATGCCGTCCCGCAGTGCGCCGTCGAGGCGCTGCGCCACACGGTAGACGGTGTCGCCCTCAGGCATGCGCGGACGCCTCCCCGGTGGGTTCGACGGGCCGAGCCTCGTCGGTGGGCCGGACCTTGCCGACGGGTCGGGCCTCGTCGCCGGGCCCGCGGCCGTTCATGCCGTTCGCGGCACGCTCGGTCAGCGCCCTGGCGAGCATCGTGGATCCGGCGACCGCCGCCGGCATGGTGATGACCGCGCCGAGCGGGATCATGAAGCAGAGCTGCGTGGCCACGCCGAAGCCGAGCACGCGCGCCCGTCCGGAGCCGAGCAGCCGCAGCCTGTCGTCGTGGCCGAGACCCCGGGCGTCGAAGGCGCGCCCGGTCAGCTCCCGTGCCAGCAGGCGCCCCGAGAGCAGAACGCCGACGACGGTCGCGAGCGGCCCGCCCACGAGCGGGATGAAGCCGAGGAGCAGGGTGAACAGCGCCACGAGCACGCCGAGCCCGATCAGCCGGAGGCCTTCGCCGACCGTGCTCCAGAACCCGGTCTCGCCCGTCGGCTCCTCCCCGCCCAGCGATGACTCCACGCCACGCCAGATGCGCTGGTAGAAGGGATCGCCGATCGTCAGCGTCAGTGCGGTGAAGACGAGCCCCGACAGCACGGTGGCGGCGACGAAGAGCACGATGCCGATCGCGATGCGCAGCGCGTCGCGCCATCCCGTGAGCCACCCGTCGGCGAACGGCGTCATCCAGGCCGTGAGGGAACCCAGCGACAGGCCGAAGGGGACGAGGGCCGCAGCCAGCACCGCGACGCTGATCAGAGCGGGGATCAGCCCGAGTGCGAGCAGGCGCGGGTGTGTGCGCCACAGGCCGAATCCGCGCACGAGGGTGCCGAATCCGGCGGCGAACTCACGGATCATGCCACCAGGGTAGGCGTCCTGTCGATGCGCAGCGGATCCGGGTCGGATCACAACGTCTTTCGCAGGGTGTAGCCGCGAGGGGTGGCGACGAATCCGGCCTCCTGCAGCAGCCGCCCGAGCAGCGATCCCGCGGCGGTGCCGTACATGCCTTCGCCGTTCACCTTCTCGATGGTCAGGGTCTCCAGGCGCCGTGCCTTCGCCGTCGCGGCGAGGTCCGCCGTCGCGGCGCGCAGCTCGTCCTCGTCTTCGGTGAAGGCGAGCACGGTCTTGCCGCCGCGTTCGAGATAGAGGGCGAGCGCACCGTCGACGAGGACGACCAGGGACCCCGCCTTGCGGCCGGGGCGGTGCGAGACCTCGTCCCGGCGCGGCCAGCCGAGCGCGGCGCCGTACGGGTTGGCCGGATCCGTCGCGGCGAGGGTGCGGGCGGTGCGCGGCGGCGGATCGGCGAGTCCGGCGAAGGTGCGGAGGCGGTCGATCGTGGCGGACGCGGCGAACTGAGCGGCACCGAGCCGCTCGATCACGTAGCCGCGCCGGCAGTGCCCCGCCTCCTCGAAGCCGGCGAGCACGCGGTATGCCTGGGCGAAGCCTCCCGGCATGCCCTCCGACTGCACGGATCCGCGCGTGACGACGCCATAGCGGTCCAGCAGCAGGCCCGCGGCGACCGTGGCGCGACGGGCCGGATCCGTCTCGGCCTCCGGCAGCAGCGACCAGCGCCCGCCGACGTTCAGCGGCCGGGGCGCGGAGGCGGGCCGCGCGAGCGACATGCCGCGGAACGTGCGGGTGCGCGGGGCCCGGCGGGCCACCTTGTGCGCCTGGCTGCCGCCGCTCAGCAGCGACCGGATCGGGGCGAAGGTGTCGTTCGTGACGTGGCCCGACCAGGCGAGGTTCCACAGCGCCTCCACCACGGAAGCCTCGTTCTCGGCGCCCGTCGACTCTCGGAGCTGAGCGGCGAAGTATGCGCCGCCCGAGGCCAGGGCGGCGAGCAGCTGGGCCTCGAGGGATCCGGGCTCCGGAGCCTCCTCGGCGAACGGCACCGTGAACGGCGCGAGATCCACGGGGTGCAGCGAGACCCACCCGTCGCGGCCGGGGAGGGCTCCGTGCCCGGCCCAGACGACCTCGCCCGAGCTGGTCAGCTCGTCGAGCATGGCCGGGGAGTAGTCGCGCACGCGCTGCGGCAGCACCAGCGATTCCCATGCGCTCGCGGGGATCGGCACGCCGGCGAGCTGCTCGATCACCGTCGCGACGCCGTCGATGCCCTCGAGAGGCCGCGACAGGTGCTGCCACTCCGGGAGGAACCGGGCGAACGCGGCCGGCGACACCGGCTCGACGCTGCCGCGGATCGCCGCGAGCGAGCGCATCCGCAGCCGACGCAGCACCTCGGTGTCGCACCACTCCGTCTCGTCGGGGCCCGCGGATGTCGCGGACGCCCGGGCGGGTCCCGCGTCCGGGAGGAAGTACCCGCTCGTGACGCGCCCGTCGGCCTCGAGACGCTGCAGCGTCTGCCGCACGATGGCCGTGCCGAGACCGAAGCGCGCGGCGACGGCGGATCCGAGGAACGGGCCGTGCGTGCGCGCATGCCGGGCGACGAGGTCGCCGAGCGGGTCCGCGACCGGTTCCAGGAACGCCACGGGGATGCCGACGGGGAGCGGCACGCCGAGGGCGTCGCGGAGGCGCCCTGCATCCTCGATCGCCGCGACCCGGCGCACGCCGCCGATCGTGACCTCGATCGCGCGGCGGGCGTCGACAAGGGCGGCGAGGTGGGCGGCGGCTTCGGCCGTCGGGGCTGCCGACGCGCTCGGCCCCGATGGTTCCGTCTCCGCGAGGTCGGCGGTCGGCTCCAGCCGCTCGGCGACCTCACCCGCATCCAGCGGCCCCAGGATGCGCAGCAGATCCGCGACGCCCTCGATGCCGCGTGCACGACGGGCGGGGTCGAGTCGTTGCGCCTCGCGCTCGAACTGCGCGATCACCTCGGGGTCCAGCAGCTCGCGCAGTTCGACGGTGCCGAGCAGCTCGCCCAGCAGGGCCGGATCCACCGACAGCGCGGCCGCCCGGCGCTCGGCGAGCGGGGAATCGCCCTCGTACATGAACGCGCCGACGTAGCCGAACAGCAGGTCGCGGGCGAAGGGCGACGGCTGGGCGGTCTGCACCTCGACGAGCCGGATGCGCCGCTCCGCGATGCCGGTCGCGAGACGTCGCAGCGACGGGAGATCGTAGACGTCCTGCAGCACCTCGCGCAGGGTCTCCAGGATGATCGGGAACGTCGGATGCTTGCGGGCGACCTCGAGCAGTTGAGCCGAGCGCTGCCGCTGCTGCCACAGCGGCGTGCGGCGGTTGGGATTCATCCGGGGCATCAGCAGGGCGCGCGCCGCGCACTCCCGGAAGCGCGAGGCGAACAGTGCGGATCCGCCCACCTCGTCCGTCACGATCCGCTCGAGCTCCTCGGGCTCGAAGACGAACAGCTCGGCTCCGGGCGGCTCCGCGTCGGCGTCGGGGACGCGGACGATGATGCCGTCGTCGCTCGCGACCGCCGATCCCTCGACGCCGAGGCGCTCGCGGATCCGCGCGTTCACGGCCAGGGCCCACGGCGCGTGCACCATCTGTCCGTAGGGGGAGTGCAGGATCACCCGCCAGTCGCCGATCTCGTCGCGGCTGCGCTCGACGGTCAGCGCGCGGTCGGTGGGCAGCGTGCCCGTCGACTCCTTCTGCTCGTTCAGGTGCGCGAGGAGGTTGGCCTGCGCACGCTCGTCTAGCCCGGCCGCGCTGAGCCGTTCCCTGGCCTTGTCGGGCGCAGCCCCCTGCACCTCGCGGTTGAAGACGCCGAGCGCCTCGCCGAGCTCGAACGGGCGCCCGAGACCGTCGCCGTGCCAGAACGGGACCTTGCCGGGCTGCCCGTACGCGGGGATCACGTTCACCCGGTCGTGCGTGATCTCGGCGATCCGCCAGCTCGTCGTGCCCAGCGTGAACACGTCGCCGACCCGGGACTCGTAGACCATCTCCTCGTCGAGCTCGCCGACGCGCGCGCCCGTGGTCTCGCCGGCGACGAAGACGCCGAACAGCCCGCGGTCGGGGATCGTGCCGCCGCTCGTCACAGCGATCCGCTGTGCCCCGGGGCGCCCGGTCAGGGTGCCGGCATCGCGGTCCCAGACGAGGCGCGGGCGCAGCTCGGCGAACTCGTCGGAGGGGAAGCGGCCGGCGAGCAGGTCGAGCGTCGCCTCGTACGCCGAACGGGGCAGCGCGGCGAAGGGCGCACTGCGGCGCACGGTGTCGAACCACTGCTCGACGTCGAGCGGGTCCAGCGCGCACGCGGCGACGGTCTGCTGAGCCAGGATGTCGAGCGGGTTGCGGGGCACGCTGATCGCCTCGATCTGCCCGGCGAGCATGCGCTCGGTGACGATCGCGGTGTGCAGCACGTCCCCGCGGTGCTTGGGGAACAGCGAGGCGCGGCTGATCTCGCCCACCTGGTGACCGGCGCGCCCCACGCGCTGCAGGCCCGACGCGGCGGACGGCGGCGCCTCCACCTGGATCACGAGGTCGACCGCGCCCATGTCGATGCCGAGTTCGAGGCTGCTCGTCGCGACGACGCAGCGCAGCACGCCCGACTTGAGCTCCTCCTCGACGATCGCCCGCTGCTCCTTCGAGACCGAGCCGTGGTGCGCCTTCGCGAGCACCGGATCCGCACCGGCCGTGGACCCGGCCTGCGCCATCATCGCGGCCGGCACCATCGCGGCCGGCAGATCGAGGCCGATCCGTTCGCTGTAGATCTCGTTCAGCCGCCCCGTCAGCCGCTCGGCGAGGCGCCTCGAGTTGGCGAACACGATCGTGGAGCGGTTCTGCAGGATCTTCTCGACGATCGCCTCTTCGACGTGCGGCCAGACGGATCCGGTCATCTCGGTGTTCTCGCCGAAAGCGTCGGCCCCTCCGACGGCCTGGTCGACGCGGTCGGCCCCGAACGGCCGCGGCGTCTCCTCGGTGCCCGGAGGCGGCGGCGGGTTGAGCATGTCGTCGATCGGCACCACGACCTGCAGGTCGAAGGTCTTCGAGGCGGGCGGCGCCACGATCTGGACGGGCTGCGCGCCGCCGAGGAACCTCGCCACCTCGTCGATCGGGCGCACGGTCGCGCTGAGCCCGATCCGCTGCACGGGAGCCTCGGCGCCGGCCGCGCGGCGCAGCTGGTCGAGCCGCTCGAGGCTGACCGCGAGATGGGCGCCCCGCTTGGTCGCGGCGACGGCGTGCACCTCGTCGATGATCACCGTGTGCACGTCGCGCAGGGTGTCGCCGGCGCGGCTCGTGAGCATGAGGTACAGCGACTCGGGCGTGGTGATCAGGATGTCCGGCGGATCGGTGACGAGCCGGCGCCGGTCGGAGGAGGTCGTGTCGCCCGAGCGCACGCCCACCGTCACCGCGGGCGTGGGGATCCCGAGCCGCCGTGCGGACTGCCCGATGCCGATGAGCGGTGAGCGCAGATTGCGCTCCACGTCGACACCGAGGGCCTTGAGCGGCGAGATGTAGAGGATGCGGGTGCGGCCGGGGCGTTCGGCATCGTTCCGCGGTGCGCGTCCCTTCACGGCGCGTCCGGGGGCCGGCGGATCCGGGTCGACCCCCTCGGCGACGCGCTCGCGGAACACCCGGTCGATCGCCCAGAGGAACGCCGAGAGCGTCTTGCCCGACCCGGTCGGCGCGACGACGAGCGCGTGCTTCCCTCCGGAGATCGCCTCCCACGCTCCCGTCTGCGCCGCGGTGGGTGCGGTGAACGCCCCGCGGAACCAGTCCTGGGTTGCGGGGGTGAAGCGGTCGAGCACATCGCCCATCCGTCCATCTTCGCCGGTGCCGCCGACATTCGGCGTGGATCCGCCGAGGGCGCAATGGCCGACGGATCTGTCGCGGATCTCCAAGCCCGGCGTCGCCGACCGATGCGAGCATGGATCCATGGCCGAGCACACGACCAACTACACGAGCACGTTCATCGAGGTGGCCGAGGACTGCCCCACGGATCACGCGCAGGAACCGCCCGCGAGCCCTTCGATGAGCGCGGAGTCCGTCCCCACGATCGGCGCGCTGCACTACCGGATGATCGCCGAGCACCCGTTCGAGCGGACCTCCGATGACGTCATCTTCGCCACCTGGGCGCTGCGCCGCGGCATCGATCCGGACGACGTCCAGGCGCGGGAGGACTTCTTCTCCAAGGGGCAGGCCTGCCTGCGCGCGTCGCCGTTGGGCAAGCGCTACGGCTGGGGAGTGCTCAGCGACGCCGAGGGAAGGGTCACGCTGGTGCCGCGGGAGTCCGAGGAGTACGCCCTGCTCGCGGCGGATCCGGCGCTCGGGCACACCCGCGCGATGCGGTCGAAGCGCGCCTGAGCCACCGGATCCGGCGGGTCACTTCTCCTTCGGGATGAGGATCCACAGCACGATGTAGACCCACAGCGGCAGGCCCGCGAACACCATGAGGACGATCGCGAGCAGGCGCACGAGGAGGACGGGCCAGCGGAACCGGTGCGCGAGCGCAGCGCAGACGCCGGCGATGATGCGGCCCTTGCGGGGGCGGACGAGGGTGCTCATGCCCTCATCCTGCCCTCGGGCCCTGGACGCCCGCTGGATCCACGCCCGGTTTCGAAGCGCGCACATGGTCGTGTTTCGAGGTGAAATGGAGCCAATTGCGCGCTTCGAAACGGGCCATCGATCAGGGGCGCGCCGAACCGTCCGCTGTCAGGGCAGGCGGTTCGCGGCGGCGAGGTTGGCGCGCAGCTCCTCGGCGTTCTGCCGTGTGACGTATGCGGGGCGGTCGCGTTCGAGGCGCCAGGACTCGCTCAGCGGGCCGGCGCTCACCGTGTCGAACCCGAGCCGGTCGTAGAGGTCGGTCACGAGTGCGACCGCGTCATCGTCGTCGCTCGCCGTGCCGAGGGCGCGCCGATCGGGCGACCCCGCCGGAGACCCCGTCGTCAGGATCTCTGCGGCCCTGATCTGGTTGAACGCCTTCACGACCTTCGAGTTCGGAAGGTGGTCCTGCAGGATCTGCGACGTGGTGGTCTCTCCGCGGTCGAGGGCCTCGATGTGGCCGTCCCGCTCGAAGTAGTAGTTGTTCGTGTCGAGCACGATCTTCCCTGCGAGCGGCGCGACGGGAAGGTCGGCCACCGCTTTCAACGGGACGGTGACCACGGCGATGTCGGCGGCCTCGGCGGCGCCGGCCGCGGTGGATGCGGTCACGCGGGGCCCGAGTCGCGCGACGAGCCCGTCGAGCGACTCGGGACCGCGCGAGTTCGCGATCACGACGTCGTAGCCGAGACCCGCGAGGGCTTCTGCGACCGCGCTGCCGATGTGTCCTGCTCCGATGATTCCGATTGTCGTCATGACGTGCGCAACAGCGGGATCGCACGACCGCATTCCCGATGCGTCGGAGACGCGTGCGTGGCGCGCACCCGGCCGGCCCCGATGGGCATCCGGGTGCGCGCCGTGCGGGTCAGGCGCCGAGCGCCACCTCCGAGAGCGCGCCCTCGGCGTCGAGCTCGAGCGTCAGATCCAGGTCGAGGCGCCGCAGGAACGCGTCGTCGTGGCTGACGATCAGCACGGCCCCGCGGTAGGCGCGCAGCGCCTGCACGACCTGGTCCACGGTGTCGAGATCCAGGTTATTCGTCGGCTCGTCCAGCACCACGAGGTGCGGTGCGGGGTCCGCCAGCAGCAGCGTCGCCAGCGCGACCCTGAAGCGCTCCCCGCCGGAGAGCGCACCCACCTGACGGTCCATGGCCGCGCCGCGGATCAGGAACCGGGCGAGCCGATTGCGCAGCTCCTTCTCGGGGATCTCCGGGGCGCGCGCCGCGACGTTCTCCACCACGGTCGCGGTCTCGTCGAGGCCGTCGATCCGCTGCGGCAGGTACCCGATGCGGTCGGTGTGCGCGACCGTTCGCAGGATGGATTCCGCGGATCCGCGGAGATCGGCGGTTTCGGGCGTCGGTTCGGCCATCGATCCTGAGTGCGGAACGTGCACGGGATCCTCGGCCGGGACGGTGATCCAGCCCGAACTCGGCGCGGCGTCGGCGGCAGCCGAGTCTGCGGCCGCGACGAGCCGCCGCAGCAGCGTGGTCTTGCCGACCCCGTTGCGCCCGATCAGCGCCATCCGTTCCGGCCCCTGGATCGTCCAGGAGCGCTCGGCATCTCCGATCGTCGCGATGCGGCGGCTCCGGGAGACGCCCGGATCGGGCAGCTCGATCTTCATCGTGGCATCGGCGCGGATCCGATGCCCGGCCTCGTCGAGCGCGGCGCGGGCGGCGCCTTCCTTCTCCGCGACCTCGGTGCGGAGTCTGCCGGCGGAGACCTGCGCCGCCATCTTGCGACCGTTCGCGACGATCTTCGGCACGCGCTTCTCCTCGAAGGCCTTCTTCGCCATCTGCGACCGGGTCGCCAGCTTCAGCTCGGCCTCGATGCGCTGCCGCTTCTCCTTCTTGAACGCCTGCTTCGCATCCTTCTCGGCCTGCCGGGCGGACTCCTGCTCGGTGTCCAGCCACGCGCGCCACTGCGAGTACGGACCACCGAAGACGCTGAGCTCGCGTCCGTACAGCTCGGCGGTGTCGTCCATCAGCTCGAGCAGTGTCACGTCGTGGCTGACCACGACGAGCGTGCCGCGCCAGGAGCGCACCATCTCGCCGAGCCGCGCCCGCGCGTCGCGGTCGAGGTTGTTGGTCGGCTCGTCGAGCAGCGTGATCGGGGCTCGACGGGCGCGGATTCCGGCGATCGCCACGAGCACCGCCTCGCCGCCGGACAGCTCGCCGACGGTGCGGTCGAGGAAGGACGGATCCAGACCCGCTTCGGCCAGCGCCGCCTCGGCGCGGGCCTCGACGTCCCAGTCGTCGCCGACCTCGTCGAACCGGGCGGGGTCGACGTCGCCGGCGGCGATGGCGCGCACGGCGTCGAGCGCTCCGGCCACGCCGAGCAGCTCGGCCACGCGGGCGTGCGTGTCGAGCGTGAGGCGCTGCGGCAGGTATGCCACATCGCCGGTCGCGATGATGTGACCGGACGTCGGGGCGAGCTCGCCCGCGATGAGGCGGAGCAGGGTCGATTTTCCGGATCCGTTGCGTCCGACGAGGCCGGTGCGGCCCGCGCCGAAGGCGCCGGAGACGGCGTCGAGCGCGGTGGACCCGTCGGGCCAGGTGAAGGTGACACGGTCGAGTACGACCGCGGAGGTGGGGGTGAGCAATGACATGGGCGGCTCCCTGAAGATGTTCGGGTGCGCTGATGCCGGACCGGTTCGTGAGCCCGTCGAGGGGCGGGACCGTCGCAGAGGGACGGATCCAGAGGACCGGAGATGCCTGTGCCGAAGGTGCGAGGGCAGGAAGGAGTGTCGGATCAGCGCGTGGATGGAACGCGGAGGCGACGACTCAGATCAAGGGACTTCCTTACACGGCGGACAGGACCCGGACGACGATACCGGGCGTCCGGGAATCGTGCAACCCGGGCGTGTCGCGAGCGCCTGGCGCCGTCGACGGTGCCTCCGCTGCGCCGGAGCGGGTCCGTCGCGAGACGGATGCCGGCTCTCGGGAGGGGCTCTAGCCTGGAGGCATGGAAGAACAGCGGCCGGGATCCGGGGAGACGTTCCGCCGGGTGGGCCTCGGCGCCGGCCTCGCGATCGGCATGGGCGTGGGGGTGGCGCTCGGCGCAGGGCTGCACAACATGGGCACCGGGATCGCCCTCGGCCTCGTGATCGGCGCGGCCGTCATGGTGCTGTTCACCTGGGCGGGCACGCGCATGCAGCGCGAGGAGCAGCGGCGCCGCGCCGAAGCCGGAGGCGCCTCCCCGGCGGAAGCGGTGGACCACCCCGGCGCCGACGGCCCGGGCCGCGACACCGACCTCCCGGGCCACGGTACCGACCTTCCGCGCCGCGCCGCCACGGATGAGCAGCCGGATCAGCCTTCCGCGGACTCCGGCGGCGCCGGATCCTGAAGGCTCTCCAGCCATCCGTCGAGGAACCGGCGCACGTCGGCCAGCTCCTCCTCGGACACACTGTGCGTGAGACCCGGGTACACGCGCCCGGTCAGCTCCACGTGATCCGGCAGCCACTGCGCGGTGTGCACGATGAGGGCGGGCGGGATGACGTCGTCCCGCGAGCCGCGCCCCCAGAACATCGGGGTGCGGCGCTCGCGCAGCTCGGCGTCGCCGGGCAGGTCCCCGGGGGCCGCGTAGCCGCTGAGGTTCACCACCGCGGCGATCCGCTTCGGATCCCTGCGGGCCGCCTGCAGCGCCACCGAGGCGCCCTGGGAGAACCCGAGGAGGGCGATCGAGGAGGCATCCGCGGCCTCGGCGTCGATCCAGCGCAACACGGCATCGGCGGCGGCGGTCACCGATGCCGGATCGCGGCGCTCCAGCTCGTCGATCGGGTACCAGGATCGTCCGGGCATCGGCCACGGTGCGGGCAGCGGCGCGGGCAGCGACGCCACGGTCGCTCCCTCGGGCAGGAACGGCACGAGCGAGAACAGGTCGCGCTCATCGGATCCGTAGCCGTGCAGCAGCAGGAGCAGCGGCAGCTCCTCGCCCTGTCGCGCCCAGTGCACCGCGCTGCGATCGATCTCCACGGGTTCGGCCATGCCTCCATCCTGCCTCAGCGTGCGCCACGGCGGACCCGCTTCGTCCGCGGGTGGACCCGGCCGTCTGCGGGGCCGGGAAACCGCGGCGCGGAGACGCGCTGGGGGAGACGCTGGTAGAAAGAGACCATGGCGGTACGCACACCCGACCCCGATCCGGCCGACGACGACGGTCTCCCCGACGCGCTGTCCGGGCTGTCCGGCGGACTCGACGCGCTCGGCGCGTCGGGCGGGGCGAATCCCGGCTGGCTGACCGACTTCGAACTCGCCCAGGCGCGACGCCGCCTGCCGATGCTCTACGTCGAGGCGGTGCCGGTGCGCACCGACGGATCCGGCGTGGTCACGGACATCGGGATACTGCTGCGCGCGACACCGCTGGGGGAGATGACGCGGACGATCGTGTCCGGTCGGGTGCGCTACGGCGAGACCGTGCGCGATGCGCTGTTCCGGCACCTGGAGAACGACCTCGGCCCGATGGCCTTCCCGATGCTGCCGCCGTCGCCCGCCCCGTTCACGGTCGCCGAGTACTTCCCGATCCCCGGCGTGAGCGCGTACCACGATGACCGCCAGCATGCGGTGTCGCTGGCGTTCGTGGTGCCGGTGACAGGCACCTGCGAGCCACGTCAGGACGCGCTCGAGGTGACCTGGTTCAGCCCCGAGGACGCCGCGAGCGATGCGCTCGCCGCCGAGATGGAGGGCGGCCGGGGCACGCTCATCCGCCAGGCGCTCGCGCACCTCGGCCTGCTGCGCTGACGCGGGACCGGGGATCCGGAAGGCGGATCCCTACCGGCTGGTCTCCTGCGCGACGAGCGCGACCAGCGCGTCGATGTCTGACTCGGCGGTGTCGAAGCCGCACATCCAGCGCACCTCGTTGCGCGCGGCATCCCAGTCGTAGAACCGGAACGTCTCGCGCAGGCGGTCGGCGACGCCGTTCGGCAGAGTCGCGAACACGCCGTTCGACTGGGTCTGCTGGGTGAAGCCCACGCCCTGGATGGATCCGTCGGCGATGCCGGCTTCGAGAGAGGAGCGCAGGCGCTGGGCCATCGCATTCGCGTGCCGTGCGTTGCGCAGGTACAGGTCGCCTTCAAGCAGCGCGATGAGCTGCGCGGACACGAAGCGCATCTTGGAGGCCAGCTGCATGTTGAACTTGCGGGAGTAGACCAGGCCGTCGGCGGCGCCCGGGGTCAGGACGACGATCGCCTCGCCGAGCATCGCGCCGTTCTTGGTGCCGCCGAAGCTCAGCACGTCCACGCCGGCATCGCGCGTGAAGGCGCGCAGGGGCAGGTCGAGGGCGGCGGCGGCGTTCGAGAGGCGGGCGCCGTCGAGGTGCAGCTTCATGCCGCGCTCATGCGCGTGGTCGGCCAGCGCTCGGATCTCGTCCGCGGTGTAGAGCGTACCGACCTCAGTGGACTGCGTGATCGAGACGACCAGCGGCTGGGCGCGGTGCTCGTCGCCCCACCCCCACGCCTCCCGGTCGACGAGCTCGGGCGTGAGCTTACCGTCCTCGGTGGGCACCGACAGGATCTTGAAGCCGCCGATGCGCTCGGGCGCTCCGCCCTCGTCGACGTTGATGTGCGCGGTCGTGGCCGAGATCACGGCGCCCCAGCGGGGCAGCATCGCCTGCAGACCCGTCACGTTGGCGCCGGTGCCGTTGAAGACGGGGAAGGCCTCCACACCCTCGCCGAAGTGCTGCCGGAAGACCTCCTGCAGCCGCTCGGTGTACTGGTCTTCGCCGTAGGCGATCTGGTGGCCGTCGTTGGCCTCGACGATCGCCGCGAGCACCTCGGGGTGGATGCCGGAATAGTTGTCGGACGCGAAGCCGCGCAGGGCTGTATCGTGCAGAACGCTCACCGGTCCAGTCTATTCTGCGGCGGTCCGCTCACGGGGCCGCCGGGCGCGTTCGCGGAAGCCCCGCCCGGGTTCCGGATGTCCCCACCCCGTCCTACGCTCGAGGACATGAAGGGCACCGTCGCCTCGCGGGCATTCGTCGGCGTGCTCGTCAACACGCTGATCGCCAACGTGACGACGAGCTTCCTCTGGTTCGCGCTCACGTTCTGGGTCTACATCCAGACGCATTCGGTGCTCGCCACGGGTGTCATCGGCGGCGCCTACATGCTCTTCATCGCGTTCTTCGCCATGGTGTTCGGCACGATCGTCGACCGGCACCGCAAGCACACGGTGATGGTGCTGTCGAGCGTGGTCTCCGCCGCCGCCTTCCTCGTCGCGGGCGGCATCTACCTGGCGCGCCCGGAAGCCTCGCTGCTGGATCTCGGCGGACCCTGGTTCTGGCTGTTCTCGGCGGTGATCCTGTTCGGGGGAGTGATCGAGCAGCTGCGCAATATCGCGCTCTCCACCACGGTGACGCTGCTCGTGCCGACGGAGAAGCACGCCAACGCCAACGGTCTGGTCGGCACCGTGCAGGGCATCGCCTTCCTGGTCACGAGCGTGTTCTCCGGCCTGTCGATCGGCTTCCTCGGCATGGGGTGGACCCTCGCGATCGCCATCGCGGCGATGATCCTCACCCTGCTCCATCTGCTGTTCCTGCGGATCCCCGAGGGGCGCCCGAAGCCGGATCCCGACGCACCCGGCGCGCTCGACCTCCGCGGCAGCGCGAGGGCGATCAGGCAGGCCCCCGGGCTGTTCGCGCTGATCGTGTTCTCGACGTTCAACAACCTCATCGGGGGCGTCTACCTGGCGCTCATGGATCCCTACGGGCTGACCCTGTTCGACGCGCAGACCTGGGGTTTCGCGCTCGCCTTCTCCTCGACGGGGTTCCTGATCGGAGGCGCCGTCGTGGCGAAGTACGGGCTCGGTGCGAAGCCGATGCGCACCATGCTGCTGGTCGTGATGGCGATGGGGCTGCTCGGCGCGATCTTCATGCTGCGCGAGTGGTGGCCGCTCTACGTCGTCGGCATGTGGATCTACATGGCGCTGGTTCCGCCCGTCGAGGCGGCAGAGCAGACCGTGATCCAGAAGGTCGTGCCGTTCGCGCGGCAGGGGCGTGTGTTCGGCGTGGCGGCGGCGATGGAGGCGGCCGCTGCTCCCGTCACGGCGTTCCTCATCGCCCCGCTCGCCGAGTTCCTGATCATCCCCTACATGAAGGGCGACGCCGGGCAGCGGCAGTGGGGGTGGCTGCTCGGGGAGGGAGAGGCGCGCGGTATCGCCCTGATCTGCCTGTGGGCCGGGCTCATCATGGTGCTCGTCGGGGGTCTTGCGTTCTTCACCCGCTCGTACCGCAGGCTCACGGAGCTCTACGCGCAGGCCCCCGAGCAGGTTGTCGCCGAGCAGATCCCTCTGGACGATCTCGCGACCGGGGGCACCGCCGTCCCGGCAGAGCGGGTCGCAGCGCCCGACGGTCGGGACGGGCCGGAACGGACTTCTGCGGCGGATGCGTCCGCGGATGCGCCCGCACCCGCGGACGCCGAAGACCGGGGCTGACCCGGAGTCGCCGGGGCTGACCCGGAGTCGCCAGGGCGCGGCGCCTTGACCGGATCCGGCGAGTACGGGAGCATGCGGGAGTGAGCCAGCCCGCCGCGGATGCCGAGACACCGACGTCAGAGCCGAGCCATCCTCTGCTCTCCGCCGAACGGTTGAAGGCCTTCGAGGATGCGGTCGTCGCGATCGCGATGACGCTGTTGATCCTGCCGCTGCTGGAGAGCGTTTCCGAGTTCGCGCGCGAGGGCAAGAGTTCGCTCGAGTTCGTGCAGGAGGAGCACAGCCAGCTCTTCAGCTTCGGATTGAGCTTCCTCATCATCGCCGTCTTCTGGATGACCCATCATCGTGTCTTCGACCGCGTCGAGAAGGTCACCTCCCCGCTCGTCTGGCTTCAGGTGGGTTGGATGCTCACGATCGTGTGGCTGCCGGTGTCGACGGCGCTGCTCGGTGCGATGGATCCCGACACGGCCCAGAAGCTGCTCTACATCGGGGCGCTGCTGGCGTCGTCGCTGTTCATGCTGGCGACCCGACTGTATCTGCGCCGCCGCCCGGAGCTCCACCGGATCGACCCGGAATCGCTGCGTCGCGGCATCATCGCCGAGATCGTGACGAGCGCGATGTTCGCGATCGCCCTCCTCATCGCCGTGCTGGTGCCGGCGATCGGCTACGGGGCGATGTTCCTGCTGGTGCTCTCGGGGCCCGTTCAGGCGCTCTTCGCCCGTGGCAGGGTCAGCCGGAAGGGCCGTACCGCACAGGACAGCGCCGAACACGGCTGAACCGCGCTGCGCGGGACCAGGGTGACCGCGTGGCCGGATCCGGTCAGGCCACGTCGATGACGCGGTCGTTCAGCTCGGACGCATCCTCGTCCCACAGAGCGACGATCCGCGCGGCGACCGCATCGATGACGTCGTCCAGGCCGCGCACGCGCAGCACCACGGCGGCGGCGCGCAGCGGCTGCTCGGCATCGCGGGCGGCCTTGGCGAAGCCCTGCGCGACGGCGCGCGTCCAGGCCTCGCTGGCCGCCTTCACGGCGGCGTAGTTCGCGCCGCCGGCGAGCGGCCGCGCCACCGCGATGGAGGAGACGATCGCGAACCGGCCCGCCTCGGAGGCGCGGAGGTCGGCGTCGAACGCGCGGCTCGTCACCCGCACCGCCGTGAAGGCCTGCTCGAGGGCGCGGTAGTCCTCCTCGGTCTGCCCGGCGAGGCCGCCGCCGCCGCGCCAGCCTCCGACCAGTGGCACCAGTCCGTCGACATGCTCGCCGTCATCGGCGAGGCGCGCGGCGAGCGCCGCGACCTCGGCCTCGTTCGTGAGCGAACACCGCTCGGTGCGGATCGATCCCGCGCCGCTCGTCCCGCTCGGATGCGCCGCCGCCGCGAGCGCGTCGAGCTTGCCCTGATCGCGCCCCACCGCGATCACCCGCGCTCCGGCGGTGATCAGGGCTCGTGCGATGGCGAGGCCGGACGGACTGGTCGCCCCGGCCAGGAGGACGGTGCGTCCTGCGGCGGTCATGGTGTCTCCCTGAGTCTCGTGTGCCCTCATCCAACCACCCTCTTCCGCGCGAGCCACCCCTTTTCGCGCGAGTCACACAGGGGTGGTTCGCGCGAAAAGGGGTGGCTCGGTGGGAGTGGGTGGAGCTCAGCCGTCGGTGCCGCGGATGCCCACGGTCGACTCGATGACCGGCTTCATCTTCTTGTCGAGCGTCTCGAAGAACATCGACAGCGGGAACTCGTCGTCCAGCACCGCATCGGTGTAGCCCTTGGGCGCGCCGGCGAGGATCTCGTCGGACAGGCCGCGGGCCCACTGCGATGCGGGGTGCGGGGTGAGCGTGCCGCGGACCAGCTCGTACGCGGCGAGCCAGTGGGCGGTCTTGGGCCGGTCGATCGAGTGCCAGTACAGGTCGTCGATGGCGTCGCCGAGGGCCACCACGGCATCGGGCACGTTGTCCCAGTCGAAGGCCAGTGCGGTGTCGGTCCAGTGCAGCACTCCGCGCTGGTGCAGCCAGGCGAACAGCAGCTGCCCGCCGACGGCGTCGTAGTTGCGCGTGCGGTTGCCGGTGATGGCGAAGCGGAAGATGCGGTCGAAGATCACCGCGTACTGCACGAGGTGTGCGTAGTCGTGCATCTCCTGCTCGCTCGGGGTGAGCTGCTCGCCGGCCGCGATGCGCGCGTCGAAGGCGCGCTCGATCTTGACCGACTCGCGGAACGCCGTCATGTCGCAGCGCATCTCCTCGAGCGAGTACAGGAAGAAGGGCATGCGCTGCTTGATCATGAACGGATCGAACGGCAGGTCGCCGCGCATGTGCGTGCGGTCGTGGATGATGTCCCACATCACGAAGGTCTTCTCGGCGAGCTCCTGGTCGTCGAGCATCGCGCTCGCGCGCTCCGGCAGCTCGAGGTTGGTGATCTCGCTCGCCGCGCGGACGACGCGGCGGTAGCGCGCGGCCTCGCGGTCCTGGAAGATCGCGCCCCAGGTGAAGGACGGGATCTCACGCATCGCGACGGTCTCCGGGAAGAGCACGGCCGAGTTGGTGTCGTAGCCGGGGGTGAAGTCGATCAGACGCAGCGAGACGAACAGCTTGTTGCCGTAGTCGCCGGCCTCGAGGTCGGCGATGAACTCCGGCCAGATCGTCTCGACGATGAGCGCCTCGACGAGACGGTCGCTCGAGCCGTTCTGCGTGTACATGGGGAACACGACGAGGTGGCGGATGCCGTCGACGCGGTGCTGCTGCGGCTGGAAGGCCATGAGCGAGTCGAGGAAGTCAGGAACGCCGAAGCCTTCGCGGGCCCAGCGCTCGAAGTCCACGATCGACGCGGCGAGGTACTCGGTGTCGTGCGGGAAAGCAGGAGCGAGTGCGCGGATGCCGGCGACGATCGCGGCGACGTGGGCGCGGGCGGCATCGTGGTCGTCCGCGTTCGGGACCGATCCATCCTTGACCTGCAGCGGACGCAGCGCGATCGCGGCATCCTTGAGGAGCGTCCACGCGGCGCTGGTCTCGGCCACGGACGCGTCCTCGACGACCTCGGGTTCGCCGATGAGAGCGTTGCTGTGGGTGGTGATGAGGGACATCGGGACCTCCGATCGTGGATTGCGCAGGAAATATTCCTGCAGAAATTCGCTGGCTCCGATATTATTCCATGCATGGACGATCCTGTCGACCTCGCTATCCTGGCCGCCATCTCGCAGGACGGGCGGGCCACGCTCGCGCAGCTCTCCGAGACTGTGGGGCTGTCGGTGTCGGCCGTGCAGGCGCGGCTGCGCCGGCTCGAGTCGCGCGGCGTCATCTCGGGCTACCGCCCCGTCATCGACGCCGAGGCGGTGGGCAAGCCGCTGGCTGCGTTCATCGAGATCACCCCGCTCGACCCCGCGCAGCCCGACAACGCGCCGGAGCTGCTCGAGCACCTCGATGCGATCGAGGCGTGCCATTCGATCGCGGGCGATGCGAGTTACATGCTGTTCGCGAGGGTCGCGTCGCCGCGGCATCTGGAGCAGCTGGTCCGTGACATCCGCCTCGCTGCGAATGTCAGCACGAGGACGACGGTCGTGCTGCAGACGTTCTACGAGCACCGTCCGGTCGTGCCGGCACTCGCCGATCGCTGATCGCGCTCGCCCATCGCCGGCCGTGCTCGCCGATCACTGACTGTGCTCGCCGGTCGCTCACCGCGCTCGCCGGTCGCTGACGGTGCTCGCCGGTCGCTGACCGTGATCGCCGATTGCTGACCGTGCTCGCCGATCGTTGAGCGCGGGCGAGGTCGTCGACCGCTGGCGGCGTCAGGCGGTCGCGGCGCCGGGGCGGATGCTGATCGTGTCCAGCAGGCTGCCGGACAGCCCGTGCAACCGGCGTTGCATGGAAAGCCCGATGCGCTCCGCCTGCGTCTTGGCGGCGTCGGCGACGGGTCCCTCGTGTCGTCGGTCGACGGTCTCGGTCCACAACTGCAGCCATCGGTCGAAGTGCTCCGCGGTGAGGGGCTGCTTCGCGTTCACCGCGGAGTGCAGCGCGAGTGCGTCGCGGCGGTAACCCCCGGACTGGAACAGCACGCTCTCCCAGAAGTCGCCCATGATCGGCAGGTGGTGCTCGAGGTCCATGTGCGCGACCTCGGTGAAGATCGGACCGATCATCGGATCCTGGAACGCGGTCTCGTAGAAGGTGCGCACCAGCACGAGGATGTCGTCGCGATCGCGGATGTCGGGCATGGCTCCAGGGTAGGTCGCGGACGGGGCCGCCGGATGGTCTCGGCCGGGTTCACGACGAGGCGCAAGCGGTCGGGGATCGAGCGATGCCCGCGCGAGGGCGGCGACGGTCCGGATCTGTCCGGTGGGTCAGAACGGCGCCGGTTCTCGGGCCGGTGGTGGATCCGGGTTCGGTTCGTCGGTGGTGAAGGTGACGGGTGCGGGTGGCCGGTCGATGTAGGTCGCTCCGGTGGGGCTGGTCCATTCGAGGACTCCGGCGCCGCGTTGTTTCACCTTCCAGGCGGTCTGATGCTTCAACACGTGGTGTCGGCGGCAGAGCCCGCCGAGGTTGCCTTCCTCGGTGGGTCCGCCGTGGGCGGCGTCAATCGTGTGGTCGAGGTCGTGTGCTGTGGGTGGGAGTCCGCAGGTGGGGAACCGGCATCGGGAGTCGCGGGCGTGCAGGAGTCGGCGGAGGTCGGTGTTGGGTCGGTACCGGTCGACGGCGAGGATCGCTCCGGTGACCGGGTGGGTGAGGACTCGTTCCCACGCGACCGCATCACCGGCGAGGATCCGGGCGGTGTGGGTGTCGATGGGTTGCCCGCCGGCGAGTTCCCCGGGCTGCTCGACACGGATGCCGAATGCGGGGCTGCCCGTGCCGGTCTCCATCATCGTGAGCACGGGCACGGTGATCTCGACCCGCGCTTGGATCGCCGACAGCAGTCCGTCCGCGGTGTCGTGCCCGGACGGTGCCCCGGTGAGCAGGGTGTCGGCGCAGAGGTCGGCGCGCAACTGATCGATCGCACGATCATCGGCCGGATCCCCGAGCGCGTCCGCGTCGATGTCGCGTCCCGCGTCGTCTTTCCCCGCCCGGGTGTTCGCGACGTGGACCGTCCGGGCTTGCTGGGTGAGTCGGTCGTAGATCCCGTCGACGATCGCGGCGGCATGGATGAGGCCGAGCATCTTCTGCCCATCGCCGAGGTCCTCCCGCCACACCCGACGCTGTTCTTGCGCCTCCCGGTGCCGTTCGGTCAGGCTGCGCGGGGCGAGGCGTTCCGCGATCCGCTCGATCACCCGCTTCACCCGGTGCGGGGTCTCCCCGACGGATGCGGCGACCGCGACCTGCTCGAACGCTCCTCGCGCAGTGTCGTCCAGGCGGGCTCCGGTGTCTTGGATCTGCCGCACGTGCGCCGGGCTGATCCGCGCCTCGGTGAATGCCTGCATCGTGACCGGGTACCTGTTGACGAGTTCTGCGGCGCGGGCCATCCGTGCCTGCACGACCCGATCGGACATGTGCAGCACTCCCGCCAACTCCGCCGCGACGGACCGGGATGCGAGCTCCACCGCATCACCCCGCCCGGCCGGGCCGGCCTCGGCGGCGAGGTGTTCGGCGAAACGCTGCGCGACCGCGAGCTGTGCCTCTCGCACCGCTTGCAGGCGGATGATCGTCGCTTCCGTGTCCTGCACCATGGACGTCAACGCGGCGAGCACGACGACCGGATCCACCGGGTCCACCCCAGGATTCAGAACCGTGTCGGTCGAGCTCGTCATACCCCCATTCAACCCGGGGTCACCGACATTCCAGACCCTGAAAGAACCAGATCAGACCGAGAAAAAATCACAAGTAAGTCACGGTTGTCCTGGCAGTCGGATCCTGCCCTCAGGGTGCAAGCGAAGCTACGAAGAACGTCCCTGCCGCGGCAATGAATCCTTTCAGGAACGCGGACACGCACACGATCGTGACGAACCCCAGAAGTAGTCCCAGGGACCAGCGCTGCTGTTCGCGACTCCCGGGATCGGCCGACCAGTCAGCGAACTGAGGAACTCGAAGAGGATGGACAGTCCTTTCGAGAACCGCCGGTCCAGCTTCTCCGCGAGCCGGCCGTCTCGTCGTCTTCATCTGTAGGAAGCATCCCCTCCGTCTAGCCGACGATCGGTGCCGCGGCGGCCTCGGCGTTACCCGCATCGGCCACGATCTTCAGCGCACGTTCGAGGATCTGGAGGTCTTCGACCGTCTCGACCGAGGTCACCTTCCCCCACTTCAGCGTCATGAACTGGAAGATGATGTTCTCGTACACCTCGCCGCCGGGGAGCGGCCCGGTCACGCGCGAGCGAACCGCTATCCGGGTGTTCCAGGGTCCGCCGCGCACCAGCACGTCCTGGACATCGAACCGGGCTCCGGGAAGAAGAGCGAGTGTTCGCTCCCACCACCGGTTCATCGCCTCCTTCGTAACCCGACGCCCGCCCAGCGCGTGGACGCCGTGGAAGACGTACTCGAAGGGGGAGGCGAGGCCTTCGACCATGGGTGCGTAGTTTCCCGCGTTGATCTGATCGAAGGTGTCGCGCACCTTCTTTCGCACGATCATCGAGTAGACCATCTCCACATCGTCGGTTGTTCGAGTCGTGTGGATCAAGAGCATTCTTCGATTCGGGCGATCGACGGCGGCCGCACATCCGACGCGACCTCAGGCCGCTGTTCGCAGCAGCCGTGCATCGCGAGACCGCCACAGCTCCCTCCCCGCCCGTGCCGTCGAGGCGCACCCTAGGCTGGATCCGTGACGGACACCGCGATCCAGGGCAGCACGGCGCATGAGATCGCCGACTCGATCCGCGCCCTGATCGGATCCGGCGCGCTCGCTGCGGGGGAGGGACTGCCCACCGTGCGAGGCCTGGCGGACCGTCTCGGCGTGAACCGCAACACCGTCGCCGCCGCCTACCGGGCGCTCGCCCGTGCCGGCGCCGTGGAGAGCCGCGGTCGTGGTGGCACCGTGGTCGCGGGGCCCATGCGCACCGAGGAGGAGGGCTTCGCGGCGGAGACCGTGCTGCGCGACCTCGGCAGCGGCAACCCGGATCCCGACCTCCTGCCGCTGCCCGTGCTCGCCGAGGTCGACCTGCGCACGCCGGCGCTCTACGGCGACGCGCTCATCGACGAGGGCCTGCGCACCTGGGCCACCGGATGGCTCGCCGCGGCCCAACCGCGTCCGTTCGAGCTGTCCGTGACCTCGGGAGCGGTCGATGCGCTGGAGCGGCTCCTCGTGGCCTCGCTCGCCCATGGCGACGTGGTCGGGCTCGAGGATCCGTGCTTCCTGTCCAGCATCAACGTGGTCCGGCTCGGCGGATATCGCCCGGTCGGCATCCCCCTCGACGAGGAGGGCATCACCGTCGCGGGCCTGAGGGCGGCGATCGACGCGGGTGCGCGCACGGTCGTATGCACCCCGCGGGCGCACAACCCCACGGGCATCAGCCTGAGTGCCGAGCGGGCGGCCGAGTTACGCGCGGTGTTCGCGGAGGCGCCGCACGTGCTCATCATCGAGGACGACCACTACTCGCTGCTCTCGCGACGGCCCTACCACTCGGTGATCCCCGACGGGCATCCGCGCTGGGCGCTGGTGCGGTCGATGTCGAAGTTCCTCGGTCCGGATCTGCGCCTCGCCCTGCTCGCCTCGGATCCGGACACCGCAGCCCAACTGCGCACCCGTCTGTCGCCCGGCAAGACCTGGGTGAGCCGGATCCTGCAGCGTGTCGCCGTCGGCATGCTCGACCATCCGGACACGCCCGCCGCACTCGAGCGTGCCGGGGCGCACTATGCCGAGCGCGGGGATGCTCTGCGTGCGCTGCTGCGCGAGCGCGGCATCACCGTGCGCGGCGACGACGGCCTGAACGTGTGGGTGGAGTGCGGGGCCGACGGCCGCGCCGTGTCCGAGGCGATGATGCGGCGCGGCTGGCTGGTGCGCACGGGCGGCGGATTCCTGCTCGAGCCGGATGAGGCCTCGCCGCAGATCCGCCTCACCGCGCACACCCTCGGCGACGCCGAGCTGCGCACGCTCGCCGACGACCTCCGGGCCGCGATCGCCGACGCCCGACGGCGCTGAGGGATCCGCGCCGCCGCGCGGTCCCGACCGCGAGACTGCATGATCGTCGCGAGACTGCACGACAATCGTGCCGTCTCGCGACGTCAGTGCAGTCTCCCGGGAAATGAGACGGGAGGCGACGGCGCGGCCGCGGCGCGGGTGCGGATAGCCGCCGCCGCTAGGATTCCTGCGTGGCGAACCGCAAGACCAAGAAGACCGCACCCGCGTCCGCGCGCCCCGTGTCGCGCGCCCGCTCCGGCAACCCCGCGAAGCGTCCGGTCGAGCAGTTGCCGCCGGTCACCCTGGGCGATTGGATCGGCGCCGCCCGTCCCCGCACGCTGCCGCTCGCGATCGCCCCGGTGCTGGTCGGCACCGGTGCGGCGCGGCTGGGGGATCCGCAGTTCCACTGGGTGATCGCGCTGGCGTGCCTCGCTGTCGCCGTGTGCCTGCAGATCGGCGTGAACTTCGCGAACGACTACAGCGACGGCGTGCGCGGCACCGACGCGCACCGGGTCGGACCGGCCCGTCTCACGGCCTCGGGCCGGGTGAGTGCCAAGAGCGTGCTGTACACGGGCCTCGCCTTCTTCGCGCTCGCCGCGATCGCGGGCCTCGGCATCACGATCCGCACCCAGCAATGGTGGCTGATCGCGGTCGGCGTGGTGTGCATCGTCGCCGCCTGGTTCTACACCGGCGGGAAGCGCCCCTACGGCTACAACGCACTCGGTGAGGTCTTCGTCTTCGTCTTCTTCGGACTGGTCGCCACTCTCGGCACGACCTGGGTGCAGTCGCTGAAGCTTCCGCAGGAGGCGTGGATCGGCGCCGTCGCGGTCGGGCTCTTCGCGTGCGCGGTGCTGCTGGCCAACAACCTGCGCGACATCGACCAGGACCGCGTCGTGGGCAAGCGCACGCTGACCGTCGTGATCGGCAAGAGAGCCACGCAGGTCCTGTACACGCTGTTCGTGATCCTGCCGTTCCTGGCCCTGGTGCTGCTCGCCCTGTTCTACCCGGTCGCCTGGGTCGGGCTGCTCGCGCTGCTGGCGTTCCTGCCGGCGCTCGTGATCGTGTGGGCGTACCGGGAGCCGAAGGAGCTCGTCGTCGCGCTGGCGCTCACCTCGCTCGGCACGCTCGCGTACGCCGGGGCGCTGTTCTGGGCGTTCATCTCGCCCACGGTGTGAGCGCTCGGAGTCCGAGCTCGCGATGACCGTCCGGCGCCCGCCCACCGTGTGCATAGAGTCTTTTCGTAGGATTCGGAGCATGCCTCTGAGTTCGTCGCGCCCGTCCGCGTCCACCGGCTCTCTCGGTGAGGCCACTCTCGGCGACCGGCGGGCCGCACGCTCCTCCCGTCGCTCCCGCCTCACCCGGACCACGGCCGCCGTGCTCGGCGTCGCGCTCGCCGGCGGTCTCGCCGCCTGCTCGAGCGATCCCGTGGCGGATCAATACCGCAACGGCGACAACAAGGGGTACATCGGCTCCGACGGCATGCGCGTCGAGGAGATCAAGCCGGCCGACCGCAGCAAGCCGGTGAGCTTCGGCGGCACGCTCGAGAGCGGCAAGAAGTTCAGCAGCACCCAGATCGCGGGCGATGTCACGGTCGTGAACTTCTGGTACGCCGCCTGCGGGCCCTGCCGGGTCGAGGCGGACGACCTCCAGTCGGTCTGGCAGAAGTTCGACGGCAAGGGCGTCTCGTTCGTGGGCGTCAACACCTACGACCAGGCCGGCACCGCCACGGCGTTCAACGACAAGTACGGCGTGACCTACCCCAGCATCATCGACGTGAACACCGGTGACGCGAAGCTCGCGTTCGCGGAGGTCACCTCGATCCAGGCGACGCCCACCACGCTCGTCCTCGACAAGCAGGGCCGCGTGGCCGCGCGCGTGATCGGACCGATCGGCTCGGCCTCCATCCTGGAGACCCTGGTCCAGGACGCGCTGGACGAGAAGGCATGAGCGCGCGCACACCCCGCACGCCAGTCGACGCGGCGATGTCGGCCCCGGCGGTTCCCGACGTGGCGACACACGTATCGGCGATTTCCGCCCCGCGGAGGGCGAGGGCGTGAACGTCGACGCGATCGTCGGATCCGGCGCCCTCTGGGCGGCCCTTCCGGTGGCCATGCTCGCAGGTCTCCTGTCGTTCCTCTCGCCCTGCGTGCTGCCACTCGTGCCCGGCTACCTCGGCTTCGTCGGGGGAGCGGTCGGCGGATCCGCGCCCGCGCAGGACGGCACGTCCAAGGCACCCACCCGACGCCAGATGGTGCTCGGGGTGCTGCTGTTCATCCTCGGCTTCACGCTGGTGTTCATCCTCATGGCGGTCGTCGGCGGCACGGCGGGCGTGTTCCTGCTGCGCTGGGGCGATCTGATCACCCGCATCCTCGGCGCGGTCATCATCGTCATGGGCCTCGTCTTCATCGGCGTCTTCGGCTTCGCGCAGCGCACCGTGCGGATGAACGTGTCCGGCCGCGCCGGCCTCATCGGCGCCCCGCTGCTGGGCATCGCGCTGGGCATCGGCTGGAGCCCGTGCCTGAGCCCGACGCTGTCTGCGATCGTCGCGCTGTCGGTCAACGTGGGCGACGTGAGCCGTGCCGTCTGGCTCGGAGTCGCCTACTCGCTGGGCCTCGGGATCCCCTTCCTGCTCGTGGCGTTGGGCTTCGGCTGGGCGACCCGTTCGCTGTCGTTCCTGCGCCGGCACGTGCGGGTCGTGAACATCGTCGGAGGTGCACTGCTCATCGTGCTGGGGCTGCTCATGGTGACCGGCGTCTGGAAGGCGATCATGTCGAGCATCGGGGCGGTGGTCGGCAGTGTCGAACTCCCGCTCTGACTCCCCCGCTGCCGAGGACCGCGACCAGCGCGAGGCATCCGCGACCACGACCCTTCGAGAGCCTCAGGGACCGAGAATGAATAAGGACAGCTCGAAGAAGAAGGCGGGCGCCGATCGTTCGACCGATCCGCTCCGCCCGAGCGACCACATCGACGGCGACGGGGACTCCCGTGGCGACGGCGTCGACGCGCCGAAGCTGAACGTCGTGGGCTGGCTGCGCTGGGGCTGGCGGCAGCTCACCAGCATGCGCACGGCCCTCGTGCTGCTGCTCATCCTCGCGATCGCCGCGATCCCCGGATCGATCTTCCCGCAGCGGATGGCGGATCCGAACGGCGTCACGCAGTACAAGGTCGACCATCCGGATCTATTCCCGATCATGGACTCGATGCAGCTGTTCGACGTCTACCTGTCGGCCTGGTTCTCAGCGATCTACCTGCTGCTGTTCCTTTCGCTGGTCGGCTGCGTGATCCCGCGCATCAAGCATCACCTCAAGGCGCTGCGCTCGCGTCCGCCGCGCACCCCGGTGCGCCTGTCTCGCCTCGACGACCACCGCGAGGTCGATCGCACGGTCGTGGGAGACGACCCGCGGGCAGCGGCGGAGCAGAGCATCGCGATCGCGGAGAAGCAGCTGCGCGCACTGCGCTACCGCGTCGAACGCTATGACGACAAGCGCGGCTTCTCGGTCTCCGCCGAGCGCGGCTACGCCCGCGAGACCGGAAACCTGCTGTTCCACCTCGCCCTGCTCGGGGTGCTGGTCTCTGTCGGTGTCGGAGGCAGCTTCGCCTACACCGGTCAGCGCGTGGTCGTGCAGGGCACGAGCTTCGTGAACACACTGCTGGATTACTCGTCGATGAATCGCGGCCGCTTCGTCTCCGACGATGCGCTCGCGCCCTACCGGATGACGCTGGATTCCTTCGACGTCACCTACCAGCCGTTCGAGCAGGGCAAGTCGTCCTCGGGGCAGGCCGGTGACTTCGCCGCGAACGTCACGGTCTCGGAGCCGGGACAGGATCCGCACAAGGCCGAGGTGAAGGTGAACCACCCGCTCGGTATCGCGGGGGACCGGGTCTACCTGCTCGGCAACGGGTACGCCCCGACCATCACGGTCCACAACGCCAAGGGCGACGTGGTCTTCCACGACTCCGTGCCGTTCCTGCCGCAGAACAACAGCACGATGATGTCGATCGGCATCGTCAAGGTCGCTGATGGCCTGCCCCAGCAGCTCGGCCTGCAGGGCTTCTTCTACCCGACCTCGGCGAAGCTGGCCACCGGCGCGCTCACCTCGGTCTACCCGGCCCTGGTGAACCCCACCCTGACGCTGAACGTGTTCGCCGGCGATCTCGGCATCGACGACGGGACCCCGCGTTCGGTGTACGTGCTGGACACGGGCTCGATGACCCAGCTCACCGGCGGCAAGACCGGGGTGAAGTCGATCGAGCTCGCCCCGGGCGAGACGACCGCGCTGCCCAACGGCATGGGCACCATCACGTTCGACAACGAGGCCCCGAAGGACGCGAAGGACTACACGCAGTCGGTCAAGCGCTACGTCTCGCTGCAGATCCACCACGACCCCTCGGAGCAGTGGGTGCTGGTGTTCGCGGCGCTCGCGCTGGTCGGCCTCGTGCTCGCGCTGTTCGTGCCGCGCCGGCGGATGTGGGTCAAGGCCGTCGTGGTCGACGGCCCGGGCGGCGGGACGACCGTTCGCCTGGAGTACGCGGGACTCGCGCGCGGAGAGGATCCGACCCTCGCCGCCGCCGTCGAGGACCTGCGCGACGGGCACGCCCGCCTGCTCGACGCCGACGGCGGCACCGCGGCGCGACCGGCCGCCGATGACGCGGGCGACCAAGCCGCAGGCGCGGCGGAGGAACCGCAGCGCTGACCCCCCCCGGATGGGGAGTTCTCCCCATCGACCCCCACGGGCCTCGCTCCTAGCGTGGAACCGGAAGGGGGGTCCGCGCATGGCGATGAACATTCCGGGCGAGCTCGCATGGGTGCTCGACATGCTCGGCTATGAGTGGCCGCAGCTGGACGAGGACGAGATCCGGCGGGCCGCCGCGATCGTGCGCCAGTTCAAGACCGATCTGGAGGGATCGATCGAGGAGGCGCACCGCTACATCAGCGATGACGTCACCGGCGCCCTCTCCGCCCAGACCGCGCAGAGCTATGTCAGCGCGTGGAACACCACCCGCGAGTCGCACATGAACCAGCTCGTGGGCCTGCTGGATCCGGCGGCGCAGGGGATCGAGATCTTCGCGGACGCGGTCGTCGCGCTGAAGATCAAGGTGATCGCCGAACTCACCATCACCGCGGCGCAGATCGCCGAGGCCGCCGCCACCGCCGTCGTCACGCTCGGCGCGAGCGCCGCCGTGAACGCCGGCATCATCGCCCTGCGCAAGAAGGCGCTCGACATCGCGACCGATCTGGCCGTCGGAGAGCTGGCAGGCAAGCTCCTGGAGCTCGTCACCGACCCGCTCACGAACGTGGCCTCCTCGCTGGCCACCGCGATCCTGGACGCCCCGCTCGTGGAAGGCGCGATGGGAGACGTCGCCGAGTACAAGGCCGACCTCGACGCCCTGGAGCGGACCGCCGGCGATCTGAACCGCACCGCGAACGACCAGGAGCGGCTGGGCCACGACTTCATCGCGCAGATCTCTGCGCTCGACATCTTCACGGCAGGCTGACATGTCCCACGCGATGCGCAAGCTCGGCGACGATGTCGTCGAGGCCCTCAAGGAGGCGGGCGACAGGTTCGCCTCGTCGATGCACACCCGGTCCCGCCGGCAGCGGCAGACGCTCCTGGACATCGTGCAGGAGACGAGGGAGCGCGATCGAGTGCTCGCCCACCAGCAGCGCGGGCATCACGTCGACCGTCCGAACGTCGACCGCCCGAACGCGCACGTCGACGCGGACGGCGTGCGCACCCCGGACGTCGACGTCCGCCGGCCCGCGAGCTTCGGGCACGCCGACAGCAACGACTACCGCGGGAACTTCTTCGGCGAGAACCCCTCCGCGGATCCCTCCGACTGGGTGCATCACGCGGTCGAGCAGAACACGATGCGCAACTATCCGGAGGCCGGCATCACCCCGGGTCAGATGAACTCGCCCGAGAACCTCCGCGGCATCCCCGACGGCATCAACCGCGACGTGCACCTGAGCGCGATCCGGAAGATGTGGAATCAGTTCTACGCGCACTACGAGCGGTTGGGGCACCCGCCGACCAAGGCCGAGATGCTCGATTACGCTACCCTGATCGATGACGCCTTCGGCGACCTTTTCGACCCGCCGGTGAGGTGAGAGATGTACTACTACGTCGATGCAGAGGTCCCTGGATCCCTCGGTCCCGACACCGTCCGCGACACGGCCCGGAGGGCCGCCGACGCCGGGCCCGCTCACCTGGTCTTCGACGGCTGGATGGGTGACGACATCGTCACCACCGTGCCGTTCTGGTTCGTGACCGAACGACTCGCTGACGCACTCCGCGAGTCCGGCGCCACCGGATTCGAGCTGGACCCGGCCCGGGTGTCGGAGGGACCGCAGTACGAGCTCGCCGCGCGGCACCGGCTCCCGTCCTCCTGGTTGCGGCTGATCCCGACCGGATCCGTCACGGCCGGCGACGACGTCGCCCTCGAGGACGGCACGGAGCTCGTGGTCAGCGACGCGGTGCTGCGGGTGCTGCGCTCGTTCACGTTGGAGTACGCGGACGTCGAGCCCAGGGACGAGGACGAGCAGGATCCCGAGGCGGACTTCTTCGCCCAGCAGGCGGAGAAGGCGCGGGGCCTGGCGGATGAGCTGCGCTCCGAGCTCGACGCGCGTATCGAGGCCGACCGGAGCGATGACTCCGCGGAATCGCTTCCCGCTGTCGGCGGCTCGCACGACGAACCCGGAGCGGTCGTCGAGACGCTCTTCGCGGCTCTGGGTGGCGGCCCCGAGGCACCCGAGGTCGTCGCGGCGCAGTCGCTCTTCGGCGACCTCGGCGAGAGCCGACTGGCTCCCAAGGGCGGGGCTCTGAAGAAGGCCTGGCTGACCCTCGAGTACTGGCACGCCGGCGCGATGATGTCCTTCGGCGACGACGAGCTCTGCAAGATCGTGGTGCGGCTGCAGCCCGAGACCGGCTGGGCGCCGTATCCGCATCCGGAGCGGCTGGTGCCGGGGCTCACGGCGTCGAGCACGCGCGATCAGGCGCGCGGCGTGCTGGGCGTCCCGGAGAAGGAGTCCAGGGACGGCGACCTGTGGCGCCTCGGAGCGGAGCGGTACCTGCACGCCTGGTACGCGCCGGCCGGCGGAATCGGCCGGATCACCGTGATGCTGCGAGCCGACGGGCAGTAGCGGCACGGATCCATTGCCGCACGCACCTGCGGCGGAGCCGTGAGCGCCCTGGGGGCGAGCTCCGAGTCTCACCTGAGTCATTGGTGCGCCACGTACGATGGAGGCCATGAACTTCGACTCGATGTCGATCCTGACGATCTGGACCGCCGTCGCGATCTACGCCGCCGCCTTCATCGCCTACGCGTTCGACCTCGCCAAGCGCTCGCAGGTCGCCGCCGACGCCAAGGCCGCCGTGCCCGAGCGCGAACTCGTCGGCGCGACCGTGGGCGGGTCGTCGTCGTCGCGGGGCACCGTGGACCTCGCCGCGGCCGGGACGGGGTCAGCTGCCCCGCAGCGGTTCGTCATGGCGCGGATCGGCACCGCGCTGACCACGCTCGGCTTCCTGTTCCACCTCGCCGGCGTCGTGCTGCGCGGCATCGCCGCGGGCCGGGTGCCGTGGTCGAACATGTACGAGTTCTCGATGACGGGAACACTGCTGATCATCGCGGTGTACATCGCGGTCAACATCTGGTTCGACCTGAAGTATCTCGGCACCTTCATCGTCGGCCTGGTCGTGGTGCTGCTCGGCGGCGCCGCCACGGGCTTCTACGTCGAGGTCGTGCCGCTGGCGGATCCGCTGAAGAGCGTCTGGCTGGTGATCCACGTGTTCGTGGCGTCGCTCGGCACGGCGTTCTTCGCGCTGGCCTTCGCGCTCAGCGTGTTCCAGCTCATGCAGGCGCGCCGGGAGTCCCGCATCGTGGCCGAGGCGCCCAAGCCGGGCCCCCGCTTCCTGGCGACGCTGCCGACGGCCGATCGGCTCGAGAGCCTCGCCTACCGGTTCGCGACCGTCGGATTCATCCTGTGGACGTTCACGCTGATCGCCGGATCCATCTGGGCCAACGACGCCTGGGGCCGGTACTGGGGCTTCGACACCAAGGAGACCTGGACGTTCATCATCTGGGTGCTCTACGCGGGCTACATCCACGCCCGCGCGACGCGCGGCTGGCGCGGATCCCGCTCAGCCTGGCTCTCGATCGTCGGCTTCGCCGCGGTGCTGTTCAACTTCACCATCGTGAACCTGTTCTTCAAGGGCCTGCACGTCTACTCGGGTCTGAGCTGATCGGCGCGACCTCGGGCGCTCGGCGATGAGCGCGCGGCAGGCCTGGCGGCGCCCCGGCGCGCTCGCCGTGATCGCTCTGGCACTCGTCGCTGCGGGCGTGGTGATCAGCGGAATCCTGCCGCTCGCCGACGCGGGCGCGCTGGCCGGTCGCACGGCTCCTGTGCTCGGCTTCGTGATCGCGATCACGATCGTCGCCGAACTCGCGCGGGATGCGGCCGTGTTCGACGTGATCGCGCAGCACCTGGCCCGCTGGGGGCGTGGCAGGGTGATCGCGCTCTGGGGCGCAGTGATCCTCCTCGCCGTGGTCAGCACGATCTTCCTGTCGCTCGACACGACCGCGGTGATCGTCACACCCGTCGTCGTGCTCCTCGCACAGGGCGTGGGCGTCTCTCCGCTGCCCTTCGCGCTCGCGACGGTCTGGCTCGCCAACACCGCGTCGCTGCTGCTGCCGGTGTCGAACCTGACGAATCTGCTCGCCGCGCCGATCTTGGGCTCGGATCCGTTCGCCTTCCTCGCGCTGAGCTGGGCGCCCGCACTCGCGGGTGTGCTCGTTCCCGTCGTGATCCTCACCCTCGCGCACCGGCGCACGCTGTTCGGGCGGTACTCGTCACCGGTGCGGGCGGAGCCCTCCGACCGTGTGCTGTTCCTCGTCGCGGCCGTCGTGCTCGTCGCGCTGCTGCCGCTGCTCGCGCTCGTGCGGGACGTGTGGATCCCCGCCACCGCCGCCGCCCTGATCCTGATCGTGCTGTTCGCGTTCCGCCGGCGCCGCGTGCTGCGCCTCTCGCTGGTGCCGTGGCAGGCGCTCGGTCTCGCGGCGGCCCTCTTCGTGATCGTCGAAGCAGCCCATGTGCGGGGGCTCGCCGCACTCCTCTCGCCGCTCGCCGCGGGCGGACACGGTCTCCTGGAGCTCCTGCGCGTCGCGGGCATCGGGGCGCTCACGGCCAACGGCATCGACAACCTTCCCGCGTACCTCGTGCTCGAGCCGATCGCCGCCCATGATCCGGTCGCTCTGATGGCGCTTCTCATCGGCGTCAACCTCGGTCCGCTGGTGACGCCGTGGGCGTCGCTCGCGATCCTGTTGTGGCACCACCGCGTCACCGCACTCGGGGTGTCGATCTCGTGGGGGCGCTTCGCGCTCTGGGGCCTCGTCGCCGCCGTGGCCACGGTGGGCGCGGCCGTCCTCGCACTCGCCGCCGTTTCCTGAATCGCGGATCCGGGTTATCGTCACGGCATGTGCCGGAACATTCGATGCCTCCACAACTTCGAGCCGCCGACCAACGATGACGAGGTCCGTGAGGCGGCGCTCCAGTTCGTCCGCAAGGTGAGCGGATCCACGCATCCGTCGCGCGCGAACACCCCCGCCTTCGAGCAGGCGATCGACGAGATCGCGCTGGCGACCCGCCGCATGCTCGACCAGCTCGTCACCAACGCCCCGCCGAAGACCCGCGAGGCCGAGGCGATCAAGGGGCGGCAGAGGCACGAGAAGCGCATGGAGCGCGAGGTCAGGATCCGCACCGCGAGCGCCTGACGGATCCGCGCCGACGGTGGTCTTCGCGTTCTCGGGATCCGGTGACATACGCTCGACGAGAAGCACGATCATGACGGAGGGGGGCATCATGCGCAGACGCCAGGTGACGATCATCACGGGGGAGCCCGGCCCCTCAGCCGGCGGCGTGCGGATCGAGCCGTTCACGTTCGGCCTGGTCGGCGCGCTCGGCGTTCTGGTCGCGCTGCTCATCGGCGCGATCGTCGGACAGCTGTCGACGGTGCTCGTCTACATCGGGATCGCGCTGTTCCTCGCACTCGGACTCGACCCGATCGTGCGCCTGATCGAACGGAAGCTGCCGCGGGGAGCGGCGGTGGCGATCGTCGTGATCGTCGTGGTGCTGGCCTTCGCCGGCATCCTGCTGGCGATCGTGCCGATCGTGGTGCAGCAGATCGCCCATCTCGTCGAGACCGGGCCGAAGATGATCGACGACATGCTGCACAGCGCCTGGTACCGGCAGCTCGCCGCCCAGTACGGCGACTCGTTCAGCCAGGCCGTGGACGGGATCGCCACGTTCTTCAAGGATCCGGGCAATCTCACCAAGATCGGCGGCGGAGTGCTCGCGGTCGGCGCCGGCATCGCCGGTGGGTTCACGGGTTTCACGATCGTGCTGATCCTGACGCTCTACTTCATGGGATCGCTGCGCACGATGAAGCGCACCGCTGCCCGATTCGTGCCCGCGTACCGCCGCCCGCGGTTCACGGAGATCGTCGAGGACGTGTCGGGTGCGGTCGGCCGCTACGTGATCGGCCAGGCCAGCCTGGCCCTCATCAACGGCGTGCTGAGTCTGATCTTCCTCACGATCATCGGAGCCCCGCTGCCTGCGCTGCTCGCGCTGATCGCCTTCATCGGCTCGTTGATCCCGCTCGTGGGCACGCTGTCCGGATCCATCATCAACTCGCTCATCTGCCTGTTCGTCTCGCCCGTGACGGCGTTGATCGCCTTCGCGTACTACCTCGTCTACATGCAGATCGAGGCCTACGTCATCAGCCCGCGCATCATGAGCAAGGCCGTGGCCGTTCCGGGTGCGCTGGTCGTGATCGCGGCCGTCGGCGGCGGAGCGCTCGGTGGGATCCTCGGTGCACTGGTGGCGATCCCGGTCGCAGCGAGCGCGATCATCATCATCCAGAAGGTGCTCTTCCCCGCGCAGGACGCCAAGGTCGTCGCCCCGGAGGACGCGCGCACCGCGTGAGCGCCTGAACGGAAAGACAGGCGCGACCCCGGGGGAGGTGGGGTCGCGCCTGCCGCTTCCGAACTCAGATCGCGGGTGCCAGCACCGCCCGGACCGAGGTCGTGCGTCGGGCCGTGACGGCCAGCGTCGTCGCGATCAGGGCGAGCACGGTCCAGACCAGCAGCGCCGCGATCGCGGATCCGACGCCGTCCTCGCCCAGCAGCGCGGTCGCCGCGGACGACGTCGGCAGGAAGCCGGCGATCGTGGCGAGCCACCCCGGCAGCGTCGAGATGATCCCCGCGCCGAGCGCTGCCACGCCGACGACCGCGGAGATCCAGCGCCCGATCCCGCCTAGCACGGCGACCAGCGCCTGGTTCACGGCAGCGAACGCGATGCCGGCGAGCACGGCGACGCCCGCGAAGCCCCACCACCGCGACGGGTCATACTTCGCGACGATCTCGACCACGAGAGCCACGAGCAGGCCCTGTGCGGCGCCGATCGCCGCCGCCGGGGCGAACGCCCGCAGCGCGAGCGAGCCCGAGGCCCGGCGCGAGGTGAGGGCGCGCGCGGTGAACGCCCGCATCACGAGGAACGTCACGAGGCTGCCGAACCACAGCACGACCGCCGCGAGCAGCGGGATCGCGGTGGGACCGAACATCCCGCCCGAGGTATCGGCCTTGACCGGATCGGCGATGACGGACGCCAGCGACGACGCCTCGGTGTCGGTGTGCTTCGGCAACGAGTTCGCCGCCTGATGCAGACCCGAGGCGAGGCCCGAGGTGCCGGTCGCGAGGGATCCGATGCCGGTGCTGAGCTGGGATGCGCCGTCGGCGAGCTGGGTCGCCCCGGTCTGCAGCCCGCTGGCGCCGGTGGCGAGGTTGCCCGCGCCGGTCGCGCTCTGCGACGTGCCGTCGGCGAGCTGGCCGAGCCCCGCCGAGAGCTGGTTGACGCCGTCGGCCGCGGCGCGGAACTGGCCGGCGAGGGTGGCGGGCAGCGTGGCGAGACCAGCGACGCCGTCCGCGACTTTGGCGCTTCCAGCAGCTGTGAGGTCCGCGGCTCCCTGAGTCTGGGCGGCGGCTCCCGCCACCAGGTTCAGCTGATCGCAGAGATCCTTCTGCGTCGCCGGGTCGCAGAGCTTGATGGCCTTCGCGACCTCCGCCTGGAGCTGGGTCATCCCGGCCTGGGTGCCGACGGCTCCCTGCTGCGTCGCGGCCGCGCCGTCGGCGAGCGCCTTCGCTCCCGGCACCTGGCCCTGCAGCGCATCCGCCCCCGTTGCGAGCCCCGCACCGATCTGGTTCGCGCCGGTCTGGGCAGACGTGATCCCGTTCGCGATCGTACCCAGGCCGTTCGACAGCTGCGATGCGCCATCGGCCAGCTGGCCTGCTCCGTCGGCGAGCTTGGTCGCGCCGTCCGGGAGCGCTGCGGCGCCGGTCGCCGCGGACGTGGCGCCCGCGGCGAGCTTGTCGGCGCCGTCCGCCGCCTCGCCGATCTTGTCGCCGAGCGTGCCGAAGCCGACGAGCACGTTCTGCAGGGTGTTCTTGGAGATCTCGGCGCCCATGGTCGACGCGGCGGTCGCGGCGATCTGGTTCGCGATGAGGCCGTCCGCGGCGCGGGCCTGCGGGGCCGTGGTCACGGAGATCGTCGCCTTCTCGGCGGACTTCGCCGGATCCTGCACGGCGCTGCCGCCCGAGACCGCGGCGGCGGAGAAGTCCTTCGGGATCCGCACGACGGCCTGATACGTGCCGTCCTTGAGGCCCGCGGCGGCGTCCTTCTCGTTGGAGATCACCCAGGTGAGGTTCTCGTCCTTCTTTCCGGTGCCGTCGACGAGCCCGGCGGAGAGCTGACGCCCGAGCGGGGCGAGCTGGCCGTTCACGGTCACCGGCTCGTCGTCGTTCACGATCGCGGCGGTCATCGTGTCGAGGCGCTGCGTGGGGTCCTGGAGGGCGGCCACGAGCACGCCGCCGAGGACGGCGGGCAGCAGCAGCACGCCGATGAGCGTGAGGGCGGTGATCGGCTTGTGCGAGCGGGCGCGTTCGATCAGTGCGGACAGACGGTTGGTCATGCGGTCACCTCGTCGAGGTCGGTGGTGGGCGCGTCGGCGTGGGCGGCCGGTTCGGGTGCGACCGGCGGGTGGTCGAGGTCCCTCGTCTGCGGATCCGCCCACCCGGCGTCCGCCAGCAGCCGCGCGGCGGCGGAGGCGTCGTCGGCCGTGGCGAGCACGGCGAGGGTGCCGCGGCGGGATGCATCGCGCAGCATGGCCGAGGCCTGCTCGCTCTGGGCGAGCGTGAGGCGGTCGGCGCCGTCGATCACGACGAGCGTGGTGCGCCCGCGCAGGGCGTCGCGCAGCTCGCGCAGCGGATCGCCCTCGGTGGTGCCGTCCTCCACGATCACGCAGCCGACGTGCGCGCGCACCCAGGCGGCCCGTCCCGGCAGCAGGTGCCCCGCCACGCGCAGGCGCCCCTCGGAAGGCACGCGCGCGGTGAGGGCGAGCGCGGCGGCGCGGCGCACGGCCGCATCGGCGCCGGTGAGTACGAGCGCGGATCCGGAGGGCACACGCAGGTCGAGCCCGTCGATCGCGCCCGCGACGGTCACGCCGTCTGCGGCGATCACGGAGTCGTCTCCGGGCCAGTCGGCCAGGTGCCGCTCGCGCTCGACGGCCTCGCCCTCGATGTCGACGCTCGGCAGGATCCGCTCGAGCCAGGCGGGGATCTCCCACGCGCGCTCGCCGAGGATCGCCATGAGCGCGGGGATCAGGGTCATCCGCACGAGGAAGGCGTCGATCGCGATGCCCGCGGCGAGGCCCAGGGCGATCGGCTTGAGCGAGGAGTCGCCCTCCGGGACGAAGGCCACGAACACGGCGAACATGATGAGGCCCGCGACCGTGACGACCTTCGCGGATCCGGCGAAGCCTCCGCGCACCGCGCGCAGTGCGGCGGCCCGGCGCTCGGCCCGATCGGCGCTGCGCGAGCCTGCATCGTGCACGTAGTCCTCGCGCATCCGGGAGACGAGGAACACCTGGTAGTCCATGGCCAGGCCGAACAGCACGCCCATCAGGATGATCGGCATGAAGCTGATGATCGGTCCGACCCGCGCCACGTGCAGGGCGTCGGCGAACCAGCCCCATTCGAAGACGGCGGAGACCACGCCGAACGCGGCCACGATCGAGAGCAGATAGCCGAGCGCCGCCGTGATGGGCACCCAGATCGAGCGGAACACGATCGTCAGCAGCACCAGCGACAGGCCGATCACGAAGATGCCGAACGGCAGCAGCGCGGCGCCGAGCTGGTCGGAGATGTCGATCGCGACGGCGGTGAAGCCCGTCACCTTCACGTCGATGCCGAACTTCTTGAGCCACTCGTCATGGTGCGAGCGCAGCTCGCGCACGAGATCGGCGGTCGCGGGGGCGTCCGGCGCGGTGGTGGGGATCACCTGGACGATGCCGGTGTCGGCAGTCTGGTTCGGAGTCGCCAGGGCGATCTCGGCGACGCCGGGGAGCTTCGCGACCGCATCGCCCAGATCCTTCATGAGTCCGACCGGATCCGTCGAGGTCACGATCGTGCCGGTGAGGATGAGCGGGCCGTTGAACCCGGGGCCGAAGTGCTCGGCGGTGAGGTCGTAGTTCTCGCGGGCCTCGGATCCCTTCGGCTGCACGCCGGAGTTCGGCAGGGCGAGCGCGAGGTTCGCGGCGGGGACGGCGACGACGCCGAGCCCGAGGACGATCGCGACGGCCACGAGCACGGGGTGCCGGGTGACGCCGCCCACCCAGCGCTCCGAGAACCGGCGGCGCGGGGCGGCCTCACCCTCGCCCTTCTCGGCACGACGCGGCCTGGCGGGACGGCCCGCCACGCGGCCCTTGAGGAAGCCGAGGATGGCGGGCGTCAACGTCACGGCGATCAGTACGGCGATCATGACCGCGACCGCGGCCGCGATGCCCATCGTGGTGAGGAACGGGATCCCGGCGAATCCGAGACCGATGAGAGCGATCAGCACGGTGATGCCCGCGAAGACGACGGCGGATCCGGCCGTGCCGGTCGCCCGCGACGCCGATTCCTCCGGGTCCACTCCCGCGCGCACCTGATCCTGATGTCGCGCCATGATGAACAGCGCGTAGTCGATGCCGACCGCGAGTCCGAGCATGAGGGCGAGCAGCGGCGTGGTCGAGGAGACCGAGGCGAAGGCGGTGGCGGCGAAGATCGCGGCCATCGAGACGCCCACTCCCAGCACGGCGGTGAGCAGCGGCATGCCCGCGACGACGAACGAGCGGAACGTCACGATCAGCACGAGCAGGGCGATCACCAGCCCGACGCCCTCGGTGATCGAGATCGCGGGGATCGACATCGAGAACAGGTCGCCGCCGATCACCGCGTGCGAGCCCTGAGGCAGGTCCTTCTCGAGGTCGCTCACGGCGGTCCGCAGCGTGTCCTTGGTGGCGGCCGAGACGTCGGAGGCCTGGCCGTCGAACTGCAGGCGCACGATCGCGGCGGAGCGGTCGTCTGACACCATCCCGGTCACATGCTCGTCGTAAGGGCTCGTGGCGGCGAGCACGCCGTCGACCTTCCCGAGGTCGCGCACGGTCTGCTCGATCGGATCCTTGTAGTCCGCATCGGTGACGTGGTCCCCGTCCGCCGCCACGACGATGAACTGCGCGCTCGTGCCGCTCACCTGCGGGAACGTGCGCTCGAGCTGCTCCAGGCCCGCCTGCGACTCGGTGCCGGGGATCGTGAACGCGTTGTCCGTGCCCTTGCCGAGGGCGAGCGCCGCGCCGCCGGCGATGCCCAGCACCAGAAGCCAGGCCACGAGCACGCGCCAGGGGTGCCGGAACGACCAGCGGCCGAGCGAGGAGAGGAGAGTCGACACGGGTTTCCTCCGGAGGGAGTTCAGGTGGGTTCGATACACTGGTGTATTCGATACGTCTCTGTATCGTAGGACGACGGCGCCGGGATAGTCTGTGCGCGGGATGTGAATCGCGGGCGCAGAGTCCGCAGGAGGTGCGGGATGACCGGCAGTGCGACCAGGAGCCGGGAGAACACGCGTGCGCGGCTGCTCGAGGCGGCGGCGCTGGTGTTCGCCGAAGAGGGTCTCGACGGTGCGACCGTCGAGGCCGTGTGCGAACGCGCCGGCTTCACGCGCGGGGCGTTCTACTCGAACTTCGAGTCGAAGGACGAGCTGTTCCTCGAGCTCGCCGGATCCGTCGGAGGGGAGCGGCTGCGCACCGTCGCCGCGCGCATCGAGGAGCTGACCGCGTCCGGGGCACTCGCGCCCGACTGCGACCTCAGCGTGCTCGTGCAGCAGGTGATGGACACCGGCACGGACGACCGGCTCGGGGTCATGCTGCTCAGCGAGATCCGCATCCACGCGCTGCGCGACGAGGTCTTCGGTCGTGCCTATCTCGCTCAGGAACAGGAGATGGTCGACGGGATCGCGCGGATCATCACCGACGTCGTCGCGACCGGCACGCTCACGCTGAGGGTGCCGGCGGAGTACGCGGCACGCATGCTCATGATCGTCTGGGAGGGCATGACCGTGCGTGGGGCGATGGCGGGGCTGGACGACAAGCGGCTGCGCCGAATCGGCGGCGAGGAGCTCAGCCGGATGGTGCAGCTTCTTCTGAACTGAGCGCTCGCGCCGGCTCTCTTTCTGCGTTCGAGGAGCGATGTTCGTCCTGAAACACGGCATCTGAGAGCAAACATCGCTCCTCGAAACCGAAGCGCGGCCGGCGAGGAGACGGTCAGCGCTCCGCGGCGAGCAGCCCGTGGCAGCGCGTCAACCGGTCGAGCCACCACTCCCGCCGTTCGGCGGGAGCCTCCAGGCGTGCGAGCGCGGCGGGATCCGGCGTCACCCGAGCGGCTGAGACGACGCCGCCCCGCGGGCGGGCGTCCGCGACGTCGTCCGCGAACAGCGACGCGGTGCCGAGGCCGCAGTCGTGCTCGAGCGTGGGCAGGGCTGCGGCCAGCGCGGCACCGAGCGACAGGCCGACCGCGGTGTCCAGTGCGCTCGAGACGACCACGGGCAGCCCCGCCTCGGCGACGATCCGCAGCGCGCGTTCGATGCCGCCGAGCGGCTGCGCCTTGATGACGAGCAGATCCGCCGCACCCGCACGGGCGACCGCGAGCGGGTCCTCCGCCTTGCGCACGCTCTCGTCCGCCGCGATCGGGATGTCGAGGTAGCGGATCCGCTCGCGCAGCTCGGCGAGCTCGTCGACGGTCGCGCAGGGCTGCTCCGCGTACTCCAGGTCGAACGGGGCCAGGGCATGGATCGCGCGCTCGGCCTCGTCGACGTTCCAGCCCGCGTTCGCATCGATCCGGATCCGCCCCTCCGGCCCCATCTCCGCACGCGCGGCACGCACCCGTGCGACGTCGTCGGCCAGGCTCTGCCCGGTCTCGGCGACCTTGACCTTCGCCGTGCGGCAGCCGTCGAAGCGCGCGAGCACGTCGGCCACCCGGTCTGCCGGGACGGCTGGGATCGTCGCGTTCACCCGGATCTCGTGGCGCACCGCGGCCGGACGCGGATGCCAGGCGTCCGCGATCGCGGCGGAGAGCCAGGTGGATGCCTCGACGTCGCCGTACTCGACGAAGGGCGAGAACTCGGCCCAGCCCTCCGGACCTTCGAACAGCAGCGCCTCGCGGACATCAACCCCGCGGAACCGCGTATGCATCGGCAGCGCGACCACCCGCGCGGAATCGAGGATCTCGGCGAGCGGCGGCACGGCGGCGGGGATCATGCCCCCATCATGCACCCGCGGATCGACTCCGCCGCGGCGGGCTCGGCCGACGGGTCGCCGCGGATCAGCCGATCCGCTTCTGCAGCTCGGCGAGGCGCCCGGACGGGCGGAACCCGAGGGCGACGTTGACGGCCAGCATGTGCTCGTTCGACTCGGCGTTGTAGGTCACGACCCGCGGCGTCCGCGGCAGCTCCTGCTGCAGCCGCCGCAGGTTCTCCAGCTTCACCCTCATGCCCAGGCGATGGCCGCGGTCTTTCCGCCTCACGAGTGTGCCCCACTGGTACGCGGAGCTGTCGTCTCCCGAGACGACGAGCTGCGAGTAGGCGGCGACCTCTCCGTCGGAGGAGAGCGCCACGACGCAGAACGAGGTGCGGCCCTGCGCGGCCACGAGCTCCTCGCTCTCACGGATCTCCGCGACATCGGGGGTCGCGGCCTCGATGTCGAGGTCTCCCATGGGCGCCTCGGTGTCGAGCGAGCTGGAGAGCTCGGCCCATCCGGTGACGATGTCCTCGGGCACGGGGCCGGTCCAGCTGCGCAGCACGTAGCCGTCGTCGGGTGTTCCCTCGGCCAGCCGATCGAGCAGGTCCTCGGCGACGGGCAGGTCGAGCACGCTCTCACGGTCGCCCAGGGCGAGCGCGTAGCCGTGCCTGCGGCCGAACTCCACGCCGGGATGTCCGGTTCCGTCGGCGGATGCGGAGGCAGCCCAGCTCGTCTCGGCCAGGAACGTCCTCCGGGAGCGCGCGATCGCACGTGTCTCCAGCTCGGCGAGGAGTGCCGATCCGACGCCCGCCCTCCGCGCCTCGGGCGCGACGTACACCGCGATGTCGGCGAGGTGGAGGTTGTCCTTGAGTGGCAGACCGAGGCCGGCGGCGCCGACGGGACGGCCGTCGAGCCGGGCGAGGAAGACGTGCCGTTCGAACACCGCGGAAGCCTGTTGCAGCTCCTGCCGGGTCTCCTCGAGCGACCACAGCACCGCGTCGTCGGCGCGATCGGCGCGCAGCGCGGCGGCATAGACCGTCCACCAGGCGTCCACCGTCGCATCGTCGAAGGGGTCGACGGGCCCGATCTCGATCGTCATGCCTCCACGCTACGGGAGTGCGATGAACAGGATCGTGTCGTTGACAATAGTGTGCGACGCACAATATAGTGATGGACGTGAGCGAAGACGAGTTCGACGGACATCTGCAGGAGCTGCGGCGCGGCACGGTCGTGCTCGCGAGCCTGCGCCTGCTGCGCGACGCGGGGTACGGCTACGGTCTGCTCGAGCAGTTGAGCGCCGCGGGCTTCCCCACCGATTCCAACACGCTCTACCCCCTGCTTCGTCGCCTCGAGAAGCAGGGCTTCCTGACCAGCGAGTGGAACACCGAGGAAGCGCGGCCGCGCAAGTTCTATCGCACCTCGGACGCCGGACTCCGCCTGGCCGACACCCTCACCCGCGACGTGCAGGCGATCGCCGCCGCCGCCAAGAATCTTCCCTGACCTCCTGGAGGAGAACATCATGGACACCGACACGACTCTCGCCGAGCGGTATGTGACCGCGGTGGCGCGATCCGTCCCCGCCGCCGATCGTGCAGAGGTCTCGGCCGAGCTGCGCGCGTCGATCGCGGACGAACTCGACGGCCGCATCGCCGCAGGCGAGGAAGCGGGGGCCGCGGAGTACGCCGTGATCGCGGAACTCGGCGACCCGATCGCTTACGCGGCCTCGCTCTCCGGGCGGCCGCTCGTGCTGATCGGACCCCGCTACTACGCCGCATGGCTGCGGCTGCTGCGCCTGCTGCTGGCGATCGTCGTACCGGTCGCCGCCGTGATCGCCGGACTGGTCCGCGCGCTCGGCGGCGGTGACGTCGGCGCCGTGATCGGCGCGATGATCCCCGCGATCCTCATGTCCGGCGTCCAGGTCGGATTCTGGACGACCCTCGTCTTCGCCGCGCTGGAGCGCCTCGGATCCACGGGGGACACGGTGCTCGACTGGACTCCCGACAAGCTGCCGCCCACCGTGAACCTCGGCGCGCGGATGTCGGATCTGATCGGCACGGCGGTCCTGACGGCGACCCTGATCGGCTCCGTGGTCTGGGATCGCACCATCGGCTGGGGCGACGATCACGTCCACGTCCTGGCACCCGGTCTCTGGCCCTGGGGCATGCTGGCCTGGTTCGGGCTGCTCGTGATCGGGCTGGTCGTCGAGGCGCTGGTCGCCGTGCGCGGACGGTGGAACGCGCTGCTCGCCGCCGTGAGCATCGCGGCGAGCCTGGTCGCGATGCTCGGTGCGATCGTGCTGATCTGGCGCGGTGTCGTGATCGACCCCGGCCTGATGGCGCAGATGCGCGCCGCGAGCACCCCCACCGCGGACATCGTGCAGATCGTGAACATCTCGATCACGGCCGTGCTGGGCGGGATCCTCATCGGGCTGCTGTTCGACGCCTACCGCAAGCTCGGCCTCTCGCGCGAGGCGTGAGCGGGTCGGCTGCGGACGTCAGCCGGAATAGGCTGGATCCGTGACTGACAAGCTCGTCTCTGACCTGTTCGATCCGGCTGAGTGGACGCTCGCTCCGGGCGCGGGGGAGTACACCGACATCACGGCCCACGTCTCGAACGACGGGCGGATCGCCCGCATCGCGTTCGACCGCCCCGAGGTGCGCAACGCCTTCCGCCCGCACACGGTCGACGAACTGTACCGGGCCCTCGACGAGGCGCGTCAGAACCCGCGGATCGGCGTCGTGCTGCTCACCGGCAACGGCCCGAGTCCGAAGGACGGCGGGTGGGCGTTCTGCTCCGGCGGCGATCAGCGCATCCGCGGTCGCGACGGTTACAAGTACTCCGAGGACGAGGAGGCAGTGCCGGCCGAGGCTCAGGCCAGGTCCGGCCGGCTGCACATCCTCGAGGTGCAGCGGCTCATCCGGTTCATGCCGAAGGTCGTCATCGCGGTCGTGCCGGGATGGGCTGCCGGTGGCGGGCACTCGCTGCACGTGGTCTGCGATCTGACGATCGCGAGCGCCGAGCACGGCCGGTTCAAGCAGACCGACGCGGATGTCGGGTCCTTCGACGCCGGCTACGGATCCGCCTACATGGCCCGCCAGACCGGGCAGAAGTTCGCCCGCGAGGTGTTCTTCCTGGCCGAGGAGTACTCCGCCGAGCGCGCGATGCAGGCGGGCGCGGTGAACCGCGTCGTGCCGCACGCCGAGCTCGAACGCGAGGCGATCGCGATGGCGCGGACGATCCTGACCAAGTCGCCCACCGCGATCCGGATGCTGAAGTTCGCCTTCAACGCGGTCGACGACGGGCTGGTCGGGCAGCAGGTGTTCGCGGGCGAGGCCACCCGCCTGGCGTACGGCACGGACGAGGCCGTCGAGGGTCGCGACTCGTTCCTCGAGAAGCGCGAACCCGACTGGTCGCCGTACCCCTGGCACTTCTGAGCAGCATGCCTTCCGGTTTCAGAGCGCGCAAATGGCTCGATCCGCACCGCGGATGGGGTCATTTGCGCGCTTCGAAACCGGGTGGAACGGCCGGCCGGCCGTGAGACTGCAGGCCGCTGACGGGACGGATCCGCGCGCGATCGGGGCGGCGGTCCCGGCGGCGCTCGACGGCGCTGCCCCGCTCGCGCTCGGATTCGCGCCGGGTCCGGATGACGAGGTCGCCGAGGGCACCGCGGTCGTCATCGCGACGTCCGGATCCACGGGCGTGCCGAAGAAGGTCGTGCTCTCCGCGGGAGCCCTGCGCGCGAGCGCGGAGGCGACCGCGCGGCGGATCGGATCCGGGCAGTGGATGCTCGCGCTCTCGGCCGGCTACGTCGCCGGTCTGCAGGTGCTCGTGCGCTCGCATCTCGCGGGCACGACGCCCGCACTGATCGAGGGGCGGTTCACGCCGGCCGCGTTCGTGGCCGCGACGCGCGGCATGCGGGCGGGGGCGAGGTACGCCTCGCTCGTGCCCGCGCAGCTCGCGACGCTCCTCGACGCGGCGGGCGACAGGGAGGTGCGCGTCGCGCTCGCCTCGTACGAGGCACTGCTCCTCGGCGGTCAGGCGCTGCCGCCGGCACTGCGTCAGCGCGCTGCGGATCTCGGCGCCCGCGTCGTGCGCACCTACGGATCCAGCGAGACCGCGGGCGGCTGCGTCTACGACGGGGTCCCCCTGGACGGGGTGCGCGTCGCGTCCGTCGACGGCGAGCTGCGCATCGCCGGTCCGACCCTGGCCGAGGGCTATCTCGGCGACCCCGGGCTGACCGCGCGCACCTTCGTCGCGGACGAGGCCGGCGCCCGCTGGTACCGGACCGGTGATGCCGGTGACGTCTCCGGCGGCCGGATCGCGGTGACCGGCCGCGTCGACAACGTCATCGTGTCGGGCGGCATCAACATCTCGCTGGACCGGGTCGAACGCGCCGTTCGCGCCGTCCCCGGGCTCGAGGGCGCCGTCGTCGTGGCGATCCCCGACGATCACTGGGGTCAGGGATCCGCGATCGTGGTCGGCGGCCGGCGCGAGACCGGGTCGACGGATCCGCTCGAGGCGTCCGGGGTCGGAGCGCGGCTGCTGAGCGCCGCGCGGGAACGCGTGGCCGCGGAGGTCGGGCCGGCGGCGCGCCCCGCGACGCTGATTCCGCTGGACGAGCTCCCGCTGCTGGCCTCGGGCAAGCCCGACCGGCGCGCGATCGCCGCGCTCGCCGCAGGGCGCTGAGCCCGCGAGCCGAGCACTGCGCGGTCCGAGGACACGGTGCCGCGGATACATCTCCCGGCGGATGACCGCGCCGGATCCGGTCGCGTACCGTGAGGGGGTGATCCGCCCCATCCCGCGCTTCTGGCTCGTGTTCGACATCGTGGGCAGCGTCGTCGGCCTGCTCCTCACGCTGCCGCTCACGTACACGTTCGAGGCGGGCACGATGAGCCGCTGGATCCCGGACGGCGCGGCGTCGATCGTGCTCGTGCTGCTGGTCGCGGTCATCCAGTGGGGCGCGGCGGCGATCAGCCGGCTCTCCCCGGTGCTGGCCCTCATCGTGGCGTGGTTCGGCGCGCTGCTGCAGATGGCGTGCGGCTTCTCGCCGGGTGCCTACAACCTCGCGATCCTCGCCGTGGTCTTCGCGACCTCGGCCTGGGGATCGGTGAGGCTCCTGTGGATCGGCGGCGCCTCCGCGCTGGGTGGTGGGCTCCTGGCGGGCGGCTACATGTCGCTGATCAACGAGGGGGCCCTCATCCAGGACACCGAGACCGGGCTGCGCCTGGCGCTGGTCGCAGTGCTCCTCGGCACGGTGTCGGTGCTCACCCTCGTGATGGCCTGGGGTGCCGGCCTGCTGTGGCGGGTCGTGCTGCACGGCCGCCGCACCCGTGACGCGCAGGTGCGGGCCGAGGCGGTCGCGGTCGCGGAGCAGGAGCGGGTGCGGATCGCCCGCGACATGCACGACGTGGTCGCGCACTCGCTCGCGGTGGTGATCGCGCAGTCGGACGGCGCGCGCTACGCCGCGGCCGCGGATCCGGCGCAGGCGACCGCGGCGCTGACCACGATCGGGCAGACCGCGCGGGCGGCCCTCTCCGATGTGCGGCTGCTGCTCGCGCAGCTGCGGCACAGCGAGGGGCAGGGGCCGCAGCCCACGCTCGCCGACCTCGAGACGCTGTACGCCCAGGTGCGGGCCGCCGGGATCGAGCCGCGCGTCACCGTCGACCCGATGCCGCCGGGGGAGCCGCCCGCCGGCATCCAGCTGGCGGTGTACCGCATCCTGCAGGAGGCGCTCACCAACGCGATCCGGCACGGCGACGGCGACGTCGACGTCTGGCTCGGGTGGCACGCCGACAGCGTGCAGATCACGGTCCGCAACGCGGTGCCGACGACACCGCGACAGGCGCATGCCGAGCGCGGACACGGCCTCATCGGCATGCGCGAGCGCGCGCAGTTGGTCGGAGGGACGCTCTCGGCGGAGCTGGAGGCGGAGGGCTTCATCGTCCGCGCCGTGCTGCCGATCGGTCCGAGCGTGGTCTGATCCTCGTCCCGGGCGCGATCCGGAGGATGACAGACTCTTCACGAGGCGCGGATCCGATCGCGCGGAACGAGGAGGCAGGATGATCCGGGTCGTGCTGGTCGACGATCAGGCGCTGTTCCGCGCAGGGATACGCATGCTGGTCGCGTCCCAGCCCGATCTCGAGGTCGTCGGCGAGGCGGGCGACGGGCAGGAGGCCATCGAGGTCGTGCGCGCGACGCGGCCCGACGTCGTGATGATGGACATCCGGATGCCCGTCATGGACGGGCTGACCGCCACCGCGCGCATCCTGGAGGAGGCGGATCCACCCCGCATCGTGATGCTCACGACCTTCGACCTCGACGAGGCGGCGGCGCGGGCGATCCGTCAGGGGGCGAGCGGGTTCCTGCTGAAGGACGCGGATCCGGAGTTCCTGCTCGCGGCGATCCGCACGGTGCATTCCGGATCCAGCGTGATCGCGGCCTCGGCCACCCGCGACCTCTTCGCGCACTTCGCGGCGCCTGTGCAGACCCCGGTGCCGCCGAGCTACGACGACCTCACCGAGCGCGAGAAGGAGATCTTCGCGCTGGCGGCGCGGGGCCTGTCCAACGCCGAGATCGCCGCCCGCGAGTTCCTCTCCGAGGCCACCGTGAAGACGCACATCAGCCGCATCCTCGCCAAGCTCGCCCTGCGCGATCGCGTGCAGCTGGTCGTGTTCGCGTTCGAGCACGGCCTGAACTGACCCGCCCACGGAGCCTCCGCGCCGGGGCCTCCTCGCCTCAGTCCTGCTCGCGCAGCAGCTCCAGGAGCGCGCGTGCGGCGCGGGTCGGCGTCGCCCGCCACACCACTCCCAGTCGCGAGCGCACGTGCGGTGCATCGATCGGGATCGCCCTGATGCCCTCCCAGCGCCGGCAGGTCGCGGCGCTGACGACACCGACCCCGAGCCCACGCACGGCGAGCTTCTCGATGGCGGAGGGTGTGGACACCTCCCAGTGCGGGGCGCCCGCACCGGGGCGTCCGGCGAGCAGGGCGTCCAGCGCCGCCCTGTCGCCCGTGCCCTCCGGCAGTGCGATGAGGTCCATGCCGATCAGCTCGTCCGGGCGGATGCTGCGACGCGCTGCCCACGGGTGCGACGGTGCCACCACGGCGACCATCGGATCGTCGAACACGACCTCCGACCCGAGGTCGTCCGGCGCGCGCTCGGCCCAGGCGACGAGCGCGAGGTCGACCTCGCCACGACGGACCGCGCCGACCAGTCGTGCGGAGGTGTCCTCGCGCAGCCGCAGCTCGAGCCCGGGATGCGCGGCGCTGAGCTCGGCGAGCGCGTCGTAGAACCGCGGCCACGTGAGGCCGAACACGGTGCCGACGCGGAGGGATCCGAGCAGCAGCCCGCGCAGGTCGGCCGCCGTGGCGCCGATCTCGCCGATCGCCTCGAGTGCCGTGCGGATCGCGGGCAGCAGACGCTCGCCCTCCTGGGTGAGGGCGACGCGGCGCGATGTGCGGTCGAACAGGGCGACGCCGAGCTCGCGTTCGAGCTTCTGCACCTGCGTGCTCACTCCGGATTGACTGACGCGCACCCGTGCCGCGGCCGCAGTGAAGGACCCCGTCTCGACGACGGCGAGGACGTAGCGCAGCTGGTGAAGTTCCATCTCTGAGACAGATGATAGCGATAGGGATCAGCTGTTGGACGGATGGATCCGGATCGCCCAGGCTGAAGGGGACGAAAGGAAGACCATGACCCTCACCGAGACCTCGACCCAGACCGAGCAGACCGTCCCGATCCCCGTCCGCCTCGACATCGACACGGTCGCGCCGCGCTTCTCCCGCGCGCTCGCCGGGCTCGATGCCGCGATGGTGCGCGAGCTCGATGCCGCGGGCATCGACGCCCGACTGCGCGAGCTGGTGCGCCTGCGAGCCTCGCAGATCAACGGCTGCAGCTACTGCGTCGACCTGCACGCGGGCGACGCCGCCAAGGCCGGCGACACGGCGGCCCGGATCGCCGCCGTCGCGGTGTGGCAGGAGTCCCCGTTCTTCACTGCGCGCGAGCGCGCCGCGTTCGCGCTGACCGAGAGCATCACCCGCCTGTCCGAGACCCATGTGCCGGACGCGGACTGGGCGGCCGCGGCCACGCGCTTCTCGCCGGAGGAGCTCGGTGCGCTGGTCTCGCTCATCGTCGTGATCAACGCGTGGAACGCGGTCGGCGTCTCCACGCACGCCTGGACCGGATCGATGTAAGCGGTCAGCCGGGGCGATGCCGCGAACGAGCGCCGCCCCGGCACCGACCAGGGACATCCAGCCTCGGCGAACTCACAGCAACAAAGGCTGTCTATGCATCGATTGTCTGGGTAAAGTCGCCTCATGGCAGACGACCGACTCCGAGGCAACCTCGAGATGCTGATCCTGGCGACACTCGCGCGCGGGGCCGCCCACGGCTACGCGCTCGCCGAGGCGCTGCGCACCGCGAGCGGCGGTGAGTTCGATGTGCCGGAGGGCTCGCTGTACCCGGCACTGCACCGGCTGGAGCGATCCGGTGCGATCACGAGCGAGTGGGTGCATGACGGGCGCCGGCGCCGGGTCTACGCGATCACGGCCGCGGGCGCGGCGCAGCTGTCCCGGGAGACCGGCGCCTGGCAGCGCTTCGCCGACGGCGTGGCGTCGACCCTCGCCGCACCCTCGATCCGTCCGGCCGTGCAGGGGGTGTGAGATGACCGACGCGATCGATCGCTACGTGGCGCAGCTGGCCGACCGCCTCGGCGCGGGTGAGGACACCTGGCGCCTGCTCGCCGAGACGGACGGGCACCTGCGCGATGCGGAGGCGGCCCTGCTGGCCCAGGGGATGGATCCCGCCGAGGCCGCGGAGGTCGCGGTGCAGCGGTTCGGAGACCCGGCCGCCGTGGCCCGGACGCGCTCTCCACGGCGTCGCGTTCTGGGTCTGCTCAGCGGCGGGTGGGTCGTCGTCGCGCTGGGGCTCGTCGTGATCGGGCTCAGCGGGCTGGTGTCCTGGGCGCTCGAGGCGATCTGGGGGCCGGCCTTCCTGGCGGGCGACGTGAACGGCGTGACCTACACCACGGCGCGGTGCGCCGACTTCCTGGGGTTCTTCCCGCAGGCGGGCAGCTGCGCGGCGGCGGCGGCGATGCACCACTCCGACGAGATCGTCTCCGAGAGGCTGGCGGCCGGCGTGCTCGGCGTGCTTCTGCTCGCGGTCTGGCTGCTGGTGCGCCGCCTCCGCGGCGCCGTGCCGATCGCTCGCGAGGACCGGCGCATGCTGCTCCTCGCGAGCGCCGTGGCCTTCCTCGGCGTGGGCCTGGTCGGGTTCGGCTGGGGCGCGCTCTCGATCATCCTCGACCTCGTGCGAGGCCTCGCCGTGGCCGGCGTCGGCGTGCGCCTCAGCGACGGGGCGATCGCCCTGGTCGCGGGCGTCGTGGCCCTCGTGCTCCTGGCGCGCTTCACCCGGCGCGGGGTCGCGGTCGCCGCCGTCGGCTGAGGAAAGCGCGTCGCGGATCATCCTTGCGATGTACGCGGATGGATCCACAGAGCGACGCGAAGGACAGGGGCGGATCCTTAGCGTCGGAGACATGGAGATCACGACGACCGACCTGGGTCTTGCGGCCCGCGTCCAGCACCTCACCAAGACCTACGGATCCGGCGAGGGCGCGGTGCGTGCCCTCGACGACGTCAGCGTCGGCATCCGCCGCGGCCAGTTCACGGCCATCATGGGCGCCTCCGGTTCAGGCAAGTCCACGCTCATGCACATCATGGCGGGGCTGGACACGCCTACGCAGGGGCGAGCGTGGATCGGTGACACCGAGATCACCGGGCTCGGCGATCTCGACCTCACGATCCTGCGCCGTCGCCGCGTGGGCTTCATCTTCCAGGCGTTCAACCTGGTGCCGACCCTCGACGCGCTCGGCAACATCCTGCTGCCGTTCGAGCTCGACGGACGCCGTCCCTCCGCGATCGAGCGGGCGCGCATCGACTCCCTCGTCGACATCCTCGGGATCGGCCCGCGCCTGCGGCATCGCCCGCACCAGCTCTCCGGCGGCCAGCAGCAGCGCGTGGCGATCGCCCGCGCGCTGGCCACCGCGCCGGATCTCGTCTTCGCCGACGAGCCCACCGGCAACCTCGATTCCGCCTCCGGCCGCGAGGTCCTGCAGCTGCTGTCCACCGCGAGCCGCGAGCAGGGCCAGTCGATCGCCATGGTCACGCACGACGCCGTCGCGGCCAGCTACGCCGATCGCGTGCTGTTCCTCGGCGACGGCCGGATCGTCGCTGACCACCCCCGCCGCAGCGCGGACGAGATCGCCGGGCTCATGCTCTCCGGGGGCACCCCTGCCGCGACGGTGGCGGCAGACGCGGCCGGGGTGCCGGCATGACCGCCATCGCCCCGACGCTGCTCGAGACGCCGCTCACCCCGTCGCGACTCGCCTTCCTCCGGGAGCGCGGCATGGGCTCGAGCGTCTTCGTCGCCGCTCTCACCGCCGCGTTCGGCGTGATCCTCGTCGACACCACCCTCTATCTGGGCGCTCTGCTGCAGAACGACCCGTTCCTCGGCGACAGCAAGACCCTCGCGTACGTCGTGCAGATCCTCTCGGTGCTGCTGACCGCCGTCGCGATGTACGTCGCCGCGATCGTCACCGCCAACACGTTCTCGACCATCGTGGCCGGCCGCACCCGTCGCATCGCGCTGATGCGGCTGATCGGCGCCTCCGCCAGGGCGCAGCGGTCGGAGGTCGCGGGGCAGGGCCTCGCCGTCGGCATCATCGGCGCCGTGCTGGGGCTCGCCGGAGGCGTCCTGCTGAGCTGGGGCGGCATGGCGATCGGATCCCTCGCGTTCGCGCACCCGCCGCAGGGTCTCTCGCCGCTGCAGCCCGGGGTGCTGATCCCCGCCGTCGGCGTGGCGCTGACCACGTGGCTCGCCGCCTGGGCGGGGTCGCGACGGGTGCTCACGGTCACTCCGCTGCAGGCGCTGGCGGGGTCCGCCGAGCGCACGGTCGCCGAGGCCGGAGCCCGTGGTTCGCGCCATCTCGGGGCGATCACGATGTTCGTGCTCGGTGGCGCGCTGCTGGCCGGCGGTGTCGTGGTCGGGCTGTCCTCGCCGCTCGGCGTGGTGGTGGCCTTCTTCGGCGGAGTGTTCTCGTTCAGCGGGCTCGCGATCGGATCGGTGCTGGTGATGCCGCCCGTGCTGCGTCTCGTCGGTCGCCTGTTCGGCCGCGGCGCGACCGCCCGGCTCGCCGCCGAGAACGCGCTGCGCCACCCCGAGCGGTCCAGCCGCATGGCCATCGGCGTGGTGATGGGGGTCACGCTCGTGACGATGTTCGCCGTCGCGCTGGAGTCGGCCAAGGCGCTCATGGTGCGTACGAGCGCCGAGCAGCTGCCGCCCGGGTTCTTCGCCCCGTTCGATGCCTTCGGCACCGTGATGATGGTGCTGGTCGCGGTGTCGGCCGTGATCGCCGCGGTCGGGCTGGTCAACCTGCTCACCATCGGCGTCGTGCAGCGGCGGCGCGAGCTGGGCCTGCTGCGCGCGATCGGGCTGAGCAGCCGTCAGGTGCGTCGGATGGTGCTGCTCGAAGCCGCGCACGTCACGATCGCGGCCACCGCGACAGGGCTCGTGCTGGGCGTCGCCTACGGCTGGATCGCCGCGCAGTCGCTGCTCGGATCCGTCCCGTCGATGCCCGACTTCCAGCCGGCGGGGCTCATCCCGCCGGTGGTGCCGTGGGTTCCGGTGGTCGCGATCGTCGCGTGCACAGCCGTGCTCACGCTCGTGGCATCCGCCACTCCGACCCGGCTCGCGACCCGTGTCGCACCGGTCGAGGCGCTCGCCGCGGACTGAGTCAGGCGGGGCCGCGGGCGTGCTCCGCGGCCCCGCCCCATCCGCGCGCGAGACGGCGGATCCGCCATCCGCGCCATTGCCACGCCGCCCAGAGCACGGGCAGCAGGGCGAGCGATCCGGGACCGCCGAAGACGAGCCGGTCGCGCCAGAGCGCCCGGCCGTCCGGCAGGGCGGAGACGGCCATGCGGTGGTCCCAGACGTCGAGCGACGAGAGCGGTCCGGTGAGCGGGATCCCGCTGTCGCGCAGGATCCGCACGGTCTCGCCCTTGTGCTCGCGAACCTCGTCGTACGCGCCGATGAGCTGGGTGCCGACCGTGATCAGGCCGAACAGGCGCAGCCGCACCGCGCTGTGCAGCAGAGAGCCCTCGTCGGCGTGCGTGAGCGGCTCGACGACGATCACCGGGGCGTAGAGCGCGGTGAGCACGGCGGGCGAGTGCAGGGCCGCCCAGGCGTCGTCCGCGCTCGCGGAGATCCGGAATCAGCTGCACATGCCGCAGCGTCAGCGTGGTCGTCGTCATCGCGGCAGCACCGCCGCCCGGCGGTCGGCGGCCGTGATCTCGCGGCGGGTCCAGATCAGCAGGAAGCGCTCGTCGTAGCGCCGGGAGCAGCGTGCGCATGAGGACGCCCTGGTGGGGCGCCGGTGCCGGTACGTCACGTGGCCGGTCGGGCAGCGACCCACCCACGGCGCCAGGTCGGTCGCCGTCTCGCCGTGGTGCGTGGTGCCGCCCACGTAGCCCAGCGCGCGGGCCGTCCGCTTCCATGCGGCGCCGTGCGCGGCGTCGTGGCCGGCGACGGCGTGCGCCACCTCGTGCAGGAGCACCTGATGGATCTCGTCGTCGTCGAACCGGGCCGCGAGATAGCGGGAGACGGTGATCCGCTTGTCGCGGTAGTTGCAGGCGCCGGCGCGGCGTTTGGCGTTGTCGAAGCCGAACGACCACGTCGGATCCAGATGCAGCCGGATCAGGGCCTCGCCCCAGATCCGCACTCGCTCCAACTCGGCCATGCACTCACGTTAGGCGATGCCGGGGACACTCCGGCGCGGAGCACGCGAAGACGCGCTATGGCCGGACGGGTGCGTCTCTGCGGCAGCCCCGGGGTCGGCGTCAGCCGTTGACGGCGACCGGGTCGCGCCGGCGCTCGACCGTGTCGACCGCGAGCAGGGCCGCCTCCAGCGTCGCGTCGTCGGCGCCGGCTTCGCGACGCAGGAACACGGTGCGCTTGAAGCTGTCCCTGGCCTGGTCGAACTCGCCGGCTTCGAAGGCGTTGCGGCCGCGGTGCTGATGCGCGAACGCGGCGATCGGCACCCAGCCCTGGCCCTCGGCCTCCGCCACGCAGGCCGCCAGCTCGTGGTCGGCGGCGGCGTGCGCGCCGCGATACTGCTGCACGGTGGCGCGCAGCACGCGGGCGCGCAGCAGATCCTTGCGCGTTCCGGCCATGCGGGCCTGGCGCACGGCCTCGTCGGCCAGCACGAGCGCGTCGTCCAGGCGGCCGAGCACCTTCAGCAGCCACACCCGCTCGAGCATCGACGGCAGGCTGCGCAGGTCGGAGATCTCGACCAGTCGCGCGTCGCATTCGGCCGGATCGACCAGCTCGCGCAGAGAGTCCGGGTCGTACCCCTTGATGTAGCTCACGCGCCCGTCCTCCTGCACTGCCTCGCCGTGTCCTCCAGTCTGCCTGCGTCTGCGGCGCATCCGGGAAGGCCCCAGGGCGTGCCGTGAGAAACCGGCGTCTCGGGCCGGGTGGTGCGACAGCGGGTCCCACCGCGCGAGCCACCCCTGTGTGTGCGAGCCACCCGCTTGCGCGCCGCATGAACAGGGGTGGCTCGCGTGTGAGGGGGTGGCTCGGCGCAGGAGGTCGGCGCTGGGCGCCGGGACTCAGCGCAGGGGCGCCGGGACTCAGCGCAGGAACAGCCCGGCGTCCGGTCGGGGCGAGGCCACCGCGGTCGCGTCGGTGACGATCGCCGCCTCCTTCGCGAACGCGATCACCTCGGTGCCGTGTGCGAGCTTGGCGGGATGCGGGCCGGCGGCGAGGATGCGGGGCAGGGCATCGGCCGGAAGCGGAGCATTCGACGCCGCGAGCACGAGGTTGCCGAACCGGCGACCCTTCAGGATCTGGGCGTCGGCGAGGATCGCGACCTCCGGCAGCACCGCGCGGATCGTCGCGACCTGCCGGCGGGCGAACGCGAGCCCCGGGCCGTCCGCGACGTTCACGAGCAGCACGCCGGCGGGCCCGAGCAGCTGTGCGAGCTCGGTGTAGAACTCGACGCTGGTGAGGTGCGCGGGGGTCTGCGCGCCCGAGTACACGTCGGCGACGACGAGGTCGACGGCTCCGGTCAGGGCCGGCGGAAGACGGCGCACGCCTTCGCGGGCGTCGCCGATGCGGATCCGGATCGCGGCGCCGCGGGGCAGCGGCAGGTGCTCGCGCACCAGCTCGACCAGCGGCGCCTCCAATTCGATCACCTGCTGCCGGGATCCGGGACGGGTGGCCGCGATGTAGCGCGGGACGGTCAGAGCGCCTGCCCCCAGGTGCACCGCGGTGATCGCCGCGCCGGGGGAGGCGAGCTGGTCGATGAGGGCGCCCATGCGCACGATGTACTCGAAGTGCAGGTGCGTCGGGTCCGCGAGGTCCACATGCGACTGCGGGGTCTCGTCGATGAGCAGCTCGAAGCCGCCGCCGAACTCCGCGGGGACCACGCGGGCGATCCCGCCGGATCCCAGTCGCGCCGCCGGATGCTCGGTGTCCTTCGCGCGTGCTCTGCCCATGGGACGAGCCTAGGGCGGCACCGTCGGGCGTGCCGCCACGGACGGTTGCGGTGAGAGGAGGCGCCCTCTGGCCCGGATCACGGCTCGATCACGGCTTTGGAAGAAACTTGCAGGAGTTTTGTTCATCGTGGATACTTTTTCCTACTTGGCGAGTTCGCCCTGGATTTTCAAAGAGGAGATTCCCCGATGCACAAGCGCATTCTCTCCGTCGCGGCACTCGGTGTCGTGGCGACGCTGGGCCTGGCAGCCTGCTCCGGCGGCAGCACCCCCGCGGCCACCAGTGGTCCCGTCGACGGCAAGGGCAAGACGCTCAACGTCTGGATCATGAAGGGCACCAACCCCGACTCCTCCGCGTTCTACGACGCGGTCTCCGCGGAGTTCAAGAAGGAGACCGGTGCGGAGGTGAAGTTCGAAGAGGTGCAGTGGGCCGACGCGCATGACCGCTTCGTGACCTCGATCGCCGGCGGCACCACCCCCGACGTCGCCGAGACCGGCACGACGTGGACCGCGGAGTTCGCGGACGCCGGCGCGCTGCTGCCGATCGACAAGTACGTCGACGCCGAGAAGGGCCTCTCCAAGGACCTCGTCGAGGGCCTCAAGGTCGCGGGCACCTACGACAAGGAGCTCTACGGCATGCCCTGGTACGCCGGCGTGCGCTCGATCGTCTACCGCACCGACGTCTTCGACGAGCTCGGCCTGAAGGCCCCGACCTCCTGGGACGACATCGTCGCCGCCGGTGAGAAGATCAAGGCCGCGCACCCCGAGATGATGGCGTTCCCGGTTCCCGGCGATGCCGAGTTCCTCGTGTACCCGTGGGTCTGGGGCGCGGGCGGCGAGGTCGCCACCGAGAAGAGCGGGAAGTGGGCGAGCCAGCTCGACAGCAAGAAGTCGCAGGAGGGCATCCAGTTCTACACCGACCTGGCGCTCAAGCACGGCTTCTCCTCCGCGGGTGCGACCACCTGGAAGGAGACCGACCTGCGCGACGCGTTCAGCCAGGGCAACGTCGCGATGATGCTCTCCGGATCCTGGACGCCGAAGTCGCTCATCGAGAAGAACCCGGAGCTGAAGGGCAAGATCGGCGCGGCGGTCATCCCGGGCAAGGACGGCGGCATCGCCCCGTCGGTGCTCGGCGGCTCGCACCTGTCCATCTTCAACAACACGAAGAACCCCGACCTGGCCTGGGCGTTCACCAAGTTGATGACGACCGGCAAGTTCGCCACGCAGTGGGCCGATGAGACCGGGTACTTCCCGGGTGTGCAGTCGGCCATGACCGAAGCCCTGAAGTCGACGGATCCGCTGGTCGCGCCGTTCGCGAAGCAGATGGTGGAAGGCGGCGCCTCGGTGCCGGTGACCCCGAACTTCGGCGCCGTGCAGGCGAAGAAGACGACCAACTCGATGATCCAGGCCATTCTCAGCGGTCAGAAGGACGTCTCGACGGCGTCGAAGGACGCCGCGTCCGAGATGACCGATCTGCTGAACAAGAAGTAACCGGATCCACCATGTCCACGGTGCACGCACCACGGTCGGCCGCGTCCTCGGAGTCTCGCTCCGGGGCCGCGGCCGGCGGCCCGCCGGCGCGGAAGAAGAAGCTCGGCTGGGTGACCGCACGGCCCTGGCTGCTGCTCGCACCCGGCCTCTTCATCCTGGCCACGCTCATGCTGTGGCCGCTCGTCCAGGTCGTGATCTACTCGCTGCAGGACTACGGCCTGCGTGAGATCAACACGGGCCGGACCAACTTCATCGGCTTCGACAACTACGTCGAGGCCCTCACCGACAAGACCCTGTGGACCGTGGTGCTGCCGAACACGGTCGGCTTCGCCGTCGTGTCCGTGTTCGCCACCGTCGCCGTCGGCACCCTGGTCGCCCTGCTGCTGGCCCGGCTCGGGAACGTGTGGCGCACGATCGTCGCCAGCTGCATCATGGTCGCCTGGGCGATGCCCGCCGTCACCGGCACCTATGTGTGGGTGTGGATCTTCGACGCCGACAAGGGTGTCTTCAACACCGTGCTGAAGGACCTCGGGCTCATCGACGGCCAGGTGAACTGGTTCACGAACCAGTGGTCGTTCTATGCAATCGTGCTGCTGAACGTGGTGCACCACGGCTTCCCGTTCGTCGCCGTGACCGTGCTCGCGGGTCTGCTCGGCGTCTCCCGGGAGATGCTGGAGGCCGCAGCACTGGACGGCGCCGGCGCCTGGCGGCGGTTCTGGAAGATCATCTTCCCGACCCTCAAGCCGGTGTTCTCCGTCGTGATCATCCTGTCGACGATCTGGGACTTCAAGGTCTTCGCGCAGGTCTATCTCATGCCGGGCGGCAACGGCGGCAACCGCACCGTGCTGAACCTCGGCGTGTGGTCCTACGTCGAGTCGTTCGGGCAGAACCGCTACGGCTTCGGCGCCGCGCTCGCGGTGCTGCTCACGCTGGTCCTGCTCGGGATCACGATCGTGTACATCCGCTCCCTCATGAAGGAGGACGAGCTGTGAAATCGCGTCACCCCGTTCTCGGCCGCATCGGCATTGCCATCGCCGTCACCGCCGTGCTGCTGTTCACGCTGTTCCCGGTGTACTGGATGGTTTCCAGCGCCTTCGACAAGAAGGCGTCCAGCGGCGGCCAGTCGCTGCTGCCGAAGGAGTTCACCCTCGACAACTTCGCCTTCGTCCTCACGGACGGCGGCTTCGCCACCTTCCTGCGCAACTCCGTGATCGTGGCGCTGGTCACGGTGCTCGTGAGCGGCTTCGTATGCCTGCTCGCCGCGGTCGCCGTCGCGCGCTTCCGGTTCAAGTTCCGCACCGCGATCCTGCTGATGATCCTCATCGTGCAGATGGTGCCGCTCGAGGCGCTGGTGATCCCGCTGTTCCTGCAGGTGAAGAGTCTGGGACTGCTGAACAGCATCCTCGGCCTCATGGTCGTGTACGTGGCGCTCTCGCTCGCGTTCGGGATCTGGATGCTGCGCGGCTTCGTGCAGGCCGTTCCCGTCGAACTCGAGGAGGCCGCCTACATCGACGGCGCCAGCTGGTGGCGGATGTTCCGGTCGGTGCTGCTGCCCCTGGTGATGCCGGGTCTGGTGGCCACGAGCGTGTTCAGCTTCATCACGGCGTGGAACGAGTTCATCTTCGCGATGACGATGCTGGGCGGCGCGACCGACCAGTACACGGTCTCGATCGGGCTGAAGTCGTTCTTCGGGCAGTACTCCAACGACTGGGGAAGCATCATGGCCGCTTCCACCCTCATCACTCTGCCTGTCATGATCTTCTTCGTGATCGTGCAGCGGCGCCTGTCCTCGGGACTCGTCGCCGGAGCGGTGAAGGGATGAGCGTGACGGATCTGATCGACGACGACGTCGAGTTCGAGAGGCTGGCGAACAGCGTGCTGTGGCCGGGCTTCCTCGGCCGCACCGTGCCGGCGTGGCTGGACGCGGCGCTGCGCCGCGGGCTCGCCGGCGTGGTCTACTTCGCGCAGAACATCGGCCCCGACCTGGACGCGCTGAGCGCGGCCATCCGCGCGGCGGGCCCGCAGGCGCTCATCGGCATCGACGAGGAGGGCGGCAGCGTCACCCGCCTCGAGGCCGCGACCGGATCCACGCTGCCCGGGGCCGCGCAGCTCGGCGCACTCGACGACGTGTTCGCGACCGCGGCGACCGGCGCGGAGCTCGCCCGTCGCGTGCGCGCCGTGGGCGCGGACGTGGTGCTGGGGCCGGTGGCCGACGTGAACACGGATCCGCGCAACCCGGTCATCGGCGTGCGCTCCTTCGGCGCCGACGCGGACCTGGTGTCGCGTCACGTGGTCGCCGCGGTCGAGGGCATCCAGGCCGGGGGCGTGGCCGCGTGCGTCAAGCACTACCCCGGGCACGGCGACACGCACGTCGACTCGCACCACGATCTGCCGCGCATCGGCGTGGACCCGGCCGAGATCGAGCGCGTGCACCTCGCACCGTTCCGCGCCGCGGTCGCCGCGGGCGTGGACGCCGTGATGACGGCGCACATCGTGGTGCCGGCGTGGGGCGAGGAGCCCGCCACGCTCAATCCGCGGGTGCTGGGCATGCTGCGGGATGCGGGCTTCGACGGCGTCATCATCACGGACGCCCTGGACATGGCCGCGATCCGCGAGTCGGTCGGAATCGGCGGGGGAGCGGTCCGCGCGCTCGCCGCGGGGGCGGACCTGCTCTGCATCGGCAACCCCACGAACCCCGGTGCGGCAGCGCTGCCGGATCAGGACGAGCACGACTACCGCACCGCACGGGACGCGATCGTCGCGGCGTTGCGGGACGGATCCCTGTCCCGGGACCGCGTCGTCGAGGCCGGCGCGCGAGTGGCCCGGCTCGCGGCGAAGCTCGCCGCCCCGGCGCCGGGTGACACGGCGGACGCGGCGTCCTACGACGGCACCGGCATCGTGCGCCGCGCCCTGCACGTGCAGGGGGAGCTCACGACCGCGGGCGCGCCGTTCGTGGTCGACGCCCGCCGCAGTTCGACGCTCGCCGTCGACAGCGCGGCCGGCTACGTGTCCGAGGCGCTCGCCGGCGGCGAGGCGACGGTGCGCATCGACACGGCGCGCCTCGACGAGGTGCAGCGCGGCGCGGCGGTCGACGCCGCGGTCGCGCAGGCCCGGGGCCGGCGGATCGCACTGCTCGTGGATCGGATCGACACGGACCCGGTGCAGCGCGCTGTCGTCGCCGAGGTCGCCGCGCGCGCGGCCGACGTCGTCGCCGTGAACGTCGGCCTCCCCGCCGAGGGCGTCGGCGTGCCGGTGATCGAGGTGGGCTCCGCCAGCAGGATCGGCGCCGAGCTCGCCCGGGAGAGGCTCGTCGGCGCCGGGCGATGATCCGCTCTCTTCGGGAGGCAGAGGGGGTGTGATGGACGCGGATGTCTTCGGCGTCGTGCGCTCCGCTCTGCCGCGGCTGAGCGCCGCCGAGGCGCGGGTCGCCGAACGGGTGCTCGCGGATCCGACCCTCGTCGTCGACCTCGCGATCACCGATCTCGCCCGGCTCTGTCACACCTCGCTCTCGACCGTCGCCCGCTTCGCCCAGACGCTGGGCTTCAGCGGCTACCGGGAGCTGCGCGTCGCCTTCGCCGGCGCCGTCGCGCGCGCACAGGCCGAGCAGGAGCGGTTCGGCTTCGACGATGCGACCATCGACCCGGGCGACCCGGTCGAGACGGTCGCGGCCAAACTCGCGGCGAGCGAGATCGGCGCGATCGAGCACACGGTCGCAGGTCTCGACTTCGCTGCGCTCGACCGCGTCGCCGTCGCGATCGCGGGGGCGAGGCAGGTGCACCTGTTCGGGCAGGGCGCTTCGTCGCTCACCGCGCAGGACATGCAGCTCAAACTCGCCCGGATCGGCTGCGTCGCCGTGCACTCTCCGGATCCGCACGTCGCGATCACCGGGGCGTCGCTGCTCGGGCCGGCGGATGTGGTGCTCGCGGTGTCGCACGAGGGCGCGACGGCTGAGACGATCCGTGCGGCCGAGGTCGCCCGGACGGCCGGGGCCTTCACCGTGGCACTCACCAACGCGCCGGGTTCCCCGCTCACCGCCGTCGCGGATCTGGTGCTCGGCACCCGTGCCAAGGAATCGCCGTTGAGGATGGCCGCGATGTCCAGCCGGATCGCGCAGCTGGCGGTGCTCGACCTGCTCTTCGTGCGGGTGGTGCAGCACCGGGGCGAGACGGTGACCGAGCCGTTGCGCACGACCCGCCGTGCGGTCCGCGGGGCCTGACCGCTCAGGCCGCCGGTCGCTTGTTCCCGGGCGGCGCTCAGTCCACGTGGTCTCGCGTGCTGCCCAGGGCGCGGGTGGCGATGCGATTGGCACGGGCGACGCAGCCACTCAGTGACAGGCCGCTGAGCACGCCCGCGAGGAAGCCCGCGGCGAAGGCGTCCCCGGCGCCGATCGTCTCGACCACGGTCGAGGGCACGGCGGGGGCGTCGGCGCGCTCGGCGCCGTCGAACGCGGTGGCGCCGTCGTCCCGCGTGATGACGAGGTGGCGGGGTCCGGGGAACATCGCGCGCAGCCGGTCCGGATCCCCGGTGCCGAAGACGGCCTCTGCGTCGTGCGCGCTGCACTGCGCCACGTCGGCCGCCGCGAGGTATCCGCCGAGCAGCTCGCGCGCCTCGTCCTGGCGGCCCTGCCACAGCGCGGGGCGCCAGTTCACGTCGAAGCCGATCAGCCGGCCGCCGCGGTCCGCGAACAGCTCGTCCTGCGCGGCGCGGGCGCCGTCGGACAGTGCGGGAGTGATCCCCGTGGTGTGCACGAGCGACGCCTCGGCGAGCACGCGCTCGGCGGCGGGCGTGTGCAGGGTCGCGGGGGAGATCCTGCTGCCCGCGGATCCGGCCCGGTAGTAGTGCATGACACCCTGCACCGGACCATGGCCCTCGGCGGAGAGCTCCTTCACGTACAGCCCGGTGGGGGCCGCGGGATCGACCTCGACGGCGGACGCGTCGACGCCGTGCTGGGCCAGCTCACCGAGGAGGAAGCGTCCGAAGCCGTCATCGCCCACACGGGAGACGACGGCGGCGCGGGAGCCGGCCGAGGCCACGGCGAGTGCGACGTTCCACTCCGCGCCAGCCAGGGAGCGCTGGAACGTGCGGCTGCTCTCCAACGGACCGGCCGTCGTGGGCACGAGCGCCACCAGGCCTTCGCCGAAACAGGCGATCAACGGTGAATCGGGCACGCTCGCGACGATACCGGATCCCGGTGCCGCGCATGCAGCCACGGCGATGATGGCGGCGCCCGCGGCCGCGAGGGCCGAGAAGGGCGGGGCCGAGGTGCAGGAGCGTCCCGCGCCCGGGGTTATACCCCCCTCGGGGCAGAAGGTCAAGAATCGCGCTTGCCATGTCGCGATTTCGGAACTATAGTTGATCTTTGCGCCTCGCTCCTTCCTGCCCTCATATGGTGGTCGGCAGATTTCCGTACGTCCTCGCTCCTCGACAGAGCGCCTTCGGCGTGCGGCCGTGTGACGCGGCGCACTCACCTGACGACGAGGAATCGAGACGCCCTTCGGGGCTCACGGAGGTTATTCCCTTGGCTGCTGCTCGCAACGCATCCACCCCCACCACCAACAAGAACGGACGCGGCCACTCCCGCCTCTCGTTCGCCAAGATCTCCGACACGCTGACGGTCCCCGACCTGCTCGCCCTGCAGACCGAGTCCTTCGACTGGCTCGTGGGCAACGAGGCCTGGAAGAAGCGCGTCGCCGACGGCAAGAAGGCCGGCCGCAAGGATCTCGCCGAGGCCAGCGGCCTGGAGGAGATCTTCGAGGAGATCTCCCCGATCGAGGACCTGAGCGAGACCATGCAGCTCTCGTTCACGAACCCGTACCTCGAGCCCGAGAAGTACTCCATCGAGGAGTGCAAGGAGCGCGGCAAGACCTACGCGGCCCCGCTCTACGTCGAGGCCGAGTTCATGAACCACCAGACCGGTGAGATCAAGACCCAGACGGTCTTCATGGGCGACTTCCCGCTGCAGACCGCCAAGGGCACGTTCATCATCAACGGCACCGAGCGCGTCGTCGTCTCGCAGCTGGTCCGCTCCCCGGGCGTCTACTTCGACAAGACCGCCGACAAGACCAGCGACAAGGACATCGTGTCCGCCCGCGTCATCCCGTCGCGCGGCGCCTGGCTCGAGTTCGAGATCGACAAGCGCGACCAGGTCGGCGTGCGCATCGACCGCAAGCGCAAGCAGTCCGTCACCGTCTTCCTCAAGGCGCTGGGCCTGACCAGCGAGGAGATCCTCGCCGAGTTCGCCGGCTTCGCCTCGATCGAGGAGACCCTCGCGAAGGACACGATCCTCACCAAGGAGGACGCGCTCCGCGACATCTACCGCAAGCTCCGTCCGGGCGAGCAGGTCGCCGCCGAGGCCGCCCGCGCGCTGCTGGACAACTTCTACTTCAACGCGAAGCGCTACGACCTCGCCAAGGTCGGCCGGTACAAGATCAACCAGAAGCTGGGTCTCGACCTGCCGCTGGACGAGTCGGTGCTCACGGTCAAGGACATCGTCGAGACCATCAAGTACCTGGTGCGCATCCACGCCGGCGTCGAGACCTTCGAGGGCATCCGCGGCGGCAAGAAGGCGGAGATCCGTCTGGCGACCGACGACATCGACAACTTCGGCAACCGTCGCATCCGCGCCGTCGGCGAGCTCATCCAGAACCAGGTCCGCACCGGTCTGTCCCGCATGGAGCGCGTCGTCCGCGAGCGCATGACCACGCAGGACATCGAAGCGATCACCCCGCAGACCCTGATCAACGTGCGCCCCGTCGTGGCCGCGATCAAGGAGTTCTTCGGCACCTCGCAGCTGTCGCAGTTCATGGACCAGAACAACCCGCTCGCGGGTCTGACCCACAAGCGCCGCCTCTCGGCCCTCGGCCCCGGTGGCCTCAGCCGCGACCGCGCCGGCGTCGAGGTGCGCGACGTGCACCCCTCGCACTACGGCCGCATGTGCCCGATCGAGACCCCGGAAGGCCCGAACATCGGCCTGATCGGCTCGCTCGCCACGTTCGCGCGGATCAACTCGTTCGGTTTCATCGAGACCCCGTACCGCAAGGTCGAGGACGGCAAGGTCACCGAGCACATCGACTACCTGACCGCCGCCGAGGAGGTCGACTTCAACATCGCGCAGGCGAACGCCCCGCTCGATGCCGAGGGTCGCTTCACCGAGGCGCACGTGCTGGCGCGTCCGAAGGGCGGATCCGGCGAGGTCGACATGTTCCTCCCGTCCGAGATCGGCTACATCGACGTCTCGCCGCGCCAGATGGTGTCGGTCGCGACCTCGCTCGTGCCGTTCCTCGAGCACGACGACGCGCAGCGCGCGCTCATGGGCGCCAACATGCAGCGCCAGGCCGTGCCGCTGCTCCGTTCCGAGTCGCCGTTCGTCGGCACCGGTATGGAGGGCTACGCCGCCATCGACGCGGGTGACGTGATCACCGCCGAGAAGGCCGGTGTGGTCTCCGAGGTCTCCGCCGACCGCGTCGTGGTCATGCTCGACGAGGGCGGCACCCAGGAGTACTACCTGCGCAAGTTCGACCGCTCGAACCACGGCACCTCCTACAACCAGAAGGTCGTCGTCTCGGCCGGTGAGCGGGTCGAGGTCGGCGAGGTCATCGCCGACGGTCCCGCCACGGAGAACGGCGAGCTCGCGCTCGGCAAGAACCTCCTCGTCGCGTTCATGACGTGGGAGGGTCACAACTTCGAGGACGCGATCATCCTCAGCCAGGACCTGGTGAAGGACGACACCCTCTCCTCGATCCACATCGAGGAGTACGAGGTCGACTCGCGCGACACGAAGCTCGGCAAGGAGGAGATCACCCGTGACCTCCCCAACGTCAGCCCGGAGCTCCTGAAGGACCTGGACGAGCGCGGCATCATCCGCATCGGCGCCGAGGTCCGCCCCGGCGACATCCTCGTCGGCAAGGTCACCCCGAAGGGCGAGACCGAGCTGTCGGCCGAGGAGCGCCTGCTCCGCGCGATCTTCAACGAGAAGAGCCGCGAGGTCCGCGACACCTCCCTGAAGGTGCCGCACGGCGAGCAGGGCACCGTCATCGCGGTCAAGGAGTTCAACGCCGAGGACGGCGACGACGAGCTCGGCAGCGGCGTCAACCGCCGCGTCGTGGTCTTCATCGCCCAGAAGCGCAAGATCACCGAGGGCGACAAGCTCGCCGGCCGCCACGGCAACAAGGGTGTCATCGCGAAGATCCTGCCCGTCGAGGACATGCCGTTCCTCTCGGACGGCACGCCGGTCGACGTCATCCTGAACCCGCTCGGCATCCCGGGCCGCATGAACTTCGGCCAGGTGCTGGAGACCCACCTCGGGTGGATCGCCAAGCAGGGCTGGAAGATCGAGGGCAACCCGGAGTGGGCCGCGCAGCTGCCCGAGGAGGCGTTCGACGTCGCCCCCGGCACCAAGGTCGCGACCCCGGTGTTCGACGGCGCTCACCAGGAGGAGATCGAGGGTCTCCTCGACTCGACGCTGCCGACCCGTGACGGCGTGCGCCTGATCGACTCGACCGGTAAGACCACCCTGTTCGACGGCCGCTCCGGCGAGCCGTTCCCGGGGCAGATCTCCGTGGGCTACATGTACATCCTGAAGCTCCACCACCTCGTCGACGACAAGATCCACGCGCGCTCGACGGGCCCCTACTCGATGATCACCCAGCAGCCGCTCGGCGGTAAGGCCCAGTTCGGCGGCCAGCGCTTCGGTGAGATGGAGGTGTGGGCGCTCGAGGCCTACGGCGCCGCGTACGCGCTGCAGGAGCTCCTCACGATCAAGTCCGACGACATCCTCGGCCGCGTCAAGGTGTACGAGGCGATCGTCAAGGGCGAGAACATCCAGGAGCCGGGCATCCCGGAGTCGTTCAAGGTGCTCATGAAGGAGATGCAGTCGCTCTGCCTGAACGTCGAGGTCCTCTCGGCCGACGGTACGGCGGTCAACCTCCGCGACACCGACGACGAGGCCTTCCGCGCCGCCGAGGAGCTGGGGATCAACATCTCCAGCCGCTTCGAGTCCGCATCCATCGACGAGATCTGAGCCTTCGAGGGATCCGGATCCGCTCCGGATCCCTCGAACTCCCCACTTTTCTTAAGAGAATTTCGACACAGGAGAACTAGTGCTCGACGCAACAACCTTCGATGAGCTTCGCATCGGCCTCGCCACCGCAGACGACATCCGCAAGTGGTCGTACGGTGAGGTCAAGAAGCCCGAGACCATCAACTACCGCACGCTGAAGCCGGAGAAGGACGGCCTCTTCGGCGAGCAGATCTTCGGCCCCTCCCGCGACTGGGAGTGCGCCTGCGGCAAGTACAAGCGCGTCCGCTTCAAGGGCATCGTCTGCGAGCGCTGCGGCGTGGAGGTCACCAAGAGCTCCGTCCGCCGTGAGCGCATGGGCCACATCGAGCTCGCCGCCCCGGTCACCCACATCTGGTACTTCAAGGGCGTGCCCTCGCGCCTCGGCTACCTGCTGGACATGGCGCCGAAGGACCTCGAGAAGGTCATCTACTTCGCCGCGTACATGGTCATCTCGGTCGACGAGGACGCGCGTCACCGCGACCTGGCGACCCAGGAGAACAACATCCGCCTCGAGCTGAAGACGCTCGGCGACCGCCGCGACGCCAAGATCGCGGAGCGCCTCGCCAAGCTGGAGGAGGAGCTCGCGGCTCTCGAGGCCGAGGGTGCCAAGGCCGACGCCAAGAAGAAGGTCAAGGACGCCGCCGAGAAGGAGATGTCCCTGATCCGCAAGGGCGCCGACGAGGCGATCGTCAAGCTCGAGCGCGTGTGGGAGGACTTCCGCACCCTCGAGGTCGGGGCCCTGCGTCCCGAGGACGACGTGTTCCACGAGCTGCAGGACCGGTTCGGCCAGTACTTCGAGGCGCACATGGGTGCCGAGGCGATCCAGCGTCGTCTCGCCGCCTTCGACCTCGCCGCCGAGTCGGAGAAGCTGCACCTGCAGATCTCCGAGGGCAAGGGCCAGCGCAAGATCCGCGCGATCAAGCGCCTCAAGGTCGTCAACTCGTTCCTGGAGACCGGCATGAGCCCGGCCGCCATGGTGCTGGACGTCGTGCCGGTGATCCCGCCGGAGCTGCGCCCGATGGTGCAGCTGGACGGTGGCCGCTTCGCGACCAGCGACCTGAACGACCTGTACCGCCGCGTGATCAACCGCAACAACCGTCTTCGTCGTCTGATCGACCTCGGCGCCCCCGAGATCATCGTCAACAACGAGAAGCGGATGCTGCAGGAGGCCGTCGACGCGCTGTTCGACAACGGCCGCCGCGGCCGCCCCGTCACCGGTACCGGCAACCGCGCCCTGAAGTCCCTCAGCGACATGCTGAAGGGCAAGCAGGGTCGCTTCCGCCAGAACCTGCTCGGCAAGCGCGTGGACTACTCGGGCCGTTCGGTCATCATCGTCGGCCCGCAGCTCAAGCTGCACCAGTGCGGTCTGCCGAAGACGATGGCGATCGAGCTGTTCAAGCCGTTCGTGATCAAGCGCCTGATCGACCTGGGCCACTCCCAGAACATCAAGGCCGCCAAGCGCGCCGTCGAGCGCATGCGCCCCGAGGTCTGGGACGTGCTCGAGGAGATCATCCGCGAGCGCCCCGTGCTGCTGAACCGCGCCCCCACCCTGCACCGCCTGGGCATCCAGGCCTTCGAGCCGCAGCTCGTCGAGGGCAAGGCCATCCAGCTGCACCCGCTCGTCTGCGCGGCGTTCAACGCCGACTTCGACGGTGACCAGATGGCCGTGCACCTGCCGCTGTCGGTCGAGGCTCAGGCCGAGGCCCGCGTGCTGATGCTCGCCTCGAACAACATCCTCAAGCCGTCCGACGGCCGCCCGGTCACCCTGCCCTCGCAGGACATGATCATCGGCCTGCACCACCTGACCACGGTCAAGGACGGTGCGCTCGGCGAGGGCCGCGCGTTCGGCTCTGTGGGCGAGGCGATCCTGGCGAAGGACGAGGGCACCCTCGACCTGCAGGCCAAGGTCCGCATCCGCATCCCGGGTCTGACCTTCCTCGAGGGCGAGGCCCCCGAGGGCTACGCGAGCCACGGCCTCGTGGACGCCTCGCTCGGCCAGGCGATCTTCAACGACACCCTGCCCAAGGGCTACCCGTTCGTGCGCGAGGTCGCCGACAAGGGCAAGCTCTCGCAGATCGTCAACAAGCTCGCCGAGGAGTACCCGAAGGTCGAGACCGCCGCGTCGCTGGACCGCATCAAGGACGCCGGCTTCTACTGGGCCACGCGTTCCGGTGTGACCGTCGCGCTCAGCGACGTCATCACCCCGCCGAACAAGGCGGAGATCGTCGCGGGCTACGAGAAGCAGGCCGAGAAGATCCAGGCGCAGTACGACAAGGGTCTGACCACCGACGCCGAGCGTCGTCAGGAGCTCGTCGAGCTCTGGACGAAGGCGACCAACGAGGTCCAGGCCGAGATGCAGGCGAACTTCCCGGAGGACAACACCATCAACCGCATGGTGTCGTCGGGAGCCCGTGGTAACTGGCTGCAGATCCGTAACATCGCCGGTATGCGCGGTCTGGTGAACAACACCAAGGGTGAGTTCATCCCGCGTCCGATCATCTCCTCGTACCGCGAGGGGCTGTCGGTGGCGGAGTACTTCATCGCCACGCACGGTACCCGTAAGGGTCTGGCCGACACCGCTCTGCGTACGGCCGACTCGGGCTACCTGACCCGTCGTCTGGTCGATGTCTCGCAGGACGTCATCATCCGTGAGGACGACTGCGGCACGTCGAAGGGCCTGGAGCTGCCGATCGCCGCGCCGAACAGCGCCGGCGAGCTGGTGCGCGACGCGAACGTGGAGAACTCCGTGTTCGCCCGTACGCTCGCCTCCGACGTCGTGAACGCGGCCGGTGAGGTCGTCGCGACCGCCGGTGAGGACGTCGGCGACGTGCTCATCGACAAGCTCGTCGCCGCGGGCGTGGAGTCGATCAAGGTCCGCTCCGTGCTGACCTGCGACTCGGCCGTCGGCGTCTGCGCGCAGTGCTACGGCCGCTCGCTGGCCACCGGCAAGACGGTGGACATCGGCGAGGCCGTCGGCATCATCGCGGCGCAGTCGATCGGTGAGCCCGGTACCCAGCTGACGATGCGTACCTTCCACCTCGCGTCGGCCGGTGACATCACCCAGGGTCTGCCCCGTGTGCAGGAGCTCTTCGAGGCCCGTACCCCGAAGGGCGCCACCCCGATCGCCGAGGCCGACGGCCGCATCACGATCGAGGAGACCGACAAGTCGAAGAAGGTCATCCTCACGCCCGACAACGGCGACGAGGAAGTGGTCTACCCGGTGCTGAAGCGTGCGACGCTCCTCGTCGAGGACGGCCAGCACGTCTCGGTCGGAGACCCGCTGCAGGTCGGCACGCTCGACCCCAAGGAGGTCATGCGCGTCATGGGCGCCCGCGAGGTGCAGCGCTACCTCGTCAGCGGCGTGCAGGACGTGTACCGCTCGCAGGGTGTGCCGATCCACGACAAGCACATCGAGGTCATCGTGCGCCAGATGCTGCGCAAGGTCACCGTCGTCGACCACGGCGACACGACCCTGCTGCCCGGTGAGATGCTCGACGCGCGTCGCTACCAGGACGTCAACCGCGAGGCCGTCGCGGCGGGCAAGCGCCCGGCGTCCGGCCGCCCGGAGCTGATGGGTATCACGAAGGCGTCGCTCGCGACGGAGTCGTGGCTGTCGGCCGCGTCCTTCCAGGAGACGACCCGCGTGCTCACGCAGGCCGCCATGGAGGGCAAGAGCGACCCGCTGGTCGGCCTCAAGGAGAACGTCATCATCGGAAAGCTGATCCCCGCGGGGACCGGCCTGCGCCGCTACCGCGACATCACGGTGGAGGCGACCGAGGAGGCCAAGAGCGAGCGCTACCCGAACCGGATCTTCGCATCCGACGGCGCGTACGCTGAGGGCGACTTCGGCTACGTCGACTTCGACGCGTTCTCCACCGACGACATCACGCCCGGCACCTACAACTGATTGAGGCGAGAGCCGACGAGCTTGCTCGATCGGCCGAGCCGAGTGAAGTTGTCGAGCGACGAAGTCGCGACACCACTGAGTGACGGACTGATCGCCTGACGAAGACCCCCGGATCCACACGGATCCGGGGGTCTTCGCGTATCCGGATCCGCGAACCCGCACCTTCTGAGGAGGAGAACTCGCGTTCGGGAGGAGGATCCGCGCGCGTTCCTCCGCCGATCCGCGAGTTCTCCTCCCGAACGCGAGATGCGCCGGAGGTCAGGATCCGAAGATGCTCGCCACGATGCTCGATGTGTAGCCGTTCGGGGAGAGGTTGGAGTACTTCGTATCGATGAGCACGTCGTCGCGCCAGAACAGGGTGCGTCCGTCCGTGACCGGATACGTGGCGTCGGGCCATTCCTTCTCGCAGCGGGTGCCCTTGTCGGGCGTGTAGCAACTGAAGCCCTCGGTCTTGACGAGACCGTTCAGCATGTCGAGCGCCTCGCCGCGGTACCTGCGCGAGATCGTGGTCGTGATGCTCGTGGTGTCGGCCTTCGGATCCGCCCAGATGCAGATCAGGCTGCCGTCGGATTGCACGCCGCTCGGTCCGAACACGGGGGAGTTCAGCGGGGTGTCGCCGAGCTGCGACAGCACGTTCGCCGACAGGATCGCCTTGCAGTCGGTCGGCAGCGCGACCGGGGTCGATGTGGGGCTGGGCGTCGGCGATGCGCTGGTGCCCGGGGACGGGCTCTTCGTGGGGTGCGCGGGATCGGATCCGGCCGCGGAGCCGCCGGCGGATGCGGAGGGGCCGGAGGCCACGCCGGGGCCGGTCGGGGTGCATGCGGCCAGTGCGCCGGCCAGGGCGATGGTGGCGAGGGCGACCGCGACGCTGCGTGTCTTCATGGCGCCAGGATAGGGCCCGGGGTTCGCGGGTCGGTGCGGCGCTCCGGAGTAGCCTGGGGAGACCTCCGGAGCGACTCCGGAGGGAAGGGGGCGGCATGGCCGAGCATCGCGTGGTGATCCTGGGTGAGGCGCGGGTCGACGAGATCCGCGACCCGGGCGGGGTGCGCGAGAGCGCGACCGGCGACGCCGTGGAGCTCGCGACCGCCCTGCGCGGTCACGAGCTCGACGTGACGGTGGTCGCGCCGCTGGCCGAGGACGCCGACGGAGAGCGGATCCGCACCACCCTGCAGGATCGCGGGATCCGCCTCGTCGCTGTGCCCGCGCCAGAGGGCACCCTGCGCCGCTCGATCGTGCGGGATCGCGGAGGCGCGGAGGTCGAGCTGCATCGAAGCCGGAGCGCCTTCGCCGACACCCGTAGGTCGCTGGCAGCGCAGGCCGAGGCCGACGTGATCGTGGACCTCCGCGATCGCGAGATCACCACGATCGCCGAGGCGCGCGACGAGGTGCTCGCAGCCCTCGGGCTGAGCGCGTCGGCGACGCCCCCGCCGGACACGGTGCTGCGGGAGGGCGACGCGATCGAGGAGCCGCCGGCCGTCGGGCAGCCGCGGCCGTCCGAGGCGCAGGACGCCGAAGCGGCCCTCGGCGAAGCGGCCCCCGGCGGAGAGGTCTCTGTCGATGCCCGCTCCGGCGAGGCTCGCACGGACGCGCCGGCGGAGACCCCGGCGAACATCGAGGCGCCGGGTCGCCCGTTGCTCCTGCCCGCCCCGATCGTCGCGGGGACGTACCGGCACACTCCCGTGCGGCTTCTGCCCGCACCGCCCACGGCGCACGCACCGGCGCCCGACTGGCACGGCCTCGAAGCACGGATCGCGCGCATCGCGACCTGATCCCGAGGTGCGGTGACGGCCGGAGCGTGACCTCGTGCGCGCCGCGGAGCCCGCCGCCGGTCAGCCGCGCGGCGCCCAGCGCGTCGGCGGGTGCGTGCGGCGCACGAGTCTCCGCAGCTCTTCGAGGGTCGCATCGTCGCCGAACACCCCCGCGGCTCGCGCCTGCACGAGCAGGTTCCCGAGTGCGGTGGCCTCGACGGGGCCGGCCAGCACCGGAAGGCCTGTGCGGTCGGCCGTCGCCTGGCAGAGCAGCCGGTTGAGGGATCCGCCGCCGATGAGGTCGATCGTCTCGACCGCGATGCCGGTCAGTGCGGACGCCGTCGACACGGCATCCGCGAACGCCTGCGCGATCGACTCCACGATCATCCGCACGAACGCCGCCCGTGCGGACGGCGGCTCGGCCCCGGTCGCCCGGAGGGCCGCCGCGATGCGCGCGGGCATGTCGCCGGGGCTGCTCAGCGACGGGTCGTCGGCGTCGAACAGCGGCACGTCCGGGGGGACGGTGGCGGCGGCGTCGAGCAGTTCCGAGAGGTCGATCGGCGTGCCGTCCTCGCCCTCCCAGGCGCGCACGGTCTCGCTGAGCAGCCACAGCCCCGTCACGTTGTGCAGGAAGCGGATCCGCCCGTCGACGCCGAGCTCGTGCGTGAAACCGGCCGTGCGGGCAGCCTCCATGAGCACCGGCTCGGCGAGTTCGAGTCCGACCAGACCCCAGGTGCCGCAGGAGATGTACGCCGTGGACGGGGAGGTCAGCGGGGCGGCGACGACCGCCGAGGCCGTGTCGTGCGAGCCGACCGCGACGACCGGCAGGTCGGCGCCGATTCGCGCGGCGACGGCGGGGAGCAGTCGTCCGATCCGCGCGCCGGGGTCGACCAGCGGCGGCAGGAGGGTGGGACGGATGCCGATCTGCTCCGCGAGCGCGAGATCCCACTCCCGATCGTGCACGCCGAGCAGTCCGGTCGTGGAGGCATTGGTGCGCTCGGCGACGCGGGCACCGGTGAGGCGATGGGCGACGAGGTCGGGGATGAGCAGCATGGTGTCGGCCTTCGCTGCATTGTCGTCGGTCGCGAGCTGGTACAGCGACGTGAACGGCAGGAACTGCAGGCCGTTGCGTGCGTACAGCTCGGCGAACGGCACTCGCGCATGCACGAGGTCGGCTCCGCGGGCGCCACGGGCGTTGCGATAGTGGAACGGCTCCGCCCGCAGCACGTCGTCGCGCAGCAGTCCGTAGTCGACCGCCCAGGTGTCGATGCCGATGCTCTCGATCGCGGGCTCGCGGCGCACCGCCTCGGCGAGACCGGCGACGACGTGCTCCACGAGCGCCTCGAAGTCCCAGTGCAGACCGTCCGCGCGCTGTACGGGTCCGTTCGGGAACCGGGCGACCTGCTCGAGTTCGAGCACGTCCGTGCCGACGCGGCCGATCATCACGCGCCCGCTGGTGGCGCCGAGATCGACCGCGGCGAAGGCGCGGACCTGCGACGGCGCGGTCATCGGCGCGTCTGCCTCGGCCGTGTCCGGTGGGGTGCGGTCATCGCAGGAAGGCGGCGGCGACGCCGGAGTCGACGGGGATGTGCAGGCCGGTGGTGCGGCTGAGGTCGGGGCCGGTGAGCACGTAGACGGCGTCGGCGACGTTCTCCGGCACGACCTCGCGCTTGAGGATGGTGCGGTTCGCGTAGAACTGGCCGAGGTCCTCCTCGGCGACGCCGTAGGTGGCGGCCCGGTTGGCGCCCCATCCGGACGCGAAGATCCCGGATCCGCGCACGACGCCGTCGGGGTTGATGCCGTTGACGCGCACGCCGTGCTCGCCGAGCTCGACGGCCAGCAGGCGCACCTGGTGGGCCTGGTCGGCCTTCGTGGCGGAGTAGGCGATGTTGTTCGGGCCGGCGAAGACGCTGTTCTTCGAGGAGATGTAGACGATGTCGCCGCCGAGCTTCTGGTCGATGAGGATCCGCGCCGCGGCCTTCGAGACGAGGAAGGATCCCTTCGCCATCACGTCGTGCTGCAGATCCCAGTCCTTCTCGGTGGTCTCCAGCAGCGGCTTGGACAGCGACAATCCCGCATTGTTGACGACGAGGTCGACGCCGCCGAATGCCAGCACGGCGTCGTCGAGGGCGGCCTGCACGGCATCGGCATCGGCGACGTTCGCGGCCACGCCGATCGCGACGTCGGTGCCGCCGAGTTCGGCTGCTGCGGCGCGGGCCTTGTCCAGGTCGAGGTCGGCGACGACCACGCAGGCGCCCTCGGCCGCGAGGCGGGTGGCGATGGCCTTGCCGATCCCGGATGCGGCTCCCGTGACGAACGCGATCCGTCCCTGGTGGGAGCGCGGGTTCGGCATCCGCTGCAGTTTGGCCTCCTCGAGGGCCCAGTACTCGATGCGGAACTTCTCCGCGTCGGAGATGGGCGTGTACGTGGAGAGGGCCTCGGCGCCGCGCATCACGTTGATCGCGTTGACGTAGAACTCGCCGGCCACGCGCGCGGTCTGCTTGTTGGCGCCGTAGGAGAACATGCCCACCCCGGGGACCAGCACGATCAGCGGATCCGCTCCCCGGATCGCGGGGGAGGCGGCGTCGGCGTGGGCGTCGTAGTACGCCTGGTAGTCGGCGCGGTAATCGGCGTGCAGCTCGTGCAGGCGCGCGATCTGCTCCTGGACGGTCGCGGTCGCGGGCAGGTCGAGGATGAGCGGCTTGACCTTGGTGCGCAGGAAGTGGTCGGGGCAGCTCGTGCCGAGCGCGGCGAGGGCCGGCGCTTTCTCGGAGGCGAGGAAGTCGAGCACCGCGTCGGCGTCGGTGAAGTGGCCGACCATGGGCTTGTCAGTCGATGCGATGCCGCGGATCGTCCCGGCGAGGGCCGCGGCACGCTCACGGCGCTCGACCGGGGGCAGCGCTTCGAAGCCGGCGCGCACGCCTCCGAACGGGGTGGCACTGCCGTGCGCGGCGATGTGGGCGGCAGCGGTCTCGATGATCCACCGGGAGTTCGCTTCGGCCTCGTCCGACGTGTCGCCCCAGGCTGTGATCCCGTGCCCGCCGAGGATGCACCCGACCGCGTCGGGGTTCTCGGCCTTGATCCGGGCGATGTCCAGGCCCAGCTGGAAGCCGGGGCGCCGCCACGGCACCCACGCGACCCTGCCGCCGAAGATCTCGGCCGTCAGTGCCTCCCCATCCGCCGCCGTCGCGATCGCGATGCCACTGTCCGGGTGCAGGTGATCCACGTGCGCCGCGTCGACGAGCCCGTGCATCGCCGTGTCGATCGACGGCGCCGCCCCGCCCTTGCCGTGCAGGCAGTAGTCGAACGCGGCGACCATCTCGTCCTCGCGCTCCACGCCGGGGTACACGTTGCGGAGCGCGCGCAGACGGTCGAGGCGCAGCACCGCCAGCCCCTGCTCGGTGAGGGTGCCCAGGTCGCCGCCCGAGCCCTTCACCCAGAGCAGCTCGACGGGCTGTCCCGTGACGGGATCCGTGTCGGTGCCCTTCGCGGAGGTGTTCCCGCCCGCGTAGTTCGTGTTCTCCGGGTCGGCGCCCAGACGGTTGCTGCGCGCGATGAGGGCGGCGGCGGTGGGGGTGGTCATGTCGGTTCCTAGGATGCGGTGATCGTGCGGGGGTTCGGAAAAGCGGCGGGGGAGGGGTGTGGTCAGGCGCCCCAGCCGGCCGGGGCGCCGTCGACGCGCTCAGCGGAGATCTTGTCGAGGTAGCCGGACGCGAGGAAGGCCGCCATCGGATCGGCGGGCAGGCCGCGCTCGGAGCGCCAGGCGGCCAGCGCCGGACGGACGTCGGTGTAGAACGCGTCCATGAGCACCGCGTTCGCGGCGAGCACGTCGTTCGCGCGCTGCGCGGCGGCCAGGGCCTCCCGATCGATCAGCAGTGCTCGCGCGGTCATCTCCTGCACGTTGAGCACCGAGCGGATCTGTCCGGGGATCTTCGCCTCGATGTTGTGGCACTGGTCGAGCATGAACGCGACATCGGGGTTGTTCAGGCCGCCTCCGCGGATCACCTCGGCGAGGATGCGGAACAGCTGGAACGGATCCGCCGCCCCCACGATGAGGTCGTCGTCGGCGTAGAAGCGCGAGTTGAAGTCGAACGAGCCGAGCTTGCCGAGGCGCAGCAGCTGCATCACGATAAACTCGATGTTCGTGCCGGGGGCGTGGTGGCCGGTGTCCAGGCACACCATGGCCCGCTCGCCGAGCGCCGACACCTGCGCATAGCTCGTCCCCCAGTCCGGGACATCGGTGTGGTAGAACGCGGGCTCGAAGAACTTGTACTCCAGCACCAGGCGCTGCGCGTCGCCGAGGCGTGCGTAGATCTGCTGCAGCGAGTCCTGCAGGCGATCCTGCCGGGAGCGCATGTCGTTCTGACCGGGGTAGTTGGATCCCTCCGCGAGCCAGATCTTCAGATCGCGGGATCCGGTCGCGTGCATCACGTCGATGCAGGCGAGGTGGTGGTCGATCGCCCTCTGCCTGATGCGGTCGTCCTCGTGCGCGAGAGCGCCGAACTTGTAGTCCTCGTCCTGGAACGTGTTGGAGTTGACCGTGCCCAGGGTGACGCCGAGGTCCTCCGCGTGCCGTCGCAGGTCCTCGAAGGAGTCGACGAGATCCCAGGGGATGTGCAGTGCGACAGTCGGGGCGAGCGCCGTGTGCGCGTGCACCTGGGCGGCGTCGGCGATCTTCTCGAACGGGTCGCGGGGCGTGCCCGGGGTGCCGAACACGCGGAAGCGCGTGCCCGAGTTGCCGAACGCCCAGCTGGGCAGCTCGATGGACTGCTGCTCGAGTTCGGTGAGGATCTCGGGGGAGAGCGTGGTCATGATGCGGTGCCTTCTTCGATGCGGGCGGCGCGCAGAGTGTGCGTGCCGGGGACGAGCTCGGCGGATCCGTCCAGGATCCAGCCGGGGGCCAGGACGACGTCCGCCGAGACGCCGAGCGGGACCTCTACGGTGAGATCCGCGCCGCGGTCGTCGCGGCGCCAGTCCACGGCGATCCGTCCGGCCGGAACATCCACGTGCGCCCGGCAGTGATCGAGCACGCCGTCGAGGTCGGGGGCGATGCGCGTGCGGCGATACCCGGGCTCGATGAGCTCGATCCCCGCGAGGCGTCGCATCATCCAGTCGACGACGCAGCCGAAGGCGTAGTGGTTCATCGACATCCGCTCGACCGTGCCGTCCTCGTGCACCGCCTTCCACGCCTCCCAGATCGTGGTGGCGCCGTGATCGACCTCGTAGAGCCAGGACGGCGCCGTGTCCTGCACGAGGAGCGCGCGGGCGAGATCGGCGTGACCCTCGTCCCACAGCACGTCGAGGAGGAAGGGGACGGAGACGAAGCCGGTGTCCAGGTGCACCCCCGCCTCGTGCACGAGTTCGACGAGGCGGGCGACGACCTGCGGGCGGACCTCGTCGGGCACGGCATCGAAGGCGAGGGCGAGCACGGCGATCCCCTGCATGTCGGGGCCGATCCGTCCGTCGGCGCCCACGTATTCCGTGGCGAAGGCGGCGCGCACCGCGCTCGCCTGGGCGCGAGCCTGCGCGGCCGTTGCGGCATCTCCGAGTGCTTCGGCCGACGCGGCGTAAAGGTCGAGGGAGCGGATCTGGAACAGGGGTCCCGTCAGCTCGGCGGTCAGCTGCGGGGCGAGCATGATCGCCGCGAACTCGTCGAGGCCCTCGGCCTCGGGTCGAGACCCGTCCAACGTCGACGGCGCGAGCCAGTCGCCGAAGTTCATGCGCCCGTTCCAGAGCAGGCGCTGCCTGGCCATGCGCTCCGGGGAGAGCGTCGTCGGATCCAGCCGAGCCGGCAGCGTGGCGGCGGCATCGGCCGTCTGATGCTCGACCCAGGTGCGCATCGCATCGAGGTTGTCGCGCAGGAACCGCGGATCGCCGTAGTGGCGGTACAGCTCCCACGGGGCGATCGTGATGGCGTCGCTCCAGCCGGCCGCGTCGCGGATGTCGCCGAGGCCCGCGTTCGGCAGATCGGGATCGTCCATGGCCGGCGGCATCGGCACGATGATCGGCACGATGCCGTCGTGGGCGGCCTGATCGACGCGGACGTTGCGCAGCCAGCGGTCGAGGAACGCTGCCACGCCCATCAGGGTCGCGGCGGTCGGCGCGAAGATCTGCAGGTCGCCGGTCCATCCGGCGCGCTCGCGCTGCGGGCAATCGGTCGGCACCGCGAGGAAATTGGAGCGCTGCGACCACACGGTGTTCTCCACGAGGCGATCCAGGCGCTGGTGCGACGACGAGAACGAGGCGGTCTGTTCGAGATCGTTCGCGATGACGACGGCCGTGAAGTCCTCGGGCAGAGGCGCGCCGGGGTATCCGATCAGCTTGACGTAGCGGAACCCGTGGAAGGTGAACAGCGGCTCCCACTCCTCGCCTTCGGGACGGCCGGCGAGCACGTACTCGTCGGCCTGGTCCTTGTTCACGCCGAGGATGTTGTCGAGGAAGTTGCCCTCCGCATCGACGACCTCCGCGTGTTCGAGGCGGACGACCGTGCCGCGCTCGCCGCGGACGCGCATCCGCACCCGACCGGCCATGACCTGGCCGAAGTCGATCACGGTCTCGCCAGCGGGAGTGGTCAGCACGCGCTGCGCCGGGAGCTCGCGGACCCGCCGGATCGGCTCTCCCACGAACGGCACGAGAGGCACGGCGACGGGGACGAGAGCGCACGGCGTCCAGTCGGCCAGGAGCTCGGCATCCGCGGAGGGGGCGTCCCAGCCGGGTCGCTCGGCGCGGGCGTCGTGGCGCTCGCCGATGAAGATGTCGGACCAGTCGATCGGGCCGCGGGAGCTCCGCACCGACGCGTCGGGGCGGATCACGGTGCGGCTGCCGTCGGACAGGTCCACCTCCAGCCGCCAGGTCGCACGAAGGACATCGCCGTACTGGGCGCTGCGACCGAGGATGGAGATCCGGCCGGCGTACCAGCCGTCGCCGAGGATCACCCCGAGCACGTTGACGCCCTCGTGCAGCAGCGAGGTCACGTCGTGCGTCATCACGGAGATCTCGTGCTGGTAGCTCTCGTAACCGGGAGCCAGCAGGCCGTCTCCCGCGGGGATGCCGTTGAGGGACGGCTGGTGCACGCCCTGGCTGCTGATGCGCAGTCGCGCCGAGACAGGCGCCGCGGGCAGATCGAACTCCTGCCGCAGATACCGTGGCGGGTGCAGGCGCTCGCCGGGCGGCGTGGCATCGGATGCGGGAGCGAAGGTTTCGGGCCCGATCGCGAGCGGACCCTCGGCGAGCACGCGCTCCTGCGCGGGCTCGACCCACGGCGCGTCCCAGTCGGCGAGCCCGATGCCGAAGCCGGCGGACGCCTCGGTCACGCCGCCGTCGGCATCGCGCACGTCGAGTTGCCAGCGGTAGTCCGTGCCGGGGACCCCCGTGAAGCCGTCGGGTTCGAGGGAGGTCTCGTCCGATTCGATCCATCCGGAGTCGTGCGCGTGCCGGCCCTCAGCGGAGGTGATCCGGATCCGGTGCGCGCGGGGCGCGGTCGCCGTTCCCTCAGCGCGCACCCGCCAGGTGAGCCGCGGGGTGACGCGGCGCAGCGCGAGCGGGTTCTCGAGGTGATCTGCGCGGAGGTCGGAGAGGACGAGAGGCATCGATGGGGCTCCTTCGCTCTGAATCGATTCAATATCTGTGATTGACGATACGGCTTTGCGGGGGCGGTCGTCAACCCTGCTTTAAGCCACGTAGCCGACCTCGAGCGACTATTTTCGCGGAACAACGCTTGTGAATCGATTCAAAGCTTGCTAGCGTGCAAGCACCCCCGGATCCGCAGCGCCCCCGGCCGCCGCCCTCCGCATCGCTCACGTTCAAAGGAGAACCATGACCGTCGAAGCTCCCTCCGTCCGCCACCCCAACCCGTGGTGGGTCGGCGTCGTGTGCGGCATGGCGTCGTACATCGACGCCGCCACGATCGTCGCGACCGGCATCGCCCTCGTGATCTATCAGCACACGATCGGCATCACGCCCGACCAGATCGGCATCCTGTCCGGGATGCTCACGCTCTCGATCGCGGTCGGCGCGATCTTCGGAGGCCGATTGGGCGACGCGCTGGGTCGCCGCACCGTGTTCCTCGTCACCATGCTCATCGTGATCGGCGGCATCGCCCTGCTCGTGTTCGGGGCGTCGTTCCCCGCGCTGCTCGCCGGCGTCGTCCTGGCGGGACTGGGCACCGGCGCAGACCTTCCCGTCTCGCTCTCGACGATCTCGGAGGCGGCGTCGGAGAAGAATCGTGGTGCGATCATCGGGCTCTCCAACATCCTGTGGGTGGTCGGGATCCTCGGGACGATCGTCATCGCGACGTTCGCCGGCGGTCTGGGGCGCCTCGGCGGTCAGCTGCTGTTCGGCCAGGTCGGGATCGTCGCCGCACTCGTCTTCGTCGCACGGCTCACGATCCCGGAGTCGCCGTTCTGGCTGGCGGCCCGGGACGAGCGCCGCCGCGGCGTGGTGACCGTGCGGGCCGACCGCGCCTCGGTGCGCGACCTGCTGCGCAAGCCTTACCTGGCCCCGTTCGCCGCGCTGCTGATCTTCTACGCGCTGACCAACGTCGGCGCGAACACCGGCGGCCAGTTCGGCACCTACCTCGCGGTCAACGTCGCGGGCATCCCGGTCCAGTTGAACTCCGCGATCGGTCTGGCATCGTTCCCGATCGGACTCCTGGCCGGCCTGTGGTTCATGCGCATCGTCGACGGCAAGCGACGGATGACCTACTTCGTGTTCGGCGGGATCGTGCTGCTCCTCGGTTACCTGACTCCCGCGGTCCTCGGGTTCAGCCTGCCCACGATCATCGCCATGAACCTGTTCATGGGCGTCGGCGGTGCTTTCGCCTTCGAGGGGATCATGAAGGTGTGGACGCAGGAGTCCTTCCCGACGCTGCTGCGCACGACCGCGCAGGGCGCCGTCATCGCCATCGCCCGTGTCGTCGCGGCATTGCTCGCCTTCGTCACGCCCGCTCTCATCGCCGTCAGCCCGCAGGGACTGTACGGCGTGCTCAGTGCGGTCGTCGCCGTCGGCCTCGTGGTCGCCTGGTTCGCCTTCCGCAATGCGGGCGAGAGCCAGTTCGTCACGGAGTCGTTGCGCACCGTCGTCGTCGAGGCGGATGCCGAGGCGGCGCCGATCGAATCCTGACCCCCGACCAGACGCAGACCCCACGATCCGGAAGGACCGAGATGACCTCCCCCCTCCACCACGCAGACTTCCTCACCGCAGCGGCTCCGCGCGAGGCCGCGATCCGCTTCCGACGGACGGTCGCGCCCGCCCAGCCGCGCAGCGCGGTCGCCTCCGCGCGGCTCAGCGCCACGGCGCTGGGCGTGTACGAAGCGCGTCTCGACGGCTCGGCGGTCTCGGAGTCCGTGCTCGACCCGGGCTGGAACGCATACGAATGGCGACTTCCGTTCCAGAGTTGGGACGTCACGGACGCGGTGCGCGCGGGAGACGGAGACCTCGACCTCGACATCCTGCTCGGCAACGGCTGGTATCGCGGCGACCTCGGATTCGAGGGCGCGAACGCCAATTACGGCGAGCAGATCGCCGCAGCTCTGGTCCTGGAGGTCGTGTTCGCCGACGGCGTCGTGCAGACCATCGCGACCGACGAGCAGTGGACGGCGGAGACCTCCGAAGTGCTGCGCAATTCGCTCTACAACGGCGAGACCATCGACGCGCGCCTGCGCGGCATGCCGGGGGAGGCTCTGACCGTCCAGGCGGTCGAGGTGGACCGATCCCGGCTCGTCGCGCAGGCGGGTCCGCCGGTGAAGAGGCAGGAGACGCTGCGACCGCAGCGGATCTGGGTCTCGCCGGCGGGTCGCACGCTCGTCGACTTCGGTCAGAACCTGGTGGGCTGGGTGCGGGTGAGCGTGCAGGGTGTGAAGGGGGCCGAGGTCGTGCTGCGGCATGCCGAGGTGCTCGAGGACGGCGAGCTGGGCACGCGTCCGCTGCGCGCCGCACAGGCCACCGACGTGTTCGTGCTGTCCGGCGGACGGGACGTGTTCGAGCCGACGCTGACGTTCCACGGCTTCCGCTACGTCGAGGTCGCGGGATGGCCGGGGGAGCTGCGTGCCGAGGACCTCGAGGCCGTGGTCGTTCACTCCGACATGCGGCGCACCGGATCCTTCGAGTGCTCGGAGCCCCTCGTGAACCGGCTCGTGCAGAACTCCGTGTGGGGGCAGAAGGGCAACTTCCTCAGCGTCCCGACGGACTGCCCGCAGCGGGACGAGCGTCTCGGCTGGACCGGTGACATCGCCGCCTACGCGGCGTCGGCATCGTTCCAGTTCGACACCTCCGACTTCCTGCACGACTGGCTCGAGGACCTGCACGCAGAGACGCGCAACTCCGCCGCCGGGATCGTCCCGATCGTGGTGCCCGACGTGCTGAAGTACGCGCACTTCGACGAGGACTTCGCGTTCCCGGAGCTCGGTGCCACAGCGATCTGGGGGGATGCGGCGGTGTGGGTGCCGGAGGCGCTGTGGCGCGCCTACGGCGACCGCGAGCGGCTCGCGGCGCACTATCCGGCGATGGTGCTGCATCTCGAGTCGGTCGAGCGGGTGCTCTCGCCGACCGGCCTGTGGGACCAGGGCTTCCAGTTCGGCGACTGGCTGGACCCGGACGCCCCGCCGGAGAATCCGGCCGCGGCGAAGGCGGATCCGCATGTCGTCGCCACCGCGTGCCTGTACCGCTCCGCCGCGTTCGCCGCGGAGGCGGCGGGAATACTGGGGCGCACCGAGGATGCCGGGCGCTGGCAGGCGCTCGCAGCTCGCACGCGCACCGCGTTTCAGGAGCACTACGTCGCGGATGGCAGGGTGCACTCCGACTGCGTCACGGTCTACGCGCTGGCCATCTGCTTCGGCCTGCTGGAGGACGCCGACCGCGCGAAGGCGGCCGACCGGCTGGCCGAGCTCGTGCGCGCCGGCGGCTATCGCGTCACCACAGGGTTCGCCGGCACCCCGTTCGTCACCTGGGCGCTGTCCGAGACCGGGCATGTCGATGACGCCTACCGGCTGCTGCTCGAGAAGGAGAACCCCTCCTGGCTGTACCCGGTGACGATGGGTGCGACGACGGTGTGGGAGCGATGGGACTCGATGCTGCCGGACGGATCCATCAATCCGGGTGAGATGACCAGCTTCAATCACTACGCGCTCGGTGCGGTCGTCGACTGGATCCATCAGGTGGTGGGCGGCATCCGTCCGGCCCAGCCCGGCTACGCGAGGCTGCGCATCGAGCCGGTTCCCGGCCCCGGCATCACCTGGGCACGCACCCGCTACGCCGCCGCCGCCGGCGAGATCGCCGTCGACTGGCGCACCGGCGACGACGGCTTCGTGCTCGAGGCCCGGATCCCCGAAGGCGTCCCCGCGGAGATCGTCCTGCCCGACGGGACGACGCACGAGGTCGTCGGAGGCGAGCACCGCTTCGTCGCGTGAGGCGGCCGCACCCGGAGCTCCCGGGCGCGGCCCGGCCCATGCCCTAGGCTCGCTGTGCGGGAGAGGGGGCGGCGATGGTCGTGAGCGTCCGGGAAGTGGCCGAGGACGCCGGCGTGTCTGTGGGCACGGTGTCGAACGTCCTGAACCGCCCCGAGCGCGTCTCCGCCGAGACGGTGACCCGGGTGCAGGCCTCGATCGCCCGCCTCGGGTACGTGCGCAACGATGCGGCCCGACAGCTGCGCGCCGGCCGCAGTCGCACCATCGGGCTCGTCGTGCTCGACATCCGCAACCCTTTCTTCGCCGAGGTCGTGCGCGGCGCCGAGCAGCGCGCAGACGAGCACGGGATGTCGGTGCTGGTCGCCAACAGCGATGAGAGCGCACACCGTGAGGGCATGCTCTTGGACCTGTTCGAGGAGCAGCGCGTGGCGGGCGTGCTCATCACGCCGGTCGCCGACGCGCTGCCGCGGCTGCAGCAGATGCGCGATCGCGGCACGCTCAGTGTCCTCGTCGATCGCGAATCGCGCGATCCCGGGTTCTCCTCCGTCGCCGTGGACGACGTCGAGGGCGGGCGGATCGCCGCCGCACACCTGCTGGAGAGCGGACGGCGCCGACTCGCCTTCGTCGGTGGACCGGTCTCGCTGCGACAGGTCTCGGACCGCCTGAGCGGAGCGCAGGCCGTGGCCGCCGCGGCCGGGGTGGGGTTGGAATTCATGGCGACGGGTGCACTCAGCGTGGAGGAGGGGCGTCGTGCGGGCCGACTCCTCATGGAGCGTCCGGCCGCGGAGCGCCCGGACGCGGTGTTCGCGGCGAACGATCTGCTGGCGCTGGGAATGCTGCAGAGCCTGGTGATGGCCGGCGATGCGCGCGTGCCGCAGGACATCGCACTCATCGGATACGACGACATCGACTTCGCCGAAGCCGCGGTGATCCCGCTGAGCTCGATCCGCCAGCCTGCCGGGCTCATCGGATCCACGGCGGTGGACCTGCTGCTGGGGGTGTCCGATGGCGGCACGGCGACCGCCGAACGGGTCCTGTACCGGCCGGAACTCGTCGCGCGCGCGTCGACGCTCGGCGTCTGAACGACGCGCGGACGGGACCTCGCCGGCCTCGATTTCTCGTGACCGGATCCGCCGGGTATGCTTGATCTCCGCGCCCCCGGTCGGCTGGAAAAGCGGGACGGGCGTGCATTGGCAAGTTGCCCGAGCGGCCAAAGGGAGCTGACTGTAAATCAGCCGCGTCATGCTTCGGGGGTTCGAATCCCTCACTTGCCACCCAGTACAAGGCCCGGGATCTGAGGAAAACTCAGGTCCCGGGCCTTATGCGTTGCCTCGGCTCCTACCGCCTCGTAGCGACCCACGAACGCGCGGACTATACCTTCGCCAGCGCACGCAGGAGCGAGCGATACTGGACGATAAATTCGTCGGGCGTGCGCTCGTCGCCGTAAAAGATCACAGAATCCACCCCGTGGGTCTCGTCGAGATGGAGCTCACGTCGCATCTGCTTGATCGTCCCGAGGCCCACTTCGCGCCCGTCACCGGCCGGAACGAACTGGAATCGGCGCACCGTTTGCTTCCGTCTGCCGAGGAACCCTCGCTCAACGATTGCTCGCTCCACCAAAACCCCAGTAGTTCGCGAACTGATCGAGCACTCGAAGTCCTGCTTAAGGATCCCGCGCAACTTCCGCCACGTGATGGGACGTTCGGAGCGCGAGACCGGTCGCGAGTTCTTTCGAATCCATTCGGCGATCACAAGTACCTCTCGATCAGCCACTCGGTCGTAGTCGAAGCCCTTGGGAAGGATCTGATGGTTTGTGACCTCCAGCATCCATTTGAAGATCGCGTCTTTATCGACGGAGTCACGAAGCCACTGGTTATGTCTGTCAAGGAACACAAGCAGGCTCACCACCGCAGTGCGTTTGTTGCCGTTGTGGAACGGATGATTGTGGACGAGCGAGTGGACGAGCGCCGCAGCCGCCATCTCGATGGTTGGGTACTTGGGTTCGACACCGTGGCCCGAAAGCGGTCTCATGAGCGCGCTGGCGAGCGAATCTTCGTTCTTCACTCCGGGCGGCCAGATCGGATCATTTGCTTGGGTGGCGTCATTCTCAAGCGCTTCGTGAATCGACCGCACTTCGTCAACAGTCAAGAACATCGTTGGTTCCTTCTGCCCGATCACCTTCCAGGAGATCGGCGGTGCTGTCGGCTTCTTCACTGCTTCCGTGGGCGTGGGCGGCACCGGCGAGGGCTGTTCCTTGACCATCCGTGCCAGCCGTGACGACGCTCCTTTCGGGATGTTGCGGGCTCGTTCCGGTGATACATAACCGAGAGAGACCAGGCGGGTGTCGAGATCGGCGACCGTGATGCCTAGCTGGGCCGCCCAGTAGGACTTGCGCCTTCTATCCACGCGCGATGGCAGCTGGCACGCGCGTAGGGCGGTATTCAGGTCGTCGCTTCGAATCAGAGACGATGGCTCCGTCACATAATCGATGTCTGCGTACCAGAGGGTGACGAGGACCTCTTCGACATCCTTCTCGGCTGCGGTTGCGAGCTCGCGCACGCTCATCGTTGTTGGCACTTTGGCTCCTATCAAGCCCATCATGACGGATCACGCCGACATTGAAAGTGCGGAACGCACGGGGGCTTTCGTCGTTCTCCGGGCTCCGGCGGGACGGCCGCCGCGTGGACTCCGGGCCCGGCTCCGCCGCGCTTTCTAGACTGGTCCTCATGCGTGCCCTCACCGAAGACCAGATCCGGGCGTCGTTCCGCAACGCAGAGCCCGACAAGGCCGCCGAGATCGCGATGCCGCACGACCTGCTGCTCGCCGAGTGGGACTACCTCGACTTCTTCGCATGGCGGGATCCGATCGCCTCACGCAGCGGCTACATCGTCATCGAGCAGGACGGCGAGCCCGTCGGGATCGTGCTGCGTGCGGCGGATCCGTCCCGGGTGCGCTCCGGCATGTGCAACCTCTGCCACACGATGCAGCCCGGCAACCAGGTCGCGCTGTTCGCCGCCCGCCGCGCGGGCGCGGAGGGGCGCAAGGGCTCCGTCGTGGGCACTTACATCTGCGCCGACCTCTCCTGCCATGAGAGCGTGCGGATCGTGCCCCCGCTCGCGCCCAACGAGATCCGTGCGGACCAGCACGCCGACCGGCGCCTGGACGGCACCCATCGTCGCGTCTACTCCTTCGTCGCGTCCGTGCTCGGCGACGCCTGACAGCTCGTCCGCGTTCCTGCGCGGCGTGCCGTCGGACCGCTATCTTCGTCTCCAGGACGGCGGACGAGAGAGAGGACGGCCGGTGCTGAGGGTCGACCTGTTCGGCAGCCTGCGCGTCACGGACCACCGGCGCGAGCTCGTCGTGCCCGGCACGCTCCCGCGCGCCCTGCTCGCCCGTCTCGCGCTGACGCCAGGAGAAGCCGTCGGGGCAGAGCGGCTCGTGGAGGACGTGTGGGCGTCGCCGCCTGATTCCGCGATCGGCGCGATCCGCGTCTACATCACCAGACTCCGCCAGCGTGGACTCGAGGGCGTGCTCCGGGGCGGTCGTGGCGGCTACGCCCTCGACGTCGCGCCCGACGCTGTCGACGTGCTGCGGTTCCGCGCGCTGCTGGCGGAGGCGGAGCCGGCCGAGGATGACCGGCGATTCGCGCTGCTGCGGGAGGCCGACGCACTCTGGACCGGAGAGCCTTTCGCGGGGCTCGACGGGGTGCCTGCGCTGGACCGCGAACGCGCCGGACTCGTCGCCGCCCGTCAGCTGCTGGTGGAGTCCCTTGCTGAACTGCGCCTGCGCCGGGACGAGCCGTCCGCCGCCGCCGCAGCACTCGCGCCCCACGTCGCCGGACGTCCGCACGACGAGCGCCTCGCGTCGCTGCTCGCGACGGCGCTGGCGCGCTCAGGGCGGGACGCCGAAGCCCTCGCCGTGATCGACGATCTGCGGATCCGGCGCCGCGACGACCTCGGGCTCGATCTCTCCGACGACGTCGGCGATCTGATGCAGCGGATCGTGCGGCAGGAGGCGGCGACCACCGTGACCGGCCTCCGGCCTGCGCGTGTCGGCCGCACGGTGCGGCGGAGGGGGATCCCCATCCCGCTCACGGTCTTCGTCGGCCGCAGGCAGGAGCTCGACGCGCTCGCCCAGGCGCGCAGCATGGCCAGGCTCGTGACCGTCACGGGGCCCGGCGGAGCGGGCAAGACGCGGCTCGTCGTGGAGCATCTGCGGCAGGCGACCGCCGAGCTCTCGGATGAGCAGGTCTTCATCGATCTGCAGGTGGTCTTCGACGCCGAGCGCGCTCTGGTGCTCAAAGCGATCGCCGACGGCGTCGATGCCGAACAGCCCACCCTCGAAGCGATCTCACGTCGTCTCGCTGCCGCCCCGGTCACGCTGGTGCTGGACAACGCGGAGCACCTGCACGATGTCGTCCGCGACATCGTGCGCGACCTGCTCGTGACGACCGTCGGGCTCTCCCTCATCGTGACCAGCCGTGAGACGCTGCGCGTGCCGGGCGAGCGGGTCATACCGGTCGGCCCGATGGACACGGGTTCCGATGCCGTGCGCCTCTTCGCCGACCGTGCGGCCGATGCGGATCCGGGGTTCGTGCTCGACGAACGGACCCGCGGCTCCGTCGAGACGCTCTGCGCTCGGCTCGACGGGCTGCCGCTGGCCCTCGAGATCGCCGCGGCGCGCCTCGACACCGTGGGCCTCGGCGACGTGCTCGACGTCGTGTCGGCCGATGCGAGCGACCTCGGCGAGGAATCCGGCAGGCACGGCAGCCTGCGCGCGGCGATCGAGTGGAGCATCGACCTGCTGGATCCGGCTGAGCGGGAGGCGCTGATCGAGGTCGCCGGCTTCGGCGGGTCGTTCACGCTGGCTGCCGTGCGGGGGATCGCGGCGAGCGGCGCCGAGACCGCGGCGACCGTGGCCCGCCTGGCGCGGAAGTCGCTCATCTACGCCTCGGAGGGCCCCGACGGCGAACGCCGCTTCCGCCTTCTGGAGCCGATCATGGACTACGCGTATCCGCTGGCCGATGCCCGGGAGCGCTCCCCGTTCTACACGCGCCACGCTCGCTGGTACGCCGGCTGGGTGACGGAGCTGCGCGGACGGCTGCTCTCCGCGGATCCGCGGGTCGCGCACGCGCTGCTCGAGCTGAGCGCCGTGGACCTCCGTCTCGGCCTGAGCGCCGCCCTGCGTCGCGGCGATCGCGACAGCGCCCTGCGGATCGTGGAGGGGCAGTCCTGGCACTGGTTCCAACGCGGACGCGCGATCCAGGGGGCCGGGCTCATCGCCGACGCCCTGGCCGTGCCGGGCGAGACCGATGCCGTCACCGAGTCGCGCACCCGGATCGCGCAGGCGCGCCTCGTCTTCCAGTACGGCGATGTCGAGCTGGCCCGCACGCGCCTGTCCGAGGCGAGGGCCGTCGCGTCGGACGCGGGTGCGCACTCCGAGCTGGCGCTCGCCGCGGCGCTGGCCGCAGTCGTGGCGGTCTCGACGGGCGATGGGGAAGCCGCCCACGAGCCCATGGCGGCGGCGCTCGAGTCCGTCGTGCAGGCCGACGTGTGGGAGCGGATCCAGGTGGCGATGTGCCACGGGCAGGTGCTGCGCGCCACCGGGCAGCCGGCGCAGGCGATGCAGGTGCTGAACGACGCCATCGCTGCGGCCCGGTCGGCGGACCTGCCCATCGACGCGCTCTCCCAGGTGCTCGCCGGGGTGCTCATCGATGCCCGCCGCGGGCGGGAAGCGCTGCGGGTCTCGGTCGCCGCAGCCGAGACGGCCTTGCGGATGGACGAGCCCACGTCCGCGCTGGCCCTGCTGCACACGGCGGCGGGCGCGGCCGCCCTGCTGGACCGTAACGCCGAGGCGGCGCGGCTGCTGGGAGCGGTGCGCGGGCTGGGGGAGCGGCACGGATACGACCCGGTCACGGCGGAGCCGTTCGACGCGGAGGTCATCCGCACCCGGATCCGCCAGGCGATGCAGCCTGAGGAGTGGAGCGCCGCGCTCGCCGCGGGCCGCGCGTTGGGTCTCGAGCAGGCCGTCGCCCTCGCTCGCGGCCTATGAGGCTGCGTTAACGGTCGTGCGCGAACGTTGCATCGCCCGCGCACGACGGCCGAGGGGCGCATCATGACGCGGCCTGCGTTGCAGCGGCGTTAACCGGACGGGGATCGGATCCGCTGCTGCTCCGCGGATCCGTAGGTTCGTCTCCCATGACACACCAGAACCTCCCCTCGCGGCGCCGGCTCGTGCTCGGCGCCGCACTGCTCGGCTCGGCCGCGCTGGCATTGACCGGCTGCGGCCTGCCGCTCCCCTTCGGGGGCTCCTCCTCGGGCGGTGCCGTCGGGTTCGGCGACGTTCAGAAGGCCACCATCCAGATCGAGGCCGTCGGCACGTTCGTGGATCCGGAACAGGGCGGCTACGAGGCCGCGGGCCGCGGCAGCGGCTTCCTCATCGACGACAGCGGCCTCGCCGTCACCAACAACCACGTCGTGGTCGGCGCCGGCACCCTCAAGGTGTGGCGCGGCGGGGACACCACGAAGACGCTGAACGCCAAGGTGCTCGCCTCGAGCGAGTGCTACGACCTCGCCGTCATCAAGCTCGAGGGCAGCGGCTATCCGCACCTGCGCTGGCGCGACAAGCCCGTGGAGACCGCCCTGGATGTCTATGCGGCGGGCTTCCCGCTCGGCGACCCGACGTTCACCGAGACGAAGGGCATCGTCTCGAAGGCGGACACCGCGGGAAAGACGCCCTGGGCTGCGCTCGACCACATCATCGAGCACGACGCGCGCATCCGCCCGGGGAACTCGGGCGGCCCTCTCGTCGACAAGGACGGCGCGGTCGTGGGCGTCAACTATGCCGGCAACGACCAGTACGACACCAACCTCGCGATCCACCGCGACGAGGCCAAGCAGGCCATCGCCCAGCTCGCGAAGGGCAAGCCCGTGCTCAGCCTCGGCATCAACGGCACGGCGCTGACGGACGAGGACGGCAACGGTCTCGGGATCTGGGTCAGCTCGGTCGCCTCCGGATCCCCGGCGGACAAGGCCGGCATCGAGGGCGGCGACCTGCTCACCAAGATGGAGGGCGTTTCGCTCGGTGCCGACGGCACCATGTCGGACTACTGCAGTGTGCTGCGCACCCACGGACAGGATGCCACGCTCTCGGTCGAGCTGTTCCGGCCTGCGGACAACACCTACTACCGCGGGCAGTTCAACGGCAAGCCGATCGCGGCGCAGAAGACCATCGAGACGGCCACGGGCGCCGACAGTGGGTCCAGCCAGGTCGCGAGCGGCGACTTCATCACGGTGAAGGACGACTCCGGCACGGTGTCCGTGCAAGTGCCCGCCGCCTGGAAGCAGACCCAGGGTTCGCCGTTCACCGACGACGGCGGCAACGAGTACAAGCTCCTGTCCGCCGCTCCCGACATCAACGCCTTCCTGAACGACTGGGGTGCCCCGGGCGTGAGCGTCTACGCCTCGAAGGATGCGGTCGGCAAGGTCACGCCGCAGCAGATCATGGACGGGATGGGGTCCGGCCTCGCCGCGGAGGGCTGCCAGTCCGAAGGCGCCAGCGACTACGACGACGGCGTGCACCAGGGGCAGCTCGCGATGTGGTCGGGCTGCGGCCCCGCCAAATCGTACGCCCTGGTCGTGTCTGCGCAGGCGAAGTCCGGCGACTACGTCGTACTGGTCACTCTGCAGGCGCCGAAGGTCGACGACCTCGCTGCGGCGGACCGGATCCTCGGTAGCTTCTCCGCGCGCTTCTGAATCCGCCCCTCATCGTCTCCACCCCGCGCTCCGGCATCCGCCGCGACGCACCTCTGAAAGGAACCACCATGTCGTACGACGCTCCCTCGGTCGGCTCGGGCTTCGCTCCCGCCCCCGGCACCGCTTCCGCCGCTCCCGCACCGCAGGCCACGGCCGCGCCGGGCGGCCTCCCGGCTGCGGCGGTCGCACCCGCGGCGAACCCGTCCAGCCCGCTGCCCGTGATCGCGCTGGTCTGCGCGTTCCTCCTGCCGCTCGCCGGAATCGTCTGCGGGCACATCGCGCTCGCGCAGATCAAGCGGGACGGCCGCCCGGGCAGGGGCGTCGCGCTCGCCGCCGTCATCCTCGGCTATGCGTTCACGGCCGTCTGGGTGATCGTGATGGCGTTGTCGCTCATGATCTCGTTCACCGTCGGGTCCTGAGCACAGCCCGAGAGCCGAGCCCCCGGTCGGATTCCTCCGACCGGGGGCTCGGCGTGGGTGGTGAGCCTCAGGATCAGGAATGCTGGCACTCGGTGCCATCGGTGCGCCTCGCGCGGGTAGGCTGAACGGGCGGCTCACGGCCGCATGATCGCCGCTGATCCCGAAGGAGCACCATGTCCGAGCCCCTGCTCTACCGTGTCGAAGACGGCCTCGCCCGGATCACTCTGAACCGACCGCAGCGGCTGAACGCCTTCAACGCCGAGCTCGCGCACGCGTGGGCGGAGGCGACGGCGGCCGCCGTCGGCGACAGCGCGGTGGGTGCGATCCTGATCGAGGGCGAGGGGCGTGCGTTCTGCGCGGGCGGCGACGTCATCGATATGGCCACGGGCATGGGCGGGCGCGAGGAGATCGAACGGCTGGCGCAGGTCATCCACGCAGGCATCGCCTCCCTGACGACGTCATCCGTGCCCGTCGTCGCAGCGGCGCACGGCACCACCGCCGGCGGAGGGCTGGGGATCCTGCTCGCGAGCGACTACGCGGTCGTCGGATCCGATTCGCGCTTCGGCAGCCTGTACGCCAATGTCGGGCTCACTCCCGACCTCTCCGTCAGCGCACAGCTGGCCGCCGCGGTCGGTCAGCGCCGCGCGCTGCATCTCCTGCTCACCGATCGCATGCTCTCGGCCACGGAGGCGATCGAATGGGGCATCGCCGCTGAGGCCGTCGGCGAGGGCGACGCCGAGGCGGTCGCGACCGCCGTGCGCAGCCGGGCCGAGGAGGTCGCGCGGTTCTGGCTCGCGGGCGCCTTCGGCGCGTACGGCCAGGCGAAGCGCCTGATCCGCTCCCGCGCGGAGCGCACCTTCCCGGAGCAGCTGGACGAGGAGGCGCGCACGATCGCCGCCGCGTTCGGCGGATCCGAAGCGCAGGGCCTGATCGCGGCGTTCGCGCAGCGGTCGTCCGGACGCTGACGGGCGCGCCCGTTCCCCGCGCGATGCGGTCGGCCCGCGTCGCATCCGCCCGCACAGGGCTTGGCCGCGACGAGTTCTCCCCTGATCGTGCATCGCCCGCAGAAGGCGCGACATCGCATGCGAGGATGAGAGCACGACAGACGGGGGATCCCATGGCGAACACGACGACGCCGGCCAAGTCCGGGCCGAACACCTCACTGCTCATCCGCGGCGCGATCTGGATCGCGATCGGAGCCCTCATCGCCGCCGCCCTGGTGTGCGTGGTGTGGGTGCTCATCGGTGACCAGCAGGGGCTGATCGGTCGGGCGTTCCTCACGATCGTGCTGCTCGCCGCCTTCGCGGCGATCGCGATCCTCGAGGCGAGCCTCGCACCCAACCGCGAGGACTGGCTGGCGCTGCTGAGCATGATCTCCTGGATCCTCGCGCTGCTGGTCGGCGCCGTGAAGATCTGGCTGCCCGACGACAGCTACTTCGGCGGCGTGGAGCGCTTCTTCCAGCTCGTTCTCGTCGTCGGGATCCTGCAGCTCGCCCTGTTGCACGTGCGGCTGTTCCAGAAGGCCGCAGCGCGCCACGTCACCGGGTTCACGCAGGGCATCGTGTGGGCGACGTACGCGTTCCTCGCGGGCCTGGTCGCGATGCTGGTGTTCTACCTGACCTTCCCGCACACGTTCGACTACCAGGAGCTGTACTGGCGGATCGTGGTCGCGTTGACGATCCTCACCGCCGTCGGCACCATGCTGATCCCGCTGCTGAACGCGTTGTTCGCCCCGAAACGGCCCGCGCCCGGCGCGCCGGCACTCGTGGCCTACGCCGCCCCGGCCGCGGTCGCGTATCCGTCAGCCGAACCGCAGCCGTGGCCGACCTACGCCGACGGCCGCACGCCGCTGCCGATCTTCGCGGACGGCAGCCCCGACTGGAACGCGTACTACACGGGCGTGCCCTCGCCGGGGGCGACGACCCCGGGCCGGCCGGCCGCGACCACTCCGGTCCAGCCTGCGCTGCCTGCGCAGTCCGCGGCCGAGGCCGCCGCAGCTCCGTTCGGTGCCGGGACCTCGGCGCCGCAGATGGCTCCGGCGGCGCCCCCTGCCGAACCGGCCGCCACCGCGCCGACCAGCACTGCGGGCGGCCATGGGCTGACGGGAGCGCTGCACTCGGAGGTGCCCGCGGGCGAGGCCGATCCGGCGGCGCCGTCGACAGCTCCCGAGTTCCCGCCCGCCCCGCCCGCTCCGTCTGCGGGGGCGACGCCGCCGGCCGCGTCGTGACCGCCCTCGAGCTCCGCGATCTCGCGATCGACATCGCTCGTGAGGCCGGGGAGCTGGCCCGGCGTCGACGGGCGGACGGCGTGTCGATCGCCGCGAGCAAGTCGTCGCTGGCCGACATCGTCACCGAGGCGGACCGCGAGGTGGAGGCGCTGATCCGCGCACGCCTGGACGCGGAGCGCCCGGGCGACGGATTCCTCGGCGAGGAGACCGGCGGCGGTGACGGGGCCACGGGCATCACCTGGGTCGTCGACCCGATCGACGGAACGGTCAACTACGCCTCGGGGATCCCCTTGTACGCGGTGAGCATCGCCGTCGTCGAGGGCGGCAGCGACCCCGACCGCTGGACGGCGCTCGCCGGCGTCGTGCAGTCGCCGGTGATGGGGGAGACGTTCTCCGCGGCCCGCGGCGAGGGCGCGCTCCTTAACGGCGAGCGCCTGCGCATTGCCGAGCCCGGGCCCGCCGGTGCGCTGCTCGCCACCGGCTTCGGCTACGACCCCGGCACCCACGCCGGCGACCTCGCCACCGTGGGGAGGGTCATGCCGATCGCGCGTGATCTTCGTCGCGGAGGCAGCGCTGCGACGGACCTGGCGTACGTGGCGGCGGGGCGCCTCGACGGCTACTTCGAGCGCGGCCTGAGCCCGTGGGACTTCGCCGCGGGGGCCCTGCTCGTGCAGGAGGCGGGTGGCGTGTTCGTCCGTCCCGAGCGGCGAGATGTCGCGCGACGGCTGAACCTCGCCGGCAGCGCGGAACTCGTCGCCGAGCTGCAGCGACGGATCCTCGAACCCCGCTGAGATCGGCGTCGGCGGACGCGGACACGCCCGTGTTACGACGGGGCCGCCTCGATTCGGCCAGGCGCCGATTCTTTGGTATTCTCGTCTGGTTGCCCTCTGAGGGCAGCACGCCCCGATAGCTCAGTGGCAGAGCACTTCCATGGTAAGGAAGGGGTCGTCAGTTCAATCCTGACTCGGGGCTCGCAGTATCCATCGGATGCCGTGCGGCAGGGTAGCTCAGTTGGTGAGAGCGCACGACTCATAATCGTGAGGTCGCGGGTTCAAGCCCCGCTCCTGCTACAGAATGAGGCCCCCGGATTTCCGGGGGTTTTCTCGTGTCTGGCCCGTGTTTGCCGCGTGCTCACCCCCTCGAAAAGTGACCTCACTGGTTTCGGCGTCGAGGATGCGCTTCGCTGCCAGCGCCGCGTCGCGCGACCGCGTATGCGTATACCGCTCGGTTGTCGTGATTGACGCGTGGCCCATGACCTGCTGCAGGTATGCCGGGGCGAGGCCTAGATCACTGAGCCGAGACGCGAACGTGTGGCGCAGATCGTGGAACCGCAGCGGCCTGCCGTCCGCATAGGTAACGATGAGGGGCCGGATCCTCCACCAGTGGAGGGCGCGACTCAAGTTCGTGCTGTCGAACGGCCCGCCCTGCGACCCGGTGAACAAGTAAGGGAAGTCCGTTGCGATCGCGGCCCGAAGCCAGGGTTCGAACTCTTCGATGATCGGTACATCGCGCGCGTGACCGCTCTTCGTGGGTCGCTCGACGACGCGGCCATGACCATCTGGTGAGCGCGTGGCGCGGATTCGCAGCAAGCCGTTGTCGAGATCGACATGCTCAGCGCGCAGGGCCGACACCTCGCCCAAGCGTGCACCGGTGAGGGCGAGCGCTGCCAGCATTCGCTGCCCATGCGGGTGAAAGGCGGTGAGATCGAGCATGGCCGCCACCTGTGCCCGGGACAGCGCGCGCTCCGTCAGATCGGACAGCCTGGACTTGCCGCGTTGGCGGGGGAGCGCCTTAACCGGGTTCGTCGCCAAACGCTGATCGAGCACGGCAAGGTCAAGAAGCTGAGACAGCATCGACTTTGCTGCGTTCCGGGTACTCGGCTTGCCCTGCCATTCGTTCATCGCCCTGAGGACGGTGAGCGCTCGCAAATCCGAGAGCGGGAGGTGCCCGAGTGTCGGCGCGATTCGAAGGCGCCAGGCGCGCTCGTACCCCTGAATCGTGTTCGAGGTGAGGTCAGCGAACAGCAGCGACACGTTGTCGCTGTAGAAGTCGCGTAGGAGTACGCGTTCTGGCTGTAGTCTCACATTTGGAGACTACAGCCGGAACGCGGCTAGTGCAACACTTTGAGACTAGCTGTCTTCCTTTGGGGGAGTGCGGTCCGCCATACCGACGGCGAACGCGGCTGGGTCGACGGTGATACCCGGGAACTCGTACACGTCCGGGTGCTCGCCGAAGACACGGCGGAACAAAGCGATGCGCCGATACAAGGATGAACGGCTCATGCCGAACTGCTTTTGCATCCCCTCGAACCCGCCGACGAGTCGCCACGTCACCCAGAAGCCGAAGAGATCGAACATGTTTGAGGTCGTGTAGCCGCGAAGCGCAGACTTCATGAACGGTAGGGCCGCGTAGATCGCCTTGTTCGCCTTGGCGTTCGTGTCGTAGTACGCGCCCCACGCCTGCTCAAGCGCTTGCTTCGCGCGGCCCTCACCCTCAGGGGAGGGCATTCGCTCGGATCGGAAGTCCGTCACATTGCACGCCCTAGTCTCGAATCGTGGACTATCAGGATACGTCCCCGACCCGACATAGCTGACTCGCGCATCACATACTTGTGTCGTGAGCTTCGACATCTACTTCCAGCGCTTCGAGAATGGCGATGCCGCGTCGGGAGGCGGTGCTGCGGCATCCGAGGTACTGCGGGCGTTTCTGAGGCCGTCCCCGCAGAACCCCGAGCGTATCGAGCACCCAGGCGGCTCGGCAGAGATCTACGGCCTCAGTGACGAGGGGATGATGGCGACGCACGTCGACGGAGGCGATGCGATCTGGGATCTTCTCGTGTCGACGGCACGAGCCGCGAACTGGACGATCCTTCCCGTCGGCTGCGCCGTGTGTATCTTCACGACTGAGATGGAGGCCGCGCTACCTGAGGGTCTGGGCGACGATGGTGTCAAAATCATCGAGAGTGGAGCGGATCTCCTGCGAGTCATCGCCGAAAGTTAGTGGTGACCCATTCTCGGTGTTTCCCGAAATCTTCTACACAAGATCAAGGGAGATCAGAAGGGAGCCTCGAGACCGTTAAGCCCCTCAATGAGGTTAGAAAACAGTCGCGAAGCGCCGGATGCAGAACGCAATGCGCGTTCGCGAAGCTCCGGAACCAGCTCCGCCGCAGTGATGATAGTGGTGTCGTCGCCAGTTCGTGCTGGCGTTGACTCCAGCCTCGCAAGAAGTTTTCTGGCTTCCCTATCACCGACGCCTAGGTAGAACGGCGGTCGGTCATCGCGGTCAACAGAGCCGATGACGTAGTCAAACGCACCGACTGGGGCGACCACGATCCCGCCCTGTGCCTGCATATCCTCATCTTGCGGTTCCTGGATCCACTCCAGCCTGCCCGCGTCAGTGAGTGCCATCAACCGCCGGACGAGTTGCATCCATTCGTCGTCAGTGAACATTCTCTTCGCCTCCGAGTTGGTAACGATCTCCAGCCACGAGACCAGCGATCTCGACTGAAAGGGCGGCAATCTCCTTCGTCACCGCTTTCGCGGTCCGTGCGACATCCACGTTCCGTCGACCAACTATCGTCGCCTTAACATCGAGCGCTGATGAGGCGACTTCAGAGAGTCGCGTCTTCAACGCTGAATGATCCGCGGTTCGATTGTCGAGGAGCGATATAGATTCGGTCGCCACGTAGCCAAATCTGAGAAGCGCTCGGTGAGCAACTTCGCGGTCGTTATTATCGACGGCAAAATCGAGATCCGCAACGACGGTCTGCAGCTGAGGCACGACGGCTGACAGCTGATCGCCGTTGAGTTTTCGACGCGCACGCTCCAACTCAGAAGCCGCAGCCTGGGTTGCCGTTCGCGTCTTTCGAAGTTGGGCGATCGCAATCCAGAATCCGGCCACGGTGAGAAATAGCCCGAGCCAGTCATGCCACCCAGGAGCGGCTTGACTGTCGAACCACCACACGATGCGCACCTCCGATTCCTAGCGAAACCTATCATCGCGGAACTGCAGCTCTCGTGATTGCCGCGAGCCTGATTGCTGCCGCCCTCCGCGCTTCGCGCTCCGGTTGCCCTCAGCATCGCGCCACGTTTCGTCGGACGATGCGCCGGAGCGGGCCGGAGCGGGCGCGCGCGTGCCGCAGGCGGCACCGCGCCGCGCCCCGCTCTGCCCCGCTCAGGCTCCGTCGTACGTCGACCACGGCGGCACGACGGTCGACCGCACGATGTGCACGTAGCTTCCTGAGTACTCGGGCCACATCGAGATGAAGATCGCGAGCGCTTCCTCGTGCGTCGCGGCCACACCCATCACTCCGCCCAGAAGGCGACCAGGTCGGCCGAACGCGTCGACCTCGTACACGTCCCAGTCCGGCAGCGGTTCGTCCGTCGCTCCGGGGGACCCCAACATGAATCGCATCTTCGCTCCTTCGTTCATGGCGCGGACCAGCCCCGCGCTACCAGCTCGCGCCGCGATCGCGCCGCGAGGTCCTCGAGCGGCTCCGGCGCAATGGCCGGCGCATCGGCGCCGGCGTCGGCCCCCACGCGCGTCCACCACTCACGTCGAAGGCGCCGCTGCAGAGTCCGCGTGAGACCGACGAATGACCAGCCAGAGCGGTCGCTCGTACGACGCGACGCACTCACCACTTGGGACCGCGAGCCGTACCGCTGATGTACGAGGCTCGAGCAGTTCTGGGGCTCGCAGTCCCGCCCGCATCGCATCCGCCGCGCGGCGTCGCCGAGGGCAACTTGATGCCGCCACACCTCGAGCGGCGCTTCATCGGCACTCGAAGCGACATCCTTGAGTACGTAGTTCAGTGCCTTGGACAGGTACCAAATCGTCTTGGCGCCATCACCGTCCGCGCGGAACGCATCGCATTTCGCTTGTGCGCCCCACTCCACGACCGTTCCGTCGACCCGCGACACCGCTGTCGCCGTTCGTGCGGCCTGCCGCAACGCGTCCGCAGCCGGGGCCTCGAACCGCGCGACGCGAACGAGCGCGTGCACGTGGAGCACACCACGGTCCTGCCACTCCCGCACGATGAAGTACTCGAGTGAGTCCCACCGATCCCTCAGCCGCCGTCGTGTGCGATCCCACAGCACCCCGGCATCCCGGTTCCACGCGACCTGGCCCGCGTAGTCGTAACTCTCCGAGTCCAAGGGCACACCCCGCAGCGCGGCATCCCTCGGCGTGTGGGTCGCGCCGCAGCCGCACCGAGCCGGACCCTCGGCACCGTCACGCGGAACCCGATGCACACGGCCGAACGACGGCGCCGTCAGTGTCAGCAGATAAAAGCGGAACTGCTCAACCGGCCCGTCGAAGACACCCGAGCGAGCGATCGCCGCCCAGTCGCCGCGATACAGCTCCGCGCACGAAGCGCACTTGCTCTTGATCCGTGACCCGCAACGGACCCATGCGCCTGTGGCCGTCTTGATGGGGGACGAGCAACCACGTGCGAGCACATCGGCTGCGCCGGGTTCGATGCTTTCGGAGTCGGCTCGCATGGCGAGCGGCTACGGGTACACGCCTCATAATCGTGAGGTCGCGGGTTCAAGCCCCGCTCCTGCTACAGAATGAGACCCCCGGATTTCCGGGGGTTTTCTCGTATCCAGCGTCACGGCCCGGCTGCGCCTGGACGGCTGATCGCACTAACGGGAGACCACGCCGGCCGCGCCGTCGACGGTCACCTCATCCCCGGTCGAGATCAGTTCGGTCGCGCGGGCGACGCCGACGACCGCGGGGATGCCGTACTCACGCGCGACGACCGCGCCGTGGCTGTTCGCACCGCCCATCTCCATGACCAGGCCGCCGGCCGTGAGGAACAGCGGTGTCCACCCGGGGTCGGTCGACGGCGCGATGAGGATCTCTCCCGGCTGCAGCTCGGCGCCGACCGGATCCAGGATGACGCGGGCGATCCCCGTGACCGTTCCTGCCGATGCGGGTGTGCCGCGCAGTGCGCCCTCCGCGACCGTTGCGGCGGTGCCGACCGCTTCGGGCTCCGTTCCATCCGACAGCAGCACGCGCGGCACGTGCCTGCGCTCCAGTTCGGTGTCGTACCTGGCGCGACGCTCGTGGATCACGGTGCGCAAATCGTGGCCTGCGGCGACGCGCTTCGTCTCCTCGAAATCGAGGAAGAACACGTCCTGAGCGTCCGCGAGCGCACCCGTCGCCGCGAGCTCGCGCCCGATCCCGAGCATCGTCTCGCGCGCAGTCCGCAGCGCCAGGATCACCAGATGCTTCGGTGCTTCCCGCATCCCCACGAGTGCCCGTGCCCGCCGTAGGCAGCCGCGGGCGACGCGGGCGCGAATCCGCCGGTGCTGGCGCGCACGACGGTACAGCGTGTCGATCATGGCTGTGGCCTCGGCCGCGCCCTCGGCGAAGTGCTGGGCCGGGGTGTCCGCGTCCGGACCGAGGCGGAGATAGCCGGACAGCACGCCGAACAGGTGCGCGGGATCGTCAGCCCAACGCGGCATCCCCAGATCGATCTCGGCGACCGCGCGATGACCGTAACGATCGAGGAAGGCGGTCATCGCGTGCTGCAGCACGGGCGGCAGCACGCCGTCGCGGAAGTCGTCGGCGAGTTCTCGCGCGGAACGGGTCTCCAGGGCGACGGCCGAGTCGGCGTCGGCACGCGCGTGCACGGCGAGTTCCCACAGGTCGAGATCCATCTGCGTCGTCACGTTGTCCGGTGCACTGCGCAGCACCGCCTGAATGTCGCCGGGCAGGATCGCCGGGCCCAGCAGGCGCTGTGCGAGGCCCAGCATCGCGAAGCCCGCGGCGGCGCCGGGAAGACTGCGCGGTGCGTAGGGCATCGCCCGGAAGATGAGGTCGACGACGCCGTCGACACGGTCCGCGATCGTGCCCGATGGGGCGTCGAACGCGCGCACCTCGGCCTCGAGACGGCGCACGCGACGTTGCGCCGCGCGCGGTTCGGCGAGCGCCTGCGTGACCACGAACGGAGCGCGGATGCGGGCGGCGGCATGGAGGAACGCGCGCAGGAAGCGCCGGCGCGATCCGGGGACGACGGCGAATCGCGGGTCCTCGAACAGGCCGCGCAGCACGACCGCGGACCGCGCCTCCATGACGTCGAGGGCCCGCGGGAAGATCGCGCGTCCCGCCGCGGAGCGGACGATCGGGGTCGCGTCGACGAACAGACGATCTCCGCCCACGGCGAGACCTCCGGGGCCGTCGGCGATCCGTGCCGGGCGACGGCCGATGAGGTCCAGGAAGCCGGCACCGATCACTCGGAACGCCGCGATCCCCATCGGCGTGATCGGCCGGTGCAACCCTTGGGCGAGGCTGATGCAGAAGAACGCGCGGATCTCATCCGGCGCCTTGGGCGCATCACGCACCGGAACCGGAAACAGGGTCGTGATCGGCCGCGACTGGGTGAGCCACAACTTGCCGTCGCCGTCCATGGCCCACTCGATGTCCTGCGGGGCGTCGAACGCGCGCTCGACGCGATCGCCGAGGGACGCGAGCGCCAAGACCTGCGCGTCTGTCACGCTCACGACATCGCCGCTGCCGCGCCGGCGGTCGAGGATACGGCCGGTCGCGGTGTCGATCACGAAGTGATCCGGATCCACGGATCCCGAGACGACCGACTCGCCGAGCCCGCGCGCCGCATCGAGCACCGCCTGGCGCCGCCGGCCCGTCACAGGGTCCGCGGTGAACAGCACCCCGGCGGACTCGGCGTCGACCATCGTCTGCACCACGACAGCGAGGGCGACGCCCGCGCCATCGACGTCGTGCGCCCTGCGGTACGCCACGGCGCGGTCGGTCCACAGCGATGCCCAGCAGCGCTGCACGGCGCTGAGCGTGTCGTGGATGCCCGTGACCCCGAGGTAGGTGTCCTGCTGGCCGGCGAAGCTCGCGCCGGGGAGGTCTTCAGCGGTGGCGGACGAGCGCACCGCGACAGACCCGGTGCCCAGCCGCGAGTACGCCGCGCGGACGGCGCTCTCCACTTCCGCCGGGAACGGTGCCGCCATGACGGCGGCGCGTGCGGCCGAGGCGTCGGTCATCGTCCCGTCCTCCACGACAGTGCCGTGCACCGCGCGGCGATACGCCTCGGTGGTGATGCAGAACCCCGAGGGCACGTCGAAGCCTGCGCGGACGAGTTCGCCGAGATTGGCGGCCTTGCCGCCCACCGCGGCGAGGTCGGCAGCCGAGAGCTGCGCGAGATCGAGGATGAGAGATTCGCCCGGCTGGGTTTCGTCGCGGTCCACCGGTGATCCTTCCACTAATTCATCAAGTGAGGAATTAATTGAAGGATCGCACCTCGCGGGCTGGACCGCAAGACACCTGGAGTGCTGGTCCTACTTGCGAGCGCCCCTGGGGAATCTCGGCGGTCGATGCGTCTTCGTCGGCTATGACGAGCTGTTGCTGTTGCTGTTGCTGTTGCTGTTGCTCTTGCTGTTGCTGCTGCGTTCGGGCGCCGGTGCCGCCGGATCTCCGTCTTGGGATGACAGAGCGGCTGAGGGGATGTCATTAGGGAGTGTTTCGTCCACGATCACCTCATCTGGCTTGCGCAGGCGCGGTGGGGCCGCGGACCAGTCCTTGAGATGCTGCCCAATGAGGTCGTACGAATTCACGACTCCTTCCATCACGGAGTCGATCAGGCCGTTCCTGCCCGCGAGCCGGTTCGTTCCCATCTTGCCGATGAGCGTGACGGTGAAGGACTTGAGTTCCTTGCTGGGGTCGGTGACGAGGACGTTCGGGTTTTCGCGCACTGTTCGCAGCAGCTCGGCATTGCCACCGCGCTGGCGTGCCGCGAACGCTTCGATGCGGAGGCTGTCGGGTGCTTCCTTGAGCTGGCGGAGTAGCCAATTGACCCGCGTCGTGGGCTTTCCCTCGCCAGGTGCCGCGATCGAGAAGGCGCCCGTGACCTGGCTTGCTCGAACATCGATGGTCAGGGTCAGGGGCGAGACGGTATTGGGGATGCGGATGGCGCCGGAAAGCTTGCCTTCGTTCACGAGCATCTCTGTCAGCGTTGTGATGCGAAGCGCGGGGTTCGTGGTCTCTGCCTTGCTGAGAGCGTGGGTTACATCTGCGCCGAGACGCTGCCCGAGTTTGAGAGTGGCGAATCGCAGAAGGGCGTCGAATCGAGCTGCAAGCTGTGCCGCGTCCTTGTCAGTCCGTCGAAGAGTCCCGGCGACGACGGCTTCGCGGACGGGGACCCAGCTCGGGCCCATGTCGCTGAGCTCCACAGCACCGGACTTCGGGTGCTCGAGGTAACGAATCAGCTCACCCAGAATCCAGGCCTGGTCAGGATCTGCAACCCCTCGGACTTCCTTCTGCATCACTGCCGCGACGAGAACTTCGGTCCACGAGAGGTGATGAAGCGAGACAGACTTGAGCTTGCGCTTGTCGACGACCGTCGGATGTACGCCCGCGGCCGGAGGAATCTCGTTCGAGATCGTGATCAGCGCGTCGAACCGATGCTCACGAGCGACATCGAGGTAATTCTCCAACTGCTCGCGCTGCAATTCGTTGCCGCCTGTCTTGACCTCTACGAGGGCGGTCCAGAGCTTCTTGCCCCACTTCACTCGGATCAACCCATCAGGGAAAATCTTCTTCTCGCCGAGCATGAAAGGGACCTCGATGAACGTCTCCATCCCGCCAGACGGTGCACCGAAGCGGGCGGTGATCGCGCGTCCATATTCCTTCACAGAGCTCATCACCGCGAGAAGTGCCGATGTGGCTCGGCGTTCCTGCTCCTCGGCGCCGTTGATGCCGGAGGTCGGGATAAGCCGAGCCGCGTTCCACGGATTCTCTTCTGCCATTTGCGACTCCATCGTCGAGTGTTCTTGCACGAACGTTATCGGCAAGAGACGGTCGCGCCCGGCGACAGGTCTCTCGGCGTTGCGTCAGCTTGCTCTTAGATGGCACCGGTGCCGCACGATCAGCGATGCGCGGTGACCACGAACGCGCGGATCGGCGTGCGGATCGGGCCCGTGCCGAATCGCCGCTCGAGAAGCTCGGTCGTCATCGCCTCGATGCGGTCGCGCACCTCGTCGCCCAGCGGCTCGAGGTCAGCCCGCATCGGCGTGCCCCGCGGGATCGCGGCGGCCGCTGCTGCCGCCGACTCCGCCGCCCCGATCAACTCGACCGCCTCCACCGCATCGACGATGAGACCGCCCGCCTCGGCATCCCGGCGGATGGTCTCAGGGACGTGGTAGCCGTGCGCGACGCGGGTGATCACATTCGGCGGCGCGTCAGGGAGCACCCGGCGGTAGGCCTCGTCGACCGCGAGGGCGACGGCGTTGGAGTCGATCGAGTCCCAGGCGGAGAACAGGTATGTGCCGCCGGGGCTCAGCACCCGTCGCACCTGAGAGTGCGCACTCGGCCGATCCGGGAAGAACATGACGCCGAACTGGCAAACGACGAGGTCGAAGGCCTCATCGTCGAAGGGCAGTGCCTGGGCGTCGGCGGGCTGCCAGGCCACGGCGGGGGCGCCCGCGGGGCGAGGCGCGCCGCGGGCCTCGGCGACGGCGAGCATGCCGGCGTTGAGATCGGTGGCGACCAGCGTGCTTTCCGCCGGCAGCGCGGTCGCGAGGCCCCGCGTCACGGCGCCGGTTCCCGCGGCGAGCTCGAGTACTGCGGCCGGAGCGCGCGCCACCGCCCGGGCGACCATGTCGTCGGCATAGGGCTGGAACATCAGGGGCACCATGAGCTGCTCGTAGGCGTCGGGGACCCCGCCCCGGAACAGCTTCGCGGCCGCATCGTCGGGCATCTCCGCCCCTTCCTCTGCGCACCGTTCTACGCCGGTTCGTGCGGCGCTGTCCAGCACGCTGAAGGGGGCGGAGGGTGCGGTCAGCGCCCCGGAACGGCGAAGACGGCCGCGCCCGTCAGCCCGGCCAGCTCTTCCCGGCCCAGGGGTCGTAGTCGGCGAGCAGCGGTCCCTGTGCGGGGCGCTGGTCCTCGGGCACGTGCTGCAGGTTGACGCGCACGCGGTACCAGAGCGAGCTCGACCCGCGCATCCCGTCGACGAGGACGTCGGCCGGATGCAGCAGCGCCGCGACGGACGGATGCGTCCCGCGCCACTGCTCGAGCGCCGCGAGCGCCTCCGGCTTCGTCTTCGTGCGCGCGATCTCGATGAGCGGCATCGTCGAGGCCCGGCGTCCGGATCCGTCGGATCCGCGCGGTGGCTTCTCGGAGGGGCCCAGTTTCTCGGCCAGCGCGAGCAGCGCGGACAGCGACCCCGCTGCGTCGTCGATGCCCTGATGCGGGTCGCCGATCTCGGCGAAGCGGGTGCGCACGGTCGGCACCGTGAACTCCTCGGGGCGGCGCCAGCGCACCTCGTCCCAGGCGAGCGGTGTCGACACACGGGCATCAGGCAGCGGCCGGATGGAGTACGCGGAGGCGACGGTGCGGTCCTTCGCGTTCTGGTTGAAGTCGACGAACACGCTCTCGCCGCGCTCCTCCTTCCACCAGCGCGCGGTCGCGAGCCCGGGCGCCCTGGCCTCCACCTCGCGTGCCAGCGTCTCGGCGGCGAGGCGCACAGCGGCGAAATCCCATTCGGGCCGGATCCGGACCAGGATGTGCATGCCGCGGGATCCGCTGGTCTTCGGCCAGCCGACCAGGCCGCAGTCGTCGAGCACCTCGCGCACGACGAAGGCCGTGTCGACGATCTGCGACCATTCGACGCCGGGCATCGGATCCAGATCCACCCGCAGTTCGTCGGGGTGCTCGAGATCGGCGGCGCGCACGGCGTGCGGGTTGAGGTCGAGGCACCCGAGGTTGACGATCCAGGCGAGCCCCGCGGCATCGGTGAGGACCGCCTCCTCGGCGGAGTTGCCGGACGCGTAGCGCAGCACCGCCGTGCCGATGTAGCCGGGGTGCTCGGGAACCCTCTTCTGGAAGAACGGCTCGGCGTCGATGCCCTTCACGAACCGCTTCAGCACCATGGGGCGCCCGCCGGCTCCGCGCAGCGCGCCGTCCGCCACCGCGAGGTAGTACTCGACGAGGTCGAGCTTGGTCAGTCCCGCCCGCGGGAAGACGATTTTGTCGGGGTGGGACACGCGCACCTCGGCGCCGTCGATCTCGAGGAAGGTCTCGGCTCTGCCTGCCATGGATCCACGTTAGATCGTGAGCGCCGCCGCGGCGAGGGGACCGGCGATACCGTGCGCGGCGACGTGCTCTTGCGGATCTCCTCACCGCACCGTAATCTACAACCAATCAGTTGTATTTAGTCTGGAGGAGACAGCATGTCGGACAGCAGTGCAGCACGGACCGTCGTCACCCGGACGGTCGGCGAGGGCGATGACGTGATCACGTACGACATCCATGGCGATCTCGCCACGGCGACCGTCGAACGGCCGGCGCTGTTCCTGTTCGGCGCGCCGATGGACGCGACCGGATTCCAGATCCTCGCCTCTCACTTCGACGACCGCCCCGTGATCACCTACGACCCGCGCGGCGCCGGGCGCAACCCGGTCGGCACCTCGGACATCACGGTGCAGCGGCACGCCGCCGACCTGCATCGCGTGATCGACGCGCTGCGCGTCGGCCCGGTCGACGCGTTCGGCAGCAGTGGAGGCGGCGTGAACCTGCTCGCCCTGCTCGCCCTGAACCCCGACGATGTCCGCGTCGCGGTCGTGCACGAGCCTCCCGTGGCCGACTTCCTGCCCGACCGCGACGCCGTGCTCGCGGTGACGGCCGACATGAAGCGCACCTTCGCGGCGGAGGGGAGCGGTCCGGCGCTGGCGAAGTTCATCCAGTTCGTGATGCTCGACGGCGCTGTACCCGACGGCTACCTCGACGGCCCTGCGCCCGACCCTTCGATGTTCGGACTGCCGACGGAGGACGACGGCAGCCGGACGGATCCGCTCTTCCGCAATATGCCGGCGACGCTCGCCTACCTCCCGGAGATCGCCGCGCTGCAGGATCTCGGTGAGCGCCTCGTGATCGCCTTCGGCGTCGAATCCGGCGAGACGATGCCCGCCCGCGCGGCGCGGTCGGTCGCGGCGGCACTCGGGATCGAGGCGACCGCCTTCCCGAGCAACCATGGTGGTTTCACCGAGCAGCCGGGGTACCCCAGCGACCCGGCGGGGATCGCCGCCCGTCTGCGCGAGGTGCTGGACGCGCGAGGCTGACGGTGTCGAACGGTGCGCGAACGCGGAGTCCCGCGGTCGCGCACCGTTTCCGTGTCAGGAGGCCTGCGGCAGGATCCGCAGCGCGACGAGCATCTTGGTGAGTGCGCCCTCGCGGCGGGCCGGGATGTGGAAGTCGGGGTCGACGTCGATGAGCGGGTAGATCGCCGCGCGTCGTGCGACGTCGCCCTGGCGCTCGGGGCGGTGGTTCTGCGTGTCGGGGGTCTGGGGCATCATCGCCTCTTCTCTCACTCTGTATTCCGAATAGTGGAATTGATCTATCGAATAATGAAAGAATAGGATGATCCGGCTCGAGGGTCAAGAGTTTTCCTCCTGGATCCGACCGATTGTTGCGTCGGTTCCCAGCCGATTGACAGGAACCCGGTATTCTGGCTCGGCAATCCAGGGTGCGCCGGCCGGCGTGCGGGAGATTCCGCCCTCACCCTCGACCTGACAGAAAAGGCATTCGAAATGACTGGTACTGCTGGAAAGGCGCTCGCTGAGGCGATCTCGACGTTCCTCTTCGTGTTCAGCATCATCGGCGCGGTCAACAGCAAGAGCCCGCTGACGCCGCTGGCGATCGGCCTCGCGCTGACTGTTCTCGTCTACGCCGCGGGTCACATCTCCGGCGCCCACCTCAACCCCGCCGTGTCGTTCGGCGCTCTCATCCGCGGCGCCATCGGCGTCACGGACTTCGTCGCGTACATCGTCGCCCAGTTCGTCGGCGGCGCGCTCGCTGCTCTCGCGAGCTTCGCGGTCTGGCCGCACGCCGACAAGGCGACCGAGATCCAGGTCGGCCCGGCCTTCCTGGTCGAGGCGCTGTTCACCCTCGCCCTGGTCTGGGTCGTGCTGAACGTCGCCACCTCGAAGGACAACGACAACAACTCCTTCTACGGTCTGGCCATCGGTGGCACGGTCTTCGTCGGCGCCGTCTCGGTCGGCGGCATCTCGGGCGGCGGCTTCAACCCCGCCGTCGCGCTCGGCCTCTCCATCAGCGGCCAGTTCGCCTGGAGCAACCTGTGGCTGTACATCGTGGCCCCGCTGGTCGGCGCCGCGATCGCCGCGGTCCTGTTCCGCGTGCTCAGCAGCAACGACAAGAAGGCCGCTGCCTGACGCGCGCCCCTTCCGGAACGCCCCGTGCTCGGTCGAGCGCGGGGCGTTCTGCTGTCCGGGGCCGGTGTGCGGGTCGCCGTCAGCGCGCGCGGAGGCCGTCGAAGATCACGCGGGTGACGTCGTCGACGAGTTCCTCGGGGGTGAGCGACGTGTGCGCGGGGCGGTACCACTCGATGATCGAGTTGATCATGCCGAACATGAGCCGGGTCGTCACCGAGGGGCGGATGTCGCGACGCAGCGCGCCCTCCTGCTGCGCCTGTCCGACGAGGTGCGCGACGCGCTGATCGAAGATGCGGCGGCGCTCGAGAGCGGCCCGCTCGATCTCGCTGTTGCCGTGCACGCGCAGCAGCAGCGTCACCTGCGGCAGCCTGCTGGTGAGCACGCGCACGGCGCCTGCGATCACCGTCACCAGCCGCGTCGCGGCCGTGCCCTCGTCGGCCAGGGCTCCGTCGAGCACCGACTCCAGCCCCCCGAGCGCGTCGTCGAGGGCGATCTCGAGGATCTGCTCCTTCGAGGTGAAGTGGTGGTACAGCGCGGCCTTGCTGAGCCCGAGCTCGGTCGCCAGTGACGACACGCTCGTGGCGTCGTACCCCTGCTCGTTGAAGAGGCGCACGGCGATCTCGAGCACCTGTGCGCGGTCGTAGCCGGGGCGTCCGCGCCGCGCGCGGGGGGCGGCGTGCTCGGCGAGGGCGCCGTCGGACGCGTCGGCGACGCCCGATTCCTCGGCGGCGTGCGCGGATCCGGTGCTCATTCGCATCATTCTCCCTCATCGGCCTCGCCGGCGGACTTGCCCGCCCGGGATCCGTCTGCCATCCTTTTACTGAACGATCGGTCGGGAAACAGTCTGATCCCGACCGACGCACCCTGTCGACGACGACCCCGGGAGGACGAGCATGTCGGAGGCCTACCTCATCGGCGGTGCGCGCACGCCGGTCGGACGCTACGGCGGTGTTCTCGCCGGTGTTCGCCCCGACGACCTGGCCGCGCTCGTGATCCGCGAGGCCGCGCAGCGCGCCGGCGTTCCCGACGACGCCTTCGATGAGGTGATCCTCGGATCCGCGAACCAGGCGGGGGAGGACAACCGCAACGTCGCGCGCATGGCGGTGCTGCTCGCCGGCCTGCCCGACGCGCTGCCGGCCTTCACGGTGAACCGGCTCTGCGCCTCCGGGATGACGGCCGTCGCGCTGGCCGCGCAGGCGATCCGCGCGGGCGACGCCGACGTGATGATCGCCGGCGGCGTGGAGTCGATGACGCGCGCCCCCTGGGTGCAGTCCAAGCCGGAGCGAGCATGGGCGAAGCCCGGCGAGGCCTTCGACACCTCGATCGGCTGGCGGTTCACGAACCCGCGCCTGGCCGCACGCGACAAGGCCACGTTCTCCATGCCCGAGACCGCGGAGGAGGTCGCGCGCCTCGACGGCATCACCCGGGAGGATGCGGACGCCTTCGCCCTGCGCAGCCACCAGCGTGCGATCGCCGCGATCGACGCCGGCCGCCTCGCTCCCGAGATCGTGGCGGTGCCCACGCCGCGCGGCGGGCTCGTCGACACCGACGAGGGCCCGCGCCGGGACACCACGCTCGAGGTGCTGGCGGGGCTGCGGCCCGTGGTCGCCGGCGGCAGCGTGGTCACCGCGGGCAACGCCTCCTCGCTCAACGACGGCGCCTCCGCGATCGTCGTCGCCGGATCCGCCGCGGTGGATCGGCACGGTCTCACGCCGAGGGCGCGCATCGTGGCCTCGGCGTCGGCCGCGCTCGCCCCGGAGATCATGGGGCTGGGGCCGGTCCCCGCGACCGAGAAGGCGCTGGCGAAGGCGGGGCTCACCGCGTCGGACCTCGGTGCGGTCGAGCTCAACGAGGCGTTCGCCACGCAGTCGCTCGCCTCGATGCGCCGGCTCGGGCTCGACCCCGAGATCGTGAACGCGGACGGCGGCGCCATCGCACTCGGCCACCCGCTGGGATCCAGCGGCAGCCGGATCCTGATCACGCTGCTCGGCCGGATGGAGCGCGAGGGCGCCCGGTACGGCCTGGCGACGATGTGCGTCGGCGTCGGTCAGGGCACGGCGATGATCGTGGAGCGTGTGTGATGACCGACGCACCGGCGGGTCGGCGCCTGCGCATCGAGTGCTCCGAGAGCCGCGTCACGGCGACCCTGGACCGGCCCGAGACCCGCAACGCGATCGATCAGGCCATGATCGACGAACTGCACGCCCTCTGCGCCGAGCTCGAGCAGGAGCCGCGGATCCTGATCCTCATCGGATCCGGTGGGATCTTCGCCTCCGGGGCCGATATCGCCCAGCTGCGCGACCGCCGGGCGCAGGACGCGCGAGCCGGCATCAACACGACGGCGTTCCAGCGCATCCGCCGGCTGCCGATGCCCGTGATCGCCGCGGTCGACGGCTATGCCCTGGGCGGCGGCGCGGAGCTCGCATACGCCGCGGACATCCGCCTCGGCACCCCGTCCACCCGCATCGGCAATCCGGAGACCGGGCTCGGCATCATCGCCGCAGCCGGGGCGACCTGGCGATTGCCGCAGATCGTCGGCGAGGCGCGCGCGGCCGAACTGCTGTTCACCGGGCGTCAGCTCACGGCGGAGGAAGCGCTCGCCTGGGGTCTGCTGTCGTCGCTGCACGAGTCGGAGGATCTGCTCGCGGCGGCGCATGCGGTCGCCGACCGCATCGCTGCGAACGATCCGCTCGCCACGCGGCACACCAAGACGGCGCTCCTCGCCCCGCCCGACCGGCATCCGGAGATCGAGTTGGAGCTGCAGGCCGAGCTGTTCGAGAGCCCCGAGAAGCATCGGCGGATGACCGCCTTCCTGGAACGGAGGAACCGCCGATGAGCGGTCAGGAACTCCCCGCGCACGAGCCGGCGGCAGCCCCCGAACGGGTCGGCGTGCTGGGCGGCGGACGGATGGGCGCCGGTATCGCGCATGCGTTCCTGCTCGCCGGATCCCAGGTCGTCGTGGTCGAGCAGGACGAGGCTGCGGCGGCCGCAGCGGGGGAGCGGGTCCGCACCAGCCTGCGGCGCTCCGTCGAGCGCGGCAGCACCGACCGCACGATCGCCGCGCTCGAGAGCGCGCTCGAGACGAGCACCGATGCTGCTGCGTTCGCCGATGCGGGACTCGTCATCGAGGCGGTGCCGGAGGACCGGCTGCTCAAGGTCGAGAGCCTGCGCCGGATCGAGGCGGTGGTCGAGCCGCGCACCGCGATCGCCTCCAACACGTCCTCGATCTCGATCGACGATCTCGGCGCGGAGCTCGCGCACCCCGAGCGCTTCCTGGGCCTGCACTTCTTCAACCCCGTGCCCGCCTCGGCGCTCGTCGAGGTGGTCGTCGGCGGCACCACCGATCAGGAGCTCGTCGACGAGGCCCGCGGCTGGGTCGCGGCGCTCGACAAGACCGCGGTCGTCGTCGCGGATGCGCCCGGCTTCGCGTCGAGCCGACTCGGCGTGGCCCTCGCGCTGGAGGCGATCCGGATGCTCGAGGAGGGCGTGGCGACCGCCGCCGACATCGACGCGGCGATGGAGCTCGGCTACCGGCATCCCACCGGGCCGCTGCGCACCACCGACATCGTCGGGCTCGATGTGCGCCTCGGGATCGCCGAAGAGCTGGAGGCCAAGCTCGGCGCGCGGTTCGCGCCGCCGCAGCTGCTGCGCGACCTGGTCGCCGACGGACACCTGGGCCGCAAGACCGGCCGCGGGTTCTACGAATGGAGCGAATGACATGACGGAGCTGCTGCCCAGCTATCTGCAGGGAGCCTGGTGGACGTCCGACTCGGACGGAGGCACGATCGTCCGCGACGCGTCCACCGGCGCCGAGATCGTACGGGTCGACTCCGCGGGCATCGATCTCGCCGGTGCCGTGGACTACGCGCGCACGGTGGGGCAGCGGAGCCTCGGCGCGCTCACCTTCCACCAGCGCGCGATGCTGCTCAAGCAGATGGCCGTGGTGCTCACGGAGCACAAGGAGGAGTTGTACGAACTCTCCAAGCGCAGCGGATCCACGGTCCGCGACTCCTACGCCGACGTGGACGGCGGCATCGGCGTGCTGTTCACGTACTCGTCGAAGGGCCGCCGCGAGCTGCCGAACGCGACCGTCCTCCTGGACGGCCCGGTCGAGCCGCTCTCCAAGGACGGATCCTTCCTCGGCCGCCATGTCTACACGCGCCTGCCCGGCGTCGCCGTTCAGATCAACGCGTTCAACTTCCCGATGTGGGGTGCGCTGGAGAAGTTCGCCCCGGCGTTCCTCGCGGGTGTGCCCTCGATCGTGAAGCCTGCGACTCCCACGGGCTATGTCGCGGAGGCGTGGGTGCGGATCCTCGTCGATTCGGGACTGTTGCCTGACGGATCCCTGCAGCTGGTCAGCGGATCCCTCCCGGGGATCTTCGACCTGCTCCACCTCGGCGATCTCGTCGCCTTCACCGGCAGCGCCACGACCGCGGCGGGGCTGCGTGCCCAGACGGCCGATGGGGTGCGCTTCACGAGCGAGACCGACTCGATCAACGCCTCGGTCCTGGGCCCCGACGCCACTCCGGACACGCCGGAGTTCGACGCCTACGTGAAGCAGCTCATGATCGAGCTCACCACGAAGGCGGGACAGAAATGCACCGCGATCCGACGCGCGATCGTCCCGACGTCGCTCGTGGATCCGCTCGTCGCCGCCCTGCAGGCGAAGATCGCCGAACGCGTCGTGATCGGCGACCCGCATGCCGAGTCGGTCACGATGGGGCCCCTCGTCTCGACCGCGCAGCGCGACGAGGTGCTGCGCCAGGTCGCCGCGCTGCGCGAGGCCGGCGGCGAGCTGCTGATGGGCTCGACGGACGCGCCGTCCGTGGTGCACGCCGACGGCAGCACCGGCCCCGCGCCCGAGGGCGCGTTCGTGGCTCCGATGCTCGTCGGCTTCGCGGACACGGCCGCCCCCGCCGTGCACGAGGTCGAGGCGTTCGGCCCGGTCTCGAGCGTGCTCGGGTACTCGACCGTCGCCGAAGCCGCCGAACTCGTCGGGCGCGGCGGGGGATCCCTCGTCACCTCCGTCGCGACGAAGGACCCGGCGGTCGCGACCGAGCTGCTCACCCGCATCGCGGCGTACAACGGCCGCGTGCTCTTCCTCAACCGTGACGACGCGCGCACGTCGACCGGGCACGGCTCGCCCGTGCCGCACCTCGTGCACGGCGGACCGGGACGGGCGGGCGGTGGCGAGGAGCTCGGCGGCATGCGCGCGGTCCGTCACTTCATGCAGCGCACCGCGATCCAGGGCACCCCGGAGATCCTCACCGCGATCACGGGCGTCTGGCACACCGGCGCCGGCACCGACCGCGCGGTGCACCCGTTCCGCAAGTCGCTGGCCGAGCTGCGGCTGGGCGACCAGGTCGAGTCGGGGCTGCGCCCGCTCTCACTCGAGGACATCGAGGCGTTCGCGCACTCGACGGGCGACACCTTCTACGCGCACATGGACGAGGAGGCCGCCGAGGCGAACCCGTTCTTCGGAGGGAGGGTCGCGCACGGCTACCTGCTGGTGTCGTGGGCGGCCGGGTTGTTCGTCTCGCCCGAGCCGGGGCCCGTGCTCGCCAACTACGGGCTGGAGAACCTGCGCTTCGTGACCCCGGTGAAGCCGGGCGATGCGATCCGGGTCACCCTGACCGCGAAGCAGATCACCCCGCGCGAGACCGACGAGTACGGCGAGGTGCGCTGGGACGCGGTGATCCACAACCAGCGCGACGAGATCGTGGCGACCTACGACGTGCTGACGCTCGTGGAGAAGGAGCTCGCGCCCGTGGTTTGACGCCCTCTCCGGCGCCGTTGAGCGAGGACGGCGGAGTCGCGTGTTTTCGGGGTCGTTGAGCGAGGACGGCGGAGCCGACCGAGACGAAACGCGGTGCTCTCGCGAGGTCACCGCGTTTCGTCTCGCTTCTCGCGGAGACCCGCACTGAGCGGGCGAACCGAGTCGAAGTGTCGATGCTCGCTCAACGAATTCGGTGCGAGCAGATCAACGTCCGTCGCCATCGCTATCGTCCGGTGCATGAGGGGCTACGCGTACATCCTGCGGTGCAACGACGGCACCTTCTATGCCGGCAGCACGAACGATCTCGAGCGAAGGCTGGCCCAGCACGTGGCGGGCGAGGGCGCGGCCTATACGCGCAGGCGGCTGCCTGTCACGCTGGTGTGGCATCTCGAGTGCGAACGAGTCGACGAGGCCTTCGCCTGGGAGAAGCGGATCCAGGGCTGGAGTCATGCAAAGCGCGCTGCCTTCATCGCGGGCGGGCTCGATGCGATCCGCGGCTGGAGCGCGAACACACGCCGGATCCCTCTCCCTCCCTGGGGTCGTTGAGCGAGAACGCCGTGCGCGGCCACCATCCCCGGGGTCGTTGAGTGAGGACGGCGAAGCCGACCGAGATGAACGGTGCACTCGCGAGGGTGCGGCGTTTCGTCTCGCTCCGCCTGCGGCGGTGCTCGCTCAACGTCCATCTGGAGGCGCTGCGTTTCGTCTCGGTCGCGCAAGCGCGTCCTCGCTCAACGGGCCCGAGGCGGGCGGCTGCTCAGCGCAGATCGTAGAGGCGCTTGTACTTGCCCTCGCTGCGGGGGAGGGATCCGGGCTCCTCGACCTGCACGTCCACCGACGTGCCGATCGACGTCTTGATGCGCAGCTTCAGCACCTCGGCCGCGGCCAGGCAGGTCGCGAGATCGACGTCCGGGTGCCGCTCGATCCGCACCTTCAGCGCATCGAGGTGGCCTTGGCGGGTGAGCTCCAGGATGAAGTGCGGCGTGAGGGTCTCGATGCCGAGCGCGATCTCCTCGATCTGCGTCGGGAAGAGGTTCACTCCGCGCAGGATGATCATGTCGTCGTCGCGGCCGGTGATCTTCTCCATCCGCCGCATCGCGGGATAGGCGGATCCGGGCAGCAGCAGGGTCAGATCCCTGGTGCGGTAGCGGATCACCGGGAACGCCTGCTTCGTGAGCGACGTGAACACGAGCTCGCCCGGTTCGCCGTCGGGCACGGGCTCGCCGGTGGAGGGATCGATGATCTCCGGCAGGAAATGGTCCTCCCAGATGTGCGGACCGTCCTTGGTGGCGGCCGCCTCCATCGCGACGCCGGGACCCATGACCTCGCTGAGACCGTAGATGTCGACCGCGTCGATGTTCAGGCGCTGCTCGATCTGGTGGCGCATCTCGTTGGTCCATGGCTCGGCACCGAGGATTCCCACCTTGAGCGAGGTGGAGCGCGGATCGATCCCCGCCTCCTCCATCGCATCCGCGATCGTGAGCAGGTAGGTCGGGGTGCACATGATCGCATCGGGCTCGAAGTCGCGGAGGAGCTGCACCTGCTTGGCGGTCTGCCCGCCCGACATCGGGATCACGGTCGCACCGAGACGCTCGATGCCGGCGTGCGCCCCCAGGCCGCCGGTGAACAGGCCGTAGCCGTAGGCGTTGTGCACCTTCCACCCGGGCTGAACTCCGGCGGCGCTCAGCGACCGGGCGATGAGGTCGGCCCAGTTGTCCAGATCGGCCTGGGTGTAGCCGACCACGGTCGGGCGGCCGGTGGTGCCGGAGGATGCATGGATGCGGCGCACATCGGCCATCGGCACGGCGAACATCCCGAACGGGTAGTACTCGCGCAGGTCGTCCTTGGTGGTGAACGGGAGGCGCGCGATGTCGGCCAGGCTGCGGACGTCATCGGGGTGGACCCCGGCCCTCTGGAATGCCAGCCGGTAGAACGGCACGTTCTCATACGCGTGGCGCACGGACCACCGCAGGCGCTCGAGCTGCAGCGCGCGCAGCTGATCCGGATCCAGCAGTGCGGCGTCGGCGTTCGAGGTCCGATCCGTCGCGATCTCGGTCATGCGTTCTCCTTCGGGAAAGGACGGTTCGTGGTGATCGAGCGGCCGCGGAACTCGGCGACGACATCGCCGGTCTCGTCGGTCACGGTGATGTCGTACAGGCCGGTACGGCCGTTGCGCGCACGGCGCACGCCGGTCGCGGTGAGCACCTGCCCCTCACGAGTGGACTTCAGGAACGTGATGTCCGCGCCTGCGGCGACGGTCACCTGCTCGTCCTCGTTGCAGACGATCGCGAAAGTCGTGTCGGCCAGCGCGAACACCAGCCCGCCGTGCGTGATGTCGAACCCGTTCAGCATGTCGTCGCGCACGGTCATCGAGACGACGGCGCGGCCCGGCTCGTCCACCTCCACGCGCATGCCGAGAGCGGTCGACGCGCGATCGCGGCGCATCATCGGGCGAAGTGCGGCGACGGGCTCTGTCATCGGTTCTCCTTCGAACGGACGGGCGTGGATCCGGTTCGCGAAGAGCCGTTCTTCTGCGAACGTTACGAGTGTGCCATAATTACTGTACGAACGGTAGGTAATTCACACGCTGTTGAACCAGCACAGGGAGTCGACGATGACTGTTCCACCGGTGGCCGAGGCTCTGGACCTCGACGCGCAGGCCCTCTTCGACGAGCTCGTCGAGAACGAGCAGCGCATCGAGCCGCGCGACTGGATGCCGGATGCGTATCGCAAGACGCTCATCCGGCAGATCTCCCAGCACGGGCACTCCGAGATCATCGGGATGCAGCCGGAGGGAAACTGGATCACCCGCGCTCCGAGCCTCAAGCGCAAGGCGATCCTGATGGCCAAGGTGCAGGACGAGGCAGGGCACGGGCTCTACCTCTACTCCGCCGCGCAGACGCTCGGCATCACGCGTGACCAGATGATGCAGCAGCTCATCGACGGCAAGGCGAAGTACTCCTCGATCTTCAACTACCCGACCCCGACCTGGGCGGACATGGGCGCCATCGGCTGGCTCGTCGACGGCGCCGCGATCTGCAACCAGGTGCCGCTGTGCCGCGCGTCGTACGGTCCCTACGGGCGCGCGATGGTGCGGATCTGCAAGGAGGAGTCCTTCCACCAGCGTCAGGGCTTCGAGATCCTGCTCACCCTCATGCAGGGCTCCGAGGAGCAGCGTGCCATGGCGCAGGACGCCGTGAACCGCTGGTACTGGCCGGCCCTCGCGATGTTCGGCCCGCCCGACGACCAGTCGCCGAACTCGGCGCAGTCCATGCAGTGGAAGATCAAGCGCTTCTCGAACGACGACCTGCGCCAGCGCTTCGTCGGCATGCTGGTGCCGCAGGCCGAGATCCTCGGCGTGACGCTGCCGGATCCCGAGCTCCGCTACGACGAGGAGACAGGCCAGTACGCGATGGGCGAGATCGACTGGGACGAGTTCTTCGAGGTGGTGCGCGGCAACGGCCCGTGCAACGCCGAGCGGCTGCAGCGCCGCCGGGACGCGCACGAAGAGGGCGCGTGGGTGCGGGAGGCCGCCGCGGAGTACGCCCGCAAGCAGGCCCTGCGGCAGGAGGTGGCCGCATGACGACCCCCGGCGCATCCCCTGAGGAGACCTGGCCCATGTTCGAGGTCTTCGTGCGCGCGAACCGCGGGCTCAGCCATGTGCATGTCGGGTCGCTGCACGCGCCCGATGCCGACATGGCGCTGCGCAACGCCCGCGACCTGTACACCCGTCGTAACGAGGGCACGTCGGTGTGGGTCGTCCCGGCCGACGCGATCACGACGAGCGACCCCGACGACAAGGGCGCGTTCTTCGAGAGCCCCGCCGGCAAGAACTACCGTCACGCCGTGTACTACACGGCCTCCGAGGGGGTGCCGCACCTGTGAGCGCGCACGACCTGGACGGTGCGATCGACCCGCACGGCGACGTCTCGGTGGACGCGCTCGCGCTCGCCGAGGAGCTCGCCGGATCCGGTGAGCGCGCCGCGTCCGCAGACCTCGCGGAGTATGCGCTGTGGCTCGGCGACGACGCGCTGATCCTCTCGCAGCAGCTCGGCGCGTGGATCACCTACGCTCCCGAGCTGGAGGAGGACGTCGCGCTCGGCAACATCGCGCTCGACCTGCTCGGCCACGCCAGATCCTTCCTGCGCTACGCCGGATCCTGGGACGGGCGCAGCGAGGACGACCTCGCGTACTTCCGCGACGAGGCGGAGTTCCGCAGCTGCTGGCTCGTCGAGCAGCCGAACGGCGACTTCGCGCAGACGATCGCGCGGCAGCTCCTCATCAGCACGTACATGCTCGAGCTGTACTCGGCGCTGCGGGGCAGCACCGACCCGACGTTCGCCGCGATCGCCGAGAAGGCTGTCAAGGAGGTCGACTACCACCGTGACCACGCCGTGCAGTGGGTGCTGCGCCTGGCCGGCGGCACCGAGGAATCGCGGGCCAGGATCATCCGCGCCGTCGCGGACGTCTGGCCCTACGCCGCCGAGCTCTTCCGCGACGATGAACTGATCGACCGCCTCGGCGACGCCGCAGTGCGCCCCTCATCGCTGCGGTCCGGGTTCGAAGCCGTGATCGACGCCGTCTTCGCCGAAGCCGAGCTGGAGATCCCCGCGGGGTTCGACTCGGCCGCCGGCGGCCGCCACGGCTCCCACGCCACCCCGCTCGGGCACCTGCTGTCCGAGATGCAGGTGCTCGCCCGTCGGCACCCGGGGGCGACATGGTGACCGGAGCGGTCCCCTCGGGGACGTTGAGCGCCCTTCGACGGGCTCAGGGACCGGTCGCGGGCGACCGGGACGACACGCGGCTCCGTGCCTGGGAGGCCGCCGCCGCGGTGAAGGATCCGGAGGTGCCGGTGCTGACGATCGAGGACCTCGGGGTGCTGCGCGCCGTCGCCGTCGACGGCGACCGGATCCGCGTGGACATCACCCCCACGTACAGCGGCTGCCCCGCGATGGACGCGATCCGCGACGACGTCGAACTCGCGCTCGTCCGCGCGGGTTTCGACCGCGTCGAGGTGCGCCTCGTGCTCGCGCCCGCCTGGACGACGGACTGGATGAGCGACGAGGGCAAGCGGAAGCTGACCGAGTACGGCATCGCGCCTCCCAACGGCCATGCCGCGCTCCGGCAGGCCCAGGGGCCGGTGCGCATCGCCCTCGGCGTGCGCTGCCCGCGCTGCGGGTCCCTGGACACCCGTGAGATCTCCCGCTTCGGGTCGACGTCGTGCAAGGCGCTCTACGAGTGCCGCGCGTGCCTCGAGCCCTTCGACCACTTCAAGGTGATCTGATGACGCATCCCGTCGGCAGCCAGAGGCTGTGGCATCTGGGCACCCCATCGCCCGCCGTCGAAGAGGCGGCCACCGAGCGGGTCGCCGGAGCGCTTCTCAACAGCGTGGTCGGAGGAGCGTCGGCATCGCCCCGCAGGCGCACCCGCTTCCACACGCTGGCCGTGCAGGAGGTGCGCCCGCTCACCGATGAGGCGATCGAGGTCACGTTCGCGGTGCCGGACGAGCTCGCGGGGGAGTTCGACTATCTCGCCGGGCAGCACGTCGCGCTGCGCGCCGAGCTCGGCGGTCACGAGGTGCGGCGCTCCTACTCCCTCTGCCGTCCGCCGGCACCCGGATCCGTCAGCGTCGCGATCAAGCGCGATCGCGGGGGCCGCTTCTCCACGTGGGCCCAGAGCGAACTGCACGTGGGCGACCGGATCGACGTGATGAGCCCGCAGGGCACCTTCACCTCCGCGCTCGCCGCGCTCGACGAGGCGCACGTCGTCGGCATCGCCGCGGGATCGGGCATCACGCCGCTCATGGCGCTCGCCGCGACCGTACTGGCCCGGTCCGAGAGCAGCCGCTTCACCCTCGTCTACACGAACCGCCGGGCGACCGACGTGATGTTCCTGGACGACCTCGCGGACCTCAAGGACCGCTACCCGGCCCGCTTCGCGGTGCACCACGTGCTCACCCGTGAGCAGCGCTCGGCGCCCCTGCTGTCGGGGCGCATCGACGAGGAGCGCCTGCGCGGCATCCTCGACGCGCTGGTGCTGCCGGCGACGGTCGACGAGTGGTTCCTGTGCGGACCGTTCGATCTCGTGCAGCTCTGCCGCGACACCCTCGCCGACATCGGCGTCGAGTCCGCGCACGTGCGCTACGAGCTGTTCACGACGGGGGAGCCGGGGCAGGAGCGTCCCGAGGCCGGCCGCCCGATCGAGGTCCGCGAGGACGAGCCCGTGCGCACGATCGAGTTCACCCTCGACGGCCAGTCCGGCTCCGTGGACACCCCGGTGTCGGCGAACGAGTCGATCCTGAACGCCGCGCTGCGTGTGCGTCCCGACGTGCCGTTCGCGTGCGCGGGCGGCGTGTGCGGCACATGCCGGGCACGCCTCGTCGACGGATCCGTCACGATGACGGAGAACTACGCGCTCGAGCAGGACGAGCTCGACCGCGGCTACGTGCTCACCTGCCAGTCCCACCCCACGACGGACCGCGTCGTCGTCGACTACGACGTCTGAGCGTCGCCGTCCGGCCCAGCCCCTTCGACAAGCTCAGGGACCAAGGAGGAACCATGATCGACCTCGCGATCGACGGAGCCGTCGCGCACATCACGCTGAACAATCCCGCCAAGCTCAACGCGCTCGATGAGCAGGCGGTGCGCGATCTCGGCGACGCGTACGCGGAGGCGGAGCGCGCCGGGGTGCGCGCCCTCGTGCTGGCCGGCGAGGGCAGGGCGTTCTGCGCGGGGCGCGACATCTCCGGCGTCGATCCGCGCGACGACGACGTGCTGGGCTACCTCGACGGCATCGTCACCCCTGTGCTGCAGCGCATGTCCGCGTTCCCCGCACCCACCTTCGCGGCCGCGCAGGGCGCGTGCCTCGGGGTGGGCCTGGGCCTGCTCATTGCGACGGATGTCGTCTACGTGGCCGACGCGGCGAAGATCGGATCCCCGTTCGCCGCCCTCGGCGCGACCCTTGACTCCGGCGGTCACGCGCTGTTCGTAGAGCGGCTCGGCGCGCACCGCACTCTCGACCTGATCTACACCGGTCGTCTGATGAGCGGATCCGAGGCGGTCGCCGCGGGGCTGTTCTCGCAGGCGCTGCCCGCCGACGACGACGTGCTCGAGGCGACGCGCGCCGCGGCCGCCCGTGCCGCGCAGGGTGCGACGGCCGCGTTCGTGGCGAGCAAGCGTCTCGTCGCCGCTCTCCGTGACGAGCGTCTGGGGCTCTGGCAGTCCATGCGCCAGGAGAACGCGGCTCAGGCGGCGCTCTGCGACACGGACGACTACCGCGAGGGCTTCGCCGCGTTCCAGGAGAAGCGGCCCCCGCTCTTCGAAGGGCACTGAGCCTCTGCGGTCGCGACAGGCGCGTCACGATCCGCACACCCTGTCACGATCCGCACATGTGTTGACGTGGATCCGTGAGCTGATCGTCGCACCCTGTGCAGATCGCGACGGCTGATTCGAGGGGGCCGCGGCCGGCCGGACTACGCTGGACGTGCTGCTCCGCCGGGAACGGCGGACAGGAGCTGGTGTGGTCGAGGGCGCCGTCGAGCGGATGCGAGGGCCTCGTGCCTACGCGTCCTTCATCGGGATCGGGCTCGCCGCGGGCCTCCTCTCCGGCCTCTTCGGGGTCGGCGGCGGCACGGTGATCGTCCCGCTGCTCGTGCTGCTGCTCGCCTTCGACCAGCGGCTGGGCGCGGGCACGTCGCTCGCCGCGATCGTGCCCACCGCCCTCGTGGGCGTCGTCTCGTACGCCGTCCATGATTCGGTGGCGTGGATACCGGCGCTGATCCTCGCCGTCGGATCCGTCGTCGGCGCGCAGATCGGCACCCGCCTGCTGCCGCGGATCTCGCAGACCGCGCTGCGCTGGTGCTTCGTCGGCTTCCTGGTCGTCGTGATCGTCAGCCTGTTCCTGGTCATCCCGTCGCGGGGCGCGGTGCTCGAGCTGACCTGGGTGACCGGCCCGCTGCTGCTCGTCCTGGGCCTGTTCACCGGCATCCTCGCCGGGCTGATCGGGGTCGGCGGAGGAATCGTCGTCGTGCCGGCGCTCATGCTGGCGTTCGGCACCAGCGACCTCGTCGCCAAGGGCACCTCGCTGCTCATGATGATCCCGACGGCCATCTCGGGCACGATCGGCAACCTGCGCAACCACAATGTGGACCTGCTCGCCGCGGCCCTCGTCGGCCTCTCGGCGTGCACGACGACGGCGCTCGGCGCCTGGCTCGCCACGCTCATCGATCCGTTCGTGGGCAACGTCCTCTTCGCGGTGTACCTGGCCTTCATCGCGGTGCAGATGGCGATGAAGGCGATCCGCGGCCGCACGCCCCGCAGCGCCTGAGAGCCCCGCTCGGCGAGTAATCGGCCCCGCTCGGTAGGATCGAGAGGTGCCCGTGAATCCTGAACTGGTCGGCCGGGAGTTCCCGCCGACGGCCCCGTACCTCGTCGGTCGTGAGAAGGTGCGCGAGTTCGCGCGTGCCGTGTTCGCCGACGCCCCGCAGCACACCGACGTCGAGGCGGCTCAGGCGCTCGGGTTCGCCGACGTCGTCGCTCCGCCCACTTTCGCGATGGTCATCCAGGACCTCACGCTGCAGCAGCTGCTGGGGCTGGAGGACTCCGGGATCGTGCTGTCCCGCACGATCCACGCCGAGCAGCGCTTCGCCTACACGCGCCCCATCGTGGCCGGCGGCGAGCTCACGGCGCAGCTGACGGTCACCGGGATCCGTGCGATGGGTCCCGCCGCGATGATCACCAGCGACGCCGAGATCCGCGACGCCGTGGGCGAGCACGTCGTCACCGCCACATCGGTGCTGCTCGTGAGCGACGCCCCTGCGGAGAACGAGGAGGCCGCCGCGTGAACGTCGGAGACATCATCGCCGAGCGCACCGTGCACCTCACGCGCGAGTCGCTCGTGCGCTACGCCGGCGCATCCGGAGACTTCAACCCGATCCACTATCGCGACGACGTCGCGGCCGAGGTCGGCCTGCCCGGCGTGCTCGCCCACGGCATGCTCACCATGGGCGTCGCCTCGTCCGTCGCGATCGCCGCGCTCCCTGGCACGGCGCGGGTCCTGGACTACGGCGTGCGCTTCGCCCGCCCGGTCGTGGTCGACCCGCAGCACGGCGCCGACGTCGCGATCACGGCCAAGGTCGGCGCGATCGACGAGACCGCGGTGCGGATCGACCTCGTGGTCAAGTTCGCCGACACCACGGTGCTCGTCAAGGCACAGCTGCGCGTCGCGGCGGACTCGCTCTGACATGGCGGGCTTCTGAAGATGACGCTGATCGACCCGATGCGCCTCGCTGATCTGACCACCCTGCAGACCGGCGCGGCACCGGCGCGGATGATCGATGCCGCCACCGAGGACGAGCTCGTCGCGGTCCTGCGCGACGTCTGGGCGAGCGGTGACGCATGGTTCGTGCTCGGCGGCGGGTCGAACCTCTTCGCGGGAGACGCGCCCTTCGATGGCACCGTGATCCGGATCCGCACGAGCGGCATCGAGGAGCTCCCGTCCCCGCACCCCGGCCGGATCCGCCTGCGGGCGCAGGCCGGGCACGACTGGGACGCGCTGGTCGCCTACGCCGTCGAGCGCGGCTACGCGGGCATCGAGGCGATGTCGGGGATCCCCGGCACCGTGGGCGCGGCCCCCGTGCAGAACATCGGCGCGTACGGCCAGGAGATCCAGGAGACGCTGGTCGAGGTGGAGCTGCTCGACGAACACTCCGGCGAGGTCGTCGTCACCCCGGCGTCCGAACTCGGCCTCGGCTTCCGCACGTCGGTGCTGAAGCACCACTACGGATCCGTCGCCGAGCGCCGCGCCGTGATCCTCTCCGTCACGCTCGACCTCGCCGTCACGGGCGACGCCGGGCGCGTGGTGCGCGGCGAGCAGCTGCGCCGCGCACTGCAGCTCACGACCGACGAGCCGGTGCCCCTGGCCTGGCTGCGGCAGCGGATCCTCTCCACGCGCGCGGCCAAGGGCATGCTCTTCGACCCGGCGGATCCGGACACGCACGGCGCCGGATCCTTCTTCCAGAACGCGATCGTCTCCGAAGCTGCGGCACGCACGCTGCCGCCCGAGTGCCCGCGCTGGCCGGTGACGCCCGACCTCGACACGGTCACGGTGATCCCGCTGGACTCGTACTACGGCCTGGCCCCCAAGCCCGAGGCACCGCCGAGCGACGTGAAGGTGAGCGCAGCCTGGCTCATCGAGCACGCCGGCATCCGCAAGGGGTTCAAGCTGCCGCGTTCGCGCGCCGGGGTCTCCACCAAGCACGCACTCGCACTCACGAACCGCGGCGGGGCGACGGCGGGGGAGATCGCCGAGCTCGCCCGGTTCATCCAGAACCGCGTGCATTCGGAGTTCGGTCTGCTGCTGCAGCCCGAGCCGGTGCTCATCGACGTCGAACTCTAGGCGCGACGGGTGCTCGCGACCCTCACCGGCTTCGCCGTCGTCGGCCTCGCGATCTTCGTCGGGTACGTGATCGGTCGCATCGACCTGCTCGGCGCGCATGCGCGCGAGGTGCTGAGCCGGCTCACGTTCTTCGTGCTGTCGCCGTTCCTGCTGTTCTCCGTGCTGGCCAAGGCCGATGCACACGTGCTCTTCTCCGCCCTGCTGCCGGTGTCCGCGATCGCCGCCGCCGTCGTGATCGGGGTCTACGCGCTCATCTCACGGGTCGTCTGGAAGCGGACGGTGGGCGAGACCGTGATCGGTGCGCTCTCGTCGGGGCAGGTGAACTCGAACAACATCGGGATCCCGCTGTCCCTCTACCTGCTCGGCAGCGCCGCCTATCCGGCGCCGGTGATCCTCATGCAGCTCCTGGTGTTCACGCCGATCTCGCTGACCATCCTCGACACCGTCACCGCCGGTCGCACGTCGGTGTGGCGCACGGTGGTGCGCACCGCGACGAACCCCATCATCCTGGGATCCGCGCTCGGCACGCTGGTCTCCGTGCTCGGGATCGAGCTGCCCCCGATCGTCATCGAGCCCATCACCCTGCTCGCGAACGCCTGCGTTCCGGTGCTGCTGATCAGCTACGGCATCTCGTTGCATGGGCAGCGCGTGCTCGGCGCCGCCGGACACCGCAGGGACGTGCTGCTGGCGAGCACCCTGAAGCTGCTGGTCATGCCGGTGCTCGCCTGGCTGCTGGCGCAGTTCGTGTTCGGCCTGTCGGCGCACGCGGTGCTGATCGTGGTCGTGCTCGCGGCGTTGCCGACCGCGCAGAACGTGTTCAACTACTCCCAGCGCTACGGCGTCGGCGAGGCGACGTCCCGTGACACGGTGTTCCTCACGACGATCGGATGCGTCCCCGTGCTCCTCGGTGCCGTCCTGCTCCTCGGCTGAGGTCGACGCCGGGGCGTACGCTCGCAGGATGACCGGACTCGTGCCCTACATCCTGTTCCCCGGCACCGCCGTCGACGCGCTGCCCTTCTACCAGGCGATCTTCGGCGGCGAAGCGGTGATGCACACCTACGCCGAGTTCGGGCGTGCGGACGGCCCGGGGGATGCCATCGCGCACGGCATGCTGGTCCGTGGCCCGGTCGAGCTCGCCGCCGCCGACGCCGCGCCGGACGAGGACGCGGTGCACATGAACGGGATGTACTTCTCCCTGCTCGGCACGGCGGATCCCGAGACGCTCACCCGCTGGTTCGCGCAGCTCGGCGACGGCGGTCGAGTGATCGATCCGCTGCAGGAGCGGCCGTGGGGTGCGCACGACGGCACGCTCGTGGATCGCTTCGGCGTGCGCTGGCTCATCGGCTACGAGGACTGAGCGCCCCGCGTGCGTCTTCGCCCCCTCTGAACGTCTTCGCCCCCGCTGAACGTCTTCGCCCCCTCTGAGGCGTGCTGCTCAGAGGGGGCGAAGACGGTGCGAGGAGGTGAATCGGGCTGACCGCGTGCGCCGCGGACGTCCGTCGCGGGTCAGGACGCGAACAGCCGCTGCAGGCGCTGCACGCCCTCGAGCAGCTGGTCGTCGCCGAGCGCGTACGACATCCGGATGTAGCCGGAGGGGCCGAACGCCTCGCCGGGGACAACGGCGACCTCGGCCTGGTCGAGGATGAGGTCGGCGAGCTCGAGCGAGGTCGTCGGAGTCACTCCGCCCCAGGTGCGGCCGAGCAGGCCCTGCACGTCGGGGTACACGTAGAAGGCGCCGGTCGGGTTCGGCACGACGAGGCCGTCGATCCTGGACAACTCCGAGACGATCAGCTTGCGGCGGCGGTCGAACGCCTCGCGGAACTGCTCGGCCTCGGTCTGCGGGCCGTTGAGGGCGGCGATCGCGGCGCGCTGCGCGACGTTGTTCACGTTGCTGGTGAGGTGCGACTGCAGGTTTCCGGCGATCTTGATGGCGTCGGCAGGACCCACCATCCAGCCCACGCGCCAGCCGGTCATGGCGTACGTCTTCGCGACGCCGTTGACCAGGATGGTCTGACCGGCGACCTCGGGCAGCGCCTCGACGACGGAGGTCGCCTTGACCCCCTCGTAGGTGAGGTTCTGGTAGATCTCGTCGGAGATGATCCAGATCCCGTGCTCGAGCGCCCAGGCGGCGATCGCCGCGGTCTCCTCGGGGGAGTAGACGGATCCGGTCGGGTTGGACGGCGACACGAACACCAGCACGGTCGTGCGGTCGGTGCGTGCGGCCTCGAGCTGGTCGACGGTGACCTTGTACTCCTGGTCCGCGCCGGCGAAGACCTCGACCGGCACGCCGTCTGCGAGGCGGATCGCCTCGGGGTAGGTCGTCCAGTACGGCGCCGGCAACAGCACCTCATCGCCGGGGTTCACGACGGCCTGGAACGCCTGGTAGACGGACTGCTTGCCGCCGTTCGTGACGATGACCTGGCTCGGCGAGACTTCGAGGCCCGAGTCGCGCAGCGTCTTCGCGGCGATCGCCTCGCGCAGCTCGGGCAGGCCGGCGGCAGGGGTGTAGCGGTAGTTCGCCGGGTTGGCGAGTGCTTCTGCCGCCGCATCCACGATGAACTGCGGCGTGGCGAAGTCCGGCTCGCCCGCGGCGTACGAGACGACGGGCTTGCCCTCGGCCTTGAGGGCCTTGGCCTTGGCATCCACCTTCAGCGTGGCGGACTCGGCGATGGCGGAGAGTTTGCGGGAGAGAGGCGCGCGTTCGGTCACGCCACCAGCGTACTCGCGCGCCTGCGCGGAGAAATGGCCATGACGTACAAAGGGTCGGGGTCGTTCTCCGTCAGGGCGAACAGGTCCGGATCCCGATTCCGGCGCTCGTCAGCGTCCGAGGAAGCGGACTCGGTCCGCTCAGGTCAGGAACGACGGCGGGACGGCGCAGTAGTCGGCCAGGCGCCGCGTCGGCGCTGCCGGATCCGTCACATCGACCAGCGCGGTCGCCGCCGTGTGCGGGACCTCGTCGCCGTCGATGAGCCAGACCGAGAAGTGCCACAGCCCGCGGGCGCGCTCGGCGAGCAGACCGTTCGTGCCGGACACGATCTCGACCGCATCCGCCCCGGCGGCCCGGAACGGCGCCACGATGTCGGACCGCAGGGCGAGCACGTCCCGGTCGTCCTGCGCGACGACCGCCGCCTCGAGACCCCGGGCGTGCAGCACGCCGGCGAGGCCTTCCGCGAAGGCGGCCGAGCGCTCCGCGGAGGGGCTGGCGACCGCGAGCAGCCGCGCTCCGCGCGGGTAGTCGCGGAGGAACTCGTCCACGAGATCCTCGAGGAGGGCGCGGGCGCCGATCGGAGCGGTCATTCCCCCAGCGTAGGTGGGGGCGCACCGAGGGAGGCGCGTCCCCGGTCGATCCGGGGCAGTGGTCGCACGGTCGACGCAGGGCCGTGCCGCGGGTCATGTGACGGCGTCGCGCTCCTGGAACTCGGGGGCGCGCCACAGCTCCTCGTCGAGCACGCGACGGAGGATCTCCACGGCGTCCCAGACGTCGGCGTGGCCGAGGTACATCGGGGTGATTCCGAACCGCAGCACCTCGGGCTCGCGGTAGTCGCCGATCACGCCGTTCGCGATGAGCGCCTTCATCACCGCGTAGCCCTCGGGGTGCCGGAACGACACGTGGCTGCCACGCTGCGCGTCGTCGCGGGGCGTGATCAACGTGAGTGGATGGTGCGCGAGCCGCGTCTCGACGAGCCGGATGAACAGTGACGTCAGTGCGAGCGACTTGCGGCGCAGCGCCTCCTGGTCGACTTCGAGGTGCATGTCGAGACCGACCTCCATGGTCGCCATCGACAGGATCGGCTGGGTGCCAACGAGGAAGCGCCGGCCGCCCTGCGCCGGGGCGTAGGAGTCGGTCATCGCGAACGGGCGGTCGTGCCCCCACCAGCCGGTGAGCGGCGTCTCGACCCGGTCGAGGTGCCGTTCGGCGGCCCAGAAGAACGCGGGCGAACCGGGCCCGCCGTTGAGGTACTTGTAGGTGCAGCCGACTGCGAAGTCCGCGCCGGCATCGGCGACGGCCACGGGCACCGCGCCCACCGAGTGGCAGAGGTCCCAGACCGCCAGGGCGCCCGCGGCGTGGATCCGCCCCGTCGCCTCCGCCATGTCCCAGAGGTAGCCGGTGCGGTAGTTGACCTGGGTGAGCAGCACCACGGCGACGTCGTCGTCGAGCGCCGCCTCGAGGTCCTCGGGGGCGTCGATCAGCCGTAGCGAGTATCCGCGGTCGAGCAGGGCCATCAGGCCCTCGACGATGTAGAGGTCGGTCGGGAAGTTCTCCCGCTCCGACACGATGACCCGGCGCTCCGGGGCGTCCTGCTGCTGGAGCCGGATCGCGGCCGAGACCGCCTTGAAGACGTTGATCGAGGTGGTGTCGGTTGCGACGCACTCGCCGGCCCCGCCGCCGATGAGCCGGCCGATCTTCGCCCCGATCCGGAGGGGCAGGGCGAACCAGTGGTTCTTGTTCCAGCTGCCGATGAGGTCGGCGCCCCACTCGCGGCTGACGACGTCGGCGGCGCGCGCGACGGCGTCGCGGGGAAGCGCGCCGAGCGAGTTGCCGTCGAGGTAGACGATCCCCTCGGGGAGGGCGAAGCGCTCGCGCAGGGCGGCCAGCGGGTCGTTCCGGTCGGCTTCCTCGCACTGCTCGCGGGTGAACGGGGCTGCGGCGTCCGTCATCGGGAATCCTTCTCGGTCGTGGACCCGGCGCGCGGCCGGGATGCGGGGTCAGCATCCATGATGACGAGGATCCGGTGAATCGCCTAGGATTCCGTCAGATATCCGAGATGCCCGTACTTTCGCGATGGATCATCGGAACAGTGCCGGAGGAGGAGGACCTATGACGGACGGGATCCGGCTCTCGCCGACGGATCGTCGCATTCTGGACGAGCTGACCCGCGATGGGCGACTGTCGAACAAGGAACTCGCCGCACGCGTCGGCCTTCCGCGCTCGACCTGCCACGGCCGCGTGCGCGCGCTCGAGGAGGCCGGCGTGATCCGCGGCTACCACGCCGAACTCGACCCGGTCGCGGTCGGGGCGGGCGTCGAGGCGCTCATCATGGTGGCCGTCAAGGAGGACGCCCGCGACCAGGTGCCCGCGATCACGGCCCGACTGCGCACGATCCCCGGCGTGCAGCGGGTCTATCTGATCGGCGGTGTGCACGACCTCGTCATCCACGTCGCCTGCGAGAGCGTTCCGGGGCTCCGCGACTTCCTGCGCACGCACCTCGGATCCGTTCCCGCGCTGGGGCAGACCCAGACCCAGATCATCTTCGAGCACCACACCGGCGCTGCGGTCATTCCGGCGTGATCCCTGAGGCGCTGCCTCGCCATGCGGCCGGACGCAGCCCCGGCACGAGCGCGGGCGTGCGCCGGGCATAGCGCGCGTAGGGCTCGCCCAGCTCCGCACGCAGAGCGCGCTCCTCGAACCGGATCCCGATCGCGATGTAGCCGCTGAACGCCGCCGCGAACAGCGCATGTCCCCAGGTCATGATCGGCGTGACCCAGAACGCCAGGAGCAGGCCGAGCATGAGGGGATGCCGCACGAGCGCGTAGAGCCCGCGGGCCTGGAAGGCGGATGCGGGCGGACGCCCGGACACGGCCTGACGGAGCCCGACGAAGCCCAGGTGGTCGATCATGAACGTGGCTCCGATCGCGATGAGCCAGCCGAGTGCGCAGACCGCCCACAGCGCCGTGCGCCAGGGCTCGGCGTCCACGTGCCAGATCACCGCGGGGATCGGGCGCCACTGCCACAGCACGAGCGCCAGCAGCGCGCTGGCCGCGAGCACGTACGTCGCACGCTCGACCCGCGCCGGGAGCGCCCGGGCGAACCGCCGTTTGGTCGACGCGCGGGCGAACACCGAGTGGTGCAGCGCGAACACGGCCACCAGCAGGAGGTCGACGGCAGCCGCGACCGGCCAGGCCGTGGCGGGCCCGCGATCGACGGTGGTGGCGGGGCCGACGTCGGCGAGGAACGCGACCGCCCAGACGATCACGACCAGGAAGGCCAGATAGGCGACGACCGCGTAGGCCGTGCTGAGCACTCGCGTCATGACATCTCCGATCCGCGATCGCTCACGCCGAGCGGCCGACGAAGCCGTGGTCGATCGCGAACAGGCTCGCCCCGACCCGGTTCGTGACGCCGATCTTCGCGTAGGTGTGCTCGACGTGGTTGCGCACCGTCTTCTCGCTGAGCGTCAGAGCCGCGGCGATCTCGCGGTTGCTCCGGCCCTGGGCGACGAGCGTGAGGATCTCGGCTTCGCGCGGGGTGAGTCCGGCGGGGAGGACGGTGCGCGGCGTGCGCGTGCGGCGGTTGCCGGTCGCCGTGGATGCGACCGCGGCGACCGCCTCCCCGTCGAGGTGCCCGGCGGCCACGCGCCGGTGCAGGCGCGCGATCGCCTCGTCCGGCTCGAGCGCGGCGCGGTACGGACGCGGCTCGGTGGCCGCCCGGAACGCGACGGCCGCAGCGAGCAGGCGGTCGGACCGGGTCAGGCTCGTGCCGGGCGCGCCGGCCGGATAGCCGCTGCCGTCCAGGTGCTCGTGATGCGCGCGCACCAGGGCGGCCTCTGCGGTGAGGCCGGGAATACGCGCGAGCACGCGGCCGCCGAGGTAGGGATGCATGCGCACCCGTTCCCAGTCGCCGTCGTCGAGCGCGTCCGGCTTGGACCAGATCAGGTTCGACACGCCCAGCCGGCCGATGTCGTGCAGATGAGCGGCGCGCCGAAGGGCGGTGACCTCGTCGACGGGCACGCCGACCTCGCGGGCCGCCGCGGCCACGATCTCGGCCACCCCGCGCGAGTGCCCCAGCAGGAACGGGCACTTCAGGTCGGCGAAGTCGCCGATCGCGGCGACGGCCGCATCGAGCTCATCGCCGAGCAGCACCTCGTCCCGATCGGGCGCACGGTCCAGGGCGGCTGCCCAGGCGGCGGATCCGTGCGGGATGTCGAGCAGCCCTGCGGCGTCGGCGACGAACGCATCGACGACCACGGGATCGAACTGTCCGCCGCGGCGCTCGCGCGCCATGCGGACCGCCGCCTCCACACCGCCGAGGCGGTCATGCACCTCGACCGTGTCGGCGAGCTGGGCGATCCGCATCGCGAGCGGGATCGTTTCGCCGGCGAGCGCACGCGGGAGTCCCCGGCCGTCGTATCGCTCGAAGGCGGCGGACACCGCGTCCTGCACCGCACGGGGGAGTCCCAGTCGCTCGGCGAGCAGCGCGGCGGAGAGGCAGTGCGAGTGCAGCAGGGTGCCGAGGCTGCCGCGCGCGTCGATCATCAGCGCGGCGAGGGTCGCGGCACGCTGACGGAGGGGGCGCCCCTGCGCGACGTGTTCGACGAGGAAACGCAGGAACGGCAGTCCCGACCAGTCCACGAGATAGGAGGCGCTGCGCACCTCGATGTCGTTGCCGAACCAGCGCGCATACTCCTGCGAGTCGGCCGTGCAGCCGATCCACATCAGCAGCGTCGCCTGATAGGCGGTACCGCGCTGCGCATCGTCCAGGCCCAGTCGGGCGGCCAGGCGATCGGCGAGGAGCGCCGCGCGCATCATGTGCTCCGCCGGCTGACCCAGGCCCAGGTCGATCGCGACGGAGACCGCCGCGATCATCTCGCCCCGGGTCGGAGCACCGGCTGTCGCGCCCACGGATCCATTGTCGGCGACGCGCTCCTGCAGGGCCAGAGACATCAGCGGGGCCGCGCATCCTCGGGCCGGCCGTCCGCGGGTACGCCGACAGCCGCGTGCTCCGCCGGATCGAAGGCGCTGAACCGCGCGTCCCCGATGTAGAACAGCCCGTGCTGTGGCATCCAGAAGTCGCCGAGCCTGCTCTGCCGATCCAGCGCCCCGATCGGGCCGAGATCCCGGCCGTGTATCGACGCCGTGCTCGCCGCGACCCGCCAGAGCCGCGTGGGGACGACCTGGAAGCGCTGACGGTTGGGGGCGGCGCCGGCCATGCGCATCCGTCCGGTGCGCAGGATCGGCCGTGCCATCGGTCCCATCGCGCGGAGCAGCGGATCGCTGCTGCGTGCGGCCGCAGGAAGGGAGGAGCCGAGCGCCGACATCGTCCGGGTCGCCGGCGTCGCCCGCAGCCGGAGGTCCCAGTCCAGCACGCCGGGGATCCGTACGCGCAGTCGGCCAGGATCGGTCCAGCTCAGATCGATCTCCGGCACGCGCTCGAACGTCGCGGCGGTGCTGAAGTAGCGCGGGCAGCTGTACACCGGATCCGTGGTGACGAACATGTGCCAGGCGCCCTCCGGAGTGCGGTGCCAGATCGCGCGGTAGCCGGGACCGATGCTCGTCCGGGTCATCACCCGCAGCGCGAGACAGTCGCCGTCGCGGAACGCCAGGCCGAGCACGCCGAATCCGGTGAACCGCTCGTCGGCGCCATCGGGGAGGCGAGGGTGCTCGGTCGCGTCGGCGGAGGCGGCCTGCGGTGTGCTGGTGGTGGACATGGATCCACCTTCGCGCCGCGGGGACGGCGGCGCATGAGGCATCCGCCCCGACTTCCGCGCCGGTGGCGCCGATCCGCGCGGGACGGGTCAGCGCTCGACGAGCACGCCGTCCTCGTCGGCGTAGAGCCGGGCGCCGGGACAGAACTCCACGTCGCCGAACCGCAGCATCACGTCGACCTGCCCTGTGCCCGCCTTGCCGCTCTTGCGCGGGTTGGTGCCGAGCGCCTTGACGCCCAGCGGCAGCCGGCCGATCGCCGCGCTGTCGCGGATCGCGCCGTGGATCAGCACGCCCGCCCAGCCGTTCGCGACCGCGCTCGCGGCGATCATGTCGCCCATGAGCGCGGTGCCGAGGGAGCCGGATCCGTCGATCACGAGCACGGCGCCGTCGCCCGGGGTGGCGAGGAGGTCCTTGACGAGCTGGTTGTCCTGGAAGCAGCGCACCGTGCGGATCGGGCCTTCGAACGCGGTGCGTCCGCCGAAGTCGCGCAGCTGCAGGGCGAGGGACTGCAGGGCGTCGCCGTGCTCGTCGTAGAGGTCAGCGGTGGAGGTCATGCGGTGGATCCTTCCATGTTTCTCCGGGGCCGTTGAGCGAGGACGGAGCGTCAGCGACGACCGAGACGAAACGCGGTGACCGACGAGGCTGTCAGGTCACCGCGTTTCGTCTCGGTCGCCTTCGGCGTCCTCGCTCAACGACCCCTCGCGGGGAGTGTCAGCTGAACTGGTTCATCGTGTTGTGCTGACCACCGGCCTTGAGGGCGGCGTCGCCGGCGAAGTACTCCTTGTGGTTGTCGCCGAGGTCGGAGCCCGCCATGTTCTGGTGCTTGACGGTGGCGATGCCACCGCGGATCTCGCGGCGCTGCACGCCCTTGACGTAGGCGAGCATCCCCTCGTCGCCGAAGTAGCCCTTCGCGAGGTCATCGGTCGACAGCGCGGCCGTGTGGTAGGTCGGCAGCGTGATGAGGTGGTGGAAGATGCCGGCTCGGGCGGATCCGTCGCGCTGGAACGTGCGGATCTTCTCGTCGGCGAGACGCGCCAGCTCGGTGTCGTCGTATTCGACGCTCATGAGCGCGCCGCGGTCGTAGCCGGAGACGTCCTCGCCCTGCTCGGCCAGGAGGTCGTACACCTGCTGACGGAAGTTCAGCGTCCAGTTGAACGACGGGCTGTTGTTGTAGACGAGCTTCGCGTTCGGGATCTCCGCTCGGATCGCGTCGACCATGCCGGCGATCTGCTCGACGTGCGGCTTCTCCGTCTCGATCCAGAGCAGATCCGCGCCGTTGCGCAGGGACGTGATGCAGTCCAGCACGACCCGCTCCTCCCCGGTGCCGGGACGGAACTGGTAGAGGTTGCTCGCGAGCCGGCGGGGGCGCAGCAGCCGGCCGTCGCGCTTGATGACGACGTCGCCGTTGCCGAGCTCGGCCTCGGAAATCTCCTCGACGTCGAGGAACGCGTTGTACTGGTCGCCGAGGTCGCCCGCCTCCTGCGAGACCGCGAGCTTCTGGGTGAGTCCCGCGCCCAGGGAGTCGGTGCGGGCGACGATGATCCCGTTGTCGATGCCCAGTTCGAGGAAGGCGTAGCGGACCGCGTTGAGCTTGGCGATGAAGTCCTCGTGCGGCACGGTGACCTTGCCGTCCTGGTGGCCGCACTGCTTCTCGTCCGAGACCTGGTTCTCGATCTGGATGGCGCACGCGCCGGCCTCGATCATCTTCTTGGCGAGGAGGTACGTCGCCTCGGGGTTGCCGAAGCCGGCGTCGATGTCGGCGATGATCGGGACGACGTGGGTCTCGTAGCCGTCGATCTGCGACTGGATGAACTCCGCCGCGGTCTCGTCGCCGGCCGCGCGCGCCGCGTCGAGCTGCGTGAAGAGCAGGTCGAGCTCGCGGGCGTCCGCCTGACGCAGGAAGGTGTACAGCTCCTCGATCAGCGCCGGAACCGCCGTCTTCTCGTGCATCGACTGATCGGGGAGGGGGCCGAACTCGGAGCGCAGCGCCGCGACCATCCAGCCGGAGAGATAGAGGTAGCGCTTGTTCGTGGACTTCAGGTGCTTCTTGATGGAGATGAGCTTCTGCTGTCCGATGAAGCCGTGCCAGACGCCGAGCGACTGGGTGTACAGCGACGAGTCGGCGTCGTACTCCGCCATGTCGCGGCGCATGATGTCGGCCGTGTACTGCGCGATCTCGAGTCCGGTGCGGAAGCGGTTCTGCGCGCGCATGCGGGCAGCGGACTCGGGGTCGATGGCACTCCATCCGGAGCCGGCCGCCGCCTTCAGGGCCTGGATGGCGTCGATGTCGTCCTGGTAGCGAGTCATGGTGATGTCCTTCGTTCGTGGGCGATGGGTCGGGCGTCGAGGGGTCAGGCGGTCTCGACGAGGAAGCGGGAGTAGGCGGGCAGCGTCAGGAACGCCGGGAACTCGGGCTGCAGCGCCACCTCGCGGAACACCGCGGCGGCGTCCTCGAACCGGTCGTTCTCCTGCCGTGGCGTCTCGGCGAGCACCGCGGCGATCAGCCCCTCGACGTACTCGGCCGTGATGAGGGTCCCGTCCTGGGTGGACTGGCCCTGGTGGATCCACTGCCAGACCTGCGAGCGGCTGATCTCGGCCGTGGCCGCGTCCTCCATGAGGTTGTCGATCGCGACGGCGCCCAGGCCGCGCAGCCACGCCTCGATGTAGCGGATCGCCACGGAGACGTTGTCGCGCACGCCGGAGGCCGTGATCGGACGGCCGATGTGCACGTCGAGCAGCTGCTCCGCACGCACCTGCACGTCGTCGCGCTGCCGGTCGAGCTGGTTGGGACGCTCGCCGAGCACGGCGTCGAACTCCGCCTGCGCGGTGGGGATCAGATCGGGGTGCGCCACCCACGTGCCGTCGAAACCGTCGCCGGCCTCGCGCTTCTTGTCCGCAGCGACCTTCTCGATGGCCCGGGCGGTCACCTCGGGGTCGCGCCGGTTGGGGATGAAGGCGCTCATGCCGCCGATCGCGAAGGCGCCGCGCTTGTGGCAGGTCTGCACGAGCAGCTCGGTGTAGGCGCGCATGAACGGCACCGTCATCGTGACCTCGCTGCGGTCCGGCAAGACGAACCGGGCGCCCCGACCGCGGTAGTTCTTGATGATCGAGAAGATGTAGTCCCAGCGTCCGGCGTTCAGGCCCGCGCAGTGCTCGCGCAGCTCGAACAGGATCTCCTCCATCTCGAAGGCGGCGGGCAGCGTCTCGATCAGCACGGTCGCGCGGATCGTGCCGCGCGGGATCCCGAAGTACTCCTCGCTGAACGTGAACACGTCGTTCCACAGCTTCGCCTCCTCGCTCGACTCGAGCTTGGCGATGTAGAAGTAGGGCCCGCGGCCGGCCTCGATGAGCGCCTGCGCGTTGTGGAAGAAGTAGAGGCCGAAGTCCACCAGGGAGCCCGAGGCATCCATGCGGCGTCCGGTGCGATCGGTGAACTCGAGGTGCTTCTCCACGAGGTGCCAGCCGCGCGGGCGCATCACGATCGTGGGGGTCTGCTCCGCCGTGACGCGGTACTCCTTGCCGTCCTCGCTGGTGTGGGTCAGGCGTCCGCGGATCGCGTCGCGCAGCGACAGCTGACCGCCGATCACGTTGCGCCAGGTGGGACTCGTGGCGTCCTCCTGGTCGGCCAGCCACACCTTCGCGCCGGAGTTCAGCGCGTTGATGGTCATCTTCGGATCGGTTGGGCCGGTGATCTCGACGCGGCGGTCCTCGAGGCCGGGGCCGGCACCGGCGACGCGCCAGTCGGCGTCCTCGCGGATGTGCCGGGTGTCGTCGCGGAAGCGCGGGTCGTGACCGTTGCCGATCTCGAAGCGACGGCGCATGCGGTCGGCGAGACGGTCGTGCCGGCGCCCGCCGAAGCGGTGGTGCAGCTCGGTGAGGAAGGCCACGGCCGCGGGGGTGAGGATCTCGCCGAAGCGCTCGTGCAGGGGCCCGGTGATGCGGATCGCGGGGCCCTCGGTGCCGGAGACGGCCGCCCCGACGGTCCGGATCGGGGCGGTCGGCGACGCGGTGGGAATGGTCATGATCTGTCTCCTCCGTGAGTGGATCCGGTCCGGCTTCTGTGCCGGGGTGGCTTGAGACCACTCTGAGTGAAGATCTGGATCCGATCCGGCCAAAACGGAGTAGAAGTTTGGTCAGACTTCTGTTTTCGTGACAGAATCGGCGCCATGGTCACCGCAGACACGGCAGAAGAGGTCGACGCTCTCACGATCGGGCGCCGCATCCGTCAGCTCCGCACGGCGGCCGGGCTGACCCTCGAGCAGCTCGCGACCGCGATCGACAGGGCGCCGAGCCAGGTGTCCATGATCGAGACCGGCAAGCGCGAGCCCAAGCTCACCCAGCTGCAGCTGATCGCCCGGGCGCTGGACACGACGATCGACCAGATCCTCGCCGAGCAGCCCCTCGACGAGCGCGCCGCCATGGAGATCGCGGTCGAGCGCGCCATGAAGGGGCAGACGTTCCAGGCCCTCGGGATCGCCCCGTTCCGGATCTCGAAGACCGTGCCGGATGAGGCGCTGCGGGCGCTGCTGGCCCTGCACGGCGAGATCGACAAGCTCCGTGACGAGCGTGCGGCCACGCCCGAGGAGGCCCGCCGCGCGAACGTCGAGCTGCGCCACCTCATGCGCCGTCAGGACAACCACTTCGCCGACCTGGAGAAGAAGGCCGCGGAGATCCTCGCCGCCGTGCGCCACCCGGGCGGGCCGCTGACGCAGCGCAGCGCGAGCGACATCGCCGCGCACCTGGGGTTCACGCTGCACTACGCGCCCGATCTCCCGCAGTCGACGCGCAGCGTGGCCGACCTCGCGCATGGGCGGCTCTACCTGTCCAGTCGCGTGCCGGGGAAGGGCGATGCCCGCACCGCGGTGCTGCAGGCGCTCTCCAGCCGGATCCTCGGCCACTCCGAGCCGCGCAGCTACGCCGAGTTCCTGCGTCAGCGCGTGGAGACGAACTACCTCACCGGCGCGCTGCTGATGCCGGAGGAGCACCTGGTGCCGGTGCTGAAGGATGCGAAGGAGCGCCGGGCGATCTCGATCGAGGACCTCCGCGACGCCTACTCGGTGTCGTACGAGACCGCCGCGCACCGGTTCACGAACCTCGCCACCCGGCACCTGGACATCCCGGTGCACTTCCTCAAGGTGCACGAGTCGGGCACCATCACGAAGGCCTATGAGAACGACGACGTGAACTTCCCGACCGACCGGCTCGGATCCATCGAGGGGCAGATGTGCTGCCGGCGGTGGACCAGCCGGGTCGTGTTCGAGGAGGAGGACCGCTTCAACCCGTACTACCAGTACACCGACACCGGCAACGGCACGTACTGGTGCACCGCCCGCGTGGAGCCGTCGAGCGAGGGCCTGCACTCGGTGAGCGTGGGCGTGCGCTTCGATGACACGAAGTGGTTCATCGGGCGCGAGACGCCCAACCGCGGCGTCTCGAAGCATTCGGTCGAGGTGTGCTGTCGGCGCGCGCCCGCCGATCTCGAGGCGCGCTGGCGCGAGCAGTCCTGGCCGAATGTGCGCACCCCGCGCACCTTGCTGGCGACCCTGCCCACGGGCGCGTTCCCCGGCGTCGACACGACGGACGTGTACGAGTTCCTGGAGGCGCACGCCCCGGCGTAGGCTCGCTCGACCGCCGGGGCGGGAGCGTCACGGGCGCACGTACTCCGGCCCCGGTCGCCCCGGAAGGCGAACGCGATGACAGGCGGATCGATCTCGGATCCGCCTGTCATCGCGCGTGCTTGATCACGGGGTCGGCCCGGCCACCCCGTGCGCGAGCGTCCCTACGCGCGCCGGGCCCGGGCGCGCGCGAGCAGCAGGCCGGCCGCGATCAGCGCGAGTGCGACGAGAGCCGCCGCGCCGATCGTGCCGCCGGTGAGGGCGAGGCTGCCATCGTTGCCGCTGCTCGGCGGCAGCGCGACGGCCGGTGCCGTCGGGCTCGGCGAGGAGGTCGGGGTGGTGGGCGCGCCCTCGGCGACGGTGACAGCGACGGTCAGGGCCTTGCCGGTCTGCTCGCCGGTCAGCGCGACGGTGTATTCGCCGGGCTCGGTCGGCGCCGTGAGCCGGAGCGTGACGGCGCCGTCGATGACGTCGGTGCGGCCGATCGCATCCCCGGCGACGACGGCGGAGCGAGCGGACGAAGCGGATGCCGAGAGGGATCCGTTCACCTGGCGGTCGCCGCCGAGCCCGGCCGCGGTCACGGTCAGTGTTCCGCCGGGGGCGACCTTCTCGGGAGCCGAGAGCGTCGCTCCGGCGGAGAGCGCGACGAGGTCGCGATTGAGCTGCAGCGCGCTCGCGATCGTGAAGAAGTTGTCGGTCTGGTCGGTCAGCCCGACGACGTTCGCGGCGCCCGGACCGTAGCCGGCGATGCGCACCTGGGATCCGGTGTGCTGCTGCGACTCACCCGCACCGGACGTGCCGTACGACACCTTCATCGTCGAGCCCTCGGTGGTCTTCAGGGCAATCGACAGCGAGGTCGGCGGGGTGCTGTCCACGAGCTGCGAGCTGTGCGCGTGGTCGGCGGCGACGATCACCAGGGTGTTTCCGTCGGCCTTGGCGAACTCGAGGGCGGCTTGCACGGCCTCGTCGAGGTCGATGGTCTCGCCGATCTGGCCGCACGCGTCGGCGGCGTGGTCCTGCTTGTCGATCGAAGCGCCCTCGACCTGCAGGAAGAAGCCCTTGTCGCCCTTGAGCAGGTCGATCGACTTCTTCGTCAGCGCGCCGAGTGACAGCGAGGACGGCAGCCGGTTCGGGTTCTCCGTGCAGGTGACGGGTGCCGCGCTCGCGCCACCGACCGTGGCGATCGTCGGGGCGAAGCGGGTCGGGAAGTTGCCCTTGGTGAACGTGCCGAGCACGGGGTGGGCCTGGTCGGCCGCCGTGATCGCGGCGAGCTCGTCGGCGGTGCCGGCCAGCTGGTATCCGCGGGTCGTGGCCTGATTGAAGAGCGTCGCCCCGGTCCAGGCGCCTGCCTTCGCGGTCTGACCGAACGAGGCGGAGCCGCCGCCCAGAGTCAGGTCTGCGCGGGTGTCCAGGAACTGCTCGCTGATGGATCCGCGGCCGCCGTTCTCGAGCAGGTCGCGGCCGCACTCCTTGACCGAGTCCGGGCCGTAGCACTTGCGGCCGTCCACGTGCGCGGCCTGCACGGCGGGGGTGGCGTCCTGCAGCTCGGCGGTCGACACGTTGCCGGTCTTCAGTCCGTTCGCCTTCGCGAGCTCGAGCAGCGTGTCGTGCGCCGCGCCGTGGATGTCGACCGAGATCGCGCCGTCGTACGACTTGGCGCCCGTGGCCCAGGCGGTGCCAGTCGCGGCGGAGTCCGGCACGTAGTCGGTCGCGCCGGTCTTCCTGTCGAGCGAGTAGGTCGTGTACGAGCCGGTCAGCGGCAACGCGTCGATGCCGGGCAGGCGACCGCCGGCGCCGTACTGGTAGTCGCGGGCGACCGTGATCTCGGAGTCGCCCATGCCGTCGCCGATGAGGAGGATCACGTTCTTGGCGGGGCCGTCGACGATCGCGTCCCGCAGCGCTGCCGTCTGGTCGCCGTCATTGCGGGTGGCGCCGCCCGGGGCGGACGGGTCGACGGGTGCGGCCGCGTAGGCGGCGGGCGCGGCCAGCGCGGCGCCGGCGACGAGGGCGAGCGCGAGCGCGGAGCGCGCGATCATGGTTCTGGCGGTCATGGCTGTCTTCCTCTGGGGAGCGGGGACGGCCCGGGGCATGCGCATGCGCTCGCCGAGCCCGAGCTCGTCCAGCCCATCAGCGCAGGGGGTACGGCGAGTGACGTCCGGGTGACCGATCGATGAATCCGCTGAGTGACGACTATGAGAGGGCTGGACGTGCCGGATCCGGATCCGATGCCGTGGTGGGTCAGGCGGCGTTCCAGCGCAGACGCGACGCGGCATCGTCGAGGTCTCGGCGGACCGGCTCGGCCTGCGTCACGGGGAGCAGGGCGATCAGGAGCGGAGAGGTGCCCGGCGCCGGCGCTACCGCGTAGGCGAGCGCGCGGGATCCGTCGTGCTCGTGGCTCAGCACGGCGCGGGTGGCCCTGCCCTCGGCGAGCGAGTACCAGGAGAACTCCCCGCCCGAGGCGATCAGCACGGACGCGGCCTCCGTGGCTCGGGCGAGCAGAGTGCCGGATCCCTCCCACGGGATGAAGTGCCCATGGTCGAGACCCAGCCCGGTCGCCAGACCGTCGCCGAGCCAGTGCTCCCGGTTCCGGCCTTCGGCGCCCCCGGGGGCGAGTAGCGCCCCGTAGGTCTGCAGCAGTCCGGCGTTGCCGATCGGCCAGGTCGCCGACAGTCCCGCTCGGTCGTGCAGTGCGTCGAACAGCGGCTGCGCGAGGAGGTCCTCGCCCGTCCGTGCGTCGATCGCGGTCGCCAGGCCCCAACGGCCGAAGAGCCCGGCGGTGCGGTCCGCGTCGACCGACGCGGTGAGCCAGTCGAGCGCCGTGAGCGCCTCGGCGGCGGTCCCGCCGGCGGACTCCGAGGCGGCGGCCGCAGTCTGTTCCAGCTCCTCGACGCGTCCCATGCCGCCACCCTACGCCGGTGCGTGCGGGTGGGGCAGAGGTCACTGGGCGGAGGCCGGGCCGAGGTCGCGGACGGAGCCGGGCCCCGTCGCGGGGCAGCCTTCAGCGGCGCGTGGTGAGGGCGTGCACGAGCGTGGTCAGGCCGAACTCGAAGGCCTCGTCCACGTCGCCGCCGAGCTGGAACGCCCCGGCCTGTTCCATGGTGCAGAAGCCGTGCGCCCACGCCGTCAGCGTGCGCGCCGCGGGGAGCGGGTCGCCCGGCGTCGCGTCGCGTACCGCGTCGAGCAGCGTCCCGGTGAGTGCGATCATGCCGTCGGACTGCGGCTCGGCGCTGAGCGCGGCGCCCGCGAACAGCAGGGAGGCGGCGCGGGGGGAGCGGATGCTGAACGCGCGGAAGGCGCGGGCGATCGCGGCGAGCGACGCCGCGGGATCGGTCGTGGATCCGGTCAGGGCCGCGACGTCCTCGTCGAGCTCGCGGGCGGCGTCGTCGGCGATCAGCCGCAGCAGATCGTGCCGGTGCGCGACGTGCTTGTACAGGCTGGGCGGACGCACCCCGACGGCGGCGGCGACCGCGCTGATCGTCACGGCGTCGACACCCTCGTCCTCGGCGACGGTCCGTGCGGCGGCGGTGAGCGCCGCACGGGTGACGCGTTGCGGTGCGGGCATCGGGTCCTCCTCTGCGCCGACCCGCACAGGCGGGGGGCGCCTCTCGATCATAAGGCTATTGACAGTAGCCATGATAGCTATATAACGTAGCCATCATGAACGCAGAGCTCATCCGGATCGGCGACGACATCGTCGCCATGCATGCCGTCGTCGCAGACGAGGGCATCACCCTGATCGACGCGGGCCTGCCGGGCGACCGGCGGATCCTGCAGCAGGCGCTCGCCGCAGTGGGCCGCCGCCCCGAGGACATCCGCGGCGTCGTGCTCACCCACGGCGACAGCGACCACATCGGCATCGCGGAATGGCTCCGCACGGAGTACGACGTGCCGACCTACGTGCACGAGGCCGACGCGGGTCGCGCGCAGGGGGAGAAGGCGCCCGGCGCTTCCGGCGGTGCCATGAAGCTGGGACCGGCTCTGCAGTTCTTCGCCGCCGCGCTGCGCCGCGGCGGCCTGCGCACGAAGCACCTCGGCGCCGTGCGCACGATGCGGGACGGCGACGTGCTGGACCTGCCGGGGGCGCCCGAGATCATCGGCCTGCCGGGGCACTCGCCCGGATCCGTCGCCATTCGCATTCCCGCGGTCGACGCGATCTTCGTCGGCGACGCCCTCACCACCCGGCATGTGCTGAACGGATCCACCGACGTGCAGCTCGGCCCGTTCAGTGACGCGCCCGAGCAGACGCCGGAGAGCCTCGAACGCCTCAGCGCCCTGCCCGAGCGCACGATCGTGGTCGGGCACGGGCCGATGTTCCATGGGACCGCGGCCGAGATGATCGCGGCACGCACGCGCTGAGCGGCGCGCCGCGGATGCCTGCCGCCGTCGCCATGCGCAGGCCGCCGCCGCGTCGTTCGGGTCGCGCGGATCCGGCCGTGCGCGGATCCGGCTCGCGTCAGTCGCCGGCCGTGCGCAGAGCGGCCCAGAGCTCGGCGCGGGCAGGGAAGGATCCGAGGTCCGCGCCGAGGATCGACGCCGCCTGGGAGATCCGGGTGCGCAGCGTGTGGCGGTGCACCCCCAGGGCGGCCGCGGCGGGCTCCAGCCGCGTGTCGTGCTCGAGCCACACCCGCAGCGATCGCTCCAGCTCCGCCCCCTCCTGCGCGTCGTGCTGGCGGAGCGGAGCCAGCAGGGACTCCGCGATCAGCCGCGCCTCGTCCGTCGCGAACGCGGCGAGCACGCTCGACTCCGCACTGTCCGCATAGTGGGTCACGCCCTCGGATCCCCGGCGCAGCGCGGTGAGCGCCTGTGCGTGCGCGCGGGAGAATCCGCTGTACTCCTCGGGCGCCGAGACGCCGATGCGCACCTCTGTGCGGGCGGCGACCTCGTCCAGCACCCCCGCATCGGCGATGCTGAGGCACATCACGAGCCCGTCGTCGGACTCGGCGAGGAACGCGGACGGGGCGGCGTCGCCACGCTGCCGTTCCCACCATTCGATGACCGTGCCCTGACGCTGCCCCGCGGCGACGGCGACCACGACGGGCGCCGGCGGCAGGGCGCCGAGCACTCGTCGGGCCAGGGTCGGATCGTCCGCGAGGAGGGAGGAGAGCAGCTGCCGGTGCAGCCGTCGGCGACTGCGCGCGAGCTGCTCGCTCTGTTCGAGCGACAGCCCGGCCATCGCGATGACCGAGGTCACTACGGTGCGCGTTTCGGGATCCAGGGTGTCGCTCGCGATCGCGACGACCCCGCGCAGGTGTCCCGCGCGCCCGACGGTGAGCAGGGTGTGCGAGGTCTCGCCGTCCTGCACCACGCGGTTCGCGGATCCGCCGCGGGCGAGGAGGTCGGCCGCGGCGTCGGCGACGACCGGGGAGGCGCCCCCCGCGGGATGCTCGTGCACGAGCTGTCCCGCCGCGTCGTACATGCCCACCCGGCACCCGAGCCGTCGCGACAGCTCGGTGAGCGTCGACTCCAGCCCGTGCGGACGGAGGGCCGCGACCGACAGTGCGCGCTGGGTCTCCAACGCCCAGGTGCGCCGGGCGTAGGCCTGTGCGGCGATCGCCTCGGAATGCGCCCTCGCGACGGCGATGAACGGCGTGCCGTAGGGCACCTCGATCAGCGGCAGCCCCGTCTCGGCGCAGGCGGCGGACAGGTCGGCCGGTATGCCGCTGCGGTGCACCTCGGTGCCGAACCCCAGCGCCACCACGCCGCGATCGACGAGTCGCTGCACGTAGGCGTGCGTGCCCGCGGGGTCGTCGTCGGCGAACTGGGTGCCCGTGGTGAGCAGGGCGAGGTCTTCGGCGAGGAAGGGCGTGGGGTCGGTCAGATCGGAGTTGTGCACCCAGCGGAGGGGACGGTCGAGGGATCCGGCGGGCAGCGCTGTCTCGGATCCGACCAGGCGCAGATGCAGGTCGCGGCGGCCGAGCAGGGTGCGCAGCGTGGGCTGCTGGTCCATGGGCGATGCTCCTTCGGGAGTCGATCGAAGTGTGGCCGAATCGGCGAAATCGTGATCCAGATTGTACGCCACGGCGAATGCTCTCGAGCGGTCGCCTCCGTAGTCTCGACGCCATGACCACCATCGACGCGCAGGCTGACACCCTTCCCCTCGGCGGACCCTCCCTTCCCCAGGAGCGCCGCCTCGTCACGGAGCTCCCCGGCCCGCGCTCGGCCGAGATCCTCGCCCGCAAGGCTTCGGCCGTGCCCGCCGGCGTGGGCCACACCGTGCCGGTCGCCGCGGTCGCCGCAGGCGGCGGTGTCGTCGTCGACGCCGACGGCAACTCGCTCATCGACCTGGGCTCCGGCATCGCCGTGACCACGGTCGGCAGCGCGCACCCGAAGGTCGCCGCAGCCATCACCGCGCAGGCCGCGCAGTTCACCCACACCTGCTTCATGATCTCCCCGTACGAGTCCTACGTGGAGGTGGCCGAGGCCCTCAACCGGCTCACCCCGGGCGCCTTCGCCAAGAAGACCGCGCTGTTCAACTCGGGCGCCGAGGCTGTCGAGAACGCGATCAAGATCGCCCGCAAGCACACCGGTCGTCAGGCCGTCGTCGCCTTCGACCACGGCTACCACGGCCGCACCAACCTGACCATGGCGCTCACGGCCAAGGCCATGCCCTACAAGAGCGGCTTCGGCCCGTTCGCCCCTGAGGTCTACCGCGCACAGGCGTCCTACCCGTTCCGCGACGGCCTGTCCGGCGCCGAGGCGGCGGCACGCACGATCCTGCAGCTCGAGAAGCAGATCGGTGCCGACAACCTCGCCGCGGTCATCATCGAGCCGATCCAGGGCGAGGGCGGCTTCATCGTCCCCGCCGACGGCTACCTGCCCGCAATCGTCGAGTGGTGCCGCGCGAACGGCGTCGTCTTCATCGCCGACGAGGTGCAGACCGGCTTCGGCCGCACCGGCGCGATGTTCGCCAGCGAGATCTTCGGCATCGAGCCCGACCTCATCACCACGGCCAAGGGCATCGCCGGCGGCATGCCGCTGGCCGCCGTCACCGGCCGCGCCGAGATCATGGACGCCTCGCACTCCGGCGGCCTCGGCGGCACCTACGGCGGCAACCCGGTGGCCTGCGCCGCCGCGCTCGCCGCGATCGACGCCTACGAGACCGAGGGCCTGCTGGAGCGCGCCGCCGAGATCGGCACGCTGCTGAAGGACCGCCTCGCCGCCATCCAGGCCGCCGACCCGCGCCTGGGTGACATCCGCGGACACGGCGCGATGATCGCCGCCGAGTTCGTCGACCCCGCCACCGGCGCCCCGGACGCCGCGCTCACCGGCGCGGTCGCCAAGGCCGCGATCGCTCAGGGCGTCATCGTCCTCACCTGCGGCACGTTCGGCAACGTGATCCGCTTCCTCCCGCCGCTGACGATCGGCGACGACCTCCTGAACGAGGGTCTCGACGTCATCGCCGCCGCACTCGCGGCCTACCCCGCAGGGGCCTGATAGACGTCCGGGCGCGATCGGGATCGGGGGATGCTGGATCGCGCCCGGCAACTTTTCTGTACGACAACCGCAGGGGAACCTGCACAGCGCACCAGACGGTGCGGAACCGATGAAGGAGTCGAAATTGGCCGATATCACCCGTGACGTGCTCATCGTGGGAGCGGGCGCCGCTGGCACCACCGCCGCGAACGAACTGCGCAAGGCGGGTTTGTCGGTCGTGGTGCTGGAGGCCCGCGACCGGGTCGGCGGCCGGCTCTGGACGGACGTCATCGAGGGCGCCATGCTCGAGATCGGCGGCCAGTGGGTCTCGCCCGACCAGGACGCGCTGATCGAGACCATCGACGAGCTGGGACTTGAGACCTTCAGCCGCTACCGCGAGGGCGACAGCGTCTACGTCGGTCCCGACGGCACGCTGCACCGTTTCACGGGCGAGATGTTCCCGGTCGCCCCGGAGACCGAGAAGGTCATCGCCGAGATCACCGAGCGCCTCGACGCCATGGTCGCCGAGATCGACCCGGACCGCCCCTACGCGCACCCGAAGGCTGCCGAGTGGGACTCGATCACCTGGGACGCGTGGCTGCGCGAGCAGAGCGATGACGACGAGGCCGTGCGCAACCTCGCGTTCGCGACCGGATCCGCGATGCTCACCAAGCCGACGCACGCGTTCTCGCTGCTGCAGTCGCTGCTGATGGCGGCGTCCGCCGGCTCGTACTCGAACCTCGTCGACGCCGACTTCATCCTCGACAAGCGCGTGGTGGGCGGACTGCAGCAGGTGCCTCAGCTGCTCGCCGAGCGCCTCGGCGACGACGTGCTGCTGAATCAGCCCGTGCGCACCCTCGAGTGGGGCGAGAACGGCGTCACCGCGACCACCGACTCCCTCACGGTGCGCGCCCGCTACGCGATCCTCGCGCACGCCCCGGTGCTCTACGACCGGATCTCCTTCGTGCCGTCACTCCCGCGTCGCCAGCACCAGATGCACCAGCACCTGTCGATGGGCTTCGTGATCAAGGTGCACGCCGTGTACGACCGCCCGTTCTGGCGCGAGCAGGGCCTGTCCGCCACGGCGTTCAGCCCGTACCAGCTCGTGCACGAGGCGTACGACAACACCAACCACGGCGATGAGCGCGGCACGCTGGTCGGCTTCGTCAGCGACCAGAACGCCGACGACGTGTTCGAGCTGAGCGCCGAGGAGCGCAAGGAGCGGATCCTGGACTCCCTCGCGCACTACTACGGCCCCGAGGCGAAGAACACGGTCGTGTACTACGAGAGCGACTGGGGCACCGAGGAGTGGACCCGCGGCGCGTACGCGGCGAGCTTCGACATGGGCGGCCTGCACCGCTACGGCAAGGACCTGCGCACGCCGGTCGGCCCCATCCACTTCGCCTGCTCCGACCTCGCCGGCGCCGGATACCAGCACGTCGACGGCGCGATCCGCATGGGGCGCCTCGCCGCGTCCCAGATCCTCGACGCGGACCGCGGCGACGCGGACGCGGCCGGCATCGACGCGGCCGAGCTGGCCGTGGCCGAGGCGGCCGAGGTCTGATGACCACCTCCATCGTCGTCGGCTACACGGCGACGGAGACCGGTTCCGACGCGCTGGCGCTGGGCGTGCGACTCGCCCGCGCCACGCGTCGGCACCTGCATGTGCTCGTCGTCCTGCCCGGTCACGGCGACCCGGCCGGCGCAGAGCCGGAGCGCGACAGCCCGGCTCACGGGCAGGCGAGCCAGTGGCTCGCCGACGCGGAGGAGATGATCCCCGCGGAGGTCGCGCACACCGCGCACGTGCGCGTGCACGACTCCTTCGCGGAGGCGCTCGTGCTCGCAGGCGAACAGCTCGAGGCGGCTCTGATCGTCGTCGGCGCGGCGAACGGCGCCACCATCGGTCTGCACCGGATGGGCAGCATCGCGCAGGCGCTGCTGCACTCCTCGCCGATCCCGGTGGCACTGGCTCCCGCCGGCTTCGCCCACAGCGTCGACGTGCAGGCGCCGATCTCGCGGATCACCGCGGCCATCGGCAACCGCCCCGGCGCGGACGCGCTGCTGGAGGCCGCCGTCGCTCTTTCCGGTGCGACCGGAGCGACGCTGCGACTCATCTCGCTGGTCGCCTTCGACGTCCCGCGCGGGTTCGACCCGCAGACCATCCGCCTGGTGAGCACGGCGCACGGCGACGATGTGCTCGCCCGTGCGGAGATGGAGCTGCCGACGGGCGTGCGCGCCGAGCTCGAGCGCGCACCGGGCGACACGGTCGAGGACGCCGTGGCGCGGCTGGCCTGGCTGCCGGGGGAGCTGATCCTGGTCGGATCCAGTCGGCTCGCGCAGCCGAGGAGGCTGTTCCTCGGCTCCACCGCGGCGAAGATGCTCGACGTCATCCCCGTGCCGATGATCGTCGTACCGCGCACACGCCTGGACGACAGCGCAGACTCTGGGTCCTGACCGGACCCCCACCACACGATTGCATGAGAATCGAAGCATCTGAGAAGGAGGATCGCATGACCGATCTGGAGAAGACCCTGCTGGAGAGCGTGCCCACCGGGCTCTACATCGCAGGCGAGTGGGTTGCCGCCGAGGGCGATAAGACCTTCGACGTGCACGACCCCGCCACCAACGACGTCGTGCGCACGATCGCCGACGCCTCGCCCGCGGACGGCATGCGGGCGCTGGACGCCGCCGTCGCCGCCCAGGACTCCTGGGCCGCGACCCCGCCGCGCACGCGCAGCGACATCCTGCGCCGCGCGTTCGACCTCGTGCAGGAGCACAAGGAGGACCTGGCGCTGCTCATGACCGTCGAGATGGGCAAGCCGCTGGCCGAGGCCCGTGGCGAGGTCGTCTACGGCGGCGAGTTCCTGCGCTGGTTCAGCGAGGAGGCGGTGCGCATCTCCGGCCGCTACGGCCTGAACCCCGAGGGCACCGGCCGCATGGTCGTCTCCCAGCGCCCCGTGGGTCCGTCGTTCTTCGTCACGCCGTGGAACTTCCCGTTCGCGATGGCCACCCGCAAGATCGCGCCCGCGCTCGCCGCCGGCTGCACCGTGGTCATCAAGCCGCCGGCACTGACTCCGCTCACCACGATGTACTTCGTGAAGCTGCTCGAGGAGGCCGGCCTGCCCGCCGGCGTCGTGAACGTCGTGCAGACCTCGCGCTCGTCCGCGCTGTCGGCGCCGATCATCGCCGACCCGCGTCTGCGCAAGCTGTCGTTCACCGGATCCACCGAGGTCGGCCGCAAGCTCATCGCCCAGGCGGCGGAGGGCGTGCTGCGCGTGTCGATGGAGCTCGGCGGCAACGCCCCGTTCGTGGTCTTCGAGGACGCGGATCTGGACAAGGCCGTCGAGGGCGCCCTCGCGGCGAAGTTCCGCAACATCGGTCAGGCGTGCACCGCCGCGAACCGGTTCATCGTGCACCAGGACGTCGCGGACGAGTTCGCCCGCCGCATCACCGAGCGCGTGAACGCGATGAAGATCGGCCGCGGCACCGAGGACGGCGTCTCGATCGGCCCCCTGATCGACCACGACGCGGTCGCCAAGGCCATCGAGCTCGTCGGCGACGCCGTCGAGCGCGGCGCGACGCTGCTCTCGGGCGGCAAGGCGCTGGAGGGCGTCGGATCCTTCTACGAGCCCACCGTCCTCGCGAACGTGCAGGCCGGCAGCGAGATCCTCCGCGAGGAGATCTTCGGCCCGGTGCTCGCGATCGCGACCTTCGCCGACGAGGCCGAGGCCGTGCGCCTCGCGAACGACACCGAGTACGGCCTGGTCTCCTACGTGTTCACGCAGGACCTGGCTCGCGGGCACCGGATGATCGACGCGCTCGAGACGGGCATGATGGGTCTGAACGTGGGCGTCGTCTCCAACGCGGCCGCCCCCTTCGGTGGCGTCAAGCAGTCCGGCGTCGGCCGCGAGGGCGGCTTCGAGGGCATCCACGAGTACCTCTCCACCAAGTACACGCTGATCCCCGTCGACTGAACACCGGCAGAGGCGGGCTCGGGGTCGCCGCAGCGGATCCCGAGCCCGCCGAAATCTTCCACAATGATGTGACACCGAAAGGATCGACATGACCGATTACGCCGTCGTCAACCCGGCAACGGGAGAGACCGTCGCCACCTACGAGACCTTCACCGACGCGCAGATCGAGGACGCGGTCGCGCGTGCGCACAGCGCCGCGGCGGTCTGGGGGCGCACCTCCGTCGCCGACCGCGCGGCCGTGATCCGCCGCATCGCCGAGGGCCACCGCGCCCACCGCGACGAGCTCGCCGCCATCATCACGCGCGAGATGGGCAAGCCCCTCGCCGCCGCCGTCGGTGAGGTCGACTTCGCCGCCGACATCATCGAGTTCTACGCGGACAACGCCGAGAAGATCAACGCCGACCAGCCCCTGGACATCCTGGGCGACGGCACGGCGGTCATCCGCAAGGCCCCGCTCGGTGTGCTCTTCGGCATCATGCCGTGGAACTTCCCGGCCTATCAGGTCGCGCGGTTCGCCGGTCCGAACCTCGCGGTCGGCAACACGATCGTGTTGAAGCACTCCGAGCAGTGCCCGGAGTCGTCGGCCCTGCTCGAGAAGATCTACGAGGAGGCCGGGCTCCCCGACGGCGGCTACGTCAACGTCTACGCGTCGATCGAGCAGGCGGCCACCATCGTCGCCGACCCGCGCGTGCAGGGCGTGTCCGTGACCGGATCCGAGCGCGCCGGTGCGGCCGTCGCGGAGAACGCCGGCCGCAACCTGAAGAAGGTCGCGCTCGAGCTCGGCGGATCCGACCCGTTCATCCTGCTGTCGACCGACGACCTCGACGCGACCGTGCAGGCCGCCGTCGACGCGCGTCTGGACAACAACGGCCAGGCCTGCAACGGCGCCAAGCGCTTCATCGTCGTCGACGGCCTCTACGACGCGTTCGTGGAGAAGGCCGTCGCCGCGCTGTCGGCGGTCACGCCGGGCGACCCGACGCAGGAGGACACCGTGCTCGGCCCGCTCGTCTCGGAGGCGGCGGCGATCAACCTGCAGAACCAGGTCGACACCGCCGTCGCGCAGGGCGCGACGCTGCTCACCGGCGGCACCCGCGAGGGCGCGTTCTACACGCCGACCCTGCTCGCCGACGTCACGCCCGAGATGGACGTGTACCGCCAGGAGCTGTTCGGCCCCGCCGCGGTCGTCTACCGCGTCGCGGACGAGGACGCGGCGGTCGCCCTGGCGAACGACACCTCGTTCGGTCTCGGCTCCTACGTGTTCACCACCGACGACGCCCAGGCCGAGCGCGTGGCGAACGGCATCGACGCCGGCATGGTCTACGTCAACGTCGTGCTGGCGGACAGCCCGGAGCTCCCGTTCGGCGGCGTGAAGCGCAGCGGCACCTCGCGCGAGCTGGGGCTGCTCGCGGCCGACGAGTTCGTGAACAAGAAGCTCGTCCGCGTGGCCTGAGCCCGGCAACTCGGATAGCGTCCCGCCGCACTCAGCGGGAGAGAAGGGGCGGGCGTCGCACATCCTGCGGCGCCCGCCCCTTCGTCGTGCCCGGCCCGCTATGCATCCCGCTGACCGCGAGACCGAGACTCCGTCTCGAGACCGACGAAACGATCGTCGGTCTCGAGACGGAGGTTCGGTCTCGCTATCGATGCCGCGGCGATGTGACCGTCAGGATCGGCCGCGCCTGTGGGCGGCGAACACGGTCAGCGCCTCGGCGTAGCGTTCTGGATCCGACCGGGTCTCCGCTGTCACGAGCAGCGCGGAGGGCCCGGCGATGCGCGTGAACTCGCCGCGGCAGGGGATCTCGATCACCCGGACGAGCCCGGTCCTCCACGCCGGAATCAGTGCATCCAGAGCGCGTCGCTCCGGGTGTTCATGCAACGGTGCGCGGTGTCCGGCGATATGCTCCCGCACGCGGCGCGAGGTCCAGTCCGAGAAGGAGGCATCGAAAGCCTCTGCGCCGAACCGGTCGCGCCACGTCGGGCCCCTCAGCTGCTCGAGCAGCACGCGCCGCTCGTCAGAGCCCGGCGCGGTCGGTTCGATCCTTGCGATCAGCGGCACGGGGTCCAGTTCCGCGAGGTGGGCAACGGCGTCGTGCCACAGCTCAGACCACGCGTTCGACAATGCGGTGGCGTCCGCCGGGGAACGTCGTGCCGTGGGCGGATCCGTCAGCGGTGGCGGCACATCACCGGGCGGCCGCAACCCGTGGACGTCGCGCACCCACAGCAGCTCGAGCAGCGCATGCGGTTCGTCCTCGACACGGATCGACATGTCGTGCGGCCAGGGGTTTCCAGGGAGGCGGACCGTGGAGCGCATGCCCTCAGGGCGTCGGTATCTGCGGATGCGGTCAAGAGGAGCCGGCCAAGATAGGAGGTCGCCGCGGGATCGGGTTCAGCGGGCCTCGTCGGCGAGCACCCGCTTCGACACGGGCGGGCGGCGGTGGATGTCCTGTCCCGCCCGGAGCGGATCCGGCACGCAATCTACGTCACGCAGTAGCGAGCGGCGCGAAGCAGCGAACGGCCCCGGGCGGCGCCCATCGGGCCCCTACGGAAGCGTGGCCTCTGGCGACGATCCTGGGATCGACTCCAGAGGCCACGGAGGATGCTGCGGGTCAGCGTTGGGCGTCTTCGAGCAAGCTCATATCGACGACCTTGGACGCATCGGGCAACCCGGTGAGGCCGGCGGCTTCGAGTCCCGGGTAGACCTTCGACGTGATGACACTCGGGTCGACGGCGAGCAAACCCTTCGCTTCGGTGAGGGGCGACGTCATCAGCGGGATCTGCTTCTGGAGTGAGATCTCCTGCGTCGCCGCGTCGAGGCCCTGGTTCGTCGCGTACTTGCTGACCGTCAACTGCGCGGCGGAGTGCGGATCCTTCATCGCCGCCTTCCAGCCCTGCGTCGATGCCTTCAGGAAGGCGACGACCGCGTCGCGGTGCTCCTTGAGGAACGATTTCGACACCACGATGACATCGGCCATCACGTGGTAGTTGAGCTTGTCGAACGGGGTGAAGAAGAAATCCTTGTCCGGTGTGAGGCCCTGCTTCTCAAGGGCCACCGGCTGGTTCGTGGCGAACGCGAGCATCGCGTCGGCCTGGCCCGACTGGAGCGCACCGATATCGGCACCGCCTGGCACGAAGGAGTAGTTCGTGACGTCGTTGATCTTCATGAGACCTGCGACGAACGCCTGGTTTGTCGAGGGGCCCATGATCCGTGCTCCGTCGAGATCTTGCGGGTTGCGGACCGGCCGCGCCTTCAGAGATACGAGACCGTTGGGGGCTTCCTGGAAGACCTGGCCGATGATGACGATGTCGTCCGCCTTCGACAGATAACTGAAGAGCCGGCTCGTGTTGCTCTCGATGCCGATCTGGGCCTGTCCGGAGGCGATCGCGACTTCCGGTGCGGGGGAACTGCCACCGCCCGGGGTGAAGGTGACCTTCACGCCCAGTTTCGCGTAGTACCCGGCGTCGTCCGCGACGAAGTATCCGGAATCCTGCACGCTCTCCGTGAAGGCGAAGGCCACGTTGATTGGGGTCGCCGGGGCCGTGTTCTTCGGGGTGGTTCCGCCCGAGCAGCCGCTCAGCAGGGCCGCGGTTGCGGCTGCCGTCAGCATGGCGGCGGCGAGTCGTTTCGAGATTCGAGAATGGTCGGGCATCTTGTTCTCCTTTGAATGGATGGGCCGGTGAAGTTCGGCAAGTGACGTGATGGGCGGTACGGATCCGCGACGGATGAGGCTGCTGTAGATCAGCTCCAGCGGCTGATCGCGTACGCCTCCAATCGGTTCGCGCCGAGGTAAGCGAGAACTCCGATGAGAATGGCGCACAGCGCGGTGCCCCAGAGATCGGTCATGTCCAGGCCGGCGAGGGCGTTGTTGAGCACCACTGCGAGGCCCGGTACGCCCATGAGGAACTCGCTGATGAGCGCCGCGGTGAAGGCGGCGGCGGCGGACACCCGGATTGAGGTCGCCAATGCCACGAGCGAGGAAGGCACAGCGAGGAGCCGGTATCTCATCCACCGCGTGGCCCCTGCCACAGTGAACAGGTCGTCGCCGTTTGCCGGCACATCGGAGAGCCCCGAACCGACCATGACGAACGTCGGGAAGAAGCAGACCATGGCACAGATGACCCAGGCGGTCGTCAAAGAGTAACCGAGAATCGTCGCCAGGATGGGGATCAAGGCCACGAACGGCACCGACCGGATGACGAGGGCCACGGGAGTGATCACAGTGCCGAAGATCGGCCACAGCCAGGTCAGGGATGCGGCGAGATACCCCGTTCCGACGCCCACCACGAAGCCGATGAGAGCCGTGCGCAGGGTCATGAGCAGGGGAACGAGGAAGGTCCCGGGAGAGTCGGCGACGTTCGCGATGATCGTGAAGGGCCCAGGCAGAAGGAACGGACTGACGTCGAGGACGATCACGGCCAGCTGCCACGTGAGGATGATCAGGATGACCGCCCACCAGCGACGGAGGATCCGAGCGAGGATGTTCACGTGAACCTCCTGATGGCGAGGCTCTGTACGGCGGCGAAGAGCACGAAGCCGACCATGGCCATGAGCGTGGAAAGGACGGCGGCGGCCCAGAGCAGCGGGACGTTGTAGTTCTGCGCCGAGGAGAGGATGAGCAGCCCGATGCCTTGCGGCGCTCCGAACCACTCGCCGATGACTGCACCGAGGACCGCGCTCGGGGCGGCGAGTTTCAACGCGCCCGCCAGACCCGGAAGTGCGGTGAGCACGTGAAGCCTCGTGAAGCGGGCCATGCGGGAACCGCCGAGGATGGTGAACAGATCTTCGTGACTCTGTGGTGCGGCGGCGAACGCCACCGTAGACCCGGCGTAGACGGGGAAGAAGGATGCGAGAGCGGCGACCGCGGTCGGTGCGGTCTCCCGCCCGAACACGATGATCATGACTGGGGCGATCGCAATGAAGGGGATGGCGTGGATCAGCGCAGCCAACCGGTCGAGACCGGGTCGCGTCGATGTCAGCGTCTGCCGCACACCCGCCACGACGACCGCCATGCCGCCGCCGATCACCAGGCCCAGGCAGGCGGAAAGAGTGGTCGAGCCTATGGCGCCGAGGAAGAGAGCCGAGTATCCGGGGGCGAGCAGCGTCACCCCGACTTGGCTCAGCGCCGGAAACGATGGCCCCAGCGCGCCGGTCTGACCCACGACCTGCCAGAGTCCGCACAGCACCAGTGCGCCCGCGAGCATCCGGGAGGCTCGAACAGTGACGCTCATCGCGCAGGATCCTGGTCGTCCTGGTCGAGCAAGCGGACGAGCCGGGCGCTCAGCTCCGCGAATCGGGGAGTCGCCATGGTTTCGATCCCTCGAGGCCGCTCGATGTCGACGACGACCTCCTTGACGATGCGTCCCGGCCGTGTGCCCATGACCACCACGCGATCGGCCAGAAGCAGCGCCTCGTCCACCGAGTGGGTGACCATGACCGTTGTCACGCCGGTCTCCGCCCAGATCCGTGCGAGTTCCAGGTTCATCCGGCGTCGGGTGATCTCGTCCAGCGCTCCGAACGGTTCGTCCAGGAGAAGCAGGTCGGGTCGAAGCGCGAGGGAGCGCGCGATCGCGACGCGCTGCCGCATGCCTCCGCTCAGCTGCTTGGGTCGGGCGTTCTCGAATCCGTTGAGCCCGACGAGATCGATCAACTCGGCGACCCGTGCTTCGTCGACGCTCAGCCTGGCGAGGCGGAACGGCAACGCCACGTTCTCGGTAACCGTGGCCCACGGCAGCAGCGCGTGCTCCTGGAAGGCGATGCCGACACGGTGCTCCTTGATGAGGCGTGCCGGCGCTTCCCCGCCGACGCTCACCGTGCCTTCAGACGGCGCCTCCAGTCCGGAGATGATGCGCAGCAGGGTGCTCTTGCCGCAACCGGAAGGCCCGATCAGGGCGATGAACTCGCCAGGCTCGATCGAAAGATCAACGGCGGAGAGGGCAGTGACTTGCTCGCCGCGCCGGATTCGGAATGTTTTTCCGATGCCTCGAAGGTCCAGCGTCGGCCGTTCGAGGGAGGTGTGGTCCAGCACGCGGGCGCTCATGACGGCCTCGCGGACGTGAGGTCGTCGGAGTAGTAGGAGCGCATATCGAACGGAGAGAATCGTCCCCGGTCGGTGACGATGGTACTGACGTAGCGCGGGGGAGTCACGTCGAACGCGGGATAGATCCCGGTGACCCGTTCGGACGCCGTGCGCCGACCCAGGCAGTAGAGCACCTCGTCGCCGTCCCGGTCCTCCATCTCCACGTCCGCGATCTGTGGCGCCTTGAGGTCGGGAGCATGCACGAGCGCGATGTAGGGAATATTCAGCGCCTGCGCCGCGAGTGCGATCTGGAACGTCCCGATCTTGTTGACCACGTGGCCGTCCATGGTCACACGGTCGGCCGCGGTCACGAACAGGTCGATGTCGCCGCGATCCATCAGATGCGCGGCCATGCCGTCCGTGATCAGCCGGGTCGGCACGCCCATCTCGGCCAGGCTCTCGGACGTCAAGCGCGCGCCCTGCAGATACGGTCGGGTTTCGGTGCAGATCGCCTCGATGGACTTTCCGGCCTCCAGCACAGCGGCCACCGTCTCCGTCAGGTAGGACTCCGCCCAGCAGTGAGTGAGGATCGTCGCGCCATCCGGGATGAGGTTCGCTGCGTGCGTTCCCAGGCGTCGGCTTCGTTCCGTGTACCGATCGGCCGCGGCGACGGCGCCGCGTACGACCGCCGATACGATGTCGTCGCCCTGGGTGAGCGCCGCATCCGCGACGGCGAGCAGATCATCCACCACCTCGCGAATCTGATTGTTCGTGCGCCGGGTCGCCTTCAGACGCTTCCCGTATGCGTGGACCGCGGCGTGCCGCCCGGCATCGGTCGAACGCTCCCGTTCCGCGGCCCGGGCGCCGAGAGCCATGCCTCCGGCGGCGGCGAACCACGGTCCGCTGCTCTGCGTGACCATGTTCTCGATCGCGCGCGCGACCTCCTCCACGGAGCGGCACTCGACCCAGACCCGTTCGAAGGGGAAGACCCGACGGTCGAGAATGCGGACGACGTCGTCCTCGAGCAGGACGCTCTCGGCGACGAGGGTCGGCTGGGGAACGCGGGCACGGGGAATCTTCTCGGTCTCCAGCTCGCGCGGGATCGGGGATGTGGTTTCCATCTTCACCTCTTGACGAATCCGGTAGACTGATTTGTAACCTGTCAGACGACTGACGTCACTTGTCTACTAGCAGGTATACTACGAGCGCACACTTGACCGGTCAAGAGGAAAGATCGAATGCCAGCAGATAACCGCTTGAAGGACGGCCGCTCGCTTCCCGCGCAGTTGGCCGAGATGCTGCGCGCCCGAATCGTTGCGGGGGAGTGGGCGCCGGGTGAGCAGCTGCCCTCGGAGCTGTCGCTCGCAGAAGAAGCGGGTGTGAGCAGGCCGACCGTTCGGACGGCGCTGCGCAATCTCGCGGCGAGCGGATTGGTGCGCGTCCGTCAGGGGGCGGGGACCTTCGTCGCGCCACGCGGTTCGGGTGTGGTGACTGGCCTTCAAGATCTCCGGTCGATGAGCGCTCTCATTGCCGAGCAGCGAGGGGAATGCGTGGTGGAGTATCGCGTGCGGGAGATGAAGATGACGACGGACGAGGACGCCCGTCACTTCGATTCGGACGTCCCGCTGTCAGTGATCGCCTTGGAGAGGTGTTTCCTGTCCCAGGGTGCTGTGATCGCCTTCGAGTGGGCATACGTCAACGCCGAGGTGCTACCGCGAGACTTCGACCCGGAGCAGTTCACCGGGTCCATCTTCGAGAAGCTGCAACCGCTCGGTCTGCTGCCGGACCAGTCGATCTCGACGGTCCACGCGGTGTACGACGAGACGATCGCGTGGACCGACGAGAAGCCGGAAGTACCGCTGTATCTCTGCCTGGAGCAGCACCAGTTGCTCCAGGACGGGCGCGTGCTGTCGTGGTCGAAGACGTATTTCACCGAGGGGAACTTCGAGTTCCTCCTGGTGCGCACCCGCTGACGTCAAAGCTCAGACCGCTGCCATGTCTGGGCACAGGCGAAACACCATCACCGCGACGCCGCCACGCTCACCATGACCCCACCTGGTATAGACCGATCGGGGTGTTGGGATAGGTGTCCGTGGCGATGGCTTCGACGAGAGCATCGCGCATACGATGCAACGTCGGGGCGGCCTGCGGGTCCCCGACCAGGTTGTGCTGCTCATCGGGGTCGAGCGTCAGGTCGAACAGTTGCTCGCCGCCACCCGCCAGATGCCGGGTATATCTGTAGCGGGAGTCGCGCAGGGTCCTGGACCAGCTGAGGGGATTCGGTTCGCCGAATCCGTTGTTCGACTGGACATAGACGGTTTCCCGGTGGACGTCCTCGGATCCTCCTGTTCGAATTCGCTCCAGGAGAGAGTGTCCGGAGAGGGAAGCCGTCTCGTTCACGATCTCCCGCCGGCGCAATGGCAGAGCGGGCGCTCGCACCCCCGACCATTCGTAGATGGTCGGGGCGATATCGACATGCTCCACGATGGAGGTGTCGTCGTGAGCTACGCGGCCGCCGGTCGCGCCCACGATCAGCGGCACCCGGATGCATGGGTCGTAGTGACGTTCCCATTTGCCCAGGAGTCCGTGGTCGTGGAGCAGCTCGCCGTGGTCGGACGTGAAGATGAACAGGAGGTCCTCGCACCGCCCGGATTTTCGCAGTGCCTCCCGCACGCGGCCCAGCTCGTGATCGAGGTGCGCGAGGTCTGCAAAATAGAGCTGACGCTCCCGACGCCAATCGTGGGTCTCATAGCTCGGCGCCGAATAACGCGCCTGTTGGTAGTAGGGGATCGGCGTATCGAGCCAGTCGGCGCGTACGGGTTCGGGGATGCGGTCGATATTCACTCGGTCGACGAACTCTGCGGGTGGCGCGAAAGGGCTGTGCGGTTGCACATAACTCACCTGGGCGAAGACGTCGCCCTCAGCGGACTCGAGGAATTCGCATGCTCGATCGGTGATCCACGCGGTCTGCGACACTTCGGCGGGAAAAGGCAGTTCATATGCCTCCGTCGCACTTTCGGGGAACTTCCGGCGTGCGGCGAGGATCTCCGCCTTCAAGTCGACGCGATCGGGCCCGTATGCCTCCAGCTCAGGGACCATCGTCATCCACACGGTCGACTGTGCGGCGACGTAGTGCTCTGGATGAGTCTCGCGGACCCAGTCCAGCCAGGCGCCCGCACGCGAATCCTCAGTGTTCTTCACGACGTCGAAACCGAAGGGCCGATAATCCGGGGTGAGGTCGGCGATCTGCGGTAGAAGGTGGATCTTGCCGAACCCCCCGGTCATCCAGCCGGCGCTCTGCAGGACCCCCATGAAGGTGGGAATCGTGGCGTCCAGGTTGTACCCGCACTCCGCCACGCCATGGACCGAGGAGGAGAGCCCTGTGGCGATGCTCGCGCGGGACGGGCTGCAGACCGGATTGGTACTGAAGGCGCTGAGGAACGTCGTCCCTTCGGCCTGAAGTGCATCGAAGTTCGGCAGGTCGACGATTCCTTCGCGGGCGACCTCCAACCATTTCGCTGCCAGCTGATCGACCATAAACAAGACGATCGTTCGCGGATTCGTACGGGACATCTACTGCACTTCCTCGCTGTGTTGAGATCGACGGATCGCGCTGGTGGATCAGATCGAATTCACGATCTGGGCAAGTAAGGGGCCGAGTACGGCCTGTGACGCCCAGCCGACGTCGCTGATCTCCTTCATGTCGAGAGGGGCGTCCTGCACACCTGCGGCGTAGTTCATGATCAATGACATACCGAGGATCTCCATTCCGGCTTCTCGGGCGGCGATCGCCTCGAGCCCCGTCGACATTCCCACGATGTGGCCGCCGATCGTTTCCGCCATCCGCACCTCGGCTGGTGTTTCCAGGTGCGGGCCGCGGAACTGGCAGTAGACGCCTTCCTCAAGGTCCGGAGCGACCGAACGTGCAAGCTGTCGGAGCCGCGGCGTGTACAAGTCGCTCAGATCGATGAAGGTCGCGCCCTCGAGAGGCGATTCCGCTGTCAGGTTGATCTGATCGCTGATGAGCACGGGTGTTCCCGGTGTCCACCGCGCGGGGATGCCGCCGGAACCATTGGTCAGCACCATCACCGTCGCGCCCGCGGCGGCCGCGGTCCGGACGCTGTGAACGACCTGGCGTACTCCGTGACCTTCGTAGATGTGTGTTCGCGCGCCCACGACGAGTGCACGTTTTCCGCTGCGAAGCAGGATCGAGCGCACCGTGCCGAGGTGATCTCCGAACGCGGCCTTACCGAAGCCGACAATGTCTGTCGCCTCAATGGTTGCGGTCGTCTCGCCCATGGCATCGGCAGCTTCGGCCCATCCGGTGCCGAGTGTCAGTCCGATGTCGTGCCGCGCTACTCCGGTGGCCTCCGCGATCTGAGCTGCCGCTTCTCGCGCGATGTCGAAGGGATCTGTCTGAGCGAGATCGAGCGGATTGGGGGTTGTAGTCATCATGCGGGCACTCTAGCATGTGTGGTCAGTCGTCTGACAAGAGGTGGTTTATCCATGTTTTCATATCCCCGAAGCTCCGCTCGTGCTGGAGGCTTCCTGCCCGCGCTCAGTCGGGTCTGCTGTGCGAATGGCGGAACGTCTCCGTGGTGCGTCGAAAGGACCTACATACGTTCCCTGTGCCTTTCGCCTGCGGGCTTGCCCTCGTCGGGGGGGAGTGATTGATGAGCGAGCGCATGGTGTCCGATCTCGAACTGATCCATCAGTTGATCGAGGCCGGCGCGGAGATCGTGCGGCGGGGTCTGGCTCTCGCCAGTGGGGGAAACGTTTCCGCCCGAACGAAGGACGGGGTGTTCGTCGTTTCCCGTGCCGGCGCGTGGCTCGATCAGATGAGCGTCGATGACTTCGCAATCATGTCTATGGATGGGCAATGGGTTTCGGGCGCATCGCCGTCCAGCGAGTGGCGCCTTCATCAGCGGACGTATCAGGTGCGGCCTGATGCTCGTGCGGTCGTCCACGTGCATCCGCAGCATGCCGTTCTTCTTGATGCGCTGCGCATTCCGATCCGTCTCCTCACCCTCGATCACGCCTTCTATGTGCGCTCGATCGGACGCACTGACTATTACCCGAACGGATCGCAGGAATTGGCGGACTCTGCCGCCGAGCAGGCGCGTGGTCACGACTGTGTCGTGCTGGGTCATCACGGCTGCTCGACGACGGGCGAGACTGTCTCGATGGCGTTGCGCCGGGCGCTGAACCTCGAGGAAGCGGCGACAGCGACCTACCGGGCGCTCTTGCTGGGCGACACGGGGACGACGTTTCCACCTGCGGCACTGGCCTCTCTCCATCATTCGTCAGGTGAAGAACCTGAATCGACGTGACATGGCGCCGTCGCGCGCTTCATGGCCGGCAGACTTCGCAGGTGCTGGACGCGCGGCGCGGTCCGACTCGGGTCGGAGCGCGTCGTCGGGTCCTGACGGATCGGGACTCTCAGTCTTCGCCGGGGGGCAGCCCGGGAAGCACCATGCCCACGATCCCGGCGGCCACGTGCTCCGCGTCGGGCACGGCGTCGAGGCCTTCGAACGCCGCGAGGAAGCCCTGATGGAACGCGGCGCCGACCAGCAGTCGCGCGGCCGACTCCGTGTCGGCGTCCGCGTGGATCCGGCCGGCGTCCTGCTCCGCGGCCAGGCGGGCGCGGACGCCGTCGATCACGGTCGCGGGACCGCCGCCGTGCGAAGCGACCCCGTCGCGGTGCTCGGTCAGCAGCGTCGGCGAGCCGAAGATCGAGGCTGCGATCGGGAAGGTGCGGGTGAAGAAGGCCATGAGGTCCGCGACGAGCGTGGCGAGCCCCGCGGCAAGACTCTCGCTTCCGGAGTCCGCTTCGAAGCGTGCGCGCGGCGTGCGCTCCCGCAGCACGCTGAGGAACAGCTGCTGCTTGTCGGCGAAGTGCTTGTACAGCATCGCCTCGGACAGGCCCGCCTGCCCGGCGATGAGCTTCGTCGTGGTGTTCGCGAGCCCGCGTTCGCGCATCACGAGGAGCGCGGCGTCGAGGATCCGCTCGCGGGATGAGGCCTGAGGTGTGGCGGGAGACATGATCCGAATATAGTGAGTGAGTAATCACTTACCGGGGCAAGGAGCAGCTCATGCGTGTCGCCATCGTCGGAGCGTCGGGTCGATCGGGCAGGGCTGCGGTCGCGCACGCCCTCGCTGCAGGGTTCGAGGTCGTCTCGGTCGTGCGCAGACCCGAATCCGCGCGGGAGGGGACGATCGTCGCGACCGCGGATGCCCGAGACGTCGCCGGGCTCACCGCCGCCCTGCGCGGCGCCGATGCGGTGATCTCCGCGATCGGGCACGTGCGCGCGGACGGCGATGTCGTGCTGCTGCAGGAGGGCATGACGGCGCTCCTCGCCGCGATGGACGCCGCGGACGTGTCGCGCGTGGTCGCGGTCTCCGCATCCGGGGCGTACGTGGCCCACGACGATCCGCTGTCCCGTTTCGTGGCGAAGCCCATCCTCGAACGCGTGCTGGCGGCGAACAACGCCGACACCCGGGCCATGGACGCGGCGCTCGCGGCCAGCGGCACGGACTGGACGAGCCTGCGTCCCTCCCGGCTCATCCCGGGCACGGGCGCCGCCGGCTACCGGGTGGGCGTCGACCGTACCGTGCGCTGGCATTACAGCACGCGGTTCGACACGGTCGGACGCGCCGCGGTCGAGGCGCTGTCCCGTCCGGAATGGATCCGGCACGCCGTCTACATCACGGAGTAGCGAGCGGCCCCGGTGGCGGCAGGCGGGCGTAGCCTCGAGATGTCCTGTTCGCTTTCACGAGAGGCCGTCATGACCACCGTCGCCGAGAACATCGTCAGCACCCTCCGCGCGAACGGGGTGAAGCGCGTGTACGGGATCCCGGGGGACTCCTTGAACGGCTTCACCGACGCGCTGCGCAAGGACGGCGGGATCCGCTGGGTGCACGTGCGCCACGAGGAGACCGCCGCCTTCGCCGCGGCCGCGGAGGCCGCGCTCACGGGAGAGCTGGCGGTCGCAGCCGGATCGTGCGGGCCGGGCAACCTGCACCTGATCAACGGCCTCTACGACGCGAACCGTTCGCGGGTTCCGGTGCTCGCGATCGCCGCGCACATCCCGACGAGCGAGATCGGCACCCAGTACTTCCAGGAGACGCACCCGCAGGAGCTGTTCCGCGAGTGCAGCGTCTACGTCGAGTATGTGTCGGATCCGGTCCAGATGCCGCGCCTCCTGCAGATCGCGATGCGTCAGGCGATCGAGAAGCGCGGGGTGGCGGTGCTCGTCATCCCGGGCGACATCGCGCTCGCGCAGGCCGAGGACGACCGCGTCACGGTGATCGAGCGCAGCCGGCCCGTCGTGGTGCCGAGCGGCGAGGAGCTGGAGCGCGCGGCGACCCTGCTGAACGCCGCGTCGAAGGTGACCATCCTCGCCGGCGCCGGTGCTGAGGGGGCGCACGACGAGATCGTGGCGCTCGCGGACCGGCTCGCCGCGCCCGTCGTGCATGCCCTCCGAGGCAAGGAGTTCGTGGAGTACGACAACCCCTTCGACGTGGGGATGACCGGTCTTCTCGGGTTCGCGTCCGGATACCGGGCCATGGACGGCGCCGACGCCCTGCTGATCCTCGGATCCGACTTCCCGTACCCGCAGTTCTACCCGGCGAATGCGACGACGATCCAGGTCGACATCCGCGGCGAGAATCTCGGGCGGCGCCACCCTCTGGATCTGGGCCTCATGGGCGACGTCGGCGCGACCGCCGCAGCGCTGCTGCCCCGCCTCAAGGCGGATCGCCGGCGCGCGCACCTCGACGACGCCACCGCCCACTACCGCAGGACCAGGGCCAAGCTCGATGAACTGGCGGTGCCCTCGCGCGGCACGGCGCCGATCCACCCGCAGTACCTGGCCCGCCTGCTCGACGAGGCCGCCGCCGACGACGCGGTGTTCACCGCCGACGTGGGGTCGCCCACGGTCTGGGCCGCGCGCTATCTGCACATGAACGGCAGGCGCCGGCTCATCGGCTCCTTCAACCACGGTTCCATGGCGAACGCCCTGCTGCACGGCATCGGTGCGCAGGCGACCGAGCCCGACCGCCAGGTCGTCGCGCTCGCGGGTGACGGCGGGCTCACGATGATGCTCGGCGAGCTCATCTCGCTCACGCAGAACCGGCTGCCGGTGAAGACGATTGTGGTGAACAACTCCTCGCTCAATTTCGTCGAGCTGGAGATGAAGGCCGCCGGCTTCGTGAACTACGGCACCGACCTGAGCAACCCCGACTTCGCCGCCGTCGCCGAGGCGATGGGCATCTTCGGGCGTCGCGTGGAGCGCAGCGAGGACCTTCCGGGGGCGCTGGCCGAGGTGCTCGCGCACGACGGCCCGGCGCTGCTCGACGTCGTGACCGAACGGCAGGAGCTGTCCATGCCCCCGGCCGTGAACGCCGAGCAGGTCAAGGGGTTCGCGCTGTACGCGATCCGCACCGTGCTCTCCGGGCGCGGCGACGAGCTGCTCGACCTGGCCAAGGCCAACTGGCGCCAGCTGTTCTGAGCGGATCCGGATCCGCCCCGCGGCTGCCGCCGGGACCGGATCCGGGTCCTTCTCACTCCTCGGCGAGCCGGCGCACCTTGGCGGCCTCGCCATCGCGTCCGAGGCCCTGCAGCACGTCGCCGAGTTCGAGCGCGGCGATCTGGCGCAGTGGGGGGATCTCCGCGGCCTGGTCGAGCACCGCGCGATAGGCCGCGACGGCGTCCGCTGCGCGTCCTCCGCCGGTGAGCGCCCGGGCGGCGAGCAGCGCGGATCCGCCCGCGGACTGCGCGTCGCCGACGGCGGCGAACGCATCCGAGGCTGTGAGCGCCGCGGCCACGCCCTCGTCCACGCGCTCCGAGGACAGCAGGGCCCGCGCCCGGGAGTCCGTGACGTCGGCGATGACCCAGTCCGCGTCGTTCGCCCGCGCGACGGCCTCGACCTCGTCGAACAGCGCGAAGGCGCGAGGATCCTGCTGCGCACCGTACGACTGGCCGAGGTTGTGCAGCACCTCGACCACGGCGGCAGGGGCATCGTCGGCCGTGCGGACGATCGCCGCGGCCTCCTCGAGAGTCTCGACGGCCTGCTCCCGCTCGTCGTACTGAGCGAGGATCTGCGCGCGGTTCATCAGGGCGAGCGCCTGGTCGGCGGGGTTCTCGGCTTCGCCGAACAGCTCCGCCGCATAGCCGAAGGCGCCGTACGCCTGCCCGCCCTCGCCGGCCGCGCGGAGGGCGCGCGCCAGCATGAGGGCGGTCATCGCCCGGCTGCCGGCAGGCACCTCGTCGGCCTCCTCGAGCTGCAGCACCTCGCCGAAGAGCTCCGCGGCCTCCTCCACGGCTCCGGAGTTCAGCATGCTGCGCGCCGCCCGGTACTTCGCCCCGGCGACATCGCCGCCGCGCTGCTCCAGCAGACGGGCGCCGACGCGGTAGCGCGTAAGCGCCTGCTCCGGCTCCTCCGCGTCCTCCCACAGCGCGCCGGCGAGCATCTGCGCCCCGGCGAGGGGCGTCAGGCTGCCGAGCTCCGCCAGGATCCGGCCGGCCTCGTCGGCGTCGGCCGCGCCCTCGGCGAACGCGCCGCGTCCGCCCTGCACCCTCGCCCGCGTCTCGAGCATCCGCGCGCGCACGCCGCGGGTGATCGCCGCATCGGCCAGCAGGGCGTCGATCCGGGCGAGCGCCTCGTCGCCGCGGTCGGCACGCAGCAGTGCCATGGCCGCCGCGATCTCCGCGCCGTGCCCGAGGCGTGCGTCGCCCGCCTCGGCGAACAGCGCGGCCGCCTGCTCTGCGAGCGCGAGGGCCGCCGCCGGGTCGTCGCCGAGGTCGAACGCCAGCGTCAGCGCGATGTCTCCGCGAGTGGCCGGCGGCAGCGCGTGCGGTCCGGCGGGATCCGCGGAGGCCGCGAACAGGTCGGCGAGGGCGGCGTTGTCCGCATCGGTCGCCGTGCCGAACAGGGCCAGGCCGAACCGCTCCTCGACGGCGGCCTGCGCGTCGAGCCCTGCGGCGCGCAGGGCTCGGAGCCGGTCCGGCAGCAGCGCCGTCGCCTCGTCGATGCGGTCGAGGTTCACCAGTGCCGCGAGCCGCTGACCGGTGAGCACCGCGCGGCGCTCGGGATCCACCCGGTCGATCACGTGCGCCAGTGCGTCCAGCGTGTCCGCGGCCGCACCGTAGCCGGCGAGGTCGAGCACGCGACGGTACCAGCCCTCGTCGTCGGTCGGGACGGCGTCGACCGGGGGCGCGGCGAACACGTCGCTGCGGATCGGCACGTCGTAGCGCTCCGTGGCGGTCCGTCGGGCGAGGCGCAGCCGCTGGGCGTGGTTGTCGGTGCCGTCGCGCTCGTCGAACCGCATGCCGATCCGCTCGGCTGCGGCCCAGGCTGCGGTCGCGAGCCCCGCGGCGGACCAGGCCCCGCCGTCCGTGCCGTCGGGTGCACCGAAGAAGGGCTCCAGGTCGGGGGAGTCCGCCCCGCGGATCGGGGTGGCGCCGTGACCCGCCGCCGTGACCGCGTCGAGCGCCGTGCCGAGCGCGGTGAGCATGCGGAAGTGGCCCTGGGCGTTGAGAGCATCGTGGGCGAGCCAGGGGAGGTGCCGTTCGATGAGGGTGAGTGCGCGGGCCTCGTTGCCGCTCACGCTGCAGAAGCGGATGCTGTTCGCGATCGCGGTGAGCAGATCCGGATTGTCCTTCGCGAGCCGGTAGCTGCGCAGATGCGCCGCACGGGCCTGCTCCCCGCGGCCGAGGCGCAGGTACGGCAGCAGCGACACCGACAGCGCGTGCTCGGGCTCCTCGCCGCACGAGAAGCCGCCCTCGAGCATCTCCTCGACGAGGCGGATCGCCTCCTCGTCGCGGTCCGTGTCGGCGAAGAAGCCGGCGACCTGGCTCCGGCCGCAGGCGTCGCAGTGGCTGTGCGAGTCGCGCGGCGTGGCCTCCAGCTGCACGCGCAGCCGCTCTGCCTCGTCCATCCGTCCCGCGGCGTGCGCGTCCTCGAACCGCGCCATCAGCACGCCGCTCATACCGAGGCCCGCCGCGCGATAGTGCGCCTCCATGTCGTCCAGGACCGCGGCGACCTGCTCCGGCGCGAACGCGGGAGAGCTGCGCAGCGAGGACGCCATCCACTTGAACTGCCACATCAGATCGGCCGCGCCGTTGTCGATGTCGGCGGGGAACCGGGCCGGATCCGCGTCGTGGTGCGCGAGGCACCAGGCGAACGAGCTCAGCATCAGGTCGGTGAGTCCGCCCATGTTCGCCGAGGCCGTCTGCCGCATGCGGGCGTGGTACTCCAGCTGCTCGTCGCCGATCTCCTGCGCGAGTGCGACGGCTTCGGCGACGAGAGCGCGTTCCTGCGGTCCCCAGGGGGTGCGGTCGATCTCCTCGAAAAGACGGTCCAGCTGCTTCTTCGGTTCTGCCATGTCGTCCTCCGGATGTGCGGCCCGCGGTCTGCGCGGGAGAACTGGGCCCCGCCGTCACGCGGGGGAGTGCGGCCCGTCGTCAGGACGGGAAGTGGGGATCCGGTTCGTCGGCCGGCGGGGGCGGCTCCAGACCGGTCAATCCGGCCGAGAGCGCGACGAGGTCCGAGAGGGCGCCGGTCATCAGCGCGCGATCGGCGTCGCCGAGCGGACGGTGCCCGGCGAGGAGCGCCTGGATGTACAGCAGCTGCACGGTGCGCCCGAACACAGCATCATCGGCGACCGTGCTCAGGGCGCGCACTACGCGGTTGCCCCAGTTCAGGCACAGCCGGGCCGCGAGGTCGTCGTCCCGCTCCTCGCCCACGGCGCCGTCGATGCGGTCCAGCACGCCGCCCCAAAGCGCGCCCGAGATGCCCTTGGTCCTGGTGCGGTCGATCCGCCGCAGCACGGCGGGGTCGGCGACGTACAGGGACGGCAGCTCCGGCAGGTCGATCGTGCGCACCACGACCGCACAGCCGACGTCGGCCAGCACGGAGGCCGCACGGTCCTCGAGCGCGACCGCCGCGGCCCTGTCGTCGAGCGGAGGCGGGTCCAGCCGGTCCAGCTCGCCGACGACGTCGACGCGCTCGACGGTCACCGCGGGATACAGATCGGGCAGGCGACGGATCAGATCCGCGTCGTACAGATAGCCGCCGTTCACCAGGATCTGCTCGGCGCGGTTGATGCCGGCGACCTGGCGGAACTCGTCCACGGTCTCGGCATAGCGGATGCGCTCGTCGCGTGCGACGAGGTCGCCGACGCTCATCGTGCCGTGCGTGGTCTCCACGGTGAGCCACCGCGTGATGAACCGGGCGAGCTCGTCATCGTGCCGGATGAGCGACTTGAGCCCCACCTCGTGCACCGCGACGAACTGCGCGAGCCGGTGCGGTTCACGCAGCCCGAGCTCGAGGACCCAGCGCCGCAGCGCCGCGCCGAGCTGCTGTCGAACGAGCGCGAGCGCTTCGTCGTCGACCAGCGATTCGCGGCTGGCGGTCGGGTTCAGGCCGGTGGAGTCGATCACGGCGCGCACGAAGAACGCCCACTCCGGGAGCACGTCGTCCGCGCGCTCCGACAGCAGCATCCGGCCCAGGTACATCCGCGTCGCCTGCCGCGCGCCTGGCGGGGGAGCGAAGGGCAGCACGTAGGCGACTCCGCGTGTGCCCGTGGCGGGCTCGGTGAGCTCGATGACGTCGAGCGGGGCGGATCCGATGAGCTCGCGGCCGTAACCGACCGTCGCGGCCGGGTCCTGCCCGGGGTCCAGGAACGGCGGCTCATGCGTGATCCGCGCGTCGCCGCCGGGCAGCTCCAGCAGCACGGTCGTGGGCAGGAACTCGGCGAAGGTCGTGGCGAGCTCCCGCACCGCCGCCGCGCGCAGCAGATCGCCGGCGTCGAAGCGCGGCACGAGGTGAACACTCGTGCCGATGGGCAGATCGTCGTCGAGCTCGCGCACACGGAAGGTGCCGTCGGCGGATCCGATCCACTCGACGGCACGCCCGCCGCGGGCGCTGCGGGAGCGGATCACGATCTCGTCCGCCACCATGAAGCAGCTGAGCAGCCCGATGCCGAACTGGCCCAGGTAGTCGCTGCGGGGCAGGTCGAAGATGTCGCGCTTGGAACTGCGTCCGACCGTCGCGAGCAGTTCGGCGACCTCGTCCGCCGTCAGGCCCACGCCGTCGTCGCTCAGCACGAACTCGCCGCCCTCGGCGGGGAGCGGGCGGATGCGGATGGTGCCGCCGAGCCCGTCGACCTCACGCCGAGCGGCGAGGGCGTCGCGGGCGTTCTGCAGCAGCTCGCGCAGGTAGACGCGGGGCCCGGAGTAGATGTGGCGGCTGAGCAGGTCGACGACGCCGCGCAGGTCCACCTGGAACTGCTGCGCCTCCGCGGGCGCTGGATCCTCCGCCGCCATCGACTCTCCCTCCGCGACCGCAGGATCCCCGAGGTCTCCTCGGCCGCACGCCGAGCCTAACAACCGCGGCTCGGGCCCGCTGCGCGGCAGCGGCGCGGTGGATCCCGGGCGCGCGTGCCGCGCCCGGGATGCGGCCCCGGTTCGGAGGGCCGGTGCGGATGCCGTACACTGGACGAGCAGTTGTTGTCTGCATTCTTTCGCCATGCCCGGGTCTCCCGGAACGTGGAGAAGGTGCGGACAGAGATCTCCGGATCTCTAGGGCGGTAGCTCAATTGGCAGAGCAGCGGTCTCCAAAACCGCAGGTTGCAGGTTCGATTCCTGTCCGCCCTGCGCGTCGGCGCGCAGCCGGCACACGAAAGGTACTCCAGGATGGTTCAGGACGCATCGGGCGCTGTGGTTCCCACAGCGAACGGCGGCGCGAGCCGCGACAAGAAGCTCGGCTTCTTCGGTCGCATCGCGCTGTTCTTCCGTCAGGTGATCGCCGAGCTTCGCAAGGTGGTCACGCCCACGCGCAAGGAGCTCGTCAAGTACACCCTGGTCGTGCTGGGCTTCGTGATCGTGATGATGGCCCTCGTGTACGGGCTCGACATGGCCTTCTCGTGGCTGACGACGCAAGTCTTCGGGGTTCCCGGGAAAACCGCGTGATCCCGCGGCCCGGTGGCAACTGACCCCGGGCCGAACCTGAAGGAGAGAAGAGCAAGTGTCCGAACGATACTCTGGCGACGACGTCGACTGGGCGACCGCCGCCGAGCAGTCCAGCGAAGACGACGAGGCTCAGGAGGGCGATGTCCTCGCCTCCGAGGAGCGCGCCGTCGAGGCCGCCGAGCGGGTCGCCCTGCACATCGAGGGCGACGACGACGCGGACGCGGACGACGAAGACATCGAATTCGAAGAAGACCCGGAGGCAGACGCGATCGTGAACGACGCTCTCAACCTGGACCAGGCGGCTGAGTCCGAAGCCGCCGCTGAGGTCCTCAACGACTCCGTGGCCGAGGAGGCCGCCGACCGCAAGGCCGCCGCCGCCGACGAGGTCACGCCCTATGACGGCCCCGACGTGAACGGCGAGGAGGACGCTCCAGTCCTCGATCCCGAGGAGGTCGCCGAGATCGATGCGGCCGCCGGTGTCGTCGACGCGGTCGAGTCCGACCTCGACGCTGCGGACGCCGCGAGCGCGCCGAGCGACCTCGACGATGCCGACGCCGAGGAGGACCCGTACGAGGCCTTCCGCATGGACCTGCGCATGCTGCCCGGCAAGTGGTACGTCATCCACTCCTACGCCGGCTTCGAGCGCAAGGTGAAGGCCAACATCGAGCAGCGCAAGTCGACGCTCGAGGTCGAGGACGACATCTACCAGATCGAGGTCCCGATGGAGGACGTCGTCGAGATCAAGAACGGTCAGCGCAAGATGGTCACGCGCGTCCGGATCCCCGGCTACGTGCTCGTGCGCATGGAGCTGAACGAGGACACCTGGTCCGTCGTGCGGCACACGCCGGGCGTCACCGGGTTCGTCGGCAACGCGCACAACCCGACCCCGCTTCGCTTCGAAGAGGCCTTCAACATGCTGAAGTCGCTCGTCGAGGTCAAGGACATCCCCACCGCCAAGGCCGTCGCGGCCAAGGGCGGCACCGCCGTGGCCCGTCCGCTCGCGGCCGAGGTCGACTTCGAGATCGGCGAGACCATCACGATCAAGGAGGGCTCGTTCGCGGGTCTTCCCGGTTCGATCTCCGAGATCAAGCCGGAGAGCGGCAAGCTCACCGTGCTCGTGTCGCTCTTCGAGCGCGAGACCCCGGTCGAGCTGTCGTTCGACCAGGTCACCAAGATGATCTGACGCTTCCCCGGAAGTGCACCGAGAACGGCCGTCCTTCGGGGCGGCCGTTCTCGCGTGTCCGGAACGATCGCCGATGTGCGTCGGAGCGGTGGATCGGGTAGACTCCTATGGTTTGTGCGCCCGTTCGTCGTGCGCACGAACGCCACCGCGTTCCGGAGATGCCGGATCCGCGGGAGAGGGATGCCCCGGGCATCCGCTCGAGAAAGGAATCACTATGGCACCGAAGAAGAAGGTGACCGGCCTGATCAAGCTTCAGATCAACGCCGGTGCAGCCAACCCGGCGCCGCCGATCGGCCCCGCGCTCGGTCAGCATGGCGTCAACATCATGGAGTTCTGCAAGGCGTACAACGCCGCGACCGAGTCGCAGCGCGGCAACGTCATCCCCGTGGAGATCACCGTCTACGAGGACCGCAGCTTCACGTTCATCCTGAAGACCCCGCCGGCCGCCGAGCTGATCAAGAAGGCTGCGGGCGTGCAGAAGGGCTCCGCCACTCCGCACACCGTCAAGGTCGCGAAGATCACCGCCGAGCAGGTCCGTCAGATCGCCGAGCAGAAGCAGGCCGACCTGAACGCGAACGACATCGACGCCGCGTCCAAGATCATCGCCGGAACCGCCCGTTCCATGGGCATCACGGTCGAGGGCTGAGGGAGATAACAATGGCTACCAAGTCCAAGGCTTACAACGCTGCTGCCGCGAAGATCGAGGCAGACCGCTTCTACACCCCGACCGAGGCCGTGGTCCTCGCGAAGGAGACCGGCTCCGCGAAGTTCGACTCCACCGTCGAGGTCGCGCTGAAGCTCTCCGTCGACCCGCGCAAGGCCGACCAGATGGTGCGCGGCACCGTCATCCTCCCGCATGGCACCGGCAAGACCGCCCGCGTCATCGTGTTCGCGACGGGTCCGGCCGCTGAGGCCGCGATCGCCGCGGGTGCGGACGAGGTCGGCGGCGCCGAGCTCATCGAGAAGGTCGCCGGCGGCTGGACCGCGTTCGACGCGGCCGTCTCCACCCCGGAGCTCATGGGCCAGGTCGGCCGTCTCGGCAAGGTGCTGGGTCCGCGTGGCCTGATGCCGAACCCGAAGACCGGCACCGTGACCCCGAACCCGGCCAAGGCCGTCGAGGAGATCAAGGGCGGAAAGATCGAGTTCCGCGTCGACAAGCACGCCAACGTGCACTTCGTCGTCGGCAAGGCCTCGTTCTCGGCCGAGCAGCTCGACGAGAACATGAAGGCTGCGCTCGAGGAGATCGTGCGCCTCAAGCCGTCCAGCTCGAAGGGCCGCTACATCCAGAAGGGTGCGGTGTCGACCACGTTCGGCCCCGGCATCCCGCTGGACGTCAACGCCATCTGAGCCTGACGCTCACCGGAAGACCCTCGCCCCTAGGGCGGGGGTCTTCCGCGTTTCCGCGCCGCCGAGCTCGACGGATGCGGAAGCGGAAGTGGGATCCTCATCGATCGTGGTCACCGCTCAGTGCACCACCAGTGCGACGCACAGCAGCACCAGTGCGAGTCCCTGCAGCGTCGCGCGCAGCGGGAGGATCGATTCCCACCGGTCCTGCAGCGACCGTGCCTCGCGGGGCACCTGGCCCGACAGCGCCGCGGCGGTGAAAGCCGTGTTGATCGGCTTGGAGATGCGGCCGAACAGGATCAGCCAGATCAGCAGGGCGGCGAGTGCGGCCGCGGCGAGAGCCGCGGCGATCGCGCTTCCCCAGAAGGCCGAGAGCGCGGCCGTGGCCGCGGTGAGCACGACGCCTGCGATGCCGACGATCGGCAGGCGGCGATCGCCGTAGTAGTGGCCGCGGCCGACCACCTGCACGAGCGTGCGCTCGTCGACCTCGGCATAGACGGAACGCAGCACCACGGCGGTGACCACGTCGGTGCCGAAGATGACGGCGATGGCGGTGATCGCGCCGATGGCGGTGGCGATGATGGCGATGGACATGGCTTCTCCTCTTCCAGGTTAGCGTCGCTAACAGTTAGCGATGCTAACATCGTCCTCATGAACCCGTCAACGCCTTCACGCCCCGGCTCCGGCGACCGGTCCCGCGCGATCGTCGCGGCGGCGCGGCGCGTGGCCGAGGCGGAAGGGTGGCCGGCGGTCACCGTGCGCCGACTGGCCGCGGAGATCGGCTTCAGCCAGCCGATCCTGTACCGCTCCTTCCCCGGCGGGCGCGACGAGATCGTCGAGCAGGTGATGATCGAGGGGTTCAGGGCGATGGCGGACGGGCTTGCGGACCCGGTCGGCGAGGGTGACCGTCTCGCGCATGTGGTGCGCACCTACCTCGCGTTCGCCCGCACGCATCCGGCGCTCTACGAGGCGATGTTCGAGGCGCGCACCCGCATCGTCTTCGCGACCGCGCAGACCCCGGAGCCGTTGCGTGCGGCGTTCGGATCGTTCCTCCGCGCGGTGTCGGCCACGGGCATGGACGAGCGGGAAGCCGTGGTGCGTGCGGAGCTGCTGTGGAGCATGCTCCACGGTGTCGCGAGGCTGGCGGCGTCCGACAGGCTCGACCCTGCGCTGGAACAGGCGCGTCTCGGCGCGATCATCGCGCTGTTCGTGTCCTGACGCCTGAAGCGGCCCGCTCAGAACGCCGCACCGCCCTGGGCCGCCCACCAGATGAGCAGCATGGTGGCGAGGAAGCCGCACACGTAGTTCAGCAGGAGGAAACGGCGCCATCCTCGGTTCGTCGCTCCCGATCCCTCGTCCGAGACCGAGCGGAACGGCCAGACGACGCCGATGTACGGCAGCACGAGGACGGCCCCGAGCGGGCCCGGCCACGGCGTGAAGAGCATGAGCGCGCCGGCGAGTGCCCACATCGCCGACGCGAAGCGCACGGTCCGCTTCGCGCCCAGCACGGTCGCGATCGAGGCGATCCCTGCATCTCGGTCCGGGACGACGTCCTGCACCGCGCCGAACGCGTGGCTCGCGACGCCCCACGCGAAGAAGGCGAGCAACAGCACCACGAGCGCCGGCGTCGGCGTCGCGCGCGCCAGCACGAGCCCGTAGACAGCGGGAGAGACGAAGTGGACGCTCGACGTCGCCGAGTCCAGGAAGGGGATCTCCTTGAACCGCAGCCCTGGAACGGAATAGGCGATCACGGCGAACAGGCTGAACGCCAGTACGAGCCAGGACGCCGGATCCCCGATCGCGACGAGGAAGACGATGAACGGCACCGGGAGCAGCAGCGACCATGCCATCACCGCGCGGTGCAGAGTCGGAGAGAGCACAGCGCCCTCCGCACCGCCCTTGCGCGGATTCGCGAGGTCTGACGCGTAGTCGAAGACGTCGTTGATGCCGTACATCGTGAGGTTGTACGGCACGAGGAAGAACAGCGTGCCGATCGCGAGGGCAGCGTCCACGCGGCCGGTCGTCAGGATGTAGGCGGCCGCGTAACCGAAGGCGGTGTTGATCCAGCTGAGCGGCCGAGAGGTCAGCAGCAGATCGAGGGGCAGGGATCGTGCTGTGGTCATGCTCATCGTGGTCGGTCCTCCGGGGTGCGGGCGTCGGGATCCGGTTCAGCCCTCTGCAGTCGCTCCTCGGGTGACGAGCGGCGCAGGTTCCACGCGGCCGAGCCGAGCAGAGCGGCCGCGATGGGATACGCGAGGTCCTCGATCGGGGCCAGGCCGATCCTGATCCCGCTGATCAGGCCCGGCGCGTACGTGAACAGGCCTGCGGCGATCATGAGCGAATCGAAGACGGCGGTGAGCACGATGAGGCCGAAGGCCGCGAGGACGAGCGCCGCGCCGTGACCTGCAGGCGCCCGGCGCCAGGTGAGCCCCTGCATCACGATGCAGGGGACGAGGAAGGTCGCGTCGACGATCAGATACGTGCCGTTCATCGACGGCGCTCCTCGCGTGCACGCAGGATCCGCAGTGCGCCCGTGTAGAGCACCATGGTCAGCTGCACCAGGAACAGGAGGAACACCGGCTCCTCGATCGGCAGATGGGGCAGGAGCAGGACGCCGGTGGAGAGCGGGTTGGGCTCACGCGTGAAGATGCCGGTCGCGATCCCGACGACATCCCAGAGCAGCAGCACTCCGGCGCCTGCGGCCAGGATGAGCAGCGCTCGCCCCGGCTCGGCCCAGAGGAACAGTCGCCAGCGCCGGTCGATGACGCCGACGCCCGCGATCGACACCAGCAGCAGCGCGAGATGGAGGAAGCTCACCACGCCTCCGCCGGCACGGGCAGCGGTCTGGTCGTGCGATCGTCGCGGAACGCCTTCAGCACGAGCTCTGCACTGATGAGGCACATGGGCAGACCGATCCCCGGCAGCGTCGTCGCGCCCGCATAGAACAGTCCGCGGGTCGTGCGGGAACGCGTGCGCCCGCGCAGGAAGGCACTCTGCCGCAGCGTGTGCGCGGGGCCGAGCGCCGACCCGCGGTACGAGTGCAGGTCGCGGGCGAAGTCGGCAGGACCCACGGTGCGCCGTACGACGATGCGCTCTGCGAGATCGGGCGCGCTCGCGTGCACCGCGAGCTCGGAGATCGCCCGGTCGGCGATGCGTTCCACCGCGGCAGCGCCGCGGCCGTCGAGACCTCCCGCACCGATCGCCGGATCCGCCGGCACGGGGACGAGCAGGAACAGGTTCTCGTCGCCCTGCGGCGCGACCGTGTCGTCGGTGGCGCTGGGCATGCACGCGTAGAACGACGCCGGTTCCGGCACCCGCGGGGCGGATCCGAAGATCGCGTCGAAGTTCGCGTCCCAGTCCTCGGTGAAGAACAGGTTGTGGTGGGCGAGCCCCGGCAGGCGTCCGCGGACGCCCAGCATCGCGAGCACCGCGCCGGTTCCGGGGTTCATCCGCCGCCAGCGCCGGGGCGAGCGTTCGCGGGCCGCCGAGGGCAGCAGCGCCGTGTCGCTGTGGTGCATGTCGACCGTGCTCACGATGCGATCGAACGGCTCCTCCCGGACGACGCCGTCCGTGGCCACGGCGATGCCGCGCACGGCTCCGCGGTCGATCAGGATCCGGCGCACCTGTGCACCGGTGTGCAGCCGGGCCCCGGCGGCGCGCGCTCGCCGCGCGAACGCATCGATGACCGTGGTGAAGCCGCCCTGCGGGTACTGCACGCCGTCCTCCAGATCGAACGTGCTCATCAGATGGAACAGCGCGGGGGCGATCGAGGGCGCCCCGCCGAGGAAGACCGCGGGATACTGCAGGATCTGCCGCAGCCTCCGGTCCGAGAAGGAGGACTCGACCATGCTCTGCAGCGAGGTGCCCAGCAGCGTGGCCAGGCGCGGGAGCTCGCGGACGTCACTCCCGGGGAGGAACGCCCGCGGGTGCGAGAAATCGGTGTACAAGAAGCGGTCGGTAGCGATGCGGGCCGTGCGCGCCGCGGAGTCGAGATGACGGGCGAGGGCGGCCCCGGCGCCGGGCTCGAGCGATTCGAACAGGGCGAGCGAGCGGTCGCGGGCGGAGTGCATGTCGAGCGGAGCCTCGTTGTCGGAGAACACCCGGTAGGCGGGATCGAGGCGGATGAGATCGAGCTCCTTCTCGGCGCTCGTGCCCAGAAGGCGGAAGCAGTGGTCGAACACCTCGGGCATGAGGTACCACGAGGGGCCCGTGTCGAACCGGAAACCCTCCCTCTCCCAGCTCCCCGCGCGTCCGCCGAGTCGGTCGGACTGCTCGAAGAGGGATACATCGTGGCCGTCCGTGGCGAGCAGCGCCGCCGCCGCGAGCCCGGAGATCCCCCCGCCGAGAACCGCGACGCGGCTCACCGGGCGCTCCCGCCGCGGAGCATCGCGCGGCCGAACAGGGCGGCCTTGCGTGAGGCGGGTATGCGGATCCGCCGGACGACCAGCTCCTGGGCGGGCGTGCGCCGCAGCCGGGTGGAGAGATCCGCGTAAAGCAGGTGCGCGGCCGCCACTGCCCGGCGCGAGGACGAGGGCAGCTCGCCGATCACGGCGTCGGCGGTCGAGAGATCCGCATCCACCCGATCCAGGATGCTGTCGCGCTGCGCGTCAGTGAACGAGTGCGGGTCGACGCCGGGGAAGTAGGCGCGTCCGAGCAGGTCGGCATCCTCGCCGAGGTCGCGGAGGAAGTTCACCCGCTGGAACGCGGATCCGAGGGCGATCGCGCCGCGATCCCAGCGCGCATCACGCACCGGATCCAGCTCCAGCCCGCGGCGGAACGATGCCAGGCACATGAGTCCGACCACTTCGGCGGATCCGTACACGTACTCGTCGAGCTCGCGCTCGTGCGTGAAGACGACGGGGGTGAGATCGCGCCGCATCGACGCGAAGAACGGGCGGGTCAGGTCGGTGCCGATCCCGGTCGCGCGTGCGGTGGCGGCGAACGCGTGCACGACGAGGTTCGCGCTGTATCCGGCGTGCAGTGCGGTCTCGAGCTCGCGTTCGAGCCCGTCCAGCACCGCACGGCACTGCGCAGGGGAGAGCCCGGCGCCCGCGGCGCAGCCGTCGACGATCTCGTCGGCGACCCGCACCAGCGCGTAGATCGCGGCGAGGTCCGCGCGCACGACGGGCGAGCACAGCCGGCTCGCGAGCCGGAAGGAGGTGGAGTAGCTCACCAGGATCTGGGCTGATCCGCGCGCGGCGGCTCGATCGTAGAGGGCCAGCCCCGTGTCTGCGGTCATCGGCGGCGCTCCGTCGCGCTGACGATCAGGTGCTCCAGGTCGTCCCTCAGGCGTGCGGGAAGGTCGGTGAGCAGCATCGAGGCGCGCGCTTCGACGACGAGGCTCGAGATCACCGCTTCGGTGCGGGCGAGCCCGCCCGAGCACTCGATCGCGGTGCGGATCTCGGCCGCACCCCGCTCATCGAGCTCGGGATCGCCGAAGAGATCCGCCACGGCCCGCCATGACGGATGGGTTCGCGAGTGCGCGATGAGCAGGGTCAGCTTGCCCTCGCGCAGGTCGGAGAGGACGGACTTGCCGGTCTGGCGAGGGTCGCCGAAGACTCCGAGCACATCGTCGCGTGCCTGGAAGGCCACGCCGATGGTCGTGCCGATGAAGCCGAGCGCCTCCACCGTGGCGGCCGGGGCGCCGCCCAGCAGCGCTCCGATCCGCAGGGGCGCGCTGAACGAGTAGCGGGCGGTCTTGTGCTCCATGGTTCGCAGGATCGCCGCCTCGCCCGCCTCGCCCCGGATGCCGAGCCGGATGTCCGCATGCTCGCCGACCGCAGCGGCGTCGATCGCATCGGCCAGGATGCTCGAGAGCGCACTGCGCGGCGCTGCGGAAGCCTCGAGGCCGGCGATGAGACGGTGCGCGGCGGACAGGAGCAGGTCCCCCGTCAGGATCGCGCAGCTCTGGCCGTATCGGAGAGCGGTCGCCTCGTCGGCGCCGTCGGCGAGGGCCGCATCACGGCGCAGGGCGATCAGGTTGGGTCCGCCGCGGCGTACGAGGTCGCGGTCGATGACGTCGTCGTGCAGCAGGAACGCCAGATGGAGCAGTTCGACGGCGGCGGCGGCGCGGATCGCGTCGTCGGAGGGCTCGTCGGCGAAGGCGCGATGCGCGGCGAGCACGAGCCGTGGGCGCAACATCTTGCCGCCCTGTGCGCCGCGGCGGGCCTGCGCCCACACCGTGTCGAAGCCCTCGATTGCGCCGATGCGCTCGGCGACGTCGTGGAAGCACTCGTCGACCACGGCGTCGACCTCGGCGAGCACGTCCGCCGAGAGCATGCGGTCGCTCACGATGCCAGCTCCTCGAGCCCTCTGCCTCCGCCGAGGAACGGGAGCAGCTCGGCCTGGAGGACGAGCCAGGGGCTGAACGCCCACGGGGTGCGGCGCACGGACGCGGCGAGATCGTCAGGGTCGACCCAGCAGTGCTCGATCACCTCGTCGGGGTGCGGGCGAGGCGGCTGCGCGGTCGTCGCGATGTACACCGGGCAGATCTCGTTCTCGACGACGCCGGAGGCGTCCGTCGCGCGATAGCGGAAGAACGGCAGCACCGGTTCCACGGAGTCCAGGCGCAGTCCGAGTTCGTGCTCGGCTCGTCTGCGCACGGCGTCCACGAGCCCCTCCTCCGGGGCGGGGTGTCCGCAGAACGAGTTGGTCCAGACGCCCGGCCAGGCGGTTTTCGTCAGCGCGCGGCGGGTGACGAGCAGGCGCCCTCGCGCGTCGAACACGTGGCAGGAGAAGGCGAGGTGGAGCCGGGTGTCGGCACCGTGGACGCTGCTCTTCGGCGCGACGCCGATCTGGGTGCCGTCGGCGTTCAGGAGCACGACCATGTCGGCGTCAGGGATCACGATCATCCTTTTGCTAACTAATAAACTAACTAACCTGGTTAGCGGTAACTCTATGGCATAGAGTCCTCCCGTGGAAGTCCCCGAATCCGAACCCCGCCTCGATCGAGCGATGATCGATCCTCGGCTCATCGATCCCGCCGCGGAGCTCGTGCGGCGCGACCACCTGGCGGATGGGGAGGTCGACGAGATCGTCGAGCTGATGACGGCGCTGCGTGCGTGGCACGGCGCGGCCGAGCGCATGAGCGCGGCCTCCCGGCGGTACATGAACCTCAATCAGAACGACATGCGCGCCGTGCGCTTTCTCATCGCGGCGGAGAACGCCGGACAGGTGGCGACCGCCCGCGCCGTGGCCGACCATCTGGGGATCAGCACCGCGGCCACGACGAAGATGCTCGATCGACTGGAGCGCGGCGGGCACATCATCCGCCGGCCGCATCCGGCCGACCGGCGATCGATCGTGCTCCAGGTCACCCCTTCGACGCGTCAGGCGGCCCGGGAGGGGGTCGGGCGTCTGCACGCGCGGCGCTTCGACGTCGCTGCCCGGATGTCGTCGGCCGACCGCCGCGTCGTCACCGGGTTCCTGCGTGATCTCGCCGCCACGGAGGGCGAGACCGCGGGCGGCGAGGAGTAGCGCCCGGACGTCGCCGTCGCCGACCTGTCCCGGGGTCCGACGCGGATCGGCGCTCAGCCGAGGAAGACCGGCAGCACCAGGCTGATCCCCATCACCACCAGCAGCGCGGCGATCGCGGTGTCAAGGATCCGCCAGGCGCGCGGCGTGCGCAACCAGCGGCCGAGGTGGCGCGCCCCGAATCCGAGAGCGAAGAACCAGATGACGCTCGCGAGGATGGCGCCGACCGCGAACAGCCAGCGGCCGTCGCCGTGCGTCGCCGCGACCCCGCCGATGAGCAGAACCGTATCGAGGTAGACGTTCGGGTTCAGCCAGGTGAAGGCGAGCGTCGCCAGGATCACGGGTGCGAGCGGCGCGGTGCGGGCCAGGGTGGTGGTGCCGCCGGATCCGTTCTCCGGAGATGCCGAGGAGACGCGGGCATCCGAGGCGACGGCGGTGGCAGGCTCGGCGAGCAGTGCTTCGCCGCCGGCTTTCCACGCGCGGCGGGCCGCCAGCACGCCGTACACCACGAGCGAGATCGCCCCGGCCCAGCGCGCCACCACGATGAGCCAGGGCAGGGTCTTCACGAGGTAGCCGAGCCCTGCGGTGCCAGCCAGCACGAGGGCCGCATCGGAGGCCGCGCAGATCAGGACCACGGGCAGCACGTGCTCGCGGCGCAGTCCCTGGCGCAGCACGTACACGTTCTGTGCGCCGACGGCGATGATGAGCGAGAACATGAGACCGAGGCCGGAGAGCAGGATGAGCACGGATCGAGAGTATGGCGGGGATCCGGTTCAGTACCAGCGAAGATTCCTTAAGCGAGATTAGAATCGCTCATGTGCAGGTGGATCCGGAGTCCGCGCGAACGGTGGCCGCGGTGCTCGACGAGGGCAGCTTCGAGGCGGCGGCCCGCCGACTGCTGCTGACCCCGTCCGCCGTGAGCCAGCGGATCAAGACACTGGAGCAGCAGCTCGGTCGGATCCTGCTGGTGCGAAGCAAGCCCGCGGGAGCCACCGAGGCAGGGGAGGCCGTTGCCCGGTTCGGCCGCCAGATCGCTCTCCTCGAGCGCGATGCGATCGCCGGTTTCGGTCTGTCCGCGGAGGGAGAGGGAGCACGCATCAGGATCCCGCTCGCGGTCAATGCCGATTCGATGGCGACCTGGTTCCTGGCCCCGCTCGCCCGGCTCTCCGAGCGATACGACGTCGAGTTCGACCTGCATCGCGACGACCAGAACTTCACGGCGCGGCTGCTCGAATCGGGCACCGTGATGGCGGCGGTGACGAGCGAGTCGGAGCCGGTCGGCGGCTGCCGGGTCGAAGCTCTCGGTGCGCTGCGCTATGTGGCGGCGGCATCTCCGAGCTTCGCGCGTCGCTGGTTCCCTGATGGCGTGACCGCCGAGTCGCTCACGCGCGCGCCGTTCGTCGACTTCGACCGGCGCGACCTGCTGCAGCAGGACTGGCTGCGCGAACGCGGCGTCGACCCATGGCCGGTTCCACGGCACCACGTGCCGGCCTCCGCGGACTTCTCGGTCGCCGTGGAACTCGGGTTGGGGTGGGCGCTGCTTCCCGTGCCGCATGCCGAGGCGGGCCTCGCGGACGGACGCCTGGTGCGGCTCGACGACGAGGAGTTCGCTTCGCCGCTGTTCTGGCAGCAGTGGAACCTGCGCTCCGAACTGCTGGAGGCGATCGCGGCCGAGATCCGCGCCGAGGCCGATCGCGTGCTGCGCTGACGGCGAGCTGCCTCTGGTTTCTCGCGGATCCGTGGCGCCGCGTCGGCGGCGCACCCTAGGGTCGAGTCATGGCATCCGAGCGCATCACGCTGACCGTTCCCGGACCCGACGGCGACCGGACCCTGGACCTGTCCAGCCCCAACCGCGCGGTCTGGCCGGCTGCGGAGGGCGGCCCCATCACGAAGGGCGAGCTCGCCGACTACGTGCAGACGGTGTCGACGCCGTTCCTCACCTCGACCGGCAACAGGCCCGTCTCGCTCGAGCGCTACCGGGACGGCATCGGCGGTGAGAGCTTCTTCTCGAAGAACCCGCCCAAGGGCACGCCCGACTTCGTGCAGAGCGTGATGTGCACGTACAACAGCGGACGCAAGCATCCGCAGATCGTGCTCACCGAGACCGCCGCGATCGTCTGGGCCGTGCAGATGAACACGGTCGTCTTCCACCCATGGGCCTCGCTCGCGTCCGACACCGACAATCCGGTGGAGCTGCGCATCGACCTCGATCCGCAGCCGGGCACGGGCATCGCCGAAGCGATCCCCGCGGCGCATGAGCTGCGCGCCGTGCTCCGTGAGGCGGGACTGGAGGCGTTCATCAAGACCAGTGGCAACCGCGGGCTGCACGTCTTCTGCCCGATCGTGCCGGAATGGGAGTTCCTCACGGTGCGGCACGCGGTGATCGCCGCGGGCCGCGAACTGGAGCGGCGGATGCCCGATCGCGTCACCACGGCGTGGTGGAAGGAGCAGCGCGGGGAGCGCATCTTCGTCGACTTCAACCAGGCCAATCGCGACCGCACGATGGCCGGCGCCTACAGCCCGCGCGCGCTGCCGGCTGCGACGGTCTCGACGCCGATCGAGTGGGACGAGCTGGACGACGTGGATCCCACCCGGTTCACGGTCCGCACCGTGCCGCAGCGCCTGGCCGACCTCGGCGATCCGTGGGCGCGTATGCAGGAGGCACCCGGACGCATCGACACGCTGCTGAGCTGGTGGGACCGCGACGTGGAGAACGGACTCGGCGAGATGCCGTTCCCGCCGGAGTTCCCGAAGATGCCCGGCGAGCCCCCGCGGGTGCAGCCGTCGAAGAAGGTCGCTGCGAACTGGGACGAGAACGGCGAGCGCGTGGGGGAGTGAGCCGCGACGTCAGTCGATGACGTCGGCGAGGTCGTATCCGGCGACGGTCTCGAGCTGCTCGTAGGTGCACGAGCGCGCCTCGCGGTCGTCTCGCCAGCGCTCGAACTGCACCGTGTGCCGGAACCGCCAGCCCTCCAGCTGGTCGTAGCGCACCTCGAGCACGCGCTCAGGGCGCAGCCGCACGAACGAGGTGTCCTTCGCGGCGCTGAACCGCGAGCGCTCGCCGTCGCCCGTCACCGCCGCGCCCGACTCGTCGCGCTCCACGAGCGGAGCGAGGTCCTCGACGAGCTGCTGACGCATGGCGTCGCTCCATGCGGCGACCCCGCCGACCTGGCGCAGCACGCCGTCGTCGCCGTACAGACCCACCAGCAGGGATCCGACTCCGGATCCGCTCTTGTGGATCCGGTAGCCGAGCGCGACGACGTCCGCGGTGCGGGCGTGCTTGACCTTGATCAGGGTGCGCTTGTTGGGTGCGTACGGCTGATCCAGCGGCTTGGCGACGATGCCGTCGAGGCCGGCCCCCTCGAACTCGGCGAGCCAGCGCCGGGCGGTGTCCTGATGCGTGGTCGTGCGGGTGAGGTGCAGGGGATGCGGGACGTCGGCGAACAGCCGTTCGAGCCGCGCGCGCCGCTCGCCGAAGGGCAGGCTCTGCAGGTCGTCGTTCCCCTCCGCGAGCAGGTCGAATGCGATGAACATGGCAGGGGTCTCCACCGATAGCCTCTGGACCCGCGAGGCGGCGGGGTGGATGCGCTGGCTCAGCGATTCCCAGTCCAGACGCTGCGATCCCACAGGCCCCGTGGCGACCACGATCTCACCGTCGAGCAGGCACGGGCCCGTGAGCAGCCGCGGGACGGCCTCGACGAGCTCGGGGAAGTACCGGGTCAGCGGCTTCGCCCCGCGGGATCCGATCTCGACGGTCTCGCCGTCCCACGACACCAGCCCGCGGAAGCCGTCCCACTTCGGCTCGTACAGTAGACCGCCGGCGAACTTCGCCGCATCGGGCACAGCGGCGGCGGCCTTCGCGAGCATCGGGGCGGGGATCTCGTAGCGCATGGATCCCATCCTGCCGTCCGCATCAGGATCCGAACAGGTCTCCGAGGTCGACACGCTCTCCGGCGTCGGCCAGCGCGGTCCGTGCGGCGTGCCAGCCGGCCATGAAGTTCACCCCGGGGCCTGGCGGCGTCGCAGCCGAGGCGAGGTAGACGCCGGGCATCGGGGTGCGCCACGGCGCGGGCGAGAGCACGGGCCGCACCACCGCCTGGCGCATCGTGAACGCGCCGCCGAAGATGTCGCCGCCGATCTCGGCCGGGTTGAGATGCGCACGCTCGTGCGGCGTCACGGCGTGACTGGCCAGGATGCGGTCGCGGAACCCGGGGGCGTACCGCTCGATCTGCCGCGTCACGAGCTCGGTCGCATCGACGTCGGAGTTCGCAGGGGCGTGGATGTAGGCCCAGAGCACCTGCTTTCCGGCGGGCGCCCGGGTGCCGTCCAGCACGGAGGGCTGCGCGACGAGCGTGTACGGATGCTCGGACACCCGGCCCTGGGCGACGGCGTTCTCGCTGGCCCACACCTGGGCGCGCGTGCCGCCGACGTGCACGGTCGGGGCGAGGGCGACCTCCGGGTTCGTCCACGGTACGGGCCCGTCCAGGGCGATGTCCACCTTCGCCGCCGCCGCGCCGTAGCGGTAGGCGCGAACCGCCCTCGCATAGGGCGGGGGGACGTCGCGCAGTGTCAGCGCCAGACGCGGGGATGAGTTCAGGAGCAGCAGGTCGCCACGGCGGGGATTCCCCCAGTCCAGTGCCGAGAGATCGAGCACGCGTGTGGCGGTGCGGATCGTGCCGCCGTGCGTGCGCAGATCCTCGGCGAGCACGTCGGCGATCCGCTGGGCGCCGCCGCGCGGATACGCCCAGCCGCCGGCGTGCGCCTGGGCCATGAGCAGCAGACCTGCGGCGGCGCCGCTCACGGCGGGCAGCGCGGTGTTGGCGTGCGCGACCACGCCCGCGACGAGCCCCGCCGCCTCCGCGGTGCGGAAGGTGCGCGTGGCCATCGCCGAGCCCTGCTCGAGCGCCCGCAGTCCGTAGCGCACGGCGGTCACGGGGTCGCGGGGAATCCGCAGCAGCGAGCCGCCGGTGAAGTCCAGCACTCCCTTGATGTGCGCGCTCAGCGGCCGCAGCAGCGCGCGCCAGGCGCGGGCATCGGGGCCGAGCCCGTCGGCGGTGCGCTCCAGGTCGTGCCAGGCGATCCCCGCCCTTCCGCCGTCGAGCGGATGCGCATATGCCGCTTCGGGAATGATCCAGTCGATCCGCTCGCGGCCGAAGGCGCGCAGGAACGGGGAGGAGTAGGCGGCGGGGTGCACCGCCGAGCACACGTCGTGCACGAAACCGGGCAGGGTGACCTCGGCGCTGCGCACGCCGCCGCCGATCGTCGTACCGGCCTCCAGTACCTCGACGGCGTAGCCGGCTCGCGCGAGCGAGACGGCCGCGGCGAGCCCGTTCGGCCCGCTTCCGATGACGGTGGCGCGGGGCATGCCGTCAGTCTTTCACGCATGCGGCGGGAGCCCAGCAGAACGTGGGATGCTTGGAGCAATATGAATGAAGTCCAGGGTCCCACCCCTACTGGCACCTCCCGTCCCTACAAGTCCCTCGCGGACGCCCTGCGCGCGCACCGCATGGACTCCGCGAACTACGACTTCATCCGTGCGATCGTGGAAGCGGTCGGCATCAGCAGCCTCATCGATCGCGGCCGTTACATCGAGGCGATCCGCCTCGGCGAGGGTGCGGCCCTGCACATCGGGCGCACCTACACCAACGGCTTCGCCGAGGGCGAGCAGGTCGTCGTGGCCGGGCGTGTGCTTCCGCTCGCTCCGAGCGAGGGCAGGGCGCCGTACTTCTACGTCACCCACCCCAGCGAGCTGCTCGGCGCACCCGCTGGCGTCTCGCGCCTGGCGCGCTCCGCGGGCACCCACGCTGCCGCGAAACCGAAGCCCGAGCCGCGCGCCCCGAAGGCGACCCCGGTCGCGGACCGCGACTACGGCATCTGCGACGTGTGCTTCATGGTGAAGACCCCGTCGGGCGGCTGCGGCTGCGACTGAGCCCTCCACGCGCAAGCGAGCCTCAGGGCTTGAACGAACGGAAGCGCAGTGATCGGTCTCCCGGGTGCACAGGCATCGGGTCTGGCGGGAGCGCGGCGGAGCCGCGCGGGGGACTGGGCGTCCGGGAGACCGATCGCGGAGCGGCCCCCGACCGCGAGGGGGTCTCAGGCGAACGCGCTCATCCCGGTGATGTCGCGGCCGATCAGCAGGGCCTGCACGCTCTCGGTGCCCTCGTAGGTGTGGATCGCCTCGATGTCGGCCATGTGCTGCATGACGCCGTTCTCGAGCAGGATCCCGTTGCCGCCGAGCAGGTCGCGCGCTGTCGACGCGACCCGCCGCGCTGCGCGGGTGTTGTGGAACTTCGCCAGTGACGCCTGGGTCGGGCGCAGCGTGCCGGCCTCGTCCATGTCCGCCATGCGGCGGCAGTACAGCTGCATCGCGGTGAGCTCCTCGAGCATGTGCGTGAGCCGCTCCTGGACCATCTGGAACTTCGCGAGCGGCTTGCCGAACTGCACGCGGGTCTTCGCATACGCGAGGGCCGCCTCGTAGCAGGCGGTCGCGTGGCCGAGAGCCGACCAGGCGACGCCGGAACGCGTGGCGTACAGCACGGTCGAAGCGTCCTTGAAGCTGCGAGTACCCGGCAGCACCGCGTCGAGCGGCACCCGCACGTCGTCCAGGCGGATGTGCGCCTGATGGATGCCGCGCAGCGACACCTTGCCCGTGATGACCGAGCCCAGGTATCCGGGGCGCTCCTGCTCCACGAGGAAGCAGCGCACCGATCCGTGCTCGACCGCGCCCTCGTCGTCGACACGCGCCCAGACGAAGGTGATGCCACCGGAGGCGCCGTTGCCGATCCACTTCTTCGCGCCGCGCAGCACCCACTCCTCGCCGTCGCGCCGCGCGACGGTCTCGAGCGAGACGGAATCGGATCCGTGATCGGGCTCGGTGAGCGCGAAGGACCCGAGCACGGATCCGTCGGCGAGCGGGACGAGCCAGCGCTCCTGCTGCGCGGGGCTGCCGAACAGGGCGAGCGTGCGCAGCGCGAGTCCGCCCTGTACGGCGAGGACGGTGCCGAGGGAGCCGTCGCCGCGGGAGATCTCCATGTTCACCAGTCCGGCAGCGAGAGGGCTCATCCGGGTGAGGGCGGGGTGCACGATCCCGTCCACGACGAGGTCCATCTCGCCCATGCGGTGCGCGACGGCGAGCGGGTACTCAGCGCGGTCCCACGCATCCCGCATCTGCGGGCCGACCTCGTCGACGTAGGCCTGCGCCCGCTCCCAGTGCGCGCGGTCGGCGGCGGGGATGTCGGAGAAGACCTCGTAGTAGTCGGTCCCGCAGCGTCCCGTCACGTCGTAGGAGGTGACGGCTTCGCCGGGGAAGAGGGCGTCGTTGCTCATGGGGGTCTCCATCCAGGGAGTGAGACTGAGTCTCAAGTTTCATGAGACAGCGTACCGCCAATCGGCTGCTTTCGAGCACGCCGACGGTCCCTGCTGCGCGGGGCGGCAGGCGGGCAGGCGGCGGACTCAGTCCAGTTCGTCGCGCAGGCGGCGGGTGATCTCCGCCATGGGCATCGAGCGCGGGAACACGGCGACGACCACGGCGTCCTCGCCCGGATCCGCCGCAGCGTCGGGGTGCACCCCGTAGCGGCGCAGCACGTCATCGAGGGCGCGGCGCAGGGCGGCGGCCGACGTGCGGGATCCGCGCAGGAGCCGGCGCAGCACGTGGTTGTGCACCGCCGTGACGAGCGCGGCGAACCCGACCGCGTCGAGCGGATCCAGATCCGGCATGGAGCGGCGCAGGTACTCGTCGAACAGGCGCTCGTAGCGGAACACGGTCACGATCTCGCGGTCGCGCAGTGTCGGCACGTCGCGCACCACCTGGTAGCGCAGCCGCGCCACCTCGGGGTCGGCGGCGAAGGCGCGGAACACCATCAGGGATGCGTCGCACACGGCCGTCCACGGGTTGGCGTGCGGGCGCTCGAGGTACCGGCGCAGGCCGTCGAGAAGCTCCTCGTGATCCGCGAAGACGACGTCGTCCTTGCCTCCGAACTGCCGGAAGAACGTGGAGCGGGAGATGCCTGCGGCCTTGGCGATCTGCTCGACCGAGGTCGAATCGAAGCCCTGGGCGGAGAACAGCTCGAGCGCAGCGCGCACCACGGCGGTGCGAGCGGGGGACACGTCGGCGTGCTCTGTCATAGAAGGAGAGCCTAGTTGTCCGGATCCTGCGGCGGGGGTGCTGAGTCGTCGGACGTCTCGGGGGCCGGACGGGCGGCGGGGCGCGCGGTCAGGAAGCGCGATTCCGCGGTAGTAGGCTGGCCTATCGGGTCGACTCACATCGACACCCGACAGAATTCCTGTCGCGTCCCATTCGTCGCAACCAGCGAAGGACTGCACGTGGACCTCTACGAGTACCAGGCACGAGACCTTTTCGAGAAGTACGGAGTGCCGGTCCTCGCCGGCATCGTCGCGGACACCCCCGAGGAGGTGAAGGCAGCGGCGGAGAAGCTCGGTGGTGTGGTCGTCGTCAAGGCGCAGGTCAAGACCGGCGGCCGCGGCAAGGCCGGCGGCGTCAAGGTCGCCAAGAACCCCGACGAGGCGTACGAGGCCGCCAAGGCGATCCTGGGTCTGGACATCAAGGGCCACATCGTCAAGCGCGTCATGGTCGCCGCCGGGGCTCGCATCGCCCGCGAGTTCTACTTCTCCGTGCTGCTGGACCGCTCCAACCGCTCCTACCTGAGCCTCGCCTCGGTCGAGGGCGGCATGGAGATCGAGCAGCTCGCGGTCGAGAAGCCCGAGGCCCTCGCCCGTGTCGAGGTCAACCCGCTCGAGGGCATCACCCTCGACAAGGCCCTCGAGATCGCCCAGGCCGGAGGCTTTGAGCCCGGTCTCGCCGAGAAGGTCGCCGATGTCTTCGTGAAGCTGTTCGAGGTCTACAAGGGCGAGGACGCGACGCTGGTCGAGGTCAACCCCCTCGTGCAGACCGAGGAGGGCGACATCATCGCCCTCGACGGCAAGGTCACGCTCGATGACAACGCCAGCGAGGTGCGCCACCCCGAGCACGAGGAGCTCGCCGACAAGGCGACCGAGAACCCGCTCGAGGCCAAGGCCAAGGAGTCGGGCCTGAACTACGTCAAGCTCGACGGCCAGGTCGGCATCATCGGCAACGGCGCGGGTCTGGTCATGTCGACCCTCGACGTCGTCGCCTACGCCGGCGAGAACCACGGCGGCGTGAAGCCCGCGAACTTCCTCGACATCGGCGGCGGCGCGAACGCGCAGGTCATGGCCAGCGGTCTGGACGTCATCCTCAACGACGAGCAGGTCAAGAGCGTGTTCGTCAACGTCTTCGGCGGCATCACCAGCTGCGTGGCCGTGGCGGAAGGCATCGTCAAGGCGCTCGAGATCCTCGGCGACGCGGCCACCAAGCCGCTCGTCGTGCGCCTCGACGGCAACCAGGTCGACGAGGGCCGCGCGATCCTCGCCGCCGCCAACCACCCGCTCGTGACGCTCGCCGCCACCATGGACGAGGGCGCCGACAAGGCCGCCGAGCTGGCGAACGCCTGATCCTCTGACGAGACAAGGACAAGGAACATGTCGATCTACCTCAACAAGGACTCCAAGGTCATCGTCCAGGGCATCACCGGCGGCGAGGGCACCAAGCACACCGCCCTCATGCTCAAGGCGGGTACGAACGTCGTCGGCGGCGTGAACGCGCGCAAGGCCGGCACCACGGTCTCGCACACCGACAAGGACGGCAATGCCGTCGAGCTGCCGGTGTTCGCCTCCGTCGCCGAGGCCATCGAGAAGACGGGCGCCAACGTGTCGGTCGCCTTCGTGCCCCCGGCTTTCACCAAGGACGCGATGGTCGAGGCCATCGACAGCGAGATCCCGCTGCTCGTGGTCATCACCGAGGGCGTGCCGGTCGGCGACTCCGCCGAGGCGTGGGCGTACGCGACCGAGAAGGGCAACAAGACCCGCATCATCGGCCCGAACTGCCCCGGCATCATCACCCCGGGCGAGGCGCTCGCCGGCATCACCCCGGCGAACATCACCGGCAAGGGCCCGATCGGCCTCGTTTCGAAGTCGGGCACGCTGACCTACCAGATGATGTTCGAGCTGCGCGACCTGGGCTTCTCCACCGCGATCGGCATCGGCGGCGACCCGATCATCGGCACCACGCACATCGATGCGCTCGCCGCCTTCGAGGCCGACCCGGAGACCAAGGCGATCGTGATGATCGGCGAGATCGGCGGCGACGCCGAGGAGCGTGCGGCGGACTTCATCAAGGCCAACGTCACGAAGCCGGTCGTCGGCTACGTCGCCGGCTTCACCGCGCCCGAGGGCAAGACGATGGGCCACGCCGGCGCCATCGTCTCCGGCTCCGCGGGCACCGCGCAGGCGAAGAAGGAGGCCCTCGAGGCCGCCGGTGTCAAGGTCGGCAAGACGCCGTCCGAGACCGCCGCCCTGCTGCGCGAGGTCTACGCCGCGCTGTAAGCGATGCTGCGCGGAGGGCTCCCGGTTCCGCGCCGGGGGCCCTTCGTCGTACCGCCCGCGGTGCGGGCGAAAGCGGATCTGAGGGGTCCACCGTGCCGAGATCAGGAGAAGTGACCGAGATCAGGAGGTTTCGGGCCGGATCCGCCTGATCTCGGTCAGGTCCCCTGATCTCGGTCAACCGTGGAGGTGCCGGACCTGCTACGGCGTGGGATCAGGCCGGATCCGCGAAGGCGCGGCGGTGCGCGCCCGGGGTCGTGCCGAAGCGCGCCCGGAAGTGATGGCGCAGGGTCACCGCGCCGCCGAAGCCCGTTCGTGTGGCGACCGTCTCGATCGGCAGGCCGGACGTCTCGAGCAGCCTCCGTGCCTCGTCCAGGCGGCGCAGCAGCAGCCAGTCGCCGGGGCTGGTGCCGGTGCGGTCGCGGAAGCGCCGGGTGAACGTGCGCCGGGAGAGGTGCACCGCGCCGGCCCAGGCATCGATCGGCGGCGGCTCGGCGATGCGTCCCAGAGCCCAGGTGATGGCGCGGTCGATCTCGTCGCCCTCGGGGGCGGCGGCGAGGGGGCGGGACAGGAACTGCGCCTGCGACCCCTCCCGGTGCGGGGCCATCACGAGGGAGCGCGCGAGATCGGCGGCCACGGCGCTGCCCAGCTCCGTGCGGACCATGTGCAGGCAGCAGTCCAGAGCCGCCGCCACCCCGGCGGAGGTGACGACGTCGCCGAGGTCGGTCCACAGCGCCTCGCAGCGCACGGTGAGCTCGGGGTGGCGCGCGGCCAGCTCCGGCCCCGCCGACCAGTGCGTGGAGACCTCTCGCCCGTCGGCGATGCCGCTCGCGGCCACGACGAACGCCCCGAGGCACAGGCCCAGGATCCGCGCGCCGCGGGCGTGCGCCGTGCGGACGGCATCGAGCAGCACGGCACTGGGCGCGATCTCCGGGTCCCAGCTCGGGATCACGACGAGGTCTGCGGATGCGAGCACCTCGAGCCCCTCCGTCACGACGAGGTCCAACCCTGCCGCGGTGCGCACCGGTCCGGGCGCCTCCGCGACGGTCACCGTGCGGTAGGCGGCCTCGACGGAGCGCACGCCCACGCCGCCGAAGACCATGAGCGGCACGGACAGGTGGAAGGGGCTGATCCCGGGGAAGGCGAGGACGGCGGCGGTACGCATGGCCCGATCTTATCGAAAGGAGTCATCAGGGCCACTCCCGCGACGGCGCGGACGCCGCCACGATGGATCCATGACCGAGAACTCCGTGACCCTGACCCTCATCGGCGGACCGACCGCGATCATCGAGTACGCGGGCGTGCGCCTGCTGACCGATCCGACCTTCGACGCGCCGCGCACTTACGCGGGAGGCATCCCTCTGCACAAGCTGAGCGGGCCTGCGCTCGGCGCCGACCAGGTGGGCGCGATCGACGCGGTGCTGCTCTCGCATGATCAGCACCCCGACAACCTCGACGAGGAGGGGCGGGCCTTCCTGCCCCGTGCCGGTGCCGTGCTGTCCACACCGGAGGCGGCCGGACGCGTCGAGGGCGTGACGGGGCTCTCCGCCTGGCAGACGCATCGCCTCGGCGAGGTCGAGGTGACCGCGGTGCCCGCGCTGCACGGTCCCGAGGGCGCCGAGGAGCTGTCCGGCACCGTGACCGGCTTCGTGCTGAGCGCGCCGGGCGCGCCCGTGGTCTACGTCTCGGGCGACAACGCCTCGGTCGAGGTCGTCGCGGACATCGTGGCGAGGATCGGCCGGATCGACGTCGCCGTGCTGTTCGCGGGGGCGGCCAACGTCGGTCGCTTCGGCGACGCCGACCTCACGCTCAATGCGCGCACCGCGGTCGAGGCCGCGCGCGAGCTGGGCGACGCCGTGATCGTCCCCGTGCACGCCGAGGGCTGGCACCACTTCTCCGAGACCCGCGAGCGGCTCGTGCGCGAGTTCGGGTACGCGGGAGTGGCGGATCGGTTGCGCGTGCCGGAGGCGGGCGTTCCGCTCGCGCTCTGACGCGCCTCCGCCGACGTGTCGAGGCCCTCCGCCGCCCGTCGTCTCCTGCAGGGGATCGGACGCGGCGAGAGGGCCTCGACGGACGCGTGGTCCGCGGTGGTCAGGCGCCGAGCAGCGCCTCGATCGGGCCGCGTGCGAAGAACAGCACGAACCCGACGCCCACCACCCAGAGCAGCGGATGGATCGTCTTGGCGCGGCCGGTGAGGGCGTTCACGACGATCCAGCTGACGAAGCCGGCGCCGATGCCGTTGGCGATCGAGTAGGTCATCGGCATGACCGTGACCGTCAGGAACACCGGCAGCAGCACGCGGAAGTCGCCGAGGTCGATGTTCTTGATCTGCGACAGCATCATCGCGCCGACGAGCACGAGCGCCGCTGCGGCGACGGCGCTCGGAACCAGGGCGGTCAACGGCGTGAAGAACATCGCGAGCAGGAACAGCACGCCGGTGATGGTGGTCGCGAAACCCGTGCGGGCGCCCTCGCCGATACCCGCGCCGGACTCGACGAACACGGTCGCGGACGAGGAGGACGTGCCGCCGCCGACGATCGCACCGACGCCCTCGACCACCAGAGCCGACTTGATCCGCGGGAAGTCGCCCTTCTGATCGGCGAGGTCGGCCTCCTTGGCGAGCCCCGTCATGGTGCCCATGGCGTCGAAGAAGTTCGAGAACAGCAGCGTGAAGACGAACATCACCAGGGTGACGCCGCCGACCTTCGCGAGATCGAAGCCGAAGTCGACCCGGCCGATCAGGCTCAGGTCGGGGATGCTCACGATGCTGCCGGTGAAGCCGAAGTCCTGGCCGAAGGGCCAGATGAGGTTCAGGATCGCGGCGAGCACGGTGCCGCCCACGAGCGCGATGAGGATGGCTCCCTTGACGCGCAGGGCGATGAGCACCCCTCCGATCAGCAGGGTGAGCACGAACAGCAGGGTCGGGATCGAGGCGACGGATCCGCCGACGCCGAGGTCGACAGGGGGAGAGGCCTGCTTCGTCGAGGTCACGAATCCGGCGTTCACGAACCCGATGAAGGCGATGAACAGGCCGATGCCGACCGTGATGGCGAGCTTGAGCTGCACGGGCACGGCGTCGAAGATGAGCTTGCGCAGGCCGGTCGCGGCGAGGACCACGATGATGAGGCCGTTGATCATGACGAGCGCCATGGCCTCGGGCCAGGTGATCGATTTGACCACCGTGAACGCGAGGAAGGCGTTGATGCCGAGCCCGGCTGCGAACGCGAACGGCAGTCGCGCGATCAGTCCGAACAGGATCGTCATGACGCCGGCGGTCAGCGCCGTGGCGGCGGCGACGGCTGCGCCGGGCAGAGTGTGGCCGGCGACATCCGGCGTGGACAGGATGATCGGATTGAGGATCACGATGTAGGCCATCGTCACGAACGTGACGATGCCGCCGCGGACCTCGGTGCCGAGGGTGGATCCGCGCTTGGTGATCTCGAAGAAGCGATCGACGGCGTTCTTCGGCTCGGCCGCGGTGGGTTCGGAGACGGGCGGGGGGACTGTTGTCATGGGGGACCTCCGCGCAAGACCGTATCGCGTCGCGGATGTCCTCCGTGTGTCGGGCCGACGGTCCCGGCGCCCGCGGCCGGTTCCCCGGATGCGCTCGGCGCCACCGTCCGCGCGCCCGTCGGGGCGGCGGAGGTGGAGCACGTAGGCTCGAAAGCGTCATGCAACGCCTCCTCATCGTGCTCCTGGCGGCGGTCGATGCGATCGTCGCCGCGGCCATCGGCCTCGTCGTGCTGCTCGCGCCGCTCACGGTGATCTGGGCGATCGCATTCGGGCCGAACGCCGACTGGGGAACGCTCTGGCCGAGTGCCGCGACGCTCTGGCAGTTCGGCCACGGTGTGCCCCTCGCCGTCGCCCTGCCCGATGCGCTGGTGCGGTCGGTCGGGCTGGATCCGTCGGCGGCGTCCTTCGCCCTCTCCCTGCCTCCGCTGCTCTTCCTCGGCTTCACTGCGATCTTCGCGGCGCGCTCTGGCCGCAGAGCCGCGCTCGCCGGGTCGTGGATCACCGGCGTGACGAGCGGCACGGCGGTCTTCGCCGTGATCTCGGCGTTCGCGGCGGTGACGGGTGGCCTCGGGGTGCTGAAGGCGCCGCTGTGGCTCGCGATCCTGTTCCCGCCGCTGGTGTTCCTGTGCGGCGCTCTCGCCGGAGCCGTCGTGACGGCATGGAGCGAGGGCGACGGAGGCGCCGTCGACCGGGTGCAGGACGCTCTGGACCGCTGGCCCGAATGGGCGCACGTGCCCGGCGACGTGGTGCGCGGCGCGGCGGCCGCCGTGACCGGCGTGGTCGGCGCCGCCGGACTCGCCGTCGCGATGGCGGCTCTGATCCGCGGCGGCCAGACCGTGGCGCTGTTCGAGTCGCTGCGCGCCGACGCGCTCGGCGTGGTCGTGATCGGGCTCGCGCAGCTGGCCTACCTGCCGACGCTCGTGGGGTGGGCCGTGGCGTGGATCGCCGGTCCCGGCTTCGCGATCGGAGCCGGGACCGCGGTCTCGCCCGCGGGCACCGTGCTGGGGGTCGTCCCGGGAGTGCCCCTGCTGGGTCTCGTGCCGGACTCCTCCTCGCCGTGGCTCCTCATCGTGATTCTCATCCCGGTGGCCGCCGGCGCGTTCGCCGGCTGGCTGATCCGCTCGCGGCAGGTGTCGGCGGGCGCAGAGGCGGGAATCGGATCCCGCGTCGCGACCGCGGTCGGGATCGCGGTCCTCGCCGGCGGGTTCGGCGCGCTGCTGGCCGCGCTGACCAGTGGATCCCTCGGCCCCGGCCGGCTCGCCGTCGCCGGACCGGATCCGGGTCCGGTCGCGCTCGCCCTCGGCCTGGAGGTGCTGGTCGGGGCCGCGATCATGCTGCTCGCGCCCCGCCGCCACGGCGACGTCGAAGCCGCGTGGATCGACGACGATCGGGTCTGAATCCGCCGCGCGTCTCGCGGGCACGGAGGCCTCCGGGCTCCCGGCTAGACTGTCTGGGTGCTGACGGTCGCGGTTCTCATCTCGGGCACCGGCTCGAATCTTCGTGCCCTCCTCGACGCGGCCGCCGACCCCGGATTCCCGGCCCGCATCATCGTCATCGGCGCCGACCGGGAGGCCGATGGTCTCGCACACGCCGAGGCGTACGGGATCCCCTCCTTCGTCGTGCCCTGGGAGGCTTTCGACAGCCGTGAGGCGTGGGGTGCGGAACTCGACGCGCAGCTGAAGGTCTGGCGGCCGGACCTCGTCGTGCTCAGCGGGCTCATGCGGCTGCTGCCGCGCGCCGTCGTCGCGGCATGGTCTCCTCACATCATCAACACCCACCCGGCATTCCTGCCCGAGTTCCCCGGAGCGCACGGCGTGCGCGACGCGCTCGCGGCCGGCGTGAGCGAGACCGGGGCGAGCGTGATCGTGGTCGACGACGGCGTCGACAGCGGACCGATCCTCGCGCAGGAGCGCGTGCCCGTGCACCAGGACGACACGGAGTCCACCCTGCACGAGCGCATCAAGCCCGTCGAGCGACGCCTGCTGATCGACGTCGTCCGCCGCATCGCCGAGGGATCCCTGGCTCTCGGCGCCCGTCCCACGATCTCGGATCCTCGGCCGCAGGCCGCTGACGAGAACTGACGCCTACCCGGAAGGAACCCCGATGGCCGGTCCCGCTCACGACCCGTCCCTCTACCGCCCCCGTGACGCCGTGCGCATCCGCCGCGCTCTGGTGTCCGTCAGCGACAAGACCGGCCTGGTGCCCCTCGCGCAGGCCCTCGCCGCCGGTGGCATCGAGATCGTCTCGACCGGATCCACGGCGCAGACCATTCGCGACGCGGGTGTGGAGGTCACCGACGTCGCGGCCGTCACCGGTGTCGCCGAGATGCTGGACGGGCGCGTGAAGACGCTGCACCCGTCGATCCACGGAGCTGTGCTCGCCGACCTGCGCCTGGAGGATCACGAGCGCCAACTGGCCGAGCTCGGCATCAGCCCGTTCGAGCTCGTCGTGGTGAACCTGTACCCGTTCGTTCAGACCGTCGCCTCGGGTGCGGTCGGTGACGACGTGGTCGAGCAGATCGACATCGGCGGCCCTGCGATGGTGCGCGCTGCGGCGAAGAACCACGCGAACGTCGCGATCGTGGTCTCGCCCGAGTCGTACCCCTCGCTGATCCGCTCGATCGACGAGGGCGGCACCACGCTCGCCCAGCGCCGTGAACTGGCTGCGCGCGCGTTCGCGCACACGGCCGCCTACGACACCGCGGTCGCGCAGTGGTTCTCGGACGGCACGCTGTCGAGCGACAGCGAGCTGCCCGAGCAGCTCACGATCTCGGCCTCCCGGCTCGCCACGCTGCGCTACGGCGAGAACTCGCACCAGCGTGCCGCGATCTACACGCGCGCCGGTGGGCACGGCATCGCCCAGGCGACGCAGCTGCAGGGCAAGGAGATGTCGTACAACAACTACGTCGACGCCGATGCGGCCCTGCGCGCGGCCTACGACATGGTGCACCCGGCGGTCGCGATCATCAAGCACGCCAACCCGTGCGGCATCGCGACGACGGCCCCCAACGCCCTGGATCCGATCGCGAGCGCGCACCTGCGCGCCCACGAGTGCGACCCGGTCTCGGCGTACGGCGGCGTGATCGCGGCCAACGGCACCGTGACGCTCAAGATGGCCGAGAACCTCAAGGACATCTTCACTGAGGTCATCGTCGCCCCGGCCTTCGAGCCGGCTGCGCTCGAGGTGTTCAAGGCGAAGAAGAACCTGCGTCTGCTGCAGCTCCCCGACGACTGGCAGCAGGAGCGCATGGACGTGCGCCTGGTCTCCGGCGGTCTGCTGCTTCAGGACGCGGACCGGTTCCCCGACGACATCCAGTCCGTCGCGAACGGCTGGGAGCTGGTCTCGGGCGAGCGCCCCGACGAGCAGGAGATGGAGAACCTCATCTTCGCCTGGAAGGCGTGCCGCGCCGTGAAGTCCAATGCGATCGTGCTGTCCAAGGGCAATGCCACGGTCGGCGTCGGCATGGGCCAGGTCAACAGGGTCGACTCGTGCCGCCTCGCGGTCGAGCGCGCCGGTGACCGCGCGGCGGGATCCGTCGCCGCCTCGGACGCGTTCTTCCCCTTCGCCGACGGTGCGCAGGTGCTCATCGACGCGGGCGTCACCGCGATCGTGCAGCCCGGCGGATCCGTCCGTGATGACGAGGTCGTGGCCGCCGCGCGCAAGGCCGGCGTCGCGATGTTCTTCACGGGCGAGCGCCACTTCTTCCACTGAGCCGAGTCCGGATCCGGGGCGGACCCTGATCCTGATCCTGACCCCAATCCGCCGAGACCCCCACGTAGCGTCCAAACCCCCACGGAGAGACGCCGCTACGCGGGGGTTTCGACGCGCCGTGGGGGTCTCGGCGTGACAGGGGTGCGGGAAGCGCGGAAGGAGGGGAGTCGCGGCGCGCGGCAGAGGGGCGCAGGGGAGGGAGAACTGTCATGTCCGATTTCCGCGAGCCTGCGGGTTTCGGTCGTGTCAGAGTGGAGGCATGAGCTTCCCCGGAATGACCTTCGACGAGCGGTACCGCGCGATCGACGCGCGCGATACCCGCTTCGACGGGCAGTTCGTCACGGCTGTGCGCTCGACCGGGATCTACTGCCGGCCGAGCTGCCCCGCCCGCACGCCCAAGCCCGAGAACGTCACCTTCTTCCCGACCAGCGCCGCCGCGCACGAGGCCGGATACCGCGCCTGCAAGCGCTGCCTGCCCGAAGCCGCCCCAGGCTCGCCGGAATGGAACCTGCGCGGTGACGTCGCCGCACGCGCCATGCGCCTCATCGCCGACGGCGTCGTGGAGCGCGAGGGCGTGCCGGGACTCGCCGCACGGCTCGGATATTCGGCGCGCCACTTGACGCGGCTGCTGGCCGGGGAGCTCGGGGCGGGGCCGCTCGCTCTCGCCCGCGCCCACCGTGCGCACACCGCCCGGATGCTCCTGGTCGGCACCGATCTGCCGATCGCCGATGTCGCGTTCTCCGCGGGGTTCGCGAGCGTGCGCCAGTTCAACGACACCGTGCGCGAGGTGTTCGGCCTGGCACCGGGGGAACTGCGCGCGCGGCGCCACGGCAGGGACGCGATGGCCGCGGCGACGGCGGTGCCCGGCGAGATCGATCTGCTGCTGCCCTATCGCAAGCCGTTCGACGCCGACGGCCTGTTCGCGTGGATGCGCGCCCGGGCGCTCCCCGGCGTCGAGGATGTGGGGGAGCGCCGGTTCTCGCGGCATCTGCGGCTGGATGGCGGCCCTGGCTGGTTCGAGCTGAGCCTCGACGCCGCCGACCGGCTGCACCTGCGCGCCCGGCTGGCGCAGCTCGGCGACCTCGCGCCCCTCGTCGCCCGTGCCCGCCGCCTGTTCGACCTCGATGCGGATCCGCTGGCGGTCGACGCCGCGCTGTCCGCGCATGAGACGCTCGCACTACTGGTGACCCGTCTTCCCGGCATCAGGGTTCCGGGAGCGGCGGATCCGCATGAGATGCTCATCCGCGCCATGATCGGGCAGCAGATCACGGTCGCCGCCGCGCGGACCGCCCTGACCCTGCTCGCTCAAGAGCTCGGGGAGAGGGTCGGATCCGCCGACGACCCGCAGGGGGAGGGGATCCTGTTCCCCACCATGACCGCCATCGCCGAGCGCGGACACGAGGTGCTGCGCGGACCTGCCGCGCGGATCAAGGCCGTCACGGGAGCCGCCGCGGCCCTCGCCGACGGCTCGCTGCGGCTGACGCTCGGGGACGACGGCGAGGCGCAGCGCGCCGCGCTGCTGGCGATGCCGGGGATCGGGCCGTGGACGGCCGACTACGTGCGGATGCGCGTGCTCGGCGATCCCGACGTGTTCCTGCCCGGCGACGTCGCCGCCCGTGCGGGAGCCGCCGCGGCGGGGCTGCCCTCCGAGGCGGTGCCGCTGGACGCGTGGGCCGTCCGCACGGCGCCCTGGCGCAGCTACCTGACCGCGCATCTCTGGCGCGCGGTCCCGCCGAAGGCCGCCAAGAACCCCAGGGCGGCCACGACCGGTGCCGGCGCATCGCGCGCCGCGCCGACTCAGACCACGAAGACCACCCAGACCCTCTCGACCACGAAAGGCTCGAAATGACCGCCATCATCCAGACCATCGACACCCCCGACGGGCCCTTCACGATCCTCGCCGACGAGCAGGACCGCGTGCTCGCTTCGGGGTGGACCGACGACCAGGAGGCGATCCTGCATCGCCTCGCCGAGAAGAACCGTCCCGTCGACGTCGTCGAGGGGACCACGACGGCGGCGGCTGCCGTCGACGCCTACTACGCGGGAGACCTCGCCGCGATCGACACCGTCGAGGTCCGCCAGTTCGGCACCGACATGCAGAACACGGGGTGGGAGGCGCTGCGTCGCATCACGCCCGGCGAGCCGCTCACCTACACCGAGTTCGCGGTCGCCCTCGGCAAGCCGGGGGCCGTACGCCCCGCTGCGTCGATCTGCGCACGCAACGCTCCCGCCCTGTTCGTCCCCTGCCACCGCGTGCTGCGCACCGACGGCACCCTCGGCGGTTTCGCGTGGGGCGAGGACGTCAAGCGCCGCCTGCTCGACCGGGAGGCCGCACACGCGATCGCCGCGTGAGCGTCTGGCCCGGCGGACCAACTGCAGCCGCCGTGGTCGTCCGACCCGATGAACTCCCTCCTCCGGTCGCGCCATAGGCTCGGCGCGACCGGAGGAGGACCATGCCCGATCTCGACGCGTTCCGCACGGCGCTGAACGAGCGCCTGCCCGCCCTGCGCCGTGCACACGACGTGCCGGCGGTGTCCGTCGCCGTCGGCGTCGGGGAGTGCACCGCCGCGGCGGCCGACGGGACGCTGAACCTCGGGACGGGCGTGACGGCGACCGCCGATGCGGTGTTCCAGATCGGCTCGATCACGAAGGCCTTCACCGCAACCCTCGCGATGCAACTCGTCGACGACGGCTTTCTCGATCTGGACGCTCCGATCACCGCGGTGCTGCCGGGTCTGCGGCTCTCCGGCGCACCGGCGGCCCCGGGCATCACCGCTCGGAGGCTCCTCACGCACACCGGAGGCTTCGAGGGCGATGTGTTCGACGACACCGGTGCGGGCGACGACGCGCTCCGCGACTACGTGGCGCTGCTCGCCGACCGCACGCCCGCCCTGTTCCCTCCCGGCGCGCTCTGGTCCTACAACAACGCGGGGTACTGCCTGCTCGGGCGGATCGTCGAGGTCCTGCGCGGACAGAGCTGGGAGCGAGCGCTGCGCGAGCGGATCCTGGATCCGCTGCGCCTCGGCCACGCCGCGGTGGATGCGGCCGAGGCGGTGCGTCAGCGGGTCGCGGTCGGGCACCTCGCCCCGCGGCCCGGCGCGCCTCTGGCACCGGTGCCGATCTGGTCGATGGGGCGCTCGAACGCGCCCGCCGGATCGATGCTCGCCATGCGCGCCGCAGACCTTGTGACGTTCGCCCGCGTGCATCTGCATTCCGGCGTCGCTGCGGACGGCGCCCGTGTGCTGTCCGCGGACGCGGTCTCCGCGATGCAGCAGGCGCACGTGCGCCTCCCCGACATCGCCCAGGGCGTGGCATGGGGTCTGGGCTGGGAGCTGTTCGAGCACGGCGGACGCGCGCTGTTCGGGCACGACGGCAGCACGATCGGACAGTCGGCTCTGCTGCGCATCGAGCCCCAGCGGGGCGTCGTCGTGGCGGTCCTGGCCAACGGAGGAGGCGCGCGAGCGCTCATGGCGGAGCTGATGAACGGTGTGATGGAGGACTTCGCGAGCGCGCCACGCGCAGCGCCGCCGATGCCCTCGGGTGCGCCGCTCGGCGACACGCGCCGCTACGAGGGGCGCTACGCCTCGGCGACCTCGGTGACCGAGATCGTGCGCAAGGGGGACGCCCTGGTGCTGGAACGCACCCCGGTCGGCATCGCGGAGGAGGTCGGGGATCCTCCCTACGTCACCGCACTGGTGCGCTGGCGCGGCGAGTCGTTCCTGCCGACCGAGTCGGAGGACGGCGTGCACCAGCCCGTGGCCTTCCTCGGCGACGACGGCGCAGGCCGAGCCGAATTCCTGCACGTCGGCCGGGCGGACCGGCGGGTCGCTTCATGATCGGGATGCCTGACGCCGGCGCCCTGCATCGCAGAGCGGTGGTCGCGGACGCGCACAACGATCTGCTGTGCGCCGTCGTGGCCCGTCCTCCGCACCGGTGGGGGAGCTTCTTCCGCGAGCGATGGCTGCCGCAGCTCGAGGCCGGCGGGGTGGATCTGCAGGTGCTCCCCGTGTTCGTCGAGGACGCCTACCGCCCCGAGTCCGCGCTGCGGCGCACGCTGCGCATGGTGGAGGCCGCGCATCGCCTCGCGGAGGAGAACGCCGGCCGCGTGGCGCTCTGCCGCTCCGGCGAGGACGTCGATCGCACGATCGCCGAGGGGCGGATCGCCCTCGTGCTGGCGCTCGAGGGCATGCCCGGCGTCGACGCGGACGTGGAGCTGATCGCCACCATGCACCGCCTCGGCGTGCGCGTCGGCTCTCTCACCCACGTCGGGCGGAGCGCGTTCGCCGACGGATCCGGCGAGGACGCCGCCGGCAGCCGGCTGAGCGGGGCCGGCATCTCCGCGGTGCGCGAGATGGAGCGGATCGGCATGCTGGTCGACCTCAGCCACCTCGGCGTCGCGGGCGTCTCGCACGTGCTGGAGATCGCGACCAGGCCGGTGATCGCGACGCATTCGTCCGCGCGAGCGTTGCGTGATCACCATCGCAATCTCTCCGACGAGCACCTCGCCGCGATCGCCGCGGGCGGCGGCGTGATCTGCGCGAACTTCTTCGCGCCGTTCCTCGACGCGGAACCCGCCACGATCGAGCGGCTCGTGGATCATCTGGAGCACATCGTGATGATCGCCGGGAGCGACCACGTGGGCCTCGGTCCCGACTTCGTGCGGGAGGTGATCGGTGAGACCACACCGCCATGCTGCGTGGTCACCGAGGTGCAGGGTGTCCCGGCCGATGTCTACCTGCCCGGGCTGGAAGGTCCGGAGGGGCTGCCGCTCGTCACCGAGGCGCTGCTGCGACGAGGGTGGGCCGAGGCCGATATCCTCGGCGTGCTCGGCGGCAATGTGCAGCGGCTGTTCCGGGAACAGCTCGGACGACCTTCGGCCCGCTGACCGGGTCCGATCGTCGAGAGTCGTCTCGGCGGACGAACGGAGGCTGCGCCGTTCGACGGACCGGACGAACGCCGCCCCATCGCGGTGGCGCAGGATCATGGAAGAACAGGCCCGGCCGTGCGGAGCGGCGGGCGCAAGGGAGCGCGCAATGCTGACGATTCGAGACCTCTCGGTCGAGATCCGCACGGGGGAGCGGACCGTGCGTCCTCTCTCCGGCGTCGACCTCGACCTCGCTCGTGGCGAGACGCTCGGCATCGTCGGCGAGACCGGATCCGGCAAGTCGATGACGGGTCTGTCCATCATGGGGATGCTGCCGAGCGGATCCGTGGTGACCAGCGGATCGATCCGCTTCGACGGCGAGGAGCTCGTCGGTGCGGACCCGCGCGCCTTCCGTGCACTGCGCGGGCGCCGGATCTCGATGGTCTTCCAGGACTCGCTCACCGCACTGAACCCCACTCAGCGTGTGGGCGACCAGGTTGCGGAGCCGCTCCTGCTGCACGGACTGGCACGCCGGTCGGAGGCGCTGCGCCGGGCGGAGGAGATGCTGGCGCTCGTGGGCATTCCGCGCCCTTCCGAGCGCATGCGCGACTATCCGCATCAGCTCTCCGGCGGGATGCGGCAGCGGGTGATGATCGCGATGGCGCTCATCACCGAACCCGATCTGCTCATCGCCGACGAGCCCACGACCGCGCTCGACGTCACGATCCAGGCCGAGATCCTGGACCTGCTGGGCGGGCTCAAGGATCAGCTCGGCATGGCGATGATCCTCGTCACGCATGACATGGGCGTGGTGGCACGGCACGCCGACCGGGTCGGCGTCATGTACGCGGGAAGACTCGTGGAGACGGGCCCGACCCGCTCGCTGTTCCGGCGCACGAAGCACCGCTACACCCGGGCGCTGCTCGACTCGATCCCGTCGCTCGAGCAGGACCGCGGCGCCGAGCTGTTCTCGATCCCCGGATCCCCGCCGGACCCTGTGGAGACGGTTCCCGGGTGCCGGTTCGCGCCGCGCTGCGCGGCCGCGACGGATCGCTGCCGGACCGAGCGGCCGCCGCTGGACGGCGACGGCGGGCACGTCTTCGCGTGCTGGAACCCCGTCGACGGGGCGACGGCGGTGCGGCAGGGCCGCGCCCTTCCCGCCGGCCGCGTCGTGGACTCGTCGGCGGTGCCCCGGCTCGAGGTCCTCGAGCTCGTACAGGAGCACCCCGTCTCGGGCTGGACGCCGAAGGGGCGTCGGCGCACCGTGAAGGCGGTCTCCGGGGTGAGCTTCACCGTGCGAGCGGGCGAGACCCTCGGCCTCGTCGGGGAGTCCGGGTGCGGCAAGTCGTCGCTGGGGCGCATGCTCGTCGCGATGGACCGGCCCACGGCGGGCGAGGTGCGGCTCGAGGGCGCGCGCGTCTCGGGGGTGAGCAGGCGGGCGCTCGGAGCCCATCGGGCGCGGCTGCAGATGATGTTCCAGGACTCCGGCGCCGCGCTCGACCCGAAGATGACGATCGGCACGATCCTGCGCGAGCCCCTCGCGATCCAGGGCATCGGTACGACGGCGGAGCGCACCGAGCGGGCGATCGCGCTGCTCGACAGCGTCGGGCTCGGTCCGTCGATCATGGAGCGGTATCCGCATGAGCTCTCCGGCGGGCAGCGTCAGCGCATCGGGCTCGCCCGGGCTCTCGCGCTTGATCCCGACGTCCTGGTCGCCGATGAGCCGGTGAGCGCCCTGGACGTCTCGATCCGCTCCCAGGTGCTGAACCTGATGCGCACCCAGCAGCGCGAGCGAGGGCTCAGCAACGTGGTGATCTCTCACGACCTGTCGGTCATCCGCTACCTCTCCGACCGGGTCGGGGTCATGTACCTCGGCAAGATCGTCGAGACCGGCGCGACGGATGACGTCTACGAGCGGCCCGCGCATCCGTACACCGCCGGTCTGCTCGCGGCGGTGCCCGTCGCGGATCCGGACGCCCCGGTGCCGGTCGGTGCCGAGCGCGTGCGGGGAGAACTGCCCAGCCCGCTCGACCCTCCCAGCGGCTGCCGGTTCCGCACGCGATGCCCGCTCGCGACCGAGCTGTGCGCGGCGGAGGAGCCGGTGCTGGAAGCAGTCGGCACCGGCCACGACGTCGCGTGCCACTTCCCGCTGCAGCCCAAGACGACAGCGAAGGGTGCCCCGAGCCCCGATGCGGACCGGACCGAGACGGAGGCGGCGGCATGATCTCCTATCTGCTGCGCCGGATCCTGATCTCACTGCTCGTGCTGATCGGCATCTCGATCGTGATCTTCGTGATGCTGCATCTCATCTCCGATAGCCCGGGCAGGGTCGTGCTCGGCCCGCAGGCCTCGGCCGCCGCAGTCGACGCGTTCAACCGGGAGAACGGGTTCGACCGTCCGCTCTTCGCGCAGTACGTCGACTACGTGGGACAGCTGCTGCACGGCGACCTCGGGCGCTCCTACAAGCTGAACGAGGAGGTGTCGGTGCTGTTCGCGCAGAACGCGGGGCGCAGCGCCGTGCTGTCCCTCTCGGGTCTCGTGCTCGCGCTGCTCATCGCGATCCCGCTCGGGATCCTTCAGGCGGTCCGGCGGAACACCGTCGTCGATCGCGCCGCCACCGGCGTCGCCTATCTGCTCTACGCGACGCCGTCGTTCCTCGTCGCGCTCCTGCTGATCGCGCTGCTCAGCCAACTCGTGCCGCTCTTCCCCGCGGAGGCCTCGCAGTCCGCCTCGCCCTGGGTCGTGTTCACGGATCCGCGCGCGATGGCGCTGCCTCTGCTCACGCTCGCGCTCACGAATGTCGTCGTCTTCTCGCAGTACCAGCGCTCCGCGGCGCTCGAACAGCTCGGCATGGACTACATCAAGGTGGCGCGCGCCAAGGGAGCCCCGGAGCGGATCGTCCTGATGCGGCACCTGCTGCGCAACGCCTGCATCCCGCTCATCACGCTCGTCGGCGTCATGATCCCGACGCTCCTGGCGGGCAATCTCATCGTCGAGTCGGTGTTCAACTACCCCGGCCTCGGCCTCCTGTTCCTGAACAGCCTGCATCGCGAGGACTATCCGGTGCTGCTGGCCTACACGCTCATCGGCGGTGCCCTCACCGTGCTGGGCAACCTCCTCGCCGACCTCGTGGTCGCACGCGCGGACCGACGGATCGAGCTGAGCAGATGACCACCGCACACCCAGAGCTGTCCGAGAAGACCGACGTCATCGTCGCGACCGCATCGAGGGCGCGGCCGCTCGCCGCGGGAGCGGTCCTGCGGGCGCTGCGGCGCCGTCCGATGGCTGTGACCGGGGCGGCGCTGCTCGCGCTGCTGGTGCTGTTCAGCTTCGTCGGCCCGCTGCTGTACCCGACGAACCAGACCGATGTGAACCTGCTCGATGCGCTCCTGCCGCCGGGGGAGGGGTACCCGCTCGGCACCGACTCGAACGGCTTCGACGTGCTCGGCCGGCTCATGCTGGGCGGACAGGTGTCGCTCGAGATCGGCCTGCTGGCCGCCGTCTTCGCCACGACGCTCGGCACGATCTACGGCGCTGTCGCGGGGCTCGCCGGGGGCGTCGTCGACGGGATCATGATGCGGTTCGTCGACGTGCTGCTCGCGATCCCGTTCCTGTTCTTCGTGCTCATCATCGCGGCGCGGTTCACCGCGACACCCCTCACTCTGAGCCTTGTGATCGGCGGCTTCTCCTGGCTCGTCTCGGCGCGGCTCATCCGCGGCGAGGTGCTGTCGCTGCGGGTGCGCGAGTTCGTACAGGCCGCGCGGCTCATGGGTGCGGGGGACCGCAGGATCATCTTCACGCACCTCATCCCGAACACGTTCGGCGTGATCATCGTGAACCTCACCTTCCAGGTCGCCGACGCCATCCTCGTGATCGCCGCGCTCGGATTCCTCGGGTTCGGGTTGAGCTATCCGGTCACGGACTGGGGCAGCCAGCTCTCCAGCGGCGTCGCGTACATCACTGCCGGCAACTGGTGGCTGATCTACCCCGCAGGGCTGTGCATCGTGGTCGTGGTGCTGGGGCTGAACCTTCTCGGCGACGCCCTGCGCGACGTTCTCGATCGGCGGCGGTGAGTGCGCGGAGCGGGTGTGTCCACCCTGACAGCCGGGCGGAACGGAAACTGTCCGGATCTCTGAACGTGCCGGATCAGGCGTCCTGCACGCTCGAATCAGCAGGATCCGGGACCCGGCGGGATCGCCCCGGAAACCGAAGAACCCGACGAACCCGCTCGACGAACCCGATGAATTCGAAGAAGGAGCACAGCATGAACCCGCAGGTTCCCCGGAGGCGACGGCGCCTCCTGATCGCGCTCACGGTCGCGGCCGCCCTGATCACCACCGGCTGCACCGCCGGGACCACCAAGGTCGACCCCTCGCAGTACCGCACCATCCCGGCCGCGAGCGGCAAGGCCGTCGACGGCGGCGTCATCACGATCGCGATGACGCCCGGCCTCGCCCCGAACTACATCTTCCCGTACCCGCCGGCCGAGGCGAACGGCGCGGTGATCGGCTACGACCTGATGTGGCGCACGCTGTATCGCGCCGACGCCGACGGCAAGAGCAACGCGGGCACGAGCCTCGCCGAGGCCCCCGTCTACAGCGACGACGGCCGCACCGTGACGATCGCCATGAGGAAGAACAGCTGGTCCAACGGCAAGGCCCTCACCGCCGGAGACGTCGTCTTCTCGCTCGACATCCTCAAGGCCGCCGTCGCCCAGAGCGCTGCCAACTGGGCGTTCTACACGCCCGGGCAGTTCCCGGACGGGGTGACCGCGACCGCGCAGGGGACCGACACCGTGGTGTTCACGCTCGAGAAGGCGTACAACCCCGCGTACCTGGAATCGCTCCTTCAGCAGCTCGTCGTCCTCCCCTCGGCGGACTGGAGCATCGCCGCGAGCGGCGGGCCGGTGCTGGACTACACGGATCCGGCGAACGCGGGCGCGATCTACACGTTCCTCACCGGGCAGTCCTCCGACCAGTCCACCTTCGCGACGAACCCCCTGTGGCAGGTCGTGAGCGGACCGTATGCGCTGAAGAGCTTCGAACCGACCACCGGATCGTTCTCGCTCACCCCCAACAAGGCGTACACGGGTCCGGGGGAGCATCGGCTCGAGCAGGTCGACTTCAAGGCCTTCACCTCGGCCGCCGCGATCTACAACCAGTACCAGGCGGGCACGATCACGGTCGGGCGTCTCGATTCCAGCTACTCCTCGAAGATCGAGGATCTGCGGAAGAAGGGCTACAACGTCTACGCGGCCCCCGCCCCCGCGCGTTCGGATCCCCTGGTGATCAACTTCGCGAACACCACGGGAGGGTTCGACAAGATCATCGCCCAGCCCTATGTGCGACAGGCGCTCCAGCATCTCGTCGACCAGCCGCGGTACATCAAGAGCCGCGGCGTCTACAACGGCGCTGCGAGTGAGAACTACGCCACCGTCGGGCTGGGCTCGGCCTTCCCGCCCGCCTTCGGCGACAAGGCGCCCTACCCCTTCGACCCCCGGACGGCCGAGAAGCTGCTCGCCGATCATGGCTGGAAGGTCGACAAGGCGGGCACGACCTGCGAGCGGGCAGGCACCGGATCCGACCAGTGCGGTGCGGGCATCGCCAAGGGGCAGAAGATCTCGTTCACGCTCGCCTCGGCGAGTTCTCCGAGCTACGTCGGCGCACGCGACCTCGCGTTCTCCTCGGAGGCGAAGAAGATCGGGATCGACGTGAAGGTCGTCTCGAAGTCCCTGAACTACATGTACGAGAACTACACGAATCCCGGCGCACCGGCGAACACGAACGAATGGGCCATGCAGGACAGCGGGCCGTTGGTGATGACCTCGTACCCGACCGCGAACGGCGCGTTCAACACCGATGGCAGTTTCAACCTCGGCAGCTACAGCAACGCGGACGCCGACAAGGCGATCGAGGCGAGCGTGTTCGGATCCGACCCGAAGGCGCTGAGTGCCGAGACGACCCTGCTGTCGAAGGACCTGCCGGTGCTGTTCCTGCCGACCCCGGACAACCTCATCGTCTGGAAGAGCACGCTCTCCGGGCCGCCGGACACGTTCGAGGGCCTGCTGAAGTTCATCTACTCCCCGGAGCAGTGGTCCTTCACCCAGAAGCAGAAATAGCGACCCGGAACGGGGCCGGTCACGAGAGGCCGGTCCCGTGACGGTGAGAGGATCATCCCTGATGCGCGAGACCGATCGGACGTACGTCCGCCCGCTGGCGGCACCCGGCGCCCCCTGGGATCCCGTTCTGGTGCGGGGCCTGGTCGGTGATGCGCGCGTCGTACTGCTCGGCGAGGGCGCCCACGGCATCGACGACTTCGCCCGGCTCGGCGACGGGTTGTTCCGCACGCTCGCGACGGAGCTCGGCTTCACCGCCTTCGTGCGCGAGTCGGGTTTCGCGGAAGGGCTGGCCGTCGACGCGTGGATCCAGGGCGGCCCGGGCGACGTCGAGGACGTCGCCCGGGCCGGGATCACCTACGGCTTCGGCGATTCCGACGCCGTCCGCCGGCAGCTGGGCTGGATGCGCTCGGAGAACGAGCAGCGTCGGACGGCGCGCGCGACCGGGCCCGGCGAGTCCGGGGCGGCCGGCGGCTCGTTGCGCTTCTGGGGCATGGACCTGCCGGGATCCTCGACCTCGCCCGGACCCGCTGTGCGGGTGTGCCTCGCGCACATCCCCGCGCACCCCGGCGACGACGAGCTGCGCCGGATCACGGATCTCGGCGGACGCACCGAGGCGGCGATCGCCTGGGAGAGCCTGGACGAGCAAGGGCGAGCCCGCATCCGCGACGGCATCGCCGGGCTGCGTGCGCGGGTGGAGCGAGACGGCGACGACATCGCGCGGCGGAGCGCGGCGACGCTCGATGCCTTCCTCGCGGAGCTCGCCTGGGACGGCGAGCCGGGTGCGTACCCGCGGGAGCGGCTCATGGCCGACACTGTCGCGTGGATCGCGGAGCGCGAGGAGCGGATCCTGGTGCTCGCGCACAACGCGCACGTGCGCCGGGAGCCGCTGCACGGCCGACCGACGATCGGCACGCTGCTGCACGAGCGGTTCGGCGCCGGGCTGCGAGTGATCGGCATGACCTACGGGCACGGCCCCGTGGTCTCGTTCGCCGAGCGCTCGCCGCGTCCCTTCGACTGGGAGGCGGCGCTCTCGGAGCGTGAACCCGCCCCTGGTTCGCTCGAACTCGCCCTGGATCCGCTCGGTGACGTGCTCGTCGATCTGCGCGACGCGCCCGCCGCGCTGCGGGACGGAGTCGAGGGCACCCACGCGGGCGGGGGGATGGATCCGCTCGCCGATGCGACGAGCGCGTTCGACGCGGTCGCGCACCGGCATCGGGTCGAGCTCGTGCCCGGCCACCTCGACCGGCTGCAGGCGGAGTTCGGCGTCGGGCGCCAGAGCCCCGGCGGAGGCGACGCGGCTCCGTCGCCTCCGGGTGCCGGCGCACGGTCCGACGCGCCGGGCGACGGGCAGGAGGGCCTCGCATGAGCGTCGCACCGCTGCCGGCCCGGGTCGAGGACACCGTGGAGATCGTCGCCGGCATCGCGGTGCCGGATCCCTACCGCTGGCTCGAGGGCGATGCCTCGGTCCCGGGCGAGGTCGCCGACTGGCAGCGCGCCCAGGCGTCCCACGCCGAGCAGAGCATCTGGGCCGGCCACGACCGTGAGGCCGTCCTCGCCCTGGTCGAGCGCAGCCACACCGGTGCCTGGCCGGAGCTGCCCCGCGGCGGGAACGGACGCTGGTTCCGTGCGGAGGGGCGCCGTCTGGTGGTCGCCGACGAGCCCTACGGCGTCGGGCGCACCCTTGTGGATCTCGCCCGTTTCGACGCGCCGGGCAGCACGGCCGTGCTCAGCTGGTTCGCCCCGTCGCCCGATGGTGCGCTGCTGGCGCTCGGGGTCTGCACCGACGGCAGCGAGCACAATCGGGTCGAGCTCGTCGAGACGAGCACGGGCGCGCTGCGCGACGACGCCCCGCCGGAGCTGCTGCACAGTTCCTGGGGCGGAGGGATCTCGTGGTTCCCCGACAGCACGGGCTTCGCCTTCCTCGGCCTCTCCAGCACCGCGCACGACTTCCGTCAGGTGGTGTACCGCCGGAAGCTGGGCATGCGGGGACCGTCCGCGATCGAGGACGTGCCGGTCCCGGCAGGATCGCGCGAGTACACCCGGATCCAGTTCTCTCCGGACGGACGCTGGGCGGTCGCGAGTCACCGGGTCGGCACGCCGTTCCCCGTCGCGGTGCGCGACCTCGCCGATCCCGCTGCGCCGTGGCGTCCCTTCCTGCCGTCGCGGCCGGAGACCGTCGTGGGGCACATCGTGGGTGACCGCTATGTCGCCGTCACAGACCTGGACGCGCCCCGCCGCCGGCTCGTCGCGATCCCGCTCGACGCCGCCGATCCGGCCGACCCGTCCTGCTGGACGGAGCTGGTGCCGGAGAGCGACGCGGTGCTGCGCTCCGTGCTCCCGGTCGGTGATGCGCTGTACCTGAGCGAGTTCCACCGCACCGCCGCGCGCGTGCGGATCCTCGACGAGAGCGGCGCCGAACGGGGCACCCTGCCCCTGCCGGGAGAGGGCGCTCTCGCCGCCCCGTTCTTCCCACTGACCGGTCTCGCAGCCGAGAGCCGGGACGGAACCTTCCTCTTCGCGTTCTCGACGCTCACCTCGTCGTGGGGCGTGTACCGGCACCGACCGGGCGGTGCGCTCGAGGTGCTGCGCGAACCCGAGATCGTGATCGACGCGACCGCGGAGCTGCGCGAGGCGACGGCCTCCGACGGCACCGCGATCCCCTACCACGTCGTGCGCCCGCGGGGCGGGTCCGGGGCGGCTCCGGTGCTGATCTCGGCATACGGCGCCGCCGGGATCCCCACCCTTCCGCAGTACCAGCCGGATCTCGCGGCCGTCCTGGCCTCGGGAGGCACCGTCGTGCAGGCGTACCTGCGCGGAGGGGGAGAGTTCGGGAGCGCCTGGTTCCGGGCGGCCGACCGCGAACGACGCGGCACCCGCGACGGCGACCTGCTCGCGGTGGCCGAGGACGTGGTCGCCGCGGGGATCGCAGCACCAGGCCGGCTCGCGCTGTCCGGCGGCTCCGACGGCGGGCTCATGTGCGGCAACGCGATCACCGCGCGCCCCGACCTGTGGTGCGCGGTGCTGCCGCGCGCCCCGCTGCTCGACCTCGTCGGTGGCTTCCGCAACCCGTATCTGGAGTTCGTGATCCGCAAGGCCTGGGGCGACCCCGACGATCCCGTCGACGTGGAGCGCATGATCTCGCTGTCCCCGTACGAGCGCGTGCGACCGGCGGACTACCCGCTGCTCTACGTGGAGGCCGGTGCCAACGACCCGCGCTGTCCGCCGTGGCAGGCACGCAAGTTCGTGGCGCGCATGCAGGCGGCGCAGCGCGGACCGGCGCCGATCCTGCTGCACGTCTACGAGAATGCCGGCCATGGATCCGGCACCGGGCATGACGTGATCGTCGCGCAGGACGCGGCCTGGCTCGCGTGCCTCCTGGGAGCGCTCGGTCTGCCGGATCCGGTCCGGCCCGAGTCGCGCCGCTGAACGCGAGACCCGACCCGGTCCGATCGGCGCCTCCACGCACGGGTTCCCGCGTCGGGGAGTGTCCCGGCGCGGGTCAGCGCTCAGGATTGATGGCCCGCAGGCGCAGCTGCATCATCGCGCCGAAGCGCGCGTTCGGGTCATCGAGGTCGATCCGGCCGACCTCCGCCACGCGGCGCAGGCGGTAGCGGAACGTGTTGGGGTGCACGAACTTCGCTGCGGCTGCGACGCCGACGTCGCCGAATGCATCGAGCCAGGCCTCGAGCGTCTCGGCGAGGCTGCTGCCGTGCGCCTCGTCATAGGCGAGCAGCCGCGCGAGCGGACCGGACGGGATGTCCCGCGCGGGTCCGGCGAGCTCGAGCAGCAGCGCCTCGGCGTGCACCTCATCGAGCCTGGCGACCTGGCGGTCCACGATGCCGGCGCGCAGCACCCGAAGCGCGCGGTCGGCGCTCGCTCGGGAGCGAGGGAGGAGCGAGGTCTCCGTGACCACGATGCCGACGCCGATGAGCGGACGCAGCGTCGAGCGCATCCGGGCGAGGAACTCCATCGCCACGCGCACAGCGCTGTCGCCCTCTTCGTCTGCGTCCGCCGTGGAGACGAGAGGAAGCACGCCGTAGGCGATGTCGCCGACGAGGCCGGAGACCGAGCGCGGGTGCGCGAACGACAGGTGCACGGCGAACGCGTCGGCGACGCGCTTGCGCTCCGCGGCGAGGTGCGCGTGCGAGAGCTGCTCGGCGGCGGGATCGTGGAGGGTCAGGGCGAGCACGACGCTGTGCTCCTCGCGCAGCCCCAGGCGGTGCACCGCCTCTCCGGCGGAGGGGCCGCCGGAGAGCGCGGTGCGCAGCAGCTCGGCGCGGAGCCGGCGCTCCACGTCGGCATCCGTGCGCTGCCACACCATGTGCATCGCGACGAGCTTCGCGGCATCGTGGAGGGACGCGCTGCGCTCCGCAGTGAGCGAGCCCGCGGTCCAGATCGTGCCGAGCACCTCGTCCCCGGCGCGGACGGCGATCGCGGTGCGCACCTCGTCGCCGGCGGAGCCGGTGGCGACCTCGACAGGCCATTCGCTCCGCGCGATCCGGGCGAGGGCGCCGCTCTCCTCGAGCGCGCGCACGTCCTGCGACGGCAGGGGGCGGGCGCGGATCCCCGGTGCGCGCTGCTGCTCGGGGCCGTTCGAGAAGGCCAGCAGCTGCGCGTTGCGATCCTCGATCGTCACGGGGGCTTCCAGCAGCGCCGCGATCGCGTCGGCCACCGCGAACAGGTCGCCCGCGAGGATGCCGCCGAACGTCACCGGCCGCGCCTCGTCCGGATCCCCGGGCGTCATGAGTGAGCGCAGCATGCCGGCCAGGTGCGCCCATGTCGTGCCGGGGTTCAGCGCGAGCATCACGACGCCGGTCGCCTCGGCCTCGGCCCGCAGCGCGTCGTCGGCGTCGAACGGGGCGCGGACCACGAGGGCCGTCACACCGGCCTGGGCGAGCAGGGGGAGCAAGCGCCTCACGAGCTCCGGATCCTCGACGCCGACGCCCATCACGAGCGAGTTGCGCGGGGCGTCCGGCTCGTCGCGAGGATCGTGGATCACGATCGCCTCGATCGTGCGCTCGGGTGCGACCGTGCCGCAGACGACCGTGAGCAGCGTGGTGTCCAGTGCCTCGAGCACCCGCACCAGGGTGACCTGCGGGCGGTGGTTCATCGGGGGCACCTTCGCGACGCTAGCACGGGGCCTCGCGCTGTCGTGCGGCGTCCGTCGCGGACTCCGCCGACGTCCGAACGCGCGCCGCCGCCTGCTGCGCCGCTCATGATGCGAACGGGATCCAGGCGCGTGAGACGGTCACCTCGTCGAGCACCGCGGCATCCGGCGTCACGCCGATACCCGGCCCGGTGGGGACGCTCATGTGCCCGTCGTCGAGCCGGAACGGCGCCGTCACATCGGTCTCGTAGTAGCGCTCGGAGGCCGAGGTGTCGCCGGGCAGGGTGAAGCCGGGCAGAGCGGCCAGAGCGAGGTTGGCCGCGCGGCCGATGCCGGTCTCCAGCATGCCGCCGCACCACACGGGGACCCCGTGCGCGACGCAGAGGTCGTGGATCCGCCGGGATTCGAGGTAGCCGCCGACGCGACCCGGCTTGATGTTGACGATGCGGCAGGCGCCGAGCTCGATCGCCTGCGCGGCGTGCGCGGCCGACAGGATCGACTCGTCCAGGCAGATCGGCGTGCTGATCCGTCGGGCGAGCATCGCGTGGCCCGCGAGATCGTCGGCGGCGAGCGGCTGCTCCAGCAGGGACAGATCGAAGGCATCCAGTTGTGCGAGGTGCTCGATGTCGGCCCTCCCGTAGGCGGCGTTCGCATCGACCTGCAGCAGGATGTCGCCGAAGCGTTCGCGCACGGCCCGCACGGGCTCCAGATCCCAGCCGTGCTCGATCTTCAGCTTGATCCGCACGTAGCCGTCGGCGAGATAGCCCTCGACGGCGTCCAGAAGTGCGGGGATCGTCGGGGTGATGCCCACCGAGACACCGCACGCGACCCGGTCCTTGACGGCGCCGAGGTGATAGGACAGCGGCACGTCGCGGGAACGGAGGTCGGCGTCCAGGACCGCCGTCTCGAGCGCGGCCCTGGCCTGGCGGTGCCCCTTGAACGGCGCCAGGATTCCGGCGATCCGATGCGGGTCCAGGTCGCCGCGGTCCGCGAGTGCGGGCGCCAGGACGTCGGTGAGCACCGCTGCTGCAGCCGGTGTGTACTCCGAGCTGTACAGCGGCAGCGCGCTCGCGCCGCATTCTCCCCAGCCCTCGCTGTCGGCGCCGACCGCCCGCACGAGCACCGCTTCGCGCACGGTCTCGGTGCCGAACGAGGTGCGGAACGGGCTCACCAGCGGCATCCGGATCGTCCGGACCTCCACGCCCTCGAGCTTCATGGCCTCTCCTGTCTGTCGATGATGTACCAGCCGGTGCGATCGAAGCCGCGGACGGTCGCGCCGTCGGCGAGCAGCTCTCCCATGACGTCGCGCAGGGCGAGACGCCAGTCGGCGGCGCGCCGCGGATCCGTCTCGCGCATGCCCTCGATGTCGGCGGGCACGCCGATCAGCACCGTGTCGGCGTCAGGTGCGGCGAGACTCGGGGCGTCGGAATCATCGGGGCGCAGCGCGACGGCAGCGCCCTCGGCGCGAGCCCGGGCGGCATCGACCGCGAACGGTCGGTGCTCGACCGCGGCGAGGGTGCGCAGGGCCCCCAGTTCCCAGCGCACCAGGATCCTGTCCGTTTCATCGCCGCCGTTGATGCGGTCGTCGAGCGCGCCGTAGAGGCGCGGAAGGTACGTGTCGACCGACGCCGCGAGCTTGCCGAGGTTGAAGTGCGCGTTGCGGCGGATGAGCGGGTCATAGGTCCATGTGATCGTGTCCGCGTCGCGGTGCAGAGCCCAGGCGCGTTGATGCAGTTTCAGGGCGAAGCCGAGGTGCCGCCCTCGCGCGCGCGGGGTCGTGCCGGCGATGTGGCTGTGCAGGTTCCGCGAGGCGGGCGGACCGAAGAAGCCGAAGCAGGCGCCGACGAGCTCCGGGGCTCCGTCGCGGTCGTCGAACGCGCCCGAGACCTGGTTACCGGCCTGCACCAGGGCGCGCAGCATGTCGGCCGTGACCGGAGGGTTCGTCGCCCCTGTACGCCAGATGCGCTCGTACAGGGCCCGCACGGCCGCCAGGTCGCGCATGTCGTCGAGCGGGCGGATCGTCGCTCCGGACGCGGCCTCCGCGGCCATCGCGGCGCGGTCCGCATCTGCGAGCAGGCTTGCCCGTTCCCCCGTGGTGGGTGCGGTGGCTCCGATCATCGGACGGGAGCGGTGGTCGAGGCCGACGCCGGGAGTGCGACCGGGGCAGGCGGGCCCGGCGGTGCCGCGCGGATGTCCTCGATGAGGCCGGCCAGCAGACGCACCCGCGGTTCGAGTTCGGCGATCAGCACGTGCTCGTGAGCGGCATGCGCCCCGCCGCCGACCGCACCGAGGCCGTCGAGCGTCGGTGTGCCCACGCCTGCGGTGAAGTTGCCGTCCGAGGCCCCGCCGACGCTGATCCCCGCGAGCGGAGGCAGCGCGAGCGCGTCCGCGACCCGCTGCGCTCGACGGAACAGTTCGGCGGAGGAGTCGGCGGCGAGGGGGGAACGGTTGATCCCTCCGTCGACGTCGACGCGCGCACCCGCCAGCCGAGGGGTGAGTGAGAGCATCCCGGCGTGCACGCGGTCCTGCTCCGCGGCGGAGAGCGCACGGACGTCGACCGAGAACGAGGCCTGGGCGGGGACGGTGTTCGTGGTCGTGCCGGAGCTCGTGCGCGTCGGGGTGACCGTGGTGCCCGCGTCGGCGTCCCCGAGGAGCGCCACGGCCTGCACCTGGTGCGCGAGCTCCAATGTCGCGTTCACCCCGTGCTCCGGGTCGAGCCCCGCGTGCGATGCGCGCCCGTGCACGGCGACCTCATAGCGCGAGACCCCCTTGCGGGCGATCTTGAGCGCGCCGTCGGGGCCCGCCGCCTCGAGCACGAGCGCGGCGACCGCCTCGCGGGCCTCGTCCTCGATGAGCGCTCGCGAGGTGGTCGATCCCGGTTCCTCGTCCCCCGTCACGAGCAGTGTGATCCCGGTCAGGTCGGAAAGCAGGCCGAGCGCGTGGAAGGCGATCACGAGTCCGGCCTTCATGTCGAAGACTCCGGGGCCCGCCAGCGTCCGCTCGTCCGCGCGGGCGGGCAGCTCGTGCAGGGACCCGATCGGCCACACCGTGTCATGGTGGCCGAGGACGAGGATCCTCGGCTCGCCGGAGAAGCGCCAGCGCAGGTGGGTGCGGCCATCGAGCACGATCCGCTCCGGCGCCGCGCCGAGGCGGGTCGTGCCCAGTTCGGCGACGGCGTCGGCGCTGCGGGCGACGGCGGCGAGGTCGTCCGACGGCGACTCGCAGCGGACGAGGCGCAGGATCTCCGCGACCAGCGTCTCGACGGGTTCCGGCATGGCGGCTCCTTCGGGAGGGGATCGTGCTCCCATCCTGCTGAGCCGCGGACGCCGCTCGGCTGTCCGCTCGACCGAAACCGGACGCTCCGGTTGATCCGATCCGACGATCGGACTCCTGGCGCGCGCCGTGCCGTCGTGTGAACCGCGGGCCGACCCAGAGCTTCCGGCGGATCGGGAATGGATGCCGCGCGCCGGATGCTGCCCTCAGTACCAGCGAGCCGTGCGAAGGCGACGGTCCGGGACAGGCCACGAGGGCGATGAGATCGGTTTCGGGAAAACGCTTGCGTTCAGACGGTTCACAAACATAGGCTGGACGGCTGTCGCGTCAACCGACCCGGCGGCCGTCGAACCGAGGAGGACACCATGCCCACGATCACCACTGCATCGTCGATCAGCGCTGTCGCCGGTTCGCCCATCACCCCGGCCGAGGACTGACTCAGACCCACCCGCTCACGGCGGAACCTCTGCGTCTTCGCGGACGTTCAGCGGCCCAGGGCCGCTGAACCGCTCCGACCCCCTCGGCCGCACCGGTCGCTCATCGCACGGATGCCTCGCGTCCGCTCCTTCTCGTCCCCTGCCATCCCCCTGATACGCAACCGCTGAGAATCATGTCTGAAGAATCCACGTCGTCCTCATCCGCCTCCACCCTCTCCACGCCCCGCGCGCTCGCGCGCCTGGCGCCCTTCGTGAAGCCGGTCGCCTGGCGCCTCATCGGCGGCGGAGCCTCCGCTCTGGCCGCCGCCGTCATAGCCCTGTGCGTGCCGCTGCTGCTCCAGGTCGTGCTCGAAGGCCCGATCGCCACCGGCGAGATCGGCGCCATCATCTGGGGCGCGGTCGCCGTCACGGTGCTCGCCCTCGGCGAGGCCCTCATGGTGTGGCTGCGTCGGCAGTTCGTGCTCAACCCCGCCACCCAGGTGGAGTACCGCATGCGCACGCAGCTGTACTCGAACCTGCAGCGCCTGCCCGTCGCCTTCCACGACCGCTGGCAGTCGGGCCAGCTGCTCAGCCGGATGATGCAGGACATCGGCCTCATCCGCCGCTGGCTCGCCTTCGGCCTGGTGCTGCTCGTCGTCAACCTGCTCACCATCGTCATCGGCGCGGCCCTGCTGTTCCGCTGGCACTGGCTGCTCGGCACGATCTTCCTGATCACGGCCGTGCCGCTGTGGATCTCGGGCTTCCTGTTCGAGAAGCGCTACGGCGTGCTCACCCGGCGCAGCCAGGATCAGGCCGGCGACCTCGCCACGAGCGTCGAGGAGAGCGTGCACGGCATCCGCGTGCTCAAGGCGTTCGGCCGCGGCAAGCACGCACTCGTGAAGTTCGCGCGCCAGGCCGAGTCGCTCCGCGAGACCGAGCTGAGCAAGGCGCGTTCGGTGGGCTGGATCTGGTTCTGGCTCGTGCTGATGCCCGAGATCGCGTTCGCGCTCAACCTCGTGGCCGGCATCTGGCTGATCGCCCAGGGCGCCCTCAACGCGCCGGAGCTGTTCGCCTACTTCGCGATGGCGACCGTGCTGCGCTGGCCGATCGAGTCGATCGGCTTCCTGTTCTCGTTCATGCTCGACGCGCGCACGGCCACCGACCGCGTCTTCGAGATCTACGACGAGCAGAACACGATCACCGATCCGGAGAACCCGGTGAGCATCGCGGAGCCCCGCGGCGAGCTCGCGTTCGAGGGAGCCCGCTTCCGCTACCAGGACGCCCGCCCGCACGAGCGCGACCTGCTCGACGGCATCGACCTGGTGCTGCGCCCCGGCGAGACCATGGCGCTGGTCGGCATCACCGGATCCGGCAAGACCACGCTCACGACCCTCCCGACGCGCCTGTACGACGTGACCGGCGGGCGCGTGACGCTCGACGGTGTCGACGTGCGCGACCTCACCCTGGCCGAGCTGCGCACGCACATCGCGATGGCGTTCGAGGACGCCACGCTGTTCTCGGCCACCGTGCGCGAGAACGTGCTGCTGGGCCGGGCCGATCTGGACGTGCACAGCGACGAGGCGGAGCGCGTGCTCCGCGAAGCGCTGGACGTCGCGCAGGCCGCCTTCGTCGACACGCTCCCCGAGGGCGTCGAGACGATGATCGGCGAGGAGGGGCTGAGCCTGTCCGGCGGACAGCGTCAGCGGCTCGCGCTCGCGCGCGCCGTGGCGGCCAAGCCCAAGGTGCTCGTGCTGGACGACCCGCTGTCGGCGCTCGACGTCGATACCGAGGCGCTCGTGGAGGAGGCGCTGCGCCATGTGCTCGCGGAGACCACGGCGCTCATCGTCGCGCACCGCCCCTCGACCGTGGCCCTCGCCGACCGGGTGGCGCTGCTGCAGAACGGGAAGGTGACGGCGGTCGGCGCGCACTCGGAGCTGTTGCGCACGAGCGCGCACTACCGGCACGTGATCTCGAGCCTCGAGGCCGAGGAGGCCGCGCGCACGGGCGCGATCCCCGTGATCCGGGAGGCGGTCCCCAAGGCCGCGCCCGCCACCGAGGCGTTCGGCGAGAGCGCCGCCGATACCCACGCCGAGAACGAGGAGGTGCAGGCATGAGCGTCATCGGAACCCAGGACGAGGACCGCTCCGACCTCACGCACGAGGAGAGCCGCGCGATCCGTCGTCGCTCGCTGCGGCTGTTCGGATCCCTGATCGCGCCGCTCAAGGTGCAGATCACGCTCACCGCACTGGTGCTGGTGATCTCGACGGCCGCGCAGGTCGCCGGCCCCGCACTGATCGCCTACGGGCTGAACACGGCGCTGCCGGCAGTGCTCAAGCACGCGGACTGGATGCCGACCATCGTGGTCGGGATCGCCTTCCTCGTGATCGGCGCGGTCGGATCCGCGCTGATCGGCTGGTACGCGGTGCTCACCGCCCGCATCACGCAGGCGGTGCTGCTCGACCTGCGCAAGCGCATGTTCCTGCACACCCAGCGGCTGAGCCTCGAGTTCCACGAGAGCTACACCTCGGGCCGGATCATCTCGCGCCAGACGAGCGATCTGGACTCGATCCGGGAGCTGCTGGACGGCGGCCTCAACCAGCTGGTGTCGGGCCTTCTGTACGGGCTGTTCACCTTCATCGCGCTCGTGCTGGTGGACTGGGAGTCCGGTGTGGTGCTGGTGCTCGCCGGCGTTCCGCTGGTCTACCTGATGCGCTGGTTCTACCAGCGCTCGCAGCTCGTGTACCGCGAGTCGCGCGTGATCAGCGCGAAGGTCATCGTGCAGTTCGTCGAGACCATGACCGGCATCCGCGCCGTGAAGGCGTTCCGCAAGGAGCCCCGCAACGACGTGTCCTTCCAGGAGGTGGCCGGCGACTACCGCGACGTGAACCGTCGATCGATGCTGCTCTTCGGCACGTTCGAGCCCGGGCTCATGGCGGTCGCCGCGCTCACCCTCGGCGTGGTCGTGGTGTGGGGCGGCGTGCGGATGGCGAGCGGTGAGATCCAGGTCGGCATCCTGCTGGCCGCGGTGCTGTACGTGCGCAACTTCTTCGCGCCCATGCAGGAGATCGCGATGTTCCTGAACTCGTTCCAGTCGGCCACGGCCGCACTGGAGAAGGTGTCCGGCGTCCTCGACGAGGTGCCGACGGTTCCGGATCCGGTCAAGGCGGTCGACCTCTGGGAGTCGAAGGGCCACGTGCGCTTCGACGACGTCGAGTTCGGGTACGCCCAGGACCGGGTGATCCTGCCCGACTTCTCCCTGGACATCCCGGCGGGGCAGACGATCGCACTGGTCGGCACCACCGGTGCCGGCAAGTCGACGCTCGCGAAGCTCGTGTCGCGCTTCTACGACCCGACGGCCGGCGCCGTGACGCTGGACGGCGTGGATCTGCGCGATCTGCATCCGAAGGATCTGCGCCGCGCGATCGTCATGGTCACGCAGGAGGCGTATCTGTTCAGCGGCACGGTCGCCGACAACATCGCGCTCGGAAAGCCCGACGCGACGATGGAGGAGATCCGCGCCGCCGCGCGGGCCGTGGGTGCCGACGCGTTCATCGACGCGCTCCCGGACGGGTACGAGACCGACGTGAACAAGCGCGGTGGGCGCGTCTCGGCGGGGCAGCGTCAGCTGATCTCGTTCGCGCGGGCCTTCCTCGCCGACCCCGCCGTGCTGATCCTCGACGAGGCGACCGCCTCGCTGGACATCCCGTCGGAGCGGTTGATCCAGGACGCGCTGCAGACTCTGCTCGCGGACCGGACCGCGATCATCATCGCGCACCGTCTGTCGACGGTCGCGATCGCCGATCGCGTGCTCGTTATGGAGCATGGACGCATCATCGAGGACGACGCCCCCGACGTCCTCATCGCCGGCACGGGCAAGTTCGCCCAGCTGCACGCCGCGTGGCAGCAGACGCTGGTCTGAGCGGCCGGCCGAACCCCTCGGTGCCACGGCGACGTCGTACCGAGGGGTTTCGGCGACTCCGCAGGATGGCGGTGCAGGATCTGTCCTGTGACGTTGCGAACATTCTGCGCCGGCGGGGGCGTATCGACCGAGGAGGGCATCGTGGAGCGGGTCGGTAGGCTCGAGGTGTGGATCCGATCTGGTCCGCGGCCGCGGAGTTCTGGTGGGTCGCGCCGGTGGTCGCCGGCGGGGCGGTGCTGACTGTGGCCGGCGTGCGTCAGAAGCTCCGTTCCGGTGGCCGTCGCCTCGGCTACGACGCCGCGCGCCTCGATCTGCAGAGCGCGCTGAGGCAGGCGAACGAGGCCCGCGTCGCCGTGCGCGTGGCTCGCGCC
>NZ_JAJTTF010000004.1 GCF_021341785.1 Microbacterium sp. Au-Mic1
CGGCCGCCTCGTCCAGCATCCGGTGCAGGCGCGCCCAGTCCGCGGCGGTCGGCTCGCGGTCGCTCGGCGTCGTCGCCGGATCCGCCTCACGGATCAGCGTGTCGAGAAGATCATCAGTCAGCGGCATACGTCATCACCCCTTTCCTGGGCGTCGGTGCGGATGGATTTCTGTCGGATTCGGGATCCGGATCCGGACGGGGTGGAGCATCGGCCGCAGGCTCCTGCAGCAGCAGGCGCAGGGCGGTGCGCGCCCGGCTCAGCCGTTTCCAGGCGGCAGCGGTGCGGCAGCCCACGACCTCGGCGATCTCGTCGGCGCTCAGGCCGTCCCAGTAGTGCAGTTCGATCACCTCGCGGTCGGCATGGCGCAACAGCGAGAGAGCATGACGCAGTTCGACGTGCGCGGCGTCGTCGTTCTGCCGGGCGCTGGTGGCCAGGTCCCGCAGCCCTTCGCGCTCCCGGTTGCGCTTGCGGTAGGCGTCGCCGACGAGGTTGCGCGCGGTCTGCAACAGCCAGGGGCGCCGGTACGGCTCGCGCTCGTCGAACCGCCGCCACGCGATCTCGAAACAGTCCATCGCCAGCTCCCTGGCGTGCTCGCGGTCGTCGACGCGTCGTTCGACGTAGCGCAGCACCGCCGTGTGGTGCTCGGCGAAGAGCGCCTCGAAGGCTGCTCTGCGCGTGTCTGCCGGAATGCCCGGAGGTGGGGCGCCGGGAGGATTCGCGTGCATGATCGGGGTTCCCGTCGGTGCCGGATCAGTGCAACGGCGGGTTGTCGGCGATGATTTGCCGGGCCTGAGCCGTGAGCGACTCGATGTCGGCCTTCATCTTCTTCAACTGGTCGGCGTGCTTCAGCACGACCCTGACCTCGGCGTTCCACTGGGCGTCGTAGTAGGCCTTCGTCCATCCGCTGGAGTCGCGGCAGGTCGCATCGGCGACCGCGAGCTCGATCTCTGCCGGCGTCGACTTGCGTGGGCCGGCGGTGTCGGGGTCGACCTCGGTGTCGCCGTAGGTGCCGCCGCCCGTGGGGAACTTGGTCGGCGGAGGTGCATAGAATCCGAGCTCGATGCCGAGCTTCTGCGTCGGCATCTGCTCGCCCTCATCGCCGACGGGCGCAGAGATCGAGACGTCGTAGCCCGCTGCCGTGATGCACCGCTTCCACGTCGCGGCCGCCTTCTTCACGACCAGATCTTGAGGGACCTTCTCTGTCTCCTCGTACATCCACATGCCGGTCGTGTTGAAAATGTCGCCGGCCTTTCCGCCGTCGAACGTCTTGCGGCTCTCGTCGCGGCAAGCCAGTAGCGTGGTGTCGAGCCCGGGCGTGGATGCTCCGATCCGATTGAGTCGCTCGAAGCTCCGCGGGTCCGGCTCAGGGCCCGGCATGTAATTCGCGGTGTAGCCGTACTGCCTCGCGATCTCGACGGTGAGCTCGGGGAACGCCGACATGTTCTTCGGGAAGGCGAGATAGCTGGCATCGTCCGTGGGCTCGACCGGGATCGGCCAGGAGAAACCGTCCTTGCTCAGGCAGGTCTCCATGCGCCGGTTCTCCGCGTAGTTCACGAGGCGCACGAGCGATGCGGCGGAATACTCGTCCAACGGCATCACCCAGCGCGTGATGTCCTTCTCCGGCAGATCGGATACCACTCCCGCCGTGCTCGCGGGCTTCTGGCCGATTGCGCTCGCGGGCGGCGTCGCGCACCCCGCGATCGGCGCGATCAGGGCGGCGACGGCGAGGACGGTGAACGTGCGGCGGTGGTGCTTCGTCGCGGTGCGGGTCATGCGGAGCCTCTCTTCCCGAGCCGTTCTCGACTCTCACCGTAGAGGTTGCGCTGCGGCCCGGATCCTGACATCCGGGTTTCGGGGAACATGACGAACGCGGGACCGGAAGACCGGATCCCGCGTTCTTCGTCGAAGTGCGCTTAGGTGCGCATCACCAGATCGCGGCGATGCCCGCGTTCACCGCGGTCAGCACGCCGACGCCCCAGAACATCACCGGCGGAACCGCGGCGCCGCGCTTCTGCCGTGCGGAGCCGATGCCGATCAGCGCGCCGATGATCAGCAGGATGACGAGCTTGGTGCCGATCTTCGCGTAGTTCATGCTCACGCCGTCGGGCAGGCCCCACGGTGCGGCGAGGACCAGGCCCGCGACACCGGCGATCGCGAGGCCGGTGTTCATCAGGCTGGTCATCTGCTTCTTGCCGCCGAAGGCCTGCACGGCCCAGGCGCCGAAAAGCGTCGCGAAGCCGAGCAGGTGGATGAACAGCACGATGTGGCGCAGGGTTTCCATGCCCTCAGGCTAGGCCCGGGCGCGTTCCCGCGCCAGGTAGGCGCGCCTCAGCGTGAGCGTGGGCGGTGGGCCCTGCGCGCGAGGAGGAGCGGCGCAGGGGTCAGAACGGCGCTGGTTCTCGGGCGGGTGGTGGATCCGGGTTTGGTTCGTCGGTGGTGAAGGTGACGGGTGCGGGTGGCTGGTCGATGTAGGTCGCTCCGGCCGGGCTCGTCCATTCGAGGATCCCGGCGCCGCGTTGTTTCACGGTCCAGGCGGTCTGATGCTTCAACACATGATGTCGGCGACACAGCCCGCCGAGGTTGCCCTCTTCGGTGGCTCCGCCGAACGCGGCGTCTATCGTGTGGTCGAGATCCTGCGTGATCGGCGGGAGCCCGCAGGTGAAGAACCTGCATCGAGAATCCCTCGCATGCAACAGGCGACGCAGATCCGCGTTGGGGCGGTAGCGGTCGACCGCGAGGATCGCTCCGGTGATCGGGTGGGTGAGGACCCGTTCCCACGCGACCGCATCACCGGCGAGGATCCGGGCGGTGTGCGTGTCGATGGGTTGTCCGCCGGCGAGTTCCCCGGGCTGCTCGGTGCGGACACCGAATGCAGGGCTCGCGCCTGTCGGTGAACCGGATCTGCCGCTGGTGCCGGTGTCTGCGGCCATGGCCGTGAATGCCGGGACGGTGACTTCGACCCGCGCCTGGATCGCGGACAGCAACCCCGCGACCGTGTCGTGCCCGGACGGCGCACCGGTGAGGAGAGTGTCGGCGCACAGGTCCGCGCGAAGCTGGTCGATGGTGCGGTCATCCGTCGGATCGCCGAGACTCTCCGGGTCCGGGGTGAGTCCCGCGGCGGCGTCTTTCGCGACCGCCGCATTCGTGGTCTTGATCATCCGGGCCTGCTGGGTGAGGCGGTCGTAGATCCCGTCGATCACCGCGGCGGAATGGATCAACCCCAAGGCCTTCTGACCATCGCCGAGGTCTTCCCGCCACACCCGACGCTGTTCTTGCGCGTCCTGGTGCCGTTCTGTGAGCGACCGCGGCGCGAGTCGCTCGGCGATGCGGTCCACGACCCGCTTGGCCCGGTGCGGGGTCTCGCCCTCGCACGCGGCGACCGCCGCCTGTTCGAACTCGGCCCGCACTTCGTCATCGAGACGCGCCCCCGCGTCTTGGATGAGCCGGACATGGGCGGCGTTGATTCGCGCGTCCGTGAACGCCTGCATCGTGACCGGGTACCGGGTCATCAGCTCCGCCGCCCGGGCCATCCGGCCCTGCACGACCCGATCGGACATGCGCAGCACCCCCGCCAGCTCCGCCGCGACGCTGCGCGCGGCGAGATCGACCGACTCACCCCGCACGGATCCCGCGTCGGCTGCCAGACCTTCAGCGAACCGCTGCGCGACCGCGAACTGCGCTTCCCGCACCGCCTGCAGTCGCACGATCGACGCTTCGGTGTCCTCCAGCATCGACGCGAGCGCGGCGAGCACGACGGCCGGATCCACCGGGTCCGCCCCGGGATCCGCCACCGTGCCGGTCACGTTCGCCATACCCTCATTCAACTCGGGGCTACCGACATTCCGGACTCGAAAATGACCAGATCAGAGGCGAGAAATGTCACGGTATGGTCACGACCCGGACTTGTCCCGCGAGAGCAGCCGACTGAGCACAGGGGCCTGTGCTGAGCGCGCGGCACTGCACGTCAACACGTCGTGCAGACGACGGCAGTCTGGAGGTCCGCACGGCACAGATCGTGCCGCACATCACTGCACCGATCGATATCGTCGTGCCCGAAGCGCTTCGCCCTTGGTCTCGCTGCGCTCGCTCAGGGACCGATCCAATGCTGGTCTCTGAGCTGCTGGCCCTTGGAGGAGCCCAGCGACGAGATGAAGGGCGCTGGATCGCTCAAGAGCGCGCTCAGGACCGACGGCTCAGCCGCGTAGCGACCGGATCACCTGAGCGGTGCGCAGGGCGGCGTCGGCCGCCTCGGCACCCTTGTCCTCCTTGGAGCCTTCGAGGCCGGCGCGGTCGAGCCCCTGCTTCTCGTCGTCCAGGGTGAGCACGCCGAATCCGACGGGCTTGCCTGCGTCGAGCGCGACCCGGGTGAGGCCGTCCGTGGTGGCCGCGGAGACGTACTCGAAGTGCGGGGTGCTGCCGCGGATGATCACGCCGAGCGCGACCACCGCGTCCGCACCGCCCGCGAAGGCCGCCTGAGCGGCCACCGCGAGCTCGAAGGATCCGGGGACCCGCACCAGGCGGTGGTTCGCCCCGGTCTCCTCGAGCACACGCTGCGCACCTGCGATGAGGCCGTCCGTGATCGTCTCGTGCCAGGTGCCGGCGACGATCACCACGTTCAGACCGCTCGCGTCGATTCCGCCGGTCTCCGGTGCTCCTGCGCCGCTCATACGTCGTTCCTTCCGTTCTCCGCGCCGTTCGCGGCCAGGGCAGCGGCGAGATCGGACTCGCCGATGATGTGGCCCATGCGGTCGCGCTTGGTCTCAAGATACTGGTGGTTGTTGGGCCCGACGCCGACGATCAGCGGGACCTGCTCGATGACATCCAGCCCGAGCTCGCGCAGCTGCGCGACCTTGTCGGTGTTGTTCGTCAGAAGGCGCACCTTCTTCACGCCGAGGTCGGTCAGGATCCCGGCCGCCGCCGCGTAGTCGCGCGCATCGGCGGGAAGACCGAGGGCGAGGTTGGCGTCGACGGTGTCGAGGCCCTCCTCCTGCAGGGCGTAGGCGCGCAGCTTGTTGATCAGGCCGATGCCGCGCCCCTCGTGACCGCGCATGTAGATGACGATGCCGCCGTCCTGCTCGATCGCGTCGAGGGCTGCCTCCAGCTGGGGCCCGCACTCGCACTTGAGGGATCCGAAGGCCTCGCCGGTCAGGCACTCGGAGTGCACCCGCACCAGCGCCGTCTCCGTGGGCTCGCCCGAGACGACCGCGATGTGGTCGGTGCCGGTGACGCGGTCCTTGTAGGCGAGGAAGCGGAACACGCCGTGCGTGGTGGGCACCGTGGCATCGGCGCGCAGGCTCACCCGGCGGCGGGTGTTGTTCGCGACGCAGTCGGCCTCGTCCCGGGGGTCCGTCTCGTTGAGGTGCGCGATCAGCTGCTCGATGGTGATCACCGGGATCCCGTCGCGCTCGCCGAGCTCCATCAGGCCCGGCAGACGCATCATGCTGCCATCCTCGGCGACGACCTCTGCGATCGCGCCGACCGGACGCAGACCTGCCAGGCGCATGAGCTCGACAGCGGCCTCGGTGTGCCCGCCGCGCTGGCGCACGCCGCCGTCGACCGCACGCAGGGGCAGCACGTGCCCGGGGCGGATGAGGTCGGTCGGGGTGGCGGCCGCGTCCGCCAGCACGTTCAGGGTGCGGGCGCGATCGGCGGCGCTGATGCCCGTGGTGACGCCGGAGGCAGCGTCGACGCTGATCGTGTACGCCGTGCTGCGGGCGTCTTCGTTGGCCTCGACCATCGGCGGCAGGTTCAGCGCGTCGGCGATGTCGGCGGGCATGGGCGCGCACAGGTACCCGGAGGTCCAGCGCACGGTCCACGCGACCCACTCGGGGGTCGCGAGCTCGGCGGACAGGATGACGTCGCCCTCGTTCTCGCGGTTCTCGTCGTCCGCGACGAGAACGGGGCGGCCGGCGCGGAGCGAGTCCAGCGCCTCGGCGATCGTGGAAAGGCTCATCGTGAGCCTCCTTCCGGTGTGGCGGCGCGGTCGGCGCCGGTGTCTGCGGCACGGAACGCGAGCAGTCGCTCGACGTGCCGGGCGAGGATGTCGGTCTCCAGGTTCACCCGGTCGCCCGCGGCGCGGGATCCGAGCGTGGTCGCGACGAGCGTCTCGGGGATCAGGGAAACCTCGAACCACGGAGCCGGGGCGGCGGGCTCGCTCACGTCGCTGACGGTGAGCGAGGTGCCGTCGACCGAGATGGATCCCTTGTCCACGACGAGCGGGGCGAGGTCGTGCGGCAGGGAGATGCGCAGCACGCTCCACTGCGCTCCGGGGCGCACTTCGAGCACCTCGCCGACGCCGTCGACGTGGCCCTGAACGATGTGACCGCCCAGACGCGCACCGACCGGCATCGCCTTCTCGATGTTCACCCGTGTGCCGATCTTCGCGCCTCCGATCGCGGCGACGTCGAGCGTCTGCTTCATGACGTCGGTGTCGAACGTGTCAGCGGTCGAGCCGACGACCGTCAGGCACACGCCGCTGACCGCGATGGACTCGCCGTGCACCGCGTCGGACGCTGCCTTCGGTGCGCGCACGGTGAGGCGCCAGCCGTCGCCTGCGGGGGTGATCGCGGTGATCTCGCCGATCTCCTCGATGATTCCGGTGAACATCAGACTGCTCCTTCGTTCCGGGAGGGGTATTCGTCTGCGGGGAGGGCGAGCGCAGCCGTATCGTCGGCGGTGCCGGCAGGGCGGGCGATCGCCAGCAGATCCGGGCCGAGCGGCAGCCACTGGTCCACGACCAGGCGCTGTGCCCGACCGATCGTGTCGACGCCGATGTCGCCGAGGGCGAGCTTCGGCCCCCCGAGCAGCACCGGGGCCACGTACGCGAGGACTTCGTCCATCAGCCCATCGGCGAGGAATGCGCTGGCGAGGGTCGGGCCGCCTTCGACGAACACGCGCTGGATGCCGCGGTCGCGAAGATCCGCGAGGATCGCGGCGAGGTCGTGCCCGGCGTAGAACAGCGGCGCGTGCGGGTGGCGGCGCACCGCGGCCTCCGCGGGGGTCTCTCTGGCGCCGATCACCACGGGGACGGGCTGGTGGGGGAGCAGGTCATCCCCGTCGCGGGCGGTGAGGGCGGGATCGTCGGCCAGCACGGTGCCGGTGCCGACGACGATCGCGTCGGCCGCGGCGCGACGGCGGTGCACGTCGGCGCGGGCGGCGGGGCCGGTGATCCACTGGCTGGATCCGTCCGCCGCTGCGGCGCGGCCGTCCAGGCTCTGCGCCCACTTCACCGTCACGTGCGGCCGACCGAGGCGCTGCACCGTGAGCCAGTCCCGGATCAGAGCCTCCGCAGCATCGGCCTGCTCACCGGCGACGACGTCGAGGCCGGCGGCGCGCATGCGCTCCGCGCCCCCGCCGGATCGCGCGCCCGGGTCGTCGAGGGCGTACACCACGCGGGCCACGCCGGCGTCGATGAGGGCCTGGGCGCACGGTCCGGTGCGGCCCGTGTGGTTGCACGGCTCGAGCGTCACCACGGCGGTGGCGCCGCTCAGCTCGGCGGCCGTGAGCTTGGAGAGGGCGTCGACCTCGGCGTGCGGAGTGCCGGCGCCCCGGTGCCAGCCCTCGGCCAGCACGTCGCCGGAGGGGGAGAGGATCATGGCGCCGACCTGCGGGTTCAACCCGCGGGGACCGCGGCGCGCGATGTCGAGTGCGTGCGTCATCGCCGCCCGCTCCACCGCTGTCGCCGTCATGTCGCCTTCCTCATCCTGGTCCGGATCACCGGGGGTCGGGGCGCACGTCGATCGTGCGTGCTGCCTCTCATCCGGACTCGCGAACCTTCGCTCGCATCACCGTCGGTCCCGGAATCCCACCGGATCGGCCTCGGATCCCTGTCGGATCCTCGGTTCGCGGACTGTCACCGCCGGTTCGGATTCTCACCGACCCCGGAGCACGTTGTATTGCTCTCAGCTTAGTCAACGCGCGGATGCCGGTTTCATTCCGGCGGATGCATCTGTGACGCCCCATGTCGCGGAGGGGGTCACTTCAGCAGCCGCGACAGCCGGCGGTCGGCGAGCACCTTGCCGCCGGTCTGGCAGGTGGGGCAGTACTCCAACGAGCGGTCGGCGAAGAACACACTGCGCACCGTGTCCCCGCACACCGGGCAGGGTTCGCCCCGGCGGGCGTGCACCTGCATCCCCCGTCGTTTCGCGTCCTTCAGGTCGGCCGGGGGCTTGCCGCTCGCCTCCGCGACCGCTTCGCGCAGCGTCGACTGCATCGCGTCGTACAGCCCGGTGACCTCGTCCTCGTCGAGGCCGCCTGCGGGTGCGTACGGCGACATCCGCGCCGTGTGCAGGATCTCATCGGAGTACGCGTTGCCGATGCCGCCGATCACCGCCTGGTCGCGCAGCAGACCCTTGATCTGGGTGCGCCGGCCGTCGAGCAGCGCCGCGAACACATCGCGCGTGAACGACGGGTCGAGAGGATCCGGCCCCAGACGCGCGACGCCCGGCACGTCGGCCGGATCGCGGACGACGTACACCGCGAGGGACTTCTTGGTGCCGGCCTCGGTGAGGTCGAAGCCGCTGCCGTCATCGAACGCGATCCGCAGGGCGATCGGCGACTTGCCGGGGCGGATCAGCGTGGTGGGCAGGGCGTCGTACCAGCGCAGCCATCCAGCCTTCGCGAGATGGAACACGAGATGCAGCTGCGGCTCGGCGGTGCTCTTCAACGTCAGATCCAGGAACTTGCCGTGCCTGGTCGACGCGGTCACGCTGCTCCCCGCCAGCGCCGTCACCGGGGGATCGAACGTCTTGAGCGCCGCGATCGCCGACACCGACGCGCGCGTGATGGTGAGCCCGACCGCTCGTCCGGCCAGGAAGTCGACCAGCCCCTGCACCTCAGGCATCTCCGGCATGGCTTCATCCTGCCACCCGCGTGCGACATCCGGGGCACCGCGTGCGAGACAGGGCGCGCGGTGGCCGTGCACCTGCCCGTCGAGGGAGGGCGGGTGTCAGCCGAGGTCGATCGGCCAGGCGACCGGAGTGCGGTCGTCCGCGCGCAGTAGCCCTGCGATCCAGCCGTCGTCGCGCCCGCGGGGGCTGGTCAGGAACTGACGCTGCGTGCCCTCGAACCGGAAGCCGAGGGCACGAGCGCTCCGTGCGGACGGGACGTTGCCCACCACGGCACGCCAGGTGAGGCGCGCGAGGCCGAGTTCGGTGAAGCCCCATTCGATCACGGCACGGGCCGCCTCGGTGAGATAACCGTGACCGCGAGCCGGAGCGGCGATCCAGTACCCGAGCTCGGCGTCCCCACCGGTCCGGTGCTCGGCGATGTGGTGCAGCCCGATCGCGCCGACCAGGACGTCGCCCGCGAACATCGCCCACACGGTCTCGGATCCGTCCTCCCACCACTCGCCGGTGAGCCGGATGAAGTCCTCCGCATCCTCACGCGCATAGGGGCTCGGAACCGTCGTCCAGCGCGGGATCTCCGGATCCTGGCACGCCGCCGTGATCGCGTCCGCGTCGGCGGGCGCCGGCGCGCGGAGGACCAGTCGCTCCGTGCGGAGAAGCGCGGGTCGCATCTCGTCGACCCTAGAGCGCGATACGTCGGAGCAGGCCGACCTTGTCGTACACCTCGGCAAGGGTCCGGTCGGCGACCTCGTCGGCACGGGCGGCGTTGGCGGCGAGGATCCGGTCCAGCTCCGCCGGATCGGCGAGCAGCTCGTTCGCGCGGTCGCGCACCGGGCCGAACTCGTTCACGACGACCTCGGCGAGACCCTTCTTGAAGTCTCCATAGCCGCGGCCCGCGTACTCGTCCTCGATCGCCGCGATCTGGCGACCGGTGAGGGCCGCGTAGATCGTCAGCAGGTTGGACACGCCGGGCTTGTTCTCGCGGTCGTACCGGACGGATCCCTCGTTGTCCGTCACGGCGCGCATGATCTTCTTCGCCGACTTCGCCGGGTCGTCCAGCAGCCACAGCACGCCGGCATCCGTCTCGGCGGACTTCGACATCTTCGACGTCGGGTTCTGCAGGTCGTAGATGCGCGCGGTGTCCTTCTGGATCACCGGGATCGGCACGACGAACGTCTCGCCGAACCGTGCGTTGAACCGTTCCGCGAGGTCACGGGTGAGCTCCACGTGCTGCTTCTGGTCGTCGCCGACCGGGACGACGTCGGTCTGGTACAGCAGGATGTCGGCGGCCATCAGCACCGGGTAGGTGAACAGACCGACCGAGGTGGCGTCCGCACCGAAGCGGGAGGACTTGTCCTTGAACTGCGTCATCCGGCCGGCCTCGCCGAAGCCGGTGATGGTGCTGAGGATCCAGGCGAGCTCCGCATGCGCGCGCACGTGCGACTGCACGTACAGCGTGGACTGCGAGGGCTCGATGCCGGCCGCGATGTACTGCGCGGCGGTGCGACGGGTCTTCTCGCGCAGCTCGGCCGGATCCTGCGCCACGGTGATCGCGTGCAGGTCGACGACGGAGAAGAACGCGTCGTAGGAGTTCTGCAGATCCCGCCACTGCAGCAGCGCCCCGATGTAGTTGCCGGCCTGGAGGGAGTCGGCGGAGGGCTGCATTCCTGAGTAGAGGCGGGGCTTCGTCACAGACCAATCCTATGGGGACGGGCCGGAGCGCCCGAGCGCGCATCCGGCGCCCGACGGCCCCGCGACACCTCAGTAGGTGTAGTCGACGATCACCGGGGTGTGGTCGCTCCAGCGCTCCGCGTACGTGGCGGCCCGGGCGACGCGGTAGTTCGTCGCGCGTTCCGCGAGCGATGCGGTCGCGAGGTGGTAGTCGATGCGCCAGCCGGAGTCGTTGTCGAAGGCCTGGCCGCGCATCGTCCACCAGGTGTACGGGCCGGCGACCTCGCCGGCCGCCACGCGTCCCACATCGACCCAGCCGAGACCCCTGCCGTCGCCCTCCGCCGCGTACGGGCGGGTGTCGCTGAGCTGCCCGACCATCCCCCGGCCGATGCCCTCCTGGCCGACGACGGGCTCACCCGCGGCGCCGAGGAAGCGGTCGAAGTAGGCCCTCTCACGCGCGAGATAGCCGGACTTCTTGACGTTGCCCTTCCAGTTCAGGATGTCGAGCGGCCGATGCCCGACGTTGAGATCGCCCGTGACCAGCGCAAGCGCGCCGTCGGCGCCGAGTTCGCCCATGCGCGTGGTCATCGCGTCGAGGAACTTCCACTTCTCATCCTGCTTGGGGGTGTCCGCCTCGCCGCTGTGCACGTAGGCGCTCACCACGGTGAGCGGAGTGCCGTCGAGGTCGAAGTCGGCCTCGAGCCAGCGTCCCTTCGAGTCGAACTCGTCCGGTCCGAGAGCGGTGCGCGATGCGGTCGCCGGGACCCGGCTGAGTACGGCGACGCCGGCGCGGCCCTTCGCTGTCGCCTCGTCATGCAGGATGGACCAGCCCGGGAACGCCTGCTCCAGATGCTCGTCCTGAGCACGCACCTCCTGCAGCGTGAGCACATCGACACCGGCGTCGTCGAGCCAGCCATGCATTCCGTTGCGGACCGCGGCGCGGATCCCGTTGACGTTGACCGTGGCGATACGCAGGTGGGGCATGGTCCCCAGCCTAACGAGCGCCCCCGACATCGGGTTCCGGTCCGGTTGCGGTGAGCGCGCGCAGGCGCCGTACCACCAGGGTCTCCGCGTTCGCGGCGCGCTCCGCCTCGGCCTCGGCGTGACGGCGGGTGGCGAGCGCCAGATCGTCCTCGGCGTCCTGCAGCGCGCGGGCAGCGCCTCGGCGCCGGTACCACGGGGCGGCGTGCAGCACCGCTGTCGCCTCGCGCACGCGGATCGCGGCGTCGGCCTGCGCATCCGCCAGCTCCGCGACGCGGAGCGCGAACTCGTCCTCCGGCACCAGCGCCTGATCACGGTCCGATGCAGACACCGCGATCCAGGCGGCGGCGACGAGGATCACGATGGCGACGAGGCGGAACCACAGCAGGAAGCCGACGATGACCGAGAACGTGGCCAGCAGCGGGTTCGTGGGGGAGTAGAGGAAGAGGAGCCCGGCGCCGGCCTGCAGCACCGCCAGCGCCGCACCGCCCAGGATCGCGCCCGGCCAGATCGTGCGCCACGGCAGCCTGGTTCCGGTGAGGAAGCGCACCAGCATCGCGAGTGCCGCGGCGTTCACGCCGAAGGACAGCAGCAGCGAACCCGCCTGGCTGACCACGTTCACCCATATCGACGCATCGCCCGCGCCGAGGAGCTGCAGGATCCGCCTCAGCGCGCCGGTGCCGATCACGCCGAGCGCGGCCGCGAGCACCTGGGCCAGGCCGAACAGCAGTGCCGCGACCAGGTCTCGCGCCTTCAGCAGCACGTAGTTGCGTCGGTCGAACGGCAGCCCGAAGATGTCGCGCACCGCCCGGCGGGCGAAGGTGACGAATCCGATCGCGGTCCACAGCGCGACGATCAGGGCTGCCCCACCGGTCGCGAGCAGCACGCTCGCGTTCTCGGTGGCGATGTCGGCGACCGCGTCAGGGGTGGCGAGGCCGTTCTCGCTGATGAGGTGAGGGATCGCGCCGTTGATCAGATCGATCATGCGCGCGATGGCCTCATCGCTGGCGCCGAGCCAGAGTCCCACGATCGCGAACGCGGTGTACAGCACCGCGAACATCGTGAACAGCGACTGATAGCTCAGACTGGCGGCCAGCAGGAAGCCGTTGTTCTGCAGGAAGTGCCGCCACACCCGGATCGGGAAGGCGCGCATCGTGCGCCGGGTGATCTCGGCGGCTCGGCCGATCGGCGCTTCGAGACGCGCGCGCAGATCGGGCCCGGAATCCACCACGCTCTCACCCTATCGACTGCGTTCACGGAGCGATGTCTGCTCCCGCTCGAGGGTTTCGGCGACGAACACCGTTCCCCGAAGGCATGGATGCGTCCGCCGACACGACGACGGCCGCCTCGCGGATGCGGGCGGCCGTCGTGGAAGGGAATGCGGGCTCAGGGGCGGCCGCGCAGGACCGCCTGCTTGACCTCGGCGATCGCCTTGGTGACCTCGATGCCGCGGGGGCATGCCTCGGTGCAGTTGAAGGTCGTGCGGCAGCGCCACACGCCCTCCTTGTCATTGAGGATGTCCAGGCGCACATCGGCGGCGTCGTCGCGGGAGTCGAAGATGAAGCGGTGCGCGTTCACGATGGCGGCCGGACCGAAGTACTGACCGTCGGTCCAGAACACGGGGCACGACGAGGTGCACGCGGCGCACAGGATGCACTTGGTGGTGTCGTCGAAGATCGCGCGGTCGGCGATCGTCTGCACGCGCTCCTTGCCCTTCTCCGGTTCGCTGGTCGCGAGCAGGAACGGCTTCACCTCGCGGTACGCGGCGAAGAACGGATCCATGTCGACGACGAGATCCTTCTCCAGCGGCAGGCCCTTGATCGCCTCGACGTAGATCGGCTTGGAGATGTCCAGGTCCTTGATCAGCGTCTTGCAGGCGAGCCGGTTGCGGCCGTTGATGCGCATCGCGTCGGATCCGCAGATGCCGTGCGCGCAGGAGCGGCGGAACGTGAGGGATCCGTCGACCTCCCACTTGATCTTGTGCAGCGCGTCGAGCACGCGGTCCGTGGAGTACAGCTCCACGTCGTAGTCGACCCAGTGCGGCTCGCTGTCCACCTCGGGGTCGAAGCGGCGGATGTTGAACGTGACGAGGAAGGACTGCACGCCGGTGTCTTCGACGACGGCCTCTGCGGCGACTTCCTGGGCGACGGCGGTGGACATCAGTACTTCCTCTCCATCGGCGGGTAGTTCAACTCGCCCTGCTCGTTCTTCGTGAACACGACCGGCTTCCAGTCGAGCTTGATGTGGTCGCTCGGCGTCGACGAGTGCGGATCGCCGGTCAGGTAGGCCATCGTGTGCTGCATGTACTTCTCGTCGTCGCGCTTCGGGAAGTCGTCGCGCATGTGGCCGCCGCGGCTCTCCTCGCGGTTCTGCGCGGCGTAGACGACGACCTCGGCGATGTCGAGGAGGAAGCCGAGCTCGACGGCCTCCAGCAGGTCGGTGTTGAACCGGTTGCCCTTGTCGTCGACATGCACGTTCTTGTAGCGCTCACGGAGCTCGGCGATCACTCCGAGCACGTGCTGCAGGGACTCGTGCGTGCGGAACACCTGCGCGCCCTTGTCCATCTCCTCCTGGAGCTTCTTGCGGAGCACCGCGATGCGCTCGGTGCCGGCGTTGTTGCGCAGACCCTCGAGCATCTCCTTGACCGCGGTCTCGGGCGCCTCGGGGAGGGGCAGGAAGTCGGCCGTCTTGACGTACTCGACGGCGTTGCGACCGCTGCGCTTGCCGAACACGTTGATGTCCAGCAGCGAGTTGGTGCCGAGGCGGTTGGCGCCGTGCACCGACACGCAGGCGCACTCTCCGGCCGCGTACAGGCCGGGGACGATCGTGTCGTTGTCGGCGAGCACCTCGCCGTTGTTGTTGGTCGGGATGCCTCCCATGGCGTAATGCGCGGTCGGCATCACCGGGACGGGCTCGACGACCGGGTCGACACCGAGGTAGGTGCGCGCGAACTCGGTGATGTCGGGGAGCTTGGTCTCCAGGACCTCGGCACCGAGGTGCGTGCAGTCCAGCAGCACGTAGTCCTTGTGCGGTCCGGCGCCGCGGCCCTCCGCGACCTCCTGCACCATGCACCGGGCGACGATGTCGCGGGGTGCCAGGTCCTTGATCGTGGGGGCGTAGCGCTCCATGAAGCGCTCGCCCGAGGCGTTGCGCAGGATCGCGCCCTCACCGCGCGCACCCTCGGTGAGAAGGATCCCGAGACCTGCCAGGCCGGTCGGGTGGAACTGGAAGAACTCCAGGTCCTCCAGCGGCAGGCCCTTGCGCCACACGATCCCGACGCCGTCTCCGGTCAGGGTGTGCGCGTTCGAGGTGGTCTTGAAGATCTTGCCGAAGCCGCCGGTCGCGAAGATCACGGCCTTCGCGTGGAACACGTGCAGCTCGCCGGTGGAGAGGTCGTACGCGACCACGCCGGCGATGCCGGTCTTGCCGGCGTCATCCTTCACCGTGATGAGGTCGAGCACGTAGAACTCGTTGAAGAAGTTGATGCCGAGCTTCACGCAGTTCTGGAACAGCGTCTGCAGGATCATGTGGCCGGTGCGGTCCGCGGCGTAGCAGGCGCGGCGCACGGGGGTCTTGCCGTGCTCGGCCGTATGACCGCCGAAGCGGCGCTGGTCGATCTTGCCCTCGGGCGTGCGGTTGAACGGCAGGCCCATGTTCTCGAGGTCGATGACCGCGTCGATGGCCTCCTTGGCGAGGATCTCGGCCGCGTCCTGGTCGACGAGGTAGTCGCCGCCCTTGACGGTGTCGAAGGTGTGCCACTCCCAGCTGTCCTCCTCGACGTTCGCGAGCGCCGCGGCCATGCCGCCCTGCGCCGCGCCCGTGTGGGAGCGGGTGGGGTAGAGCTTCGAGATCACCGCGGTCTTGGCGCCGGGGCCGGCCTCGATCGCCGCGCGCATGCCGGCGCCGCCGGCGCCGACGATCACGATGTCGAACTGATGGTGGTGCACGCCGTTCTTGACGACGGAATCCTGGGTCTCAGTGGTCACTGGTTCTGCCTATTCTCTGAGCTTTGTCGTCGCTGCCGCGGGGGAGCTTGTCTCGTCGGTGGTCGCCGATCGCGGGCTAGGTGCCCAGCGCCTTGCAGGTGTCCCACATGGCGCCGCTCTCGAACACGCCGTTGCAGGGGTCGAAGGTGAACACGACGAGGGTGCCGAGCACGATGAGCAGCGCGGCGGCGAGGCCGAGCACGACCAGCAGCGTCTTGCGGACGCCCGCGTGGCCGACGTAGTCGTTCACGACGGTGCGCATGCCGTTGGCGCCGTGGATGAGGGCGAGCCACAGCATCAGCACGTCCCACCACTGCCAGAACGGCGTGGCGTACTTGCCCGAGACGAACGCGAAGTCCAGCGCGTGGATGCCCTCGCCGAGCATGAGATTGACGAAGAGGTGGCCGAAGATCAGCACGACGAGCACGACGCCCGACACGCGCATGTAGATCCAACCCCACTTCTCGAGGTTGACGCCCTTGTTGCGGCGCGGGGCCGCCATGTGCTGCGTGGTGAAGACGTCCGCGGCCATCAGCTCGCACCTCCCACGTGAGAGAACACGTTGATCAGGTGGCGCGGCACGAAGCCGGCCAGCAGCACCAGCCAGAGGCCGATCACGACCCAGAACATCTGCTTCTGGTACTGCGCGCCCTTCGACCACACGTCGATGAGGATGATCCGCAGCCCGTTCAGCGCGTGGAACACGATGGCGGCGACGAGCACCGTCTCGCCGAGCCCCATGATCGGGTTCTTGTACGTCCCGAGGACCGCGTTGTACGCCTCCGGCGAGACCCGGATGAGCGACGTGTCGAGCACGTGCACCAGGAGGAAGAAGAAGATGGCGATTCCGGTGATGCGATGCAGAACCCACGACCACATGCCTTCGCGACCCCGGTAGAGGGTGCCGCGCGGCGTCTTGGACGTGGTTTCCGCAATCGAAGGTGTCAAGCGAGTGCTTGCGGACACAGTCGTCCTCCCTGATCGATAGCGAAGGATCGCGGCGCGCAGGCGTCCGATCCCCCTCATCCTATTCCTGTCAGATGGCTGGGAGCGACGAAGGCGACCCTTAGCGATCATGCGGTTCTGCGATCGGAACCATGCACGGATGCGATCGTGCGCGTCGCGGTGGCAGGCCGCTTGCATGTCGCCGTGGGCATGTTCCGGGGGCCTCGACGGCGCCATCGCTACGCTGGATCCCATGCGCGAGCCGATCCCTGACTTCTACGCCGTCATCCCCGCCGGAGGCATCGGGAGCCGGCTGTGGCCGCTGTCCCGCGCAGACGCGCCGAAGTTCCTGCACGACCTGACCGGATCCGGCCAGTCGCTGCTGCGCGACACCTGGGACCGCCTGGAGCCGCTGACCGGTCCCGACCGGATCGCCGTGGTGACCGGGCGCGCGCACCGTGCCGCGGTCGAGGCGCAGCTTCCGGGCATCGGCGACAAGAACGTGTTCCTGGAGTCCGAGCCGCGCGAGTCCGCTGCGGCGATCGGGCTCGCCGCGGCGATCCTGCACCGACGCGACCCTGACGTGATCATCGGCTCGTTCAGCGCCGATCACGTCATCCGCGGTACCCGGGTGTTCGAGTTCGCGGTGCGCGACGCGGTCGAGGTCGCCCGACAGGGGTACATCGTCACGATCGGGATCACCCCGACCGAGCCAGCGGTCGGTTTCGGCTACATCAAACAGGGCGGCGAGCTCGTGGTCGAGGGTGCGCGCGAGGCCGCCCTCGTCGAGCGGTTCGTCGAGAAGCCGGACCTCGCCACCGCCCGGGCGTACGTCGCTGATCGCAGTTATCTGTGGAACGCCGGCATGTTCATCACCCGCGCCGACGTGCTGCTGGCGGAGATCGAGCTGCACCAGCCGGCCCTCCATGCCGGTCTCATGGAGCTCGCCGAGGCCTGGGACGACAGGGAGCGCCGCGGACCCGTGGTGGACCGCGTGTGGCCGGCGCTGCCGAAGATCGCCATCGACTACGCGGTCGCCGAACCGGCGGCGGAGCGCGGCCGGCTCGCGGTGGTGCCGGGCCACTTCGACTGGGACGACGTGGGGGACTTCGCGTCGCTCACGAAGCTCATCCTGAACGGGCGCAAGAACGACCTCGCCGTGCTCGGTCCGTCCGCGCGGGTGCTGTCGGACGCGGCGAGCGGGATCCTGGTCAGCCAGACGTCGCGGGTGATCAGCCTGGTCGGCGTGCAGGACATCGTCGTGGTGGACACTCCGGACGCGCTGCTCGTGACGACCATCGAGCACGCGCAGCGGGTGAAGGGCGTGGTGGAGTCGCTCAAGCTCACCGGGCGCGGCGACGTGCTCTGAGGCCTCCGCGATCATCCGCAGATGCGCACGCTCCTGCACGAAAGCGGGGATGGCTGGGGTGCTCTGCTCATATGAGCATGGACGAGCGCATGTGATCTCATGTTTGTAACCATTGACTCCAGCGACACGGACGAGGATGCCCGATCTTCGTCATAGTCGGTAACTTTCAAGTGACCCGCGATGGCCGCGGGCTCGTTTTCTGGAGGCCCGTGTGACCATCACCAAGAAGCTGATCGGCGCGACCATCGCCGCCGGTGTCATCGTCGCCCTCGCAGGTTGCGGATCCGCTCCTGCTCCGGCGAGCTCGAGCGGCGGTGCCAAGCCGGCCGACGCGAACTTCAAGCCCTGCCTCGTCTCCGACAGCGGCGGCTTCAACGACAAGTCCTTCAACGAGTCGGCCAAGATCGGCATGGACAAGGCGGCCAAGACCCTCGGCGTGAAGGCCCTCGAGGTCGAGTCGAAGTCGGACAACGACTACAAGAGCAACATCGACTCGCTGATCTCCGGCAAGTGCACCATGATCATCGGCGTCGGCTTCAAGCTCGACGCCGCGATCTCCACCGCCGCGCAGGCGAACCCGAAGATCAACTTCGGCATCATCGACTCGCTGGCCGACACCAACAACGACGGCAAGCCGGACGCGCCGAACATCAAGCCGATCCTCTTCGACACCGCCCAGGCGGCGTACCTCGGCGGCTACGCCGCGGCGGCATGGTCGGCGCAGGAGGGCGCCAACAAGGTCGGCACCTTCGGCGGAATGAAGATTCCGCCGGTGACGATCTTCATGGACGGCTTCGTCGACGGCGTCAAGAAGTACGACGAGGACAAGGGCGGAAACGTCGCCTCGGTCGGCTGGGACAAGGCCGCGCAGGACGGCTCGTTCACCGGCGCCTTCGCCGCGAACGACACCGCCAAGCAGACCGCGAACTCGATCCTGGGCCAGGGCGTCGACGTGATCTTCCCGGTCGGCGGTCCGATCTACCTCTCGGCCAGCGCCGCGATCAAGGACAGCGGCAAGAAGACGGTCATGCTCGGCGTCGACTCCGACCTCGCCGTGGCCGACCCGTCGGTCGCCGACCAGATCCTGGTCTCGGTCATGAAGCGCATCGATGACGCGGTCAACACCACGGTCCTCGACGCCGCCAAGGGCAGCTTCGACCCGACCCCGTACGTCGGCACGCTCCAGAACAACGGCGTCGGCCTGTCCTCGTTCCACGACTTCGAGTCGAAGCTCCCGAAGGGGCTGACGGACGAGCTGAAGGCGCTGCAGGACAAGATCATCAAGGGCGACATCAAGGTCGAATCGGCCGCCTCCCCGAAGTAGTCCCCTCTGACGCGGGGCGCTCCGATTCCGCCGTCGCAGCCGCAAGGCTCCGATGGCGGGATCCGGCGCCCCGCGCTCTTCTTGAGTCCCCCCTTCCCGGATAGGGTCACAGTTATGAAGCTCGAGCTCCGCGGCATCACCAAGCGCTTCGGATCCCTGGTCGCCAACGATCACATCGACGTGGTCGTCGAACCCGGCGAGATCCACGCCCTGCTGGGCGAGAACGGGGCCGGCAAGTCGACCCTGATGAACGTCCTCTACGGCCTGTATCAGGCCGACGAGGGCGAGATCCTGCTCGACGGCGTGCCGCAGCACTTCCGCGGCCCCGGCGACGCGATGGCGGCCGGCATCGGCATGGTGCACCAGCACTTCATGCTCATCCCGGTGTTCACCGTCGCAGAGAACGTCATGCTCGGGCACGAGCAGTCCAAGGCGCTCGGCGTGCTGGACATCGCGGCGGCCCGTGATCACGTGCGCGAGGTCGCCTCGCGGTTCGGGTTCGAGGTGGATCCCGACGCGATCGTGGGCGACCTGCCGGTCGGTGTGCAGCAGCGCGTCGAGATCATCAAGGCGCTGAGCCGCGACGCGAAGGTGCTCGTGTTCGACGAGCCGACCGCGGTGCTCACGCCCCAGGAGACCGACGAGCTCATGGAGATCATGAAGCAGCTGCGCGACGAGGGCACGGCGATCGTGTTCATCACGCACAAGCTCCGCGAAGTCCGCGCGATCGCCGACAAGATCACCGTGATCCGGCTCGGCAAAGTGGTGGGGGAGGCTGATCCCAAGTCCTCCAACACGGAGCTCGCCTCGATGATGGTGGGACGCGCCGTCGAGCTCACGGTGCACAAGGATCCGCCGAAGATCGGCGAGGGCGGACTGCGCGTGAAGGATCTGCGCGTGATCGCCCCGGACGGGGTCGTGGTCGTCGACGACATCGACTTCGAGGTGCGCCCGGGCGAAGTGCTCGCGATCGCCGGCGTGCAGGGCAACGGACAGACCGAGCTGGCCGAGGCGATCATGGGGCTCGGTGCGCGCTCGACCGGATCCATCTCGCTGAACGGGGTCGAGCTCATCGGCCGCAACGTGCACCAGGTGCTCGACGCCGGTGTCGGTTTCGTCCCGGAGGACCGCAACGAGGACGGTCTCGTGGGCGCCTTCTCCGTCGCGGAGAACCTCATCCTCGACCGCTCGGACGACCCGAAGTTCACCCGCTTCGGAACAATCCTGCGCGGCGTGCTCGACACCTTCGCGAAGGCCCGGATCTCCGAGTTCGACATCCGCACGCAGGGGCCGGGCCAGGCGGCCGGCTCCCTCTCCGGCGGCAACCAGCAGAAGGTCGTGATCGCCCGCGAGCTCAACCGCGAGCTCAAGCTGCTGCTCGCATCGCAGCCGACCCGCGGCGTGGACGTCGGATCCATTGAATTCATCCACAAGCGCATCGTCGCCACCCGCGACTCGGGCATCCCCGTGATCGTGGTGTCGACCGAGCTGGACGAGGTCACCGCCCTCGCCGACCGCATCGCGGTCATGTACCGCGGCCGCATCGTCGGCATCGTGCCGGGGGACACCCCGCGCGACGTGCTCGGCCTGATGATGGCCGGCGAGAACCCGACGGAGGCAGCCGCATGAGCACCGCGACCGAACCTCAGGCGCCCGCGCCCGAGCCGCCGATGACGCGCAACATCCAGGAGATCCCGGTCTCGAACCGGGTGCTCCGCGAGATCCTGCGGGGCAGCGCGGTGACCACGGTGCTGGCGATCCTGCTCGCGCTGATCGTCGGCGGCGTCCTGATCGCCGTCACCAATCCCGACGTGCAGACCGCATCCGGGTACTTCTTCGCGCGCCCCGCGGACACGCTGGGCGCTGCCTGGAGCGCGGTGATCGGCGCGTACTCCGCGTTGTTCAACGGATCGATCATCGACTTCGGAGCATCGGACTTCTGGTCGGCCGTGAAGCCGCTCGGCAACACGATCGGCTTCGCTGCGCCGCTCATCGCGGCGGGCCTCGGCATCGCGGTCGCCTTCCGCGTCGGCCTGTTCAACATCGGCGCCCGCGGCCAGATGCTCATCGCCTGTGCGGCGGCGGCGCTGGTCACCTTCCAGCTGAACCTGCCGGCGATCATCCAGATCCCGCTCACCCTGATCGTCGGCGTCGCGGCCGGCGCGCTCTGGGGCGGGCTCGTGGGCCTGCTCAAGGCCCGCACCGGCGCGCACGAGGTCATCCTCACGATCATGCTCAACTACGTCGCGTTCTACTTCGTGACGTGGATGGTGCAGGTCCCGCAGCTGCTGCAGCGCCCCGGCCAGATCCAGCCGATCACCCGGCCCACGCCGCCGAGCGCGGTGCTGCCCAAGCTCCCCGGGCTCGACCTGATCGACTGGGGCTTCCCGATCGTCATCCTCGCCACGCTGTTCGTGTGGTGGCTCGTCGAGCGCTCCGGTCTCGGCTTCCGCATGCGCGCCGTGGGGGAGAACCCCAACGCGGCCCGTGCCGCAGGCATCAGCGTTCCGCGCATCTACATCTACGCGATGCTGTTCTCCGGCGGTCTCGCGGGTCTGGCCGGCATGTTCCAGATCCAGAGCACGATCACGAGCGGCTTCGACGGCGGCATCGACGCGGGCATCGGGTTCACGGCCATCACCGTCGCCCTGCTCGGCCGCAGCCGCGCATGGGGCACGTTCTGGGCGGGCCTGCTGTTCGGCGCGCTGAAGGCGGGTTCGTTCCCGATGCAGGCGCTCCAGTCCATCCCCGTCGACATCGTGCTCGTGGTGCAGTCGCTCATCGTGCTGTTCATCGCGGCGCCCCCGCTGATCCGCACCATCTTCTTCCTGCCCAAGGACGATTCCGAGCGCTCGCAGCGCTCCAAGGCGCGGATCGCGCGCCGGGCGTCGAAGAACACCGATTCCTCCGACACGAAGGCGGCGGCCGCATGAGCACCTCCCTCACCTCGGCACCTGTGCTCGACGCACCGACCGTCGTCAAGGTGCGCTCTCTGAAGGTCCCGATCACGCTGCTCGCGATCGTGGCGCTGCTGGGGCTGCTGTTCCTGCTCGTCCCCCGCTACGGGACCACCACGTTCCGCCTGTCCGAGGCGAGCGCGGTGATCCGCCTCGGCGACATCGCGGTGCCCGCGGGTCCGGTGCTCTGGATCACCTGGGTGATCGCGGTCGGGCTCGGCGTGCTGGCTCTGATCGCCGCGCTGCAGTACCGGAAGGTCCCGCTGTGGGTGCCGATCGTGTACGCGGTGCTCGCGATGACGGCGTTCCTCACCTGGGCGGGCGCGGGTGCGGCGGGCGCGATCACCCTCACCGGACTGCTCGGCGGATCCATCTCGCTCGCGGTGCCGCTCGTCTTCGGTGCTCTCGCGGGTGTGATCGGCGAGCGCGCCGGCGTCGTCAACGTCGCGATCGAGGGGCAGTTCCTGCTCGGCGCGTTCACGGCGACGATCCTCGGCTCCCTCACGCACAACCCGTTCGTCGGGCTCATCGGCGCCATGCTGGGCGGCGTCCTGATCTCGCTCGTGCTGGGCGCGTTCGCGATCAAGTACCTCGTCGACCAGGTCATCGTCGGCGTGGTGCTGAACGTGTTCGCCTCCGGCCTGACCGGCTTCCTGTACCAGGGCGTGCTCGCGCCGAACGCCCAGACGCTGAACAGCCCCACCCGGTTCTCGCTCATCAAGATCCCGATCCTCGGTGACATCCCGGTGATCGGCCCCGCCCTGTTCAACCAGACCTTCCTCGTCTATCTGATGTACGTCGTCGTCGCGCTCGTCGCCTGGGCGATGTACCGCACGCGCTGGGGGCTGCGTGTGCGCGCGGTCGGCGAGCACCCCCACGCCGCGGACACCGTCGGCATCAAGGTCAACCCGACGCGGTTCTGGAACCTGCAGCTCGCCGGTGCGATCGCCGGTATCGGCGGCGCCTACTTCACGCTGGTCTCGGTACCGCAGTTCACCAAGGACATGACCGCGGGACTCGGCTTCATCGCGCTGGCCGCGGTGATCTTCGGGCGCTGGGATCCGGTGCGCGCGGCCCTCGCGGCGCTGCTGTTCGGCTTCGCGACCAACCTGCAGAATCTGCTCGCCGTGCTGCGCACGCCGATCCCCGGCGAGTTCATGCTGATGCTGCCGTACGTGGTGACGATCCTGGCCGTGGTCGGCTTCGTCGGTCAGATCAAGGCGCCGGCGGCCGACGGCAAGCCGTACATCAAGTCCTAGGAGGGCGTTCATGGACATCGACTGGGACGAGCTGCGCCGCGTCGCCGATGACGCCCAGCGGAAGGCCTACGCGCCGTACTCGCACTACCGGGTGGGCGCCGCCGCACTCGTGGACGACGGCAGGATCGTCTCGGGCTGCAATGTCGAGAACGCCTCCTACGGCGTCACCCTGTGCGCGGAATGCGCGATGGTGGGTGATCTGTTCATGTCCGGCGGCGGGCGGCTCATCGCCTTCCTCTGCGTGAACGGCGAGGGCGACACGATCATGCCCTGCGGTCGCTGTCGGCAGCTGCTGTACGAGCACTCCGCGCCGGGGATGCTGTTGGAGACCGTGTCCGGCATCAGGACCATCGACGAAGTGCTGCCCGACGCGTTCGGGCCGAGAGATCTGGAGAACGTCCGTTGAGTGTTGAGCCCTTTGATGCCGTCGACGTGATCCGCGCCAAGCGCGACGGCGGGACCGTTCCCGAGCCCGCGCTGCGATGGATGGTCGACGCCTACACGCGCGGCTATGTCACGGATCCGCAGATGGCCTCCTTTGCGATGGCGATCTTCCAGCGCGGCATGGAGCGCGACGAGATCCGCGTGCTCACCGACGCCATGATCGCCTCGGGGGAGCGCATGAGCTTCGGGGCCCTCGGCAAGAGGACCGTCGACAAGCACTCCACCGGCGGCGTGGGCGACAAGATCACGCTGCCGCTGGCGCCGCTCGTGGCCAGCTTCGGCGTGGCCGTTCCGCAGCTCAGCGGCCGCGGCCTCGGCCACACCGGCGGCACGCTCGACAAGCTCGAGTCGATCCCCGGCTGGCGCGCCGCGCTCAGCAACGAGGAGATGTTCGCGCAGCTGCAGGGCGACGTCGGTGCCGTGATCTGCGCGGCCGGATCCGGTCTCGCCCCGGCGGACAAGAAGCTCTACGCCCTGCGCGACGTCACCGGCACCGTCGAGGCGATCCCGCTGATCGCGTCGAGCATCATGTCCAAGAAGATCGCCGAGGGCACCGACGCGCTGGTGCTGGACGTCAAGTTCGGTTCCGGAGCCTTCATGCAGGACATCGACCGCGCGCGCGAACTCGCGCGCACCATGGTGGCGCTCGGCACCGATTCCGGTGTTCAGACGACCGCGCTGCTGACCGACATGAACGTGCCGCTGGGCCTGGCGATCGGCAATGCGAACGAGGTGCGCGAGTCGGTCGAGGTGCTCGCCGGCGGCGGACCCGCCGACGTGCGCGAGCTCACCCTCGCCCTCGCCCGCGAGATGCTGGCGCTGAGCGGTCAGCCCGACGCCGACGTGGAGAGGGCGCTGGATGACGGACGCGCGATGGACTCGTGGAAGGCGATGATCCGAGCGCAGGACGGCGATCCGGACGCAGCACTGCCTTCCGCCCGGGAGACGCACACCGTGACGGCGCCCTCGGACGGGTTCGTGACGCGCATGGACGCGCTGCCCTTCGGCATCGGCGCGTGGCGGCTGGGGGCGGGCCGCGCCCGCGCCGAGGACGCGGTGGTGTTCGCCGCGGGCATCGACCTGCACGTGAAGCCCGGTGACGCCGTGCGTGCGGGGGATCCGGTGTTCACGCTGTCCGCCGACGACGCGGCGCGGTTCGACCGTGCTCTGGACGCGGTGGACGGAGCATGGGAGATCGGTGCCGCGCAGACCGAGCGCGCGCCCCTCGTGCGCGAGCGCATCACCGCCTAGGCTGATTCCGGGCGCGGTGTGCGCGCGGCGCCCTGTCCGGTTCCTCTCGGAACATCCCTGACGATTCCCATCGATCGACCGCTGAGGAAGGATCTGTCATGCCCATCGACGCGAACGGCGACCTGGAGGTCGAGGGCCTGTCCCTCCGGAGTCTTCCCAAGGTCTCCCTGCACGATCACCTCGACGGCGGGGTTCGTCCCGCCACGATCATCGAGCTCGCCGATGCGGCCGGGATCGAGCTGCCGCACACCGACCCGACCGGGCTCGCGATGTGGTTCCGCACCCAGGCGTCGGCCGGATCCCTGGTCGACTATCTGAAGACCTTCGACGTGTCGCTCTCCGTCATGCAGAGCGCGGAGAACCTGCGCCGCATCTCGCGGGAGTTCGTCGAAGACCTGGTGCGCGACGGCGTCGTGTACGGCGAGGTGCGTTGGGCGCCCGAGTTGCACCTCACGGGCGGGCTCAGCCTGCAGCAGGCGGTCGACGCGGTGCAGGACGGCATCGACGAGGCGGAGGACGCCGCGGAGAGCCACGGCAAGAGCATCCGGGTCGGGCAGCTGCTCTCCGCCATGAGGCAGACGGACCGCGTGCGCGAGATCGCCGAGCTCGCGGTCGCCAACCGCGATCGCGGCGTGGTCGGCTTCGACACGGCGGGGCCCGAGGCGGGCTACCCGTCCTCGCGCTATCGCGAGACGTTCGAGTACCTGGCCGGGCAGATGTTCCCGACCACGGTGCACGCCGGTGAGGCGGCGGGTCCGGACTCGATCCGCTCCGCCCTGGTCGACGGCCGTGCACTCCGGCTCGGTCATGGTGTGCGCATCGCGGAGGATCTGGAGATCGTGAACCGCGACGGCGAGGAGGTGCAGGTCCGCTTCGGCGATCTGGCGCGCTGGGTGCGCGATCGGGAGATCCCGCTCGAGCTCTCGCCGTCGTCGAACCTGCAGACCGGCGCGATCGCCGCGTGGGGGACCGAGTTCGCCGACCACCCGTTCGACCTGCTCTACCAGCTGGGTTTCGCGGTGACCGTGAACGTGGACAACCGCACGATGAGCGCGACATCGCTGACGCGCGAGATGGCGCTGCTCGTGGACGCGTTCGGCTACGACCTCGAGGACCTCGAGTCGTTCCAGTTCAACGCCGCCGCGGGCGCGTTCCTCCCCGTCGAGGAGCGGGAGGAGCTCGTCGAGCTGATCGCCGAGGGCTTCGATGAGTGAAGCCCCCGACGCGGGGCGGGTCGCCGTCGTCGGGGCGGTGTCGTGGAACACCATCGTGCTGCTGGATCGCCTGCCCGAGCCGACGCCGCACATGCAGTTCGCGGACGCGGATTGGCAGACGGTCGGCGGGACGAGCGCCGGCAAGGCGCTGAGCCTGCACGGTCTCGGGCGGGCCGTGTCCCTGCGGGCGCGGGTCGGTCGCGACGCGGCGGGACTGCGGATCCGGGACGCACTGGTCAGAGCCGGGGTGCCGTTGCGCGGTCTGCGCGAGGCCATCGTCTCCGAGCGTCATCTGAACCTCATGACGGCTGCCGGCGAGCGGGTCTCTGTGTTCCTCTCGTCGCCGGAGCTCACGCCCGGGTGGGAAGCGCTCGCCGGCGACGAGCCCGCGCTCGCCGGTGCCGCCGCGATCGTGCTCGATCTCTCCGCCGAGGGGCTCGCCGCGGTCGACGAGGCGCAGACGGCCGGTGCGCCGATCTGGGTCGACCTGCATGACTACGACGGCGCCGCGGAGTTCCACCGGCCGTTCCTCGAGGCTGCCGACGTCGTCTTCTGCAACGCCGACCGGTTGCCGGATCCCGAGGGCTTCCTGCGCGACCGTATCGATGCAGGCGTCTCGCTCGCGGTCTGCACGCTCGGAGCCGACGGCGCGATCGCGGTCGACGGCGAGGGCGTGCTGCATCATGTGGCGGCGGTGCCGGTCGACGTCGTGGACACCAACGGCGCCGGCGACGCGTTCTTCGCGGGCGTGCTCGACGCGACGCTGGCGGGCCGTGCGGTGCGCGACGCCCTGTCGGCCGGCGCGGCGACGGCCGCGCTGACACTGCGCTCCCGGCATCTGCATCCGCTGCTCGACGATGTCCTCGCCTGACCCGGCGGGCCGGGCCCCTGATGCCGGGGCCGGCGGTCGTCACCGGCCCAACGCCTGGCCGCCCCTGCTGCTCGCGATCGTGCTGGAGGTCAGTGCGACGCTCAGCCTGCGAGCGGTGTCGACGGGCGGATCCTGGTGGTGGCTGTGCGTGGTCGTGCTCGGGTACGGCGGGTCGTTCTGGCTGCTCGGGATCGTGCTCACCCGCGGCATGCCGGTGGGCGTCGCCTACGGCATCTGGTCCGCGATCGGCGTGGCGCTCACCGCGCTCGCGGCCGCCGCGCTGTTCGCCGAGACCCTGAGCCCGCTCTCCCTCGTCGGCCTCGGCGTGATCATCGCCGGCGTGCTGCTCGCCGAACTGGGCACCCGGCACGCCCGCGGTGCGTCGGGAGACGCCTCATGACCTGGCTGCTGCTGCTCGGCGCGATCGCCTCCGAGGTGACCGCCACCCTGAGCCTGCGCGCCTCCGAGGGCTTCCGCCGCCGTCGCCATATCCCGGCCATCGTCCTGGGCTACCTGGCCTCCTACGTGCTGCTGGGTGCGGTGCTGGCGCTGGGCATGCCGGTCGGCATCGCGTACGCGGTCTGGGCGGCACTCGGCGTCGCCGCCACGGCGGTGCTGGGGCGCGTGCTGTTCCGCGATCGCATCTCGGTCATGACCGCGATCGGTCTCGCCGTGATCGTCGGCGGGGTGATCCTGGTCGAGGCCGGCTCGCACTGATGCCGGGGCGGGTGACTCGCGCGGCGTAGAGTGCGGAGTATGGCCATCCGCATGGACAACGTCGGCATCGCCGTCCAGGACCTCGAAGCGACCATCTCGTTCTTCACCGATCTCGGGCTCACCGTGCTGGGCCGCGACACCGTGTCGGGGGAGTGGACGGACACGGCCGTCGGGCTCGATGGCAATCACGCGAGGATCGCCGTGCTGCAGACGCCGGACGGACACGGGCGCGTCGAGCTGTTCGAGTACATCCACCCCGACGCCATCGAGACCGCGCCGACGCTCCCGAACGAGATCGGCATGCACCGCATCGCGTTCGCCGTCGACGACATCGACGAGTCGCTGGCGATCGCCGCCCGGCACGGCTGCTTCCCCCTGCGGGGCGTCGCGAACTACCAGGACGTGTACAAGCTCACCTACCTCCGCGGACCCAGCGGCATCCTGGTGATGTTCGCACAGGAGCTGCAGCGGGCCTGACGCGGCGACGGCGGAGACGGGATCCGGCGGATGCGACGCCCGGAGACGGGATGCGTGCGGAGTCGTCGAACGCCGCCGCGGTGGTCGACGGGCACGAATCGGTCTCGGCGCACCGTCACACCTTGCCCCGCGGGTTCCGCGCTCGCTAGCCTCACCGAGGGGGGCCGCGAGAAGAGGAGCGAGATGGGGCCCGCAAGGAAGAGGAGCGGTGCGGCGCGCCTGCGGTCGCCGCTGATCGCCGCCTCGGCGGCACTGCTGATGGTCGGCACCGTGGCGGGTTGCTCGGCGCCGACGCAGGGCGTGAAGCCGGTGCACGTGCAGACCGGGGCGGCGCCGAACCAGGACGTGATTCCGCTGTACACCGACCGCGCGACCGCTGTCGCCGCCGCGTTGAAGAAGCTCCCGGCGCACGTCGCCGACGCGCTCAAACGCACCGGCGTCCCCGGCGCCACGGTCGCCGTGGTCTCGAAGGGGAAGACCGTGTACGAGGGGGCGTTCGGAGTGCGCGACAAGCGCACAGGAGCACCGGTCGATGTCAACACCCTGTTCATGATCGCGTCGATGTCGAAGCCGATCTCGAGCACGATCGTCGCGCGGGCGATGACCGAGGATCCGAGCATCACCTGGGACACTCCGATCAAGGACCTGATGCCGTCGATGACCTTCAACGATCCGTATGTCACGGCGAATGCGACGATCGGCGACGCCTTCGCGCACCGCACCGGCATCCCGACCGGCGGCGGCGACGAACTCGAGGATCTCGGCTTCGATCGCGCGTACATCCTGGCTCACCTGAACCAGATCCCGCTCGCGCCCTTCCGCACGACGTACCAGTACTCGAACTTCGGACTCACGACCGGCGCGGTGGCCGTCGCCGCCGCGCGGCACGAGACCTGGGAGCAGACGGCGAAGGAGCTGCTGTTCGACCCGCTCGGGATGACCTCCACCACCTCCTCGCACGCCGAGTTCCTCGCCACGCGCGACCGGGCCGTGCAGCACACGCGGATCGGGGCGGACGACTTCGAGCCGCTGTTCGATCGCGACCCCGACGCGGAGGCACCGGCCGGCGGCGTGGCGTCGACGGCAGGGGACGTGGCCAAATGGATGGCGGTGGTGCTCGCCGACGGCAAGCTCGCGGGCAAGGACTTCATCGACCCTGCGCCGCTCACACAGGCGTTCTCGGCGCAGATCGTGAGCTCGCGCAACAGCGCGCTCGACCAGCGGCCCGGGCACTACGGTTTCGGCAGCAACGTCGGATCGGGCGCCGGCGGACGAGTCGTGCTGAGCCACTCCGGCGGGTTCGAACTCGGTACGGCCACCGCCGAGGCGATGGTCCCGGACCTCGACCTGGGCATCGTCGTGCTCACCAACGGGGCGCCCATCGGCGTGCCGGAGGCGGTGAACCAGCAGTTCCTCGACGATGTGCTCTACGGCGCGCAGACCCGGGACTGGGTGAAGGCCTACGGCGGCGTCTTCTCCCACTACAACGCTCCCGTCGGCGACCTGGCCGGCGAGAAGCCGCCGGCCGGTGCCAAGCCGCAGGGCCCTGATTCCGACTACGTCGGCACCTACACGAGCCCGTACCTCGGCACCCTCACGATCACGTCCTCCGGCGGCACGCTGCACGGGGCGATGGGTCCCACCGGCGGTTACACGTTCGACATCGACCCGTGGGACGGCGATACGCTGTCGTTCGCTCCGACGGGAGAGGGGGCGCCTCCGGGATCCCTTTCCTCGGCCGTGTTCACCCGTGCGGGCAGCGCCGTGCACGGCGTGACACTGGCGTACTTCAACAAGTTCGCGCAGGTGCCGCAGCCGTCCGGCCTCGGAGTGTTCACCAAGACCGGATGAGCGGCGCCGGCGACGTGACGGTCAGCCGTTCGCCACGACGTCCGGGTGCGTGCGCAGATACTCCTCGAACGCCTCCGCCGACGTGAGCCGCGGCGTGTAGCCGAAGTCGTCCTTCAGGCGATCGTTGCGCAGCACCGGCCGGTAGCGCAGGAAGCGGATCTTCTCCGGACCGTGCTCGGTCAGACGCAGGGCGCTGCCGATGGCGAGGGCGATCGTCAGCAGCGGTGCCGGGATCGTCAGCAGCGGCTTGTGCAGCCGCCGAGCGATCTGCGGTACGGTCAGCGCCCCGTCGCCGGCCACGTTGTAGATGCCGGCGGGGCCCTCGCCGAGGGCTGCGCGCACCATCGCCGCGGCGACGTCGTCCACCCACACGAACACGAAGGGGGAGTCGGATCCTGCGATGTGCAGGATCCGCTTCGCATCCCACAGCGCCGTGATCTGGTTGCGCACGGTGGGGCCCAGGATCGTGCCGATCCGGAAGATCACCTGCTCCAGGGCCGGATGAGTGGTGCGAGCGGCGGCGAGCATCTCCTCGACCATGCGCTTGTGCCGCGAGTAGGGGAACTCGTCGTTGCCGCGCAGCGCGTCGGTCTCGTCGATCCACGCCGGATTGTCGGCGTGATACCCGTAGGCGGCTCCCGAGCTCGAGACCACGAGGCGCCGCACGCCGGACTCCACGCACGCGGCCAGCACGTTGGACGATCCCTGCACGTCGACGCGGAACTCGCCCTGCACATCGCGGCCCGGATTGACGATCGCCGCCAGGTGCACGACCGTGTCCACGCGATGCCGGCGCAGCAGCTCGGGCAGTCCGAGCGGATCCGTCACGTCCACCGAGACCGAGACGACGCCGGGCACCTCGGACTCGCGGAGGTCGCCGCAGATGACGACGTCGACATCGGGGTGGTCGGAGAGGAGACGGGTGACTCTGGTGCCGAGGAAGCCGGCGCCGCCGGTGACCATGACGCGTCTCATCGTTCTCCTGCCGGGATGGCTCGCCGGGAGGCGTCGCCCGTGCGCGATCCGGTGCGGCGCGTGGTGTGCATGCCCCAGAGCGTAGCGACACCGAGACCTGCGACGATGTCCCACACGCCCCACCAGCCGGCGACGACGGCCATGCCGCCGAGACCGCCGAAGAACGTGAACACCAGTCCGAGTCCGAGACCCGCGTTGCGGATCCCCACCTCGAAGGTCATGGCCTTGCGCTCACGGGTGCCGAGCCCGCCCAGCACAGCCGTGCCGTAGCCGATCGCGAGCGAGACCGCGTCATGGATCGCGACCACGAGCAGCACGGATCCGATCACGCTGAGGAACACCGCCCAGTTGCCCGCGAGCGCGCCGACGATGAAGCCCACCAGCGCCAGCAGGCTGAACCAGCGCACGAACGGCTGCACGCGCGAGGCGAGTCGCGGCAGGCGCGCACGCAGCAGCAGCCCGAGAGCGAACGGCAGGCCGATGATCAGCACGACCTCGAGCAGCATCTGCCACGGGTTCAGCGCGACCTGGTGCAGCAGGAGGCGCGCCGTGGGATGCACCGAGCCCCAGAACGCGATGCTCAACGGCATCGCCACGATGTAGAGCAGGTTGCCGACCGCGGTCATCGAGACGGACAGGGCCGTATTGCCGCCAGAGCGGTGCGTGAGCACCTGCGAGATGTTACCGGGCGGGCAGCAGGCGACGAGGATCATGCCCAGCGCCATCGACGGCGTCACCGGCAGGACCAGGGTCAGGCCGAACGTCACGGCCGGCAGCACGAGCAGCTGCGCCAGGATCGCCACGATGAAGGGCTTGGGGTGCGTCAGCACGACCCGGAAGTCCTTGGGGGAGGTGTCCAGCGCGATCCCGAGCATGATCAGGCCGAGCACCACGTTGAGGATCGTCAGCATGCCGGGGGCGAAGTGCACCGCCACGTCGTCGACGTTCATGTCCTCGCCCTCCCGGATCCGGTCGGCGCCGGGGCCTCGGCCAGGGCGGCCTTCTCAGTGCGCACCGCCCGTCGGTACGCGTCCTTGTTGACGTAGTACGACATGCGTGCGAGCCCGAGATAGCGGTACCCGCCGGTGAGGTCCGGCCAGGAGCCCGTCGCGACCCGCGCCCGGAACGCGGCGGCGCGAGCCGGATCCGCCGTCTCCGCGGCGAGGTAGGCGGCGATCAGCTCGGCCTGCTCGTAGCGGCCCTGCCAGCCGATGCCGCTGGCCTCGATCATGCCCATCATGTACAGGCCGTTGAACGACGGCGGGAAGACGTTCAGGAACAGCCGCGGCGAGGCATCCGTCCAGTTCAGATGCTCCCGGTCGACGAACGGGTAGTCCAGCGCGTACCCGGTCGCGAGCAGGATGAGGTCGTAGTCGCCGCTCGAGCCGTCGCGGAAGCGCACGGTACGGCCGTCGAAGCGATCGATGTCGGCGCGGATGCGCAGGTCGCCTTGGCCGAGGTGGTTCAGCACGAGGGTGTTCACGATCGGGTGCGACTCGTAGATGCGGTAGTCGGGTCGGGGGAAGCCGAAGCGCACCGGGTCGCCCGTGAACGCCCGCAGCACCCGGGAGTCGATCGCCTGCTTGATCCGCGCGGGCAGTGGCCGGCCCTGGTTGAGGGTGTCGCTGGGGCGGCCGAAGAGGTAGCGCGGCACGAAGTAGTAGCCCCGGCGTACGCTCATGTCGATGCTGGATGCGTGGTGCACGGCATCCACCGCGATGTCGCAGCCGGAGTTGCCGGCTCCGATCACCAGCACCCGACGGCCGGCGAGCTGCGCGGGATCCTTGTAGGCGCTGGTGTGCATGATCTCGCCCGCGAACTCTCCGGGGAACGCCGGGACGTTCGGTTCGGCGAGCGTGCCGTTCGCCAGGATCACGCCGTCGTGGCGCCGGACGAAGCCCTCTTCGCGGCCGTCGTCGCCCCGCGCCGTGGCGTGCAGGATCCACCCGTCCCCATCGCGCTCGAGACGATCCACCCTGGTGTCGAACCGGAAGCGCTCGCGCAGCCCGAACGCATCCGCATAGTCGTCGAAGTAGCGCTTGAGCACGCGATGGCCGGGATAGTCGACGTCGCTGTCCATCGGGAACTCGGTGAACTCCGTCGTGGTGCGCGAGGAGATGAGGTGTGCGGAGGAGTACATCGTGCTGCGCGGGTTGGTGATGTCCCAGAGCCCGCCGACACCGTGGGAGGCCTCGTAGCCCGTGGCGTCGACGCCCGCCTTCTGCAGTGCGCGCATGACGGCGAGTCCGGAGGGGCCGGCGCCGATCACGGCATATGACTTCGTCGTCATGCTCTCCTCATCCGTGCGCGGGCCGGGATCTCCGCGCGCAGTGCCCCGATCCTATCGGTGCGCTGAGAGCGCGGGCGAGAGCGGCGGTGCACATCGCGACGGTTCCGCGGCGGGGCGTGCCGGCCGGCGCCGGTGCTCAGCGTCGACGGTCGAGTCGGGCGTCCAGGCCGTTGCGGACCGCGGGCCACTCGTGGGGGAGGATCGAGTACACGACGGTGTCGCGGAAGGCGCCGTCGGCCCCGATGCGGTGGTTGCGCAGGATGCCGTCCAGCTTCGCCCCGAGCCGCTCGATCGCGGCGCGAGACTGCCGGTTGTGGAAGTGCGTGCAGAACTGCACCCGGATCGCCTCGCACGCCTCGAAGGCGTGACCCAGCAGCAGGCGCTTGGCGGACGGATTCACGGCCGTGCCGTGGACCTCGGGCGACAGCCACGTGTAGCCGATCTCGACAGTGCGGTTCGCCTGCTCGATATCGCAGAACGTCGTCATCCCGACCGCGCGCCCCGTGTCGAGGCGCACGATCGCGAACGGGTTCATCGCACCCTCCGCGGCCAGCGCTCGGCGTCGGGCGATCTCCGCGGGCACGCCTTCGGCGGACGGGACCGAGGTGTACCAGCGGTCCTCGAGCCCCGCGGTCGCGGCGGCGAGATCCTCGGCGTGCTCCGGGGTGAGCGGCTCCAGCCGCACGAAGTCGTTCTCGAGGGTGACGGGGGCGAGGAAGTCCATGGATCGAGGGTATCCGGGGCGGAGCGCCGTCCCGACACGGCCCGCGGCTCCGGGGATGGTCGCCCGCGGGTTTTGGGGCGCGCTGGGGCGTTCGGTGCGCGCCGCGGTCTGGGGCGCGCTGGGGTCTTTTGGGGCGCCTCACACCACGAAGCTCGTGCAGGGCGCGCCCCAAAAAAAGGAGAACGCGCCCTGAACTTCGTCCTCCACAAGGGCTGTGATTGTCGAATTCCGCACGTATTTCATGCGTGGTGGACACGGGAGCCGGCCCGCGCCTCACCATAGGGCGATGGCTCTCCTCATCCCCGCGGTGCATCATGTGTCGGAGCTCGGCCGCATCCGGCGTACGGCGTCGGGCGTCTACCGAGCCGACGACCGCGGAGAGCTGGAACGGATCCGGCCTGGTGTCTACGCGCCCCGGCAGGACTGGGCCACCGCATCACCCGAGGGACGTGTCATCGCCCGCGCGCACGCGCTCGGACTGGTCTCCGACGACGCTGTGTTCTCGCACGAGACCGCTGCCGCGCTGCACGGGCTTCCCCTGTTCCGCCCTGATCGGACGCGCGTGCATCTCACGGTCTCTGATGACCGTCCCGGATCCGCGGTCGGGACGGTCCGGCATCGCGGGGCCATATCCGAGGAGGAGGTCGTCGAGGTCCGAGGATTGCGCTGCACGACGCTCGAGCGCACCGTCGCGGACGTCGCGCGCACCGCGTCCTTCGAGAGCGCCGTGGTCGTGGCGGACGCGGCGCTGCGATCGCGGTGCGCGTCAGCGTCCGGAACCTACGATGAGGATGCGGCGGCGGCCCTCCTCGAAGCGGTTCATAGCGTCGCGCACCGATCCGCCCAGGGGCGGCACCGTGCGGACAGGGTAGTGGCGTTCGCCGACGGCCGTGCGCAGCTTCCAGGAGAGAGCATCAGCCGGATCCGACTCGTCGAACTCGGTTTCCGCAGGATCCGGCTGCAGGTCGAGGTGCCCGGTCCTTACGGCTCGTACTTCGTGGACTTCGCGCTCGACGACCCGTCGGCCGTGGCATTCGGCGAGTTCGACGGCGCGATCAAGTATTCCGATGCTGGCATGCTCGCAGGCCGGAGCGGTGCTGAGGTCCTCGACCGGGAGAAGCAGCGGGAGGACTGGATCCGAGGCTCCACGCAGCGACCTTTCGCGCGTTGGGGCTGGACGCACATCGATTCGGCGATCGTGCTGGGACGGCGCCTCGCTGCGTTCGGCATCCGTCCCGCCTGATCCGGGAGGGCACTGGTGACGCGTTCGATCGTTTGGGGCGTGTGGCTCCGTTTTGGGGCGCTTCAGGCCCGGAAATCCCGGTGGGACGCGCCCCAAAACGTCGAAGCGCGCCCCAAAACCGGGGGAGTGAGCTGGGCCGTCCGACTCAGCCGAGTCGGGCCAGCAGCTCCCGGATCGCGGAGTCCAGCGCGGCGACGGCGGCGCGGGCGGTCTCGCCCGATTCCGCCCGCGCGTCGATGTACACCTTGAGCTTGGGCTCGGTGCCGCTCGGGCGCACGATCACGCGGGAGCCGTCGGCGAGGCGGTAGCGCAGCACATCGCCGGCGGGGGCGCCCTCGGCGGCTGTGAGGAGGTCCTCCACCGCCGTGATCGCGGTCTCGCCGAACGCGGCAGGCGGATCCTGGCGCAGCGCCGCCATGATCCGGCCGATCACAGCGATGTCGTCGACGCGGATCGACACCTGCCCGCTCGCGAAGTGGCCCACCTCGGCGGCCACCTCCTCCAGTAGATCGGCGAGCGTCGCCTCGCGTCCGCGCGCCTCCGCGGCGAGGCCGAGCAGCGCCACGGCGGCGGAGATGCCGTCCTTGTCGCGCACTGTCCCGGGGTTCACGAGGTAGCCCAGGGCCTCCTCGTAGCCGAATGCGATGCCGGGAGCGCGGGAGATCCACTTGAACCCGGTGAGCGTCTCGTGGAAGTCCAGTCCGTAGCGCTCCGCCACCGCGCCGAGCGCCGGGGAGGACACGAGCGAGCACGCCAGCGATGTGCCCGGAGCAGCCGGTCCCTCTGCCGTGGCCGCGCGCGCCGCGCGCCAGCCCAGCAGCAGCCCGACCTCGTTGCCGGTGAGCCGGCGCCAGCCGCCCTCGGCAGCCGGATCGGGGATGCCGACGGCGAGCCGGTCGGCGTCGGGGTCGTTGGCGATCACGAGCTCAGCACCCAGCGTGCGCGCCTTCGCGAAGGCGAGGTCCATGGCGCCGGGCTCCTCCGGATTCGGGAAGGAGACGGTGCGGAAGGTGGGGTCGGGGTCGCGCTGCTCGCTCACCGTCCACGGTGCCGGATAGCCGGCCTCGCCGATGATGCGGGAGAAAGTCTCCCAGCCCACTCCGTGCATCGCGGTGTAGACCCAGCGCAGCCCCGCCGTGCCGACCGGGGCGGGAGCGACGGCGGCGGTGGCGGCCACGTAGGCATCGACGATGTCCTCGCCGGCGGTCTCGTAGGTCGCCGAGCGCGGGATGGCCAGGGCGTCGCCGCGATCGGCCACCTGCTGGATGTGCGCGGCGATCTCGGCGTCGGCCGGGGAGACGATCTGCGAGCCCTGATCCGCGCCGCCGAGGTAGACCTTGTAGCCGTTGTCGTTGGGCGGGTTGTGGCTCGCGGTCACCATGACGCCGGCATCGGCACCGAGGTGGCGCACGGCGAACGCGAGCACCGGGGTCGGCAGCAGACGGGGCAGCAGAATGGCCCGCAGCCCCGCGCCGGCGAAGATCTCCGCCGAGTCCTTCGCGAAGACGCGTGAGTTCTTGCGGCCGTCATAGCCGATGACGACGGTCGGTGCCGACCCGGCCGCTGCGCTGGAGGCCGCCGGCGTGGAGTCGGGCGCCTTCTCCTGCAGATAGGCCGCGAAGCCGGCGGCGGCCTGCGCCACGAGCACGCGGTTCATCCGGTTCGAGCCTGCGGCGAGCTCGCCGCGGAGGCCTGCGGTGCCGAAGGCGAGACGCGCCGAGAAGCGATCGGCGAGGTCGGCGAGGGCCGCCTCATCACCGGATCCGGCGCGCGTGATGAGCCCGGCGAGCTCGTCGCGGGTCTCCGGATCCGGATCCTGCCGCAACCAGGCGCGCGCCTGCGTGAGCAGCGCCGCCTCCTGGCCGCTCACAGCGCCCCGATCACGCGGGCCAGCAGATCCGAGATGACGGGCTCGGCCTCACGACCCGCCTCGATCACCTCCGCGTGGCTGAGCGGGGTCTTCTGGATCCCCGCGGCGAGATTCGTGATGAGCGAGAAGCCGAGGATCTCCATGCCGGCCTGTCGTGCGGCGATCGCCTCGAGGGCGGTGGACATCCCGACGATGTGACCGCCGATGGTCTTCGCCATCTGCACCTCGGCCGGGGTCTCGTAGTGCGGACCGCGGAACTGCGTGTAGACGCCCTCGTCGAGGCTCGGGTCGATCGTGCGGGCGAGGTCGCGCAGCCGCGCGCTGTACAGGTCGGTGAGGTCGATGAAGGTCGCGCCCTCGAGCGGCGAGTCCGCCGTGAGGTTGAGGTGGTCGCTGATCAGCACCGGCTGCCCCGGCTTCCAGGTCTCGCGGATCCCGCCGGCGCCGTTCGTGAGCACCATGGTCTTGGCTCCTGTGGCGGCGGCGGTGCGCACGCTGTGCACGACCCGGCGCACGCCATGGCCCTCGTAGTAGTGCGTGCGCGCGCCGATCACGAGCACGTTCTTGCCGCCGGGGGTGACGATGCTGCGGAGCGTGCCGACGTGTCCTTCGAGCGCGGGCTTGGAGAAGCCCGTGACCTCGGTGGCGGGGATGGTCGCGACCGTCTCGCCGATCAGCTCGGCGGCCTTGCCCCAGCCGGATCCGAGCGTGACGGCGATGTCGTGACGCTCGACTCCCGTGAGCCGGTGGATGTCGGAGGCGGCCTCTGCGGCGATCGCGAAGGGGTCGGCACTCGGGTCGTCGAGGGGGTGGTTCCAGTCAGCCATGAGAACGAGGATACGGCCCCGCGCCCTGGGCGGGCGAGGCGAGCGCGGAAGAGCGTCCGTCGCCCTCCCGAGTGCTCGCGACCGCGCCGATGATGCGGAACGAGCGGCGAACAGGGACCGAACGCTTCCCCGCGGGCGGGCCGGCTGATCCCGGCCGCGCGGCGGATGCGGAAGAATGGATCCCATGACCTTGATGTTCGAGCGCTCTCAGCGTGTCGCCGTGCTCGGTGGCGGTCCCGGCGGTTACGAGGCGGCGCTCGCCGCGGCACAGCTCGGCGCGGAGGTGACGCTCGTCGAAAGGGTCGGCGTGGGCGGATCCGCCGTGCTCACCGACGTGGTGCCCTCCAAGAGCCTGATCGCCACGGCCGATGCCGCTGTCGCGATCAGCGAGGCCAGCGACCTGGGGGTGCAGTTCTATGCGAAGGGCGCGGAGGGCAAGCCTCTCAAGCCGCAGGTCGCCATCAACCTCGCCGCGGTGAACAAGCGGCTGATGGCGCTGGCCGGGCAGCAGTCCGAGGACATGCGCACCACGCTGCTCGACGCGGGCGTGACGATCCTCTCCGGCCATGGCCGCCTGGACGGTCCGAACGCGATCGTCGTGTCCACCTCGGTGGACGGCACCGAGTTCGACCGCGTCGAGGCCGACACCCTCATCGTCGCCGTGGGCGCCGCCCCGCGCGAGCTCGACTCCGCCAAACCGGACGGCGAACGGATCCTCACCTGGACCCAGCTGTACGACATGAAGACGCTGCCCGAGCACCTCATCGTGGTCGGGTCGGGCGTCACCGGCGCCGAGTTCGCATCGGCCTACATGAACCTGGGCGCGAAGGTCACGCTGATCTCCAGTCGCGACCAGGTGCTGCCGGGCGAGGACCAGGACGCCGCGCACGTGCTCGAGAAGGTCTTCAAGCGCGGCGGCATGCAAGTGCTGTCCAAGTCCCGCGCGGACAAGGTCGAGCGCACTGCGAACGGCGTCACCGTGACGCTGTCGGACGGGCGCACCGTCGACGGCAGCCACTGCCTGATGGCCGTCGGATCCATTCCGAACACCGCCGGCATCGGCCTGGAGGACGTCGGCGTGGAGCTCACCGAGTCGGGCCACATCCGGGTCAACCGGGTGGCGCGCACCTCGGTCTCCAACATCTACGCCGTCGGCGACTGCACCAACTTCTTCCCGCTCGCCTCGGTGGCCTCGATGCAGGGCCGCACGGCGGTGTTCCACGCCCTCGGCGATATCGTGATCCCGCTCGAGAAGCTCAAGATCACGGCGAACATCTTCACCGCTCCGGAGATCGCCACGATCGGCTTCAGCGAGAAGGACATCGAGGACGGCGTCGCGGACGGCATCGCGTACAAGCTGCCGCTCGCCGCGAACCCGCGCGCCAAGATGCAGGGGATCCGCGACGGCTTCGTGAAGATCATCGCGCGCAAGGGATCCGGTACGGTCATCGGCGCCGTGATCGTCGCTCCGCGGGCCTCCGAGCTGATCTACCCGCTCGCCATCGCCGTCGAGCGGCGCCTCAACGTCGATCAGGTCTCGCGCGTGTTCGCGGCGTACCCGTCGATCACGAGCAGCATCACCGATGCCACGCGCGCGATGCACCAGGTGTACATCGCGAAGTGAGCCGGACGCGAAGAAGCGGCGCCCCCTCCGGGGGAGCGCCGCTTCTTCGTTCTGCGGATCCGCTCAGCTGATCGTGAGGAGCTGGTGCCCGGCGGACACCGTCGCGCCGGCGTCGGCGTTGATGTTGCCGATGACGCCGTCCTTGTGCGCCTGCAGCGGCTGCTCCATCTTCATCGCCTCGAGCACGACCACCAGGTCGCCCTTGACGACCTGCTGGCCCTCCTCGACGGCGACCTTGACGACGGTGGCCTGCATCGGCGACTTCACGGCGTCGCCGGATGCGCCGGCGTTCACGGTCTTGGCGTGGCTGCGCCGCGACGGCGGCACCGCCGCGGGGCGCCCGCCGGTGCCGACCACCGAGGCGGCGACGCGGTCGGGCAGGCTGACCTCGAGGCGCTTGCCGGCGACCTCGACGACGACCGTGTGGCGGCCCTTCGGCTCGCCCGCGGCCTCGAGCTCGCCGTCCCAGGCGGGGATGTCGTTGACGAACTCGGTCTCGATCCAGCGCGTGTACACGCCGAACGTTCCGTCCTCCGCCGTGAAGGCGGGGTCGTTCACGACCTTGCGGTGGAACGGCAGCACGGTCGGCAGACCGGAGACCTCGAATTCGTCGAGCGCGCGGCGCGAGCGCTCCAGCGCCTCGGCGCGGTCCTTGCCGGTCACGATGATCTTCGCGAGCAGGGAGTCGAACGCGCCGGAGACGACGTCGCCCGCGGTGACGCCGGAGTCGAGGCGGATGCCGGGGCCGCCGAACGTCTTGAACACGTGCACGGGGCCCGGCTGCGGCAGGAAGCCCCGGCCGGGGTCCTCGCCGTTGATCCGGAACTCGATCGAGTGGCCCTGGGGGGCAGGGTCGTCGTAGTCGATGGTGCCGCCGGCGGCGATGCGGAACTGCTCGCGGACGAGGTCGATGCCGGTGACCTCCTCGGAGACGGGGTGCTCGACCTGGAGGCGGGTGTTCACCTCGAGGAACGACACCGTGCCGTCGGCGCCGATGAGGAACTCGCATGTGCCTGCGCCGACGTAGCCGACCTCCTTGAGGATGGCCTTGGACGCCGAGTACAGCAGGGCGTTCTGCTCATCCGTGAGGAAGGGCGCGGGCGCCTCCTCGACGAGCTTCTGGTGGCGGCGCTGCAGCGAGCAGTCACGCGTCGAGATGACGACGACGTTGCCCGCGGCGTCCGCGAGGCACTGGGTCTCGACGTGACGCGGCTTGTCGAGGTACTTCTCCACGAAGCACTCGCCGCGGCCGAAGGCGGCGACGGCCTCGCGGGTCGCGGACTCGAACAGCTCGGCGACCTCGTCGAGCTCGCGGGCGACCTTGAGGCCGCGCCCGCCGCCTCCGTAGGCGGCCTTGATCGCGATGGGCAGCCCCACCTGCTCGGCGAACGCGACCACCTCGGCGGCCGTCTCGACGGGGCCGGGAGTGCCGGGGGCGAGCGGAGCGCCCACCTTCTCGGCCACGTGGCGCGCGGTGACCTTGTCGCCCAGAGCCTCGATCGCCTCGGGGGAGGGGCCGATCCACACCATGCCTGCGCCGATCACGGCGCGGGCGAACTCGGCGTTCTCGGCGAGGAATCCGTAGCCGGGGTGCACCGCGTCGGCACCGGCGCGGCGGGCCACCGACAGGATCTTGTCGATCTGCAGGTAGGTCTCGGCGCTCGTGGAGCCGTCGAGGGCATAGGCCTCGTCGGCGAGCCGGGTGTGCATGGCGTCACGATCCTGATCCGCGTAGACGGCGACGGAGGAGAGACCGGAGTCGCGCGCGGCGCGGATGATGCGGACGGCGATCTCGCCGCGGTTGGCGACGAGCACCTTGGCGATGTCAGGCATGAATGTCAGCCTATCGACAGCGCGGCCGATATTTTTGACGACTCTCGACAAGAATCGGCACAGAACGCGTCTCGGATCCTACGAAGCAGCTCTGCCGAGGGCGGGGTCAGGTCGCGGACGGGACGGCGTTCCACAGGTCGGTCCAGCGGATCCCGAGCCGTCCGGTGAGATGGCGCAGCGTCGACAGCGACATCCCGACGACCGTGGACGGATCGCCCTCGACCCGCTCGATGAAGGCGCCGCCCAGGCTGTCGACCGTGAAGGCGCCCGCCACGAGCAGCGGCTCGCCGGTGGCGACGTACCGCTCGAGCTCGGCGTCGTCGATGTCGGCGGCGAAGGTGACCGCGGCCTCCGCCACCGCGTACGCCTCCTCGGCCGGCGCGCCGGGGCGCACCAGGACGACGCTGTGCCCGGAGTGCAGCACCCCGGTGCGGCCGCGCATGGCGTGCCAGCGTGCGAGCGCGCGCTCGGGCGTGTGCGGCTTGCCGTGCACCTCCCCGTCGAGCTCGAACATGGAGTCCCCGCCGATCACGATGCCCTCGAAATCGGGGTGCACGTCGTGGATCCGGTTCGCGACCTCCGCGGCCTTCGCCCGTCCCAGCAGCAGCACGACCTCTTCGGGTGCGAGCGGTCGGCCGAGCCGCTCCGCCTCCGCCGTGGCGACCGCGTCCTCGTCCACGTCCGGGCTCAGGCAGAGGGGCTCGATGCCGCTCTGCCGCAGGAGCGCGAGCCGGGCGGGTGAGGTGGAGGCGAGACAGACGCGCATGTGACCACGCTAGCGGTGCGACGGATCCGGATCCCGCGGCGGGCCGGGCGCCGAGGTCTGGGATGATCGAGGGGTGACCGATTCCCACGCGTCCGAGGGCGCTCTTCTCGACCTCGACGTGACCGCCATCGCACACGGCGGCGTCTTCATCGCCCGGCACGAGGGGCGCGTGGTGTTCGTCTCGGACGCGATCCCCGGCGAAAGGGTGCGCGCGCGGCTGACCGAGCCGGCCGACGCCGCCGACTCGCGCTCGTTCTGGCGCGCCGAGACGGTCGAGGTGCTCGAGCCGTCCGAGCACCGGCGCCCGCATGTGTGGCCGGAGGCTGATGTCGCGCGAGCTCCCGAGCAGCGCCCCGGCGGTGCGGATCTCGGACACATCGCGATCGCGCATCAGCGGGTGCTGAAGCGACAGGTGCTGCAGGAGGCGCTGGACAGGTTCGCCGGTGGAGGGATCGCGGCCCCCGAGGTCGTCGCCACCGGAGCCGACGAGAACTGGCGCACGCGCGTCACGCTGCATGTCGACGACCAGGGACGGATCGGTCCGTTCGCCGCGCGCAGCCACCGGGTGGTGCCCGTCGCCGAGCACGTGCTCGCCCGACCCGCGATCGACGCCGCGGCACGCGATCTGAGCGGGCTGCCCGAAGGCCGGATCGAGCTCGTCGAGCCCGCTGACGGCGAGGTGCGCCGCGTGCTGCGCACCGAGGCCGAGCGGGTCGCGCACGGCGGCCGGGGGCGGCGCGGACCGAGGCGCCCGGCGCCGGAGACGATCGTCGAGCGGGTGGGCGAGCGGTCCTTCACGCTCGACGCCGACGGCTTCTGGCAGATCCATCCGGCTGCCGCGCCGCTCCTCGACGGTGCCGTGGCCGAGCTGCTCGACGGACATGTCGACCCCGACGTGGCTCATCTCGACCTGTACGGCGGCGTCGGCCTGTTCTCGGCCACCCTGGCACGACTCGGCGCGCACCGGATCACCACCGTCGAATCCGCTCCTCGCGCGACCCGGCACGCGGCCGCGAACCTGCGCGACCTCGGCGTTCATGCGGTCACGGCGCGCGTGGACCGGTTCCTGCGCGCCGGCGATGCGGGGCCGCAGGGCGTCGGCGGCGGCGTCGTGATCCTGGATCCGCCCCGCTCCGGCGCCGGTCGCGCCGTCGTGGAGGACGTCGCAGCGCTGGACCCGGTGGCGATCGCCTACGTCGCCTGCGACCCGGTCGCGCTCGCCCGGGACCTCGCCACGTTCCGCGGTCTCGGGTTCGAGCCCCGCGCTCTGCGCGCCTTCGACCTGTTCCCGCACTCCCACCACCTGGAGACCGTGGCGCTGCTGACGCGGTGACGCGCCGCGCGGTCTCATCGCGCCGGCCACGGGAGCGTCACTCGCCGGGCCACGGGATAGGGTGAGACCGTGAGCAGCGTAGCCCTGATCGACGACCACGAGTCCGTTCGTCTGGGACTCGCCGCCGCGCTCGAGCGGGCGGCCTTCGACGTCGTCTTCGCAGGCGCAGGCGTGGCCGAGTACCTCGACACGCGAAGCCGTGCGGGCGTGGCCCCTGCCGACGTCGTGGTGCTCGATCTCACCCTCGGTGACGGCACGACGGTGACCGAGAACGTCACCCGCCTCGTCGCCGACGGTTCCAGCGTGGTCATCCACAGTGTGGCCGACCGCCCGGTGTCGGTGCGCGAGGCACTCGCCGCGGGAGCCGCCGGCGTGATCAGCAAGTCCTCCCCGCTGGACGACGTGATCGCCGCCGTGCGCACGGTCGCGCGCGGTGAGGCGCTGAACAACGTCGAGTGGGCGAACGCGGTCGACGGCGACACCGCGTTCGCGGATGCGCAGCTGTCCACCCGCGAACGCGAGGTGCTCCGCCTGTATGCGACGGGGCTGCCGCTGAAGGTCGTGGCCGAGCGCCTGGGCGTGGCCTATTCGACGGCCAAGGAGAACATCACCCGCATCCGCGTCAAGTACGTGGAGGTCGGGCGCCCGGCACCCACCAAGGTCGACCTGCTGCGGCGCGCGATGGAGGACGGCATCGTGGAGGGCGCCCAGGAGGATCCGCAGGGTGTCGCCTGAACAGGGTGGACCCGCCCCGGTGAGCACGGCGTCGACGCCGCAGCCGAGGGGCTGAGCGCGTGTCGGCGGATCAGGGCCTCCGGGAGGCGTGGGAGAAGATCCCGACGCCCGGGGAGGTCGGGCAGGAGCTCGAGCGATTCGCCGGACGGCGGATCGAACGCATCATCGCGATCGTCGTCGGTGTGGGCGCCCTCGCGCTCGGCGCCCAGGCGCTGGTGAACGCCGTCGTCACTCTGCAGATCGTCGACGTCCCGCACATCCTGATGATGGCGCTCGTGTTCGTGCCCTGGGTCGCCATGCTGGTGTGCTGCATACTCGGTCGAGGTGTGCGTCTGACCGCCGGGATCTTCTTCGTCGCGTACATCGTCGATCTCCTGCTGTGGCCGTTCGTGGCGACCCACAAGAACGTCGTGCCGTCGGATCAGCCGTGGATCTTCTTCCTCGTCAATGTGGCCGGCGTCGCGGCGGTCGTCGCGTTCCCGCTCCGCGTGCAGGTCGCGTGGGCGCTCGTCGGTCCGTTCATCTACGGGACCGTCCGTCTCGCCCAAGGAGGCTTCGCGCCGGCCTTCTGGGTCGCTACGGCGTTCGACGTGTCGTTCACGCTGATCCTCGGGCTGGTGCTGGTCGCTCTGGGCTGGATGTTCCGCTCTGTCGCGAACGGCGTCGACGACGCCCGCGGGCGTGCGGTCGCGCTGTACACCGAGGCCGCCTCCGCCGAGGCGGTCGAGCACGAACGCGTCGCGGTCGCGGCGCTCATGCACGACAGCGTGCTCGCGGCCCTCATCGCCGCCGAACGCGCGAGGACCGAGCGCGAGAAGGCCCTCGCCATGGACATGGCACGTGAAGCCCTCACCCGGCTCGCGAACGCAGAGGCTCCGGCGCAGGAGGGAAGCGACGAGCCGGTCGAGGTCGAACTGCTCGCGGAGGATCTGCGCCATGCCGTGACGCAGATGGGACTCACGATCGGGGTCGAGCAGTTCGGGCACGGCGCCGTGCCCGACCGCGTCGCGCGGGCGATGGCACTCGCCGCGCGGCAGGCGATCGGCAACGCGGTGTCGCACGCCTCCGCACGCGGACTCGCCGTCGTGGTCGAGGGTCACGGCGACACCGGCCTCACCGTGAAGGTGAGCGACACCGGGAGCGGATTCGACCCGACGCAGGTCAGTGCGGACCGGCTCGGGATCCGCGCATCGATCCTGGCCAGGATGGCCGCGGTCGGCGGCGTCGCCACGATCGACTCCGACCGGCACGGCACGGTCGTCACGCTGGGCTGGTCACGGACATGAGGCTGACCGTCCGCATCGTCGCGACCGGGCTGGCGCTCGTGTTCGCCTGCTACTTCGCCGCGCGAGCGCTGGCGTGGACCGTGATGCCGTCGCGCCCGCTGCTGGTGCTGCTCGCCGTGGCGATCTATCTCGCCGTGTTCGCCGTCATCGCGGTCGTCGGGGCGAGCGAGACCGTGCGCATGCCGCGCTGGGCGGCGGCTCTGGCGCTGCTCGCGACGGCGGCGATCCCGCAACTGAGCAACTTCGGTCTGGACGTGAGCACGCTGCGCGCGCCCTATGCGACCTGGTACATCGGCGGGGTCGGGCTGATCGGCGTGGTCTGCATCGTGCGCCGCCGCCCCCTCGCCGGCTGGCTGGTGCTGCTGCTGCTGACCGTCGCCTCGACCGCGTGGATCGGCTTCCTCGACTCCCTGGGGCTGGGCCTGGTCGGATCCACGGTGTGGATGGTCATCGCCCAGCTGCTGGTCGCGTTCTGGCGGCGCGCCGTGCGCGACACCGACCGCCTGGCGGGCATACAGCAGGCCGCGTCAGCCTGGCAGGCGACGCAGATCGTCCGTCAGCGCGAGCGCCGTGAGCGCGTCCAGTACGCCCTGGCGGTCGCCGGTCCCATCCTGACCCGGGTGATCGCGACCCGGGGCGATCTGTCGGTCGAGGAGCGGCAGGAGGCGCACCTGTCGGAGGGGCGTCTGCGGGACGAGATCCGCGGCGGCGAGCTGCTCAACGAGCGCGCCCGCGCGGCGATCGAGACGGCGCGGGCACGGGGCGCCGCTGTCACCGTGTTCGACGACGGCGGGCTTGACGGTCTCGACGAGCACACCAAGGGCCGGATCCGCGAGGAGCTGGCGGATGTGCTGGCGGACTCCTCCTCGGCGCGGCTGATCATCCGCGCCCCTCGGGATGCACGGATCGCCGTCACGGTGGTGGGACGCTCGGCCGCAGGGGAGTCGTCCGACGAGGACTCGGTCGAGCTGTGGCACGAGATCCCGCGCACGCGGGAGGGTTGAGGCCCGCGGGGAACGGAACAGCGATCCCCGGAGTCGACGCAGGGCCGAGCGCCCTGGCGCTGCCGAGGGAACGCGTTGCTCTCGCAAAGCGACGTTCTGTCGCCCGCCGTCTGCGGAGGTGCCGCTTCAACGGCAGGGAGAAGAAAGGGCGAGGGGCGGCGAAGCCGCCCGCCCCTCGCCAGGTGCGGAACAGTTACCCGAAAACTGCCCGCAGAGACCGGAGATCGTCTGCCTACCCTGTGGCAGAGATCCGGTCGAACGCGAAGCGTTGCAAGAAAGAGTCTTCCGGGTTGCAAGGGGGATGTCTGTAGGTATTTTGGGGGACAAATCCGGACGGAGGTGAAAATCCCGTCACGGAGCCCCCGGGACACCGCGAATCGGCGGCGGCCTCAGCCCGAGAAACGGCCCCAGGGGACGTCTCGTCTCAGCGGGGCGCGCAGCGCGCGCTGATTGCGCCCCCAGACCGAGACCGGCTTCTGAGCGGCCACGGCATCGGCCTCCTCGGCGACGAACGCCTCGGACAGCACGGCGATGAGAGCGGCGAGCTCCTCCTCGGTGGCGGAACCGCGCAGCACCTGGATCTCGACCGCGTCTGCGGCGTCCTCCGCGCTCACAGCGGGATGTTCCCGTGCTTCTTCGGGGGCAGCTCGGCGCGCTTGCCGCGCAGCGCCCGCAGTGCCTTGGCGATCGAGACGCGCGTGTTGGCCGGCTCGATGACGCCGTCGATCTCGCCGCGTTCGGCGGCGAGGAACGGGCTGGTGACGTTGTAGGTGTACTCGTTGGCCAGGCGGGTGCGCACGGCGGCCACATCCTCGCCGGCCTCCTCGGCGCGCTTGATCTCGCCGCGGTAGAGGATGTTCACGGCACCCTGGCCGCCCATGACCGCGATCTCGGCGGTGGGCCACGCGAGGTTCACGTCGGCGCCGAGCTGCTTGGATCCCATCACGATGTAGGCGCCGCCGTAGGCCTTGCGCAGGATCACGGTGACGAGGGGCACGGTGGCCTCGGCATACGCGTAGATGAGCTTGGCGCCGCGTCGGATCACGCCGGTCCACTCCTGGTCGGTGCCCGGGAGGTAGCCTGGCACGTCGACGAGGGTGACGATCGGGATCGAGAACGCGTCGCAGAAGCGCACGAAACGGCTGGCCTTCTCGCCGGCCTCGATGTTCAGGGTGCCGGCCATCTGCGACGGCTGGTTCGCGATGATGCCGACCGAGCGGCCCTCCACGCGGCCGAAGCCGATCACGATGTTCGGGGCGAACAGCGGCTGCACCTCGAGGAACTCGCCGCCGTCCACCACGTGCTCGATGACGGTGTGGATGTCGTAGGGCTGGTTCGCGGAGTCGGGGATCAGCGTGTTGAGCGTGCGGTCCGCATCGGTCGTCTCGAACTCGAAGCCGCTCTCGTAGGTCGGCAGCTCGGCCATGTTGTTGTCGGGCAGGAAGCCGAGCAGGGTGCGCGCGTAGTCGATCGCGTCGTCCTCGTCCTCGGCGAGATAGTGCGCGACACCGGAGCGGGTGTTGTGCGTGTAGGCGCCGCCGAGCTCCTCCATGCCGACGTCCTCGCCGGTCACGGTCTTGATGACGTCGGGGCCGGTCACGAACATCTGGCTGGTCTTGTCGACCATGATCACGAAGTCGGTCAGCGCGGGACCGTACACGGCGCCGCCGGCGGCCGGGCCCATGATGATCGAGATCTGCGGGATCACACCGGAGGAGCGGGTGTTGGCCCGGAAGATCTCGCCGTACTTGCTGAGCGCGAGGACGCCTTCCTGGATGCGCGCGCCGCCCGAGTCGAGGATGCCGATGATGGGCACGCCGCTGCGCAGCGCGAACTCCATGATCTTGATGATCTTGTCTCCGGACACCTCGCCGAGCGAACCGCCGAAGGTGGTGAAGTCCTGGGAGTACACCGCGACGGTGCGCCCGTTGATGGTCCCGACGCCGGTGACCACGGAATCTCCGTAGGGCCGGTTCTTGTCCATGCCGAACGCGGTCGTGCGGTGCCGCACGTATTCGTCGAACTCGACGAAGCTGCCCGGATCGACCAGCAGCTCGATGCGCTCTCGGGCGGTCATCTTGCCCTTGGCGTGCTGCTTCTCCTTCGCCTTCGCCTCGGCCGCGACGACGGCCTCGTCGTAGCGGGCGCGGAGGTCGGCGATCTTGCCGGCGGTCGTGTAGAGGTCAGGCGTGTCCGTCACGGTTCCACATTAGCGCCGGGGGTTCCGCGTCCGTTGGATGAGGGGCACAACAGCACGGCGGGATCCTCTGTGCGGACCCTCTCAGGGTCACCGACCGCCGATGTGCTTCAACCGGTCACGCGGATAGGGTGACCGGATGAGCTTCCCGCACAGCGGGGCGGCCGCCGCCCGCCTCGAGATCGTCGCGTCCACCGGGTCCACGAACGCCGATCTGCGCGCGCATGCCGACGACGAAGCCGGCTGGCCGCACCTGTCCGCGATCCTCACCGAGGATCAGGTCGCCGGGCGGGGGCGCCTCGACCGTGTGTGGACGACGCCACCCGGATCGGCGCTGGCCCTGTCGGTGCTGCTGCGCGTGCCCGCGATCCCGATGGCCGAGCGGGGGTGGATCCCGCTGGCGGCGGGGCTCGCCATGGCGGACGCGATCGCGGCGCAGCTGCCCGAGCGGGTCGTGGGAGTGAAGTGGCCCAACGACGTGCTGGTGGGGGAGCGCAAGATCTGCGGCATTCTCGCCGAGGCGATCGGATCCGATGCGGTGATCGTCGGGTCGGGCGTGAACACGACGATGACGCAGGAGCAGCTCCCGGTCGACACGGCGACCTCGTTCGCGGTGGAGGGCGTGCAGGCCGATCTGGACCTGCTCGTCGCCGGGTACCTGGCCCGGCTGGACGGGTGGATCGACGGGCTCGCGGATCACGGCTCCGCGGTCGCGAGCGGGTTGCGCGACGCGGTCTCCGCGCGCTGCGTCACGCTCGGCCGCACCGTGCGGGTGATGCTTCCCGGTGGGGCCGACCTGGTCGGGGAGGCGACGGGCCTCGGCGAGGACGGCTGCCTGATCATCGACGCCGAGGGCGCAGAGCACCGGATCGCGGCCGGCGACATCGTGCACCTTCGGCTGGTCTGACGGCGCTGCGACGGGACGAACGGGTCACTCGCGCCCCAGCGCGGAGATGCGGCTGAGAGCACGCTCCAGCGACCGTGCCGGCACCGCCGTGTCCAGCGGGCGGACCGGAGGTGCCGTCGAGCGCACCTCGAGCCGGATGTCGCGGTCGTAGAGCACGTCGATCAGATGGCAGAACCGGAGCAGCGCCTCGCGGTGCACCGTACGCAGATCCGGGACGTCGAGGAGCAACAGTGCGCGGGTCCGGTCGGCGAGCCAGAGGTACTGGGGCGTGCCGAGCGGTGCACCGCAGAGGTCGTCGAAGGTCGCGGTGATCCGCTCAGTCGACCACTCGCGTACCGTGAGGCCGATGCCGCTCTCAGTCGTCACGCCGATCGCCCGAGCAGGTTCGCGGGCGGGGGCGAGGGCCCAGGATCGCCGCCGAGAAGCCGGCGGTGGCGCGCATCTCCGGCACGATGCCCCGGTAGTCGGCGCCGTCCGCGACCTCGATGACGTCGAGGTGCTGCTCGATGATCCGGATCGCGGGGACGAAATGCTCATGCCACAGGCCGGGCATGAGATCGTCCGGGGCATCGTTCGAGGTCGCGATCAGCAGCACGTTCCGCTCGACGAGGTGTCGCAGCATCGCCGTGAGATAGACGGCGTCGGCCACGTCGTGCACGTGGAACTCATCGAACAGGATCGCCCTGGATCCACCGATGAGGCGGTTCAACGTGCGGTCGAGTGGCACCCGTCGCGCTCCGAGAGTGCTCTGGAGCTCGAGGAAGAAATCGTGGAAATGCACCCGGCGCTTCCGGCGTGTGGGCAGCGTGGCGAAGTACGCCTCGGCGAGCAGCGACTTCCCGCGTCCGACGCCGCCCCAGAGGTAGGTGCCGTGGCGGTGCGGCGCCGCGAGCGCCGCCGCGGCCTCGATCTGCGCGGCATCGAGCAGGATCTCGGTGGGCAGGTGCCTCATGACATCCCCGCCGCGGGCCGTCAGGGGATGGGCTCCGTCCTGCACAGCATGCGGGAGCGCGGTCATCCTCCGAGCGTAGCGAGGGGCGGCCCGACTACCCTGGATCCGACATGGCACATCTCCTCGGGGCCGAAGGCCTCCATCTCGAGTTCCCCACCCGGATCGTCTTCGACTCCGTCACCCTCGGCATCGAGGAAGGGGACCGGATCGGCATCGTCGGCCGCAACGGCGACGGCAAGTCCAGCCTGCTCGCGATGCTCGCGGGCCGCCTGGATCCCGACGCGGGGCGCGTGACCGTGCGCGGCGGCACCACGATCGGGGTGCTCGACCAGGCCGACGTGCTCGACGACGCGCTCACCGTCGGCGGGGCGATCGTGGGCGACACCCCGGAGCACGAGTGGGCCGGCGATCCGAAGGTCCGCGACGTGATCGACGGTCTCGTCAGCGACCTGGACTGGAACGCCTCGGTCGCGGATCTCTCCGGCGGCCAGCGTCGTCGGGTGGCGCTGGCCACACTCCTCGCCGGCGATTGGGACATCATCGGGCTCGACGAGCCCACCAACCACCTCGACGTCGAGGCGATCGGCTGGCTCGCGGAGCACCTGAAGAAGCGCTGGCCGGCGAGCCAGGGCGCGCTCATGGTGGTCACGCACGACCGCTGGTTCCTGGACGAGGTGTGCACCGAGACCTGGGAGGTGCACGACCGGATCGTCGAGCCCTTCGAGGGCGGATACGCCGCCTACATCCTGCAGCGCGTCGAGCGCGACCGGATGGCGGCGGCGAGCGAGGCGAAGCGGCAGAACCTCGCCCGCAAGGAGCTCGCCTGGCTGCGCCGCGGTGCCCCAGCCCGCACCTCGAAGCCCAAATTCCGGATCGACGCGGCGAACGAGCTCATCTCCGACGTGCCGGAGATCCGCGACCGGATCGGCCTGCAGTCGCTCGCCGTCTCGCGCCTCGGCAAGGACGTGGTGGATCTCATCGACGCCGGCGTGACCTTCCCCGCCTCCGGGTCCGCACCGGAGCGCGAGGTGCTGCGCGACGTGGAGTGGCGGATCGCGCCGGGGGAGCGGACCGGGATCCTCGGCGTCAACGGCGCGGGCAAGTCGACCCTGCTCGGCCTTGTGGCGGGCACCCTGTCGCCCACGAGCGGCCGGGTCAAGCACGGCAAGACCGTGCAGGTGCGCACGCTCACCCAGCGTCTCGACGAGTTGCAGGATGTGTGGGATGAGCCCGTGCGTGTCGTGATCGGCCGCCTGCGCACGACCTACACGTTCGGAACCGGATCCAAGGCAGCCGAACTGACGCCCGGGCAGCTGCTGGAGCGCCTCGGCTTCTCCTCGGCACAGCTCTCGACCCCGGTGAAGGATCTCTCCGGCGGCCAGCAGCGCCGCCTGCAGCTGCTGCTCGTCCTGCTGGATCAGCCCAACGTGATGATCCTCGACGAGCCCACGAACGACATGGACACGGACATGCTGGCGGCGATCGAGGATCTCCTCGACTCGTGGCCCGGCACGCTGCTCGTGGTGAGCCACGACCGCTACTTCCTGGAGCGCGTGACCGACCAGCAGTACGCGATCCTGGACCGGCGTCTGCGCCACCTCCCGGGCGGGGTGGACGAGTACCTGCGGCTGCGGGCGCTCGAGCAGAACCACCCGAACCAGGCGAGCGCAGGATCCGCGTCCGCGCCGGCGGCCGAGTCGGCTCTGAGCGGCGCCGATCGCCGCGCGGCGGAGAAGGAGCTGACGGCGCTCGAACGCCGCATGCAGAAGCTCGCGGCGCAGATCGACCAGGCCAGGCACGCCCTCGCCGACCACGACCAGTCCGACTACGCGGGCCTCGGCGACAGGATGAAGGAGATTTCGGCGCAGGAGGCCGAGGTCGAAGAGCTCGAGCTGCGCTGGTTCGAGCTCACCGAGCAGCTGGGCTGAGCGCCGAGGACCGCGTCGAGCGACCCCTATGGGGAGTGCTTTTCGTGTGCTTGTTGCACATGATGCAACGGCTGTTGCGTGTTCTGGGGCAATGGGAGAGAATGCCCGAATGGCATCTGAAGACGTTCCTGCGCTGATCGCGATCGGCGAGAGCATGGCGATGGTGGCTCCGAGCAGGGCGGAGTCCCTCCTCGACGCGGAGAGCATCCGGCTCCGGGCGGCGGGCGCCGAGTCCAACGTGGCCGGGCACGTGGCGGCGCTCGGTGGCGGAGCTGCCTGGGTGAGCGCGCTCGGCGACGACGTGCTCGGACGTCGTGTGCACCAGGAGATCGCGGCGCAGGGCGTCGACACCCGCTGGGTGTCGTTCGATGCGACCGCGCCCACGGGCGTCTTCTTCAAGGACCCGGGTCGCGGGGTCAGCTACTACCGCGCGGGTTCCGCCGCTTCGCGGATGACGCCGGACGCCGTCGCGCGGATCCCGCTGGAGCAGGCCCAGGTCGTGCATCTCTCGGGGATCACTCCCGCGCTCTCGGACGACTGCGCCGCGATGATCGAGTCGGTGTTCGAGCGCGTCGCCGCGAGTGGCGCGCTGCTCAGCTTCGATGTGAATCACCGTGCCGGATTGTGGTCGGTCGAGGATGCGGCCCCGATTCTTCGCGATCTCGCGAATCGCGCCGACATCGTGTTCGTAGGACGCGACGAGGCGGAGACGCTCTGGGGGCGCCCGTCGGCGGACGACGTGCGTGCGCTGCTCCCCGCGCCGACGCGACTGATCGTGAAGGACGGAGACGTCGGCGCCACCGAGTTCTCCGCGTACGGTCCCGCCTTCGTGCCCGCGATCCCGACCGACGTGGTGGAGCCCGTCGGAGCCGGCGATGCCTTCGCCGGGGGCTACCTCGCCGGCCTGCTGCGCGGATGGAACGTGCAGGAGTGTCTGCGGAGCGGGCATGAGCGGGCGCATCTGGTGCTCCAGTCGACGAGCGACAGTGCGCCGGCTCGCGCCTGACGGCGACCGGTTCGGGCCCACTGCGGCGAGGAACCCGCGTGTGCGGCGCAGCAACTGCCCGCGACGTGAGATCGCCGGCCCCGTTGCCCGGCGCTCGACGCTCAGTAGTCTGAGGGGATGACACCGGGAGCCGCGCCGGACGCGACGCGGATGAAGCTCCTCGCGGCAGCCGCCGAGGAGATCGTCGACCGCGGTTACTCCGGGGCCTCGCTGTCTCGGACGGCGGAGCGCATCGGACTCACCAAGGGCGCATTCAGCAGACATTTCCCGACCAAGGATTCGATCGTCGACGCCATCGTCGCGGCGGCTGCGGAACGGTCTCCCGACATCCTCCGCATGGCAGGAGAGGGGTTTCCGGGAAGCCCGATCCGGGCCTGCATCCTCGCGATCGGCGGGATCGCCGCCGCCGCACGTGACGACCCGCTGATCTCCGCGTCGCTTCTGCTGGTGCAGGATCCCGCCATCGACGTCGTGCGCGTCGCGCCATTCCGTCGGCTGGTCGCGGACATGCTCCGCGCGCCCTTGAGCGCTGCCGTCGAAGAGGAGGGGTACGCCCTCGTCATGTCCGTCGACGACGCCGTGCAATTCCTCCTCGTCGTGCTGACCGGCTTCCTCTCGTCCCGTCGCTTCGACCAGACATTCGGGCCTCGTCAAGAGCTCATCTTCATGCAGGCAGCGCTCGTCGGCATCGGCGTGCCGGATGCGGAGGGGATCGTCCTGGACGTGCTCCGGAGGCTCGGCTTCTGAGCCGGCTGCGGATCGGGTGTCCGCCCGTGTTACGCTCGCTGACGGGGGTGTAGACGATCGTCTATTCGCCGGGGGACGCAGTCCGTCGTCATGGATGTGGGGACATCGATGGCGACGGACTCCCACCCGGGAATACCGTGGTCCTACGCGGTGCTGTGCTCTGGGCGGACGGCACTCGCGGTCCGCACGCGAGACGAGAGGAGGCCGCACATGGAAGGTCTCGAAGTCACCGTCCTGCTGGGGCTCACGATCCTCACGGGCGCCCTGCTCGCACCGCGGCTGCGGCTCGCGATGCCGCTCGTGCTCGTCATCCTCGGCCTCGCGCTGGGTTTCGTCCCCGCGCTGCGTGAGATCCAGCTGCCGCCGGAGACCGTGCTGCTGCTGTTCCTGCCGGTCATGCTGTTCTGGGAGAGCCTGACCACGTCGCTGCGCGCGATCCGGCGCGATTTCCGCTACATCCTGCCCATGAGCACGCTGCTCGTCGTGGCCTCCGCCTTCGCCGTCGCGGGGATCGGCCTGCTGTTCGGGCTGCCCTGGGAGACCGCGCTGATCCTGGGCGCGGCGGTCGCGCCGCCCGACGCCACTGCGGTCGCGGCGCTCGGCCGGCTGCTGCCGCGGCGGATGTTCATGAAGCTCAAAGCGGAGAGCCTCACCAACGACGGCACGGCCCTCGTCCTGTACGCGATCGGGATCTCGCTCGCGGTCGGCGGGCACATCACGCCGCTCAGCGTGACGTGGTCGGTCGTCGTCTCCTACGTCGGAGGCATCGCAGCCGGTGTGGCGGTCGCGGCGCTCGGGTACTTCCTGCTGCGAGCGATCGGATCCACGATCGTGATCAACACCACGCTGCTGCTGATCCCGTTCGTCGCGTTCCTCCTGGCGGAGCTGATCGGCGCCTCCGGGGTCCTCGCCGTGGTCGTCGCCGGGGTGATCATCGCGTACGTGTCGCCGACCGTGACCACGGCGCAGTCGCGGCGGCAGGCCGAGTCCGCGTGGCCGTTCGGGGTGTTCCTGCTCAACGGCGCGCTGTTCGTCCTCATCGGGCTCGAGGTGCAGTACGTCGTGCACCAGATCTCGGCCGGCGCGATCGGGCGCCTTGTCCTCGTCACGCTCGTGGTCTGGGTCGCGCTGCTGGTCGTGCGCTATCTGTTCCAGCTGCTCAGCGTGCCGTTCTACCAGCGCACCGGACCGCGCCCGCCCCGTGGCGTCCGGGCACGCTCGCGCGTGCTGAGCACGTTCGCGGGCATGCGCGGGGCGGTGTCGCTCGCGATCGCGCTGTCGGTGCCTGCGGGCGCCGTCGCCGGGGGAGAGCTGGACGGCCGCGACGAGATCGTGTTCGTGACGGCCGGTGTCATCCTGCTGAGCCTGCTGGTGCAGGGCACTCTGCTGCCGGCGATCGTGCGGTGGGCGCGCATCTCGGCCGATCAGGGCGAGGTGGAGGAGTACGAGCTCGCCGAACGCACGATCTCGGGCGCGGCGCTCTCCGCGCTGGACGACCTCGCGGTGCGACACGAGGTCAGCGACGAGGTGCGCGACCGGATCCGGTTCGAGGGCTACCAGATGCTCGAGTACACGAACGCGCGCACCCTCGCCCGGGAGCAGGCCCTCGTGGACGCCGAGGTCAAGGCGCTGGATGAGATGCTCGGCCAGCCAGACCCGCTCGCCGCGGGGACGGAGCCGGAAGAGGTGGCGGGCGGGTCCGACGACATCGGGTCCGACGGCATCGGCGGCGAGCCGATCGACGCCGGTGATCCGGGTCCGGTCGGCGGATCCGCGCCGCACCGCACGCTCATCGAGGGTGCGACGCTGCAGATGATCGCGACGTCCGAGGACGTCGACCTGATGCAGCGCTCGCCGCTGGTCCGCCACGACGAGTTCATGCGACTCAAGCTGGCGCTGCTGGATCGCAAACGGGAGGTGCTGCTGGGTCTGCGCCGTTCCGGGACGGTCGACGACCTCGTCGTGAGACGGATCTCCGCGCGGCTCGACCTCGAGCAGCTCCGTCTGCAGGGGCTCGAGGAGTTCGACTGACGGGAGGTGCTGCTCGTCGGCCGTCTCGTACTCCGGTAGTACGACAGGCGACGAGGATCACTCCGCAGAAGGACGCGATCGGATCCGGTCGCGACCTACCGTGAGGGCATGGCCGACCTCCTGAGCTCGTTCCTCCTCACGCCGTGGGCGCCGCTGCTGATTCTGCTGTTCTGCTTCCTGGACGGATTCTTCCCGCCCGTGCCGAGCGAGACGGTGGTCGTCGGCGCTCTGTCGCTGGCCTTCGCGACGGGGCCCGCCGCCACTCCGACGGCGGTCCTGATCCTGCTCGCGGCGGGTGCGGGCGCGGCCGCCGGCGACAGCGCGGCCTACGCGATCGGTCGTCGACTGGGTACGGAACGGTGGGCGTGGATGCGGCGCCACCGTGTGCGCTCGGCGCTGGAATGGGCGGGGGAGAGCCTCGCCCGGCGTCCGGCGATGTACCTGCTCGTCGCGCGGTACATCCCGGTCGGGCGCGTCGCGGTGAACATGACCGCAGGAGCGACCCGGCTGCCGTATCGCCGTTTCCTGCCGCTGTCGCTCATCGCGGCCGTCGGCTGGGTCGCGCTCAGCGCGCTGATCGCGTCCGTCGCCTCGGCATGGCTCGGGCACTCGCCGCTGCTCGCGGCCGTGGTCGGTGTCGTCATGTCGACCGTGATCGGGGTGCTGATCGATCTCGGATCCCGTCTCGTCCGCCGCGGTCGCGCGCGCCGCGCCGTGCTGAGGGCTCCGACGGGCGGCGGCGAACGAGACCTTGTCGGCGCGGGCGCCCGCGCCGAGCTGTGACGCCGTGTGACGAGTCGATTCGGATCGCCTTCGCCGCCGCTCGTAGCGTGGTCGAGTCCCCCAAGAGAGGAACTCACAGCCATGTCCCGCAAGCTCACCACCGCGCTCGCCGCCGCCACCGCGGCCGCTGCGCTCGTCATCTCCCTCGTCGGCTGCTCGTCCGCATCGGGTGCCGCATCCGACCCCACCACGGAAGCCGGCAAGACCGTCAAGGTCGGCGTCGTCGGCAAGAGCGACCCGCAGTGGCCCGCTTTCGTCGACGCTGCCAAGAAGGAGGGCATCACCGTCGAGCTCGTGGACTTCGGCTCCTACGAACAGCCGAACCCCGCGCTGACCGAGGGTGAGATCGACCTCAACCAGTTCCAGCACATCGTCTACCTCGCGCAGTACAACGTGAAGTCGGGCAAGGACCTGCAGCCGGTCGGGTCCACCGCGATCTACCCGCTCGGCCTGTACTCGAAGAAGTACAAGAGCGTGAAGGACATCCGCGCCGGCGAGACCGTCGCGGTTCCCGACGACGCCTCCAACCAGGCGCGCGGTCTGCTCGTGCTGCAGTCGGCCGGCCTCATCACGCTCAAGAGCGGCGGCTCGATCTTCTCCGACCTCGCTGACGTCGACACCGCGAAGTCGAAGGTCAAGGTCACCGCACTCGAGGCGGCGCTGATCCCGACGTCGCTGCCGGACGTGGCTGCCGCGATCATCAACAACGATTTCGTCAAGGACGCCGGTCTCACGTTCAAGGACGCGATTGCGCAGGACGATCCCAAGGATCCCAACGCGCTGCCGTACGTGAACATCTTCGCGGCTCCGGCCAAGGAGAAGGACAACGCCACCTACAAGAAGCTCGTCGAGATCTTCCAGACCGATAAGGCCGTGCAGGCAGGCCTCGCCAAGGCCTCCGGCGACACCGGGGTGCCCCTCAAGGTCGACGCGGCCGAGCTGCAGAAGACCCTCACCAAGGTCGAGGGCGACGTCAAGACCCACAAGGGCTGATCTCACTCACATGCGGCGGAGGTGAACCCGCCGCGTGTAAGAGAACCGGGCGACGCGGAACCGCGTCGCCCGGTTCCGCGTCGCGAGAACCCAGGACGCAGAACCGAAACCGGAGAATCCATGCCGATCGTGAGCCTGCAGGGCGTCACCAAGACCTACCCGGCCACCGCGCGGGACGGTGCGCCCGTCGTCGCCGTCGACGACGTGACCCTCGAGATCGCCCAGGGCGACGTGTTCGGCATCATCGGCTATTCCGGCGCCGGCAAGTCGACCCTGGTGCGGCTGATCAACGCGCTCGAGCCGACCACGAGCGGTCATCTGATCGTCGACGGCGTCGACATCACGACGCTCTCCGAGCGGGAGCTGCGCCGGGTGCGCGGCGGCATCGGGATGATCTTCCAGCAGTTCAACCTGTTTTCCGCCAAGACAGTCAGGGCCAACATCGCCTATCCGCTCAAGCTCGCGGGCTGGGCGAAGGCCGACATCGAGGCGCGGGTGACGGAGCTGCTCGCGTTCGTCGGGCTCTCGGACAAAGCGAAGGCGTTCCCCGAGCAGCTGTCCGGCGGCCAGAAGCAACGCGTCGGCATCGCGCGTGCGCTGGCCACCCGTCCCGCGATCCTGCTCGCCGATGAGGCGACCAGCGCGCTGGATCCGCAGACCACGCACGAGGTGCTCGAGCTGCTCGCCCGGGTGAACCGGGAGCAGGGCGTCACGATCGTCGTCATCACGCACGAGATGGACGTGATCCAGACGCTGGCCACCAAGGTCGCCGTCATGGAGGGCGGACGCGTCGTCGAGCAGGGTGACGTGTTCGAGGTCTTCTCGAACCCGCAGAACCCGGCGTCGCAGCGCTTCGTCGGCACCGTCATCAAGGGCGTCCCGTCGCCGGCCGAGCAGGCTTCGCTGCAGGCGCGCCACGACGGTCGCCTCGTCACCTTCTCGTTCCGCGACGGCGACTCCTCGCAGGCGCAGGTGTTCCTCGATCTGGCTGCGGCGGGTCTCGGGTTCGAGCTCGTCTACGGCGGTATCAACGACATCCGCGGACGCGCCTTCGGGCACCTCACGCTCGCGATCCGCGGGGCGGATGACGGGATCGACACGGCGCTGGAGAAGATCCGCCTGCACGCGACCGTGACCGAGATCGGATCAGATGCCCCGGCGGGCACGGCATCGGACGAAGGCGGGGTGCGCTGATGGATCGGCTCATCGAACTGCTCCCGGACTTCTGGCAGGCGGCTCTCGAGACGCTGTACATGACCACGTTCGCGCTCGCCATGGCGGGCGTGATCGGCACGATCATCGGCATCGGCCTGTATGTCACCCGTCCCGGTGGTCTGCTGCCGAACCGTCCGGTCAGCATCCTGATCTCGTTCCTGGTGAACTTCATCCGCCCGATCCCGTTCGTGATCTTCATCGCGGTGCTGCAGCCGTTCACGCGGATCGTCATCGGCACGGGCATCGGCATCAACGCCGGCGCGTTCGCGATCGGCGTCGCCGCGTCGTTCGCGATCGGGCGCATCGTCGAGCAGCACCTCGTCTCGGTGTCGCCCGGAGTGATCGAGGCGGCCCGCTCGATGGGAGCCGGGCCGTGGCGGATCCTGCTCACGGTCGCGATGCCCGAGGCGCTCGGGCCGCTGATCCTCGGCTACACGTTCATCGTGGTGGCCCTCATCGACATGACCGCGATGGCGGGTCTGGTCGGTGGCGGCGGACTCGGCGCGTTCGCCCAGGTCTACGGCTTCCGGCAGTTCGAGCCGGTGGTGATGTGGGCCGCGATCATCCTCATCGTGGTGTTCGTGCACCTCGTGCAGACCTTCGGCACCTGGCTCGCCCGCCGGATTATGCGGCGCTGAACCGGTCGGGCGGCGGCCCTGTTTGGGGCGTGCTCTGTCGTTTTGGGGCGCGGCACACCCGATATTCCGGTCAGGACGCGCCCCGAACGGTGTGATCGCGCCCCGAACCGGAGGTGAGGCGGGCGCGCGGGTCAGGATCCGAGCGCCGCGCGCAGGGCCGGGACGAGCATCTCCGCGGTGGGGTGACCCGAGGGGCCGTCCGCCGTGCGGTACACCCGGCAGGCCAGATCCTGGATCGGCGCGGATCCCGGCACCGCGTCCACGCCGTCGACGAGCACGGTCGGCGAACCGGAGAAGGCGGTCGCGGCGGCCTCGGCGGGGGTGCGGATCACGCGGACCGCGGGTTCCGTCTCGAGTCCCAGCTCGGAGAGCGCTTGGCGCACGGCGCGCTCCGCGGCGGGCCCGTTCGGGCAGCCGTCGATGGTCAGGATCTCGATCCGCATGGGATGATCATCTCCCGATCCGCGCGGCTGAGGACCGGTTCGGGGCGGGTTCTGTCGTTTTGGGGCGCGGTCTGCAAGGATTTCCCGGCGCGGGGCGCCCCGAACGGCAGGATCGCGCCCCAAAACGGAGGTGGAGGGACGGGGGGAGGCCGGAGCCGCGGCTGCCGCCGGGGCGGTCACTCCCGGGCCGGAGCGTCCTGCAGCGTGCGTCGGGTGCGGAACTCGCGGGGCGTGCCGGTCAGCGGATCCGTGAAGCGCAGTTCGCGAGCGAGCAGCTGCAGCGGGCGGTCGAAGTCGTCCGGCTGCTCGGGCAGCAGCTCGGGGTAGAACGCGTCGTGCAGGATCCCCGCGCCGAGCTCGGCGAGATGGACGCGCAACTGGTGCATGCGTCCCGAGTGCGGGCGCAGCAGGGTGTGCAGCACGCGGTCGTCGAACCCGAGCAGTTCCACGACGGTCTCCGCATTCGGTTCGCGATCCGGATCCACCTGCACGCAGACGTGTCCGCGCAGCTTCTCGATGTGGTTGCGGTGCACGAGCGGGAAAGCGGATCCGCCGAGGGCCGGTGCCCGCGGATCCCACGACTCGGGCAGCAGGGAGACCGCCTCGTAGACCTTCTCGACGCGGCGGTTCTCGAACAGCAGCTGGTAGGCGCCGCGCGTGACGGGCCGCGCCGAGAACATCAGCACGCCCGCCGTGGCGCGGTCGAGGCGGTGGATCGGGGTGAGGTCCGGGTTCCCCAGCGCGTTGCGCAGCCGCACCAGTGCGGAATTCTGCAGATACTTGCCGCCGGGGGTGGTCGGCAGGAAGTGCGGCTTATCGACCACGACCAGGTCCTCGTCCTGATGCAGGATCTCCACATCGAAGGGGATGTGCTTCTCCACCGCAGGCTCCCGGTAGTACCAGACGAAGTCGTGCAGGCCGAGCGGGGTCTCCCGCGTGAGCGCGGATCCGTCGATCGCGACGATCTCTCCGCGGTCGAACCGGCCCAGCAGTCGCTCGGGGTCGAGGTGGAAGAAGCGCTCGGCCATGAAGGCGCCGACCGTGGGCCACGGCCCCTCGGAGGGGAGGCGCAGGCGGGTCGCGCCGACGCCGTCGCGCACGGGCAGGGGAGAGCGCATCGCCATTCGGCCCAGCCTAGTTCGCACGGGAGTCATCGACGAACGGCGGATCCGGCTCGTGGCCGGGCGGCAACCCGAACGGCTTGCGGATCCGGCTCGAGGGCATGCTCGGGTCATCGCGCGTCACACGGAAATAGTCTTCGCGGCCGAGCGGTTGCGTCGAACATGACTCGCATCGGATCCAGTGACCTGTCCGTCTTCCCGCTCTCCCTCGGCGGCAATGTGTTCGGCTGGACCGCCGATCGCGACGCGTCGTTCGCCGTGCTCGACGCGTTCGTGGCGGGCGGGGGCGACTTCATCGACACTGCTGACGGATACAGCGCGTGGGTGGAGGGCAACAGCGGTGGCGAGAGCGAGACGATCATCGGCGAGTGGCTCGCCTCTCGGCGGCCGGAAGGCCTCGTGGTCGCGACGAAGGTGAGCCAGCACCCGCAGTTCCGCGGGCTGTCCGCCGCGAACGTCCGGCGGGCGGCGGAGGCGTCGCTCGACCGCCTCGGGGTGGACGCGATCGACCTGTACTACGCACACTTCGACGACGAGACCGTGCCCCTCGAGGAGACCGTGGCCGCCTTCGGGCAGCTCGTGGAGGACGGGCTGGTCCGCAACATCGCGGTGTCCAATTACTCGGCGGATCGGATCCGCGCCTGGATCGAGATCGCCCGCTCCACCGGCGTCGCCCTGCCGGTGGCGGTGCAGCCGCACTACAACCTCGTGCACCGCAACGAGGTCGAGGAGACGATCGTTCCGGTTGCGACCGAGTTCGGACTGAGCCTCATCCCGTACTACGCGCTCGCGAGCGGGTTTCTCACGGGCAAGTACCGTTCGACGGACGCGACCGGGCAGTCCTCGCCGCGCGCCTCCGGTGCGGCGAAGTACGCGACGGAACACGGCCTGCGCATCATCGACGCGCTCGAGGAGATCGGCGGCGCGCACGGCGCCTCGATCGCGGCGACCGCGCTCGCATGGCTGCGCGCCCAGCCCGCCGTGGTCGCTCCGATCGCCAGCGCGCGCACGGCGGAGCAGGTGGAGGACCTGCTCGTCGGAGGGCGGCTCGAACTCGCCGCCGACGAGGTCGTGCGTCTCCGCAGCGTCTCCGAGTGGACCCCGGCGCAGGTCTGACGGCGCAGGCGATCACCATGCGCGCAGCGCGGTACGCCGCTCCCGGAGCCGCGTCGGAGGTCATCTCCCTCATCGAGACCGATGCGCCGACGCCCGGCACGGGCGAGATCCTGGTCAGGGTGGCGGCGGTCGGGCTCAATCCGGTGGATGTGAAGATCCGGGCGGCGGGGCACGACTTCGGTTCGATCCGGTACTCCGACCGACCCGGTTGGGACGTCGCGGGCACGGTCGTCGGCGTCGGCCCCGATGCGACCGGATGGAGCGAGGGCGCCGCCGTGTTCGCTCTGGCCCGGTTCCCCGATGCCGCCCATACGCTCGCCGATCTCGTCGCCGTGCCCGTCGCAGACGTGGCGGCGGCCCCTCGGGCGTGGAGCCTCGCCCAGGCGGGCGCGGCGCCGCTCGCCGCGCTGACCGCCCGGCAGGCGCTCGACGCGGCCGGTGTCGGCGCGGACAGCGACGCACGCGTTCTCGTGCTCGGTGGGGCGGGCGGTGTCGGTCACCTCGCCGTGCAGCTCGCCGCGGCGCGCGGCGCGCACGTCATCGCGACCGCGAGCCCGGAGAAGCAGCCGCTCGTCGCCTCCTGGGGCGCCGTCGACGTGATCGACTACCGAGATGGGGATGCGCTCGCGGCGATCGCCCCCGTGGACGCCGTCATCGTCACGGTCTCCGATGGGCTCCCGCCCCGCGGTGCGATCCGTGAGGGCACCGCAGTCGTCACGATCACGGGGTACTCCGCGGAGCAGGAGGCCGAGCTCGGCGACTGGGGAGCGGCACCGATCCGGCGGATCCTGGTGGCGGCGAACGGCGCGCACCTGGCCGAGATCGCAGCGCTCGCGGATGCCGGCAGGATCACGGTGCACCTCGACGCGGCATACGACCTGAGCGATCTCGCCGCGGCCCAGGAGCGCGTCGAGACCGGGCGCGTCACCGGCAAGGTCGTGGTTCTCGTCGAGCCTCAGGACTGATCGCGGTCAGGCGTCGAAGCTCAGGCTGAGCTTGCGCAGGAGGGCAGCGAGGCGTTCGCGATCGCTGCGGGACAGCGCCGAGAGCAGCGTCGCCTCCGCGTCCACCAGGCGCGTGATCGCGGCATCCACGCGCACTCTGCCGTCGTCGGTGAGCGTGACCAGCACGCTGCGGCCGTCACCGGGATCCGCCTCGCGGCGCACCAGGCGGCGGCCCACGAGACGGTCGATGCGGTTCGTCATCGTGCCGCTGGAGACGAGGGTCTGCTGCAGCAGCTGCTTGGGGCTGAGCTGGAACGGGGCGCCCGCACGCCGCAGGGCGGACAGGACGTCCCACTCCCACGGCTCGAGGTCGCTGCGGCGGAACACGTCGCGGCGCGCGCGGTCCAGCAGCCGGGACAGCCGATCCACGCGTGAGAGCACTTCGAGGGGCGAGAAGTCCAGGTCCGGCCGCTGCGTGTTCCACGCCGCGACGATCCGGTCGACCTCGTCGCCCGTGGATGGATCGCCGATGCTCATCCGTCCATTATCCCGGCGGATCGGGCGGGCGCCGTCGCTGCGGCGATCGGTCGATCATGGCTGCGTTCCGGCGAGCGGAGCGGATCACGTCTCCAGCCGCACCGTGAGGAAGAGGCTGTGCGGATCCTCGACGTACGACCCGAACGGCTCGCACTCGTCGAAACCGGCCTTGGCGTACAGCCGGTGCGCGGCCCAGAAGAAGTCGCTCGAACCGGTCTCCAGGGAGACTCGCCCGATGCCGCGGTCGCGCGCATCGCCGAGCAGCGCGGTCAGCATCACGGAACCCACTCCGCGACCGCGCATCCGGGGCGCGGTGCGCATCGACTTCAACTCCTCGTGACCGGGCTCGAGCTCGGCGAGCGCCCCGGTGCCGACGAGCGCGCCGTCCACCGTCGCGGTGAAGAGGCGCACGCGGGGCGAGAGCAGGCGCGAGATGTCCAGGGCATGCCGGCTCTCCGGCGGCGCGGTCGCCTGCATGTCGTGGAGATGGTCGCTCAGGAAGACCTCGAGATCGGGCGTCGTGGTCTGCACGCGGGCGATGCGGATCGTCATGACGTCAGCCTCGCGCAACGACGTTGCGAGGATGTTGCCGCCGGGTTCCGGCCCGGTCACGCAGACGACGCATGGCAGAATTGAGGAGCGGACGCACGGCGACCGCGGTCCGCCGTGGTGTAACGGCAGCACCCCAGCCTTTGGAGCTGCGGGGTCCAGGTTCGAATCCTGGCGGCGGAGCATGACGCAGAACTCACTCGCCATCGTCGTCCTCGCCGCAGGTCAGGGCACGCGCATGAAGTCGCGCCTTCCGAAGGTGCTGCATCCGATCGCCGGGCGCACCCTGGTCGGCCATGTGCTGGCCACCGCCTCCCGTCTGGGGGCGGCCACGGTCGAGGTGGTCGTGCGCCACGAGCGCGATCTGGTGGTCGCGGCGCTGGCCGCGGAGCACCCCGAGGCGGTCATCGTCGATCAGGACGAGATCCCCGGCACCGGGCGCGCCGTGCAGGTCGCCCTCGACGCGCTGCCCGCCGGCTTCGACGGCGACGTGCTCGTGCTCTCCGGCGACGTTCCGCTGCTCGAGGCCGAGACGCTGCAGGCCCTCATCGACGGGCATCGCGCCGCGGCAGCCGCGGCGACCGTGCTGAGCGCGATCGTCGACGACCCGAACGGCTACGGACGCATCATCCGCGACGCCGCCGGAGACGTCGCCCGCATCGTCGAGCAGAAGGATGCGGACGAGGCGGAGAAGGCCACGCGCGAGATCAACGCCGGCGTGTACGTGTTCCGGGCGGATCTGCTCCGCGCCGAGCTGGCGAACGTCACCACCGACAACGCGCAGGGCGAGATGTACCTGACCACGGTGATCGGACTGCTGCGCGAGCACGATGAGAAGGTCGCCGTCGAGATCGCCGCGGACACCGCCGCGACCTTCGGCATCAACGACCGCGTCCAGCTCGCCGACGCCGCGCGCACCCTGAACGACCGGATCGTGCGCCGCTGGCAGCGCGAGGGCGTCACGATCCAGGATCCGGCGACGACCTGGATCGACGACGACGTCACGCTCGCGCCCGACGTCACGATCCTCCCGAACACGCACGTCCTGCGGGCCAGCACGGTCGCGAGCGGCGCGATCATCGGCCCGGACACGACGCTCGTCAGCACCGAGGTCGGCGAGGACGCGACGGTGCGTCGCTCCGAGGCGACGCTCGCTGTGATCGGCGCCCGCGCGACCGTCGGGCCGTTCTCCTACCTGCGGGCGGGCACCACGCTCGGCGCGGACGGCAAGATCGGGGCCTACGTCGAGACCAAGAACGCCCAGATCGGCGACGACTCCAAGGTGCCGCATCTGTCCTACGTCGGCGATGCCACCGTCGGCCGCGGCGTGAACCTCGGAGCGTCGACGATCACGGCGAACTACGACGATGTGAACAAGCACCACACCGAGATCGGGGACGAGGTGCACACCGGGTCGCACACGGTGCTCGTCGCGCCCGTTAGGCTGGGTGCCGGCGCGAAGACCGGCGCCGGTGCCGTCGTCCGCAAGGACGTCCCCGCCGGTGCCCTCGCGATGAGCGTCGCACCCCAGCGCAACGTCGAGGGGTGGGTCGAGAAGAACAGAGCAGGCACGGCCGCGGCAGATGCCGCGGCGCGTGCCGATTCGGCGGAATAGGCGGGTCCGATGGGGCGCAAGAAGAACACGACGGTCGAGCTGGATCGCGAGAACGACATCGCACCGGGCCTCGTCGCCAAGACGAAGAAGCGGCTCGTCGTCGCCGGAGGTCGCTCGCATCCCGAGCTGGTCTCGGCGGTCGCCGCAGCGCTCGGCACCGAGATCGCGCCGGTCGAGCACCGCACGTTCGCATCCGGCGAGCTCTACGCGCGCTTCGAGGTGTCGATCCGCGGCTGCGACCTGTTCATCATCCAGTCCTTCGGTGAGCCGATCAACGAGTGGCTCATGGAGACGCTCATCATGCTCGACGCCGCCAAGCGCGCGTCGGCCAAGCGCATCACGGTCGTCGCCCCGTACTATCCGTATGCGCGCCAGGACAAGAAGGGCCGCGGCCGCGAGCCGATCTCGGCCCGCCTCGTCGCCGACATGCTCAAGGTCGCCGGCGCTGACCGCGTGATGAGCGTCGACCTGCACGCCGCACAGATCCAGGGTTTCTTCGACGGCCCCGTCGACCACCTCTTCGCGAAGCCCGTGCTGCTGCACCACTTCGAGGAGACGCTCACCGCGGAGGATCGCGAGACCCTCACGATCGTCTCCCCGGACATGGGCCGCGTGCGGGTCGCGGACACCTGGTCCGACAGCCTCGACGCTCCGCTCGCGATCATCCACAAGCGCCGCGATCCCAAGGTCGCCAACCAGGTCTCGGTGCACGAGATCGTCGGCACCGTGGACGGACGCACCTGCCTCCTCGTCGACGACATGATCGACACCGGCGGCACGATCGTGAAGGCCGCCCAGGCGCTCAAGGCCAATGGTGCCCGCAAGGTCATCGTGGCGGCGACCCACGCGATCTTCTCGGATCCGGCCAGCGAGCGCCTGCAGGACTCCGCGATCGACGAGGTCGTCGTGACCGACACGATCCCGCTGTCGGCATCGCGACGGTTCCCGGGCCTGCGCATCCTCCCGATCGCCCCACTGCTCGCGACCGCGATCCGTCAGGTGTTCGAGGATGGATCCGTCACGAGCATGTTCGACGGCGCCGCCTGAGACGCGTCCGCCCGACAGCGCCCGAGAGGCCGGCCGGTTCTGACCGGGCGGCCTCTCGGCGTCTCCGGTGCCGTGTCGTCCTGCACGGGACTGCTTCACGACGCGCTGCGTCATCTCAAAGGTGACGCACAGGAGGGTCTCGGAAGCTGGAACCATGAAGCTCTCGCCCTCGGTACGTCAAGGATCCGCTCTCATCGGCATCGCAGGAACGATGCTGCTCGCGGGATGCGCGGCCGAGTCGTCCTCTGCCGAGAGCACGACGGATGCGCCCGCGCCCTCGGCGAGCACGAGTGCTGCGCCGTCCGCGACGAGCACCGCTTCCTCCAACGATTCCGGCTCCACCTACAAGGACGGCACGTACACCGCCGACGGCTCGTATCAGACCCCGGAGACGGTGGAGAAGATCACGGTCTCCGTCACGGTCGTCGGCGACACGGTCACGAAGGTCGATGTCACCGGCGACCCGCAGGCGGCGGAGACGAAGCACTACCAGTCGCAGTTCATCGGCGGGATCTCTGCGCAGGTCGTCGGCAAGAAACTCGACGACATCTCCGTCAGCCGGGTCTCCGGTTCGTCGCTGACCAGCAAGGGGTTCAACCAGGCGCTGGCCACCATCCGCACCGAAGCCAAGGGCTAGGGTGCGAACCCTCCCCGGGCTCGTGGTCTGCGCGTGCCCGGCCCCGGGCCGACCGTTGCGCAGTCCAGACGCGTGCTGATGGACATCTGGCGATTCGAGGCGATCGGGACGATCTGGGAGATCGGCACGATCGGCCCTCTTGCGGACGGGGCGCGCGACGCCGTGCGCGAGACGATCGACGACTTCGACCACACCTGGTCCCGGTTCCGCGCGGACTCGCTCGTGACGGCCCTCAGCGAGGAGCCGCAGGAGGTGCCGGCGCCACCGGACGCGGCAGCGATGCTCGACCTGTACCGGGAGCTCTCGCTCGCGACCGACGGCGCCGTGCAGCCGCTCGTCGGCGACAGCCTGTCCGCGCGCGGCTACGACGCCCGGTACTCGTTCCGCGATCGGGGTGCGAGTCCGGCACCCGCCGACTGGGCCGAGCAGCTCGCCTGGGACGACGGCGCCCTCGCGCTGCACGCACCCGCGCTCATCGATGTGGGTGCGATCGGCAAGGGTCGCCTGGTCGATGTCGTGCACGACCTGCTCGGTTCCCTGGGGCATGCCGAGCGCCTGGTCGACGCCGGCGGCGACCTGCGCGTGAGCGGGGCTCCGGTCCGGGTCGGGCTGGAGCATCCGTTCGACACCACGAGCGCGATCGGCGTCGCCGTGGTCGCGGACGTCGCGCTCTGCGGGTCGGCCGTGAACAGGCGCGCATGGCCGGGGGAGCACGGCGGGTTGCACCACGTGCTGGATGCGCGAACCGGAGAACCGGTGCGCACGTACGCTTCGACCTGGGCGATCGCTGCCGAGGCGATGGTCGCGGATGCGGCCGCCACGGCGCTGTTCTTCGACGGGGGTCCCGCCTTCGCCGCACGGTTCGGTGTGGAATGGGTGCGGATGACCACGCACGGCGCGGTCGAATGGTCGGCGGGGAATCGGATGGAGGTGTTCGCATGATCGCGACGCTGATCGGCGCACGGCAGCGTGTGCTCGCGCAGCTCGGGCGGCTGTCGATGTACCGGCTCACCCTGTACGCGCTGCTCGTGCTGGCCGCGGTCGCCGTGATCCTTTCGGCGGTCGGCGCGATCTCCTCCACGCCGCTCGACATCCTCGCCACGCTGGCGCTGCTGATGATCGCGACGCTCTGCACCGATGCCGTCGCCCAGACACTGCTGCATGCGCCGCGTCGTATCGAGTCGTCACTGATCACGGCGCTCATCCTGCTGTTCGTCGTGCAGCCGGGTGCGAACCCCGACCAGGTCGGCGGCATCGCGCTGGCGGGCGTGATCGCGGCGGCCTCCAAGTACCTGCTGGTGTGGCGGGGGCGGCACCTGTTCAACCCGGCGGCGGTCGGCGCGACCGTGCTCACGATCACCGGCCTCGGCTTCTCTGCCTGGTGGGTCGGCACTCCGGCGATGGCGATCCCCGTGATCGTGCTCGGCCTGCTCGTGCTGTGGCGCACCGAGCGGATCCGGGTCGTGCTGCTCTTCGTCGTCGTGTACGCCGTGGTCTCGATCCTTCGGTTCTGCGTGCAGTCCGCGGCGGCGGGGCTCGCGATCGAGCCCGGAGCGCTGGTGACGTCGGTCCTTCTGCAGTCGCCGGTGCTGTTCCTGGGCGCGTTCATGCTCTCCGAGCCGCTGACTCTGCCGTCGCGACGGTGGCAGCAGCTGCTCGTCGCGACGGTCGTGGGAGCGCTCGCCGGCTGGCCGATCAGCCTCGGGATCATCACGCTCGGTCAGGAGAGGGTGCTGCTGGTCGGCAACCTCCTCGCGGCCGTGCTCGTCGCCCGTGCCGGGATCCGGCTCTCGCTCGTGCGCCGCCGTGCGCTGACGCCGACCGTGCAGGAGCTGACGTTCCGGGCGCGACGCCCCTTCCGGTTCGCACCGGGGCAGTACCTCGAGCTGCAGCTGCCGCACCGTCGCCCCGACAGCCGGGGCACGCGCCGGGAGTTCAGCATCGTCTCCACGCCCGCCGAGCTGCCCTTCGTGCGCGTCGCGTATCGCGAGGCCGAGCGCGGCTCGAGCTACAAGCGCGCCCTGGGCGCCGTCCAGCCCGACGACACCCTCACCGCGACAGGGGTGTGGGGCGATTTCGTGCTGCCCGCCGGGGATGCGCCGGTGCTGCTGGTCGCCGCCGGCATCGGCGTGACGCCGTTCGTGTCGCAGCTCGGTGCGCGCGAGCGGACGGACGCCGTCCTCGTGCTCGTCGCCTCCTCGGCCGAGGAGTGCGCGTACCTGCACGAGCTGGGCGGATCCGGCGCGCGGATCGTGGTGGTCACTCCCGATCGCCCTGCCGCCCTGCCGACCGGCGCCGAATGGGCGGGCGGTGCCCGGCTGGACGCGACGCTGCTGCGGACCCTGGTGCCGGATCTGGCGCGTCGGCACGCCTATGTGTCGGGTCCGCCGCGGCTGATCGCCGACATCGCACCGGCACTGCGCGGCGCCCGCGGGGTCACTACCGACGCGTTCGCGGGCTACTGACGTCGGATCCGCCGGGGCACCGGGTTTCGTCTCGGTCGCGCTGCGAGCGTCCTCGCTCGACGACCCCGTTTTATGGCTCTCGCGTCCCTCTCGGGGTCGTTGAGCGAGCACCGCCGAAGGCGGAGCGAGACGAAACGCAGTGCGATGTGCGGAGTCGCGCGGTCGGTGCGGTCTCAGTGCCCGCCGAGCGTGCGGGTCATCTCGTGCCCGCCGCGGCCGGAGTCGCCATCGGGGGAGCTGTCGGCGGATCCGGAGGGCGTCGAGGGCGCCGGGCCCGTCGACGGCGTGCCGCTCGGCTTCGTGCCCGACGGAGTGCTGCCCGTCTGCGGGTGCGGCACCCTCGGCAGGCGGACCGTGAACAGCGTCGCGCCGGGTTCGCTCTGCACGGAGATCGTGCCGCCGTGGCCGTCCACGATCGCCTTCGTGATCGACAAGCCCAGGCCGGATCCGCCGGTCGCCCGGTTGCGGGAGCGATCACCGCGGGCGAAGCGGCTGAACAGCTCATCCCGCACGGCGGGGTCGATGCCGGGTCCGTCATCGCACACCCGCAGGACGGCCTCGTGCCCCTCCTCCGCCACCTCGATCGTGATCTGCGTTCCGGCGGGGGTGTGCGTACGCGCGTTCGCGAGGAGGTTCGTGACGACCTGCTGCAGCCGTCCGGTGTCGCCGATGAGCTCGACGGGCTCCTCGGGCACGTCGATCGCCCAGTCGTGGTCCGGCGCGGTGGGGCGGGCATCCTCGACGCCCTCGATCGCGAGCCGGGACAGGTCGACGGTGGAGAGCGAGAGCTCCCTGCCCTCCTCGAGGCGTGCCAGCAGCAGCAGGTCCTCGACGAGGCTGGTCATCCGCAGCGACTGCGCCTGGATGCGCTCCAGGGCGGTGTGCGCGGAGGCCGTGGCCGCATCCTCCGGGGCATCCGACTTCGACAGCGCGCGCAGCGACAGCTCCGAGTATCCGCGGATCGAGGACAGCGGCGTGCGGAGCTCATGGCTCGCGTCGGCGACGAACTGCCGCATCCGCTCCTCGTTGCGCTGCCGCACCGCGAGCGAGGCGTCGACGTGGTCGAGCAGCGTGTTCAGCGCGGATCCGACGAGTCCGGTCTCGGTGCGCGGATCGGCCTCGGCGGCCGGCACGCGTTCCGTGATCGACACGTCTCCACGGTCCAGTGGCTGGTTGGCGACCCTGTTCGCGGTCGCCGCGACCTCGCGGAGCGGACGCAGGGCGACCCGGATCGTGATCGCCGTGGACAGCGCGAGCAGGATCAGCCCGCCGATCGTGGTGAGCGCGATCATGGAGAACAGCGTCGTGATCTGCGCCTCCGTGGAGGCACGGGGAAGGCCCGTGATCACCTCGAACTGGGTAGGACCCGTCGGCGGCACGGGCTGATGCACGAACTGATAGTCGCCGAGCTGCGAGAGATCCTCCGCGTACCGTCCCTCTGAGAGCGCGGTGACGACCTGATGGATCTGCAGGGCGGTGAGGTCCTGCGCGACCCGATCGGACGTGACCACGGTGCCGGTCGCGGCCCCGGTCTGCGAGACCACGATCACGAGCGTGCCGTTGGGGACGCCGGTCGGCCCGACCACGAGGTCGGACGCGTTCGGCACGAAATGGCCGATCACGGCCGACTGCCGGGCGATGCCGCCGACGCCCTTCGCGGTCGCGGCCAGTTCGTCCTGCAGCCGCCCGTTGAGCACGTTGCCGAGCACCACGCTCGTCGCGATCGCGATCACGACGAGGATGAGCGAGACGAATCCGGTGACCGCCGCCATCAGCCGCGTCTGCAGGGACAGCGGTCCCCTGGGGCGGGTGCGGAACGGATTCATCGTGGGCTTGCCTTCTTCGTGCTCGGTGCGGTCGTCTTACTGCTGCGGTGCCTTGATCATGTAGCCGACCCCGCGCACGGTGTGGATCAGCGCCACCTCGCGCCCCGCGTCCAGCTTCTTGCGCAGGTAGGAGATGTACAGCTCGACGACGCTGGAGCGACCGCCGAAGTCGTAGCTCCACACGCGATCGAGGATCTGGGCCTTGGAGAGCACACGGCGCTCGTTGCGCATCAGGAAGCGCAGCAGCTCGAACTCGGTGGCGGTCAGCTCGATCTCGTCGCCGGCGCGGACCACCTCATGGCTGTCCTCGTTGAGGGTGAGGTCGCCGACCTGCAGGATCGAGTCGCTCGCGTCCGTGGTGGCGCCGCCGGATCGGCGGATCACGGCGCGCAGCCGTGCGACGACCTCCTCGAGGCTGAACGGCTTGGTGACGTAGTCGTCGCCGCCGGCGGTGAGGCCCGCGATCCGGTCGCTCACCGCGTCCTTGGCGGTGAGGAACACGACGGGCACCATGTTGCCCTGCTCGCGCAGGCGCTTGAGGACGCCGAGCCCGTCCAGATCGGGCATCATGACGTCGAGGACCAGCGCGTCGGGCCCGAAGTCGCGGGCGACCTGGAGCGCTTCGAGTCCTGATCCGGCGGTGCGCACCTCCCAACCCTCCATCCGCAGGGCCATGGCGAGGAGGTCGGTGAGCATCGGCTCGTCGTCGACCGCGAGGATCCGCAGGGGAGAGCCATCGGGGCGGCGCAGCTCAGTGGCGTGATCGTTCATGGGATCTATTCTCCTCAATTTCCTATGAACGGTCTATGAGCTTTTGAATGCGCCGCCGTCGGGTCGAGCGGTGACCCGGCAGCGACGGCCGAGTCGCGCCGCCCCGGGCGTCCAGCGTGCTTAGCGCGCGCATAGCCGCACCATCATCGCGCCCCAGACCCGGCTCCTAGCGTCACCAGCACGAGCGTGACCGAAGGAGAAGCATGTACGGGACGTATCTGCGCCGGGAACTGGCCGGGCGGAAGAAGCAGACGGTGATCGTCGCCGTGGGCCTCGCGATAGCGATCGCCCTGGTGATCGTCGTCAACGCGCTGGCGGCGGGAGTGCGCGACGCGCAGACGCAGGCGCTCGCCCGCGTGTACGGCGTGGGCACCGACCTCACTGTGACCGGCGCACCGGCTCAGCGCGGCAGCGACACCGGGCAGCGCTTCGACTTCGGGGCCGGCGGCGGGGCCGCCGGCAGCGATGGCAGCACGACCCTGAAGACGTCCGTGCTGCGCGCCTCCCCGGCCCGCGGGACGATCGATGCGGCGGGCGTGAAGACCATCTCGGGCACGGCGAGCGTCGCTGCCGCGACGGGCGCGCTCAGCCTGACCAACATCACGTTCGACGGGCAGATCGCCCAGCAGGGGACGCAGCAGGGCGGCACCGGCCAGTCCGGCACCGGCCAGTCCGGTGCGGGCGAAGGACAGGGAACGGGCGAGCGCCCGCGATTCGGCGGCGGCAACTTCGGGCTCAACTCGTTCTCGGTGCTGGGCGTCGACCCCTCTGCGGGGACGAGCGTGGGCCCGCTCTCATCGGTGAAGGTCTCGTCGGGGCGCGCGCTCGCCGCCGCCGATGCGGGCCAGCTGGTCGCCGTGGTGGACGGCACGTACGCCACCTCGAAGAGCCTGAGCGTGGGTGGCACGATCGACGTGGGCGGGTCCACGGTGAAGATCGTCGGGATTGTGGCCTCGTCGTCAGACTCCGCCGACACCGCGGCGAACGTGTACCTGCCGCTCGACACCGCCCAGAAGATCGCGGGCACGGGTGACGTGGTGTCGACGGTCTACGTGAAGGCGGCCTCCGCTTCCGACATCGCGTCCGTGCAGACCGCGCTCGCCAAGGCGCTTCCGACCGCGACCGTGAGCTCGCAGGCGGATCTCGCCTCCACCGTCTCCGGATCCCTCGCGAGCGCCGCCGGCATGATCGAGGGCCTCGGCACGTGGCTCTCCATCATCGTGCTCGCGGTCGCCGTACTCCTCGCCGTGCTGTTCACGCTGTCCGGCGTCGCCCGGCGCACCCGCGAGTTCGGCACGCTCAAGGCCATCGGCTGGTCCAACGGGCGGATCGTCCGCCAGGTGGCCGGCGAGTCGCTCGTGCAGGGGCTCATCGGGGGCGCGGCGGGACTCGCGCTCGGTCTCGTCGGGATCCTCGTCGTGAATCTCGTCCAGCCCACGATCTCGGGTGCATCGGCCTCCGGGTTCGCGCGCGGCGGCGGTGCGGGAGGCGGACAAGCCGGCGCCGGAGCTGCGGGCGGCGCGTTCCAGGGCGGGGGAGGCGGGGGAGCCTTTCGCGGCCTCGGCGAGTCCGCGCAGGCGGTCGTGCTGCACGCTCCGCTCAGCGTGACGATCCTCGTCGCGGCCGTGGGCCTCGCGATCCTCGGCGGCCTCGTCGCCGGTGCCATCGGCGGATGGCGGGCGGCCCGCTTGAGCCCCGCCGAAGCACTGCGTTCCGCAGCCTGACCCCGCACCCCTACCAGGAGAGACGACAACATGAGCATCATCGAGACCGAGCCGCCGGCGCTGTACCGGCTGACCGACGTCACGCGCACTTACCAGACGAAGGGCCGGAAGGTCACGGCGCTGGCCGGCGCGACTGCCGAGATCCGGGCAGGGGAGTTCGTCACCATTCAGGGCCCCACGGGCGGGGGGAAGTCCACCCTGCTGCAACTGCTCGGCGCACTGGATCGCCCCTCCGGCGGGTCGCTCGTGCTGGGTGGCACCGAGCTGTCCACCGCCTCGAACCGGGAGCTCGGCCGGCTGCGCGGCGAAGAGATCGGGTTCGTGTTCCAGGGCTTCAACCTCATCCCCACGCTCACGGCGATCCAGAACGTGGCGATGGCGCTCGTGCCGCTCAAGATCCCGGCCGAGGAGCGGCGCACCCGCGTGGACGAGGCGCTTGCCCACGTCGGCCTGGCAGACCGTGGCGATCACCTGCCCGGCGAGCTCAGCGGAGGTCAGCAGCAGCGCGTCGCGATCGCCCGCGCGATCGTGAAGAAGCCGCGTGTGCTGCTCGCCGACGAGCCGACCGGGAACCTCGACGAGGAGATGCGCGATGAGATCCTCGTGCTGCTCGAGTCGCTCTGCGCGGACGGGCTGACCCTCATCGTGGTCACGCACGACTCGGCGGTCGCCAAACGCGCGCACCGCCGCCTGCGCCTCAAGAACGGTCGCCTGACCGAGGTGTGACCTTCCCTCTGCGAGTCGTCCTCGTCAGCGCGTCCCGGAGGGCACGCTGACGAGGACGACGCGTCGGTGGGAGCGAGCTGCGCATCACGGGGCTCAGGCAGGCGCGGCGTTCACCCCGTCCCGCAGTCGGTCGGCGGGCAGTGCCAGGAAGTCGATCGCCGCCTGCAGGGCCAGGGCGTCCGCGAGCCGGCCCTCCGGGCCGTCGATGTGACCGTTGGCCCGCACCGACAGCCGCCGCGGTCCGGCGAGCGCGTGGTAGACCGCGAACTGTCCGCGCGGATCGACTGCGGGGTCGAGCACCGCGGCGCCGACGTGCACCGGTATGCGAAGGCGTCGTGCCGCGGTCGCCGCGTCGTGGTAGTCGAGCGTGGAACGTGCCTCGGGGTGCGTGCGCAGATGCGTCCGGACGGCCTCTCCACTCCCGGTGCAGTGCCGGGTGAGCCTGATCGCGTGCGCTCCGAAGCTGGGCACGTCCAGCGCCGCACGGCGGAAGCGCGCGTCCCAGGGGAGCGCCATCGCACCGATCCCGCCGCCGAAGCTGCTGCCGCTGAAATCGAGGGCGTCCGCGGCGTCCGCGGCGATGTCCAGCAGCACCGTCGCCGCACGCCAGATGTCCGCGGCGGCGAAACGGAGCGAGTAGCTGTCCCTGTGGGCGATGCCTGCCAGCACGTGCTCCGCGGGGAGCGCCGGGAAGCGGCTCGGCGCATCCGGGCCGGTTCCCGGTGCGCAGGGGAAGACCGCGACCGTGTCCGCGGGCACGCGCTCGGCATCGGGACCTGTGCGTCCGCCATAGCCGTGCCCGATCACGAGCCCGCGCCGGATGGCGGTCATCGTGTGCGGCACCATGACGAACGCGGCGGCCTGCTCGTCCGCGGAGGAGTCGAAGCGGATCTCCGTCAGACGATGGGTCGGCGTGGCCTGCAGATCACGAACGGTCCGCCACGCGACCGAGCCGGTGCCGAACTCCTCGAAGGTCGACTGCCAGAACCGGTCGAAGTCGTCCGGCTCGGGGAGATGCGGCGGGGGTACGAGCAGTGCTCCGAGCGAGTACTCGGTCAGTTCTTCGGGTGTTCCGTTGGACAACGACTGACTCCTCACCGGTTCCGCGCCTCCTCGATCCTGCCGCGCAGACAGCGTTCGGCCGCCTGCAGGAGGATCCATTGACATCATCGCATACGGATTGCAATATATGCATCATGATTGCAAGGAAGAATGCGAGAGATGACGAGGGCTCCCTGCAGTGGAGCCGGCGATCCGTGCTGCGCATGCTGGTGATCGCGGGCGTGCTCCCGCCGGTCCTCGGCGCACAGACCGCCGGAGGCTCGGCCGCGGCCACCGAGCTCCCCACCGCGACCGGCGCCTACGCGGATGCGCTGCGCCGGCTGGACAAGCCGAACCTGGCGATGACGCAGGTCGCGCAGCTGGTCGGCACGAACCACCGGATGACGTTCTTCCAGGCCACGTGGGACGGAGGGGCGACGATCGTGCGCGATCTCGAGGTCGCGCATGACGGCGGATGGCTCGCCGTGACGGACGCGGCGCACCGCTTCGACGAGCAATGGGTGGTGCTGAAGGGCTCGCTGCCCTCCGGCAGCGCGCCGGAGCTCTACGGGCCGCTGGCGCCGAGCTGGCTCGGCTTCACCTCGTTCCAGGTCCTCGGCCCGCAGGCGATCGAGCTGCGTACCAGCACCGACGACGTCGAGTTCGTGGTGCGCTGGCGTCTCGAGGGCGACAACCCGGAGGCCCACCATGTGCTGACGGCGAAGAATGCCGGGGACTACATCGTCGGCTATCAGAGTCAGGATGCCCGATCGCTCGACGATCTCGACGAAGTGCTCTGCGGGTCGTACCAGCACGCGCTCTCCGTCCTCGACGGGTCCGCCCCGCTCGGAGCCTGGGAGCTCTTCGCCCCGATGGCGCTCACCCAGTACGCCGTGAGCGGCGTCCCCGTCACGTCCGGTATCTACCTGCCTTCCGAGGTCGCGGAGTTCGTGCACGAGCGGCAGCTCATGTCGGACCGCCAGCCGTACGGCATGAGCCTGCGCAATGACAGCCTCGACCTGGTCCCGTGCATGTACTCGCCGCAGCCGGGCCTGCGCACCGCGATGGCTGTGGGGGAGGAGCGCGGTTTCGCGTTCGGGGTGGCCGCGCAGGCGGACACCCTGTACGCCGCGTACTCCCAGCTGTGCCGCGGCGAATACGGGCTGACGGCGTATCGGCGCAACGTCTACGAGCGATCGCTGACCGACGCGGTGCACGCGATGGCCGAGCTGATCGCCGTCGAGCCCGCCGGGGACGACTCGGTGGACTACATCCCGTCCTTCTCCGGCTGGTGGAACCGCGCCAAGGGCTTCGTCGATGTGGAGAACGAGGATGCCGTCCGCACGGCCGCGAGCGGGGTGGTGCTCTCCGCGCACTATCTCACCGGCAAGACCGGCGGCACCCTGTACGACCGGCGAGCCCGCCCGCTGATCGAGTACCAGCTGTCGCGCAAGGGGATCGGGCACACGCCCATGATCGGCAGCCCGGTCTACAACGACAAGACGCAGTACCGGCTCGGCCGCATCCCCACCGACGCGGTGAACCTGACGGCCCTCTACCAGCTCACCCATGGGCGCAACGCCGGGATCCAGCGGCTCGCGGTGCAGGCCACGAAGTCCGGCGTCGTCGGGCAGAGCCGCGCCCCCTTCGCCGTTCCGCTCGCGACCTACCGGGCCACCGGAGATCCGGCGTACCTGGCGGAGGCGAGTCTGATCGGCCACCGCTACGTACAGGAGCAGATCCTCACGCCCTACCGCGGCAACGGCCAGCCGCCCGGCGGCTTCGCCTACAGCTTCTCCAAGTACTGGGTCGACCTGCTCGAACTGTTCGAGGTCACGGGTGAGGCCGTCTTCCTGGAGGGAGCGCACCGCGAGGTGCAGCGGTTCATCACCCAGACCGCCGTGCGACCCGTTCCGGATCAGACGGTCACGGTCCCCGTGGACCACGTGATCACGCAGCAGTACGACTGGGAGTCCCGCTCATCGCTGCCGCCGTACCCCGTCACGGGCGTCGCGACCGAGACCGTCCCGGCCTGGTATGTCTCGCCCTCCGGTCTCACCTTCGAAGCGCTCTCCTCGTTCAAGCTCGGGGTGAGCGCCGTGACCGATCCCGGCGGCGGGTATGTGTTCAACCCGTGCTGGGCCGGAGCGCTGCTGCGGCTCGCCCACCACACCGGCGACGCGCTGCTCGCCGACGTCGCGCACAACATGGTGATCGGCAGGTTCACGACGTATCCCGGCTACTACGGCCGGCAGTTCCAGGTCGCGCAGATGAAACCGGACTTCGCCACGAGCGGCCCCGTCGGGATCACCGGGTACTACTTCCACCACGCCCCGGCGCAGCTCGGCCTGGCCATGGACTATCTGATCAGCGAGAGCTTCTACCGCAGCTCCGGAAGCATCGAATTCCCGCACGTGTTCGAGGCGGATTTCGCCTACTTCAAGTTCTTCGCGTACGGTCATGCGCCCGGCTCGTTCTTCGGCGAGACCGGGGTGTGGCCCTACTTCCCGGCGGGCTTGATCGCGCTGGACAACCCGCTGATCAACTGGATCGCCGGCGTCGGCAACGGCGCGCTCTACATCAGCCTGACGAACTCCGCGTCCGATGCCCAGCAGGTCGTCGTCGACCTCGCCGGTGAGCTGACGGGACTGCCGCGCACCGCCGCGCCCGGGGTCGAAGTGGTCGCGGCGGACGGCACCCGCTCCTCCCAGGCCGCGGTCGACGGCCGGGTCGCGGTCACCGTGCCAGGGCACGGACTGCTCGCCCTGGTCGTCCGGGACGTGGCGGTGGCGCGGCCGGAGCTGCCGTTCGACGACATCGTCGACCACGGTCCGGACAGCTTCCGCGAGGTCGACGCCGATCCGGCGACAGATTATGGACTCGTCCGCGGCATGCTCCTGGTGCGGCCCGGCGGGCAGGGGTACGACGCGTACGTGCAGATCGACACGGAGCAGCAGGCGACGCTCTCCTACCGGATCGGCGGGCAGGCCTCCCAGCAGGCTCCCGCCAAGGAGTATCCCTACGAGTGGACGATCCCCGTGGACGATCCCTCGAAGGCGTTCGCCTATACGGTCTCGGCCGGCGGATCCACCACCGACGAGGTCACGCTGCGCCTGCCGGCTCGGCTCGGCGGCGCAGGCTCCGGAGCCGGCGTCTCCGGCGACGTGGTGGCCCAGGCCACGGGCACGGCCGGCGACAGGGTCCCGCTGATCATCGAGGTGCGCAACGGGACGGCGCAGCCGATCGCCGGCAGCGTCGCGCTGACCCTGCCGGGCGGGTGGCAGCCGGACGGCACGGTGCCGACGATCACGGCTCCGGCGCACGCGACGGTCCGGGTGGAGGCCGCCGTCGTGATCGGGGCGTCCGCCCCGCTCGGAGAGGTCCAGGTCGCCGGATCCCTGTCGGCGCCGGGGGCGACGCCCGTCACGTTGAGGCCCGCGTCGATCGAGGTGATCGATCGCCGTCGCCTCGTCTCCCTCGCGACCGACACCGACGTTGCCGCTGGTCCCGGGGCCACGGTGAAGCTGACCGCTCTGGTCATCAACACCGGCGTCACCCCGCTCCAGGGCACGCTCGCCCTCTACGGTGCGACCGGCTGGACCATCGATCAGCGGGACGCGGCCGTCGTGGTGCCGCCGCGCTCGGACCTGACGCACACCTGGACCGTGACGGCAGGGGCGGGCATCGCTCCGGGATCGAGCACCCGGTTCGAGGCGAGGCTGGATCAGAGCCTGCGCCGCGGCGTCCTGGTGCGAATGGCCGACGAAGGCGTGATCGTGCACACGCAGTCTCCCTGGCCCGGATACCTCGAGACCGGGCAGTGGTATCCGAGCGGTCTCTCCGGCTGGAACGGGACGCGCACGCGGTACAGCGACTCCGGCTCCGTCGGCAGCACGGTGACCTGGAAGGCGGACCTTCCTCAGCCGGGTCTCTACCGCGTCTCGGTCTGGTACCCGACGAATCCGACGACCACCACGTCCGCGGCCTACGTCGTCGAGCACCAGGGCGGCAGCAGTGAGGTGATCGTGGACCAGACCCAGGGGGCGGCTGCCTGGCGGGCGCTGGGCACATTCCGGTGCGACGCGAGCGCTCCCGGCGTCGTGCGGCTCGAGGTCCGCAACACGAGCATCCACCGGGTGAGCGCCGCGCAGTTCGTGCGGGTCGGCGACTGACGAAGAGGGGGTGGACCGGAGCACGGCTCCGGTCCACCCCCTCTTGCGGGCGCTGTGCGATCAGCGCCGGACGAACTGCGCGACGGCCGCTTCGTCCACCGTGACGCCGAGTCCGGGGCCGGTGGGGACGATGAATCCTCCGTCGGGTCGCACCTCGAGCGGGGTGCTCAGGATGAGGTTGGCCACGGGCAGCGTGAACGGCTGGTACTCGAAGGCGAGCAGCGAGGTGGCGCTCGCCGCGACGTGCACTCCCGCGGCCATGGCGATGCCGAAGGCGGCGGAATGGTGGGGTGCGACCTGCGCGTGGAACGCGTCGGCGACCGCGGCGATGGCGAGTCCCTCGGTGATGCCCGTGCGGCCGATGTCGGGTTGCGTCAGACCGACAGCCCGGCGGGCGAGCCAGTCGGTGAACTCGAAGCGGCTCCGCATCGCCTCGCCGATCGCGATCGGCGTGGCCAGTGACGCGGCCAGATCGCGGTGGCCCTCGACGTCCTCCGGCGCCAGGGGCGCCTCGAAGAACCAGGCCCTGCGGTCATCGAGCTCGCGCCCCAGGGCCTTCGCCTCGCCGAGCCGGTAGGTCCAGTGCGCGTCCAGCGCGAGCTCGAGCTCCGGATGCACGGCGCGGATCGCGTCATAGGTGGCGAGGTCGGTGCGGATGTCGGTGCCGAGATGCAGCTTGATCCGCCGCACGCCCGCCTCCACGAAGACCGTCGCCTTGTTGACCCGCTCCGCATCGTCATTCCCGCGTATCCCGGAGACATACGTCGGCAGGATCTCCGCGAAACGGCCACCCGCGAGCTCGGAGACGGACAGGCCCGTCGCGTGTCCCCAGAGGTCCCAGAGCGCGATGTCGACCGCCGCCATGGCGTCCGCCTGGTGCCCGGTGAGGTGCCCGCGCTCGCGCATCGACTCGGTCATCCGGTGCCAGAGCGTCCGCACGGATCTCGGGTCCTCTCCGAGGATGAGCGGGGCGAGCAGGTGATCGACCACGGCCGCGACGACCTCGGGGGCGACGGGGGCCAGGGCCTCGCCCCAGCCGACCAGCCCCTCGTCCGTCTCGATCTTGACGAGAAGCGTCTCGTAGCCGGGGGAGTACAGGCTCCGCCACGGCGGTCGGATGACGTAGCCGCGATGAGCCACGCCCGTGTCGCCGGCATAGGAGTCGTCGGCATCCTCTCGCGACAGGAAGAGGGGGAACGTCTGGACGCGGGTGATCTTCACAAGGGTCTCCGAAGACAGTCGTGGCGGAGGAGGCCGACGGCGTCTGCCGCGGCGATGAGCTTCAGGGCGCCGCGATCGGAACGCGGCAGCGGGGTCAGAGCGCTGCGAAGGCGCTCGCCGAGCGGGAGGGGCTGTAACCGAGGGCCACCGAGACCTCGTCCGCCGCCTCGATGAGCTGCAGGGCGAGCTCCTGGTGGGGGGCGTGCAGGTCGAGCACGGAGAGGGGGCCGCTCGCCGAGAGCGCGGCGACGATCTCGCCCGCCCTGTTGTGGATCGGCGCCGCGATGCACGCGCGTCCGAAGGCGAGCTCCTCGATCTCGGTCGCGTATCCGCGGCTGCGGCTCTCGTCGAGCGCGACCTGCATGGCGTCGCGATCGACGATCGTGTGCGGGGTGAAGCGCTGGGGGGAGTGCTCGAAGTATTCGTCGACCTTCTCGGAGGTCATGCCGGTGAGCAGGGCCTTGCCGAGGCCGGTGGCGTGCAGCGGTCCGGTGCGCCCTGCCATGGCGAACGACTTGGGCGCGAGCGCGCCCTCGAAGTTGCAGAGATAGGTGAAGGTGAAGCCACTGAGCTCGGCGACGTTCACACCGATCTCGATGCGACGGGCGAGGTTCTGCGCGATCTGCCGCGATGCGCGGAAGATCGGCGAGCCGTTGAGCGCGATCGTGCCGAGGGCGACGGCCGCCGGCCCGAGCCGGTAGAGGCCCGTCCGGCTGTCCTGGACGACGAACTTCATCCGGTCGAGCGCCGACATCATGCGGGAGACGGTGGACTGTCCGAGCCCGGTCAGCGTGCAGAGCTCGGAGACCCGGAGTTCACCCGACTCCTCGGTGAAGCAGGCGAGCAGGGACATCGCCCGCTCCACGGTCTGCGTGCCACCCACCGATTCCGATGCCATTGCGACTCCTCCTCCTGCGGCCGCCGCATCTGCGAAGCCGTCGCCAGTCATCCTAATGAGAGTATTGGCGCCAGGCAAGGCAAATGTGGGTGCGTTATGCATTTTGTGGATTTCGCATCCGCAATGTGGTTGACTGACTGCACGTCATCGCCGACGACTGCGACGACGGCGTGCAGGGGCCCACGGGCCTTCCCCACCCGGAAAGTGAATGCCATGCCACAAGCCACCCTCGAGCGGCCAGAGATCCGCGAGCAGGTCCCCGCTCCGCGCTCGGGACGCCGTTCCACGCTGGGCGCGAAGGACCGCACCTTCGGTTTCATGATCGCACTCCCCGCGGTCCTGCTGTTCCTCGTGATCGCGATCTTCCCGCTCGTCTCGAGCATCGGCACCAGCCTCTACAACCAGTCCCTGCTGCGCCCTGAGCGCACGTTCGTCGGCCTCGACAACTACGGACTGATCTGGGACGAGTTCGTGGCGAGGCTCGGCACCACGCTCGTCTTCGCTTCGCTGTCCACGGTCTTCCCGCTGGTCCTCGGCGTCGCGCTGGCGATGCTGCTGAACGCCCGGATGCGCGGCCGTACGATCCTGCGCGGCGCGTTGATGCTGCCCTGGCTGCTGCCGGGCGTCGTCGTGTCCTTCCTCTGGGCATGGATCTTCAACGACAGCTACGGCGTCGTGAACCACGTCCTGGAGATCCTCGGTCAGCCGCCGATCAGCATGCTCGGGAACCCGGTGGGAGCGATGGCCGCGGTCGTCATCGCCAAGACCTGGCACTCCTTCCCCTGGATCATGGTCGTGGCGCTCGCCGTGCTCCAGACGCTGCCCAGCGAGCAGATCGAGGCGGCGACGATCGACGGCGCGACCCGTGCCCAGCGCTTCCGGTACATCTCGCTGCCGCACATCGCCGGGCCGGTCACGCTCGTCGCGGTGCTCGAGTTCATCTACAACTTCGGCAACTTCGACACGATCTTCGTCATGACCGGTGGCGGGCCGGGCAATTCGACCACGACCCTCGCCGTGAGTCTCTACCACCTCGCGTTCGGCAGCTATGAGCTCGGCAAGGCCTCCGCGATGGGCGCGCTGTGGCTCGTCCTGCTCGCGATCATCTCGAGCGGATACCTGCTCCTCAACCGTCGACTGGAGAAATGATGCGCCGCAATCGCGACGTCGGCGAGGGCATCATCCGCCCTCATCTGTCCATCCCCGGGCGTCTCGCGCTCATCCTGCTGGCCCTGTTCGGCCTGCTGCCGGTGTACTGGCTCACGGCGACGGCGTTCACGAAGAAGGAGGACGTGTTCGCGCAGAACCGCCCGTTCTTCCCGGTGGATCCGACGATCGAGAACTTCGTCGGGTTCTTCCAGAACGACGCCCTGCTGAAGAACCTCGGCAACAGCGTGATCGTGTCGAGCGGAACCGCACTGCTCGCCGTGCTCGTCGGCGGGCTGATGGCCTACTCGCTCTCGAAGTTCCGCTATCGCGGACGCAACGCGATCATGTTCATGTTCCTCATCGGCCAGCTGATCCCCGGCGCGCTGCTGCTCATCTCGCTGTACCTGATGCTGAGCTCGGCGGGCCTGCTCTACACCTACGCGGCCCTGATCATCTCGTTCACGACGTTCACGCTGCCGCTCACGGTCTTCCTGCTCAAGGGGATCATGGACGGCCTGCCGGACGACATCCTCGAGGCCGCGAAGGTCGACGGGCTCTCCCGGACGGCCACGGTGTTCCGGATCGTCTTCCCGCTCGTCGTACCGGGGCTCATCACCGCGGCGATGTTCGCCTTCATGCGCGGGTGGAGCGACCTCCTGTTCGCGCTCACCCTCGCCGGCCCCGACAAGCAGACGCTGCCGGCCGGGCTCACCCAGGCGTTCATCCACGAGGGCACAGCGGATTGGCCGGCGCTCATGGCGGCCTCGCTGATCACCTCGCTCCCGCTCGTCATCATCTTCGTCGTCCTCCAGCGCTACTTCGTCTCCGGCCTCGCCGCCGGTGCGGTGAAGGGCTAATGGCTTGTCCCGATACACCTCGATTCCCGAACTGTCCCTGAAGGAGCTGTGCCCATGAACATCCCGAACTCGCAGTTGAGTCGTCGCGCCTTCCTCGGCGGCGGCACCGCCCTGGCCGCCTTCGGCGTCCTCGCGCTCGCCGGCTGCGCGACGCCGGCCGCGACGCCGCCCGGCGCCACGGCCAACGCCGCGACCAAGGCCAAGACCATCAACTTCTACGGCAACTCGCTCGGAGAGGAGGCGCTCAAGCCCGCCTGGCAGGGGATCATCGACGGATTCTCCAAAGACGCGGGAGTGACCGTCGCACCGGTGATCTACCCGTACGACCAGGCCGCCACCCAGCTGGCGCTCACGGGTCGCTCCGGCAAACTGCTCGGCGTCGGCCAGTCGGGTGGATGGCAGGTGCTCACGCCGATGGACCTGCTCGCCGATCTGACGGACCTGGCGAAGGGGCTCGGGATCCCCCAGGGCGTCCTCGACTCCTACACGAAGGACGGCAAGCTGCTCGTGCTGCCCCTCACCGCATCGGGCATCGGCATCGCCACGAACGGCGAGATCGCCAAGAGCGTCGGCATCAAATCCGGCATGACCGTCGAGCAGTTCGCGACGGCGCTCGAGAAGATCAAGGCGCAGGACTCTGCGCTGATCCCGTACGCGGCCGTCACGAAGAACCCCGACCTGAAGGACGCCGTGCACTGGATGTGGGGCTTCGGAAGCGAGGTCGTCACGGACGACCTGAAATGCACCATCGGCGACGCGGCGAGCGTCAAGGCCATCACCTGGTACAAGTCCCTCATGGATGCGGGACTCACGCAGACCAACGTCGCGCGCAGCGACGCCCGCATCCTCTTCGCCAGCGGACGGGCGGCTCTGTACGACGACGCCCCGCTCGTGCCGACCTTCCTCAAGAAGAACGGCGCAGCGCAGAACATCGTTGACAACGTCAGCGCGATCTCGCGCCCCACGGTCGACGGCAAGAAGTCGTACAACCGTGCCTGGGGCAGCGGCCTGTTCGCGACGGCCGGCGAGGGCGAGGTGACGAGCCGCGAGTTCATCACCTACGCGGCGACCGATGTCGCGGCGGCGACGGCCCTCTACGAGCGCTCCGCCGTGGCACCGGCGGCGAAGAGCGTCGCGGACAAGATCCCCGCGCTCGCCGCGGACAAGTTCCAGGGGACGTTCCGCACCCAGGTGTCGGAGCACGCGCGGGCTGCTGCCTGGGACCGTGTCGCCGTGACGGCGCAGATCGATGCGGCGATCGGCGGCGGCGTCGCGACCATCCTCGCCGGTCAGGTGGATGTCCAGGCGGGTCTCAACGCCCTGAAGAAGGAGGTGCAGGGGCTGCTCGACGCCAACTCCTGAGTCTCGAACACGAATGCCGCGCCGGAGGATCTCCGGCGCGGCATTCCTGTTCGGTCAGGGGGTCAGAGCCAGCGGTCGCGCAACACCGGCTTCAGCCACGCGGCGGGGGAGGCCATCGAGAGCCCCCCGTCGACCGGGATCGTCGCACCGGTGATGAAGGAGGCGCCCTCCGAGGCGAGGAACGCGACGACCGAGGCGACCTCCTCCGGGCGCCCGATCCGGCCCAGCGGGTAGCCCTCGGTCTCACCGGTGTCGATCGCGGAGATGCTCCCGGGCTGCACCGCATTGACACGGATCCCGCGGGGGCCGTAGTCCAGCGCGAGCTGCCGCATGAGGGCCTCGACACCTGCCTTGGCCGCCGCATACGCGGGCAGGGAGGGCGCTGCGAGTGTGGCATTGACCGAGGTGACCGCCACGATCGACGAGCCGCGCGCGAGCAGCGGCAAGGCGGCTCGGGCGACGAAGAACGCCGAGTCGAGGGTCGCCCCGAGTGCCCCGCGCCAGTCCTCGTCGCTCGTCGCCTCGGCGCGGCCGATCGGCATGCGCGCAGCTGCAAGAACGACGACGTCGATGCCGCCGAGCGCCTCCGTCGCATCCGAGACGGCCTGTTCGGCGCCCTCAGCCCGACTGCAGTCGGCGACGAGATAGCTCGCGAACGCCGGATCGACGGTCGGTTCCAGCCCGACGCCGACCACGGCGTCGCCGCGCTCCGCGAAGGCGCGGGCGATCGCGATGCCGATGTCGGAGCCGCCGCCGATCAGCAGCACACGTCTGGTCACGCGCGCACCGCGGCCGGCAGCGGAGGAAGGGCGAGCTCCTCGAGGACGAGATGCACCGCGGCACGGCTGCCGGCGTCGAGGCGGGCCGCCGGGTAGCGGACGGTCGCGTGCTCGATGATCCCGCGCGCCACGAGCACCTCCTTGTGCACCGCCCACGCGATGCCGCCCTGCAGCCCGATCAGCACGAGAGGGAGCATACGACGGAAGCCCGCGCGCGCCTCTTCGACGCGCCCCGCGACGAAATCGGCCAGCACCGGGCCGAGCAGATCGGGGAATTCGCAGGCGGGCATCGTGCCGATGGCGCCGCGCGCGTACTCCTCCAGGCAGAACTGCGCGTTCTGGCCTCCGAGCACGGCGAAGTCGGCCCCGCCGAGCGCGTCGATGACTGCCCCGACCTTGGGTGCGGTCGGCGGCGCCTCGATCTTGACGGAGTCGACGCCCTCGAGGCGGGCGAGCTCTGCGATGAGCGCCGGCGTCATGGCGACGCCCGTGACGCCGGGGGCGTCCTGCACCATGACCGAGAGGGAGGTGGATCCGGCGACCTCGCCGTAGAAGTCGACGAGCGTGGTCGCCGCCGGCTTCACCATGAACGGGGGAAGCACCATGAGCGCATCGGCGCCGCCCTCTTCGGCGAGCTGTGCCTGTTCGATCGACGTCGCCGTCGAGGTGCCGTTGACGCCGGCCACGACGGGAACGCGTCCGCCGACGACCGAGGTCACATCGTCGAGGATCGCGCGTCGTTCCTCCGTCGTCAGCGCGAAGCCCTCGCTCGCCATCCCGAACACGGCCACGCCGTCGACGCCGGAGGCGAGCTCGAACTCGACCAGTCGCCGAAGGCCGGCGCGATCGAGCGCGCCCGTCTCATCGAACGGCGTCGCCAGGATCGGCATCAAGCCGTGGAGGGTGGAAGTCATCGGCAGGTTCCCCGCTTCATCATCGGATCGCATTTCGCGCAAGAGGTATGCATATTGTGAGATAGTCTGCCACATAACGGTTATCGCCTACCAGTGAAAGAGGGCAAGCATGTCGCGCTCGGGTCGCTCACGAACCGTCGAGATCATCTCCGACGAGAGATACGTGCAGGCGGAGTCGCCGCGCTGGGACGGCCGTGACGGCAGCCTCGGCTGGATCGACATGGCGACCGGTCGGTTTCACCGGGGGCGGATCGAGGACGGACGACTGGTTCCCGGTGTGTCGGTCGTCGTCGGGGCGAAGATCGGCGCGCCGGCGCCCCTCGTCGAGGCGGGGGCGGGGTGGATCGTCGCCGCGGAGCGCGGGGTGGTCCACGTGGCCGATGAGGGCGGCATCACCCCCGTCGTCACGGATCTCGCCGCACCGGGCGACTACATGAACGATGGGGTCTGCGATCCCTCAGGGCGCTTCTGGGTGGGAAGCCAGTCGATGCCGCGGGATCCGCACAGCGCCCTGTGGAGCATCGACGAGTACGGGGTCGCAGTCGAACGCCTCAGCGGGGTCACGGTGTCCAACGGCATCGCCTTCGACCGCACCGGATCCACGATGTACTACATCGACACTCTTCCGCACCGCAGCATCGAGGCGTTCGACGTGGCGCCGGATGGACGGCTGTCGCACCGGCGCACCGTGTGCGCCGTCGGCGGAGGCAACCCGGACGGCATGGCGATCGACGACGAGGGGATGCTCTGGGTCGCGGTCTGGGATGCGGGCGAGGTCCGCCGCTACTCGCCTGACGGGACGCTCGACGAGACGATCCCGCTCCCCGCGACGAGGCCGACCGCGGTCGCGCTCATCGACGGCCTGCTGGTGATCACGACAGCGAGTATCGGACTGCCGCGTCCCGCCGCCGCGGACGGTGCGATCCTGGGCGTGCGGGTCGAGGTCGGCGGTGCGCCCGCGCTGCCGTGGGGTGGAGCGATCCCGCTGGGCGGTCACCGCGACGCGTCGGCCGGCAGGAGCGACTCGTGAGCATCGTGGACAACGCCCGCCTGCAGGAGCGCCTCGGCGAGAGCAGGCTCATCGCGATTCTCCGTGGCAGCGAGGTCGATGCCACGGTCGCGGCCGCGATGGCGCTGCTCGATGCCGGGGTGCTGACGCTGGAGATCGCGCTCACCCTGAACGGAGCGGAGGAGGCGATCGCGCAGGTCGTCCAGGACGCCCCCGCCGGCGCGATGATCGGCGCGGGAACGGCTCTCACCCCGGCGGACGTCGACAGAGCGCTGTCGGCCGGTGCGCAGTTCATGGTCACGCCGACGCTGAGCGAGTCGGTCGCGTACGCGATCCGCGAGGGCATCGGCGTGCTCCCCGGCGTCTACTCGCCCACCGAGATCCAGCGCGGTCTGGACCTGGGCGCCGCCGCCGTCAAGCTGTTCCCGGCCTCGGGACTCGGAGCCGGATTCCTCCGCGCCGTCCGGGAGCCCCTGCCGGATGCGCGGATCATCCCGGTGGGCGGAGTGTCCGTCGGGACGGTGGGGGAGTACCTCGAGGCCGGTGCGTTCGCGGTCGGCGTCGGAGGGCCGCTCCTCGGCGATGCCGCGACGCCCGGCGGTGACCTCGCGGCCCTCGCCGTGCGCGCCGCGGCCTTCCGGCACGCCACGGCCCGCCCCTGAGGGCGCGCCAGCCCGGCGCAAGCCCGCCATCTGCGAGTCGTCCCCGCCAGCGGACCCTGAGGGCGCGCTGACGGGGACGACCCGTCTGTGGAATCGCGTCAGTGGGTGTCGACGGCCTCGATCTCGGTGCGGTCGCCGGACCACTGGGTGTGGAAGGTGCCGGGCTTGTCGATGCGCTTGTAGGTGTGCGCGCCGAAGAAGTCGCGCTGGCCCTGCACGAGCGCGGCGGGGAGGCGGTCGGCGCGGATCCCGTCGTAGTACGACAGCGAGGAGGAGAACGCGGGCGAGGGGATGCCGGCCTGCGCGGCGGAGACGACGACGCGGCGCCAGGCGGCCTGCGCCCGGGCGAACGCCTCGGCGAAGTACGGAGCGGTCATCAGGACGGGCAGATCCGGGGTCTCCGCGTAGGCGTCGGCGATCCGGTTCAGGAACTGCGCGCGGATGATGCAGCCGCCGCGCCAGATCTTGCTGATCGCGCCGAGGTCGATGTTCCAGCCGTACTCGGCCGCACCCGCGCGGATCTCGTCGAAGCCCTGCGAGTACGCGACGATCTTCGACGCGTACAGCGCGAGGCGGACGTCCTCGATGAACGCGGCCTCATCCGTCACGACGAACTCCTCGTCGGGGCCGGGCAGGGCTCCGGCGACGGCGCGCTGCTCGGGGTGCGACGACAGCGAGCGTGCGAACGTGGCCTCGGCGATGCCGGAGACCGGCACGCCCAGCGACAGCGCGGTCTGCACGGTCCAGGCGCCGGTGCCCTTGGCGCCGGCCTGGTCGAGGATGACGTCGACGAGGGGCTTGCCGGTGGAGGCGTCGACCTGGCGGAGCACCTCGGCGGTGATCTCGATGAGGTACGACTCCAGCTCGCCCTTGTTCCACTCGGCGAAGATCTCGGCGATCTCGGCCGGGGTCTTGCCGGTGCCGCGACGGATCAGGTCGTACGCCTCGGCGATGAGCTGCATGTCGGCGTACTCGATGCCGTTGTGCACCATCTTCACGAAGTGTCCTGCGCCGTCGTGGCCCACGTGCGTCACGCAGGGCTCGCCCTCGGCGATCGCGGCGATGGAGCGCAGGATCGGCCCCAGCGTCACCCAGGACTCGTCGGATCCGCCCGGCATGATCGACGGTCCGGTGAGCGCGCCCTCCTCGCCGCCGGAGATGCCCGCGCCGACGAAGTTGATCCCGGTGGAGCGCACCGCCTTCTCGCGGCGGATCGTGTCGGGGAAGTAGGCGTTGCCGCCGTCCACGATGATGTCGCCGGGCTCGAACACCTTGACGAGCTCATCGATCACCGCATCCGTGCCCGCACCGGCCTTGACCATGATGATCGCGGTGCGCGGCTTCTGCAGCGCGTCGGCGAACTCCTGGTAGGTGGCGGCGGGGATGAAGCCCGCCTCGGGGTGCGCGTCCAGCACGCCCTGCGTCTTCTCGTAGCTGCGGTTGAAGATCGCCACGGTGTTGCCCTCGCGGCTCGCGAGGTTGCGGGCGAGGTTCGAGCCCATGACGGCGAGTCCGACGACTCCGATGTTGGCAGCGGCAGTGGGCACGGTGATCTCCTCGTGTGTCCGTTGGGGGATGGTCTCAGGGTATCGCTGTTGCGGGAGGGCGCAGGGCTGTGCGTCTGCGCCCTCGCGCGGTCCGGCGCGCCCGGCTGATGCGCGACGGACCGCCGCCCGCGACCACGAGGTGAGTGACAGGCGGCCGGGTTGCACGCAGGTGACGGTCGCGTGTCCGGCGTGTAACGATCCGGGCAGACGTTCCGCGTTATCGGACGAAAACTGGACGGTGTCGGACTAATGTCGTGCGCGGAGCGCGTACACCGAGGTACGCTCACCACACCTTGATGACATCGACGTTCGCAAAGGGGCGGTCGGTGGACCCGAATCGGAAGGCAATCACAATGATGCGAAAGAAGGCCCTCACCGCGGGCGTCGCAGCAGTTGCGGCACTGCTCCTGCTCGCAGGCTGTGCCAACAAGGCCGGCAGCCCGAGCTCCACGAGCGGAGGAGGCGGGATCGACGTTCCGACCGTCACCTCGGTCGACACCCCGAAGGACGCGGTCCTTCCCGCGGGCGACGGCAAGGGCAAGTGCGCCGCGACGACCACGATCGCCTACATCGGTGCGGAGACCGGCGCGAACGCCCAGCTCGGCATCAACATCTTCAACGGCGTGCAGCTCGCCATCGACCAGCACAACAAGGCGAACCCCGACTGCCAGGTGCAGTTCAAGAAGTTCGACACCGAGGGAACCCCGGACAAGGCGACCGGACCGGTGACCCAGGCCGTCGGCGAGGCCGACATCGTCGGCGTCATCGGCCTGCCGTTCTCGGGCGAGTCCAAGGCGACCGGCAACATCTTCGAGCAGCAGGGTCTCGTGCACCTGACGCCGTCGGCCACCAACCCCGGCCTGACGAAGAACGGCTGGACCACCTTCTTCCGCGCCCTCGGCAACGACTCGCAGCAGGGTCCCGCGGCGGCGAAGTTCGTCACCGACACGCTGAAGGCCAAGAAGGTCTACCTGGTGCAGGACGACTCCGACTACGGCATCGGCCTCGGCACCGCGACCAGCGATGCGCTCGGCTCGGCACTGGTGGGCACGGACAAGGTGACCACAGGCCAGAAGGACTTCTCGGCCACGATCTCGAAGATCATGAACGCGAAGCCCGACGCCGTCTACTACGCCGGCTACTACGCCGAGGGCGCGCCGTTCGACCAGCAGCTCGTCTCCAAGGGCTACAAGGGCGCGTTCGTCGGCCCCGACGGTGTGAAGGACGACCAGTTCATCAAGCTCGCCGGTGACGCGTCGAAGAACGCGTACTTCACCTGCCCGTGCATCCCGGGCGAGCTGCTGACCGACTTCGCGAAGCAGTACCAGGCGGCGTCCAACGCGGCTCCCGGCACCTACTCGATCGAGGGCTACGACGCGACCACGGTGCTGCTGGCCGGCATCGACGCGGGCAAGCAGACCCGCGCCGACCTCAAGGACTGGGTGAAGAACTACGACAAGGACGGACTGAGCAAGCACTACAAGTGGGATGCGACCGGTGAGCTGCAGGCCCCGGCGGTCTACGGCTACAAGGTCGACAACGGAAAGATCGTGTACGTCGGCCAGATCGGCAAGTGATCCACGAGCCCCGCGACGCGCGAACCGCGTCGCGGGGCTCTCTTCCCTGCTCCTTCCCGGCGCGACGATGCGCCGGCCCCCTTGTGGAAGCGAACCCGAATGCTGGATCTCCTCGCCCTGTCCGTCGTGCACGCGGACAACTCCTGGATCAACTTCGACGTCAACGCCCTCTTCCAGAACTTCTGGAGCGCGACGTTCGACGGCCTGACCTTCGGGGCCGTCTACGGCCTCATCGCTGTCGGCTACACGCTCGTCTACGGCGTGCTCAGCCTCATCAACTTCGCCCACTCCGAGGTCTTCATCGTGGGCGCGTACGGCGTGGTCGTGACCCTGACCACGCTCGGCTTCGGCCCGAGCGCCCCGACGATCGGCCCGCTCGAGATCATCATGGATCTGCTGCTGGCGCTCGTGGTCGGCATGCTCGCCTCGGCGGTCACCGCCTTCCTCGTGGAACGCGTGGCGTACAGACCGCTGCGCAAACGCAATGCCCCGAGGCTCGCGTTCCTCATCACCGCCATCGGCGTCTCGTTCGCGATCCAGTACCTCATCTTCCTGCCGTTCATCGGCGGGGCGAACGCGCAACCCGCGGTGACGATGTTCATCCCGGAGCCGGTCTTCGACGTCTTCGGCACGATCATCACGAACCAGCAGATCATCATCGTGGTCGCCGCCATCCTGCTCATGGTCGGAACGGACATGTTCATCCGCCGCAGCCGCACCGGACGCGGAATCCGCGCCGTCGCGCAGGATCCGGACACCGCGACCCTGATGGGCGTCTCCAAGGAGCGCACCATCGTGATCACGTTCATCATCGGCGGCCTCCTCGCCGGAGCCGCCGCCCTGTTCTACGTGATGCTGGTGCCTTCGGGCGTCATCTACAACGGAGGGTTCATCCTCGGCGTCAAGGCGTTCGCGGCCGCGGTCCTCGGCGGCATCGGCAACGTCCGCGGCGCGCTGCTCGGCGGCATCCTGCTGGGCATCGTGGGCAACTACGGGCAGATCCTCCTCGGGGACGCCCAGTGGGCCGACGTCGTGGCCTTCGTCATCCTCGTGCTCGTGCTGCTGGTCCGCCCGACCGGCATCCTGGGCACCACGCTCGGAAGGAGCAAGGCATGAGCACCTCATCCGATGGTCCCCGCCCGCTGCCCACGGCCGAGGCAGCCCGCGAGGTGATCGAGACCGAGTCGATCGCGACGGTGCGTCGCGGTCCGTTCCGCGGGCTCCGCGAGCGCTGGAACGAGATGTCGCGTCCCATGCAGTGGGCGTGGATGCTGCCCGTGGTCGCGATCGCGTACGCGCTGCCCTTCCTGGACTTCTTCCCGCTCAGCACCTCGCCGGGCAACAACTGGTCGATCGCACTGTTCTCGATGGCGGTCTACGCGCTCGTCGCGGTCGGGCTGAACGTCGTCGTCGGCTACGCGGGGCTGCTGGACCTCGGCTACGTGGCGTTCTTCGCCGTCGGCCAGTACACCGCCGCGATGTTCACCAGCCCCGACTCGCCGTACCTGAAGATCCCCTACCTGTGGACCCTGCCGGCGGCCATGATCGTCGCGATGATCTTCGGCGTCGTGCTGGGCGTTCCCACGCTCCGGCTGCGCGGCGACTACCTCGCGATCGTGACTCTCGGCTTCGGTGAGATCGTGCGGATCCTCGCGACGATCATCCCGGCGATGAAGGGGCAGGTCGGCTTCCAGAACATCGGCCGCCCGCCGGGGGAGACCGCCTCCGGGGTGCCGATCTTCTCCAACTCGAACGGCATGCCCTGGTACTGGCTGACCATCACCATCCTGATCATCGTGCTGCTCCTGGTGGGCAACCTGGAGCGCTCGCGCGTCGGCCGTGCGTTCATCGCGATCCGCGAGGACGAGGATGCCGCGGAGACGATGGGCGTGCCCACCTTCAAGTACAAGGTGTGGGCGTTCGCGATCGGCGCGAGCGTCGGCGGCCTCTCCGGCGCGCTGATGGCCGGCCAGATCGGCTTCGTGAACAACCAGAAGTTCGACGTGCAGACCTCGATCCTGTTCCTCGCCGCGGTCGTCCTCGGCGGCACGGGCAACAAGGTCGGTGCGATCCTGGGCGGCGCGATCGTCGCGTACATCCCGCTGCGCTTCACCGCGATCGCCGAGTACAAGTACCTCATCTTCGGCGTCGCCCTGGTGATCCTGATGATCTACCGTTCGCAGGGCCTCATCCCCGCGAAGATGCGCCTCATGGCGTACTCGCGCAAGGCGCTCGACTGGGTGGCGCCGCCGAAACCGCCCCGGGCGGAGCCGCCGCGAACGTCGACGCCGAGCACCGAGGGAGGTGCGTCATGACCGATGCGAGCGAGAACCGGGTTCCGGCCGACGCGCCTGGAGAGGAGATCGTCACGGACGACGCGGCATCCGTCGAGGTGCCCGAGGGTGCACAGCCCGACATCGTGCCGGGAGAGGACCCGCCGCTCGTCGAGGGTGCGGAGTCCGAGCGCGAGATCGAGGTCGAGGTCGGCGAGAAGCTGGTCGAGGTGAAGAACCTCACCATCCGCTTCGGCGGTCTCACCGCCCTGGACGACGTGTCCTTCGACATCAAGCGAGGCGAGATCCTCGGCCTGATCGGACCGAACGGCGCCGGCAAGACGACGTGCTTCAATGCGATGACCGGCGTCTACAAGCCCACCAGCGGCGACGTGCTGCTGGAAGGGCAGTCGGTCAAGGGGCGCAAGCAGCACCAGATCACACGTCTGGGCTTCGCGCGCACCTTCCAGAACATCCGCCTCTTCGGCGAGATGACCGCGCTGGAGAACGTCGTCGTCGGGCTGGACGCGCGGCACCGCACCTCGGTGCCGGGAGCGCTGCTGCGGCTGCCGAGGCACGTGCGCGAGGAGAAGTCGTCGGTGGACCGGGCGATGGCCCTGCTCGACTTCGTCGGGATCGCGCAGCATGCGCAGAAGCGGTCACGGGATCTGTCCTACGGGTCCCAGCGTCGCCTCGAGATCGCCCGCGCGCTCGGAACGGATCCGAAGCTCCTCTGCCTGGATGAGCCGGCCGCCGGCTTCAACCCGGCCGAGAAGGAGGACCTGATGGCCCTGATCCGCTCCATCCGCGATGAGGGCTACACGGTGCTGCTCATCGAGCACGACATGAAGCTCGTGATGGGCGTCACCGACCGCATCGTGGTGCTCGAGTTCGGCAAGAAGATCGCCGACGACCTGCCCGCCGCCATCCGCAACGATCCCCGTGTGATCGCCGCCTACCTGGGAGTGCCCGAAGATGACGTTGCTTGAACTGAAGGACGTCTCGGTCCACTACGGGCGGATCAAGGCGATCCACGACATCTCCTTCTCGGTCGACGAGGGCGAGATCGTCTCGCTGATCGGTGCGAACGGCGCGGGCAAGACCACGACCATGCGCACGATCTCGGGACTGCTGCAGCCGTCCTCCGGATCCATCACGTTCGACGGCGAGGACATCACCAAGATGAAGGCGCACCTGCGCGTCGTCAAGGGGATCTCGCAGTCGCCGGAGGGCCGCGGGATCTTCCCCGGCATGACGGTGCTGGAGAACCTCGACATGGGCACCTTCGGCCTGAAGAACAAGTCGGGCGTCGCCGAGTCCTATGAGCGCGTGTTCTCGCTGTTCCCACGGCTGGACGAGCGCAAGAAGCAGCTGGGAGGCACGATGTCCGGCGGCGAGCAGCAGATGCTCGCCATCGGCCGTGCGCTGATGTCCCAGCCGCGCGTGCTGCTGCTGGACGAGCCCTCGATGGGTCTCGCGCCGCAGTTCATCCGGCAGATCTTCAAGATCATCACCGAGATCAACGCACAGGGCACGACCGTTCTGCTGGTGGAGCAGAACGCGAACCAGGCGCTCGCCCGCGCGCACCGCGCCTTCGTGCTGGAGACCGGGGCGATCACCCGCACCGGGACCGGCAAGGAGCTGCTCGCCGATCCAGCCGTCAAGGAGGCCTATCTCGGCGTGGGGTGACTCTCGCCGCACACGAGAAGAACCGCGTCGTCCGGATGGGCGGCGCGGTTCTTCGTGTGGTTCGTCAGTCCTTGCGGTAGCCGGAGCGGCCGAGCGAGAACAGCGCGCCGAAGCAGAGCACCGTCGCGCCCACGGCCATCAGGCCGATCAGCCAGGCGAGCGCTTCGGAGAGGAATGCACCATCGGTCATGCCGTACAGCCTACCGTCAGAAGAATGCGCCGAACTCGGGTAGCATGGGGTGGTCCTCGGCGAGGGATGGCGCGCGTGCGCGTACATCCGTGATCGACGCGGCGAGCTCTGGCTCTCCTTCCGTCGTGTCGAGACGACGCACCCAGACCCCCGCGCAGCCTTCGTGCAGCGTGTGAACAAGGAGAACATCATGACTGAAGACAACAAGGTCGTCGCGGAGCTCCGCTCCAGCTTCGGCAAGGGCTTCGCCCGCCGTCTGCGCGCCGCCGGCCAGATCCCCGCCGTCATCTACGGCCACGGCACCGACCCGGTGCACGTCGCCCTGCCCGGCCACCAGGTCGGCCTGCTCATCCGTCGTGCGAACGCGCTGCTCGAGCTCGACATCGAGGGTCGCGCCGAGCTGGCGCTGGTCAAGGATGTCCAGAAGGACCCGGTGCACCAGATCATCGAGCACATCGACCTGCTCGTCGTGAAGAAGGGCGAGAAGGTCTCGATCGAGCTTCCCGTCGTCGTCGTGGGCGAGGCCTTCGCCGGCACGATCGTGCAGCTGGAGAACACGCACCTCGCCGTCGAGGCCGAGGCCACCCACATCCCCGAGCACGTCGAGGTCTCCGTCGAGGGTCTCGAAGAGGGTGCGCACATCACTGCCGCCGACGTGAAGCTGCCCAAGGGTGTCACGCTGGTCGCCGACCCGGAGCTGCTCATCGTGGCCGTCTCCGCACAGGTCGTCGCCGACTCCCTCGCCGAGGCCGAGGGCGACGCTCTCGAGGCGGACGCGATCGAGTCCAAGTCGGAGTGACCCGCAGGTTCTAGAACTCCGAGAAGGGGGCGCGATTCGATCGCGCCCCCTTCTCTTCTTTCTCTCCGGGAGGATGGACGCATGGCGCAGACATGGCTCGTAGTCGGGCTCGGCAATCCCGGCGCGAAGTACGCGGCGACCCGGCACAATGTCGGGCAGATGGTCGTCGACGAGCTCGCGACCCGCCGCGGTGAGACGTTCCGCGAGCACAAGGGGGGAGCCAGGGTCGTGGAGACCTGGGTGCGCCCCGGCGGCGACAAGCTCGTGCTCGCGAAGCCGAACAGCTTCATGAACGTTTCCGGCGCCCCGGTCGGCGCGCTCGCGCGGTTCTACTCGGTCGATCCCGAGCGGATCGTGCTGGTCCACGACGAGCTGGACATCCCGTTCGACACGATCAAGCTCAAGGTCGGCGGCGGGCACGGCGGGCACAACGGCATCCGCGACGTCGCGCGTGTGCTGACCACGCCCGACTTCCCGCGGGTGCGGGTCGGGATCGGTCGCCCTCCGGGACGCCAGGACCCCGCGGACTGGGTGCTCTCGCCGTTCGGCGCGACCGAGCGGCCGAACCTGCCGATCCTCATCGCCGATGCGGCGGACGCCGTGGAGCAGCTGGTCGAGGACGGTCTGCTCGCCGCCCAGCAGAAGCATCACGCCCCGCGCTGACGGGCGCGATCCGCCGCCTCAGCCCCGGACCGGATCCTGCGATCCGCAGGCCGGAGGGCGCAGGCGGTCGTGCCTCAGTTCTGCGAGGCCGCGAGGCCGAGCGCGACGACGAAGGCCACGTAGCCGACGAGGCCGTACACGAACGGCCCGATCGCGGCGATGACGACCGCGGCGATGCCGGGGCCGCGCCCGCGGCGCCTGGCGATCGCGACGATGCCCTGGATGAGCGCCCAGACGCCCAGCGCGGTCGCCGTCCACGACGTGATCTCGACCCACAGCACGAGATCGCGCACGGGGGTCAGGATGGAAAGATCGTCGGCGGACACCCTGTTCTCGAGGTTCGTCAGATCCGTCGAGGCGCCGATGCCGTGTCCGATCATCCCCGCGAGCACGGCGCCGACGATCGTGAGCACGACGGTGGCCACGAGTGCGAGCAGCAGAGCCACGCGACCGATTCCGGCACCGCTCGCCGGCTGCGAGGGCGGCGCGTAGGGGGCGGTGTAGCCACCGGCGGGGCCGGCGAAGGCTCCGGGCGGCGCCTGATAGGCGGGTGCGCCCGCCGGGGCCTGCCCGGTGGGCAGGCCGGGCTGCGGCGCGCCGTACGCGGACGGCGAGACAGGTGGTGCGCCGTAGGCGGGTGGTGCGACCGGCGGCGCCGGGTATCCCGGCGCGGCGGGCGGCGGAACGGGGGCGGGCTGCTGCGGATCGGTCACGCGTTCATCCTAGGGTCGGCACCCGACGTACGACGAGAAGCGATCGAAGGCTCCCGTGTCGGCGACGGCACGTAGACTCTTCCGGTGACTGTGCAGGGGATCATCCGCGCTCTGGAAGAGGAGGCGTCCGGATTCCGGGACGCCCTGACCTGGGCGCAGACCGACGCCGACCTGCTCGCGAGCGCCGGGATGGACGCGCCGATGCTCGCGGGGCTCCTCGAGCGTCGCTCCGCCGCGGGCAAGCCGGCGGCGCTGCTCGTCGTGGCGCCGACCGGGCGTCGCGCGGAGTCCCTCGCCGCGGCCCTCGGCTCTTATCTTCCCGATGCCGAGATCCTGTCCTTCCCCGCCTGGGAGACGCTGCCGCACGAGCGGCTCAGCCCCAGCCCGGACACCGTCGGGCGCCGTCTCGAGGTCCTGCGCCGGATGCGGATCTGGTCGGGGGAGCGCCCGCTCGTCGTCGTCGCGTCGGTGCGCGCGGCGCTGCAGCCCGTCGCGGCGGGACTCGGCGACGTCGAACCGCTCGAGCTCGCGGTCGGCGGACGCGGCTACGACCTCGACGGCGTCGCCGCCTCCCTGGTGGAACGCGCCTACTCGCGTGTCGACATGGTGTCCCGCCGCGGAGAGTTCGCCGTACGCGGCGGCATCCTCGACGTCTTCCCGCCGACAGCAGAACACCCCTCGCGGGTGGAGTTCTTCGGCGATGAGGTGGACCAGATCCGGCTCTTCTCGGTCGCGGACCAGCGCTCGCTGCCCGCGGCGCCGGCGAGCGTCGCCCTGCCGGCCAGCCGCGAGCTGCTGCTGACGGCGGAGGTGCGTGAGCGCGCGGGCGCGCTGGTCGATGCGTTCCCCGGCATTGCCGGGATGCTGCAGAAGATGGCGGAGGGGATCCCGGTCGAAGGCATGGAGTCGCTCCTGCCGGTCGTCGCCGGTCCCGTGGTGCCGCTCACGGACTACCTGCCCGAGCATGCGGCGGTCGCCCTCGTGGATCCGGAGCGGTCCGGCGCCCGTGCGGCGAGCCTCGGCGAGACGAATCGCGAGTTCCTCGATGCCGCCTGGAGCGCGGCGACGGCGGGAGCCTCGGCGCCGATCGACCTGCAGACCGGCGATTTCCTCTCCGTGGCCGAGCTGCGCAGCGCCGCGCACGCCCGCGACGGCGTGTGGTGGCGGCTGAGCGCGTTCGACGCGGGTGCCGAGGACGCGGCGTTCGATCAGGGCGCCGACGGCGTGAGCGCCGCACCCATCCCGTCGTTCCACGGCAACGTCGACGGCGCGATCGAGTTCACCGCCGGCCGCGTCGCCGACGGCTGGCGGGTGGTGCTGGTGTCCTCCGGCGCAGGCCTGGTCGATCGCGCGCGCGACGTGCTCGCCGACCGCGGCATCGCGGCCCGGGTCGTGGAGACGCTCCCGGACGCCCCCGATCCCGGCGTGGCGACCCTCGTCACGGGGGCCATCGAGTCCGGTTTCCAGATCGCCAGCGCGAAGATCGCGGTCATCACCGAGAACGAGTTCTACGGGCGCACGATCGGCGGGGACACCCGCGTCGTGAAGAAGCTCGCCTCACGGCGCAAGAACGTCGTGGATCCGATGCAGCTCAAGGCCGGCGACTTCGTCGTGCACCAGACCCATGGCATCGCGCGCTTCGTCGAGATGACCCAGCGCGAGGTCTCGTCGGGCGGGCGGAACGCCGTGAAGACGACGCGGGACTACCTCGTGCTCGAGTATGCGCCGTCCAAGCGCGGCTACCCGGGCGACAAGCTCTACGTGCCCACCGATCAGCTCGATCTGCTCTCCAAGTACGTCGGCGGGGAGGCGCCCCAGCTGTCGAAGATGGGTGGCAGCGACTGGGCCGCCGCCAAGGGCAAGGCGCGCAGGGCTGTACGCGACATCGCCGTCGAGCTCGTCAAGCTCTATTCGGCGCGGATGGCGGCCAAGGGGTACGCGTTCGCCGCGGACACCCCGTGGCAGCGCGAGCTGGAGGAGGCCTTCCCGTTCGCGGAGACCCCCGACCAGCTGCAGACGATCGACGAGATCAAGGCCGACATGGAGCGGCCCATCCCGATGGACCGGCTGCTCTCGGGAGACGTCGGCTTCGGCAAGACCGAGGTCGCGGTGCGCGCCGCGTTCAAGGCGATCCAGGACGGCAAGCAGGTCGCCATGCTCGTGCCGACCACGCTGCTCGTCAAGCAGCACCTCGAGACCTTCACGGAGCGCTTCGCCGGCTTCCCGGTCAAGGTGCGTCCGCTGTCACGCTTCCAGACCGACAAGGAGGCCCGGCTCACGCTCGACGGTCTGCTGGAGGGTTCCGTCGACATGGTGATCGGCACGCACCGGATCCTCACCGACCAGGTGATGTTCAAGGATCTGGGCCTCATGATCATCGACGAGGAGCAGCGCTTCGGCGTCGAGCACAAGGACGCCCTCAAGAAGATGAAGACCAACGTCGACATCCTCGCGATGAGCGCGACGCCGATCCCGCGCACGCTCGAGATGGCGGTCACCGGCATCCGCGAGATGTCGACGCTGCAGACACCGCCGGAGGACAGACATCCGATCCTCTCGTTCGTGGGGCCGAAGAGCGACAAGCAGGTCGCCGCGGCGATCCGGCGCGAGATCCTCCGCGAGGGGCAGATCTTCTACGTGCACAACCGGGTGCAGTCGATCCAGCGCATCGCGAGCGAGCTCGCCGAGCTCGTCCCCGAGGCGCGGATCGCCGTCGCGCACGGACAGATGGGCGAGCACCAACTGGAGCAGGTGGTCGACGACTTCTGGGAGCGCAAGTTCGACGTGCTGGTCTCGACGACCATCATCGAGACCGGCCTGGACATCTCGAACGCCAACACGATCATCATCGACCGGGCCGACCGCTACGGCCTCAGCCAGCTGCACCAGCTCCGCGGGCGCGTGGGCCGCGGCCGTGAGCGCGCCTACGCGTACTTCCTCTACGACGACATGAAGCCGCTGAGCGAGACCGCGGCCGACCGGCTGCAGACGATCGCGGTGAACAACGACCTCGGATCCGGCATGCAGGTCGCGCTCAAGGACCTCGAGCTGCGCGGCGCCGGCAACCTGCTGGGCGCTGAGCAGGCCGGCCACATCGCGGGCGTCGGCTTCGACCTGTACCTGCGCATGATCGGAGAGGCCGTCGCGACGTTCCGCGGCGAGGAGACCGAGACCGGCGCCGAGCTGCGCCTCGAGCTGCCCGTGGACGCGCGGATCCCCGATTCGTACATCGACAGCGAGCGGCTGCGACTCGAGGCGTATCAGAAGCTGTCCAGCGCGGCGACTGCGACCGCGGCGGACGATGCGATCGACCACGTGGTCGAGGAGCTCACGGACCGGTACGGCGCACCGCCGGCGGAGGTCGAGGGCCTCGTCGCGATCGCGCGGCTGCGGCGTCGTGCCGCGCGCGCCGGGCTCACCGACGTGGTGGCGATGGGGTCGAACCTGCGGGTCGCGCCGGCGCGCTTCGAGGACTCGATGAAGGTGCGCCTGCAGCGGCTCTATCCGCAGGCCAAGCTCGTCGGCGGGGGAGAGGCGCTCGTGGTGCCCATGCCGGGTGCGGACAAGGCGGATCCGGTCGAGTGGACGGGCCAGCTGCTGACGGCGCTGTTCCCGGCGTCCGCACCGGCCGAGGCGGCCGTCGCTGCGGGAGCTGCGTCGTGAGCACCGAGCTCTCCGCGCCGCGGCGGCGCGACCGCGCGCTGTCGGCGGCAGAGGGGCGCGCCCTCGTCCGGGAGCAGCTGATGCGGGGCCGGCAGGAGGTGCAGCCCGCGGGTGCGCCCGCCGTGGCATCGGCGATGCCCGCGGACGTCGGCGGTCCGCGGTCCAAGGCGCGAAAGACGGATCCCGTCCTGGTCGTGGGCTCCGCCTCTGCGCCGGAGCCCACGCGGCGCTCGCGGGTGCGCCCGGAACCGGCCGCGGATCCCCGCTGGCGCTGGCTCTCGACCCGCGAGGCGCATCGCGGCAGGGTGCGCATCGATGTCGACGACGTGCAGCTGCCCACGGGCGAGCACACCACGTTCGAGGTCGACCGCAGCGTGCCGTTCACGGTCGCGGTGCTCGTGCAGGACGGCGCCGAACTGCTGCTGGCCCGGCAGTACCGCTATCCGATCGATCGCTGGATCCTGGATCTTCCCGGCGGCGCAGGCGCGTTCGGCGAGTTCCCGGAACAGGCGGCACGACGCGAGCTCGAGGAGGAGCTCGGCGTCGTCGCGGCCGACCTGATCCCGCTGCACACCTTCTTCGCCAATCCCGGACGGAGCGTCTGGGCGACGCACCTGTTCTTCGCGCCCGGAGTGCACGCGGGCCGCGCGTCCGCAGGCGACCCGAGCGAGCAGGTGCGGGCCGTCCGCATCCCGCTCTCCGAGCTCGACCGTCTCATCGCCGAGGGCGAGATCCTGGATCCGGGGCTGCTCGTCGCCCGTACGATGGCCGCGGCGAAGGGGCTGCTCCCGCCCGTCGGAGCCTGACGATCCGCCGCCGCAGCACTACGCTCGTCACATGATCTACGAGCACCTCGGGGCTCGGCCCCGCATCCACGACACGGCTGTCGTGGCACCGTCCGCCGTGATCTCCGGTGACGTCACCATCGGCGACAACTGCCAGGTGCTGCACGGCGCCGTCATCACCGCGGAGGGCGGCCCGATCACGCTCGGCGAGCACGTGATCGTGATGGAGAACGCGCTCATCCGCGCGACAGCCGCCAACCCGGTGCACATCGGCGATCACGTGCTGGTGGGTCCGATGGCGAGCATCTCGGGCGCGACGATCGCCGACGAGGTGTTCCTCGCCACCGGCACCCGCATCTTCAACGGCGCGGTGATCGGCGAGCGCAGCGAGGTGCGCATCAACGCCGTCGTGCACCTGCGCACGACGCTGCCACCGGAGACCGTGGTGCCGATCGGCTGGGTCGCGGTCGGAGATCCGGTGCGCATCCTCTCGCCGGAGCGGCACGAGCAGATCTGGGAGGCCCAGCACGAGCTGGACTTCCCCGGCTACGTTTTCGGCGTGGACCGCTCGACGCCGGATCTCATGGTGCAGCTGACCGAGCGCTACGCCCGCTCGCTCGCCCGGCACGTGGACGACCACGCGCTCTGACCGGATCCTCCTCCCACTCTCGACGAAGGAACGCCGTGCAAGAACAGCAGGCCCGGGGTCTTGTGCGCCCCGATGTCACCGCGCCCGACGCCGTCGTGATCGCGCGCGAGCTCTGGGGCATCACCGTCACCGCCTCCGAGCTCGGCAGCAATCAGGACCGCAACTTCCTGCTCACCGCCGCGGACGGCGTGCGCAGCGTGCTGCGCGTCGACAACCCCGTCTTCCCGGACAGCGCCCGCGATGCGCAGCATGCCGCGCTGGAGGCCTACCGTGCGGCGGGTGTCGCGGTGCCCGCCGCGCTGCCTGGCCTCGACGGCGCTCTCACCCAGCGCTGGCGGGGGTTCTCCGTACGGCGCAGCGCCTTCGCCGAGGGGGAGGCGATGGTCGACGCCGGCTACTTCGCGCCGGTGGTGCTGCGGGAGTTCGGATCCCTCGCCGCCGCGTCGGTGAACGCGCTCGCCGCGCTGGATCATCCGGGCCTCGACCGTCCGCAGATGTGGGACATGCGGGTCGCGGCCGAGGAGGCGCGCGGTCTGCTGCCGTCGATCGGGGAGCCGGAGCTGCGTCGGCGCGTCGAGGGGGCGATCGCGCAGGCCGAACGCCTCCTGAGGGCCGTCGCCGCAGACCTGCCCGTGCAGCCGATCCACGGCGACCTCACCGATGACAACGTCATGGGGGAGCGCGGCGCGGATTCCCGGCTGCACCCGCGCACCGTGCTGGACCTCGGCGACCTGGGCCTCGGGTGGCGCGTCGCCGAGCTCGCGGTGTGCGCGTCATCGATGCTGCATCACGAGCCGGAGCGGCCGCTGCGCGTGCTCGAGACCATCGCGGCGTTCCACGCCACCGCGCCGCTCAGCGACGCAGAAGCCCGCGCGGTCTGGCCGCTCATCGTGCTGCGCGCCGCGCTGCTCGTGGCGAGCGGCTGGCGTCAGCTCGAGATCGACGGGGGCAACGACTACGCCCGCGAGCGCATCGCCGGAGAACAGGCGATCTTCGATGCGGCCACCCGCATCGGACTGGCCACCGTGGTCGAGCTGGTGCAGGACCGTCTCGATGTCCCAGCAGACGTTCCGGCGCCCGCGCCGGCGAAGGCCGGAGCAGCGCCGCTGGCATCGCTGCTGCCGGGGCTCGACGGCGAGGTCGTGATCCTCGATCCGGGCGTCGAGTCCGAGGACCTGGCCGGTGGGGCATGGCTCTCGTCCGACGCCGAGGAGACCCTCGTCCGCACCGCCCTCGACGGCGGCGCCGCCGCAGCCGTCATGCCCTACGGCGTCTACCGGCTCACCCGTTCGCGCGTCGACAGTGCGGACGCCGCGCCTACCTGGCCGATCGGGACGACGATCCACCTGCCTGCCGGCGGACGGCTGCTGCTCGTCGCTCCGGTGTCCGGACGGATCGACGGCTCCGGGTACGGCACGGTGCGGATCGCGTTCGGCGACGGGTGGGTCTGTGAGATCCGCGGCACGGAATCCGCTCCCGACCAGGGCACCGAGATCGTCGCAGGGCAGGGGCTCAGCTGGGTCCCGGACGGCACGACGGCCAGAGCCGTCGTGATCTCGATTCTGCGCCGCGACGCCCCGGGGACGATCCCGGACGCCGGTGACGCCGCGCTCGTCGTCCCGGAGGTGGTGCCCGCCTGGCGCCGGTTCAGCACCGACCCGGCGCCCTGGCTCGGTCTGCCCGTCCTCGCGCAGTCGGATGAGGCGCCCGCCGAGCTCGCGCGCCGGGCGCGCATCTTCGCGAGCGCCCAGGAACGGTACTACGAGCGCCCGCCGCAGATCGAGCGCGGCTGGCGGCACCATCTCGTCGATACCACGGGGCGCGCCTATGTCGACATGGTGAACAACGTCACCGGTCTCGGGCACGGTCATCCGGGCGTCGCCGACGCGGTGAACCGGCAGATCCGGATCCTGAACACCAACTCCCGATTCCTGTACCGTGAGCTCGCCGAATACAGCGAGCGTCTGCTCGCCCTGCTGCCGGACGAGGCGCGCCGCGGCGGGGCCGACCGGGACGCTCTGGACACGGTGCTGCTGGTGAACAGCGGCTCCGAGGCCGTCGACCTGGCGCTGCGGCTGGCACAGGCCGCCACGGGACGGAAGACCGTGGTGTCGCTGCGTGAGGCTTATCACGGGTGGACGATGGCCAGCGATGCCGTCACGACGAGCGCCTACGACAACCCCGATGCGCTCGCCACCCGTCCGGACTGGGTGCACGTCGCGGACGTGCCCAACCGCTTCCGCGGCACCTACCGCGGGGAGGGCACGGGGCCGAGGTATGCCGTCGACCTGGGGACCGACCTGGACCGGCTCGCCGAGGAGGGGCGTCCCGTCGCGGGCTTCATCTGCGAGTCGGTGCTGGGCAACGCGGGCGGTGTGCTGCTGCCCGACGGCTACCTCGTCGACGCCTACGCCAGGGTGCGCGCGGCGGGAGGTCTCTGCATCGCCGACGAGGTGCAGGTCGGGTTCGGGCGGATGGGATCCTCGTTCTGGGGCTTCGAGCAGTCCGGCGTCGTGCCGGACGTCATCACGATCGCGAAGCCGATGGGCAACGGCTTCCCGATCGGCGGGGTGATCACGTCGACGCGGGTGGCCGACGCGCTGTCCGCCCAGGGGCAGTTCTTCTCATCGGCCGGAGGGAACCCGCTCAGCTGCCGCGTCGGCATCGCGGTGCTGGACGCGATGGCGGCCGAGGGGCTGCAGGAGAACGCCCGCGTCGTGGGGGCGCAGTTGGCTGCAGGCTTCCGCACGTTGGCCGAGCGTCATCCGTTGATCGGCCCGGTGCACGGCGAAGGGCTCTATCTCGGAGTCGAGCTCGTCCGGGACCGGGAGAGCATGGTGCCCGCGGCGGCCGAGGCCTCGGCGATCTGCGAGCGGCTCCGCGAGCTGGGCGTCGTCGTGCTCACGACCTCCGAGCGCTCGAACGTGCTCAAGATCAAGCCTCCGCTGTGCCTGACGGCGTCCAGCGCGGATGTGGTCGTGGCAGCGCTGGACCGGGTGCTCTCCGAGGGCTGGTGAGTCCGCGCGGTCTCCGCCGGTGCGGAGACCGCGCGGACCGGGATCATGCCTGCTGCGTCGGCAGGACGACGACCTGGCGCAGATTCACGTGCGCGGGGCGGGTCACGACGAAGTCGACCAGATCGGCGATGTCATCGGCGGAGATCGCCTCGATCGCGTCGAACATGGCGGCGAGTTCGGCCCCCAGCCGCTCGTTCTCGATGTGGGTGCCGAGCTCGGTCGAGGTGAGACCGGGTTCGACGTTGGTGACCCGCACGCCGTGCCGGGCCATCTCGGTGCGCTGCATGGCGGAGAGCGCGGTGACGGCGGCTTTCGTCGCGGCGTAGACGGCGTAGTCGGGGAACACCGCGTGCGCGGCGATCGACGAGATGTTGACGATGTCGCGGGATCCGGTTCCTTCCACAAGGTCCGACAGCACGGCGCGGGTGATTCGGAGCAGGCCGGTGAGATTCGTGTCGATCATGCGACCCCACTCGTCGGCGCGACCGTCGGCGAGAGGGTTCGGCAGCATCACGCCGGCGGCGTTGACGAGGATGTCGACGCGCCCCAGTTCCGCATGGATGCGCGTGACCGCGGCTTCGACGTCGGCATCCGAGGTGATGTCGGCCGGCACGGCCAGCACGCGTCCGGCGGATTCTGCGGACGCCTCGGCGACGGCGACGAGTCGATCCTCGCGGCGGCCGAGGGCGGCGACGGAGGCGCCGAGGGCGGCGAGGTGCGCGGCGACGGCCGCGCCCATGCCGCTGCCGGCACCGGTGACGAGAGCGGTGCGTCCGGACAGGGGGAGGGAGGATTCGGTGTTCATGAGCACCAGCCTGCGAGGGCGGCGCCGAGGGCGGGAACGCTCCGATGAACCTGGGTCTGACAGGACCCTTCTCGCCCGGCGCGCGGCCGCGATACTGGGACCATGACATCGGAGATCGGCGAGTTCCTCCGCGCGAAGCGCGAACGGGTCGCACCGGAGGAGCGCGGTCTCCCCGCGGGTGGCCGGCGGCGTGTGCCGGGGCTGCGTCGCGAGGAGGTCGCGCTGCTGGCGGGGATCAGTCCCGACTACTACGTTCGTCTGGAACAGGGCAGGGCGCGGGCGGCGTCGGACCAGGTGCTCGACGCGATCGCGCGCGTGCTGAGCCTGGACGACGTGGAGCGCGATCATCTCCGGGTTCTCGCGCGGCCGGATGCCGTGGCGCCGGCGCCCCGGGCTCTCTCGACTCCCGCCGCACGGCACGGGGTGCGCGCGCTGCTCGAGGCGATGCCCCAGGTGCCGGCGTTCGTGCTGGGGCCGGCCATGGACGTGCTGGCGACGAACCTCCTCGGCGAGGCCCTCATCGCGCTCCCCGACGGGCCACGGAACATGGCCCGTCACGTCTTCCTGGATCCGACCTCACCCTCGTACTATCCCGAATGGGCGAAGGTCGCCCGCGAGACGGCTGCCCACCTGCGACGCATGGCGGGTCTGCTCCCCGACGCCCCGGAGATCGCGGCGCTGATCGGTGAGCTCACCATCGGCAGCGATGACTTCGTGCGGGAATGGGCGCGACAGGAGGTGGTCGTGAAGACCCACGGTCGCAAGCTCGTCGACCACCCGGAGGTCGGGCGCCTCTCCCTCGACTACGAGACGCTCACCCTTCCCGATGAGCCCGGACTCATGCTCGTGACGTACACGGCCGCCGACGAGAGGACATCCGACGCGCTGCGGACGCTGGGATCCTGGGCGGCGAGCCGGTCGAGCGGCGACCGTGCGGTGCGCCCGCCCGTCGCCGACGGGCATGATCGCGCACCGTCTGCGGAACGCTGAGCGCGTCCGAGACGAAAGCGCCGGCCCGCTCGAGGCGGGCCGGCGCTTCCCCGTTCGGAGTGCGGTTCAGATCACGCCCTGGGCGAGCATCGCGTTCGCGACCCGCTCGAAGCCGGCGATGTTGGCGCCGGCGACGTAGTCGCCGGGAACGCCGTAGCGCTCGGCGGCGTCGAACGCGGCGTGGTGGATGTCCGCCATGATGTCGCGGAGCTTCTGCTCGCTGTCGTCGAAGCCCCAGCGCTGACGGGCCGCGTTCTGGCTCATCTCCAGCGCGGACGTCGCGACGCCGCCGGCGTTCGCGGCCTTGCCGGGCGCGAACAGCACGCCCGCGTCCTGGAAGGCGGCGACGGCCTCCGGGGTGCTCGGCATGTTGGCGCCCTCGGAGACGGCGCGCACGCCGTTCGCGATCAGGGCGGCGGCGCTCGCACCGTCCAGCTCGTTCTGCGTCGCGGAGGGCACCGCGATGTCGACCGGCACCTCCCAGACGGATCCGCCCTCGACGAAACGGGCGCTCGGCCGGCGGTTCGCATACTCGACGATGCGGCCGCGCTCGACCTCCTTGATCTGGCGCAGCAGGTCCACATCGATGCCGGCGTCGTCGACGACGTATCCGGAGGAGTCGGACGCGGTCACCGCGACAGCGCCCAGCTGAGCGGCCTTCTGAATCGCGTAGATCGCGACGTTGCCGGATCCGGAGACGCCCACCCGCTTGCCGTCGAGCGACTCGCCGTGCACGGCCAGCATCTCCTGCGCGAAGAAGACCGCGCCGTAGCCGGTGGCCTCGGTCCGCACCTGAGCGCCGCCCCAGCCGATGCCCTTGCCCGTGAACATGCCGGACTCGTGACGGTTGGTGATCTTGCGGTACTGGCCGAACAGATAGCCGATCTCGCGGCCGCCCACGCCGATGTCGCCTGCGGGGACGTCGGTGTGCTCGCCGAGGTGGCGGTACAGCTCGTTCATGAAGGACTGGCAGAACCGCATGATCTCGGCGTCGCTGCGGCCGTGCGGGTCGAAGTTAGAGCCGCCCTTGCCGCCGCCGATGCCCTGACCGGTGAGCGCGTTCTTGAAGATCTGCTCGAAGCCGAGGAACTTGATGATCGAGATGTTCACCGACGGGTGGAAGCGCAGGCCGCCCTTGTACGGACCGAGCACGGAGGAGTACTGCACGCGGTAACCGCGGTTCACCTGCAGCTTTCCGTTGTCGTCCACCCACGGCACACGGAAGATCACCTGGCGCTCCGGCTCGACGAGGCGCTCCAGCACCCCGGCGTCGACGTACTCGGGGTGCCGCTCGAGCACGGGCCCGATCGAATGCAGCACCTCGTGCACGGCCTGATGGAACTCCGGCTCGTGCGGGTTCAGGGCGAGGACGTCGTCGAAGACGGGCTGGGCGAGCGTGGAGAGGGGATGGAAGTCGGTGTTGACGGGGTCGCTGATGGTGTCGGTCACTCGGGTGCTTTCAGAGGGGGATGCGGAGAGGAGCGCGGGTGATCGTGTCGTGCGCAGACAGCCGGATGCGGCGGATTCCTCACTCTAACCCGGCACGCCGCCCGCCCTGCGCCGTGTGAACCCTGCGCGAGAAGCCCGGATCAGCCCGTGTTCTGCAGGCCCGCGGCCACGCCGCTGACCGACAGGAGCAGCAGACGCTGCAGCTCCGGATCCGGCGCGGGAGCCTGCTCATCCGCGTCGCGGAGGCCGCGCAGCGCCCGCAGTTGGAGGAGCGACAGCGCGTCCACGTAGGGGCTGCGCATCGCGACCGCGCGCTGCAGGATGGGCTTGTTCTCCAGCAGACGCTCGCCACCGGTGAGGCGGATCACCCAGGAGCGGGTGAGCTCCATCTCCTCGAGGACGAGACCGGCGAGGTCGTCGCGGTCGCCGAGGCCCAGGTAGCGGCGGGCGATGCGCGGATCCGTCTTCGCGAGACTCATCGCGACGTTGTCGACCATGGTGCGCAGCAGCGGCCACTCCTGGTACGCGGTGCGCAGCAGATCCTCGTCTCCGACGGCGTCGAGCGCGGTGCCCAGACCGAACCAGCCTGCGAGGTTGATCCGCGCCTGCGTCCATGCGAACACCCACGGGATCGCCCTGAGGTCCTCGAGGGATTCGACGGAGAGCCCACGACGCGCCGGGCGGGACCCGAGGGCCAGCAGGCCGACCTCCTCCATGGGCGTGACCGTGGCGAACCAGGGCGCGAAGCCCGGCGCCTTCACGAGGGAGAAGAAGCGTTCGCGTGAGGCGAGGTCCATGGTCGCGGCGACGTCGGCGAACCGCTCGGCGGCGGCGCTGTTGCGCTGTTCGACGCCGGGGGAGGAGGCGAGCAGGGTCGCGGCGGTGACCTGGTCGATGTGCCGCATCGCGATCGCGGGCTCGCCGTAGCGGGCGAAGATGACCTCGCCCTGCTCGGTGAGCTTGAATCGCCCGTCGACCGAGTGCGGCGGCTGCGCGAGGATCGCCGAGTTCGCGGGCCCGCCGCCACGGCCGAGGGCGCCGCCGCGGCCGTGGAACAGGGTGAGCTCGATGCTCTCGCGCTGCGCCCAGGCGGCGATCTCCGCCTGCGCCTCGTAGAGGGCGAGGTTCGCCGCGACCGGACCGACGTCCTTCGACGAGTCGGAGTAGCCGAGCATGACCTCCAGGCGGCGGCCGGTCGCAGCAAGCCGCGCCGCGAAGGCAGGGTGCGTGACGATCTCGGCGAGGATCCCGGGGGCGGCCTGCAGGTCGGCGAACGTCTCGAACAGCGGCACCACGTCGAGCACGGGCCCGTCGTCTCCGCACGCGTACTGCGCGAGGCGATGCACGTTCGCGAGGTCCTGCGCGGACTGCGTGAACGAGACGACGTAGCGACCTGCGGCGCGGGGGCCATGGGTGCGCTGGATCTCGCGGACGGTGCGGAAGACCGCGAGCACCTCCTCGGTCTCGGCGCTGAGTGATCCGGATCCGCCCGCGGCGTCGAGCTCCGCGAGAGCGCGCGCATGCACCTGGGAGTGCTGACGCACCTCCAGCTCGGCGAGGTGGAAGCCGTACGTCTCCACCTGCCAGATGAGGTGCTGCATCCCGCCGAACGCATGCCGGTGCGCGCCGGCTGCGACGAGCGACGACTGCACGGTGCGAAGCTCGGCGAGGAGCTGCTCCGGATCCTCGTATCCGCCCTCGTCCCCGCGACGGGTGACCGCGACGCGGTGCGCGAGCAGCAGCAGCATCCGACGATGCGGCTCGGAGGGGGAGCGGGTGGCGATCTCGCCCGCGACGTCGGGGTGGGCGGTCTGCAGCGCGCTCCACAGCGCCGTCGCCTCCGCGGAGGGCGGCGTGCCCTCGGCATCGAGGGTCAGCGTGCGGCCGATCCGCTCGATCGCGCGCTCGAGCCCGCGCAGGACGTGGTCGGCCGCGATCGCCGCGGCCTCGCGGGTCACGGCGGCCGTGACGAACGGGTTGCCGTCGCGGTCGCCGCCGACCCAGGTGCCGATGCGCACGAAGGCGGGGACGATGGGGGCGGAGGAACCGGATTCGTCGCCGCGCAGCACGTCGTCGATGCGGCGGTACACGTGCGGCACCGTGGTGAACAGCGTCTCGTCGAAGACGCTCATGACCGTGCGCACCTCATCGGTCGGCGCCGGCTTCTGGGCGCGCAGCGGCGCCGTGCGCCAGAGGGTGTCGACCTCCTCGAGCATGCGCCGACGTGCGCGGTGCGCCTCGGGGCCGCCCTCGGCCGCGGCGTCATGCGCGCTGAGCAGGTCGGCGAGCCGCCGGATGCTGGATGACACCGCGCGGCGGCGGGCTTCGGTGGGATGCGCCGTGAACACGGGGTGGAACCGCAGCGCGCCGAGGCGGCGGCGGGCCTCGTCCTCGCCGACCTCGGCGCTCAGCTGCGCGAAGGCTCCGGCGACGGTGTCGGTGGACGTGGGGTCGTCGCCGCGCTCGCGGAGCACACGGACGCGCTGGTGCTCCTCGGCGAGGTTCACGAGGTGGAAGTAGGCGGTGAAGGCTCTGGCGACCTCGTCTGCGCGCTGCACCGAGAACTCCTCGGCGATCCGGGTCGCGCGGTCGAAGGCCTCGGCGGACTCGTCGGTGTAGGCCTCGATCGTGGCCTGGCGCAGGCGCTCGACGTCGTCGAACAGATCGTCGCCGCCGGATTCGCGCAGGACCTGGCCGAGCAGCGCGCCGAGCATGCGCACGTCGGCGCGCATCGCCTCGGGCAGCTCGCGCCCTGCCTCGAACCTGCCGACGATGCGGATGGCTTCGGTATGAGTTGTGTCGGGGGTCACGGTTCGAGCGTAAACCGATGCCGTCGGCGCGACGACCGCGTGACGTTCCGCGGGGAGCGGTATGCCATCCCGGGCGCCCTGGCTCTCGTCGCCGTGCATGGGCGCGCGATACGGTGGGAGGGATGAGCCGCACGACTCGCCTTCTCCGTTCCGCCCAGTTCCCCGCGATCCTGCTGCTCCTGGCCGCGGGGCTCGGACTTCTGCTGGCCAACCTGCCCTCGCATGATGCGGTCGCCGGGATCCTCGACGCGCACCTCGCCGTGCCCGGCACCGGACTCGACCTCTCGGTCGAGCACTGGGTGTCCGACGGGGTCCTCGCGATCTTCTTCTTCGTCGTCGCCCTGGAGCTGCAGTTCGAGCTCACCCGCGGCGAGCTGAACAGCCTGCGCGCGGCGGTCCAGCCCGCGATCGCCGCGGCCGGCGGCATCCTGGTCCCGATTGCCGTGTATCTGGTGATCGCGGGCGGCGGGCCGAGCGCGACGGGCTGGCCCATCCCCACCGCGACCGACATCGCCTTCGCGCTCGGCGTACTCGCCGTGTTCGGGCGCGGTCTGCCGTCCGCGGTGCGCGTGTTCCTGCTCGCCCTCGCGATCCTCGACGACATCGTCGGGATCGTCTTCATCGCGGTGCTGTTCGCCGACGGTCTGGATCTGCTGCGATTGGGACTGGGGATCGTGGCGGTGATCGTGTTCGCGGTGCTCAGCCGCACGCTGCAGCGACGCCGGCGCCTGGATCCGCTCATCGTGGCGCTCATGATCGTCGTCGGCGTCGTCGCGTGGGCCCTGTTCGCCCTCTCCGGCGTGCATGCGACGATCGCCGGAGTCATGCTCGGGCTCGTGATGGCGCCGCGCGCATCGGAGCGCACCCGGCACGCGCTGGAGCCGTGGGTGAACGGCCTGGTCCTGCCGCTGTTCGCGTTCGTCGCGGCTTTCGTGGTGATCCCGCAGGTGCCGCTGTCGGCGCTGTCGCCCGCCTTCTTCGGCATCCTCGTCGCGTTGCCGGTCGGCAAGCTGCTCGGCATCTCACTGTTCGGGCTCGTCGCGCAGCGGATCCGTCCGCGCGGCACGCCGCCGGCGATCCGGTTCCCCGACCTGCTCGCGGCCGGTGCGCTCGGCGGCATCGGATTCACCGTGTCGCTGCTGCTGGCCAATCTCGCGTTCGCGAAGCAGGCCGAGGTCCGCGACGAGGCGATCCTGGCGGTGCTGCTCGGATCGATCGTCTCTCTCCTCGTCGGCGCCGTGCTGGTGTCATGGCGGGCGAAGGTGCACCGCGCCGCGGGCGCCTCCGATGAGGATTTCGGCGACGATGACGACCTCTGGGTGGCGCACACGGACGAGGTGCGGACCCCGACGGCTCGAGAGGAGCTCTTCGATGAGCGGCACGGTGGACCCGGGAAGCACTGAGGATCCGCTCCGCGCGGCCGCCGAGGTCATGCGACAGGTGCGAGAGAAGTGCGTGTGGTCGCAGGCCATGACGCACCGCGAACTCGTGCCGTACCTCGTCGAGGAGTCGGCCGAGCTCATCGACGCGGTGGAGCGCGGCGACCGTACGGAGCTGCGCGAAGAGCTCGGCGACCTGCTCTGGCAGGTCCTGTTCCATGCGGCGATCGCGGCGCAGGATCCGGCGGATCCGTTCGACATCGACGACGTCGCGCGTACGCTCACCGAGAAGATGACGCGGCGCCACCCGCATGTGTTCGGCGATGCGATCGCGCGCACGCCGGAAGAGGTGCTCGTGCACTGGAACGCGGCCAAGGCGGCCGAGAAGCGCGAGCGCCGCAGCGTGCTGGACGGCATCCCTCCCGGCATGCCCGCCCTCGCCCGCGCGCAGAAGATCCTGGGCCGGGCCGCGAAGGCGAAGGTCGTGGTCTCCGAGGATCCGTCCGCTTCCGGGCATGAGGAGGAGCCGCCGGCGATCGTCGGCCCGACTCCCGCGCCTCCTGCGGAACCCGCCGCGCTCACGGAGGCCGAGCTCGGCGACCAGCTGCTGACTCTCGTCGTGGCGGCTCGCACCCACGGCTGGGACGCGGAGCGTGCGCTGCGCGAGCGGATCAGGATCCTCGAGGACGAGGTGCGGGCCGCGGAGGGATCCGAGTCGGTCTGACGGACCTGGAAGAATGGTTCCGTGGCAACGGTCAATCCTCCGCGCGGGATGCGCGACTTCCTCCCCGCCGACAAGGCACGTCGTGAGCGCGTGCTGTCCGTCATCCGCGAGCGCTACCGCGCGCATGGCTTCGACGAGATCGAGACGCCCGTCGTCGAGGAGTACGACCGCCTGCACGCAGGGATCGGCGGCGACAACGAGAAGCTCTCGTTCAACATCCTGCGCCGAGGTCTCGACGCCGAGGGCATCGCCGCGGCGGCCGAGGATCCGGCCGCGCTCAGCGACCTCGGCCTGCGCTACGACCTGACCGTCCCGCTCGCCCGCTTCTACGCGACGAACCGCGGCCAGCTGCCCGGGGTGTTCCGCTCGATCCAGATCGGTCCGGTCTGGCGCGCCGAGCGCCCGCAGAAGGGCCGGTACCGCCAGTTCGTGCAATGCGACATCGACATCATCGGGGACGACTCGGCGCGCGCCGAGGCCGAACTCATCGTCGCATCGCTCGACACGATCGACGCCCTGGGCCTCACCGGGGGCACGGTGCGCGTGAACGACCGCCGCGCGCTGGACTGGATGCTCGACGCGTTCGGCTTCGCGCAGGACGAGCGCCCCGGTGTTCTCATCACGATCGACAAGCTCGACAAGATCGGTGCGGACGGCATCGTCGCCGAGCTGCGCGAGCGCGGCGCCACCGCCGCGGCCGTGGATGCGTTCGAGGCGTTCCTGCACCGCCCGCAGACGCTCGAGTACAACCCCTACGGCGAACGGCAGATCCGCAAGGCGCTGCCCGAGAACGCCCCGGACGAGCTCGTCGCGCACCTCGTGGGACTCGGCGAAGCGGTCGCGGCCGCACGCCCTGCCGCGGAGGGGATCGACCCGATCCCGCTGCAGTTCGACCCGTTCCTCGTGCGCGGCATGGGCTATTACACGGGCACGATCATGGAGCTCGCGCACCCTTCCGTGACCTACTCGCTGGGTGGTGGCGGTCGCTATGACGGCATGATCGGACGCTTCCTCGGTCAGCAGGTGCCCGCGGTCGGCTTCTCGATCGGCTTCGAGCGCATCGTCGATCTGCTGGAGTCGGCCGACGATGATGCAGCCCAGGCCGTGGTGCTGGTGCACGACGCCGACGTCCCGGTGGCGGAGCTCGTCGCCCACAAGGCGGCGCTCATCGCGGGCGGCGCCCGGGTGCGGCTGGAGCGGCGAACGAAGAACCTCAAGGCTCTGCTGGAACGTGCCGCCGCCGACGGCTACACGGCATTCGCGGGTGTCCGCGCGGGCGATTCCTCCGATGCGCTGGAGGTCAAGCCGCTGTCCTGACGCGACCGTCGCCTTCGCGACCGCGGCTCGTCACGCGCCGTTCATGTCGATGCGGTCTGATCGGCGTATGGACGTTGCCGACCGCCGCAGGACCCGATCCTCGCGCTCCGCCGGGCTCAGCAACCGCTCGAAGGGGCTTCTCGGAGCCGCCGGGCTCGCGGTCGCGGGATCGGCCGTCGCCGTGCCGCTCGCCCTGCGGCGCCAGGCCAGGATCGCCCGACGTCGCATCGGCAAGCCGCTGGGCGAGGAAGCGATCGATGCAGACCGCGTGTGGCGGCCGCGCCTGTCGGGGGAGCCCATCGAACTGCTTCTTCTCGGCGACTCGCTCGCGGCGGGTCTTGGTGCCGAACGACGCAAGGACACGCTGGGCGGACGGCTCGCCAAGGGCGTCGCCCGGCGGACGCGACGGCCGGTGCGACTGCGCACCGTTGCGATCGTCGGATCCGAGTCGCCGGATCTGGATGCCCAGCTCGCCTCGCTTCCGACGGACTACCTGCCGCACGTCGCCGTGATCGTCGTGGGCGGCAACGACGTGACGCATCGGATCCCGGTCTCCCTGTCGGTGCAGCATCTCGAAGATGCGATCGGCTGGCTGCATGCGCTCGGCGCCGGCGTCGTGGTGGGCACCTGCCCCGACCTCGGGGCGCTGCGGGCCGTTCCGCAGCCGCTGCGCTCGATCGCCTCGCGGATGTCGCGGCGACTGGCGGCGGCGCAGGCCCAGGCCGCCATCGAGCACGGAGCCACGGCGGTCGACCTGCGCCGTGCGGTCGGCCCGATGTTCTTCGACGAGCCCGAGGAGATGTTCAGCCTGGACCGGTTCCACCCCAGCGCCCTCGGCTACCGGCGCACCGCGGAGGCGCTGCTGCCCGCTGCCGCGGCAGCGGCCGAGGAGGCCGCGGTGGGCGCGACCCCCGGAGCGCTCAGCTCTCCGTCGCGGTGAACGAGGCGGCCCATTCGGCGATGCGGGCTGTGCTCTCGGCCTCCGAGAGGTCCTCGACCCGCGTCATGATCGACCAGCGTACGCCGAACGGATCCCGGATGCTCGCATAGCGGTCGCCCGAGACGAACGTCGACGGCGCCTCGCGGACGGTGGCGCCCGCGGCGACGGCGCGCTCGACGACCGTGTCGACGTCGGGCACATAGAGACCCATTGAGTAGCAATCGGCGTCGCCGGCGGGCGCGGCGACGAGCCCGTACTCGGGGTTGGGGTCGCCCAGCTGTAGCACGCCGAGACCGAAGTCGAGGTCGGCGTGCGCGACCACGCCGCCGAACTCGGTGATCTCGACGACGCGCGCGCCGAAGATCTCGCGGTAGAACTCGATCGCGGACCGGGAATCGGGGATGGCCAGGAACGGGGTGAGGGAGGTGGCGGAGTTCGGGCGGCCGTTCGTCGTGTACTGGCCGGTGATGCCGGTGGCGTTCGTCGTGGAGGTGTCTTCGCTCATGACCCGAGGCTAGGCCCGGAGCGGAGGGCGGTTCTTGCAGATTCGCGCCATGTCGGACGGAGGGACGGACCCCTGGTGGCGGTCCGATGTCCGGGGCGCCATCTACGCTCGAGGGATGGTCGATCCGACGCGTGGCGTGCTCTATCCGGCGCGCCTGCCGCAGTTCCACCGTCTTCCGCCACCGGCCCAGGTCGCCGAGCTCGTGGAGTGGTGCTGGATCCCCGAGTGGGATATCGAGCCGGGCCGTTCGTCGCGTCAGGACCTCGTGTCGTTCCCTGCTCTGAACCTGGTCGTCGAGAGCGGAGGCACGGTGCTGTCGGGCGCGACGACGCGAGCCAGCTCCCGGGAGTTGACCGGCAGGGGGTGGGCCGTTGGCGCGCTGTTGCGACCGGCCGCCGTGGCCGCGCTGACCGAGGAGCCCTCGACGCTGCTGGACCGGGTGGAGGCGTACCCGGCTCCGGGACTGACGGAGGCGGTCGCGCGGGCGATGTCCTCGGGCGAAGGGCATCGGGAGCGGGCCGTCGCGGTGCTGTGCGCCTGGCTGGGCGAGCGAGTGGGCGAGGTCCCCGCTCCGGCTCGGCACGCGAACGCCATGGCGGAGTTGCTCATGTCCGATCCAGACATCCGCACCCCTGAGCAGGCGGCAGCCCGCCTCGCCGTCTCGGTGCGCACGCTGCAGCGCATGGCGCACCGCCACGTCGGACTGTCGCCCGCAGCCATGATCCGGCGGCGGCGGCTGCAGGAGGCCGCGGAGCGGATCCGTTCGCATGCCGACACGGATCTCGCGACGGTCGCCGTCGAGCTCGGCTACGCGGATCAGTCGCACCTCGCGAACGACTTCCGCGCAGTGCTCGGCTTCACCCCGTCGGCGTATCGCGCCGATGCCGGTCCCCGCCGAGCCTGATCGCCCGCAGCCCGACGCCGACGAGGACGACAGCCGCACCGATCAGCACCGAGGGCAGCGGCAGCGACGCGGCCAGGGTTGCGCAGCCGATGACGCCGAGCACCTGCAGCGGCTTCGGATATCGACGGGCGGTCCCGGCCTGCTGGAGCGCGGCGGCGTTCGCGACGAAGTAGTACAGCAGCACCCCGAACGAGGAGAATCCGATCGCTCCGCGCAGATCGGCGGCGAGCACGACCGCCACCACGACGGCGCCGGCGGCCAGCTGGGCGCGCCGCGGGACGTGATGCCCGCGGTCGACAGCGGCCAGGAAACGGGGCAGATCGCGCTCCCGCGCCATCGCGAGCGAGGTGCGCCCGATCCCGGACAGCAGGGCGAGCAGCGCCCCGGTCGCGGCCGCTGCGGCGGCGATCCGCACCGCAGGCACCGCGGCCGTCCAGCCGGCCGCTGAGACGACGTCGGCGAGCGGCGCGGTCGAGCTCTCCGCGCCCCCGCCGAGCGTCATGACGACCGCACCGCCGATGAGGACGTAGACCGCGAGCGCGGAAGCGAGCGCAATGCCGATCGCCCGCGGGATGGTGCGCGACGGATCACGCACCTCCTCGCCCATGGTCGCGATCCGCGCATAGCCGGCGAAGGCGAAGAAGAGCAGACCCGCGGCCTGGAGCACACCGTACGGGGATCCGGACGGGAGCGGCACCGGCGCGGCGTGGGGCAGCGCGGCGCCGGCCGCTGCGAGGACCACGACCAGTCCGAGCAGCGTCACGGCCACGAGCATCTGGGTGACGCGCGCGGTGCGGGTCACCCCGACGCAGGTGACGGCGGTGAGCGTGGCGACCGCCACGACGGCGACGGGCCTCTGCCATCCCGCGGGGGCGACGTAGGCGGCGACCGTCATGGCCATCGCAGCCCCGCTCGCGAGTTTGCCGGTCACGAAGCACCATCCGGCGACGAACCCCCACCACGGTCCCAGCTCGGCGCGTCCGTACGCGTACGCGCCGCCGGAGACCGGATGCACGGCCGCGAGCTGCGCCGACGAGGTGGCGTTGCAGAACGCCACGACGCCCGCCAGAGCCAGCGCGACGAGCAGGCCGGAGCCGGCTGCGCCCAGAGCCGGGCCCCAGACGATGAACACCCCCGCGCCGATCATGGATCCGAGGCCGATCGCGACGGCATCGGCGAGCGTCAGACGGCGAGCAAGAGGCATCCCGTCATCGTGGCACCGTGGGGTGAACGGAGGGCGCCGTGTCGTCGGAAAGCGGGAGGACGAGCATGGCCGGCGTCGTGCCTCCCAGGAAAAGGGTCTGGATGCTGGCGATGAGGCGCGAATGGTCGCGGACGGGGTCGGCCGTGCCCGGATTGCGCAGATGCAGGGGGTGCGCGCCCCACGACACCTGGACGCGCAGGCGGTTGCCCGCGGCGAAGCGATGGGCGACCGGCGCGAGTACGACGCCCACGTCGCGCGGCTCGCCGGGAGCGACGGGCGGGGAGAGTCGGAGGTAGCCGTCGGTCACCGTGCGGGAGACCCCTCGGCGATCGACTTCGCAGAGGCGCACGAAGACGTCGGCGCGCGGATTCGTGGAGGCGAACGTCAGCCTCATCTCCGGCGAGCCCATGACCAGCAGCGGGCCGGCGAGAGGCTCGCCCGTGAACAGCAGCACATCGTCCCGGCGTTCGCGGCGTCGCTGGTCCCGACGCCCCGCGCTGAACGGGTTGAGCGTACGGCCGCCGGCGTCGGGGGTGGGATCGGCGGGGTCGTAGCGGGACGCGAGGGCGCCGCTGTCGTGTGCGATGCCGGGCGCCGCGAGGCGGCCGTCCGCGGTCAGCTCCAGCCGGTGCGGAACGCTCGGCGGCGGCCATGCGGTCAGATCCCGCCACCCGCCGCCCCCGCTGATCTCGACGCGCACGGCGGCGGCCTCGGACTCGCCCTCGAACACCCGCAGCGCCTCGCGCACGCCGATCACGGTGATCTCCGCAGCGCCGTGGATCCAGTCGCCCACGATCAGGCGCGTCCGCACGCCGGCGCCCTGCAGCGCGGCGTGGTCGTGGAGCTGGCCGACCAGGAAGAGATCCTGCCATCCCGCCAGCAGCGTGACGGGAGGGATCGCTGCGGGATCGGAGGCGAAGTGCAGCGGATCCCACCAGGGATCCCCGGGATCGCTGTGCTCGACCCAGTCGCGGAAGAACTGCGGGTCGTTGCCGAGAGCTGCCGGAACAGCTTCGGACGGCGGCACCGTCCGTGCTCCCCGGGTGAGGCCCCTGCGTGCTCGCAGCAGCCTCCACAGACGCGCCGGAGGCCGGCGCTCCTGGACGCCGAGGGCGTACGCCCATGCGAGCGGCGTGTCGATCGAGAAACCGTGCCCGAGGTAGAGGATCGCCTCGTCGAAGCGTCGGGCCGACACCGCGATGCCCATGGCGTCGGGCCGGAGCTCGCCGTCGCAGTACGCCCATTGCGTCACCCCGAAGTAACTGCCGCCCCAGGAGTGCACGAGGCCGGTCGCCCACGGCTGCGCGCGCAGCCAACGCAGCGTCGCCTGCCCGTCGGCGACCTCGTCGTGCAGCGGCCGGAACCGTCCGCCGGACCCGAAGGTGCCGCGACAGCTCTGCACCACGACGTGATGCCCGCGTTCGGCGAGGAAGCGCGCCACGGCGGCGACGCCGTTCCGGTCGTAGGGCGTGCGGATGAGCACGGTGTGCGGGCCGGCGTCGTCCGCCGCCCAATGGTCGGTGAGCAACGTCGCCCCGTCGTCTGCGGGCACCGCGATGCCCGAGGTCCGGTGCACGACCGGATGCGTCGGCGCCGGCATGTCGGGGGCCGAGCGCAGCCTGCGGTACTCGGCGCGCGCCGTCCAGGGCAGCCGATCGCCCCTGCTCATCGGACCGCCTTGACCCGTGTGACGGCGAAGGCGGCGAACAGCGCCATCACGACCGCGCCGGCATAGAGCGCGACGAAGTTCTCCCCTGTGGGCGAGCCGATGCGCGTCACGAAGAACGCGAACACCGGCACCAGGATGCCCGGCAGCAGGTAGGCGAGCGCCACGATGCCGAGATCCTTGCCGGCGTCTTCGGTCGAGGGCAGGCACTCGGTCATGAGGGCGACGTCGGCCGCGATGTAGGCGCCCTGACCTGCGCCGACGATGCCGATCCCGATCAGGAAGAAGGTGACGTCGCCGCCCGCGACGGCGACGACGAGCCCGGCCGCGCTCGTCAGCGCGCCGATCACGACGGTCGGCTTGCGCCGCCCTGTGCGGTCCGAGATGACGCCGAAGACGAAGGCCAACACGAGGTTCATGATCGTGAATGCCGCGGTCGCCTGGGTCTGGACGACCGCGATGCGCGCCGGATCGTCGATGCCGAAGCGGCTGGAGATCGTGAGGTAGAGGTAGCTGGTCACCGACACGATGGAGGCGGTCATGAAGAAGCGGCAGATCCAGGCCCACGCGAAGTCGGGGTGGCGGCGGGGGCTCAGCCAGAACGTCTCGAGCACCCCGCGCCAGTCGAGCGGGGGAACGGGGACCGTGCGGTGCAGGTCGCGCAGGGCGAAGAAGAGCGTGAGCGCGAGAACGACGGCGATGCCGCCGGGGATGAGGAACATGCCGACCTGTCCCGTGCCCGCGACCGCGCCGGCCAGCGCGACACCGCCGAAGATGCCGATGGTCGTCGCGGCGCCTGTGACGGCGGACATGATCGCGCGGATGCGGCGGCGGATCTGATCGGCGAAGAGGGTGTGGATCGTCATCGACACGGCTCCCCACCCGATCAGCACGAGCACGACGCCCGCTCCGAGCACGAGGAGAGAGGTGGCGAACGCCTGCAGGAGGTAGCCGATCGCCGCGAGGAGCACGCCCGCCGCGATCCAAGGGCGGCGGACGCCGAGGCGGGAGAGGGAGCGGTCGCTGAGACGCCCGAAGATCGGAGTGGTGACGAGGATCGCGGCGCCGCCGGCGGTGAGGACGATGCTGAGATTCCCCGTGGCCTGCTCGGGATCCCACTGCTTGAGGAGCTGCGGCACGGCGACCCCGGCGACGCCCTGGGCGATGCCGGTTGCGAGCCAGGTGAGGACGAACGCGACCCAGAACCACCAGGTCTGACGTTCGCCGGGCACGGAGTCGTCCGCGGGTGAGGGGGCGGACGGCAGCGGGATCACGGGGTCTGCGGCATGGGTGGACATCATCGTCTCCCTCTCGGTTCGGTGTTCGGGTGCGGGTGTTCGGACGCGTAGGCGGCGGCGACCTCGGCGACGAACACGTCGCGCCAGTCGCGGGCTCCCTGCCAGGCGGTGAGCCCCGGGGAGCCGTGCACGTGGCCGGCGCCGATGCGGAGAGTCACGGGGACCTCCGCGTCCTCCAGGGCGCGGGCGTAGGCGACAGCGCCGTTGCGGAGCGGGTCGAACTCCGCGGCGAGGATCAGGGCCGGGGCGAGGCCTCGATGATCGGCGGCGTCGAGCGGCGAGCACTCCGCCAGAGGGGCGCCCGCGCGGTAGATGCCGACCAGGAGCTCGGCGCTGTCCATGCCGGAGGCGCGGCGTTGCTGCTCGGAGGGGCCGTCGAGAGGGCGCAGCGTGGCGGGCAGCACCTCGAGCGCCTGATGGTGCAGCCGGCGGCCCGCATCCCTCTCACGAAGGGCGGCGGAGGCCGCGATCGTGGCTCCGGCGGAGTTGCCTCCGATGCCGAGACGAGCCGGGTCGACGCCCAGCTCGCCCGCCCGGGCGCGCAAGTCTGCGAGCGCTGCGACGGCGTCGTCGACCGGGGCGGGGAACGGGTGCTCCGGGGCGAGGCGGTACTCGAGCGACACGATCTGCACGGCGGAGCGCAGGGCGCGGTCCGCGGTGGTGCTCTCGTTGAGCACCTCGTCGATCGTCCCCGCGATCCAGCCTCCGCCGTGCAGCCACAGCATGGTCGGGAGAGGGCCGGACGAGCCCGCCGAGCGGAACCGCCGGGCGCGGAGAGGTCCGGCGGCGCCGGTGAGCTGCAGCTCCTCGGTCTCCACGCCCGGGGGAGTCGGTTCCGTGAACTCGGCGGCCAGCAGATCGCTCAGGACCTTGGCCGCGCGGCGATGCGCGGCGGGGTCGGGGGAGCCGTACCCCGGCAGTCCGGCCGCGATCTCCTCGTTCCGGCGGAGCCAGGCGCGCACCGGCGCGTCGAGCAGCAGCATGTCCGCGGTGCTCATGAGTCCGCCCGCAGCCGGCGCAGCTCGGTCACGATCAGGCGGTGGGCGACGTCGGCGGCCGGGACGAAGCCGGTCGCACCGAGGGAGCCGTGGGTCTGACCGATGAACCGCACGGCCGTGACGTCGACTCCGGCGTCCGAGAGCGCCCTGGCGTACGCCTCGCCGTCGCCGCGGAGGGGATCCAGCTCGGAGGTGATGATGAGCGCCGGAGGAAGGCCGGCGTGGGAGTCGGCGAGCAGCGGCGACGCGTACGGGTTGCGGGCCGCCTTCGCGTCGTCGCCGACGTACTGACGCACCAGCGTCCGTCCGGCCTTGCGCACGATGACGCCGGGCATCCCCGCGCTGACGCCGCGCGCGTCGGCGTGCCCGATGGTGAGGTCGAGCGCCGGGTTCTCTAGCAGTTGCAGGGCGATCGGGCGCGCGGCGCGGTCGCGGTTCATGAGCGTCACCGCCGCGGCCAGGTCGCCCCCGGATGACGCGCCGCCCACGGCGAGCCGGTCGCGGGATCCGCCCAGCTCCTCCGCGTGGGCGTGTGTCCATTCCCAGGCGCTCCAGCACTGCTCCGGCTGGGTGGGGAAGCGCTGTTCCGGCGCGTGCGCGTAGTCCGCGGCGACGATGATGATCCCGGCGTCGCGCGCCCGCTCGCGGAACCGTGCGTCCCAGGACACCCAGTCGATCCCGGCGATCGTGAAGCCTCCGCCGTAGAAGTAGACGAGGATCGGCAGCCCGGCGCCCTGCGGGGTCGGGTCGGGCCCGGGCCAGTAGACGCGCACTCGCACGTCGGGGTGGCCGGCGACGGGCACGGTGTGCTCCGCGGTGGCGGTGTCGAGAGGCGAGATCCCCAGGGCCGTGCTGACCGCGGTGTCGTTCTCCCCTGCGACGCGGCGTCGCCCTGCGGGGTCACCGGGCTCGGGCGCGAGGAACGGGGCGATCCGCGTCTCATGCGCGGCGACGGTGCGGTCGAGCATCGGTCGGCGGTAGCGGGACGGGCTTCGCATCGGTCATCTCCTTCGACGGGCTGCGGACTAGTCTGAGCAATCGAAGTACTTCGATGAAGAGGGGAATCGAGGCATGCGCGCACGTCCCGGCCGGGTCACGATCTACGATGTCGCCACGCGTGCGGGGGTGAGCATCTCGACGGTCTCGCTGGCGGTGAGCGCACCGCACCGGGTGCGCCCGGAGACGCGGGAGCGCATCGTCGCGGCCGCCACAGCGCTCGGCTATCGGATGGTGCAGGGGCGTCGGGTGGGCGCATCCCGAATCGCGGTCGCGGCCCCCTTCACGAGCTACCCGTCCTATCTGCGCCGACTGGCGGGGATGCTGCGACGGGCCCGCGACCTCGCGGTCGACATCATCCCCTACGACCTGGACTCGGCGGCGGCGGCCGACGAGCCCCTGCTGGATGTGCTGCCGGCGCGCACCGACGCGTCGGGGCTCATCGTGATGGGCGTGCCGCTCAGCGGCGCCGCCCGCCGTGCGAGTAGAGCCGCGAGGATCCCCGTTGTCTATGTGGACGTCGTACCGGCGAAGGGCGACATCGGCGGTCCGGTCGTCCTCGTGGATGACCAGGACGGCGGCGAGCAGATCGGTCGCCACCTCGTCGAGCTGGGGCATCGGAGCGCGCTGTTCGTGCACGAGCCGCAGCGTTCGCCGTCCTACATCTCCGCGGGCATGCTGCGCATCGAGGGGCTCGAGCGTCATGTCTCCGTGGCGCGGTTGGCGGTCGACGGACCCGCCGAGATCGATCGGCGGGTGCTGCGAGCCGCCCAGGACGCCGGAGCCACCGCGATCGTCGCGAACCACGACCGGTTCGCAGCCGCCGTCCTCGACCTGCAGCGTTCCCGGCCGGAGGGCGAGAGGCTGCCGGTGATCGGCTACGACGACGGCGAGCTGGCCGAGGGACTCGGCCTCACCACGGTGAGGCAGCCGTTCGAGGAGAGCGGACGCGCGGCGCTGGAGCTCGCGCTCGGTCTGGTGTCGGGCACGTCGGACTCGCGAAACACCGTGCGCCTGGCACCGACGCTGGTCGAGCGCGCCTCGAGCCTCCGCGGGGTCAGGCCTTCGCCGCGGTGACGCGCTTCTTCTCCCGCACGTAGACCTCGCGCCGCACGCGCGCCACGACCTCGCCGGCGCCGTCGGTGATCTCCGTCTCGAACCACTCGAGCACCTTCGCACCACCCGCGGCGCGCGTGCGGATCTCGGCCACGCGCTCGGACGGCACGTGGAAGCGCGCGGTGAGCACGCCGCGCCCCGGCTTGAGGAACTCGATCTCGCCACGGGTGTCCCACACCACGTAGTCACGGCCGAGCTGATGCATGACGAGCATGAAGAAGTACGGATCCGTCATGGCCTGCATGGAGCCGCCGAACGCCGTCTTCACGTAGTTGCGGGTGAACACGTTCACGTGCAGTTCGACGGTGGCCCGCGTCCAGTCGGGGCTGAACCCGCGCACCCGGATGCCGCTGAAGAGGTTCGGGATCCACAGGCTCATGCCGACGGCCAGACGGCGGGGAGTGATGCGCATGCGGCCAGTCTCGCCCGTGTGCGCCGCGGGGAGGGAATCGGCTGGACCCCTTCCACAATTGATCTAGTTGACCTAGAATAAGTGCACAGGAGGTGAGCTCGATGCTGATCCGTATCGACGCCGACAGCGCCCAGCCGCTGTTTGCGCAGATCGCGGCCTCGGTGCGCGCCGAAGTGCTCGCGGGTCGGCTGCGCCCGGGCGACCGGCTCCCCGCCGCCCGTGAGCTGGCCGAAGCCGTCGACGTGAACGTGCACACCGTGCTGCGGGCCTACCAGGAGCTGCGCGACGAGGGGCTCGTCGACCTGCGCCGCGGGCGCGGCGCCGTGCTCTCCGCGTCTGCGGCGCCCCTTGCCGACCTCGCAGAGGAGATCGGCGCGCTCGTACGTCGTGGCGCCGCTCTCGGCGTCAGCGCGGCGACGCTCGCCGCGCTGATCGCCGCCCAGGAATGAGGAGGATCCCATCATGAACGCCCGTTCCACCCCCGCCTCGCAGGAGGTGACCGCGATCCCGGCACGCGACCTGCGCCGGGCGCGGCTGATCGCCCTGACCCTCGGAGTCGTGGTGCCGCTGGTGCTCTCCGCCGTCGTGCTCGGACTGGTCCTCGCCTGGCTGCCGGAGCTGCCGTCCCCGGCCGCCACGCACTGGGGCCCCTCGGGTGTCGACGGTTTCGGACCGCCGGTCACGTTCGTCTGGCTCTCGGTCCTTCTGGGCTTCGCGTTGCCCGCGGCGCTCACGATCACGACGGTCATCGGCGTGCGCGACCATTGGGGCGGCGGCGCGAGGCTGATCGTCGGGATGGCTCTGGGGATCTCCGGGCTCAGCGCCGTGATCAACCTGGGCGCCGTCGGCACGCAGCGGGGCATCGCCGATGCGAAGCAGGCGGACGACCTGGGTGGCCTGATGCTCCTGGGATTCGGCGCCTTCGTCGTGCTGATCGGCATCGGCTGGCTGCTGCAGCCGCACATCCGTCCGGCCCCCGCCGCGCCGCTGCAGCCCGCCCACGTCGCCGCGATCACGAACGGCGAACGGGTGGTCTGGCTGGCGACCGCGTCGCTGTCCCGCCGCGCCATGATCCTCATCTCACTGCTCGTGGTGGTCGTGGTCGGGATCACGGCGTTCATGGCGATCCGGTTCACCGACCGGATGTGGGTGCCGGTGCTCACCCTGGTCCTCATCGGCGGCGCGTTCGCTTCGTCGGCGTCGTTCCGGGTGCGCGTCGGGCCGGACGGGCTCTCGGTGCGGTCGCAGATCGGCCTCCCGCGTGTCCACGTGCCGCTCGCCGAGATCGTGTCGGTGCGTGCAGTGGACTGCAACCCGTTCGGCGAGTTCGGCGGCTTCGGCTGGCGGCTCGGCCTCGACGGCCGCACGGGGATCGTGCTCCGGCGCGGCCCCGCGATCGAGATCGAGCGGCGCGACAAGCGCCCGCTGGTCGTCACGGTCGACGGCGCGGCGGTCGGCGCCGGCGTGCTGCAGGCCTACCTGGACCGCTCTGCGTCGTCCGAGACGACGCAGAGCAGCGGCGACGGGGAGGGGAGCGGATCATGAGCGACGGCCACGACGACGCGGTCCGGGTGGGCGGCGCAGACGCGCCGCTCCCGCCCGGCGCCGGTGCCCACCTCCCGCCCGGCGCGGGTGTTCAGCTTCCGCACGACGCCAGGGTGCGCATCGGCCTCGGGTCGATCGTCGCCTACGTCGTGCTGGCCTGCGGACTGGCATGGCTGGTGGCGCTGCCGCTGTGGCTCGGCGAAGGGCTGAAAGAGCCGTACGCCGTGCCTCTGATGTCGGTGATGATGTACACGCCCGCGGTCGCGGTCGTGCTCGTGCTGCTGCTGCTCCGGCCGATCCCGAAGGGGCGCCGGCTGCGGTTCCTCGGACTGTGGCCGCTGCGCCCGGCGAAGCGCGTCGTCTGGATGATCGTGATCGGCCTGCTGGCGCCGCCGCTGCTCGTCGCGGTGTCGACCGCGGTCGCGGTGCTCTGCGGCTGGCTTCAGGTCGACCTCGTCGGCTTCTCCGGCTTCTCCCACCTGCTGGCATCCCAGGTCCCGGCCGGCACACCGCTGCCCCCCACCGCGGTGCTGATAGCCGCGCAGGCGGCCAGCATCCCGGTCGCGGCCGCCACGATCAACGCCGTCGCGGCATTCGGCGAGGAACTCGGCTGGCGCGGATTCCTGGTGCCGGCGCTGCGTCGTTTCGGGACCTGGTCCTCCCTGCTCGTCAGCGGTGTGATCTGGGGGCTCTGGCACGCGCCGATCATCCTGCTCGGCTACGACTTCGCCCGCACGGATGCCACAGGAGTGCTCTTCATGATCGGCGGATGCGTGGTGTGGGGCGTGCTGCTGGGCTGGCTGCGCCTGCGCTCCGCATCGATGTGGCCCGCGGTGTTCGCCCACGGCGCGCTCAACGCGTCCGCGGCCATGTACCTGTGGTTCTTCGCATGGGGAAGCACTGCGGATCCGGCCCTCATCCTGCCGCTCGGCGTCTCCGGCTGGATCGTCGGCGCCGTGGTCATCCTCGTCCTGATCGTCACCGGGCAGTTCCGCCGGCAGCCGGCGCTCGCCGCCGACCGGCCGCGGACCTTGCCGGCGCCCTTCCCCCAGCCGTCCGTCTCCGGCAGCCCGGTCACGGGGGCGCGCCCGGATGCCGAGACGGATCCGACCCGGCAGCGGTCTTGATCGCCGCGTCCGCAGGCGCGAAGCTGGGCGCATGGCCCAACCGAACCTCGCTAACTGGCGCGCCGCAGACGAGTACCTGTCCGAGACCCTGGTCGGGCACGACCCCGCGCTCGAGGCCGCTCTGGCGGCGCAGCAGACGGCAGGGATGCCCGCGATCGAGGTCGCGCCGGTCAGCGGCAAGCTGCTGAACCTGCTGGTGCGGATCGCAGGCGCACGACGAGTGCTCGAGATCGGCACGCTCGGTGGCTACTCCACGATCTGGATGGCGCAGGCAGTGGGTGACGGCGGGCGGGTCGTCACCATCGAGGCGGAGCCCGACAACGCCGCTGTCGCGCGTGCGAGCATCGAGGCCGCGGGCGTGGGGGAGCGCGTCGAGATCCGCATCGGCCGTGCCGCCGACGTGCTGCCCCAACTCGAGGACGACGAGCCGTTCGACCTGATCTTCATTGACGCCGACAAGGAGTCGAACACGATCTATCTGGACTGGGCCGCGCGCCTGGGCCGCCCCGGGTCGGTGGTCATCGTGGACAACGTCGGCCGCGACGGCGACATCGTCGATCCGGCCTCCGCCGATTCCAAGGTGGTCGGTACACGCGAAGGGCTCGAGATGCTCGGCCGCGACCCCCGCTTCGATGCCACGGCGCTGCAGACGGTCGGCGTGAAGGGGTGGGACGGGGTGGCGATCGCCCTCGTGATGTGACGGGTGCCCTCGGGAGGCGCCGGGGGCGAGCCGCTCCGCATCCGGACACACCCGTGCCGGGCCGTGCGGATCACGGTCTCACGGGACACAATGGACGCGTGACGCAACCGATGGGTCTGGGCGGGCGGCCGATGACGCCGCCCCCGGGCGTGCCCGCCGAAGAGCGTCTCATCGCGCGGTTCCACCCGCATGCGCGCCACCTGTTCTGGTCGGCGCTCGTGCTCGTCGTCATCGCGGGGGCGACCGGGTACTTCACGAGCAATCTGCCGGCGCCGATCTCCGGGTGGGCCAAGGACTGGATGCTGTGGGCCGCCGCCGGTGCATTGGTGCTGCTCCTCGCGGTCGTGCCGTTCCTCGTGTGGCTGTCGCGGCGGGTCACGATCACGACCCGCCGGGTGATCGTGCGCGACGGGATCGGATCCCGCAACAGCACCGAGATGTCCCATGCCCGGGGATACACGATCTCGGTGCGCCGCGGACCCCTGCAGAGGCTCGCCGGAGCCGGAACGATCCTGCTCTCCAACGGCGTGGATGCGCCGCTGCGGATCCGCGACGTGCCGAACGTGGCGCTCGTGCAGGAGACTCTCGCCGACCAGGTGGAGGTGGGGCAGATCCTCGCGCACCGCGACGCTCAGGCCGCGCAGAACCCCTACACCGCCTGACGGACCGTCCCCTGAGCGAGCGCAGCGACGCCGGTCTCTGAGCGAGCGAAGCGAGACGAAGGGCCCCGGGACGAACCGGCCCTTCCGGTACGGAAGAATAGACGCCGAGGAACGGAGATCCGATGGCGTTGCGTGTGGGTGTGATCGGCGGCGGACAGCTGGCGCGGATGATGATCGCCCCGGCGGTCGAGATGGGCATCGACATCCGGGTGCTCGCGGAGGACGAGGGCATGTCCGCGCAGCTCGCTGCGACCGCGGTGGGCGACTACCGCGACCTCGACACCGTGCGCCGCTTCGCGGAGGACGTCGATGTGATCACGTTCGACCACGAGCACGTGCCGCAGGAGGTGCTGCGCGCCCTCGTCGCCGACGGCGTCGCCGTGCACCCCGGACCGGACGCGCTGCGCTTCGCGCAGGACAAGCTCGACATGCGCGCCCGCCTCGCCGAGCTCGGTGCGCCCCAGCCGGACTGGGCGCGCGTCGCGGACGCCGCCGAGCTGCATGCGTTTCTGGACGTTCACGGTGGCCGCGGCGTCGTGAAGACGCCCCGCGGAGGCTATGACGGCAAGGGCGTGCGCGTCGTCTCCGCGGCCGAGGAGGCGGCGGACTGGTTCGCGGCCCTCGCCGACGGGGACGCCCTGCTCGTCGAGGAGCTCGTCCCCTTCGTGCGCGAGCTCGCTCAGCAGGTCGCGCGGCGCCCGGGCGGGGAGTCCGTGTCGTATCCCGTCGTGGAGACCGTGCAGAAGGGCGGGGTGTGCGCCGAGGTGATCGCCCCGGCCCCCGGGGTCGATGCGGAGCATCTCGCGGAGGCCGCCCGGATCGGCCGGGAGATCGCCGACGGCCTGGGCGTGACCGGCATGCTCGCGGTCGAGCTGTTCCAGACCGAGGACGGCCGGATCCTCGTGAACGAGCTCGCCATGCGCCCGCACAACAGCGGCCACTGGAGCCAGGACGGCGCCGTGACAGGGCAATTCGAGCAGCACCTGCGCGCCGTCGCCGATCTGCCGCTCGGGGAGACCACCCCGCACGCGGACTGGTCGGTCATGATCAACATCCTCGGCGGCCCCGAAGGCGCCGGGATGCTCGACCGCGTCCCGGCTGCGCTGGCCGCGAGCCCGCACGCGAAGGTGCACACCTACGGCAAGGCACCGCGCCCCGGTCGCAAGGTCGGGCATGTGAACGCGAGCGGGTCCGATCTCGACGTCGTGCTGGCCGAGGCCAGAGCCGCCGCGGCCGCGTTCGCCTGAGAGCGAGATGTGCACGGCCCCGGCGGACGTCGGCGCCGCGTTCTCGTCGGCGAGGGCGCGCCGCAGCGGGGTTCTCACAGCCCCCGCCCGTAGCCTGTACGGGTGACTGGGACACTGCACGCATCCGCCGCGCCCCTCGTCGGCGTCGTCATGGGATCTGACTCCGACTGGCGTGTGATGAGCGACGCCTCGCAGGCGCTGACCGAGTTCGGCATCCCGCACGAGGTCGAGGTCGTGTCCGCTCACCGCACCCCGGAGAAGCTGCACCGCTACGGCACCGAGGCGCGTGAGCGCGGGCTCAAGGTCATCATCGCGGGCGCCGGCGGCGCAGCCCACCTCCCCGGCATGCTGGCGTCGGTCACGCCGCTGCCCGTGATCGGCGTGCCGGTCCCGCTCGCCTACCTCGATGGCATGGACTCGCTGCTGTCGATCGTGCAGATGCCCGCCGGCATCCCGGTCGCCACCGTCTCGATCGGCGGTGCGCGCAACGCGGGCATCCTCGCCGCCCGCATCCTCGGGGCGGGCGATCCGGCGCTCGCTGACCGGATCGAGTCCTACGCCCGCGACCTCGAGGCGCAGGTCGAGGAGAAGAACCGGCGGCTGAAGGACAGCCTGTGACCCAGCTGTTGACCCACCCCGGCGGGGTCTCGGCGCGGAGTGCGGGACTGATCCGCTCCCGCCCGATGCGCGACCCCGACTTCGGCTCTCCCGAGGTGATGACGCGCCGCGGCTGGTGGCTCGTCGTGCTCAACGTGCTGATACCCGGATCCGCCCAGGTGCTCGCGGGCAATCGCCGGCTCGGTCGGTTCGGTCTCGGGGCGACGCTCGTGATGTGGGCGCTGGTCGTGCTCGGCGTCCTCGGCGCGCTGCTCTGGCACCAGGCACTGCTCTGGCTCACCGTCGGCGGCGGCTGGGTGAGCTGGCTCGTGCTGACGCTCATCCAGATCCTCTGCATCGCGTATGCCGTGCTCTGGGTCGTGCTCACCTTCGACACGCTGCGCCTGGTGCGTCTCGTGCGGACCAAGAACTACGCGAAGCTCGCGATCCCGCTGGTGGCGGTGCTGGTGCTGAGCCTGTGCGGCTCGGGGGCCGCGTACGCCGCGACGGTCGTCGGATCCAGCCGAAGCGCCATCACGACGCTGTTCGGATCCGGGGGTCCGAGCCTGCCTCCCAGCGACGGGTACTACAACGTGCTGCTGCTCGGGGCCGACAGCGGACTGGGTCGCGACTCCATGCGCTACGACAGCATCTCCGTGGTATCGGTGAACGCCGAGACCGGGAAGACGACGATCTTCGGCATCCCGCGTGACATGCCGCACGTGCCGTTCGCCCCGGGGCCGATGCACGATCTGTACCCCGACGGCCTGCAGGCGCACGACGATGCGGAGTGCGGCTGGGGGAGCGGCATCAACCAGCTCACCAACGCCGTCGAGACGTGCCACACCGGTCCCTCGCTGTATCCGGAGGCGACCAAGCACGGATCCCGCCCCGCGGTCGAGGCGACGAAGGACGCGGCCGAGGGAGTGCTCGGCATCAAGATTCCGTACTACGTGTTCCTCGACATGAACGACTTCGCGAAGCTCATCGATGCGCTCGGCGGCGTCGACATCAACGTCAAGGAGCGGTTGCCCGAGGGCAACGTGCCCGAATGGGGCGGCCCGGACAACGCCGAGGAGTGGGCGACCGGCTGGATCGAGGCCGGGCAGCAGCACATGAACGGCGACACCGCGCAGTGGTACGCACGCTCGCGCTACACGACGAGCGACTTCGACCGCATGCGCCGTCAGCGCGAGTTGCAGGACGCCCTGTTGAAGCAGTTCACGCCGCAGAATGTGCTCACCCACTTCAACGAGATCGCTGCCGCGGGGACCTCCGCGGTCGACACCGATCTGCCGCAGGACAAGCTGCCGGAGTTCTTCGACCTGATGATGAAGGCGAAGAAGCAGAAGCTCACCACGATCGATCTCACTCCCGCGAACGGCGTGGACGAGTTCGAGCCGGACTGGAATCAGATCCACGAGATGGTGAAGGCCGCTCTGCACCCGTCGCCGTCGCCGACGCCCACGAGCTGATCCCGCAGACCGTGGAGCGCCTCGGGTGCTCACCGTCGCCTGCTGGATAAGGTCGGAGCATGGCTGTGCTGCGGGTTGTGCTGGATCAGGTGAACGACGTCGTCGACCCCGATCAGGCCGAGGCCGCCCGTTCCCTGACCTCGGGGCTGGCGGCGACCGCGCCGCAGAAGTGCACGGTCGAGGCCATCGTGCCGGGCGGCGGGTCGGAGCCCGTCGTCGACGGCGCCGACTCGGTGCACCGTCTGGTGCTGGCGCGCCGCGAGCTCGGCGCCGCCTGGCAGCTCGGCGTGATCGCGGGCGTCGGGGGAGGCATGATCCACGCGCCCACGCTCTTCGCCCCGCTCGCGAAGCACGACAGGGCCAACGACTACGACCAGACCGTCGCCACAGTGTGGGACCTGCGGGCCTGGTCCGTGCCCGAGCAGCTGTCGCGGGCGAGCGTGCTCTGGCAGCGCAGCATGCTCAAGCGCGCCGTCAAGCACGCCGACGCCGTGGTGGTGCCCACGCACGCGATGGCCGAGCAGCTCGCCACGCTCGGCCGGTTCGGCGATCGCATCCGGGTGATCCCCGGTGCCGCGCCGGAGGGGTTCGCCATCCCGCTCGACGCAGGGCCCCGTCGCACCGAGCTCGGCGCGCCGGCACGCTACGTCGTCGCCACGGGCACGGCGGAGACGCTCGCGCCCGTCTTCGCCGCGGCTGTCGACGGCGACGCGGACGCCTTCGTGCTCGATGCGCCGGAGGGATCCGCCGCCGCATTCGCCGAGGCCGCCGCGGCTGCGGGCCTCGCGGCACCCCGCGTGCACGTGCTGGGGCAGCTGGACACGCCGGATCGGGCCGCGCTGCTGGCCGGTGCGCTCGCCTTCACGGCGGCGGATCCCGCACCGGTCTGGCCCTGGCGGCTGGTCGAGGCACTCAGTCTCGGCGTGCCCGTGATCGCAGCGGAGAGCGGTGCACACCGCGACGTGCTCGCCGAGGGCGGCCTGCTCGTGCCTCCGGACGGATTCACGGACGCCCTGCGAGATGCGGCGGGAGAGGGTGCGCGCCGGCTGTCCGTGCTCGCGGCAGACCGTTCGAGGGCCTACTCCTGGAACGGGTCGGCGGAGCGGGTCTGGACGTTGCACGCCGAGTTGTGACGATGCAGAGGCCGCGGAGGTCCACTCGACCGGCAGTGTCTGCGTGCGGACCGCGATATTCCGCGGAATTGTGCGTGTCCCGAGTACGATCCGCGCCCGGATCCCGCAGAATATCACCATGACTGGACATGCCCCGGGTCCTGTGCGCGCTCACGCGTCCCGACGCTGGATGATCGGCATGCTCGCCATCGCCGCCGTCTTCCTCTCTGCTCTGGTCCCTGCGGTCACCGACGCGGCGCCTGCCGTCGCAGCCCCACCGTCGACATCCGTCGTCGCAGCTGGGGGGAGCGGAACGTCCGCTGCGACATCGGTCCGTCCGATGACGTTGGATGGATGGAACGCGGGCAACATCATCAGCGATGCCGTGTTCACGAACAAGTCGACGATGTCGGCGCAGCAGATCCAGGACTTCTTCAACGCCAAGGTGCCGTCGTGCCAGAGCGGGTACACCTGCCTCAAGGACTTCCGCGTGACATCGCAGAACCGTCCGGCCGACTCCTACTGCCAGGGGTACAGCGGCGTCGCGAACGAGAGCGCCGCGAGCATCATCTACCGCGTGTCGCAGTCGTGCAACATCAACCCGCAGGTGCTGATCGTGATGCTCCAGAAGGAGCAGGGCCTGGTCACCCACACCTGGCCGAGCGGCTGGCGCTATGACAGTGCTCTCGGGCAGGGCTGCCCGGATGACGCTCCGTGCGACCCGACATATGTCGGCTTCTTCCAGCAGATCTACGGCGCCGCGCGCCAGATGCAGATCTACATGGAGGGCCGCTGGTTCACCTGGTACGCGCCGGGCAACACCTGGAACATCCTGTACAACCCCAACACCGCGTGCGGAAGCGGTCCGGTCTACATCGCGAACAAGGCGACCTCGGCCCTGTACTACTACACGCCCTATCAGCCGAACGCCTCCGCGCTCCGCGCCGGCTACGGCGAGGGGGACGCCTGCGGCGCGTACGGCAACCGCAACTTCTACAACTACTTCACGGACTGGTTCGGATCGACGCAGGGGGGCTCGTCGGCCAACAACCCGACGGGGAACATCGAGAGCGTCAGCTCTGTGCCCGGTCAGATCCGGGTCACCGGCTGGGCGCTCGACCCGGACACGTCCGATTCCATCGACGTCCACGTGTACGTGAACGGGGTGGGATACCCGTCGACGGCGAAGCTGGCTCGTCCCGATCTGGCCCCCTTCTTCCCGAAGCTCGGCATCAACCACGGCTTCGACATCTCGGTGCCGCCCACGGTGTGGGGCGCCGCGGACGTCTGCGTCTACGGGATCAACCGGGGTGCGGGGACGAATCAGCTGTTCGGATGCACCACGGTCACGTCGTACGGCGGATCGCCGGTCGGCACGATCGATTCGCTGACGTCGGGTCCCGGCACCGTCAGCGTCCGAGGATGGGCCTTCGATCCTGATACCAAGGACCCCATCGCCGTGCACGTGTACGTCGGGGGCGCGGGCTATCCCACGACGGCGAACCAGCAGCGCACGGACGTGGGGGCGGCCTTCCCGGTGTTCGGATCCGCACACGGATATCAGAGCACCGTCACGGCGCCGGCGGGATATCAGACCGTCTGCGTCTACGGCATCAACGTCGCCTCCGGAAGCAACGTGCTCCTCATGCCCTGCCGGCAGATCTTCGTTCCGCCCGCGACCGATCCGGGAACGGCGCCGATCGGACGCGTCGACGCCTTCATCGTCAAGGGCGACCAGGTGACGGTCGCCGGCTGGACCCTGGACCCCGATACGAACGGGTCGATCCCGGTGCACGTCTATGTCGGTTCGTCCGGTGCGGCCTATCAGGCCGACCTGAGTCGCGGCGACATCGCCGCCGCCTTCCCGGGCTACGGCGACGCGCACGGGTTCGCCGTGCAGCGCACGCTGCCGCCGGGTGGCGCGCAGGTGTGCGCCTACGGCATCAACAACGGTCGTGGCGCCAACACGATGCTGGGCTGCCAGTTCGTCGCCCCGACGCTCTCCGCGCAGCCGTTCGGGAACTTCGAGTCCGCGGTGGCAGTGAGCGGCGGCGTGCAGGTGAGCGGGTGGGCGATCGATCCCGACACCACCGCCCCGATCGCCGTGCACTTCTACATCGACGGCGTCGGCGTGCCGCGGATGGCGGACCAGCCGCGACCGGACGTTGGGGCGGCGTACCCCTCAGCAGGCGCACAACACGGGTTCGCCACGATGATCCCCGCAGGGCCCTCGAGCCATACGGTCTGCGCCTACGCGATCAACGATGCGCCGGGCAACAATCCGCTCCTCGGGTGCCGTTCGTTCTAGACAGGTGCGATCGGTAGCATTGTTCTTCGCCATGTCGTCGTGAGGAGCGATCCGTGAACTCAGCCCGATCAGTGCTCTGGGGGATCGTCTCAGCGCTGGCGATCTTCCTCTCGCTCGGGGCCTGGTCGCTCGCGTCTCCGGTGGGATCCTCTCCGGATGACAACTTCCACCTCGCCAGCATCTGGTGCGGTCAGGGTGAACGGGAAGGTCTGTGCGAGAAGGGCGACAAGGAGCCTTGGCGTCTGGTGCCCCATGAGCTGTCCATCGGTCTCTGCTACGTCGCGCAGCCCAGGACGACCGGCAAGTGCACGGAGGAGCACCTGGTCGTGACGGACGACATGGTGCCGACGAAGAACGTCAACTCGAAGGGCCTCTACCCGCCCGGCTACTACTGGATCTACTCGTTCTTCGTGACGCCGAACGTCGCCGTGACGACGCTCGCGATACGGCTGACCAACGCGGCGCTCTTCGCGATCCTGATGGTTGCGACGTGGTTCGCCCTGCCGCGTCGTCTGCGCCCGGTCCTCGGCTGGTCGAGCGCCGTGACCGTCGTGCCGCTCGGAATGTTCCTCATCGCGTCGATCAATCCGAGTTCCTGGGCGATCACGTCCTTGGCGGTGCTCTTCCCCAGTGTGCTTGGATTCCTGCACACCACCGGGAAGCGCAGGATCGTTCTCGGCGCGATGTCGGCCGTCGCTGCGCTGATGGCGTTCAGTTCGCGCGGCGATGCCGCGACCTACGCTGCCGTCTCCGTCCTCGCAGCCCTGGTGCTCTCATTCCGGCCCGAACGGTCCTTCCTCACGCGGGCGATACTGCCCGCCGTCATCGTGATCGCCGCGGGCGTCGCGACGGTCTCGGCAGGTCAGGTAGGCAGTGCACTGGGCGGCCTCAGCACAACAGAGCCCGTCGGATCCCTCTCGATGCTGGTCGTGCAGAATCTGCTCAACCTGCCGTCGCTCATCGCGGGTGCCTTCGGGCAGACGTGGGGACTGGGCTGGCTCGAGACCATGATGCCGCCGGTCGTCTGGGCCTTCGTGATCTTCGTGACGGCTGGAACCGTGTTCGCCGCGCTGAGATGGCAGGGGTGGCGGAAGGCGCTGGCGCTCGCAGGAGTGGGCGCGACTCTGATCGTGGTCCCGATGTACATCCTGGTGAGCTCAGGCGTCCTAGTGGGTTCTCAGGTCCAGCCGCGCTATCTGCTGCCCCTTCTCACCGTGTTCGTGGCCGTGGCGCTCGCACCGTCCCAGGACCTCGCGCCGTCCGCGCGAGTCGGACAGCGCTTGAGCGCCATGCAGACCATTGTGGGAGGCGTGCTGCTGGTGACCGCGAACGCGGTCGCGCTCCTGTTCACGATGCGCCGCTACGTCGCGCCCGATTACCTCTATCTCGATTCGCACATCGACTGGTGGTGGGCCGCGGGGCCGTCGCCCATGACGACGCTGGTCATCGGTGCGCTGTCGTTCTGCGCGGCGCTTGCCGTGCTCGTCTCCTCCTGCATCCGGATCTCGGCCCGGATGCAGGAGGACGACGATCAGTCCAGATACGCGGCCAGCGCGTCGGTGTGATCGGCGGGTGAGAACCCGCTCGCCTCGATTTTCGCAAGGTCGAGCACGCTCCACGCGGGGCGGGGCGCGACAGGAGCGGTCGCGGATGCGAAGTACTCCTCGGTGCTAACGCCGGTGATCCTGGCAGGATCGTGCCCGGTCGCGGAGAAAACCGTGCGGGCGATGTCCGCCCAGGTGGCCGGCTCGCCGGATCCGGTGACGTTGTAGACCCCGTACGGCGCCTCCGAGGCCAGAAGGTGCACGATGGCGCGGGCGATGTCGTCGGTGAACGTCAGGCGCCCGGTCTGATCGTCCACGACCTTCGGGTCGATGCCGCGCTCGGCGAGCGACGCCATGGTGCGCACGAAGTTCTTGCCTTCGCCGATGACCCACGAGGTGCGCAGGATGTAGTGCCGCGGGGCGGTAGCGACGGCGATGTCGCCGGCGGCCTTGGACTGCCCGTAGACGCCCAGGGGCGCCGGGGCGTCGTCCTCGCGGTAGGGACGGTCGGACGTGCCGTCGAAGACGTAGTCGCTGGAGACGTGGACGAGGGTGATGCCGTTCTCCGCGGCGATGCGCGCCAGACGTGCCGGCCCCTCGGCGTTCGCGATCCACGCTTCCTGGCGGCCGTCTGCGGTCTCGGCGAGGTCGACGGCGGTGTACGCGCCGGCGTTGATGATCGTTCCGTAGTCGCGCCAGCGGCGTGCCGAGTCCAGGCCGGGGTCGGCCAGGTCGAGCTCGGACCGCGAGGCGTACTCGATGTGCGGGGCGTCTCCGAGTTCGGCGCGCAGGGCGAGCCCGAGCTGCCCGTTCGCGCCGACGACGAGGATCTTGCGGGGCGCGATCGGGGTGACGTCCGCCAGCCGCGGGTGGTTCTTGTCCTTCTCCGAGATCTCCACGTCGGCGAGTGGGATGGGCCAGTCGATCGCGGCCGTCTCGTCGGCGAGGTTCAGGAACGAGTAGGACGCGTCCGGGGACCAGTGGTCGTTCACGAGGTAGGTGTAGGCGGTGTCGGGCTCGAGCGTCTGATAGGAGTTGCCGACACCGCGGGGAACGAAGATCGCGCGGGAGGGATCCAGCTCGATCGTGAACACGGTGCCGAAGCTGTCGCCCTCGCGCAGGTCCACCCAGGCGCCGAAGATCCGTCCGGTCGCCACGGAGACCCACTTGTCCCAGGGCTCCGCGTGGATGCCGCGGGTGGTGCCGACGGCGTCGTTGAACGAGATGTTGTTCTGCACCGGCCCGAAGTCCGCGAGACCCAGCGCGGTCATCTTCTCGCGCTGCCAGTTCTCCTTGAACCAACCACGCGCATCGCCGTGCACCGGCAGCTCGAGGACGATCATCCCCGGGATCGGGGTCTCGATCACCGTGAGCTGCTTGCCGAAATCGACCATCGTCACTGCCCCTTGGTGGCGTAGAAGGCTTCGGTGGCGTCCTTGGATGGAGCCCACCAGGCCTCGTTGGCCTTGTACCAGTCGATCGTCGCGGCGAGGCCCGATTCGAAGTCGGCGTACTGCGGCGTCCAGCCGAGCTCGGTGCGGAGCTTGGTGGAGTCGATCGCGTAGCGCAGGTCGTGGCCGGCACGGTCGGTGACGTGGTCGTACGCGTCGCGGGGCTGGCCCATCTGCTCGAGGATGAGCTCGACGACGTCCTTGTTGTTGCGTTCGCCGTCGGCGCCGATGAGATACGTCTCGCCGATGCGGCCCTTGTCCAGGATCGTGAGCACCGCGGAGGAGTGGTCGTTCGCGTGGATCCAGTCGCGCACGTTCTCGCCCGCACCGTAGAGCTTGGGCCGGATTCCGCGGATCACGTTCGTGATCTGGCGGGGGATGAACTTCTCCACGTGCTGGTACGGCCCGTAGTTGTTCGAGCAGTTCGAGATGGTCGCCTGCACGCCGAACGAGCGCACCCAGGCGCGCACGAGCAGATCGGATCCGGCCTTCGTGGACGAGTACGGGGAGGACGGGTTGTACGGGGTGCTCTCGGTGAACCGCTCCGGGTCGTCCAGTTCGAGATCGCCGTAGACCTCGTCGGTGGAGATGTGGTGGAAGCGCCGGTCGTGCTTGCGGGCCGCCTCGAGCAGCGTGTAGGTGCCGACGATGTTCGTGTCCAGGAACGGGCGGGGGCTGTGCAGCGAGTTGTCGTTGTGCGACTCGGCGGCGTAGTGCACCACGGCGTCGGCATCGGCGAAGAGCGTGTCGACGAGCTCGGCGTCGGTGATGTCGCCGTGCACGAACCGCACCCGGTCCTCGGGCAGCCCGTCGAGGGAGGCGCGGTTGCCGGCGTAGGTGAGGGCGTCCAGCACCGTGACGTGGTGGTCGGTGTTCTCCACGACGTGGTGGACGAAGTTCGAACCGATGAAGCCGGCCCCGCCGGTGACGAGCAGTCTCTGCATGGCTTCCAGGGTAGCGGCGCGTGCGGCCGGAACATGAGCCGGGCGACGGCGAATTCACAGGAAAGTGCACGTCATGCGAGAGAATGGGGGCATGCGTGGAATCATCCTGGCCGGTGGCACCGGCTCCCGGCTGCACCCGATCACCCTCGGCACGTCGAAGCAGCTCGTCCCGGTGTACGACAAGCCGATGATCTACTACCCGCTGTCGACGCTCATCCTGGCGGGCATCCGCGACATCCTGCTGATCACGACTCCGCATGATGCGGAGGCGTTCCAGCGGCTCCTTGGTGATGGCTCGCGCTTCGGCGTGTCCATCACCTACAAGACGCAGCCGTCACCGGACGGTCTCGCTCAGGCCTTCATCCTCGGCGAGGAGCACATCGGATCCGAATCGGCGGCGCTCGTGCTCGGCGACAACATCTTCTACGGCCAGGGGATGGGAACGCAGCTGCGCAAGTACACCGAGCTGGACGGCGGCGTGGTGTTCGGCTACTGGGTCGATGACGCGACCGCGTACGGCGTGGTCGAGTTCGATGCCGAAGGACGGGTGGTCTCGCTCGAGGAGAAGCCCGCCCAGCCGAAGAGCAACTATGCCGTGCCGGGCCTGTACTTCTACGACAACGACGTCGTCGAGATCGCGAAGAACCTCAAACCCTCGCCCCGCGGCGAACTCGAGATCACCGATGTCAACCGTGAGTACCTCGAGCGCGGCAAGCTGCAGGTGCAGCTGCTGACGCGTGGCACCGCCTGGCTCGATACCGGGACGTTCGACTCCCTCGCCGAGGCCACGGAATTCGTTCGCACGGTCGAAAAGCGTCAGGGACTCTCCATCGGGTGCCCCGAGGAAGTGGCGTGGCGCATGGGCTTCCTCAGCGACGACGAGCTGCGGGAGCGCGCGGAGCCACTCGTCAAGAGCGGTTACGGAGCCTATCTGCTGAAGGCTCTCGCGCAGGGTCGTCAGCTTCCCGCGCAGCAGGCATGACCGGGACGGGTCACGTGGAGCCGGAGGCGGGGATCCGCCCCGGCGCGGGTCGAATCGTCCTCTTTGCGCTGCATTCGGATCGCGGTGACGCCGACGACGCGACTCGGCATCAGCTCGAGGCACTGCGCCCGCTGGCCGCGCGGCTTGTGGTGATCGTCGAACCCGGACTCGCGGCAGGACATCTCGACGCCGTCGCCGAACTCAGCGATGAGATCGTGCGCCACGACGGGGTCGCCGTCGATGCCAGGGCCTACAGGACCGCTCTTCAGACCATCGATGTCACGCCTTATGAGGAAGTGCTGTTCACCGGCAACGGATGGTTCGGCCCCATCGGATCCTTCGACGACGTCGTCGGTCGCATGGCCGCATCGGACGCAGGAGTGTGGCGGCTGATCGAGACGACGGATCGTCATCCCGAGGCCTTCCCCCTCGAGGGATTCTCGCGGCCCCTCATGCCGTGGACATGGACTGCCGTCAGCGCGGACGCCGTCGACTCGCGGGCCTGGCAGGAATACTGGGCGGTCCCGCGGGAGGACGGTGAGGACGCGTTCGCGGAGGCTCTGGAAGCGCGGGGCGTACGCGGCTCCACAGCCTTCTCCGCCGTTCTGGGACCCCGTGGCAATCCCGGTGTCCTCGCTCCCGGAGCGCTGATCGACGCGGGATGCCCCGTGCTCTTGAGAGCGGTGTTCGCACAGTTCCCGCCTCTTCTGGACAGGTTCGCCGTGCTCGTGCGACCGATCGTGGCCGAGATGGACAGACAGGGCTATCCGGTCGAACTCCTCTGGCGTGCCGTCGTCCGCACCACGCCCCCGGCTGCGCTCAACGCCTTGGCGGGCATGCTCGAGATACTGCCCGACGCGGCTCCGGGAGCGGATGCGGAGACCAAGGGGAATGCTCCGCTGCGCGTCGTGGTGCTGGCGCATGTACCGCACCTCGGTTTCGTGGACGAGCTCGCTGAGCGGCTCCGACAGATCCCGGGACCCTTCGATCTCGTCGTCACCACGACGGACGGGCGCAAGGCGGCGAAGCTGAAGGCGCGGTTGCGTTCGAGCGAGCGCGATTGGGCCAGGAACGCCGAAGTCAGGGTGACGTGGGTCCCCGGAGGACGCGACATGGGGGCTCTCCTCATCGGCTGCCGCGACATCCTGCTGTCCGATCGCTACGACCTCGTCATCCGCGTGCACGGGCGCGAGCCGCGACGCAAGACACTCAACATCCGCGAGTACGGGCGGCGATATCAGCTGGAGAACCTGTTGAGCGGCCCCGGATACGTGCAGCGCATCTTCGATTTCTTCCGCAGAGAACCCGGGCTGGGGATGGTGTTCCCGCCGATAGTGCACATCGGGTACGGGACGATGGGGCGGGGCTGGGGCGCATACCGTGAGCCCGCTGAGGATCTCGCTGACGTGCTCGGGATCACGGTCCCGTTCGACGAGGTGTCGCCTCTCGCGCCCTATGGCGGGATGTGGATCGGCCGCCCGTCCGCCCTCAGGATCTTCGCCGAGCATGACTGGACCGTGGGCGACTACCACCGCAGCCGCCGCGCGCGTTGGGTCGAGCTCACCCGCGTCCAGGAGCGGCTGCTCGGGCTGGCGGCCGCCGAGGCGGGCTATCACTGCCGCACGGTGCTGAACCGCGAGCATGCCCAGATCTCGCACACCGCTCTCGAGTTCAAGCTCGACGAGCTCTCGATGACGACCCGCGGATATCCGGTCGAGCAGATCCACCTGCTGCGCCGCGCCGGCTGGACGGGCTACGGCGGGGTGGTGGCTCTCACGCGGATGTACATCAATCTGAACCATCCTCGGGTTGCGAGCGTGATGCAGCCGCTGTATCGCACGGCGCGCAACGCGGGTCTGATGGGGAAGCGCGTCCTCTCGGCGGTGCGCAACGAGCACAAGGACGACGGGGGAGACCTATGACCGCGACGAGCGAGCTGATCCCGGCGTATCCGCGCGCGGCCGAGGTCTTCCCGAGGGATGGCAGGCGCCTGCTCATCTACGTGGTCTACGACCCCAGGGGGGACGTCGAGGACTACGTGCTGCACGCGTTGACGGCTCTGCGTGCACACTCGGCGCGCATCCTGGCGGTGGTGAACGGCAGCCTGACCGGGCGTGGACGTGAACGTCTCGCGACGGTGAGCGACGAGGTCGTCGAACGCGAGAACCGCGGCTACGACATCTGGGGCTACAAATTCGGCCTCGATCACATCGGTGACGGCATCGCCGAGTACGACGAGGTCGTCATTGCGAACGACACCTGGTACGGTCCTGTCCGCTCGTTCGCCGACGTCTTCGAACGCATGGATGAGCGTGCCGTGCACTTCTGGGGTCTCACGGATCACGCTCGTGTGGAGCCGCACCCGTTCACCCACACCGGGTACCTGCCGTATCACCTGCAGTCCTATTGGGTCGCGGTCCGGCGCGACATGATCCTTTCGCCGGAGTGGGCGCAGTACTGGCGCGATCTGCCCGAGATGACGACCTACTCCGACGCCGTCGTCAAGCATGAAGGCGTGTTCACCGAGCATTTCACCGGGCACGGTTTCGTCGGGGACGTCGCGTTCCCGCTGCTCCTGGACACCCCGGAGAACTACCCGGTGCTCTATGCGCGACAGCTTCTCGAAGCGGGTTGCCCCACTCTGAAACGACGCGCCTTCTTCCAGTGGCCGCCGTATCTCGACCAATCGGGCGTCGTCAGCCGATGGACGCTGGATTCGGCCCAGGAATACGGATATCCGATCGACCTGATCTATGCGGACATGGCGAGGAACGTCGCGCCTCGTGTCATGAACGCGGGGGCGGCTCTGCTGTCCGTACTGCCAGAGGAGGACGACTCGTACGACCCGGCTGCGCCGCTGCGCACTCTGGTGATCGCGCACGTCTTCTATCCGGAGATGACCGATGAGATGCTCGACCGGGCGGACAACCTGCCGGGAGCGTACGATCTGCTGATCACGACTCCTGAGGAGTCACGCGCCGTCGACATCCGTGAGCGCCTCGCGGCTCGGACGCTCCGTGGCGATGCGCAGGTGCGGGTCCTGGAGTCCAACAACGGCCGGGATCAGGGCGCGTTCCTGGTCGGATGCCGCGACGAGATCCTGAACGGCGGATACGACCTTCTCGTCAAGATCCACTCCAAGAAGACCCCGCAGGACGCACCGGCCGTCGGCGCGCATTTCAAGGAGCAGCAGTTCGGCAATCTGCTGAACTCGCCGGGCTACGCCGCGAACGTGGTCGCGCTCTTCCAGCGCGAGCCGGGTCTCGGCCTGGCCTTTCCACCGACGGTTCACCTCGGGCATCCCACGATCGGACATGGCTGGTGGCAGAACAAGCCCGCCTTCGCGGAGTGGTGCCGGACGCTCGGTATCCGCGTGCCCCTCGACGAGGGCTCGCCGCTCGCGCCATTCGGGTCGATGTACTTCGCACGGCCCGACGCGCTGCGTCTGCTGGTCGAGCATGCGTGGACCTACGAGGGCTTCGGCGGCGCCGATGCCTATCAGGACGGAGGGCTCGCGCATGTGCTGGAGCGGATGCCGTCCTATGCGGCAGGTGAGCGCGGCTATCACACCCGGACCATTGCGACATCCGAGTATCTCTCGATGAGCTACACGGCGCTCAGCTACAATCTCGATCAGCTGTCCATGACCATGCCGGGCACCACCATGGACAAGATTCAGCTGCTGCGCCGACTCGGCGAATGGGATTACGGCACGGCTCGTGATCTCGGTCGGATGTTCGTCACCCTCCATGCACCGCAGCTGCGGGACCGTGCCAAGGGCGTCTATCGCCGGACGGAGCAGGCCAGAGGCATCCTCTGGAGGCTTCGGCATCCGTCCTCGTGGCGCAACCGCTGAGAACCTCCCGCCTCCCGCATGCTCGACAACCAGATCGGTAAACTGCACGTTATGTCTGTGGCCCAACCCGGATCGGCCTCGGAGCGCTATACGCGCTTGAGCACCCTTCCCCTTCGCGAAGTCGGGGGGCTTCGTCCATTCACACCCCGCGGCTTCGCCGGCTCGATCCGCGACATCCTCGCGCACCGAGAGATGCTCGACCTCTTGATCAAGCGCGATCTGAAGTCGCGCTACAAGGACTCCGCGCTCGGCTTCCTCTGGTCGCTCGCTCGTCCGCTCGTGCAGCTGCTGATCTACTTCGTCGTGCTGGGGCAGTTCATCGGCGCGGCCAGAGGCATCCCCGATTTCGCGATCTTCATCTTCTCGGGACTGACCGCGATGGGGCTGTTCACCGAGATCGCCGTCGGCGGCACCGGTTCCATCCTCGCGAACGCCGGCCTCGTCAAGAAGGTCTATGTGCCGCGCGAGCTGTTCCCGTTGGCGTCGACAGGATCGGCGTTGTTCAACTTCGGCGTTCAGCTGCTGGTCCTGCTGGTCGCGACCGTGGTCGCCGGCAAGCCGCCGATCCATCCGCAGCTGGCATACGTCATTCCGGCGCTCGCTCTGATCATCGTCTACGGGCTCGCATTCGCGCTGCTCCTGGGCGCTCTGAACGTGTACTTGCGCGACATCCAGTATCTCGTCGAGGTTGCGACCATGCTGCTGTTCTGGGCGTCGCCCGTGGTGTACGCGTGGTCGATGGTCAAGGGCCTGATCAAGCACCCCTGGATCCTCGAGATCTACACGAACAATCCGCTCACGCTGGCCGTCATCGGATTCCAGAAGGCCTTCTGGGTGGCCGGCGACAGCCTGCCCCAGCCTGGTGATCTGCTGCTGCGGCAGCTCGTCGCACTGGTCGTCGGGTTGGTTCTTCTGGTGCTCAGCCACCGTGTCTTCCTGCGCCTGCAGGGCAACTTCGCGCAGGAACTGTGAGTGACAGCATGGACGAGATGATGAACGCCGCGCCCGCTGTGCTCGACCGCCCGGTGGTGGTCGACGTCGCCGATGTCTCAAAGCGCTTCACGGTACGCCGCGACTCTTCGTTGAAGGAACGCATCGTCACGCTCGGTCGTGCCGGACGCCGCCATCGCGAGGACTACTGGGCGCTGAACGACGTATCCGTGCAGATCCGTGCCGGGAGCACGCTGGGCCTGATCGGTCACAACGGCTCGGGCAAGAGCACGCTGCTCAAAGTGATCGGCGGGATCATTCAGCCGACGTCGGGCGAGGTGCGGCAACGCGGACGCGTCGCAGCGCTCCTGGAGCTGGGAGCCGGGTTCCATCCCGACCTGACCGGTCGCGAGAACGTCTACCTGAACGCCTCCCTGCTCGGTCTGACACGCGAGGAAACCGCGTCCCGATTCGCGGAGATCCTCGACTTCTCGGGCATCGGCGACTTCATCGACACGCAGGTGAAGTTCTACTCCTCGGGCATGTACGTCCGTCTCGCGTTCGCCGTCGCAGTCCACACCGATCCCGACATCCTTCTCGTGGACGAGGTGCTCGCGGTCGGGGACGAGGCGTTCCAGAAGAAGTGCATGGACAAGATCGAGGAGTTCCAGAAAGAGGGCCGATCGATCATCTTCGTCAGCCATGCGCTGGGACAGATCGAGGAACTCTGCGATCGGGTGCTGCTGCTGGACCACGGGAAGGTCGTCTTCGACGGCATCCCGGAGACGGCGGTAGAGCGATTCAGGGAGATCCTCAAAGAAGGCTCGGAGCGCGACGGGCAGCACAACCTGTCGATGCAGTCGATGAAGGTGCTCGGCATCGAGGTGTGCGATGAGTCGGGGCGGAAGGTCGACGAGATCAGCTCCGGATCACCGTTCATCGTCCGGATCCGAGTCCGCTCCGATGTGCGGGTCGAATCCTGGGCGCTGGGCTTCAGCGTGGACACCGGGTCCGGTCACATGGCTCTGGCGTCCAACACGGATCTGGCCGGGGTCGAGCTGGAGCCGATCGACGGCGAGCGCAGCGTCGAACTCCGCGTGAGCGATGCCCGCCTCGGATCCGGTCGCTACGTCGTCAATGCGAATGTCGTCGGTCTCAGCACGCCGAGTGCACACTCTCTCGAAGGCGGCGCGAGCTTCACGGTGGCGGGATCGGCGCAGACGATCGGACCCGCGGGGGGCAGCGTCAGCGTGCAGTGAGCGCGGCGTCCAGCAGTGCCCGCGCCCGCGCATCGAAGGAGTCGCGCTCGCGGACGAGCGCGCTGATCCGCGCGCTCTCGTCGGCGTCGGGGAACAGCGAGTCCAGGTCGCCGTTCAGGAGGGCGACGAGCTCGTCGCCGTCCTGAAAGGTCGGCACGGCGCCCTCGAACTCCTGCGCGATGCCGTCGACCTCGTCGCTGATCACGCGGCCGCCGGCGGCGAGCACATCGTAGGGCCGGTTCGAGATGAAGCCGTGCCGCCGCATCGCCGGCCAGTGGTCGTTGAGCACGACGCCGGCCGTCTCATAGCGCGAGGGCAGATCGTCGTTCGCGATCCCGGCGGCTGCGATGTGCGCCGCGGGGATGTAGCCGCGCCAGTCGGGGCCGTACACCCGGAGCGGCAGGCCGGCTGCGATCGGCGCGACGACGGCAGGGCGATGCAGGCCACGTGCGGTCCCGACGAAGACGATGGATCCGTCCCGGCGAGCACCGGTGGGGTGGAAACGGGTCGGATCGGTGCACTGCAGCAGCGGCTCGACCGGCCGGCCGAAACGGTGGGCGGCCTCGCGCGCCCATGGGCGCGACGCGGCGAACACCAGGTCGAAGTCGGCGAGTTCGGCTGACGTGATCTCGTCCGGGTGGCTGATGATCCAGAGCAGCCGCACTCCCGTCGACGGCGGCGCGATCCGGTGCGGCCCGCGCAGGACGAGCGTCACGTCGTCGTACTCCGTGGTGCTGCGCTGTGCGGCCGGACGGGCATCGACCGCGGCATACTGCCCGATCCGCTCGAGCGCCGCAGCCAGGGCTCGAGCGAAATGCGTGTCGCCCCAGCTCTCGCCTTTCGCGCCTGCCGGCGCCGCCGTCTTGATCGCCCAGCGGAGCCGCGGAACCGCGGTGCCGTCGGGGAGCTCGAACGTGTGGGCAGTCCGCCCGATGGCCGGGCCCCGCGGGGTCCACCCGTTGAAGGCCAGCCCGCGGCCGAGCTGCGGAAGCACCGATTCCGCGGTCCCTCGAAGGGCGATGGAGTCCGGGAACGCCTCCGAGGCGATGACGGTCAGGTCGAGCAGGACACGCGGCGAGCCGGCATCGCCGTCACGTCGTGCGGAGACCGGCGCGTGCAGCGCGGCCGACGGCCCCGTGGAGCCGAGAGCGCGTGCATCCTCTGCGGGAAAGCCGGCGAGCAGTGCGAATCCGGTTTCGTCGTGCGCGACCACGCCCGCGGAGGCCACGGTGCCGTCCGCGGCCAGAAGCAGAGGTGCGACGGGGCCGTCGACGGCGCCGTCGACAAGGGCCCTCAACGTGCGCGCATCCACGTCCACGCCGATTTGCCGGCGGAGCACGAGCGTGCCCTCCACGGGCACCACTGCTGTGCGGCCCCGGATGTCGACACGGGGGTCGGCCAGCGCGAGCAGCCGCGCGGCGACCCGCAGATCCTGCCGTGCCGCCCGAAGGTCGAGGATCGCGCGATCGTGCTCCCTGGTTCCGAGGAACGCCGTGAGCACCGCGAGAATGCGGCCGTCTTCGTCTCCGACGCCGAGATCGAGTTCGAGGAGGGCGTCCGCACCGGACGTCCCGGATCCGCCTTCGTCCGGAGCGCCGGCCGACGGAGTCCTCTGCGCGGAGAGGGCCGCCTGTCGTATCTCGCGCAGACCGAGCCGCGAGCCGGAGCGCATCGGAAGTGTGCTCCCGTCCTCCAGCATGCGCCACGCATGCCCCAAGGGGCCGCCTGCCGCTCCGATCGCTCTCGGGTGATGGCGCGCATGATCGGGAGCGCTCCAGGCGGCGGTGGTCTCGATCTCGGTTGGATCGGAGACGAGGTAGGCGTAGAGCGCGGGGACCCGATCCGAATCCGGCAGCTGTGCGGAGACCTGTCCCTCCAGGAACAGGGGGTTGAGGACGAGTCCGTTGCGATACCCGCCCCGCACGTATGCACGCACGGCCCGGCGGATGCCGATCCGACGTCCGGGATGCTGGGCGCGGACGAATTCGAGATCGACGACGCGCGCACGGCGGATCGTGCGGGCCCACCAGAACCGGTCGGCGGCGGCGAGCAGACTCCCCAGCACGGGCAGGGATCGGGATCGGCGCCACTGCGCCCGAAGCATGCTCAGCACGGTGGAAGTCTATGCGGATGATAGCCTCGGACGGTTCGGTCGGCCGGGAGGGAAGCGCCTGTGAGTACGAGTTCCGGGGACGAGACCATGACGCTCGACGCCGCGTCCGAACGCGTCGGCATCGTGGTGCGCACTAAGGATCGTCCCGCGATGCTGGCTCGTGCGCTGGACGACATCCTGTCGCAGCGTTTCGAGGACTGGCGCGCTGTGATCGTCAATGACGGGGGAGACTCCGCGGCGGTCGACCGTGTCATCGCCGCGGTTCGTGGTGCGGCCCGGGGGCGGATCTCTGCGGTCCACCACTCGGACAGCAGGGGACGGTCAGCGGCCGCGAACATCGGAGTGCAGGCTCTCACCGGCGACTACGTCGTGCTGCATGATGACGACGATCTTTGGCATCCCGACTTCCTCGCCGCGACCGTCGACTGGCTCGATCGGAATCCCGGCGATGGCGGTGTCGTGGCCCGTACTGAAATCGTGTACGAACGTGAGACGGCCACGGGGCTCGAGGAGACCGGCCGCGTGCCGTTCTGGCCGGCTCTGACGGCGATCACCTATGCGGAACTCCTGCAGGTGAACCGCTTCGTCCCGATCGCCTATCTCTACCGCCGCTCCCTGCATGATGAGGTCGGCTATTACCGGGAAGACGTCCACGCGGCCGAGGACTGGGAGTTCAACCTGCGAGTGGCGGCGCGGCACCCGATCGGATTCCTCGGAGACCAAGTGCTCGCGTACTGGATGCAGCGCCCGAACTCCACCGGCGCTCTGGGGAACAGCATGTTCCTGCTCGAAAGCGAGCACGAGTACTACGACCGCCGGATCCGGGACGAGGCGCTGCGCGCGTACGTCGCAGGACATGGCGATGGGCTTGCGCTGTTCCTGGCGCGATACGTGCAGGACGAGGTGTCCCGTCAGCTGGATGAGCGGCGGACGATCGGCCAACGCCTGGTCGGCGCGGCTCGGCGCCGGTGGCGTGCACGGCGGATGCGATGAGCGCGCGGCCGGAGATCACGTGGCGCCCGGTCCAGCGGATCGTGCTTCCGGATGATGCCGTGCCCCCGGGCACGCGGGACCTGTACGTGCGCGTGGACGGCGAATCCGAGATCGTCGGGCGCACCTCGCTCCGTCTCGGGGCGGAGGCGCACGCATCATTCGCGACGTACTTCGGCGGCTTTCCGCGCGTGGCGTGGGCCGATACAGGCTTCGACCGCCTTCGGCTGTCGCTGCGCATCGACGGAGAAGCGCGCATACACGTGCGGGGAACCGATGCGGCCGGCATGGTGCGGGATCTCGCGGACTCGTCCGCGTCCGGGGACTGGTCTCTCGAGCTGCCTCTGGATGAGCGCTCCGCGGGCTGGATCTGGTTCGATGTCGACGCCTCTGGGCCGGTCACGCTGCACGACGCCGAGTGGTCGGCCCCGGAACCAGCGCGACCGGAGACGAGCGTGTCCATCGCGATCACGACCTTCAACCGCTCGGATGACTGTGTGGCCCTGATCGCACGGCTGGCTTCTGATCCCCAGGTGAAGAAGAGGATCCTGCAGGTGGTCGTGACCGATCAGGGCACGCAGCAGATCCGGAGCAACCCCGGATTCGCGGAGGCGGCCCGGCCCTGGGGGCCTCTGCTCCGAGTCATCGAGCAGGACAACCTCGGGGGCTCCGGAGGATTCAGCCGGGGCATGCTGGAGGCCCGCAGCACCCCCGCCAGCCACGTGCTGGTGCTGGATGACGACGTGAACCTGGAGCCGGAATCGCTGCTGCGGATGCTCGCGCGCGCGGAGCACGCGCAGCACGAGCCGCTGATCGGAGCGCAGATGCTCCGGCTCACCGAACCGACGCGCCTGCATTCCTGGGGCGAGCGGGTCAATCGTCGCCGGTTCTGGTGGGAGCCGGTGCACCCCGAGCTCGCCGGTCTCGATCTGGCGGAAGCGGGTCCGGATCGGCTGCCGGTCCTGAGCGAGCCCTGTCCGGTCGATTTCAACGGCTGGTGGATGTGTCTCATCCCGCTTTCCGTCGTGGAGTCGGTGGGCGCGTCATTGCCGCTGTTCATCAAATGGGACGACGCCGAGTTCGGCTTGCGCGCCGCGGCGGCGGGGCATCGGACCATCACGCTTCCGGGCGCAGCGCTCTGGCACGTGCCCTGGACGGCCAAGGATGACGGGCTCGACTGGCAGGCCTACTACCAGTTGCGCAATCGTCTGATCGCCGCGCTGCTTCATTCGCCGCGGCGACGTGGCGGCGCTCTGCTGCCCGACATGCTCGCCCTCGACGTCAACCATGTGCTGTGCCTGCAGTACGGATCCGCTGCGGTGCGACGAGCCGCCGTGCGCGATGTGCTTGAGGGCCCCGGTCATCTCGTGACCGGCCTGCGGAGCGCGCCCGGACGTGTCCGTGCCATCCTCGCCGAGGAGGGACAGGCTCTGCAGACCCGCGAAGATCTGTCCGTGGCGCAGGAAGTCGCGGTACCTGTCGCGCCGCGGGGCGCGGTGGCCACGGCGGGACGGCTTCTGCGAGTCCTCGCCCATCAGCTCCGACGCCGGGTCGGCGCGCCGGGCGGACTTCCCATGCGCGAGGTCGTCACGCTGCGGCGCGAGCACGGAAAGTGGTGGTCCCTGGGTCTGGTCGATACCGCATTCCTGCAGAGCGCGACGGGGAGCAGCGGATTCCTGCTGCGCCGCGATCGGCGCAGTGCCGCGAAGCACTTCCTTGGTGCGCTGCGCTCCGTCATCGTGCTCTGGTGGAAGTGGCCCGCGTTGGCGCGGCGCTACCGCGCCGACGCGGCGTCGCTGTCGAGCGCGGCCACCTGGTTCTCCGTCTTCGACGAGTCGTAGACGGACGCGAGCTCGTTCGCGGAGTCGGCATCCGCGGGCTCATTGTCCGCGTCGTCGGAGAACAGGCGATTGGCCCAGAGGAGACCGGCGAGGAGCAGCGCGAAGGCGACCGAGCCGATCAGCCACACTCCCATCGGCGAAGGCGCCCAGCCCCACCACCACTCGGCGTGCGAACCCGGATCCACATTCGTGACGTCGAGGCCCGTCGTGTAGCGCTGGATGTTGATGTGCAGCGAGACCGCATTAGTCAGCGCCAGGGCGGCCGCGGAGATGATCAGCGGCCATCCGCGCCACAGCGTCCGTGCCTTCTCGTTCGCTGCCGAGACACCGAGCGCGATGATCATCAGAGGCATGATGTAGCGAGGCTGCACGCCCTGGCCGACATGCGCCCCGGACTGCCAGAGGATGTAGAACGGCACGAACCACATCGCGGCGAGCGTGGCGAGCGAAGCGACGATCCGGCGTCGGGTGGCGCCGTGGAGACCTGTGAGCAGCACGAAGCCGAAGACGGCCGACCCGAGAACCCACACGACAGAGGGAACGCCGGTGTCGAACCAGCCGAGGGGCCAGTATCCGAAGATGCCGATCCAGAGGCTGGGGATGTCCAGCGCGTTGCGGACCAGCTCGCCGCCGCTGAGGTGGCTGCCGTAGCCGCCGAGTCCTCCTGTGGCCGCACTGCTCTGAGACGCGGAGAGGTACAGTGCCGCGCTGAGGACCACGACGGCCGCACCGCCCACGAGCGGGACCAGTAGGCCGCGGCCGCGTCGCAGACCGAGCCAGAGAGCGATCATCGCGCCGAAGACGGCGAACAGCGCGGCGTCGGCTCTGGCGCCGGCGCCGAGCAGGGCTGCGAGCACGGCGAGCGAGGTCAGCACGACCGTCTGCCTCCGGGCCGGAGCGATGAGTGCGCCGTACAGCGACACCCACACCGTCGCGGCGGACAGCAGAGCCCAGGACGACGGATTGGTCGAGGCGAAGACGAAGAGGCCGAGCGGCACCGATGCTGCGATCACCGAGATGACAAGCGCCGGGCGCAGGCGTCGTGGCAGGAACAGGAACACCGCGGTGATGAGCCCGACTGCGATGACCGAGTTGGCGAGCCGCATCGCGACCACGGACGCGGCGACGTCCTTGCTGGCAAAGACCGACATCGCCCCGTAGAACACCGGGGGGTACAGATGATCGATGTTCGCGCGCTTGACCAGCGCCAGTCCGGGGGCGTCCTCCTTCCAGCAGCTCCCGCTAATGTCGGAGTGCTGCGCCGCACAGATCGCCTGAGCGACCGGTGTCGGCACCTTGCGCTCGACAGATCCGCTGGTGCCAGTGGGTTCCTCGCAGAGTCCGGGTCGATCGCCGAGCCCGCACCAGATGGATGCGAGGTGGAAATCGTCGTCCGGGCTGGACCCTACCGCGGAGCTGAACGACCACGAGAACAGTGCAAGCACCGCCAGAAGAGGGATGGCGATGACGGCGGTCAAGCGCGCGGACTGGGAGCGGGAACGCGATGGGGACACGCGACCATGCTACCGATGCGATCTGGAGGACCCGTCCGCAGGCGTGTTCGACGTCGCCACGATCTCTGCACGCCGTCGCGGGGCACCGACCGGGCCAGGTGTCAGATGCGGTCGGATGCTGTGAGCCGACTAGCCGCGAAATCCTTGATCGCGGTGCGGGGTGTGCGCTGGGGCGCCCATCCGAGTTCGTCGCGCAGTCGGGCGCTGGAGCCGGTGATCTCCATCAGATCGGTGGGGCGCCATCGTGCGGGGTCGTCGACGAGGTCGGGAAGGTCGTGGCCGATCGCTTCGCAGACGAGCGCGAGGATCTCGAGGCCGGAGAGGGAGGCGCCGCTGCTGACGTTGTAGGTGGTGTGCTGCAGTGATTCGGCGTCGATGAGGTCGAGGTAGGCGCGGGCGATGTCCCGCACGTCCGTGTAGTCGCGTCGGGTGGACAGGTTTCCCGTGGACAGCGGTGCGCCCACGGGTAGCGCTCGCAATGCCGTGTAGAGGTCCGGCACGAGGAATCCTGGGGCCTGGCCGGGGCCGATGTGGTTGAAGGGGCGTGCGACGACGGTGTCGATGCCGCGGCGCCGATAGTAGTCGGCCTGCTGCTCCACGAGGATCTTGCTGACCGCGTACGGTGAGCTCGCGGCGAGAGGGGAGTCCTCGGTGAGTGGCGTCTCGCCGCCGCCGGCGTAGACGCCTCCGGTGCTCACGACCAGGATACGGCCTCCGATCGCTCCGGCGAGAGCGGCTTCTCCGACAGCGGTCATCATGGCGCTGTTCGCGGTGATGTACTGCTGCGGTTGGGCGAAGGAAGGGCCGACGGCGGCGAGTCCGGCGAGGTGGATCACGGCGTCCGCGTGCAGGCCGGCCGGCCAGCCGTCTCTCAGGTCGGCGACGTGCCAGGAGCTCAGCCGGTCGCGATCGGGCCAGGACGCGTCGGCGCGTGCGATGCCGTGAACGTCGTGGCCTCGACCGAGCGCCTCCGCGATGACATGACGTCCGACGAAGCCGGAAGCGCCGGTGACGACGATCGAGCGCTTCGCGTCGGTCGTCATCTGGTGCCGGCGCCCTCGAGCGCGAGGTCGTTGCTCACCATGAGGGACACCAGGCCCTCGAACGACGTCTCACGGCGCCAGCCCAGCACGCGCTCGGCCTTCTCGGGGTTGCCGAGCAGGATGTCGACTTCCGCGGGACGCATGAAGGCCGGGTCCTGCACGACATACGGGCGCCAGTCGTCGATCCCCACCTCGGCGAACGCGCGGGTGAGGAAGTCCTCGATGGAGTGGGTCTCGCCCGTCGCGAGGACGAAATCGTCCGGTTCGTCGTGCTGCAGCATCTGCCACATTCCGCGCACGTAGTCGCCCGCGTACCCCCAGTCCCGCTTCGGGTACAGGTCCCCGAGGACGATCTTGTCCTGCAGGCCCAGCTTGATCCGTGCCACGGCGCGGGTGATCTTCCGGGTAACGAACTCCGGTCCGCGGTGCTCGCCCTCGTGGTTGAACAGGATCCCGCACGAGACGAACATGCCGTAGCTCTCGCGATAGTTCCGGGCGATCCAATGCCCGTACAGCTTGGCGACCCCGTAGGGGCTGCGCGGGTGGAACAGCGACTGCTCGTCGTAGCCGCTGCCGGGACGGTTGTAGTCGAGCCCGCCGAACATCTCCGACGTCGACGCCTGATAGACGCGCGTGGACTCGGCGCGCCCCGTCACGCGCACGGCTTCCAGGACGTTCAGGACGCCCTTGCCCGTGACATCGGCTGTGAGGGAGGGGTTCTTGAAGGAGTAGCCCACGTGGCTGATCGCAGCGAGGTTGTACAACTCTGTCGGATCCGAGTCCTCCACCGCACGCACGAGCGCGGCGGGATCCGTGAGGTCGCCCTCGAGAAGACGCACGTCAGGGAAGGCGGCCTCGAACGCGGCGCGCTTCGGGTTGTTCTGCCCCCGGATCAGGCCGTGGACAACGTAGCCGTTCTCGAGGAGCTGCTCTGCGAGATGATGGCCATCCTGGCCGGTGATCCCTGTCACCAGTGCACGCTTGCTCACGACTGCTTCTCCTCCGGGGTGATCCTGTGCGGTGCGGGCGTCATCGCCGCCACGTATCGTGTCGGCGGCCGCTCGATGCGCCCCACACACTACCAGCGGGCATTCGTCGGGATGCTGAGCCGAGGCGGCGTCAGGGAAGCGGGACGAGCCGCGGGCTCCGCTCGGTTCACCGGACCGCGTCGATAGACTGGAGGCACTATGACGCAGACTCCTGACACCGTGCTGGTGATCGTGCCGGCCTGGAACGAGGAGCGCAACGTCGGCAACACGGTGCGCGAGATCCTCGCCACCGGGCGCGACTATCACGTCGCCGTGATCGACGACGGCTCGATCGACGCGACTACCCGGGTCGCACGGGACGCGGGGGCTATGGTCCTCACCCTCCCGTTCAACCTCGGCGTCGGGGGGGCGATGCGCACCGGGTTCACCTACGCGCAGCGCAAGGGCTACCGCCGGGCGATCCAGGTCGATGCGGACGGGCAGCACAACCCCGCCGACATCGAACGTGTGCTCGACGGGCTCGCGGACGCCGACATCTCGATCGGCGCGCGATTCAGCGACGTCGGGGATTACAAGGTGCGCGGGCCGCGCCGATGGGCGATGGTCGTGCTCGCGGGGATCGTCTCACGGGTGGCGCACACGCGACTCACCGACGTCACGAGCGGCTTCCGGGCCGCGAACTCTCGGGCGATCGACCAGTACGTGAGCTACTATCCCGCCGAGTATCTGGGGGACACGCTGGACTCCCTCGTCGTGGCATGCCATGCCGGACTCACCGTCACCCAGGTGCCCGTCGCGATGCGCCCGCGGGTGCACGGGACGCCGAGCCAGGGGCCCATCGGCTCGACGATCTATCTCGCCCGATCCGTGCTCGCGCTGGGACTCGCCCTGCTGCGACGTCCGCGGTCGCCCCGTCGAGCGGAGGAGACCGCATGATCGCCGTCACCGGAATCGTGCTCGGGCTCGCGATGCTCGTGATCGTCACGACGTTGCTGTTGACCCGGCGCCTGCGGGAGAAGTACGCCGCCCTGTGGATCATCATCGGTCTGGGAATGCTGGTCCTCGGAGTCTTCCCTGGCCTCCTCCTGGGACTCACCTCCGCGTTCGGCGTGGTCCTGCCGGCGAACCTGCTCTTCGCCATGGCGATCCTGCTGCTCCTGGGGGTCGCACTCCATCTTTCCTGGGAACTCTCCCAGGCGGAGGATGAGATACGTCGTGCGGCGGAGGAGCTCGCGATTCTGCGGGCCGATCACGATGGTCTCGTGCGCCGCATCGAAGTGCTCGAGTCGGGTGAGAGCGACCGTCCGGGCGCCTCCCTCACTGATGACTGACCAGGCTCGGCCCGGCGGAGGGCTGCGGACCGTCCTGGTCGCGACCGTCCTGGCCGGAGGGATCGGCTACGTCATCCAGGCCGCGATCCCGCCGCTGCTGAGGCAGGGCGACTACCTCGCCTTCACGACGTTCTGGTCTGCGACGTACCTGATCGTGTCCTGCCTTGCGGGCGTGCAGCAGGAGCTCACGCGGGCCTCGCGGTCGGGACCCGACGGCAGCGGTTACCCCACATGGCGTGTGTTCGCGGTGGCGGCGGCGATCGCCGCCGCCGCGATCGTGGCAGCGATCTTCGCGGTGATCGGTCCGCGAGTCTTCCCCTCCGACACCGCCCCTCTGGTGCTCGCCATCACGGTCGCCGCCTTCGGGTACTGCCTGATCGCGGCGGTCAGCGGAGCTCTGTACGGGGTTCAGGACTGGCGCGGAGTCGGCGGCATGACCGTCTCCGATTCGCTGATCCGCGCTGTGGCGCTGGGGCTCGCCGTCCTGATGGGCGGAAGCGCGGCGCTCATGGGGTGGGCGGTGGCTGTGCCTTTCCTCCTCGCGGTCCTGATCATCTGGGCGTGGCGCGGCAGGCGGATCGCTGCGCATCTGCACCTCGACGTCGGGATGGCGCAACTCTTCCGCAACGCCTCCGCGACCCTCGTCGCGTCCCTCGCCACGGGGGCGCTGATCAGCGGACTCCCGCTGCTTCTGCGTGCCCTCGCGTCCGATGCCGGCGAAGGGCAGCTGGCCTCGCTGATCCTGGTGATCTCGCTCACGCGCGCCCCGCTCGTGGTGCCCCTGGTCGCGCTGCAGGGCTACCTCCTGGTGCATTTCCGGGAGAGCAGACACCACGCGTCCACCGTGTTGCGCTGGGTCGGCGGGCTGCTCGTCGCGGTCGCCGCGCTGTCGGCCCTCGCCGCCTGGTTGGGGCCGATCATCCTGCACGCGGTCTATCCGGGGTTCGAGCCGCTCTCGGGCACGGTCTTCGCGGCGATCGTCGCCAGCGCCGGGCTCACGGGCGTGCTCTGCATCACTGGTCCCGCGCTGCTCGCGGCGAGCAGACATCGCTGGTACGTCGCGGGCTGGCTGCTCAGTGCGCTCGCGACGGTCGGCGTCCTTTCGAGCCCCGCCGATGCTCTGACCCGCATCCTCCTCGCGCTCGTCGCCGCGCCCGTCCTCGGCGCCGTGGTGCACGCCGTGGGCCTGGCGCGGACGACGAGCGGACCGGTTCAGGCAGACGACTAGGGGTGCGATGATCCGTGTGCACGACCGGTCCGATCGGGGCACGGTGCACCTCCTACGGGCGCGAGGAATCGCCCAGGGCGGCCTCGAAGACGGCGCGCGTCTCCCTGGCCGTCCGCTCCCAGGTGAACAACTGGGCCTGTTCGTAGCCGGATGCCACCATGTCGGCGATGAGAGCCGGATCCGAGGAGATCTTCGCGAGCAGGTCTGCCAGGGAGCGATCATCGGACGGATCGAAGTAGCGCGCGGCCTCACCGCCGACGTAGCGGTGCACCTCGATGTCACTCAGCAGTGCAGGGATCCCGGCGGCCATCGCCTCGATGGTAGGAAGCGAGAACCCCTCTGCGAAGGACGGGATGGCCAGGGCCGTCGCCGTGGAGTACAGGTGAGCGACCTCGGCGTCGTCCAGCCAGCCCCGGAGGTCGACCCACTCGCCTACCTGCAACTCGTCGACGAGCGGCGCCAGCGGATCCTCGCCGCGGCCGCCGGTGATCACGATGCGCGGACGCTGGGATTCGGGAAGGAGCGCGACGGCGCGGATCAGCGCGCCCCAGTTCTTGTGGGGGCGACGGTTCCCCATGGCTAGGATCAGGGGCCCCTCGGTGCCGGCCAATGTCCGGTCGACGTTCGCGGGCGCCTGACCAGCGAGCGGTGTGACATCGATGCGATCGGCCGGAACGCCCAAGTACTTCACGAGCTCGTTCTTCGAGGTCGGGCTGATGGTCGCGATGCGGGTGGCGTTGCGGGAGGTCTGCTTCTCCATCCACTTCACGGGTGCCGTGTAGAGGGGAGTGGTCATCAGCTCCGGGTGGCTCCAGTAGAGCATGTCGTGCATGGTGACCACGGAGGGCATCTTCGTGCGGCGCGGGCCGAGCGTTGCGGGCGAATGCACGAGGTCCGCCCCTTCTCGCGAAGCGGCGCGCGCCACCTGAGTCAGTTCTCCCCAGGCCCAGATGAACCGGTTCTCACCGCTGATTCCCGATTCCACGATCCTTCCGGGGAACCAGGACAGGTCGAGCTTCGCGCCCTCCTTCGAGACGAAGCCCACGTACTCCCAGTCGCCGGGCATCGTCCCGAGGGTGCGGTAGAGCTCCCTGGCGTAGGTCTCCATCCCGCCTTTGGTGCCGGTGTAGGAGAGGAGGTCGACGAGGACGCGGGGCATCGGTGCAGCCTTAGGTTCGGGGGTCGAGCTGAGGAAGCGGCGACCGGGAATGCGGTGAGCGGCGCACGCGAGCCATCGCGCGGCGCTCGATGAGGACCCAGCTGAGCCAGGCAAGGAAGAAGGTGATCACGATCGCGACGACGTCATAGGCGAGGAGGCCGAGAGCCCCGGCACCCACTCCGAATCCCACCAGCGCGAGCAGCTGCTGCACGGGCCAGGCGTAGATGTAGAAGCCGTAACTGACGTCGTTCCGGGAGATCCACGTCGGCTGAGGCGCGACCGTCGACAGCCACAGGAGGCCGTAGGCGATGAAGGGGGCCGCGATCTGGCCGCCCCACCCCGGGATGCCCACCGCGAGTCCTGCAGCGACGAGGAGGGATCCGATGCCGACCCAGCGGTTAACGCCCCAGCGATCGATCAGGAAGTAGACGAGAGCACCGCCGAGGAAGAACGGCGCGAGCTTCAGGAAGAGCAGAAAGCTCACATCGAGACCCAGGCGTGCGACCTGGGACTCCAGCGCGTGCGCCGCCGTCGCGAGAACGAAGGCGATCGCTGCGAGCACGGCGTTGCGGCGGAACCACGCGAGCGCGCCGAGCAGCCAGACCAGCACATAGCAGAGGAACTCGTAGTAGAGCGTCCACAGCGAGCCGTTCCACACGGAGGGGTAGGGGACGGCGCTGAGAGAACGCCCGATCCCGTATTGGTTCATGAACAGCGTGATGTTGCTCCACACGAACTGCAGGGGAGTGACCGGCGTGGACAGGTAGCCGCGGAGCGTGCCGTACTGGATCAGGATCGCCACGGGCGCGAACACCACGGCGGTCACGATCAGGCAGACGAGAAACGCCGGGAAGATCCGCACGATCCTGTGCAAGAGGTAATCGCCTGCCGTGCTGCGCAGGCGCGATCGCGTGATCAGGAACCCGCTGATGACGAAGAAGCCGGCGACCGCCCAGCCGCCGATGTTCTCTCCGTGCAGCTGCGGACCGACGCCGTTGCCTGTGGTGTAGAACGAGTGCGCGATCAGCACCAGGCCGGCCAGGACCAGCCGGAACAGGTTGAGGCTGTTGTCACGGTACGGGAACGGCCGGCCGCGCAGGGCGGCGAGAGTCACTTGAGCAGCTTCCGATCCGCCATCTCCTTGAGCGAGCGCTCATACCCGTCCGCCTCGATGGGCTCGGTCAGCACCCACTCTGCGAACTGCTTGACCCCAACCGCGAAGGCGACTCGCGGGGTGAAGCCCAGCACCTCTCGCAGGGCCGTGGTGTCGGCCACGTTGTGACGGATGTCGCCCAGACGATAGTTGCCGGAGATGTGGGTGGGCACCTCCGTGCCGTACGCGTCGAACAGTGCGGCCACGACCTCGTTCACGCTCGTCGCGACGCCGGAGCCGACGTTGAAGATGCCGCCCGCGGCGGCGGGGACCGTGGCAGCGAGGAAGGTCGCTTCGATGACATCGTCGATGTACACGAAGTCGCGGCTCTCCTCGCCGTCCTCGAAGATGTTGATGTCCTTGCCTTGGCGGATCAGGGTCGAGAAGATCGAGAGGATTCCGGTGTAGGGGTTCTTCAGCGACTGACCGGGCCCGTAGACGTTCTGGTAGCGCACGGACACGGGCTCGACACCGATGGTGGGCGCCACCGTCATGATGAGGGATTCCTGCATCTGCTTCGTGATGCCGTACACCGACGACGGATGGACCAGCGCCGACTCATCGGTGGGGATGAGCCGGAGTGCTCCCTCTCCGGGGACGTGCACATCGAAGTCTCCGGCCGCCATGTCGCTGTCAGCGCGATGACCGGGGTAGACGCGGCGACCGTCCGGGGTTTCGTACGCGCCTTCGCCGTAGATCGAGCGAGACGAGGCGATGACGACCCGACGCACGGAGTTCTCCTCGTTCGCGAGGATGTCGAGCAGCTTCGCGGTGCCGCCGACGTTCGCGTCGACGTAGCGGTCGATCTCGTACATCGACTGACCCGTGCCGGTCTCCGCGGCGAGGTGGATCACGATGGTCGCGCCGGCGAGCGCCTGTCGCAGGTCATCCTTCGACGTCACCGTGCCGGTGATGACGTCGGCGATCCCGTCGAGGGAGCGCAGCAGCGGGGACGTCGTCGCAGGGTCGTCGCCGTGCACCTGTGCGATCAGCGAGTCCAGGACCGTGACGGCGTGGCCGTCGGCGGCGAACCTCGCAGCGAGACGGGTGCCGATGAATCCGGCTCCTCCGGTGATCAGGACGTGTTCCGACATCGAAATGCTCTCCTCGGGACGGTCAGACAGTGCTCGGCGGTTCGACGCGTCGGCAAGGCCTCAGCCCGCGAAGATGTGTGCCAGCGTCGATTTTAGCGCAGCCCCGTTGCCGTGCCGGATGACGCCCGGCAGCTCGGTCACCGCGTGCAGGCGCGACATCATTCGGATCGCGGCGACGCGGGCCGTCTGCCGCCAGCCTTTGGCTTTGGCAAGACCCCGAGCGGTGCGGTAGTAGGCGCGCTCGTCGCGGAAGCGCCTTCCGTCCATGAGGGTCTTCTGCGACGCGCTCGAACCGTGCCGGCGGTAGGAGAACGCGACCTCGGGGGTGTACGCGAGGGTGCCGCCGTCGAATGCGATGTCCATCAGCAGGGCGAGATCCTGGATGATGGGGAGCCCCTCCCGGAAGTCGATGCGCTTCAATGTCGCGGTCCTGAAGGCCAGGGAAGGCCAGTACAGCCAGTCACCGCGGATGAGGCTGCTCGCCATCTCCTGCCCCGTCAGCACGGCGGTCGCCCCGTCTGTCCTGGGTGCCAGCAGTCCCTGTTTGACGCGGTCGACCAGCGGCGTCACGCGGGCGCCGTGCTCATTGATGACGACGACGCCGGGCTGGATGACATCCGCCTCCGGCGCGTCGGCGATGGTGCGCAGCACGACGTCGACGTAGTTCGGGTGCAGCAGGTCGTCGCAGCCCAGGATCGCGATGTACGGCGTGCTCGCGCGACGGATCGCCTCACGGTAGTTCTCGGTGATCCCGAGGTTCTTCTCGTTGCGCACGTAAGTGATGCGCTCGTCTTCGATCTGGGCGAAGCGCCCCGCGACGGTCTCGTCCGGGTAGCAGTCGTCGATGACGATGAGTCGCCAGTCGCCGTTGCGCTGGGCGCGGACCGAATCGACGGTCTCGAAGAGCAGGTCGGGATCGCCCCAGAAGGGGCAGAAGATCTCCAGAGTCATGAAACATCCTTCGTCGGCGGCCGCCGTTCGAGCTTCGGCCGGAGCGAAAGTCCATGCTATCGGGAGGGCCCGCACGCAATCTGTGCGCGAACTCTCCTCATCATCCCGGCTCTCGGGCGCGGCCCAGCCATCGTTGAGGTAAGACCCGTAGGCTTGATGTGTTTTGCGATCGCTCCCGATGCTCGCAGAATCGCACCGTCTAGAAGGGCAGGGGATGGATCTCCTCATCGTCGGGTCGGGTTTCTTCGGCCTCACCATCGCCGAGCGCGCCGCCGCGTCCGGTCGCAAGGTCACCGTCATCGATCGCCGTCATCACATCGGCGGCAACGCGTACAGCGAGGACGAGCCGACGACCGGCATCGAGGTGCATCGCTACGGCGCGCATCTGTTCCACACGTCCAACGCGACCGTGTGGGAGTACGTGAACCGCTTCACGACGTTCACGAACTACGTGCATCGCGTGTACTCGACGCACCGCGGTGAGGTCTACCCGCTGCCGATCAACCTCGGCACGATCAACCAGTTCTTCCGCTCGGCCTACAGCCCGGAAGAGGCCAGAGCGCTCATCGCCGGGCAGGCGGGGGAGTTCGACGCGCACGAGGCGAAGAACCTGGAGGAGCGCGGCATCGCGCTGATCGGGCGGCCCCTGTTCGAGGCGTTCATCCGCGACTACACGGCGAAGCAGTGGCAGACCGACGCTCGCGAGCTTCCCGCGTCGATCATCAGTCGGCTGCCGGTGCGCTACAACTACGACAACCGCTACTTCAACGACACCTGGGAAGGCCTGCCCACCGACGGGTACACCGCATGGCTGGAGCGCATGGCGGACCACCCGAACATCGACGTGAGACTGAACGTCGACTTCTTCGATGACGCGCAGCCTCTGAGCAAGAAGGCGACGGTCGGTCAGCTGCCGATCGTCTACACCGGGCCTGTGGATCGCTACTTCGACTACGCCGAAGGCGAGCTGGGCTGGCGCACGATCGATCTCGAGCAAGAGGTCCTCGACGTCGGCGACTTCCAGGGCACGAGCGTGATGAACTACCCGGACGCGGAGGTCCCCTATACGCGGATCCATGAGTTCCGGCATTTCCACCCCGAGCGTGCGGACCGGTACCCGACGGACAAGACCGTGATCATGCGGGAGTTCTCCCGGTTCGCCGAGCGCGGTGATGAGCCTTACTACCCCGTCAACACGGCGACGGACCGCGACGGTCTGCTGGCGTACCGCGAGCTCGGCAAGGGTGAGCAGGGGGTTCATTTCGGCGGGCGCCTCGGCACCTATCAGTACCTCGACATGCACATGGCCATCGGGTCCGCTCTGTCGATGTGGAACAACCAGCTGGCATGACGGTCGACGCAGATTCCCGACGGGCTCTGAGGACGGCGGCGCGCACCGCCACGAACGCCGAGAGCGCGCGGGGCTATCGGCGCGACATCGATGGGCTTCGCGCCGTCGCGATCCTCCTGGTCGTGGTCTATCACGTGTGGATCGGACGCGTATCCGGCGGCGTCGACGTGTTCCTGATGGTTTCGGCCTTCTTCCTCACGGGGTCGTTCGTGCGTCGGATGGAAGCGGGTCGACCTCTGGCGGTCGGAACCTTCCTGCTGAGCCGGTTCCGCCGGCTCATGCCGGCGGCGACGACCGTCCTCGCCGCCACGCTCGGCGCGTGCTGGCTGCTGCTGCCGCAGACGGCCTGGCCGCAGTTGTGGAAGGAAGGATGGGCCTCGCTCGGCTATGTGCAGAACTGGGTGCTCGCGGTCGACGGCGTGGACTACTACGCGCATGATTCCGCGCTGGCGTCCCCCCTCCAGCACTTCTGGTCGCTGTCCGTGCAGGGGCAGGTCTTCGTGCTCTGGCCGCTGCTGTTCCTGGTGGGGACGCTCGCGGTCCGTGCGACCAGGGCATCCGTCACGACAGTCATGGGAGTGCTGTTCGGTCTCGTGTTCGCCGGATCGCTGGCGTTCTCGGTCTGGGAGACGGCCGAGCAGCAGACCTTCGCGTACTTCGACACCGGTGCGCGGCTTTGGGAGTTCTCCGCGGGATCTCTGCTGGCACTGGCCGTTCCCCATCTGCGGATGAACCGCTTCCTGCGCGCAGGGCTCGGCTGGATCGGGCTGGCCGGCATCGTCGTGTGCGGGATGGTCATCGACGTCCGCGGCGGATTCCCCGGGTTCCTGGCGCTGTGGCCGATCGTCTCGGCGGCTCTCGTGATCGTTGCGGGGACGAGGTCGAAGGGGGAGCACCCCGAGATGCGAGAGTTCGGGCCCTCCCGGATGCTGGCGACCCGTCCGGTGCTTCTCCTCGGCCGTGACGCGTACGCACTGTATCTCGTGCATTGGCCGGTGCTGATCCTCTGGTTGAACGTCCGCGAGCGCCCTCAGGCCTCCTTGCTGGACGGTGTCGCGATCATCGCTATCTCCCTGATGCTGGCGCGGCTGGTGACGACGCTCGTCGAGAAGCCCCTTCGTCTGCCATCGGGACAGCGCGGTTCGGCATGGCGCAACGCCGGCGTCATCCTCGTCTGCGCGGCTCTGGTGGCGGCTGTGCTGCTGCCCTGGCAGCTGCTCACGACGAGCAATGCCGCCGCGCAGCAGACGACGTACGCGGACGAGTACACCGGAGCCATGGGCGGCGACACGGCGCGGGACGGCAGAGGCATCCCCGTGATCCCGATCCCCGGCGATGACGAGAGCCGCTGGGCGAAGCTCGATCGCGCCTGCGAGGGCCGGTTCGCGTCCGAGATCGCCGAGGTGCAGGAGAGCTGCACGCAGACGTCGAACGCCGAGACGGCGAAGCACCTCGTCGTCGTCATCGGCGATTCTCATGCGAACGAGTTCGCCGGCGCGCTGCAGCCGGTCGCGAAGGACAGGGACTGGGGCATCGTCATGCTCATGCGGCCCTGGTGCTCACTGGACAAGCACGATGAGGGGACAGAGGCCGACGGCTACTGCGGCGGCTGGCAGCGGGCGGCCCTGGACAAGCTGATCGCGATCCATCCCGACGCGATGTTCACCATCGTGACCGCTGCGGCCCCGGACAGCCCGGACGAGCGCGTCATCAACGGTATCGACGAGGTGATCGACGAGGTCACGGCAGCGGGCATCCCGATGTTCGGCGTCCGCGACAATCCGCGCAGCAGCATCTACAACTACTACGAGTGCGCGTACAACGGAGAGCCCTGCGACTTCCCCCTGTCGGGGGCCCTCGCCGAGACGAACCCGGCCGAAGGTCTGTCCGCTCGCATCGGTCTCATCGATTTCACCCCGTGGATATGCCCGAACGGAACCTGCTACACGGAGCTCGGACACGTCTCGGTCTACCTCGACAACAACCATCTCAGCTTCCCGTTCGTCAAGACCCTCGCGCCCGCTCTCGACCAGCAGCTGGGCGACTTCCTGAAGCCGTGACGCAGGGACGATCATCGACGCCGCCTAGACTCGGATCCGTGAGTCACACGACGGCCGGCGCACCCGGAACGCCCCGGCGCTACTTCCATTCGCTGTGGCTGCTGTCGGCTCGCGACCTCCGCGTCCGGTACGCGACGAGCGTGCTCGGCTACCTGTGGTCGGTCCTGGATCCGCTGGTCATGAGCGCGATCTACTGGTTCGTGTTCACGCAGGTGTTCCACCGCGGTCAGGTGGGGGAGCAGCCCTACATCGTGTTCCTCATCACCGCACTGCTGCCCTGGGTGTGGTTCAACACGGCGGTGGGGGAGTTCACGCGCGCCTTCAAGAAGGACGCGCGTCTGATCCGCTCCACGGCGATCCCTCGGTCGATCTGGGTCGTGCGCGTGATCCTCACCAAGGGACTGGAGTTCGCGTTCGCGATCCCGGTGCTCGTGCTCTTCGCGGTGTTCGCCGGGGCGAAGCCGAACTGGTCGCTGCTGCTGTTCCCGGTCGCCATGATCTGGCAGACCGTGCTGCTGATCGGCCTCGGACTGCTCGTCGCGCCGCTGTGCGTGCTGTGGGCGGATCTCGAGCGCACGACCGCGCTGATCCTGCGTGCGCTGTTCTACGTGTCTCCCATCATCTACGGCTTCAAGGACCTGCCGCACCAGCTGCACATCATCGGAGCGCTGAACCCGCTGTCGGGGATCTTCACGCTTTACCGCGTCGGGCTGTTCCCGGGGCAGTGGCAGCCGGAGCCGGTCATCATCGGCGCCATCGTGACGGTGATCTTCCTCGTCCTCGGACTGTTCACCTTCCGCTCGCTCGAGCGCGACGTGCTGAAGGAGCTGTGATGACCGAGCAGCAGTCCGCGATCGAGGTCGACGGTCTCGGCGTCCGGTTCCGGCTCGGCCGGCGCGGCCGGCGCAGCTTCAAGGACCTGTTCGCGGGTAAGAAGCGGCGCAACCGTCCCGGCGAGTTCTGGGCGCTGCGCGATGTCTCCTTCCGCGTGCGGCAGGGCGAGGCGATCGGCGTGGTGGGTCGGAACGGCCAGGGCAAGTCCACGCTCCTGAAGCTCGTCGCCGGCGTCCTCCTCGCGGATGAGGGGCAGGTGCGCGTGCACGGCGGCGTGGCACCGCTGATCGAGCTCACGGGCGGTTTCGTCGGCGACCTCACCGTGCGCGAGAACGTGCGACTGACCGCGGGCCTGCACGGGATGGGCCGCGCCGAGGTCACCGCGCGCTACGACGACATCATCGACTTCGCCGAACTGGAGAAGTTCCAGGACACCCCCTACAAGCATCTCTCGAACGGCATGAAGGTGCGCCTTGCGTTCTCGGTCGTGTCCCAGCTCGAGGAGCCGATCCTGCTCGTCGACGAGGTGCTCGCGGTGGGGGACAAGGCGTTCCGGGACAAGTGCTATCAGCGCATCGACGAGCTTCTCGCCGAAGGTCGCACGCTGTTCTTCGTCTCGCACAACGAGAAGGACCTGCGCCGGTTCTGCACGCGTGGCCTGTATCTGAACAAGGGCGGGCTCGTGCTGGACGCGCCGATCGACGAGGTGCTGGACCGCTACAACGCCGACAACGCGTGAAACGCCGCCGGCCACGACGGAGCGATGCGCCGACGGGAGCCGCGGCGAGCCGACGGATCGGGCTCGATCAGAGGCCCACGAGCGAGCGCAGCTGACCGAGCGCCGCACGAGCGTCGGCCAGGGGGCCGGATGGGTCGGATCCGCCGGCGTAGGCCGAGCGCAGCGACTGCAGCGTGGACGCGTAGGTGCTGACGGACTGGCCCCACTGCGTCGCGATCGAGGACGGCGCGGGCTGGCCCGCGAGGTTCTGCGCATCGTTCTGCAGCGAGTCGACGACCTGCACCGCCGCGTCGCCGCTCTGGTTCTGCACCAGGTCGAGGCCGGTCGACCCGTCGTCGAGGCGCGGCTGCACCTGAGTGCGGAACTGATCGACGGACGGATCCGGCACCGGAGGGGGAGCGGTCTGCGGCGTCGTCGGCGAGGTGGTGGGCGCGCCGCTGGGGCCGGTCGTCGACGTGGGCGAGGCGCTGGGCGTCGGGGTCGCGGTCTTGGTCGTCGTGGGGCTCGCCGTCGGCGAGGGAGTGCCGTCGTCGCGCGGGATGAGGAACAGCACCACGACGGCCGCCACGATCAGTACCGCGACGATGAGTCCGACGATCAGAGCGATGCGACCACCGCGCTTCTTCGGCTCCTCCGGGAAGATCCAGACCGCCTCGGGCTTCTGCTCGCTCATCAGTCCTCCAGGGCCGGCATCGGGCGCCAGCTGTGGTCGCGGCCGATCTTCCCGCCATCCCGCAGCCCGCGGAACAGGTTGCTGGTGCCGCGCACCGTGCGCTCGACGAACACCAGGCGGATGAGCTCCTTGGCGAAGGTCATCGAGGTGCCGAGGCCGAACAGCACCGGGTTGTACACGTTGTGCGCGCGGTAGTAATGCTTCAGATAGGCGCGGTTGCGCATGATGTAGTAGCGGTAGGCGTTGCTGGACGCGTTCATGTGCCGCACGCCCATGTCCCACTGCTTGATCTCGCGGGTGCGTCGCAGCACGAACTCGTCCACGATCACGGCCTGGGTGCGCCGGGAGGCGAGCCAGCCGTACATCTGGTCGTCCCAGTAGATGAAGAACCGGGGATCCGGCAGACCGATCTCCTTGACGATCGAGCGGTGGATGAACATGCCCTCGAAGCAGCCGCTGTTCATCGGCTTGAAGCCCGTGGCGTCGAAACCGGCGGGGGCGAACGGGATCGGGATGCCCATGCGCTCGGCGATCCGGTACTGCCAGTAGAACGCGCTGCCGTCGTAGTCGTAGCGGCGCCCCTGGATGCTCTTGAACCGCGGCGCCCACGCGCCCATCCTGGCCAGGCCGTCCGGCAGCACTTCGACGTCGTCGTCCATCATCCAGATCCACTCGGAACCCAGCTCGTACGCGGTGCGCATGCCCTCGCTGAATCCGCCGGATCCGCCGGTGTTCGTCTCGAGGCGCCGGTACACGATCTCCGCGTCGATCCGCGAGCGGTAGGAGTCCACGACGTCCGTGGTGTCGTCTGAGGACGCGTTGTCGATGATGACGACCCGCCCCGGCTTCGGATCCATCTGCACGATGCTGTCCAACAGCCCCGTCAGCAGGTGCGAGCGGTTGTAGGTGACGACGACGATCGTCGCGGTGGCCGGGTCGAAGCCGGCGGCGGCGTTCTGGGGGTCAGGGGTCACGGATGTCGCTCCAGAGAGGTTGGGGAGGCCTCCAGCCTACCCGCGGGACTTGGGCAACCCTGCGAACGCGTGCGCGCGCCACGCGCGTCCGGCCCCGCCGCGGTGTCTCAGTGATCCGGCAGCGGCGTCGAGCTCGTCTGCACGGCGTCGATGTTCTCCCGCCAGGACCGCGACTGGCCGGCGCGCAGGGCGCACAGCACGAGCAGGAACCATCCCGCGCCGACGATCGTGAAGCTCTCGAAGACCGAGTCGACGGCGAGTGCGACCAGCACCAGCGGCGCCCATGCGTAGACCACGGAGCGCCGCACGCTCGCGACCAGCCAGGAGCGCACGAGCGCGATGCCGCCGAGCAGGCAGAACAGCAGGAGTCCGCCGGCTCCGACCTGCAGGAGGACATCGAAGTACGCGTTCAACGCGCTGCCGTGGTGGTCGTTCGTGAAGTAGTTGATCGAGTTGAACGGGTACAGCGCGTCGCTCCACAGACCGAACCAGCCCCATCCCTGCGCCGGCCGCTGCTGCACGTAGGTGAGCAGGTTGCTCCACAGTTCGACTCTGATGTTGAAGTCGCTGCCCGCGTCGAGGAGGGCGATGATCCGGCTCCGGAAGATCGCCGCCGTGGCGAGCGCGGCCAGCACCACCCCGCTGATCGCCCACTGCAGGGGGCGCCGTCGTGCCACCGGAGCCTGGCGCACGATGACCAGTGCGACGCTCGCCGCGCCCACGACGGCCGCGAGCACGAGCACGGTCGGGGAGGCGGAGAAGAGCGCCAGGAAGCCCGCCAGCACGACCGACGGGATGGCGATCGCCGCCGACAGCGACTGAGATCGCCATTCCACGACGAACGTGATAACCGCGATGACGGCGATCAGGCCGAGCATGTTCCGGGTGCCGAACAGGCCCTGGATCGGACCCCCGGCGGCGATCTCGCCCTGGATGCCCAGGAAGTGGAACGGCATGTCCAGCAGGATCCCGCTCATGATCTCGGCGACCAGCGATGCGCCGAGCAGGATCCGCAACGCATCGCCGAGCGCGCGCACGGTCTGCAGAGTATCGCGGATGTGTCCCACGACGACCGCGATCACCGCGTACCCCGCGAGTGCGGCCCAGGCCTTCAACGTCGACGTCGAAGCCGTCGACCACACCGCGCTCGCGAGGGTCCACGCGAGGAAGGCGAGCAGCGTCGACGGAGCGATCCGCAACGGGGTGAGCTCCTCGCGGCGCACCCACAGGATCCCGATGCCGATCACGCAGAGCACGGCGATGATCGTGTTGAGGGTCAGCGACGAGGTGAACGCCGAGATCGCGAACGATCCGAACACGCTCAGCAGCGCGCAGGTCGTGTAGGCGCGCGCCATCTCGACCGAGGCGAGGGTCCTCGCCAGGCGCCGCCGCGGAGTGGTCATGCCGTCTGCCGGCGCGACTGCGGCGGCGCGCCCTCGCCAGGTCCGGAGCCCACGAAGGGTGAGATCTTCATCTTGAACGACAGCAGGATCAGCAGCAGCCATCCCCACAGCATGATCGGGGTCGACTCGGCCAGCCCCAGCACGAGCAGCATCCCGGCCAGCACGGTCGGCAGCAGCGACAGCGCAGCGTAAGGGCGGTCCTGTACGAGATCCCAGCGGGGGCGGTCGACCGCGAAGAACCATGCGCGCCACGCGAACGCGAAGAACGCGACCGCGATCAGCAGCACGCCGACGACGCCGAGCTGGAGGAACACGTCGAGCCACATGTTGTGCGCCATGAACACGGTGATGCGATGGTCGATGATCCAGTCGTGGAACGCCGGATCCCACGGCACCCAGGGAGAGGAGAATCCGTTGCCGAAGACCGGGCGGTGCACGGCGCGCTCCCAGACCTTGCGCCAGATCTCCAGGCGTCCGGTGAGGTCGGAGGACTTGCCCAGGGCGCCGAACACCACGCCTCGGGCGAACCAGACGGCGGCCGCGCCCGCGACGGCGACCGCCGTGAACAGCGCGTACATCCGGGTGCGGGCGCCTGGTGTGCGCGCCCGCCGCATGAGCAGGGCGGCGCCCAGCACCAGCACGCCGACCGCGAACGACGCGTACGCGGTCGCGGATCCGGCCCGGAGGAAGAAGAACGCGGCGAGCACGATCCAGATCAGCAGCGCGGGCCGCCGCCGCGCACCCTGCGCGTACAGCAGCGCGAAGACGACCAGAGCGAAAGCACAGAGGATCCCGAGCGTGTTCGAGTTGCCGACGATGCCCTGCACCCGGCCGCCGTCGAACAGGTCGCCGCGCACCCAGTACCAGTGCGGATCCGGCTTCCCGGCCGGCAGGTTCGAGAAGAACGGGAGCAGCGGATGCCGCAGCACCAGGGCGACCCACAGCTCGAGCAGCAGCGAGAGACCCAGGACCCACTTCAATGCGCTCGAGAGGGCTCGCACGATCTCGTGCCAGCTCAGCGTGAACGCGATGAACAGGGCGACGACGGTGATCGCCGCCTGCAGCGTCCAGGTGAGCAGCGTCGCCCAGGGCCAGCCGGACCAGAACGCCGACAGCAGGGCGAGCGCGGTGTAGCCGAGCGCCGTCCAGGGCATCCGCCGCCACGGGAAGCGAGCGGGACGCGCCAGTGCGATGCGGGGGATGGCGAGCCCGAGCGTGCCGAGCAGCAGCACGCCCAGCACCACGGCCGCGCCGTCGACGCCGAGCAGATTGAAGACCGCCGTGTGCGCGAAGACGGAGAAGAGCAGCAGCACGATGTGCGCGCGCAGCAGCAGATGCCGGGTGGATTCGCGTGCCGGAGCGCTCGGCGGGGGAGCCGTGGAGAGTCTGGAGTGCTGCGCCATCGTGCTTCAGAGTACCGCCCGCACCTCGGCGCGCCGTCGAGCGCCACCGGTCTCCGACACGCCGGGGCGACACGCCGAGGAGGCCGAAGAACGTTCAACGCGAGCTTGAGGGTTTACGATCCGCGACTTGACCAGGGCGAATGACACGGGTGTAATTAGTAATGCAACGCGGCCCGCGGGGCACCCGGGGGGAAACGAGGGAGAGGGCGACATGACGGCATACCGATCAGACGTTCCCGACGACTGGTTCGTCGATCCGGTCCAGTTGGGGGTGCCGGGCGTCCGCCGCCCGACCGAGGGCGATGACAATGCACTCGCGTGGCAGAGCGACGCGCTGTGCGCGCAGACCGACCCCGAGGCCTTCTTCCCGGAGAAGGGCGGCTCGACACGCGACGCCAAGCGCATCTGCACCACCTGCGACGTGCGGGGCGAATGCCTCGAGTACGCACTGAACAACGACGAGCGCTTCGGGATCTGGGGCGGCCTGTCGGAGCGCGAACGCCGCAAGCTCAAGCGCCGCGCCGGCTGACGCGCTTCGGCGGAACCCTGCGACCACCGCGGGGTATGTCATCGGGGTGCGGATTCCCCTCGGCGACACCCTGGTCGCGAGCCTGCGTCTCGTGACTGCGCGCCTCCGAGGGAGGACGCGAGCGATGCATCTGCCGGAAAAACCGGGACGCGCCCACGTCCCACCCCGTCCTGCGGCGGCAGCCCGCTTAGGCTGACCCCGTCATGTCTGCCCGAGTTCACGCCGTCCTCGTCGCCCGTTCGGGTGCGACCTCCCTCGCGCGCCTGCTGCGCGCCCTCGACGCGCTCGCCGCGCAGACCCGTCGGCCGGATGCGCTGACGATCGTCGCGTGCGGCTCGTCCAGTGCCCTCCGTGGCAGCGCCCGCGTCGCCGAGGCCGCCGAAGCGGTGATCGAGACCAAAGCCTCCACGACATTGGCCGCCGCGGTGGCGCTCGCGCTGCCGCGCGTCGCCGAGGATGCGGCGCTGTGGATCCTCACGGAGGACTGCGCGCCGGCTCCCACTGCGCTCGAGCAGCTCGCGGGGGCGCTGGAGCGTTCACCGGCGGCCGCGATCGCCGCTCCCAAGCTGGTGAGCGACGTCGATGAGCACCGCATCGCGTCCTTCGGGCAGAGCATGACACGTCTCGGTCGGGCCGTGGACCCTGCACGGGGCGAACTCGACCAGGGTCAGCACGACGGCATGGACGATGCACTCGGCGCCGATGTGCGCGGGCTCCTGGTGCGCGCCGGTCGCGGGCTGCGCCCCGATGCCGGTCTCGGCGGCCGCGACGAGGGGCTCGACCTCGGCATCCGCGCGCGCCTCGCCGGCGGCCGCCTGGTGCTCGCCGCAGGAGCGAGGATCTCCGTCGACGACGACGGCGCCGAGGCCGAGGGCACGGCGGCCGACGCCTTCGCCCGCCGACGCGCGCAGCTGCACCGTCGCCTGAGCTACGCACCTGCGGTGGCTGTGCCGCTGCACTGGCTCTCGCTGCTTCCGCTCGCACTGTGGCGCTCGATCACGCATCTCACCGGCAAGCGTCCCGCCGCCGTTCTTCCCGAATGGGGGGCGGCCGGCGTCGCGATGGTCTCGGGATCGGCCGTGGCGCGCTCCCGGCGGGCGATCCGATCCGAACGCAGCGCCAGCTGGGCGAGCATCGCCCCGCTCCGGATCACCAGGGCCCAGTTGCGCCAGCGTCTCGACGACGGACACGGCACCGAGGCGGGCGTGCACGAGGAACTCGGCTTCTTCTCCGGTGGGGGCGCCTGGGCCGTCCTCGCCGCGCTGGTCGCGGGTGTCGCGCTGTTCGCCTCGTTGCTGGCCTGGCCCGCCCTCGGGGGTGGCGCCCTGCTGCCGTTGCGGCAGACCGTCGCCGCGCTGTGGCGGGACGCCGCATACGGCCAGCGCGGTTTCGGGGTCGATGTGGTCGGCCCCGCGGATCCGTTCTCGGGCGTGCTGGCCCTGCTCGGCTCGCTCTGGCCGGGATCCCCCTCCTACGCCCTGCTGCTGCTCTGGGTCGCGGCCCTGCCGCTCGCGGTGCTCGGCGGCTGGTTCGCCGCCACCCGGATCACCGACAAGCCGGGGCTGCGGATCCTGGCGGGCGTGGTGTGGGCGCTCTCGCCCGCCTTCCTGATCGCGCTGGCGGAGGGGCGTCCGGCCGCGGTGCTGCTGCACCTGCTGCTGCCCTGGGTGTTCCACACCGCCCTCGTCGCCCAGCGCTCCTGGGGTGCTGCCGGGGCGGCGTCGCTGATGACCGCCGCTGCGCTGGCCTGTGCGCCCTCGCTCGCGCCGGCGTTCGTGCTGCTCTGGCTGATCGCGATCGTGTGGCTGCTGGCACGACGCTCGGTGCGCGGTGCCGTGCGCATGGTCTGGGTCCTTGTTCCTGCCGTGGTCGTTTTCGCGCCGCTGGCGATCTGGCACGTCGCGCACGGATCGCTGTGGGCTCTGCTGTCGGATCCCGGTGCGATCGTCGCGGCGCCGCAGGCGACCGCGGACGCGGCGGGTCGGCTGTCGCTGCTCGCCGGGCTGCCGACGATGGACCAGGCCGGCTGGCCGGCGCTGCTGGGTGTGAAGGACGCGGCCTGGGTGCTCTGGTTCGCCGCTCCGCTGGCCGTGCTCGCGGTGTTCTCCACGATCACGCGTCGGTGGAGCGTCGGGATCGGATCCCTCCTGGTCGCGGCCGCCGGGCTCGCCACCGCGTTCGCCGCGGTCGGCGTCACCGTCGCCTTCGCGCAGTCGCAGGCCGTGCCGATCTGGCCCGGATCCGGGCTGAGTCTCGCGTGGATCGGCGTGCTGGGCGGCGCCCTGGTGACCCTGGACTGCGCGATCACCCGTCCGGCCCTGCGCGGAGCCGCTGCGCTCGTCGCGGTGGCCGGAGTGGTGGTGTGCGCGGTGCCGACCGCGGTGTCGTTCGTCGCGGGGACGGCGACGATCCAGCGCGGCGACCTGACCACGCTGCCCGCATACGTGAACGCTCAGGCGCGGGCGGATCGCGAGCTCGGCACGCTGGTGCTCAGCGCCCAGCCGGATGGCGCGCTCGCCACCACGGTCGTCTGGGGCGCGAGTGCGACGCTCGGCGCGCAGGCCACGATCATCAACACGGCGACCTCCGTGCCCGGCAAGGACTACACCGAGCTGTCGGTCGATCTCGTCTCCGCACGGCAGTTCGACGCGCCGAAGGCGCTGGGGGCGCTGGGTGTGCGCTTCGTGCTGCTTCAGGCGGCGTCCGAGAAGGAGACCTCGGCGGAGCGCGCGCTGCGCTTGCAGTCCGCGACGGCTCTCGACCAGCGCGCGGGCTTCGTGCGTGTGGGGGAGACGCCCCGGGGCGTGCTGTGGCGCATGGATGCCGAGCCTGCCGCGCGTGCCGAGCCGAGCGCCGCACAGCGGGCCACGGCGCAGCTCGTGGTCACGGTCGAGCTGATCGTGCTGCTCGCCGCGCTGCTGCTGTCGATCCCGACCCGTGCTTCGCGCCGGGCGGCACGATCGGTTCCGCGAGCGGTCGGCGTGCTGCCCGAGCGGGCTCCCCGCCCGGTCAGGCCGGCGCGTGAGCGCCCTGCCCGTGCCCCGAAGAAGCGCAAGCGGGCACCCGGGTCCGTCGTGATCCCCGGCGCGGTGGCGGACACCGGCGACGCGAGCATCGATGGTGCAGGGGCCGGTCCGGTGGTCGAGACCCCGGCGCCCGGAGACGCTGAACCGGTCGCCGAGCCCGCAGAGGACGGAACGGGACTCGCGCCGGTCGAGACCGAGACGCCCCCGGCCGATCCGGTGCCGGAGCACGATCGGACGCACCCGGATCCGTCCGCAGATGCGGAAGCCGATCCCGGACCTGATCCGCAGGAACCCGGATCCATCCCCGCCGACACGGCATCAGCGCCCGCGAAGGAGGCCGACGAATGAGCAGCAGGACCTCCGTGCGTCTCGTCGCCACCGGAGCCCGTCTGGTCGCGGGCGTCGTCGTGTCCGCGGCGTGCGTCGCCGGTGCGATCATCGCGATCCCGGCCGCCTGGCCGACGATCGCGCAGTCGCCGGCGCACTCGACCGTCAAGCCGGTGGCGGGCGACACCCTGCTCAGCTGCACCGGCTCGTTCCTGGCGCTCGGGCGCGACGCCGCGCAGGCGTCCCAGCTCAGCGTCGCGGGCACTCCTGCTCTCGTCAGCGGGGCCTCCGCGAGCGCGAACCTGACGCCAGGAGAGCTCGGCATGTCCGATGTGGTCGGCGCGAGCTCGGCGCCGTCGTTCACGGCCTCCCCGCAGGGCCGTGAGCCTGCGCTGGCCGCGGCGGCCCAGTCCGTGACCGTCTCCGCCGACGACCTCTCCGGCTTCGCGGCGTCCGCCTGCCGACCGCCCAGCATGGAGTCGTGGATCGTCGGCGGCGCCGGAACCACCGGTTCGAGCGACATCCTGCTGATCGCGAACCCGGGCGCGGTCACGGCGACGGTGACCTTCACGGAGTACGGCTCGTCCGGCGGCACGCACTCCTCGGAGCTCGTCGTGCCCGCCGGCACCCAGTCCACCGTCCCGCTGGTCGCGGGGTCGGCGGGGGAACGCAGCCCCGTCGTCAAGGTGACCTCCAGCGGTGCTCCGGTGCGCGCGGCGCTGCAGTCGAGTCTGATCCGCACGCTGGATCCCGTCGGCATCGATGTGCAGGACGCGATCGCGCAGCCGCAGAAGGACTTCTCTCTGCTCGGCGTGCGGGCCGTGGTCGGCTCGGACGACGACGACAACGCCTCGACGGCCGTGCGCCTGCTGGCTCCCGACGCCGACGCCACGGTGACGCTGCAACCGCGGAATGCCGCCAACGGCAGCAAGGTCGGCGAGCCGAAGACGGTGAAGCTCACGGCGGGCCAGGTCGGATCAGCCAACTTCTCGGCGCTGAAGCCCGGCCTGTATGCGATCGACGTGACCGCCAGCAACCCGGTGGTGGCCGCGGCCTGGCAGACCACGGGCTTCACCAAGGGATCCGACTTCGCCTGGATGACCCCGGCGCCGGCCATCACCGGGACCACGGCCTTCGCCGTGGCGGACGGGCCGGGGCCGCAGCTGCATCTGCAGAACGCGTCGGCTCAGGCGACCACGGTGGAGCTCACCCCGATCGACGGCGGAGCGACTCAGCGCGTCTCCCTGCAGCCCGATGGCGCCGCCACGGTCGCGGTCAGCGCGTCCACGACGTACTCGCTGTCATCGCCGACCGCGGTGCGCGCCGCGGTGGTCTACTCGGGCATCGGCAGGCTGGCCGGGTATCCGGTCTGGGCGACGGACGCCGCCGCAGCGCCGATCACGGTGTACCAGCGCTAGACGCCAGGGCCGGTCACCGCTGATCCGGAGGGCGCCTCACTCGTCGGTGTCGAAGCCGCGGGGATCCATCTCCCACGGCTCGCGTCCGATGTACTGCGCCGCCGCGCGGAACACGGCGCCCTCGATGGCGACGCGACGATGCGCGCCGTCGTCGTGACCGTGCTCGAGCAGTCGCTCGATGGGCACGCGGAACAGCACGATGCGCTGTGCCTCGGTGTCCACGAGCCAGCGCGGCAGGCCGTCCGGATCCGAGTGGGTGGGCATGGCGGCGATCTCGATGCGCACGGGGCGCAGATCCGGCCACATCGAGCGCAGCAGTTCGACCGCGGAGCCGACGTGCAGATCGAACGTGTCGAGCCGGCCGTCGAGCGGCGGCAGCGGCGGCCGCACCACGGAGCTGCGGCCGAGGCGGCCGTGCCGGCCGTGCCGGTCGCCTCGGCGCGGGGGGACCGCGCGGCGGGATGATCCACGGGCACGGCGCATGCGGCCAGTCTAGGCGGCGACGGCGGCTCGGTGGCACCGCGCCCGCTCTGCCGCGGGACGGGCGGATCGGGCTCGCGTGCGCGCGGCATCCCGGTGCGAGCGGCGCGCGGTCGTAGCCTGAGGGGGATGTACGGACGACTCTGCTCCAAGGTGGGCTGCGCGCGCGAGGCCGCGGCGACCCTCACCTACGACTACGGCGACCAGATGGCCGCTCTCGGGCCGCTCGGCGCCGAGAACGACCCGCACGCCCACGACCTGTGCGCGATCCACGCCGAACGCCTCTCCGTGCCGGCGGGCTGGATCGTCGTCCGGCACGAGACGCTGCAGGCCTGACCCTTCGTCTCCCACGGACCGCCCTTCGCCTCGCGGCGCTCGCGCAGGGCGCCGGCGGGCTGTGATCAGGCGCCGACGTCCACGCCGCTGAGCCGCTGCACGCGGGCATCGGCGAGTGCCAGCGCCCGTCGTTCGCGCTCCCTGCGCAGCACGGTCGCGGCCACGAGCACGGCTTCCGGTGCTGCGGCCGGCACCGGCGAGATGAACGGCGTCGCCTCCGCCAACAGCTCGTGCGCGATCCGCGCCCGGGCGGCGGGCATCAGCTGCGGCGCGCTGTCGAGGAACTGGGAGATGCGCCGCGCGAGTCGATCGGGCATGCGGGCGACATCCGCAATCGCCGCCCACGACTCCAGGCCCGGAGGCATGACCGGAACGCGCGCGGCCAGGCGCGGAGTGCGCACCTTCTGGCTGTAGGTGCCGGCGACGAGGTCTCCCAGGCGCTGCGATCGTGCGGTGAAGGCGGCGGTGAGGAACGCGACGGCGCCGAAGGTGAGGTAGGTCTCGAACACGCCGATGAGGGCGCGGATGAGGGCGTGGCGGAATCCGGCGGCACCGCCGTCGACGCGAACGATCCGCCCGCCCACGGCGAGTCTGCCGAGGCTGCGGCCGTGGGTGAGGGTCTCGATCGTGCACGGCACGATCACGAAGGCGGTGACTAGGGCCAGCACGGCGAGGATCCGGTCCAGGGCGGGATCGCCGAACGCGCCGAGCATCCAGTAGCGCACGGCGATGTAGCCGAAGAAGACCGCCCAGCTCAGGGCGGCGTCGATCAGGGCGCCCAGCGCACGGAAGAACAGGCCGACCGGCTGCACCTCGATCGCGACCGCCTCGCCCGAGAGCACCTCGTCGTCGCCGTCGAGCGCCATGCTCGAATGCGCGGCGCCCACGGCGTTCGAGGCGCTGGCATCCGACATGGGTACAGTAAAACACGTGGACGCCGACGCACTCGCCGATGCCAGGAGCCGCGAGTGGGCGCGCCTGGACGAGCTCAGCCGGCAGTCGCTCGACGGCGCCGGCGTCGACGAGCTCATCACCCGCTATCGTGCGGCCTCGGCGGATCTCGCCGACCTGCGCAGCTCGGTCGGGTCCTCCCCGCAGAGCGCGTACGTCTCCACGATCCTGGCCAGGGCGCGGTTGCGGCTCACCGGCCAGGGGGAGAACGTGCTGCGCCAGACCGGTCGCTTCTTCACCCGGCAGCTGCCCGCGGCGCTCTATCGGCTGCGCTGGACCACGCTGGTCATCGCGCTCGCGAGCCTGGTCGTCATCGTCGGCGTCGCGATCTGGATCACCTCGGATCCGGCTCTCGTCGCGGCGCTCGGATCCAAGGCCGATCTCACGTATTACGCCGAACACTCGTTCACGGACTATTACACCGAGAATCCGGCCGCCGAGTTCGCCGGCATGGTCTGGACCAACAACGCCTGGATCGCCGCGCAGTGCGTGCTGCTCGGGGTCACCGGCATCTGGCCGATCATGGTGCTCATGCAGAACGCCGTGAACGTGGGCCTGGCGGTCGGGATCATGTTCGCGTTCGGGCGCGGCGACGTGGTGGTGCTCTACCTGCTGCCACACGGCATGCTCGAACTGACCTGCATCTTCGTCGCGGCGGCGGCGGGCCTGCACATCTTCTGGGCCTGGCTGGTGCCCGGGGAACGCACACGCGGCGAGGCGCTCGCGGCCGCAGGGCGCTCGCTCGGCACGGTCGCGATCGGGCTCGTCTTCGCGCTCGGGCTCTCCGGTCTGGTCGAGGGCTTCGTGACCGGCTGGGGGCTGCCCTGGCCGGTGAAGATCGGGATCGGCGCGCTCGCGCTCGCGGTCTTCCTCGGCTACATGCTGATCGTGGGCCGTCGCGCCCAGCGTCTCGGCGAGAGCGGCGATCTCGCCGAGTTCGAGGCCGGTACGCCGACGCTCGTGTCGGGCTGAGCACGCCGCGTTCGGGAGCCCTCCGGACGGATCCGGCACCGGATCCGGCCTCTCCGTCGAGCGACAGACCGCGAAACCGAACCTGCGTCCCGAGACCGAGGTTCTGATCGCCGGTCTCGGGACGCAGGTTGGGCCTCGCGGTCAGTTCTGGGCGGCGGGGTTCGGCTGGTCGAACAGGGCGCGGTAGGTGAATCCGGCGATCAGGGCGCCCAGGATCGGGAAGACCAGGAACACCCACAGCTGCGCGAGCGGGGCGACGCCGCCGTAGATCGCGGTGGCGAGCGACCGTGCCGGGTTCAGCGAGGCGTTGTCGATGGGAATGGTGGCGAGCACGCCCAGAGTCAGCATCAGGCCGATCACGACGCCGGCGAACGGCGTGCCGCGCACGGGGTGGGTGACGCCCAGGATCACGAAGAGGAACAGCGCCGTGAACACGACTTCGGCGATGATCGCGGCCCAGACGCCGAAGCCGCCGGGGGAGAGCGCGCCCCAGCCGTTGCTGGCGAAGCCGGCATCCTGCGCCCGAGGCAGCCAGCCGTCCGGGCCGAACGTGCCGATCAGGGTGAGCACGGTCGATGCCACCACGCCGCCGACGCACTGCGCGACGACATAGGGACCGACGTCCCGCCACGCGATCCGCCCCGCGGCCGCCGCCCCGAGTGTGACGGCCGGGTTGAAGTGACCACCGGAGATCGGGCCGAAGGCGTAGACGCCGACGAGGACGGAGAGCCCCACGGCGAGCGCCACGGCGAGGTAGACGGCTCCCTGCGCGCCCGGGTCGGTGAAGTGGCTCGAGGCGAACAGGGCGGTGCCCATCGCCGCGGCCACGAGCAGGAACGTGCCGAGTCCCTCTGCGACCAGGCGCGGGGCGAGGGATCGTTCCGGAGCGGTCGACGCGTCGACGGGGGAGGGCGACATGGGGCTCCTTGCTCTCTGGCGCGCGGACCGCGGGCGCCGCTGTCCGTCAGCGAGACTACCCGCCATGGTGCAGCGGGCATCGCAACGGCGACGGCCCGCCCCGGGATCGGGGCGGGCCGTCGTGCGCTGCGGACTCAGCGCAGGTCGTAGCGGTCGAGTTCGGCGACCTTGACCCATGCGGCGACGAAGTCGTCGACGAACTTCGCGCTCGCGTCGTCGCTGGCGTACACCTCGGCCAGCGCCCGCAGTTCGGAGTTCGAGCCGAACGCGAGGTCGGCGCGGGTGCCGACCCACGTCGTCTCGCCGGTCGCGTCGTCAGTGGCCTGGAACGCGTGGGAGCCGGGGTCGAGCGGCTTCCACGTCGTGTTCAGGTCCAGCACGTTCACGAAGAAGTCGTTCGTGAGCACGCCCGGGGTCTCGGTGAACACGCCGTAGGAGGATCCGTCCCAGTTCGTGCCGAGCACGCGCAGGCCTCCCACGAGCACGGTCATCTCGGGCGCCGACAGCGTGAGCAGGCCGGCACGGTCGACGAGCAGGTGCTCGGCCGGGATCGCGCGCGCCACGTCGCTGACGTAATTGCGGAAGCCGTCGGCCTGCGGGTTCAGATACTGGAACGACGCGACGTCTGTCTGCTCCTGGGTGGCGTCGGTGCGCCCCGGCGTGAACGGGATCTCGACGGCGCGCCCCGCGGCGGCCGCGGCCTGCTTCACGCCGACGTTGCCCGCCAGCACCACGAGGTCCGCGAACGACACCTGGGCGCCGCCGGCGGCGTTGAACGCCTCCTGCACGCCCTCGAGCGCCGCGATCACACGGGCGAGCTCGGCGGGGCGGTTGACCTCCCAGCTGCGCTGCGGCTCGAGGCGGATCCGGCCGCCGTTCGCCCCGCCGCGCTTGTCGCTGCCGCGGAACGAGGAGCTCGCGGCCCACGCGGTCGACACCAGGTCGGACACGCTGAGACCGGTCGCGGCGATGCGCTGCTCGAGGTCGGCGATCTCCGCGGCGCCGACGAGTGCTCCGGCGTGCGAGGGAACCGGGTCCTGCCAGAGCAGATCCTCGGCGGGCACCTCGGCGCCGAGGTAGCGGGACTTCGGGCCCAGGTCGCGGTGGGTCAGCTTGAACCAGGCGCGGCTGTACGCCTCGGTGAACGCCTCCTGGTCGTCCTTGAAGCGCAGCGAGATCTCGCGGTAGATCGGGTCCTCGCGCAGGGACAGATCCGTGGTGAGCATGCGCGGCTCGCGGCGGCCGTCGCCCTGCGCCTCGGGGACCAGGTCGGATCCTGCGCCGTTCTTCGGCTTCCAGTGCTTGCCGCCGCCGGGGCCCGTGGTGAGCTCCCAGTCGTAGGCGAACAGGATGTGGAAGAACTCGTTGTCCCAGCGGGTGGGGTGATAGGTCCAGGTGACCTCGAGGCCGGATCCGATGGTGTCGATGCCGTGCCCGGCGCCGTGGCTGCTCTTCCAGCCGAGGCCCATCTGCTCCATCGGGGCGCCCTCGGGCGACTCGCCGACGTTGCCCGCCTCAGGGGCGGCGCCGTGGGTCTTGCCGAAGGTGTGTCCGCCGGCGATCAGGGCGACCGTCTCCTTGTCGTTCATCGCCATGCGGCCGAACGTCTCGCGGATGTCCTTCGCGGCGAGCAGCGGATCCGGGTTGCCCTCGGGCCCCTCCGGGTTGACGTAGATGAGGCCCATCATGGTGGCCGCGAGAGGCTTCGCGAGCGACCGCTCGCCCTGCTCGTCGGTGGAGATGCGGGCGCTGGAGTCGAGCCAGATCTTCTCGGAGCCCCAGTACACGTCGTCGTCCGGCTCCCACACGTCTGCTCGGCCGCCGGCGAAGCCGAAGGTGGGCATGCCCATCTGCTCGTGCGCGACGTTGCCCGCGAGGATCATCAGGTCGCCCCAGCTCAGCGCCTTGCCGTAGGTCTTCTTCACGGGCCAGAGCAGACGGCGCGCCTTGTCCAGACCCACGTTGTCGGGCCAGCTGTTCAGCGGGGCGAAGCGCTGCTGACCGTTGCCTCCGCCACCACGGCCGTCGAACACGCGGTACGTGCCGGCGGAGTGCCAGGCCATGCGGATCATGAGCGGACCGTAGTTGCCGAAGTCCGCCGGCCACCAGGGCTGCGACTCGGTGAGCAGGGCGGCGATGTCGCGCTTGACGGCGTCGAGGTCGAGCGCCTCGAACGCGGCGCGGTAGTCGAAGTCCTCGCCGTGCGGGTCGCCGACGGCGGGGTTCTTCGCGAGCTGGCGCAGGTTCAGGCGCTCCGGCCACCAGTCGGTGTTACCGGTGCGGCCGCCCGCGGGACGCGGGGCAGGAGCGCTGCCGGTGTGGTCGATCGGGCAGGTGAGTTCTTCAGTCATGGCTGATCCTTCCTGTTCTTTCGTGGGGTCTCTGGCACGCCGATCACCGCTCCGAGGGGATCCCCGGGCGGGCGGCGCGAGTCTCGGTCAGGCGGCCGGGGACACCTCGTCGCAGGCGCGGCACACCGCGCGGTAGGTGACGGAGGCCTCGAGCAGGCGCATGCCGTGATCTTCGGCGGGGTGCAGGCACGGCGAGGCGCCGACGGCGCAGGAGACGACCTCGAGACGGCCGCAGCGGATGCACTGCATGTGGTGGTGGTTGTCACCGGGCTCGACCTCGAAGAGCGCACGATCGGCGTCGGGCAGGCTCACCCGCCGGATGATTCCGGCTGTGGCGAGGTCGCCGAGGATCGCGTGCACGGTCGGCAGGGCGATGTCCGCGCCCTCGACAGCGGTGTGGATGCGATCCGCGGAGCTGTGCGGGGCGAGGGCGAGCGCCTGCAGCACCGCGATGCGCTGCACGGTGACGCGCAGGCCGGCGTCGCGGAGGATCGCGGAGGTGTCCATTCCTCCACCGTAGCTTTTCCTGAATGATTCAGGAAAAGCTACGGTCGTCTGGGCGTGTCGCACCCTCGGTGCCGTCAGTCGGTCGTCGCCAGAGAGCGGGATCGCCCCGGGCGGGGACCGCGAGACGGCATCCGCGTTCCGAGACTGCATGATTGTCATGCTGTTTCGCGACGCCGTTGCCCTCTCGTGGTCAGGGCGCCCGTACCAGGGCGCCGCGCTCAGAGCCGGCCCGCCGCCTTGAGCTCCAGGTAGCGGTCCGCGATGCGCGGCGGCAGGTCGTCCGGATCCGCGGAGAGCGGTTCGCCTCCGGCGCGCCGGATCGCGTCCGCCACGCGTGCGGCGTCGGCGAGCGTCCTTTCTGCGGCGGCCGCGAGATAGACGTCCTCACGGGAGTGCCTGGCGCGCGCCAGGTCATCGATCGAGAGGTCGGTGGAGGATCCGACCAGGATCGTCGTCGCGCGCGACGCGTTCGGGAAGGCGCCGAGGAACGACCGAGCGCTCTCCACGGCATCCTGTGCGGTGAGTACGACGATGAGTGACGGGCGGGTGGTGACCGAGCGGATCGCCGCGAACGCGGCGCCCCAGTCGGTGTCGACGAGACGGGCGTGCACGGGGGCCATCGCGTCGGAGAGGGCCGGCAGCAGAGCCGGACCGTCGACACCGCTCACCCTGCCGCGCACGGCACGGTCGAAGAGCAGCAGGTGCACGTGGTCCCCCGCGCGCTGGGCGAGCGCCGACAGCAGCAGTGCGGATTCGTAGGCCGCGTCCAGGCGCGTGCCGTCGCCGACGCGCGCAGCCGCGGTGCGCCCGGTGTCGATGAGGATCACCACGTGCCGATCGCGCTCCGGACGCCAGGTGCGCAGCATCGTGGTGCCGGCGCGGGCGGTGGCGCGCCAGTCGATGGAGCGCACGTCGTCGCCGCGCACGTACTCGCGCAGCGAATCGAACTCGGTGCCCTGTCCGCGCACCTGCACGCTGGTGTTGCCGTCGAGTTCGCGCAGCCGTGCCAGCCGCGAGGGCAGGTGCCGGCGGGAGGTGAACGGCGGCAGCACGCGGATCGCGCCGCGGACACGGTGTCGCCCCTGGCGTCCCGCGAGTCCCAGAGGCCCTGCGGAGCGGACGGCGACGAACTCGCTCGCGAGCTCGCCCCGGCGGCGCGGCAGCAGCGTGATCGGTACGCGCCGGCGCTCGCCGGCGGGCAGATCCAGCGACGCCCTGGCCCGGTTCGCGGCGCCCGCGGTCGGCTGCCAGGCGTCTCGCAGCTGCCCGCGCAGCCGGCGCTCGCCGAGGTTCTGCACGATCAGGGTGGCGGTGACCTGCTCGTGCTGCCGCACGCGGTTCGGCACCTCGCGTGCGACGCGGAGTGCGCCGAGCGGGGCCGCGGCCAGCAGGTCGACGCCGACCAGCACCGCGCACAGCGCGAGCCATCCGAGCAGGACGAACCACGGCGGCACTCCGAGGGCATCGAGCAGCACCAGCGGGACGACGCCCAGGGCGGCGACGATCACGAGACGACCGGTGAGGAACATGACGGGGGAGGTCTCCGCGGCTCAGATCGGGACGCGGGTCTGCTGCACCACGCTGCTGAGCACGGCGTCGGCAGATACGCCCTCCATCTCGGCGTCGGGGCGCAGTTGCAGACGGTGCCGCCAGACCGGGATCAGCATGGTCTGCACATGGTCGGGGGTGACGGCGCTCGAACCGTTCAGCCAGGCCCAGGCCTTCGCGGCGGCGAGCAGCGCCGTCGACGCGCGGGGTGAGGCTCCCAGCTGCACGGACGGCGATTGCCGGCTCGCGCGGGCGAGGTCGACCACATAGCCGAGCACGTCGTCCGTCACCTGCACGCGGCCGGCGGCCTGCTGCGCGGCGAGGATCTCGTCGGCGCTGACCACGGGGTGCAGATCCGTGAGTTCCCGCGGCGAGAAGCCGTCGGCGTGGCGACGCAGCACCGACACCTCCGCGTCGCGCTCCGGCATGCCGACCACGAGCTTCATGAGGAAGCGGTCCAGCTGCGCCTCCGGCAGGGAATAGGTGCCCTCGTGCTCGATCGGGTTCTGGGTCGCCGCGACGAGGAACGGATCCGGCAGCGTCAGGCTCGCGCCGTCCGAGGAGACCTGGCGCTCCTCCATCGCCTCCAGCAGTGCCGCCTGGGTCTTCGGCGGGGTGCGGTTGATCTCGTCCGCGAGCAGGATGTTCGTGAACACCGGTCCGCGGCGGAACTCGAACTCTCCGGTGCGCGCGTCGTAGACGAGCGAACCGGTGACGTCGCCGGGCATGAGGTCGGGGGTGAACTGCACGCGCTTGGTGTCGAGCCCGAGCGCTCGGGAGAACGCGCGCACCACCAGGGTCTTCGCGACCCCCGGCACGCCCTCGAGCAGCACATGGCCTCGCGCCAGCAGCGCGACGAGCAGCCCGGTGACGGTGCCGGCCTGGCCGACCACGGCCTTGTCCACCTCGGCGCGGACGCGCTGCATCGCCTGGCGGAGTGCGACGTCATCGGATCCGGTGGTCGGGGCTCCTTGTCCGGACAGCATCGGGGATGCCTGCACGGGCGCCGCTCCGTACGGGGCTGTGCCGGACGAGGTCTGGGTCGGTGCCGCGGGAGGTGCGGGCGGCGCGGGCGGATATCCGGGCGAGGCGGATCCTGCGGATTCGGTGCCGGGACGATCGGTCACGGGGTGCTCCTTTCGATGCGGACGGCGTTCTCGACGGCGGTCTCCAGCTCGGCGAGGCGGCGGGCGTAGGGGACGAGTTCGGCGTCGCTGCCGGGCAGCGGGCCGGTGAGCAGGGCGCGGCAGTCGGCCCGGTCCACGCGGATCCGGTCTGCGGCGGCGTCCGCCACGGCTGAGGGATCCGCCCGGGCGGCCAGGCCCAGGTGCGCGGCGAGGCGGGAGAGCGTGCCGGCGCGAAGCGCATCAGCGGCGTGCGCGGCGTCGGCGGCCTTCGCGGTGAGCCGGGCGCGGCCCAGCATCGTCTCGGAGGCCCGTACCGTGACCGGCAGGGTCTCGGAGACGAGCGGTCCGAACCGGCGTCCGCGCCAGACGGCGGCGAGCAGGGCGGTGATCATCCCCAGGACGATCACGGGCGTCACCCACCCCGGAGTGAGGTCGGCCAGGCTCTTGGGCACGTCGATGTCCGTGCGATCGGAGTCGTCGTAGGAGGGCACGTACCAGACGACGTGCGGCCGTGTGCCGAGCAGCGCGAGACCGAGCGCGGCGTTGCCGTTCTCGGCCAGATGCTCGTTCGTGAACAGCGCGGCACCGTCGACGATCGCGTGACGGCCGTCGTCGCCCTCCGCGATCAGCACCGCGGCGCCCTCGGCCGCGTCGCCGAAGCAGGCCGTGACGCCGGGGTCAGGAAGGAACAGCTGGCCCGGGGCGATGGTCCCGACGTGTGCGAAGGCGGGGACGTCGCAGCCCGCGCGGACGCGGGCCGGCGAGGACGTGAAGGCGTAGGCGCCGAGATCCAGCATCCGCAGCATCCGCGAGCTCGGGGAGATCAGCACCACGTCGTGCGCGGCATCCACGAGCTGCGAGACGGCCGCGTCGGTCAGCGGACTCGGGTCGCTCATCACGAGAGTTGTCTTGTCGTCCAGCCGGGCCGCGGCGTCGGCGTGCGAGCGCACGACCTCGACCGTGACGCCCTGCTGGCGGAGGATCTGCGCGAGTGCCTGCATGCCGCCCGGGCCCGGTCGCTCCGGGTCGAGCGCGTCCCGCTGCGCGGGCGAGGACGACGTCAGCAGCAGGCCCGCGGCGGCGACGACGAGGACGAGCGCGACAACCAGGACCCAGCCCAGGATCCGCCGCACTCGGCGCGGAGCACGCACGAGCGTGCTGGCGGGACGGGCGTCGTCCGCGGAGGACGGGGTGCCGGATCGGCCGTCGGTGCGGGTGGGCGCGGGTGAGCGCGGGGGAGCGGTGCTGCTCATGCGGACACCGCCTCGGGCAGCGCCTGCGGGCGCAGCGCGCGCAGTCGATCGTCGATCTCCGCGAGCGCACGGTACTGGGCGGAGGTGCCGGGATGGCCGAGGTAGCGCACGTCGTCGAAGGCCACCGCGGCGGTGTGCAGCGCCTCGCCCTCGCCGGGGAACGGCACCACGGCCTCGCGGGCGATCGTCTGCGCGGTCGCTCCGGGGGCGGGGGCGATGAGGTCGCGTTCGATGAGGGATCGCGCGACGGCGCGGTAGCGCAGCACGATCGCCTCGGCCCAGTCCTCGTCTCGCGCCGCGCGCTCGGCGTCGGCGCGCAGCTGGGCGGCGGTGCGATCGTCGGCGGATCCGAGGAGCACGGATCCGGCAGAACGGGATCGGGAGCGCCGCGGACGTCCCCAGATCAGCAGCACCGCGATGAGTGCGGCGACGAGCACGGCGCCGATCACGATCGCGGCCCATGGGCCGAGGTCGACGGCGTGCTGCGGCGTGAACAGGTCGGCCAGCCAGTCGATCACGGCGCGCGCCCATTGGTCGATGAGCGTGGGCTTCGCGGCCTGGTACTCGGGCTTCGCCAGCTCCTTCTCCGCCAGTTCGCGCGCGCCGTCGCCGTCGGGGATGAGGGGGATCGCGGCAAGCTTCGCGCCGAGCGCCGTGGGGAGGGCGATCAGGACGGCACGGAGGGCGCGACCCGTCATGGCCGATCGGATCCGGGCGCGGTCCATCCCTCGCCCGGATCCGGGGCGGCCCACGGGCTCTGCTGCGCGGGTGGGATCGGGGCCGGGGGTGCGGGCGGCGCGGGGGGTGCCGGGGGAGCGGCCGGAGCCGCGGAGGGCGGTACGGCGGGCTGGCCCTGGGGCGCGGACGGCGGGACGGCCGGAGCGGCGTAGGGCGGCACGGCCGGGTAGCCCTGTGGCGCGGGTGGTCCCGCGTAGCCCTGGGGGAACGGTGCCCCGGCGTATCCCTGAGGAGCCGGGTATCCCGGAACTGGCCCGGGCGGCAGTGGATACGGGATCGCGGCCGGAGCCGGCCGGAAGCCCGCTCGCACGGCCCTGGCCTGATCCACCCGGAACGGATCCGTGCCGTCGTCGAGACCGGCCGCGCGGCGCTCCACGGTCGCCATCAGATCCTGATCCAGACCTTCGTAGCGCATCCGGCAGTCGATGTAGACGAGCGCACCCGCGGTGGACTGGACGACGGAGCTGATGGACTGCAGCACGACGACGACGATCTCGGTGATGACGAGGCCGACGATCGTGCTCACCGTGAGGGAGAAGTCGGTGCCACCCGTGGGATTGAGCACGGGGCCGAACAGCGAGGTGACCAGGCTGCCGACCGTGCTGATCGCCTGCGTGCCGACGTACGCGATCGCACCGATGAGGAACACGATCCCGAAGGCGAACCAGAACCGCCCGCGGGTCAGCCGCCAGGAGCGCGCGATCGCGGCGCGCACGCCGGCGCCCTCGAGCACCAGCAGCGACGGCACCAGCATCAGCTTGGTGCCGACCCAGATCGACAGCACCACGATTCCGGCGATCCCGGCCAGCACGGCGATGATCGCGAAGGCGATGCCGGCGCCGTCGAAACCGGTCGGCACCGCGATGGCGACGAACGGAACGCCGATGATGAGGACGGCCGCCACCATGCCCGCCACGCCGTAGAGCAGCGTGTAGCCGATGAGCCGCCAGGCGGCGGGGCGCACTCGGTTCCACAGGGCGCCGAGCGTCGCGGTCTCACGCAGCACCGCCGCCCGCACATCGGCGGCGACGATGCCCTGAACGATCGCGCTGAACGCGACGGAGAACAGCCCCATCAGCAGGCCGGCGAGTCCGATGAACGCGATCGAGCCGACGTAGAGCGTGATCCACTCCTGGCTTCCCGGCTGCACGGTGCTCAGCCGGCTCAGGGTCGCGAACGAGACTGCGCCGATGACCGCCAGGACCACGATCATCACGACCAGCTGCACCACGACGGCGAAGCCGAACAGCACCTTGGGGTTGTGCCGCAGCGCCGCGAAGGACTTCCCGAGGATCGTGCCGAACCCGAGCGGGCGCAGCGGGATCAGGCCGGGCTTGGGTGCGGGCGTCCAGCCCTGCGCGTTCACACTCTGCTGGCTCACGAGTCCTCCGGTTCGCGTGTGGGTCCATCGTGTCACACCGCCGTGACACCGGGTCCGGCGACGCGACCGCGCCCGCGGGGCACCCTTCGGGCGACTTCCGCGGGTCGTGAAGTACGCTGGACCGACGTGGGGGCGCTCGCCCGCGCCCACGTCCCGCAAGAGATCCGAACAACGCGAGATCCGAAAGACGACTGCCCGCCCATGACCTCACGCATCCTCGTGGTCGATGACGACACGGCCCTGGCCGAGATGATCGGCATCGTGCTGCGCACGGAGGGCTTCGAGCCCGTGTTCTGCGCGGACGGCGCGAAGGCCGTGGACGAGTGGCGCGCGCAGCGTCCCGATCTCGTGCTGCTGGATCTCATGCTGCCCGGCATGGACGGCATCGAGATCTGCACCCGCATCCGCGCCGAGTCCGGGGTGCCGGTGATCATGCTCACGGCCCGCAGCGACACGGCGGACGTCGTACGAGGCCTCGAGGTCGGCGCCGACGACTACATGGTCAAGCCCTTCAATCCGAAGGAGCTCGTCGCGCGCATCCGCACCCGTCTGCGTCCCACCCCGCAGTCCACCAGTGAGGTGCTGCGCATCGGAGACCTCACCATCGATGTCGACGCGCACGAGGTCCGCCGCGGCAGTGCGCCGATCGCGCTGACGCCGCTGGAGTTCCAGCTGCTCGTCGCGCTCGCCTCCAAGCCCCAGCAGGTGTTCTCCCGCGAGATGCTGCTGGAGCAGGTGTGGGGCTACCACTACAAGGCCGACACCCGCCTCGTGAACGTGCACGTGCAGCGCCTGCGCGCCAAGGTCGAGCTCGATCCCGACAACCCGCGCATCGTCACCACCGTGCGCGGCGTCGGATATCGCGCGGGGAGCGTGGTCTGACCCGCACCCGGGTCATGCCGACGCCCCGGCCGAGAAGAAGCGGTCCCCGCCGATGCTGAAAGTCCGCCGATGACGAACACCGTGGCGCTGGCCGGCGCGGCCGTGCGGGGTGTGCGCCGCGGCAGGCATCGCGCCGCGCAGCTGTGGCGGCAGTCGCTGCGGTTCCGCACCCTGGTGATCGCCCTCGCGCTCACCAGCGTCGCGGTGCTGGTGACGTGCGTGGCGATGGCGCTCGCCGTGCAGAACAACCTCTGGGAGTCGCGCAAGGACCAGGCGCTCAACGACGCGTCCCGCGCGGCCAGGTCGGCGCAGGCGGTTCTGACCTCCGCGAACACACAGGGGACGCAGACGGCCGTGTTCGGGCTGATGCGCGACGTCAGCGACACGGTCCAGACCGTCTCGTCGTCGAGGGTGCTCGGCGTCTTCCCGCTCGATTCCCGGCCGTCGTCGGCGGGATTCACGCTCGGCGGCTTCAGTCGGGACGAGCTCGTCACCGATCAGTTGCAGCAGCGCGTCGCGAAGGACAGTGCCAAGCAGTGGTGGCAGCCGGTCGCGCTCAGAGACGCCGACGGCTCCACGCACGCGGGCATCCTGGTGGGGCAGCAGCTCACAGCCTCGGGATTGGGCTCGTATGCCCTCTACATCGCCTACGACCTGACCGACACCGAGCAGACTCTCGTGCTCGTACAGGGGAGCCTGTGGGTGGCGGGCATCGTGCTCGTCGCGTTGATCGGGCTGATCGCCTGGTTCGCGCTGCGCACGGTCGTGCATCCGATCACGGAGGCCGCCGACACGAGCGCGCGCTTTGCCGGCGGCGACTTCGACGTCCGCCTGCCCGTGCGCGGTCAGGACGAGCTCGCGACGCTCGGGCGCTCGTTCAACGCGATGGCCGACAGCATCGAGGCGCAGATCAAGGAGCTCGGCGAACTGTCGCTCGTGCAGCAGCGATTCGTCTCGGACGTGTCGCATGAGCTGCGCACGCCGTTGACCACGATCCGGCTGGCGGCCGAGATGCTCAACGATCGCCGGGACGAGTTCGACCCGACGACCGCGCGCACCGCGGAGCTGCTGCAGACGCAGGTGCACCGATTCGACACGCTGCTCGCGGATCTGCTGGAGATCAGCCGCTACGACGCGGGCTCCGTGCAGCTGGAGACCGAGGCGATCAGCCTCGCGCACCTTGCCGAGGACATGGTGGACGACATGCGTCCGCTGGCCGCGACGCACGACACGGAGCTGCGTTTCGTCGCCCCCGGCGGGCACACCCCGGTGGATCTCGACCCGCGCCGCGTGCGCCGCATCCTGCGCAACCTCATCGGCAATGCGATCGAGCACGGCGAGGGACGGCCCATCGTCATCACAGTGGACAGCGGCCAGGATGCGGTGGCGGTCGGCGTGCGCGATCGCGGCATGGGCATGACCGCCGAGGACGCGGAGCGCGTGTTCGACCGGTTCTGGCGGGCGGACCCCTCGCGCACGCGCACCATCGGCGGCACCGGACTGGGACTGTCGATCGCTCTGGGCGACGCGCGGCTGCATCGGGGCACCCTCGCCGTCTGGTCGCAGCCCGGAGAGGGCACCAACTTCGTGTTGACGCTGCCGCGCGGCGCGCAACCGCTGGACGGCGCGTCGCCGGTGCCTCTGGAGCCGGTCGAAGCGATCGCGGAGATCGGTGTGAACACCGCGCCGATCGTCCAGCTCGGCGATCAGGCGCGCATGACGCCGACCGCCGGAGGGCAGGAGGAGTCATGAGAATCGGACGGATCCTGCGTGGGGCGGCGGTCGCGCTTGCTCTCCTCGGGCTCACCGCCTGCGCGTCGCTGCCTGTGACCGGTGACGTGCGGCCGGGGCTCGCCGCCGATCAGAACGATGGCGGGTCGGATCTCGCGTTCGTGCCGCAGGGGCCATCGGACGGGATGGATCCCAAGGAGATCGTGCGCGGGTTCATCGACGCGGCCTCCAGCCCGAAGGAGAGCTGGGGCATCGCGCGGCAGTTCCTCACCTCCGGCGAGGCCCAGAAATGGAAGCCGGATGCCGGGGTCACGATCGACACCGGATCGGCCGGGCGCCGCTTCGACCTGCCCGACCTGCCGAAGGACGCCACCTCGGCGTCCGTGCGCCTGGGCCTGCAGCAGACAGGAATCGTGGACGAGACGGGCGCCTACTCCGGGACGCCCGTGAACCGCGCGGCCGACCTTCCGTTCGAGCTGGTGAAGAACAAGGACGGGCAGTGGCGGATCTCGGCGGCGCCGGACGGCATCGTGCTGGACGCGGACTCCTTCGCGGCCGCGGACGTGTTCGCCCCCTACGAGCTGCAGTACTTCGATCCGACCTGGACCTACCTGGTTCCCGATGTGCGGTGGTTCCCGAAGCGGGAGAACACCGCGAGCAGGATCGTGCAGTCGCTGGTCAGCGGCAAGCCCAGCTCCTGGCTGACCGGCGCGGTGCGCACGGCGTTCACCGGCGACATCGCGCTGGGCCGCAACACCGTCACCCTGGATTCGCAGGTCGCCGAGGTCGCCCTCACCAATGCGGCCGCGGACGCGGATCCGGTCACGCTGGCGCGTATGCGCACCCAGCTCGAGCGCAGCCTGAGCGGGCTGGGCGTGCTGCAGGTGAAGCTCACGGTGGCGGGCCGTGATCTGAGCGCGGGATCCGCCCCGGCGTCGTCGACGTCGGTCGACCCGCGCCCACTCGTGCTGACCGACAAGGGGTTCGGCTATCTGGCGGGCGGCGAGCTCGTGCCGATCGCCGGCGTCTCGGCGCCGCTGGAGGGCTTCCCCGAGCCGATCACCGCGATCCGTGCGGCCACCGGCGCCCAGCGCGTGGCTGTGCAGGGTGCGAGCGGCATCGTGTACGCCGTCACAGACGGCAGGACCGACGAGATCGACACGCGCCCCGGGCTCATCCCGCCGACGCTGGATCCGTTCGGCTACATCTGGACCGTGCCGCAGACGTCGCCCTCGTCGATCCTGGCCTGGTCCAGCCTGGGGAAGTCCCAGCCGGCCCTCGCCGGACCCGCGGATGCCGGTCAGATCACGGCGATGGCGGTGAGCAGGGACGGCGCCCGGCTCGCGATGGCGGTGAGCGCGAACGGCCAGGTCCGCATCGAGGTCGCCGCGATCACCCGGGACGACCGCGGTGCGCCCACGGCGATCGGCGTGGCGAACCCGAACGTGATCGCCTGGCCGGCGGGGGCGACGGACATCGCCTGGCTGGATGACGCGACCGTGGGCGTGCTGACGACCGACGGGTCCAGCATGGTTCTGCGCGCGCAGCAGGTCGGCGGACCTGCGAAGACCGTCGACGTGCCTGATGCGACCCAGTCGATCGCGCCGGCATCGCCGACCACGAGCGTGCAGCTGTTCGGCAACGGCGTGCTGTGGGTGCGCAGCGGACCGACTCCGACGCAGGTGAGCACGAACGTCAAGGTGCTCGCCGTGCAGCTGGGCGGCTGAGGCCCGCGGTCCTCGATGGTCCGGCTCCGAGCGGAGATCGGGTCGACGGACGGTATCGACCATCCTGCACAGGCGCCGGATCGCGCCCGTTCCGCACCGATCGCGGTCGCGGACCTCGGGTGATGATGCCGGGCGGGCACTCTTGGGTGCATGCCCCGCGAGATGTCATCCGCCCTGCTGCCCGCCGACGGGGTCGTGCGCCGGCTCCTGCGGGAGGTCGCCGACTTCGCCTTCGCCTCCGTCTGTGCCGGCTGCGGCGCGGCCGGCACGGCCTTGTGCGGCTCGTGTGCGGTTGGTCTCGCGCCGAGCGTGGTGCGGCCCCGTTCCGAGGTCGTCGCGCTGCGCGCAGGGCTCGTGTTCGACAGCGCCGCGGCGGCCGTGCTGCGCGCGGTCAAGGAGGACGGCCAGACCTCGCTGATCCGGTCGCTGCGGCCGGCGCTCGATGCGGCCGTGGACGACTTGTGCGGCGGACCTTCTCCGCCGCATCGCATCGACGTCGTCGTGCCCGTGCCGACGACGCGGGCGGCGTTCCGGCGGCGGGGATTCCGGCTGCCGGAGCTGCTGGCCCGCGGCACGGGTATCCCGATCCTGCGGGCGCTGTCCTACACGCGCCGGGTGCGGGATCAGCGCGGACTCGGCGTGCAGGAGCGCCGGAGCAACCTCGCCGGTGGTCTCGTCGCCACGAGGGCGGGCGGCGGTCGGGCCGCCCTGATCGTCGACGACGTGATCACCACTGGGGCGACCTGTGAGGAGGCCGCCAGAGCGCTCCGCTCGGCGGGGTTCCTGGTCGTGGGCGCGGTGGCGGTCGCGGCCACCCGGCGACGGGGATGACGTCCCGGCTGCCGTTCACGCACCGCCGCGAACGGTGCGCGAACGGCGCGGATGCGCATCATGGCGGACCGTGATGCGGATCCTCACGACACGCAGATGAATTGTGGATGACATCACGGGATCCGACGACTACGGTGGGGACTCACAAAGGCGACCACGGTCCGCCCTTGGCCGGGCGGACCGGAACAAGGAGGTCAGGATGGAAACGAACATCGTCGGTGTCGGAGTCGGCATCAGCGATCGATTCCGAGCGGTGGTCGAAGAGAAGACCGCACGGATCGCGACTATCGCGACGAAGGCGCAGAGCCTCGACGTGAAGGTCACTCATCGTTCCTATCGCGGCGGTCATGTGGAGGACGAGACCGTCGAACTCACTCTCATCGGAAAGGGGCCGCTGGTGCGCGCGGAGGCGCGCGACGCGGACAAGTTCGTGGCGCTGGATCTGGCCGTGGACAAGCTCATCGAGCAGGTCCGGCGGGCCAAGGAGCGCCGCATCGACGGCCGTCACCATCCGCGCGGCGCGCGCTTCGAGAAGGGCACCGGCGAGCTCGCGGGCATCGACGTCAGCCCCGTCTCCGCAGACACCCTGCACGCGGTCTCGACGGGAGCGATCCCGACCATCGAGGTCGAGGAGGAGTACTCCCCGGTCGTCATCCGCACGAAGAACTTCGATGCGGAGTGGATGACCGTCGAGGAGGCCGTCGACCGCATGGAGCTGGTCGGGCACGACTTCTTCCTGTTCGTGGACGCACGCAGCGACCACCCGAGCGTCGTGTACCGCCGCAAGGGCTGGGACTACGGCGTGATCTCGCTCACCACCCAGGCGGCTCCCGTCGAGGCTCTCGTGAGCTGACGGCCCTCGGTCAGACGACGATGCACCCCGGCCTTCGAGGCCGGGGTGCATCACTGTGTGCGAGGTGCGATCGTGCCGGATCCGCTGCGGCGCGGCCCGATGAGCCGACGCCGTCAGTCGAAGATGTCGCCGAGGAGCCCGCCGATGACGAGGCCGCCGAGCACGCCGGTCACGACGTCTCCGCCGCCCGATCCGCGTCCGCCGCCCCAGCCGTTGCCGCCGCCTCCGCCCCAGCCGCCGCCTCCACCCCAGCCCTGGTCGGGGCGGGACCGGTCGATGTCGTGCTGGGCGAGCTGCAGCGCCTCCGCGGCGAGCTGCGCGACACGTCGTGCGGTGCTGAGAGCCTCCTCGCGGGTCTCCTCGGCGGGCAGCAGCGACGGCGCATCCACGCGCAGTCGCTCGGCTTCGGCGAGGCGCGTGCGGGCATCCGCGCCGATCCAGCCGCGGTGACCTTCGATCAGGCCGCGCGCGACTCCGAGCTGCCGGTCCGCGTCATCGAGCGCATGCTGCACCGTGGCGATCGTGGGCAGCGGGTGCTCCGCGCGGTAGCGGGCGGCCGCGATGGCCGCATCCAGCGCGGTGTTCGCCGCGCGCAGGCGGGTGAGCTCGCCGAACGGGTCGGTCCGGCTGCCCGCAGGGGCGAGCGAGTTCAGCGCGCGCTGCAGCTCGGTCGCCGCCGCGGCCACGGTCGGTGCATCGGGAGCCATCGGCAGAGCGGCCAGATCGCCTCGGGAGTCGGCGACGACCTCGGCGAGCGTGGACTCGGCCCGCAGCGCCTCGATCTCGAAGTCGTCCACGGCGTCCAGCAGAGCCGCGGCGCGACGTGTGGCCTCGGTCGCCGTCTCGAGCGCGAGCACGGCCTCCTGGTTGCGGCCGGCGTCGCGGCGCCGCTCGAACACGTCGGCCCCGTGGTTCGCGAAGACCACGAGCTGAGCCGCCTCCTCGGCGCTCTTGGCGATGCGCTGCATGGCGGCATCGGAGTATCGCGTGGCCAGCCGTTCCACGGACGCCTGCGCCTGAGGCACGCGGCCTTCCAGCGCCGCCGCGTCCGCCCGTACCTTGGCGACCACCTGCGGGGCGTTGCGCACGCGCGCGACCGCGTCGGCGATCGCGGCGGACTTCTCGTCGATCAGGTCCTCGGCCCACTGGCACAGCTGCACGATGCGGGCGTTGCGGGTGCGCAGCTCCTCCGCGGTGTCCGGGATCTCGTCGTGGTTCAGCTGGTGCAGCTGGAACGCCTCGCCCATGTGAGTGCGCACCGCTTCGAGAGCCTGGTTGAAGTCGGCCGTCATCTCGTCGCCGAGCTCGGCGGTGGCGAAGGCCAGCTCGTCGGAGGACGTGCGGATCCGCTCGTCGGCGGCGACGATCGCCTGCTCGGCGCGGCGCGCGAGATCCGCGTCCTGCGCCTGCAGTTCTTCCTGTTCACGTTTGCGTCTGCCCCAGAAACCGGCCATGCGCCGATCCTATGGTCCCGGACCGTGCGCGGGCTGTGGATCCGCTACGCCCTCGGCGATCAGGCCGTCGTCGGCCCGCCGCCTCGGGTGCTCAGACGACGACGCGCGCAGGGCGGCCGCGCTTGGGGTGCTCTGTCGACAGCTCCAGCGCGAGGGTGTGCTGCGGATACGCGGCGATGCGCTGTTCGGCCTGGTCGAGCCAGCGCAACTCGGCCTCAGCCGTGGAGATCAGTGCGTCGATCACGAGCGCTCGGGCGAGCTGTTCGGGTCCGTCTGATGTCGCGGCGGTCGGCGCCGAGCGCTGCAGCTCCTGCAGCCGTGCGAGCGAGGCCGCTCGCTGCGCGCGGAAGACGGCGGCGACATCGATGCCGGGCAGCGTCGCAGCGACGGCGAGTTTGATCGCGAGTTCGTCGCGGGTGCCGGTGGCGCGCTCGACGGGGGAGGAGAGCCAGCCCGCGACCTCCGCGGATCCGGCGTCCGTGATCGCCCAGTACACATGCCCCTGGTCGTCGGCGTCGCCGCGCTCGACGAGCCCGTCGCGTTCCAGACGTTCGAGCGTGTTGTAGATCTGACCGACGTTGAGGGGCCAGGTCGAGCCGGTGCGCCGATCGAATTCGGCACGCAACTGATACCCGTAACACGGGCCCTGATCGAGAATGGCGAGGAGGCTCTGGCGCACCGACATGAGTATTTCCTTTCCCGGAATCTGTTTCCGAGTATATGCATACCGGGAAAGCTGATCGGTGTTCGATGATGCGGGCGTGTCGGGTGGTCGATGCCTTCTTCGATCCACGAGAAGCGGGTGTTGGATCGTGGTCTGGATTTCGTGATCTGTTCGTGACTTTTCCGATCCTGATCTGGTTCTTTCAGGGTCTGGAATGTCGGTGGTCCCGGGTTGAATGGGGGTATGACGAGCTCGACCGGCACAGCGACCGATCCCGGGGTGGACCCGGTGGATCCGGTCGTCCTGCTCGCCGCGCTCGTGGACGGGTTGGAGACGACAGAGGCGACGATCATCCGGTTGCAGGCGCTGAAGGAAACACACCTCGCGGTCGCGCAGCGCCTCGCCGAGCACCTCGCGTCAGAGTCAGGGTCGGGTGTACGGGGCGAGTCGGTGGAGCTTGCATCCCGGTCCGTCGCGGCGGAGTTGGCGGGGGTGCTGCACATGTCGGACCGGGTCGTGCAGGCCCGGATGGCCCGCGCCGCAGAACTCGTCGCCCGGTTCCCGGTGACGATGCAGGCGTTCACGGAGGCGCGGATCGGCCCGGCGCATGTGCGGCAGATCCAGGACGCCGGGGCACGTCTCGACGATGAGGCCAGGGTGGAGTTCGAGCAGGTCGCGGTCGCCGCCTCTGTCGGGGAGACTGCGCATCGGGCGAAGCGGGTCGTGGAACGGGTCGCCGAGCGGCTCTCTCCGCGGTCGTTGACGGATCGGCACCGGGACGCGCAAGAAGACCGTCGGGTGTGGCGGGAGGAGCTCGAGGACGGGCAGAAGATGCTCGGGTTGATCCACGCGACCGCGGTGATCGACGGGATCTTCGACCGGCTCACCCAGCAGGCCCGGATGGTGCAGGTCGCCAACACTCAGGCGGGGAAAGATGACGCGGGATGCGGCATCGAGGCGGACGCGCTCGGCGATCCGGCCGACGACCGCCTGATCGATCAGTTGCGTGCGGACCTGTGCGCCGACACCCTGCTCACCGGAACCCCATCCGGGCACGACACGGCGGACGGACTGCTGTCGGCGATCCAGGCGCGGGTCGAGATCACGGTTCCTGTACTCACCCTGATGAAGACTGACGGCGACGCGACCGGAACGGCGGCGGGCGCGACCGGATCACTGACGGGCGCGAGCGGTTCACCGGCAGGCGACAGCCCCGCGTTCGGCATCGGCACCGAGCAGCCAGGCGAATTCGCCGGCACGGCCGACGGCGTAAACGGCTCGCGCACCAGCACCGCGACCAGCACCGGCAGCCCCGGGTTCGGCATCCGTGCCGAGCAGCCCGGGGAACTCGCCGGAGGGCAGCCCATCGACACCGACACGGCCCGGATCCTCGCCGGCGGAGCTACCGCCTGGGAACGGGTGCTCACCCACCCGGTCACGGGGGCAGTCCTCGCCGTGGATCATTACCGGCCCAACACCGACCTGCGGCGGCTGCTGCATGCGAGAGATTCCCGGTGTCGGTTCCCGACCTGCGGGCTCCCGCCCACAGCCCACGACCTCGACCACACCGTGGACGCCGCATGCGGAGGCCCGACTGAGGAAGGCAACCTCGGCGGGCTCTGCCGAAGGCACCACGTGTTGAAGCATCAAACGGCGTGGAAGGTGAAGCAACGCGGCGCCGGGGTCCTCGAGTGGACCAGCCCGGCCGGAGCGACCTACATCGACCGGCCGCCCTCGCCCGTGACCTTCACCATCGACGAACCGGATCCACCACCCGCCGCCGACCCGCCCTTCTGACCCACCGGACAGATCCGGACCGTCGCCGCCCTCGCGCGGGCATCGCATCGGCCACCCCGCCGCTCCGATCCCGCGCGGGAATCGGATCCGCTGAGTCCGGAATCCCGACCCGGTCGTTCCCGTCGTCCTTCTGCCGGGCAGCCGGACAGCCGGATCCGGGGTCGGCGCGGGCGTCCGGCAACCGCTTCGACGAGTCCCGGTCCCGCCCAGGGGATCGACAAGTCACGGCCCGGTAACATGGGTGCGTATGCCGTGCGCGCGACGCGCGCGGTGCCCGAGAAGATCGGGCACAGACCCCTAGGGAGATGGAATCCGTGGCGAATCCTCTTGAGAAGCTGCTGCGCGCGGGCGAGGGACGGATCCTGCGCCGCCTGAACGGCGTCGTCAAGGCCGTGAACGCGCTCGAGGACGACTTCGCGAAGCTCAGCGACGAGGACCTCCGCAATGAGACCGCGGAGCTGCGCGCGCGGTTCGAGAAGGGCGAGACGCTCGACCAGCTCATGCCCGAGGCCTTCGCCGCTGTCCGCGAGGCGGCCAAGCGCACGCTCGGCATGCGCGCCTATGACGTCCAGATCATGGGCGGCGCCGCGCTGCACGAGGGCAACATCGCCGAGATGAAGACCGGTGAGGGCAAGACGCTGGTGGCGACCTTCCCGTCCTACCTGAACGCCATCGCCGGCCAGGGCGTGCACGTCATCACCGTGAACGACTTCCTCGCGTCGTATCAGTCCGAGCTCATGGGGCGCGTCTACCGCGCGCTCGGCATGACCACCGGCGTGATCGTCTCGGGGCAGACCCCCGAGGTGCGCCGCGAGCAGTACAACGCCGACATCACCTACGGCACGAACAACGAGTTCGGCTTCGACTACCTGCGCGACAACATGGCCTGGCGCAAGGAGGACCTCGTCCAGCGCGGCCACTTCTTCGCCATCGTCGACGAGGTCGACTCGATCCTCATCGATGAGGCGCGCACGCCGCTGATCATCTCCGGCCCGTCGTCGGGCGAGGCCAACCGCTGGTTCGCGGAGTTCGCGAAGATCGCGCGCACGCTCGAGCCTGGTGAGGACTACGAGGTCGACGAGAAGAAGCGCACCGTGGGCGTGCTCGAGCCCGGTATCGAGAAGGTCGAGGACTACCTCGGCATCGACAACCTCTACGAGTCGGCCAACACTCCGCTGATCTCGTTCCTGAACAACTCGATCAAGGCGCTCGCGCTGTTCAAGCGCGACACCGACTACGTCGTGATGAACGACGAGGTCATGATCGTCGACGAGCACACCGGGCGCATCCTGGTCGGACGCCGCTACAACGAGGGCATCCACCAGGCCATCGAGGCCAAGGAAGCGGTTCCGGTCAAGGCCGAGAACCAGACCCTCGCCACCGTCACGCTGCAGAACTACTTCCGCCTGTACGACAAGCTCGCGGGCATGACCGGAACGGCCGACACCGAGGCCGCCGAGTTCATGTCCACGTACAAGCTCGGCGTCGTGCCGATCCCCACCAACCGGCCGATGATCCGCCAGGACAAGGCCGACCTCGTCTACAAGAACGAGACGGCCAAGTTCGCGCAGGTCGTCGAGGACATCGCGGTGCGGCACGAGAACGGACAGCCGGTGCTGGTCGGCACCGTCAGCGTCGAGAAGAGCGAGTACCTCTCCCGGCTGCTCAGCAAGAAGGGCATCAAGCACGAGGTCCTGAACGCGAAGAACCACGCCCGCGAGGCCGAGATCGTCGCCCGCGCCGGCCGGCTCGGCGCCGTCACCGTCGCCACCAACATGGCGGGCCGTGGCACCGACATCATGCTCGGCGGCAACGCGGAGTTCCTCGCGGTGCAGGAACTGAAGTCCCGCGGTCTGGATCCGGTCGAGACGCCGGAGGAGTACGAGCAGGCCTGGGACGAGACCTACGAGGCCATGAAGGCCAAGGTCGAGGTCGAGGGCTCGAAGGTCGTCGACGCGGGCGGCCTGTACGTGCTGGGGACCGAGCGGCATGAGTCGCGCCGTATCGACAACCAGCTGCGCGGCCGTTCCGGTCGCCAGGGCGACCCCGGCGAGAGCCGGTTCTACCTCAGCCTCACCGACGACCTCATGCGGCTGTTCCAGCAGGGCGCCGCCGAGGCGATCCTCGCCCGCACCAACTTCCCCGAGGACATGCCGATCGAGTCGGGCCTGGTGACCCGCGCGATCCGCAGCGCGCAGAGCCAGGTCGAGGCGCGCAACGCCGAGATGCGCAAGAACGTCCTCAAGTACGACGACGTCCTCAACCGTCAGCGCGAGGCGATCTACACCGACCGCCGGCACATCCTCGAGGGCGACGACATCGCCGACCGGGTGAAGCACTTCGTGGAGGACGCGATCGGCGCGATCGTCGACGACCACACCGGCGTGGGGCACACCGAGAGCTGGGACTTCGACAGCCTGTGGACCGAGCTGAAGACGCTGTACCCGGTCGACGTCACGATCGACGAGGTCGTCGCCGAGGCCGGCGGGCGCAAGGGCGGGATCACGGCGGACGGGCTCAAGCGCGAGCTCGTCTCGGACGCCATGGTCGCGTACGAGACGCGCGAGACGTCGCTCGGAGATGCGGCGACCCGCGAGCTGGAGCGTCGCGTGGTGCTGCAGGTGCTGGACCGCCGCTGGCGTGACCACCTCTACGAGATGGACTACCTGAAGGACGGCATCGGCCTGCGCGCGATGGCGCAGCGCGATCCGCTGGTCGAGTACCAGCGCGAGGGCTACTCGATGTTCCAGGCCATGATGGGCCAGATCAAGGAGGAGTCGGTCGGCTACCTCTACAACCTCGAGGTCGAGGTGCGCCAGGCCGGCGAGGAGGGCATCACCGAGGTCGAGGCCAAGGGGCTCGCCGAGTCGGCGGGCGACCAGCGCCTGGAGTACTCCGCGCCCAATGATGCGGGCGACGTCGAGGTCCGCAACGACCGCGGTCAGGTGCAGCAGGCGGCCACTGATCGCCTGCGCCAGGCGGCCGCGCGCGCCCAGTCCGAGAACGAGGAACCCGCCGAGCCCGCCGCACGCGGCGCCTTCGGGCAGCGCGTCGAGGGCGCTCAGGCGGCTCCGGTGAACCGCGCCGAGCGTCGCGCCCAGGGCAAGAAGAAGTAGTCCCGCCGAACACCGGCGCACACGAAGGAGGCCGGCACCCGTAGGGGGTGCCGGCCTCCTTCGTCGGTGACGGTCAGACGTTCCGCCGCTGGAACTCGGTCCAGATCGAAGCGCAGTCCTCACGGCCGCTGTCGAGGTGGATCATGTCGAGCGTCGAGGTGTCGCTCCCGTCGAGGTAGCGCCTCAGGTGCACATCGCTGAAGCCGTTGTCTCCGGCGTCCTCGTGGGTCGACGCGTAGAAGCAGGTCGTGATCCCCGCCCACATCATCACGGCGACGCACATCGGGCAGGGCTCGCACGTCGCGTACATCACGTGGCCCGACAGATCCAGGGTGTCCAGCTTCCGGCACGCCTCGCGCACGGCGACCATCTCGGCGTGCCCGGAGATGTCCGTCTCGCGCAGCACGGTGTTTCCGACCGCGACGACGATCTCGCCGGAGGGATCCACGAGCGTGGCGCCGAAGGGGCCGCCGTCGCCCGCGCGCAGACCTTCGAGAGTGACCTCGACCGCAGGGGCGAAGTAGCTGTCCAGCACGTCGGCCGGGGGAGTGGCGGGGGTCATGATGTCTCCTTCGTTGCGGTTCAGCCGCGTCGGCGTGCGGCCAGGGTGAGCACGGCGTATCCGACGAATCCGATGAACAGGCCGGCGAAGAACGCGAGGTTCTTGACCTGCACCAGGAAGTCCACGTTCGTGAGGACCGTCCCCGACATCGTGATGACGAAGCTCACGATCAGCAGGCCCACCGCGCGCCAGTTGTAGGCCGGCAGGGAACCCTTCTGGCCGCCCTTGTAATCGGCGTAGATGCCGTCGAGATCGAGCGTCTTGCGGCTCTCGATGAAATAGGAGGCGAGCATGATGCCGGCGATCGGACCGAACATGGATCCGATGAACGAGTAGAACAGGAAGAGCACGTCGGTGTTCTCCAGGAACACCCACGGCAGGATGAGCGTGCCGAGGATCGCGGAGAGCACGGCGGCGCGCTTGACCGTGAAGACCTTCGGCATCTGCGCGGTGAGCTGCAGGCCCGCGGGCAGCATGTTGCCGAACACGCAGAACGCGATCGCGCCGATGTTCATCGCGAGGATGAGCAGAACGACCACGAACGGATTGCCGATCGAGTTGATCGCCTGCACGAACACACCCGGACTGTTGATGTCGAACGCGCCGCGGGTCGCGACCTGCAGTGAGGCCATGAACGACACGGTCACCAGCGTGAACAGGATGTACGAGCCGATCACGCCGATCGGGAATCCGACGGCCGGCGCCTTCATCGAGGTGGCGTTGCGGGTGTAGTCGCCCGTGTTCACGATCGGTCCCGCCCAGTTCGACACGAGGGCGGAGACGCAGCTGATGAAGATCAGCGGCGTCACGGCGGTGTGCACCGCCTGGAAGGCGAAGACCTGGCCGAAGCCGCCCGCATTGACCACGGCCAGCACGACGGCGATGACGACGAGGACGAACACCGCGGGGTTGGCCCAGGTGCTGAACCGGCCCAGGAACCTCTGCCCGCCGAGGAACAGCGCCACCGTGATCGCCCAGGTGACCAGGTACGAGATCGCGGTCGGAATGGGCAGGCCGAGGAGGTCCGCCCCACCGCCGATGTCCATGTAGCCGGGGAAGATCGTCGTGAACACCACGTCGAAGGCCTTCGCGGACGAGACCATGGTGAGGCCGAAGAACACGACGCCCGCGATGATCCCGCGGATCCAGGTGGGCAGCAGCGCGCCCTTGTGACCGAAGGCCTCGCGGAGCTGCATCGCGAACGGCACGCCGTACTTCGCCGCCGCCTGGCCGTTCAGGATGTAGCCGATCGAGACGATCACCGCCGAGGTCATGATCGCGGCGACGACCTGCCACGCCGACAGCCCGAGGGCGAAGAAGCCCACGACGGTGAAGTACGACAGGATGTTGTGGATCGGGCCCATCCACACGGTGATGAACTGCGCGGTCTTCCACGTGCGATCCTGCGGGCGGATCGGCAGCACGTCATCGGCGTAGCCGCGCCTCGAGTACTCCGCGATGCGGTCGGCGCCGGGATCCACCAGGGTGGGGTCGATGGGGGGTGTGGACATCGTCATCCATTTCTGTCGGCACGGTGCGCGGCGCCGTGCGGGAGGAGCAGAAGCGGCGCTGGAGGCGGATCAGCGTCGCCGGCGTGAGGACGCCGGCGTTGGTGGCCGGTGCGGGCGGATCGGGCGCCCGCACCGGCTGTCGGGGGTCAGGCGATGCGGTCGGCGAGTGCGACGAGCGCCTGCTGGAACGCCTCGACCGGCGGGTGCGTGATGCCCGCGCCGATCATGCCGATGCCCGGATCCTTGTGCGCGATCGCGGTGTTGATGATCGGCAGGATGCCGGTCTCCATGACCTTGCGCACATCGATGCCGGTGGGCACGCCCATGAAGTCGAGCGCCGGGATCGTCACGTTCGGGTTATTGCCGGTCGTGATCGCGTTCATCGTGCGCGAGTAGCCCATGGCCTCGTCCACCGTGCCGCCGACGAGGGCGACGATCGCGGGGGCGGCAGCCATCGCGAAGCCGCCGATGCCGAACGTCTCGGTGATCGCGGAGTCGCCCATGTCCAGCCCGGAGTCGGCCGGGGTGTAGCCGGCGAACATCGGGCCGATGACCTGCTGCGCGGGTCCGGTGAACCACTGGCCGCCGGTGCCGGACACGCGGATGCCGAAGTCGACGCCGTTGCGCGCCATCGTGGTCACCACCGTGGAGTTCTCGATGCCGTTCGCCGCGTCCAGCGACGCCTTCGCGGTGACCATCCAGGTCGGACCGGAGAAGTAGTCCGACGACGCGACGAAGTCGAAGACCTCGCGCTTCTCGGTGGTGGTGAAGTCCGTCTCGAGGATGTAGGGCGCGAGTGCCTGGATCAGCAGCGTGGTGCCCGCCACGTTGCGGTTGTGCGCCTCATCGCCCATGTGCAGCGCCTGGGAGAGCATGAGGCGCAGGTCGATCCCGTCGGTGTTGAGCCTCATCGCGCCCGAGAGTACGGGGCCGAACACGTCGCGCATCCAGTTCAGGCGGTCGATGACCGACTGGTCGTTGGCGCCGAAGCGGAGGATCTTGGACAGCTGCTCCGAGAGGTTCGTGAAGGCGAGGTTGCCGTGCGTGCGGTTGCGCACCTGGTGCACCCACATGCTGGCGCTCGTGACGCCCGCCATCGAGCCGACCGACTGGTGCTCGTGGCAGGGCGAGAACGTGATCTCGCCGGAGGCGGCGAGTTCGAACGCCTCGTCGAGATCCGCGGCGAGTCCCTCGAACACCAGCGCACCGGTCACGGCGCCCTTCATGGGGCCGGACATACGCGTGAACTCGATCGGCGGACCGGCGTGCAGGATCGTCTTCGCGGTCATCCCCGGGACGACGTCGATCGCCTGGCCGAAGCCCTCCAGGAACGGCTGGGCCGACAGGATCCGGCTCAGCGCCTCCTGGTTGGCGGCGTCGATCTTCGCGGCGACGGTCGGGTCCTCGAGTCGGCTGAGCGCGGCGATGACCTCGGGGTCGCCGCCGCCGGGCGGGGTCCAGTCCATCAGCACGGGACTCACGCCCTGCGCCGCGAGGTCCTCAGCGAACATGTCGAGGCCGAGGTTGACCGGCTTCAGCGCGGATCCGAAAAGTTCGTTGACGCTCATCAGTTGTCACCCTTCGCGACGAATTCGCGGGCCAGCAGCCCGAGGTTGGTGGAGGAGGAGGCGATGGTCACGCCGGCCGCCTCGAGCTTCGCGACCTGGTCGGCGATGGCCGGGGTGTCCAGGTCGGTGCCGAGCACGTAGCCGAGGATCTCGAGGTGCTGCCCGCGCGCGGCGGCCTTGGCCTTGGCCTCCTGGATCGCGGGGACGGTCACGCCCACCGGGTCCTCGTGCGAGCCGAATCCGAGGATGAAGTCCATCGCGATGACGCCCACGGTGGGGTCGTCGGCCTCCTGGACCAGGCGCTGCAGGCGCAGCGTCGGGTCGATCATCGGGTGCGGACGGCCGTTGGTGAAGTCGTCGTCGCCCATGTCGAGGAAGGTGTGCTCGCGGGACGCGTCCATCGCGCCGATGACGCGCGCCGGATCCTTCTGGATGTTGGAGTACACGTTGTCGTAGGTCGCGAGGGCCGCGAACATCGCCTCGTCGCACAGCGTGCCGCCGCAGAACAGACCGCGCACGTAGGTCTGCTCGGGGGCGAGCTTGGCGCGCACCTCCTCGATCAGGGGGAGGTTCAGCGGGTGCTTGTCGAGCGTGGACTCGTCGATGCCGCTCGCGACGACCGCCGCGATCGCGGTCGGCTTGGTGCCGGCGACGAGGGTGACGTTGTCGTAGCCGCTCTCGGTGCGCGTGGAACCCAGGAAGGTGACCACGACGGGCTTGGACGCGGCGCCGGCCGCGGCGAGCACCTTGTCGGCGACGTCCTCGGCCGGGGGCTTGGAGACGACGACGATCACTGCTGTCTCCGGATCCGCATCGAGGGCCGTGATGCCGTCGATCATGGAGATGCCGCCGATCTCGGTGCTGAGGTCGCGTCCGCCCGTGCCGATCAGCTGCGAGACGCCGCCGCCGAAGTCGTGGATCCGCACGCTCAGCTCCTGGCTGCCGGTGCCCGACGCGCCGACGATGCCGATGGAGCCGCGGCGGACCGCGTTCGCGAAGGCGAGGCCGGTGCCGTTGATGATCGCGGTGCCGCAGTCCGGCCCCATGACCAGCAGGCCCTTCTCGTGCGCCAGCGTCTTGAGGGCCAGCTCGTCCTCGACCGACACGTTGTCGGAGAAGATCATCACGTGCTTGCCGGCGTTCAGGGCCTTGCGCGCCTCGCGGGCCGCGAACGCGCCGTTCACCGAGATGAGTACGAGATTGCTGTCGGGGACCTCGGCGAACGCACCGTCCAGGGTGCGGTAGCGCACCTCGGTCGCGCCTGCCGCACCCTTGTTCTTGCGTGAGAGGATGTCGTCGACCGCCTGGATCGCCGCCTCGATGGTGTCGTCCGAGGCATCGACGACGATCATGAGATCGCTTGGCTTGGCCTCGTCGATCGCCGGATCCTGGACGCCGACGTTGAGCAGCACCTCCTTGTTCATCGGCGTGGCCATGCCGAGCAGTGCCTGGGTCACGCCGTCGACGGCGTTCGCCTTGGTGCTCATGGACATGAGCGAGACCGAGTCGAGGTAGGTGTTCTTCCTGATTTCGATGTGCCTGGTCATCGTGTTCCTTTCGGGAGTCTCAGGCCTGGGGGCGCTCGAGGATGGCGACGATCTCGTCGTATCCGCGCTCGCGGGCCAGGTCGGCGGGGGACGTGCCCCACGGGTCGGGCATGCCGGGCTTGGCGCCGTGTGCGAGCAGCAGCTCGACGATCTGCTGGCGCACCGGCCCGCCGTCGCCGAGGATGATCGTCTCGATCAGCGCGGTCCAGCCCAGGTTGTTGGTGAGGTTGACGTTGATGCGGGTGTTCTCCAGCAGATAGCGGACGACCTCCAGGTGTCCCTTCTCCGCCGACGGCGTGAGGCCGTTGCCGCCCATCCGGGTGAGCCGCTTGAGGTCGGCACCGGCCTCGACCATGACGGTCACCAGCTCGAGGTCGTCGTTGATGCACGCGAACAGGAACGGGTTGGACTGCGTCTGGTCCTGGGCATCCAGGTCCACGCCTTCCGCGATGAGCGCGCGCACGACATCCAGATGACGGCCGCGGGCGGCCAGCAGGATCGCCGACGCCTCCTCGCGGTCCTGCGCGTCCTTGTCCGCGCCGTCGGCGAGGGCGGCACGGACGCCGTCCAGATCGCCGGCGGATGCGGCAGCGAGGTAGCGTTCGTCGGCACCGTTCGAAGCGGTCATCGGGTCGTCTCCTTTGCGAGGGTGTTCCGCGAGCGAGGGGACCGCTCGAGGATGAGGTAGGCGAGGCACCCCACGACGAGACCGACGACGGCGTCGCTCAGCACCGGGGCGAAGAAGTGCGAGAGCAGCGCGGCCCCGGCGCCGATCGCCCAGGCGACGAGGGCGGTCCAGCGGAAGCGCTGCGGGGCACGGTCGGCGTTGCGCGCGCCGAGGATGATCTGGTCGGCGATGAGGACGGCGCCGAGCGGGGGCACCAGCACGCCTAGCAGGACGAGCCAGTTCACGAAGTAGTGCCACGCGCCGAGCACGGCGACGAGGGTGCCGATGACGCCGAGGATCAGGGTGAGCACGCGCATCTTCGAGCGGGTCAGGTGCGACCACCCCAGCGCGCCGTTGTAGAGGCAGTGCGTGCAGACCGAGCCGAGGTTGATCACGACGAAAACCAGCAGGAACACGTCGAGCAGCGGATTGTGCGTGCTGGTGAGGATGGGCGCGAAGTTGCCGCCGTTCGTCGCGGGATCGACGATCGCGCCCGCGGCGACGAACAGTGCGCCGCTGAGCTGGGCGACCAGGCTCGCGACCGGGAACGCGGTGACCGTGGCCATGACCGCCTCCTTGCCGTTGCGGGCCCAGCGGGTGAAGTCGGCGGTCATCGTGCCGGAGTCGGCGAATGTCGCCATGATCGCGGTGACCGCGACGCCGAACGACATCGCCCCGCCGCCGACGCCCTTGTAGCCGAACACGGCCGAGAAGTCGTGGTTCTGTGCGGCGATGGTGATCGCGATGATGACGGCCGCGATGAACAGCGGCGCAGCGATCGATCCGAGCACCGAGAGCGCGCGGATGCCGAGGTAGGTGATGGCGATGAACACCAGTCCGGCGAGGCCCGCGACCAGGGTCTCGTTCCAGCCGAATGCGGTGCCGAGGCTGGCTCCGGTGGCGCCCGTGTTGAAGGCGAACCAGCCGACCACGACGGTGGCGAGGAAGCCCGAGGCGATCGCGTACCCGGCGGTGCCGAAGGTCTCCGTGGCCTGCAGCGAGAAGCTCTTGCCGGTGCGACCAGCGCGCCAGCTGAGCAGGCTCACGTAGACGAACATGATCGCGTTCGCGGTGAGGATCGCGCCGACACCCGGCCAGAATCCGAGCATGGCGACGACGAGGCCGCCGGGCACGGCATTCGTGAGGATCATCGGGAAGCCGAACCACACCGCGGAGACGGTGAAGAGCGACTTTCGATGGTTCAGCGGGACGGGTTCGTGCTCGAACTCCGAGGTGCTGCTCTCCGCCGTTGCGGTCTTCGTCATCACACGTGCTCCTTCTGGACGATCCCGGACATCGGCGTCGCGGGGACGGGTGCGGAGGCGGTGCGCAGCGCCGCCTCGGTGCGCAGGGCGAGGCGGACGCCGTGCAGCATGTCCGTGCCCGAGGTGTGCCCGATGGCCGCGACACGCACGGCCGCGGCCTCGATGCGTGCGTCGTCGCGGTCGCGCACGGCACGGACGAGCGCATGCAGGCTCTGCGGAGCGCGGGCGCGCAGCGCGTGGCGGATGGTGACGGCGCTCAGCAGGGTCGTCCGCTCGGCGCCGTCGTCGTCGAGTGCGGCGGTCAGCGAGGGGAGCGCGCTGCGCAGCCGCATGCCGCGCTGCGCGCTCACGAACGCGAGCCCCGTGAGGACATCGTCACCGGAGGGGGTGAGGCCCTCGCCGAGCCCGAGCAGCCGGCTCGCGGCGTCGGCGATCCCGGCCGGATCCCGCTGCAGCAGCGCCGCTTCGAGTGCCTCTCCGAGCTGGGCCAGTAGGGCGGAGGCCGCGCGACCGAACGCGGTCTGCGCGGCGGGAGCGGGCGAGCGCGCGATGATCTCCTCGGCGTGCAGCAGCTGCGACGGGGACAGCGCGCACAGGCAGACGTCGGAGGGGGTCCAGGGGGCGGCGGGGCCGGTCAGCACCGCGATCGGCCCGTTCTTCGTCTCGATCCGGAAGCCGTCGGGGGCGATCGACACGTCGTCTCCCGGCTCCACCTGGAGCGCGGTCCAGTCGTCGACGGGGACGCGGACGGTGGCGGGGGCGTCGTCGAGGTCCGGCGAGACGAGGGCGACGAGCTCGTCCGCGATGCGAAGGTTCACCGCGCGACGGTGCACCGAGTGCACATGATGGCGCGATTCGGAACCGGTGGGGGCCGCCGGTCGAACGCGGGCCAGCACGGAACGGGTCTGCGCGGGGTCGGCGGCGCGCGAGAGCGTCTCCTCAAGCGCGGCATCCCAGGTGATCGCGCGCACGGCGACGGGGGTGGCGACGGGGGTCATCGTCTTCTCTCCGACACCTCCGCGGGGCCAGGGCGACGACTGCGGAGGATGGTCAAGTGTTCATGGAAATGTATACCATCGATTGAAATGGAGTACCATTCCTGAATCACCACCGGTCGCGACCGCGGCCTCAGCACTAGGGAGAACCAGATGCGTGTCGTAGTCGCACTCGGGGGCAACGCCCTCGCCCGCCGGGGCGAGCCGATGACAGCCGAATACCTGCGGGCCAACGTCAAGGCCGCGTGCGAGGCGCTCGCCTCGTTCGCGCGCGACAACGAGGTCGTCATCACGCACGGCAATGGTCCTCAGGTCGGCCTGCTCGCGTTGCAGAACCTCGCCTACCAGGACGTCGCGGCCTACCCGCTGGACATCCTCGGAGCCGAGACCCAGGGGATGATCGGCTACGTCGTGCAGCAGGAGCTCTCCAACGCCCTGGGCGGCGAGCGCGAGGTGGCCGGAGTCATCACCACGACCGTCGTCGACGAGAGTGACCCGGCGTTCGTGCGGCCTACGAAGCTGATCGGCCCGCAGTACTCCGCGCACGACGCCGCCGAGGCCGCCGCCGAGTACCGCTGGACCATCGCGAAGGACGGCAACGCGTTCCGTCGTGTGGTGCCCTCCCCGGTTCCGGTGTCCATCGTGCAGGCGCCGCTGATCCGCCGTCTGCTCGAGGCCGGCAGCCTCGCGGTCTGCGTCGGCGGTGGCGGAGTACCGGTCCGTGAGGACTCGAAGGGGCGTCACATCGGTGTGCAGGCGGTCGTCGACAAGGACCTCGCCAGCGCCGCGCTCGCCGCGGACATCGGCGCCGACACCCTGATCATGCTCACCGACGGCGACTACGTGAGCGAGAACTGGGGCACTCCGGAGCAGCGCGACATCCACACCGCCTCCGCGGACGCGGTCGCCGCGATGGCCTTCGCCGAGGGCTCGATGCAGCCGAAGATCGACGCCGCGATCCGCGTCGCTCGCGCCGGAGGCCGCGCGCTGATCGGTCCGCTCGACCGTCTCGACGATCTGCTCGCGCGCAAGATCGGCACCGAGATCGTGCCGACGCTCAAGGAGGGCATCCGCTGGGTCGAGCCCGCGAAGGTCTGACCGGCGCGCCGCCATCGCAGGTTGCGGACCGCTCGATGGAAGAATGATGCCGTGACCAGCAAGGATGAACGACAGCTCGAGTCGACGAAGATCGCGTCGTGGTTGCGCGACGCGATCCTCGACGGCGCACGCGCCCCGGGCAGCCGCCTGATCGAACGCGACCTCGCGGCCGAGTTCGGAGTGAGTCGTGTGCCGGTGCGCGATGCGCTCAAGGTGCTCGATGCCGAAGGGCTCGTCGAGCTGCGTCCGCACACCTGGGCGGTCGTGCGCGAGTTCACGGACGCGGACCTGGCGGATCTCGATGAGGTCCGCGCTGTGCTCGAGCCGCTGGCGTTCCGTCTGGCGGCCGAGCGCCACCGACGCGAGGGTCTGGCCCGGCTGCGTCAGGCCCTCGATCGGGAGGAGTCCAGCGCCCGCGTCGGCGACGAGATCGTCTCGCGCCGGGCGGCCGCCGATTTCCACGAGACCGTCACCGAGCTCGCGGAGAACCGTCTGCTCAGCGAGATGATGCGGGGGATCGGGAGCCGCCTGCGCTGGGCGCTCTCGCAGTACGACGACCTGCAGTACATCAGCGGGGAGCACGTCGAGCTCTTCGAGGCGATCCAGCGCCGCGACGGCGACCGAGCCGCGGAACTCGCCGCCACGCATCTGGAGAGCAGTCGGCGCGAGCGCATCGCGCACGTCGAAGCGCAGCGCACCGGAGCCATCCGCACGCAGGAGGCGTCGCACCGCGCGTGAACGGAACCGCCCCGCGCGGGCGGTAATCTTGCCCGATGACACCGAGAACCTTCGACCAGTCGTCCAAGCTGAAGAATGTCCTGTACGAGATCCGCGGCAACGCGCTCGTCGAGGCGGCTCGGCTGGAGGCGGCAGGCCACTCGGTGCTCAAGCTGAACACGGGCAACCCTGCGGTCTTCGGCTTCGAGGCGCCGCAGCAGATCGTGCGCGACATGCTCGCGACGCTGCCCACCGCGCACGGCTACAGCGAGAGCAAGGGCATCGTCTCCGCGCGCCGCGCCGTGGTCAGCCGCTACGAGCAGGTCGACGGCTTCCCCCTTGTTGACCCTGAGGACGTCTACCTCGGCAACGGCGTCTCCGAGCTCATCACGATGACCATGCAGGCTCTGCTGGACGAGGGCGACGAGGTGCTCATCCCCGCCCCGGACTATCCGCTGTGGACGGCGATGACCAGCCTCGCCGGCGGCACCCCGGTGCACTACCTGTGCGACGAGGAGAACGGCTGGAACCCGGATCTGGAGGATCTGCGCTCCAAGGTCACCCCGCGCACCAAGGCCATCGTCATCATCAACCCGAACAACCCCACGGGCGCGGTGTACTCGCGCGAGGTGCTGCAGGGCATCGTGCAGGTCGCGAGGGAGAACGACCTGCTGCTGTTGTCGGACGAGATCTACGACCGGATCCTCTTCGACGACGCGCAGCACATCCCGACCGCGACCCTCGCGCCCGATCTGCTCTGCCTGACCTTCAACGGACTGTCCAAGACCTACCGCGTCGCCGGGTACCGGTCGGGGTGGCTCGTCATCACTGGCCCGCAGCAGCACGCCAAGGGGTTCATCGAGGGGATCACGCTGCTCGCGTCGACCCGGCTCTGCCCGAACGTGCCGGCGCAGCACGCGGTGCAGGCGGCACTCGGCGGGGTGCAGTCGATCGAGTCGCTGATCGCGCCGAGCGGACGCCTGCACCTCCAGCGCGACGCCGCCTGGGAGGGACTCTCCGCGATCCCCGGCGTGAGCTGCGTCAAGCCCACAGGGGCGCTGTACGCGTTCCCGAAGCTGGATCCGAACGTGCACGAGATCCATGACGACGCCAAGCTCATCTACGACCTGCTGGTCGCGGAGCGGATCCTGCTCGTGCAGGGCACCGGCTTCAACTGGACGACGCCCGATCACCTGCGCGTGGTGACGCTGCCGGAGCCGCGCGTGATCACCGAGGCGATCGAGCGCCTCGGCAACTTCCTGTCGAGCTACCGGCAGTGAGCGGCGACCCCCGCCGATCGCTGATCACACCTCGGCGGGGGTCCGCTGCCGCCGGGCTCGCCGCGTCGCGGGAATCTGCGGATCGCGCAGCAGCGTTGCCGCGAGGGTGCGCGCGGCAGCCGTGAACGCGGAGCGCCCCGACACATCCGGCACCGGTCGTGCGTGCAGGGCCGCGGCGTCCAGCGCCCGCTGGTCGTACGGCAGGAAGTGCACGTCGCGGATGCCCGAGAAGCGGTCCAGGGCGCGGCGGATCTGCCCGCGCGCATCGATGCCGAGAGGCCCGGGGCGCACCTTGTTCACGGCGACGGTGACCGGCACGTCTCCGATCTCGGCCCGCAGCTCGGCATAGCCCCGCACGAACCGGGCGATCCCGAGCGGATCGGCCGCGGCGACCGCCACGATGCGGTCGGCGCTGCGCAGAGCGGTGAGCGTCGCGGCATTGCGACGCGGCCCGTCCAGGTCGCTGATGATCTCCTCGTCGGCCTCGAGCGAGGCCGCGACATCGACCAGCGTGACCGCGCTCCAGCCGTGGCAGGCGTCGAGCGCCGCCTGCAGACGCGTCGCGGACAGTTCGGGCCAGCGCGCGGGACGGTTGATCCCCACCAGCACGTCGACGGTGCCGCCGGAGGATTCCACGGGGCTGGACAGGCGGCTCAGCTCGGCCCCGTCGAGCAGCCCGAGCTCGGCGCGGCGGCAGGCCGCGGCGATCCCCGGACCGTCATCGGTGAGGCCCAGCATGAGGGCGATCGCCGGCGCGTGCGTGTCGGCGTCGACGAGGGCGACCCCGCGGTCCGGGGCTGCGAGGAGCGCCGCGAGCTGCACCGCCAGGGTGCTGCGCCCGGGGGCGCCGTGCGGACCCCACACGCAGATCAGCCGATTCGACGGCGCCCCGGTGCCGAGTGCGTCCGCGCCGGTCTCGTCCGTGTTCGTGCCGGCGGTGTCGGCCCGCAGCGCGTCCGCGACATCCCACCCGCTCGAGGACGCGGGGAGGGGTGAGGCCAGTCCGTGCCGCTGGGCGAGCCGGGCGGCGGCCGGACCGTCGCCCAGAGTCAGGATCCGCACGCCCGCGCGGTCGCAGGCGCCTCGCAGCGCCGCGCTCAGCCAGCCGCGTTCGGCCGGGATCAGCAGCGCCTCGGCATCGCGGAGCTCTTCGGCATGAGCGACCAGTCGGGCCGCCTGCTCCGGGGTCATGCGTGCGATCACGGTGACGCCGGCGAGCTCCAGCTCCTCGGCGAGCGTCTCGGCGCGTTCCGGGGGAAGGGCGAGGACGACGCCGGTCATGAACGTGCTCCGAGGGGCACCACGGACAGGGAGGAACCGTCGGTCAGCGCGGTGAGCACCTCTCCGACCTTCGCCCGGCTCACGACGAGCTCGAGCGTGGTGGCCTTCGCCGAGAGGGGGCCGTCATCGCGGCCGACCGAGGCGACGGTGGCCTCGGACAGCAGCACCCGCGGTTCGCCGAAGCCCTTGCTGTCGGCGAGCGGCTCGGCCGCCCACAGCTCGACCACGGAGCCCGTGACGATCGAGGCGGGGACCGGCACCGTGCTGCGCACGACCACCGAGGTGGTGCGGCCCTGGTCGGCGTCGGCGGCGGCCGTCGAGGGCACGAGCTCGCCCTCCGCGATCGTGCGGGTCGCGATCAGACCGGGCTCGAGGGTGCCCGGGGTGAGGTAGCCGGAGCCCACCGTGCCGAGCACGACGTCGACGACGCGCACGTCGGCGGAGGTGAGCGGCTCGCCGGGAACGATCGTGCGCACGGCCTGGAGGGCAGGACTGGTCTGCTTCGCCGCGCCCACGATCAGCCAGACTCCGGCGACGGAGACGACGATCAGGGCGAGGCCGATGAAGAAGCGCAGATCGGTCCAGGGCCGACGTGCTGCTCGTGCGGTGCTCATGTGCTCATGGTCACAGAATCCGGATCCGTGCCGGGAAAGTTATCCACAGCTCTCCGCCTGTCACCGCGGATACCCCGGCGCAGAGCACAATGGGTGCATGCCCGACGCATCCACGCCTGCAGTGCGCTATCTCGCCCCGGCCCAGGTGGCCGAGCTTCTCGGCGTGCAGGTCGATGAGGTCGTCGAGCTCGTCATGCAGGGCCGGCTGCGCGGCGCGCGGATCGGCGCTCCGCCGGCCTGGCGGGTCGAGGAGGCCTCGATCACGGACTACCTGGCGGAGCAGGCCGAGGATGCGCGGCGCAGAGCGCTGTGGCGGCAGGCGAACGCGGCGAGCTTTCCCGAGCTCTGGGGCCCTCCCGTTCGTCTCGGCGAGTGACCGGGCGCTCTCCGGGGGTCTGAGCCCGTCTCCCGGGCCCGATTGTCGTGCGCGCGTCAGCCCAGCCCGGGTGCGAGCGCATCCGTGCCGATGGAGAGCACGGACGCGAACGGCACGATGCGGAACCCGGTGACCGCTCTCGCGCGTCGCGGGGAGCCCGCGTCATGCAGCGCCAGGTCCAGATGGTCGGAGCCGGCCCGATCGATCGTGCCCGCGAGCACCGTGCCGGAGCGGGTGCGCAGCGTCACGCCGCTGCGGCGTCGGGCGAGGTCGCGCACCACGAAGCCGAACGTCATCCGCTCGCGCAACGGCGAGAGCGGCTCGGCGGTGGCGCCGCTGCTCAGCAGCGCGCCGTGGTCGAGCGCCCACAGCTCCACGGCGTGGGCGGGCAGCAGCACGAGGCCCGGAGCGTCCTGCGGCTGCACGGCCGCCCAATCGGCGCCGACCGCCCGCAGCCGCCCGCGCACCCTCGTCGAATCGGTGAGCACGGCGGCGACCGCTCCGCCCTCGTCGACGAGCACGCCCAGCCGCGTGCGCAGATCGAGCCGGGCGATGCGCAGTCGCTCCGTCTCGGCGTCCAGGGCGGCGCGCTCCGCCTCCCAGCCCGAGGCGATCTGATCCTCGAGGTCCTCGAACAGCCGATCCCATTCCATGCGCTCGAGGGTACGGGACGCGGCCGGGGCGATATACGGGTTATCCACATTCCTCGGCCCAGACGACCCACGGCGCGCGCAGATGTGCTCGAATGCCAGTCACGCCATCCGAATCTCGAGGGGGAGAACAACGATGATGACGCTCGAGGACTTCGCGCCGCAGCCCACGCCGACCGCAGAGCTGCCGGATCCGGCTCCGCTGCTGCAGAGCCTCACGCGGGGCGTCCTCGAGGTGCTGGCGGGGGTGCGCGAGGCGGACCAGCTCGCGCGTTGGCTCAGCGAGGATGCGTTCCTCGTGCTGACGGCCCGTGCGAACCTGTCCGCGCGGGCCCGCAGCGCGCGCGGCGTCGCACCGGCCAGGCCGGTCTTCCGCGTCCTCTCCACGCATGTGTCCTCGCCGGCGGACGGCATCGTCGAGGCCACGCTGATCGTGCAGACCCCCGGGCGGACCAGGGCCGTGGCGGTGCGGATGGAGGGGCTGGACCGACGCTGGAGGGCGACCTCGCTGGCCGTGCTCTGAGGTCGGCTCGACCGCCCTCCGCCCGCGCGTGGGAGGAGGGGATACGCCCTAGGCTGTCAGGGTGTCGACACTCAGTGATCTCGCTCAGGCCCAGGGCTGCCTCGCCGACGAGGACATCGAATGGCTGCATCGTCTCGCCGGCGACGGGCAGTTGCTCGCGGATCTGGCCTCCGCGGACATCGTGATCTGGATCGCGACGGCCGACGGATCCTTCATCGCGGTCGCGCACACCCGCCCGAGTGGCGCGGCGACCCTGTTCTACCGCGACATCGTGGGGGAGCGGGTGCGGCCGCAGTGGCGCACCCAGGTGCAGGGCGCCTTCGACACGGCGGAGATCGTCGACTCGGCGAACCCCGACTGGTTCGAGGAGACGCCGACCAGGGTCAGGGCCGTGCCGATCGTGCGCAGCCGCAAGAGCGCCGCCGACGGCGAGCGCCCCCGGCCGATCGGCGTGCTCACCCGGCACACGAACCTCGGTGAGGCGCGAACGCCCTCCCGGCAGCAGATCACGTTCAACGAGGCGGCGGACGACCTGTTCGGCATGATCTCGGGCGGAGAGTTCCCCGACCTCTCCGCGCCCACCTCGCCGCGTCGCGGGGCCCCGCGCGCCTCGGACGGCCTCATCCGCATCGACGTCGACGGCGTCGTCACGTTCGCCAGCCCGAACGCACTGAGCGCCTTCAATCGGATGGGCTTCGACGAGGAGCTCGAGGGGGAGTCGCTGGTCGAGGTGACGACGCGGATCGTGCCGCCCTCTCGGCAGGTCGACGAGTCGCTGCCGGTCGTGGTCACCGGGCGCGCCCCGTGGCGCACGGACGTGGAGGCCAGGGGCGTCACCGTCTCCCTGCGGGCCATCCCGCTCAAGGACCACGGCACCCGGATCGGCGCGATCGTGCTGTGCCGCGACGTGTCGGAGCTGCGTCACCAGGAGCAGGAGCTCATCACCAAGGATGCGACGATCCGCGAGATCCACCACCGGGTGAAGAACAACCTGCAGACGGTCGCGTCCCTGCTGCGGATCCAGGCCCGTCGCACGCATTCCGAGGAGGCGCGCGACGCTCTGACGCAGGCGATGCGCCGTGTCGAGTCGATCGCCGTGGTGCACGACACGCTCGCCGGCGGTCTCGCGCAGAAGGTGGACTTCGACGAGGTCTTCGCGCGGGTGCTGAAGCTCGTGGCAGAGGTCGCTTCGGCGCCCAACACGCGGGCGCGCACGCAGTCGACGGGACGGTTCGGTGTGCTGCCGAGCGAGTACGCGACGCCGCTCGCGCTCGCGCTCACCGAGGTCGTCACCAACGCCGTGGAGCACGGCCTCGCCGGCCAGGAGGGCCTCGTCACCATCGAGGCGCAGCGCACCGATGAGAACCTGCGGGTGATCGTCAGCGACACCGGACACGGCCTGCCCGAGGGGCGGATCGGTCAGGGCCTGGGCACGCAGATCATCCGAACCCTCATCCAGGGCGAACTCGGCGGCACGATCGTCTGGGAGGGTTCGGACGGCGAGGGCACCGTGGTCACGATCGACCTTCCGATGCGCTGGGTGAACGGCTGAGCCGACTCAGCCTCTCGCGAGTCGGCTCGACCTGCAGGCTGAACGGCTGAGCCGGATCCGCTGGGCGCGGGTCAGCCGGCGCGGCGGGCGCGAGCGGCGCGGCGCTTGAGAGCGCGGCGCTCGTCCTCGCTGAGTCCACCCCACACGCCCGAGTCCTGGCTGGACTCGAGGGCGTACTGCAGGCAGACCTCGGTGACGGTGCACCGGGCGCACACGGCCTTCGCCTTCTCGATCTGATCGACGGCCGGACCGGTGTTCCCGACGGGGAAGAACAGTTCGGGGTCGACGGTGAGGCAGGCGGCCTTGTCGCGCCAATCCATGGGGGCTCCTCGGTGTGGAAATGTCATGGGCGCGCGAGTCTCGCGTGCCCGGAATTCGTAGGCGGCGTTCGGGGGGTCGACGCCCATCGGTGATGCGAGCGGATGCTCGCCCCACGCCGCTGTGGGAGCACATGGCTGTGATCTATTCTCTTACATGAAAGGCGAACGATCAAGGATTTTCTGCACTCCGTGTGAACGCGAGGCGAACCGCGAGCGAACGCCATCGCCCAGACACCCCCTCAGGAGCCCGCATGCGCACGTCGAGACTCACCATCGCGGCGGCGGCCGTGCTCGCCCTGGAGGCGGTGGCGCTGCTCGTCGTCACGCTCATGGAGGTGTTCGGCCTGAGCTCGGGGGCTGCGACGTCCCTGCCCTCCGCTCTCGGACTGATCGGGCTCAGCGCGGTGGGAGCCGTCGGGCTCGCGGCACTGGCCTTCGCCGTGCTCCGCGGTCGGTCGTTCGGGCGCAGCGGCGGCATGGTGGTGCAGATCCTCGCCATCGCGGTCGCACTGAGTGCGCTCACCGTGCGCCCGTTCCCCGTGGTCTTCGTGCTGGCGCTGACGATCCCCGGCGCGATCGGCGCGGTGCTGCTGTTCCTGCTGACGCGGCGCGCGGGGCTGGACGCACGCCGCGCCGACGCCGAACAGCAGGACGACTGAGGCCCTACGCGGCGAGGCCCACGAGCTTGCGGATGCGGGCGACGTGGCCGGTGGCCTTGACGTTGTAGAGCGCGTGCGCGATCACGCCGTCCTCGTCGATGACGAAGGTCGAGCGGATCACGCCCTGGATGACCTTGCCGTAGTTCTTCTTCTCGCCCCACACCCCGTACGCGTGATGCACGGCGAGGTCGGCGTCGCTCAGCAGCGGGAAGGAGAGCCCGTCGCGCTCCGCGAACTGCTTGAGCTTGGCCACATCGTCGCGCGAGACCCCCAGCACCGTGTATCCGGCGCCCTGCAGAGAGGCGAGGCTGTCGCGGAAGTCGCACGCCTCGGTCGTGCAGCCCGGGGTCATCGCCGCCGGGTAGAAGTACAGGATGACGTTGCGGCCGCGCAGGTCGTGCAGCGAGACGGACGCGCCGTCCTGGTCCTGCAGGGTGAAGTCGGGGGCGGGGGATCCTGGTTCGAGGCGCTGTGCGGTCACCTCTCCAGGCTACCCGCACGCACGGGAGCGGATCCGCTCAGAGCTTGTCCGCGAAGGTCGCCAGCAATCGCTGCAGCGATTCCAGCCGCGCCAGCCCGGCCTCGCCGAGGGCTCCGTCCGCGGCGGCCTCGTTGAGCGCGCAGTCCTCCGCGTCGACGCGGTGCGTGCAGCCGCGGGGGCAGTTCTCCGCGATCGCGGCGAGCTCGGTGAAGGCGGCGAGGATGTTCTGCGGATCCACGTGCCCCAGGCCGAAGGAGCGCACGCCCGGGGTGTCGATGACCCAGCCGGAGCCGCCGTCCGATCCGGGGGCGAGAGCAGGGGCGAGGTAGCGCAGCGACACCGTCGACGAAGAGGTGTGCCGGCCTCGTCCGGTGACCTCGTTCACATGCCCGGTGGCCCGGCCCGCCCCCGGCACGAGGGCGTTCACGAGCGTGGACTTGCCGACACCGGAGTGCCCGACGAACACCGTGGAGTGCCCGATGAGCGCTCGGCCGATCTCGTCGACCGGCATCTCGCCCTGGGCGCTCGTGAAGACGGTCAGATCCAGACCCTCGACGTGCTTCAGGAACGCGGACGGATCCGCCAGATCCGTCTTGGTGACCACCAGCAGCGGGCGGATCCCGGCGTCGAGCGCGGCCACCAGATAGCGGTCGACCAGGCGCTCGCGGGGTTCGGGGTCGGCCGCAGCGACCACGATGAGCATCTGGTCGGCGTTGGCGACGATGACGCGCTCCACCTGGTCCGTGTCATCGGCACTGCGGCGCAGCAGGGACGAACGCTCGAGGATGCCGACGATCCGGCCCAGAGTGCCCTCCTCGCCCGTGACGTCGCCGACGACGCGGGCTGCGTCGCCGGTGACGATGGGCGTGCGGCGCAGCTCCCGGGCGCGCGCGGCGGTGATCGTGTGCTCGTCGTCGCCGCCCTCGCCGATCAGCACGGCGTACCGACCGCGATCCACGCCCAGCACCCGCCCGATCTCGGCATCGGTGTGCGCGGGGCGGCGTTTGGTGCGCGGACGGTTGGCCTTGGGATTCGGGCGCGACCGGATCTGGGACTCGTCGAAGTCGTCGAGCTCGTCGTCGCCGTCGTCGTCCAGCCAGCTCACGCGGGGGTGCTCCCAGAGGCGTCGACGGAGAGCATGCGCTCCCACAGCTGTGTGAACTCGGGCAGGGTCTTCGCCGTGGTCCCGATCTCGTCGACCTCGACGCCCGGCACGCGCAGGCCGATGAGGGCGCCCGTGGTCGCCATGCGGTGGTCGTGGTGGGCGGGCCAGGTGCCGGCCCGCAGTTCCGCAGGAGCGATGCGGATGCCGTCCTCGAGCTCCAGGGCCTCGCCGCCGAGGGCACGGAGGTTGCCGGCGAGTGCCGCGATCCGGTCGGTCTCGTGCAGCCGGATGTGGCCGATTCCGGTGATCGTGGTCGGTGCGTCCGCCAGAGCGGCGAGACCCACGAACGTCGGCGCGAGTTCGCCGGCGGCCGACAGATCGAACTCGCCGCCGCGGATGCGACCGGTGCCGCGCACCGTGAGCACGCCGTCCGCGCGGTGCACGTCGGCGCCGATCCGTTCCAGCAGGTCGGGCAGCAGGGCGCCGGGCTGGGTGGAGCGCGTCGGCCAGCCCTCGATCGCGACCTCGCCGCCGGCGACGAGCGCCGCCGCGAGGAACGGGGCGGCGTTGGACAGATCCGGCTCGATCGCGATCTCGCGGGAGCGGGGCACACCGCCCTCCACCATCCATTCGCCGGGACCAGGGCGGGTGACCTTGATCCCGCGGCGGGTCAGCGCCTCCACCGTCATGTCGATGTGCGGCATGCTGGGCAGCCGCTCGCCGGTGTGCACCAGATGCAGACCCACGTCGAAGCGTGGCGCCGCCAGGAGCAGCCCCGAGACGAACTGACTCGATGCGGACGCGTCGATCTCCACACGGCCGCCGCGGATGTGCCCGCGCCCGCGGATCGTGAACGGCAGAGACCAGCTGCCGTTGTCCTCGATGTCGACGCCGAGGTCGCGCAGTGCGTGGATCATGGCGCCCATCGGGCGGTGCAGCGCCGTCTCGTGCGCGGTGAGCAGCACGTCGCCGCGAGCGAGACCCGCGAGCGGCGCGATGAAGCGCATCACCGTGCCGGCCTGGCCGCAGTCGACGGTGGTGCCGCCGGTGAGCGGGGCGGGGGTGATCCGCAGATCGGGGCCGAACCCTCCGGTGCCGAGCTGCTCCTCGATGCCGACGCCGAGTGCGCGCAGCGCGTCGATCATGCGGGCGGAGTCGTCCGAATGCAGCGGGGCCGAGACGACACCCGGCGCGTCGGCGATCGCTGCGAGCACGAGTTCGCGGTTGGTGAGCGACTTGGATCCCGGTACGCGCAGTCGCGCACGCAGTGAGCCGGCGGCGAGCGGCGCGGACCAGCGTCCGCGCGGGGCGGGGGAATACAAGGAGGCGCTCATCGGTTCCTACCCTACTGAAGGCCTCCGGCAGCGGAGGGCGAGAAGAAGGAAGGCAGTGCGCATGCTCGCGACGCTCGAACCGGTGGAGGCCGACGTTCTCGGCCTAAACTGGCTTGCGATGAACGATCACGCACCGCTGGACGCGCAGCCGGACGCGGAATCCTCCGCGCGCCGGGAATTCGAGGAGCAGGCGATCCCCTTCATGGATCAGCTGTACGCCGCCGCCATGCGCATGACGCGCAACCCGTCCGACGCTGCGGACCTGGTCCAGGAGACGTTCGTGAAGGCGTTCGCCTCATGGTCGAGCTTCACGCAGGGCACGAACCTGAAGGCGTGGCTGTACCGGATCCTGACGAACACCTACATCAACATCTACCGCAAGCGCCAGCGCGAGCCCTACCAGGGCACGATCGACGAGCTGGAGGACTGGCAGCTCGGCGGCGCCGAGTCGACCACGGCCTCGCACAGCCGCTCGGCCGAGGCCGAGGCGATCGACCGGATGCCCGCGTCGGTGGTCAAGGAGGCGCTGCAGGCGGTCCCGGAGGACTTCCGGCTGGCGGTGTACCTCGCCGACGTCGAGGGCTTCGCCTACCAGGAGATCGCCGACATCATGAAGACCCCCATCGGCACCGTCATGAGCCGCCTGCACCGCGGGCGTCGCATGCTGCGGGAGCTGCTGGCGGACTACGCCGCAGAGCGAGGGATCGCCACGGCCGGCACGAGGAGCACGAAATGACGGACTGCGGATGCGCCAAGGCGCAGCAGGATCTGGAGGAATACCTCCGCAACGAGATGTGCAAGACGGAGCACTCCGACATCCGCGAGCATCTCGAGAACTGCCCGTCCTGCGCAGAGGAGGCCCTCGTCGCGACCACGCTGACCGAGGTCGTCTCACGCGCGTGCAAGGAGACGGCGCCCGAGGAGCTGCGCGACCAGGTGCTGGCGCGGCTGCGCGCCGTGCAGGCATCCGTCCACTGACGCGTCGCGCGTGACTCACGGCCGCTGCACTGTCGGCGGTCGTGGTTAGGCTGAGGGCATGGCAGACCTCGACGCCCGTGACGTCCCCGTCGATCCGACCTCGCAGGAGCGCCTGAGCGCTTCTGGTCTCGAGTACCGCATCGTCGACCTGTCGGATCCGGCGCGGCTGCGCGGTTTCGCCCGCGCCGACGCACGCGGCTTCCTGGACAAGGAACCCGACGACGAGACGATCCGCGTCATGGGCGAGATGATGTCCGGGCGGCGGAACATCGGCGTGTACGCGCCGGGCATCGAGATCCCCGTCGCGACCGTCGACTCCTGGGTGACGCCGATGACCGTACCCGGCGACGACGGAGCGCACGTCGACATGTGGGCGATCAGCATCGTCACCGTCGCCGCGACCCATCGTCGGCGCGGGATCGCGCGCAACCTCCTGGAGGGCGAGCTCCGCGCCGCGGCCTCCGCGGGCGTCCCGATCGCGGGGCTGACCGCCACGGAGGCGACGATCTACGGACGCTACGGCTTCGGCCCCGCGGTCCCCGTTTCGCGCGTGCGCGTGGACGCACGCCGTGCCGGCGGCGTCGCGCTGCCGGCCGCGGACGGCGCGACGACGGTCGAGTACCTGGAGCCCGAAGCGCTGCTGGGGGCGCTCGGCGAGGTGCACGAGCGCGCCCGTCTGCACCGGCCGGGCGACATTCCGGGGTGGCCGCTGCGCTGGCGGCGGATGGCGGGGCTCACGCCCGGCGACGAGAGGTCCCGCGCCGTCCGAGGAGTCAGGGCCGTCGACGCCGAAGGCTCCACCCGGGGTGTGCTGGCCTACACGCTCGATGAGCTTCCCGACGAGTTCGGCGCCGACTTCGCGATCCGTCATCTCGATGCCGAGACTCCGGAGGCACTGCGCGCGCTCTGGGCCTTCGCGGTGAACCACGACCTGATCCGCACCGTGCACGCGGATCTCCGTCCCGTCGACGATCCGCTGCCGTGGCTCGTCGCCAACCAGCGCGCGGTGCAGACCACCGTCCACGACCACGGCTGGCTGCGGATCCTGGACGTCAGGGCCGTTCTGACGGCCCGCACCTACCGCGGACCCCTCGACGTCGTACTGCGGGTGTCGGACCCGCTCGGACTCGCCGACGGATCCTGGCGTCTGCGGGTCGACGATGCCGGCAAGGCCGAGGTGGACGCCACCTCTGACACGCCGGACCTCGAGCTCGGCGTCGATGCGCTGTCATCGCTCTACCTGGGCGGCGTGAGCGCGACCACGCTGCGCGCGGCAGGGAGGATCTCGGCCTCGGCGGAGACCGCGGCCGCTGTGCAGAACGCGTTCGCGACGGCCGAGGCGCCGGCGCTCACGATCTGGTACTGAATGTCCGAGGCCCTCGCTACCGTGAGGGCATGACCGCACTCCGTCCCGCCGAGGGATCCGATGGCGCCGCCGTCGTCACCGTCGCGCCGTCCGGGCTCGGGCTGGCGCAGGGCATCGCGCTGTATCTCGCCTCCGTGCTCGGTACGGGACTGCTGGTGCTCCCCGGGCTCGCGGCGAAGACCGCCGGTCCGGCCAGCCTCATCGCGGTGGGGGTGATCACGCTCCTGGCCGTGCCCCTCGCGGGCGCGTTCGCCGCGCTCGCCGCGCGTCATCCGGATCCGGGCGGGGTCGCCAGCTATGCGCGTCGCGCCCTCGGGCCGACCGCCGCGCGCGCGACCGGATACTGGTTCCTGTTCGGGGTCGCGGCCGGTGGTCCCGTGGTGTCGGTGCTCGGCGCCCGCTACATCGCGACCGCCGTCGGGATCGACAGCGCGGGCATCCCGTGGCTCGCTCTGGGCTTCCTCGTGGTGCCGTTCATCGCCAACCTGTTCGGGGTGCGGCTCACCGGCTGGCTGCAACTGGTGCTGACCGGCCTGCTGCTCGCGATCGTGGTCGTGGTGGTCGCGGTCGCCGCGCCCGCCGTGCACCCGGAGAGCTTCACGCCGTTCCTTCCGCACGGATGGGGCGGCGTGGGCACCGCGATCGTGATGTTCGTGTGGGCGTTCGCCGGCTGGGAGGTCGGCACCCACATCTCCGGCGAGTTCGCGCGTCCGCGACGCACGATCCCGCTGGCGACCGCGATCACTCTGGTGCTGGCCGGCGGCTGCTATCTCGCACTGCAGGTCGTGACGGTCGGCGCTCTGGGGGAGCGGGCGGGGCACGGCGACGTCGTCCTGCTCGATCTCGCCGAGGCGGGCGGTGTGCGCGCGGCGCCCACGCTCATCGGCCTGGTGTCGGCCGTGGTCGCCCTCGGCGTGCTCAACGTCTACCTCGCCGCGTTCGGCAAGCTCGGGGCATCTCTGGCGGCCAACGGCGATCTGCCGGGCTGGTTCGCGAAGGGAGCCGAGTCCGGCGCCGTGCCGCGGCGTGCGCTGCTGCTGTCGATGGCCCTCGTGCTGGCCTACTTCGCGGTGTCGTGGGCGACGGGCTTCGACCTGCAGCCGTTCATCCTCATCCACACCGCCAGCATGGTCGCGGTGTACACGGTCGGCATGATCGCCGCGATCCGGATCCTGCCACGGCGCACGCCCGGCTGGTGGATGGCAGTGATCGCCTCGGTCTGCACGGTGGGTCTGCTGCTGCTCGCCGGGGTCGCGCTCGTGGTCCCGGCCGCCGTCGCCGTCATCGCACTCGCCGTGACCGCGGTGCGGAGCGTGCGGGAACGACGACGCGGTGCCCCGGAGAACCGGGACACCGCGTCGATCGGCTGAGCGGACCGCTCAGAGCGTCAGCGCCCGCGAGAGCAGGTCGGCCTGCTCCGCGGCGTGCACCTTCGAGGATCCGGTCGACGGCGCCGCCGACGCGGGCCGGGTGATCGGGCGCACGACGCGCGGACCGGGCACGGTCTGGAAGTGCAGGGCGAGGAACGGCCAGGCGCCCTGGTTCTCCGGCTCCTCCTGCATCCAGACGATCTCGGCGTTGGGGTAGGTGTCGGCGACGGTCTTCAGCGTGCGCAGCGGCACGGGGTAGAGCTGCTCGACACGCACCAGCGCGATCTCCGGGTTCGGGTTCTTCTCGAGCTCGGCGACCAGGTCCCAGTGCACCTTGCCGGAGTGGAAGATCACGCGCTTGACCGCGGTCCGGTCGAGCGCACGGGTGTCGTCGATCACGGCCTCGAACTTGCCGCGCGTGAAGTCCTCGACCGGGCTGGTCGCGCCACGCAGGCGCAGCATCGCCTTCGGGGTGAAGACGATGAGCGGCCGGCGCGGCTTCGCGTACGCCTGGCGGCGCAGCAGGTGGAAGTAGCTCGCCGGGGTGGACGGGCGCGCCACGGTCATGTTGTCCTGCGCGCACAGCTGCAGGAAGCGCTCCATGCGCGCGGACGAGTGATCCGGTCCCTGACCCTCGTAGCCGTGCGGGAGCAGCAGCACGACGCTCGACTGCTGGCCCCACTTCTGCTCGGCGGCCGAGATGTACTCGTCGATGACCGACTGCGCGCCGTTCACGAAGTCGCCGAACTGCGCCTCCCACAGCACCAGCGCCTCGGGGCGTTCCACCGAATAGCCGTACTCGAAGCCGAGCGCGGCGTACTCGCTGAGCAGCGAGTCGTAGACGAAGAAGCGCGCCTGGTTGTCGGAGAGGTTGGCCAGCGGCAGCCACTCCTGGCCGTTCGCGCGGTCGTGCAGAGCCGCATGACGCTGCACGAAAGTGCCGCGACGCGAGTCCTGTCCGGCCAGGCGCACGGGGGTGCCCTCGACCAGCAGCGAACCGAAGGCGAGGAGTTCTCCGAAGCCCCAGTCGATCCCGCCGTTGCGGCTCATGTCGACGCGCTTGTCCATGGCCTGCTGCAGCTTCGGGTGCACGGTGAAGCCCTCGGGCTTGTTCGCGTGCGCGTCACCGATGAGGTGCACGACCTCGAGCGGGACGCCGGTGACCTCGGGGGTGCCGATCTGCTCGTCGACGGGCGGGAGATCGGGGGCGATCGGCGTGGCGCCGGTCTCCGCCGCGTGCGTCTCCGCGAAGGCGATCTCCAGGCGGTTCTGGAAGTCGGCTTTGGCCTGGTCGTACTCCTCCTGGGTGATGTCGCCGCGACCGACGAGCGCGTCGGTGTACAGGCTCCGCACCGAGCGCTTCGCCTGGATCAGGTCGGTCATCAGCGGCTGCGTCATCGACGGGTCATCGCCCTCGTTGTGGCCGCGACGGCGGTAGCAGACCAGGTCGATCACGATGTCACGGTGGAACCGCTCGCGGTATTCGAAGGCGAGCTGTGCCACGTGCACCACGGCCTCGGGGTCGTCGCCGTTCACGTGCAGGACCGGGGCCTGGATGGTCTTCGCGACGTCGGTCGCGTACACCGACGTGCGCGAGTCGTTGGGCAGCGTGGTGAAGCCGACCTGGTTGTTCACGACCACGTGCACGGTGCCGCCGGTGCGGTAGCCCCGCAGCTGCGACATCTGCAGCGTCTCCACCACGACGCCCTGACCCGCGAAGGCGGCGTCGCCGTGCACCAGGATCGGCAGCCAGGTGAACGTGCCGATGGGCTTGCGGTCCTGCTTGGCGCGCGCGATGCCCTCGAGCACGCCATCCACCGTCTCCAGGTGCGAGGGGTTCGCGGCGAGGAGGATCGGCAGCTCGGCGCCGTCGTCGGCGACGAACGTGCCCTCCTTGCCCAGGTGGTACTTGACGTCACCGGATCCGCGCTGGTTGCCCGGCAGGGTGGATCCCTCGAACTCGCGGAACACCTGGCCGTAGGTCTTGCCGGCGATGTTCGCGAGGACGTTCAGGCGTCCGCGGTGCGCCATGCCGATCGCGGCGCCGTCGAGTCCCGCACCGGCCGCGCCCTGCAGGATCTCGTCCAGCAGGGGAACGAGAGACTCGGCGCCTTCGAGCGAGAAGCGCTTCTGGCCGACGTACTTGGTCTGCAGGAAGGTCTCGAAGGCCTCGGCCTCGTTGAGCTTGCTGAGCACGCGCAGCTGCTCGTCGTGGCCGGGCTTGACGTACTTGACCTCGACCTTGTCCTGGAACCAGCGGCGCTGCTCGGGATCCTGGATGTGCATGTACTCGATGCCGATCGTGCGGCAGTAGGAGTCGCGGAGAACTCCGAGGATCTCGCGCAGCTTCAGCTGACGATGACCGCCGAAGCCGTTCGTGACGAACTCGCGATCCAGATCCCAGAACGTCAGTCCGTGGGTCTCGATCTCGAGATCGGGGTGCGTGCGCTGCACGTACTCGAGGGGGTCGATGTCGGCCATGAGGTGGCCGCGCACACGGTAGGAGTTGATGAGCTCCTGCACGCGCGCCGTCTTGTCGATGCGCTCGGCGAGGTCGACCGCGATGTCCTTGTTCCAGTGGATCGGGGCGTACGGGATCCGCAGTGCACGGAAGATGCCCTCGTAGAAGCCGCGCTCGCCGATCAGCAGCTCGTGCACCTTCTTCAGGAACTCGCCCGAACCCGCGCCCTGGATGACCCGGTGGTCGTAGGTCGAGGTGAGCGTGATCGTCTTGCCGATGCCGAGCACGTCGAGCGTCTTCTGGCTGGAGCCCTGGAACTCCGCCGGGTACTCGAGGGCGCCGGCGCCGATGATGCAGCCCTGGCCCTTCATCAGACGCGGCACGGAGTGCACGGTGCCGATGCCGCCAGGGTTCGTCAGGGACAGCGTGGTGCCCTGGAAGTCCGCGGCGGTCAGCTTGTTCCCGCGCGCGCGGCCGATGAGATCCTCGTAGGCGGAGAGGTACTCGCTGAACGTGAGGGATTCGGCGCGCTTGATGCTCGGCACGAGCAGCGCGCGGGTGCCGTCGGGCTTGGGGATGTCGATCGCGATGCCGAGGTTCACGTGCGCGGGGGCGACGACGCTGGGCTTGCCGTCGACCTCGGCGTAGAACACGTTCTGGCTCGGGAACTCCTTGATCGCCTGGATCAGCGCCCAGCCGATGAGGTGCGTGAAGGACACCTTGCCGCCGCGGGTGCGGGACATGTGGTTGTTGATGACGATGCGGTTGTCGATCATCAGCTTCGCCGGAACGGTGCGCACACTCGTCGCGGTGGGGACGGTGAGAGACTCGTCCATGTTCGCGGCGAGGGTCTTCGGCATGCCGCGCAGGGGGGTGACGACGTCCTCGTGCTGCTCGGCGCCGGGTTCCCCGGTGGCGCGATCCTGTGCCTGGGCGGGGATCGGAGCCTGGCGCGCGGGCTTGGTCGTCGTGCGCGCGACGGGCTGCTGGCCGATCACCGGGACCGGTGCGGTCACGGGGTGGGCGTCCGGAGCCGCCGCCGGCGTGGTCGCGGGTGCAGCGGGAGCCGCCGCAGGCTCAGAGGGGTGGTAGTTCTCGAGGACCGGCCACCACTCCTTGTCGACGGAGTTGCGGTCGATCTTGAACTGCTCGTACAGCTCATCGACGAGCCAGGAATTGGCCCCGAACTCTCCATCTCCAGAAGTCCCGACGCCGGTCACCTGGCTCGACACGCTCGATCGCCCTCTTTCATCGCTGAATCTGGTGGGATCCGTCCCCGGTGGTCTCCGGGTATGGCCACTCATCCGGGTGTCAAGCCTAACGTGTCGGAGCCCCTGTGCGGGTCTGGAACGCGGTGCGGGGCGGGACCGTCCGGACGCGGGACGCCGTCGACCGGTGCCGCCTGTTCCGAACGACGCGGAGCCGAGGCGTTCCCCGCGGGGACGGCTACCCTGAGAGCATGCAGTTCTCCGGCGAACTCCCCATGGTCGACCTCACCTACTCCGACGTGTTCCTGGTGCCGCGTCGCTCGGATGTCACGAGCAGACTCCAGGTCGATCTCGCGCCGCAGGACGGCACCCCCGCGACCATCCCGCTGGTGTCCTCGAACATGAACTCGGTGACGGGTCCGCGGCTCGCCGCGACCCTCGCCCGCCGCGGCGGGATCGGCGTGCTGCCGCAGGACATGCCGCTGCAGGAGCTCGACGAGGCGATCCGCTGGGTCAAGCGCCAGCCGGTGTCCTGGGACACGCCGCTCGTGCTCTCGCCGCGGGCGACGGTGGAGGACGCGCTCCGGCTGCTGCCCGCCACCGACGGTCACGGCATCGTGGTCGCCGATGCGCCGGGCGGTCCCGACGGCCTGCACGTCGACGCGATCCACGGGATACTGCCCGCGGTCCGGCTCGCGACCGCGCTGCGGGACGCCCAGCTCGGCGACCTGGTCCGCGCGGACTCCCCGTCCCTCGACGCCGACGACGTCGCCGACCCGCGCGCGGCGTTCGATGCGATCACCGCTGTGGAGGCCGAGATGGTCTGCGTGCTGCAGCACGGCCACCTCGTCGGCACGCAGACCGCGCGCGGTGCGCTGCGCTCGACGCTGTACCGCCCCGCGGTCGACGCCTCGGGTCGCCTGGCCGTGGCCGCCGCGGTCGGGATCAACGGCGACGTCGCCGCCAAGGCCACGGCCCTCGCCGCCGCCGGCGTGGATGTTCTGGTGGTCGACACCGCGCACGGTCACCAGGACGGCATGCTGAGGGCGCTGCGCACGGTCGCGGCGCTCGAGCTCGGCATTCCGATCGTGGCAGGCAACATCGTCACGGCCGATGGTGTGCGCGACCTCGTGGAGGCCGGCGCGTCGATCCTGAAGGTCGGCGTCGGGCCGGGCGCGATGTGCACCACCCGCATGATGACGGCGGTCGGGCGTCCGCAGTTCTCCGCCGTGCTGGAGACGGCGCAGGCTGCCGCCGAGCTCGGCGCGCACGTCTGGGCGGACGGAGGAGTGCGCTACCCGCGCGACGTCGCGCTCGCCCTCGCCGCCGGGGCCGCGTCGGTGATGGTCGGATCCTGGTTCGCCGGCACCATCGAGGCGCCGGGCGAACTGCAGAGCGACGCCGGAGGGCGCATCTACAAGGAGTCCTGGGGCATGGCCTCGACGAAGGCGGTACAGGCGCGCTTCGGCCGTCTCGACGCCTACGAGCGCGCTCGCAAGGAGCTGTTCGCCGAGGGCATCTCCTCGTCGAAGATCTACCTGGATCCGCTCCGTCCCGGTGTCGAGGATCTGCTCGACATGATCACCTCGGGCGTGCGCTCGTCGTTCACCTATGCGGGGGCGTCCTCGGTACCCGAGTTCCACGAGCGCGCGCTGGTCGGCCTGCAGTCCGCGGCCGGCTACGAGGAGGGCAAGGCGCTGCCGGTCAGCTGGTGAGCGCTTCGGCGATCAGGCATCCGTTCAGCTTCGCCCCCCGCACGTCACAGTAGAATCGTGCGCACCATGGACGACCCTCCCTCGTGTAGTACATCGCCCCACTGCCCGCTCTCCGCTTCGACGGAGGTGACACCGTGATGGATTACATCTGGTTGGGCGTGGGGCTGCTGCTCATCGTGGGGACGGGCCTGTTCGTCGCCAGCGAGTTCGCACTCGTCAACCTCGATCGCGCGGATCTGGAGGCGCGACAGGATCGCGGCGAGAGCCGCCTCGGCATGACCATCGCGGCGCTCAGGATCACCTCGACGCATCTTTCGTCGGCGCAGCTGGGCATCACGCTGACCACGCTGCTGACCGGTTTCACGATGGAGCCGGCGCTGTCGAACCTGCTCCGTCCCGTGCTGACCGCGTGGGGGATCCCCGAGCCCGTCACCGTCACGATCGCCGTGATCGTCGCGATGACGGTCGCCACGATGCTGTCGATGATCCTCGGCGAGCTGGTTCCGAAGAACTTCGCGATGGCGCTGCCGGTCGCGACCGCCAAGGTCGTCATCCCGTTCCAGACCGTGTTCACGATGGTGTTCCGGCCGATCGTCGTGCTGCTCAACGGCAGTGCCAACGCCGTACTGCGGGCGATGGGCATCGAGCCGAAGGAGGAACTCAGCGGCGCGCGTTCGGCCGAGGAGCTCAGCTCACTCGTGCGCCGCTCGGCGAGCGCCGGCGTGCTCGAGGAGGACACGGCGACGCTGCTGGATCGCAGCCTCGGCTTCGCGCGGCTCACGGCGGGCGACGTGATGACGCCGCGCCCCAGCATGCACGCGATCGCCGCGGCGGACTCCGCCGACGACGTGATCGGCCTGGCCAGGCGCACGGGACACAGCCGCTTCCCGGTGTTCGACGAGGACCTCGACGACATCACCGGCGTCGTGCACCTCAAGGCGGCCGTGTCGGTGCCGCGCGACAGGCGCACGGAGGTGCCGGTGGGCGCGCTCGCCTCCGAGCCGCTGCGGGTGCCGGAGACCGTGCACCTGGATGCGCTCGTGGCCGAGCTGCGCGGCGGGGGCTACCAGCTCGCGATCGTGGTCGACGAATACGGCGGCACCGCCGGGATCGTGACCCTCGAGGACCTCGTTGAGGAGATCGTCGGCGAGGTGTCCGACGAGCACGACCGCAGCCGGGCCGGCGTCGTGAAGGGCCGCGACGGGATCACGTTCCCCGCGGAGCTGCGTCCGGACGAGCTGCGCGCGAGCACCGGCATCGAGGTGCCGGAGGGCGACGTGTACGACACGGTCGGCGGCTACGTGATGAGCGTGCTGGAGCGGCTGCCCAAGGCCGGGGACGAAGTGCCCGTGCCGGGAGGTGCTCTGCACGTCGTGCGCATGCAGGGGCGTCGGGTGGACCGGATCCGCTTCACGCCTGAGACGACGACCGAGGAAGGGGGCGAGCGATGAGCGACTGGGCCGGTATCGCATGGCTGTTCGTGCTGCTCGTCTTCAACGCGTTCTTCGTCGCGGCCGAGTTCGCGGTGATCTCCGCACGTCGTTCGCAGATCGAGCCGCTCGCCGAGCGCGGATCCCGTTCCGCACGCACCGCCCTGTATGCGATGGAGCACGCCACGCTCATGCTGGCGACCTCGCAGCTGGGCATCACGGTGTGCTCGCTGCTGATCCTGAACGTCTCCGAGCCGGCGATGCACCACCTGCTCGCCGCGCCCCTGGGCGCGCTCGGACTTGCCGAGGCGGCGGTGGATGCGATCGCGTTCATCATCACGCTGGTGATCGTGTCGTTCCTGCACGTGGTCTTCGGAGAGATGGTGCCGAAGAACCTGGCGTTCTCGGTGCCGGACCGGGCCGTGCTGATCCTCGCGTCGCCGCTGGTGTGGATCTCGAAGGTGTTCTACCCGGTGATCCGCGCGCTGAACGCGACGGCGAACGGCGTGGTGCGGCTGTTCCGCGTGGAGCCGAAGGACGAGGCCGCATCGACGTTCACCCTCGACGAGGTCGCCACCATCGTGGACCAGTCCCGCAGAGAGGGCGTCCTCGCCGACTCCGCGGGCACCGTGAGCGCGGTGGTGGAGTTCACCGACAAGGACGCGCGCGATGTCGCGGTGCCGCTCGCGGGGCTGGTGACGCTTCCGCTCGGCGCGACGCCGGACGATGTGGAGCGTGCCGTCGCCAAGCACGGCTTCTCGCGCTACGTCATGGTCGATCCTCAGGGTGTGCCCGTGGGGTACGTGCACCTCAAGGACGTGATCCGTTCGGCTGAGGGGCCGGATGCGGCGGCGAGGGCCACCGCGCCGATCCCCGCGAAGCGGATCCACCAGATGGTTCCGATGCAGGAGGACACCGACCTCGAGGACGCGCTCGCGATCATGCGGCGCGCCGGACGTCACCTCGCGCAGGTGCGCGACGCCGCGGGCGAGACGACGGCGATCCTGTTCCTGGAGGACATCATCGAGGAGCTCGTCGGCGAGGTGCGCGACATCACCCGTCGCGGCTTCGGCCGCTGACGGCCCCGACGAGCCCTGCTGGCGACCGCGCGGCGTCAGCGCCAGCGGGCGCGCAGGTACTGGTCGGGCCAGGCGACCTCGTCGCCGAGCTCGTGCGCGGCCCGCAGCCCGAAATGCGGGTCGCGCAGCCACTCCCGTCCGGCGAAGATCGCGTCCGCCGCGCCCTCGGCGAGCACGGCCTCGGCCTGAGCGCCGTCGGTGAGCAGCCCCACCGCGGAGGAGGGGATGCGGCCGCCCTGGCGCACCGCATCGGCGAGCGGCACCTGATAGCCGGGGTGCACCTCGATGTGCTGGTGGGCGACGAGCCCGCCGCTGGAGACGTCGATGAGGTCCGCGCCGTGCGCGACCGCCCACTCCGCCACCACGGCGGCCTCGTCCGGCGTGAAGCCACCCGGGGCGTGGTCGGTGGCGGAGATCCGCACGAACACCGGAACCCCGTCGCCCGCGACCCGGCGCACCGCTTCGGTGACCTCGAGCAGCAGGCGGGCGCGGTTCTCCAGGGATCCGCCGTACTCGTCGTCGCGGTGGTTGCTGAGCGGTGAGAGGAACTCGTGCAGCAGGTACCCGTGCGCGCCGTGGATCTCCAGCACGTCGAAGCCGGCGTCCAGGGCTCGGCGGGTGGCCGACGCGAACGCCTCGACGACCTCGGCGATGCCTGCTTCGTCGAGCGCCTCGGGTGCGTCGAAACCCTCGAACGCGATCGCCGAGGGCGCGACCGTGCCCCAGCCGCCTCGGGCTGCAGGAACGGATCCGCGCTCCTCGGCCCACGGCCACCACGTCGACGCCTTGCGGCCGGCGTGCGCGAGCTGCACCCCGATCCGCGCACCGCGCGCATGCACGGCGTCGACGATCGGCGTCCAGGCGTCGCGCTGGGCGTCGTTCCACAGGCCGGTGTCGCGCGGGCTGATCCTGCCCTCCGGCACCACGGCGGTGGCCTCGGCCACGATCAGGCCGGCGCCACCGGAGGCGAACTGGGCGAGATGCGTGTGGTGCCACTCCTGCGGCACACCCTCGATCGCGCTGTACATGCACATGGGGGACACCCACAGGCGATTGCGCAGGGTGACGGATCGGATGGTCAGCGGGGAGAACAGGAGGCTCACGGTCCGACGCTACCCGTCGCCGGGCGGGTCGGGGCCGCATCCGGGGATCCGCCGATCCGGGACGGCCCGGCGGTGCGCACAGCCACGGCCCAGTACCGTTGACGCATGCCTTTCTTCGCCGGAGCGGTGCGCCCCTGGTCGCACGGCCGCACCCGCGCACTTCTGCGCGCGCCGAGCGCCGAGTCCGACAAGCGCAGTCGCGGCGTCGTGGCGCTGCGCACCGGATCCGACGCGTACCCGGGCGCCGCGGTGCTCGGCGTGGAGGGCGCCTGGCGCGCCGGCTGCGGCTACGTGCGCTACGTCGGCCCGCGGCGTGCCGCGGACCTCGTGCTCGCGCGACGCCCCGAGACCGTCACGACCGAACCCGGCTCCGAGGCCGTGCGCGCTCAGGCCTGGGTCATCGGATCCGGCACCGACGCCGCCGCCCGCACGGCACCGGAGACGGCGGCGCTGCGTGCGCTGCTGGCCGGCGCGGATCCTGTCGTCGTCGACGCGGGTGCGCTGGATCTGCTTCCCGGGGCGGGCGCGCCGGTGATCGCCACGCCGCACGCCGGAGAGTTCGCCCGGCTGCGCGCGTCGCTCGGGCTCGGGGGGCTGGTCGCCGATGCCCTGCGGGATCCGGCCGCACGCGCCGAGGCGGTGCACGAGACCGCCGAGGCGCTCGGCGGTGCGGTGCTGCTCAAGGGTGCCACCACGCTCGTCGCGGACGGCACGGGCGTCATCTCCGTCGAGGCCGGTTCGCCCTGGCTCGCCACCGCCGGGACCGGCGATGTGCTGGCAGGCGTGATCGGCGCTCTCGTCGCGGCCGACCGTGCCGCGGACGGGAGAACCGCGCTCGCCGAGCTGGCCGCCGCGGCGGCATGGCTGCACGGCCTCGCCGGGCGGATCGCATCCGGCACCTCGGCAGGCGGATCGGGACGCCCGATCGTCGCGCTCGAGGTGGCGGACGCGCTGCCGGCCGCTTTCGCTCTCGTGCGCAACGGCTACGCCGGGGCGCCCTCCGACGACGACCACGACGACCACGACGAAGAGACCCAGGAGGACCGCGCGTGACCGGTGCCGAGCCGACGGGCGCGATCCGCGCCGAAACGAGCCGACGCGGCGACGCGCTGAGGGCGTCCGCGGTGCGTCGTGCCGGAGTACCGCTCACGGTGCTGTGGCTGGCGTTCGTCGTCGCGCACCTCTACGTCGCGACGATCGGGTGGGTCATGCCCGCCCTGCCGATGGGCGACACCGTCTTCGTGTACGAGCCGTGGGCGCGCAACGCGCTCGGGGGCGGCGCGATCGTGGGCATCACCGAGAGCTGGGTCTACCCGCAGCTCGCGCTCGTGCCCATGCTGATCGCGCAGGGTCTGTCCCAGCTCATCCATCCGCTTCTCCCCGGGACGTACGCCGTCGGATCCGCGAGCTACGTCGTCGCCTGGTCGATCCTGGTGACGGCGCTCGACGCGGTCGGGTTCGCGTTCCTGCTGCGCGGAACCAGGGCGCGACGCAGCCGGATCCGCCGTGGCGCCGCCCTGCTCTGGATGGGCGCCCTCCTCGTGCTCGGGCCCATCGCGATGTTCCGGATCGATGCGATCACCGTGCCGCTCGCGATCATCGGCGGGCTGTGGCTGTTCTCCCGCCCGGCGGTCGCGAGCGCGCTGTTCACCATCGGTGCCTGGATCAAGATCTGGCCCGGCGCGCTGTTCGTCGCGGCGCTCGCGCTGCTGCGCGGCCGGGTCCGCATGCTCGTCACGGCCGCGATCGTCACGTTCGTCGTCGTGCTCGGGCTCGTACTGCTGGGCGGGTCCGCCAATCTCCTCGGCTTCCTCAGCCAGATGAGCGGCCGCGGGCTGCAGATCGAGGCTGTCGGGGCGACTCCGCTGCTGTGGCTCACCCAGATCGGCGTGACGCGGATCGAATACAGCCGCGAGATCCTCACGTTCCAGCTCACCGGGCCCGGCGTCGATGTCGTGGCCGCGCTGCTCACCCCGCTGATGGTGGTGGGCGTGCTCGCCGTGGCGGGGCTCGCCCTGTGGAAGCTGCGCGCCGGCGCCTCGGCGCGGCGTCTGCTGCCGGCGACCATGCTGGCACTGGTGGCGGTGCTGATCGCGTGCAACAAGGTGGGTTCGCCGCAGTTCCAGGTGTGGATGCTCGCGCCGCTCGTGCTGTGGTGCCTGTGCGACGGGCCGCGTGTGCGGATCCCTGCGATCCTGGTGCTCCTGGACTACGCCCTGACCCAGGCGGTCTACCCTGTCGTCTACGACCAGCTGCTGGCGGCGCAGCCCCTTCCGATCGCGCTGCTGAGCGCCCGCAACATCCTCGTCGTCGTCATCTGCGTGATCTCGATCCGCGCGATCGTGCGCACCCCGGTGCACCGCACCCCATCCCTCGCCACCGAACTCCCCGAAACCCGGAGGTCCTGATGCTCGTCGCCTTCTCCGTCGCTCCCAGCGGATCCGCCCCCGACCGCACCGAGAGCGCCGGCGCCTCGGTCCACGACGCGGTCGCCGCCGCGGTGGCGGTGGTCCGCGCCTCCGGGCTCGCGCACCGCACCACGAGCATGTTCACCGAGATCGAGGGTCCCGACTGGGACACCGTGATGGACGTCGTCAAGCGCGCGACCGAGGCGGTCATGCCGTTCGGATCCCGCGTGTCCCTCGTGCTCAAGGCCGACATCCGCCCCGGCTACACCGGCGAGATCGACGGCAAGATCGAGCGCCTCGAGCGCGCCATCGAGGACACCGACAGCCTCTAAGCTGGACGGATGAAACCCTCGAGCCTCTCGAGGGGTGCGGCGATGCGGGCGCTCCTCTCCCTCGCCATCGGCAGCTTCGGCATCGGCATGACCGAGTTCGTCGCGATGGGTCTGCTCCCCAACATCGCGCAGGACCTGCTGCCCGAGCTGTGGGCGCAGAACCCCGACGAGGCCATCGGCCGCGCCGGGCTCCTGGTGTCGCTCTATGCGCTGGGCGTCGTGCTCGGCGCACCCACGATCGCGGGACTCGTCGCGCGCTTCCCGCGCCACCGGGTCATGGTCGGCCTCGCCATCGCGCTCACCCTCGGCAACGGGCTGGCCGTGGTGCTCCCCACCTTCGAGACCGTGGGACTCGCCCGCTTCATCGCGGGGCTGCCGCACGGCGCCTACTTCGGGATCGGCGCCCTCGTCGCCTCCGACGTCCTCGGCCCGGGCAAGCGCGCCAAGGGCGTGGCCTTCATCCTGACCGGTCTCACCATCGCGAACGTGGTCGGCGTCCCTGCGGGGACCTACCTCGGCCAGCACGTCGGCTGGCGCAGCGCCTTCCTCGTCGTCACGATCGTGTTCGCGCTCGCCACGGTCTGCATCGCGTTCTTCGTGCCGGAGCACGAGGGCGATCCCGGGCGCACTTTCCGCGCGGAGCTGCGCGTGTTCCGCCGCCCCCAGGTCTGGTTCGCACTCGCGACCGGCGCCATCGGCTTCGGCGGGTTCTTCGCGGTGTACAGCTACATCGCCCCGGTGGTCACCGAGCGGGCGGGTGCCCCGGAATGGATGGTGCCGATCACGCTCGTCGTGTTCGGACTCGGCATGACGATCGGCAACCTGCTCGGCGGCGTGTTCGGCGACTGCAACCTCAGACTCACGCTGCTGGTCGGCCTCGGCGCGATGGCCGTGGTTCTCGTCCTGCTCGCGATCCTGTCGTTCTCGATCTGGCTGCTCGTGCCGCTCTCGTTCGTGATGGCGCTGCTCTCGTCGATCCTGAGCCCCGCGATCCAGACCCGGCTCATGGAGGTCGCGGGCGACAACCAGTCCATCGCCGCGGCGCTGAACCACTCCGCGCTGAACATCGGCAACAGCCTCGGCGCCTTCCTGGGCGGTCTCGTGATCGCGTGGGGCTGGGGGTTCGCCGCGCCATCCTGGGTAGGCGCCGGCCTCGCCGTGCTCGGTCTCGGGATCGCGATCGTCTCCTACGCCGTGCAGCGCCGCTTCCACACCGAGACCGGATCCGTGCGGGTGCACGACCTGGTCTGAGTCCGATTCGCCCTCGATCGCGGCGCCGCCGCGGGTGAGGCGCCCCGGTGCGTCCTAGCATGGGCGGATGAGCTCGGCCGAGGACGACGACCTGCCCGTCGCGGGCACCGCGGTGATCCTGCGCGACGCGACGCACGGGATCGAGGTGCTGCTCATGCGTCGACCCGACCGCGGCTCGTTCGCAGGAGCCTGGGTGTTCCCCGGAGGCATGCTCGAGCCCGGCGACCGCGTCGCGGGTGCGGAGGAGAGCGAGGACGCCGGACGCGCCGCGCTGCGCGAGACCGTCGAGGAGGTCGGTCTGGTGCTCGACCGTCTCGTGCTGCTCTCGTGCTGGGTGCCGCCGGCGGGGATCCCGAAGCGCGTACGGACCTGGTTCTTCCTCGCGGCGGATCCGGGAACAGGGGAGATCGCCGCGCAGGACGAAGTGGCCGACATGCGCTGGTTCGCACCGGAGGCCGCGCTCGCCGCGAGGGACGCCGGGGAGATCGCGCTCATGCCGCCGACCTGGCGCACGCTGCACGCGCTGCGTGGCGCGACCACGGTGGAAGACGCGTTCGCCCTCACCCGCCTGCCCGATCCCGCGGTGTTCCGGACGCGGATGGAGCCCACCGAGACCGGCACGATCTTCTACTGGGACGGCGACGAGCTCGCCGGGGGAGCGCCCGGCGCGCGCGACCGGCTCGTCGCCGAGAAGCCGGTGTGGCGGTACGAGCGGGGCTGATTCCGCAGGGGCCGTCGTTCGTCGCTCAGGCGCGGAGCAGCCGCTCCAGATGCATGCCAACATCGTCGGTCTCGATGAGGAACCCGTCGTGGCCGAAGTCGCTGGCGAGCACGACAGCCTCGTTGCCATCCAGCGTGTGCGGGATGCCCCGGGCGATGCGGTGCTGGCCGTCCACGGGGAACAGCCGGTCGGTGTCGATGCCGAGCACGAGCGCGGTGGCGGTCACCCGCTTCAGGGCGTCCTCGACGCCGCCGCGGTCGCGGCCGATGTCGTGCGAGTTCATCGCCTCCACGAGCGTCAGGTAGCTGTTCGCGTCGAAGCGGCGGGTGAACTTGTTGCCGTGGAAGTCGAGGTAGCTCTCCACCGCGTAGCGACCGCCCTGGCCGAGCGGAGACACGTCGGACTGCCAGGAGCGCTGGAACCGCTGGTTCAGCTCGATCGGGCTGCGGTAGTTCAGCAGAGCCATCCGCCGCGCGAGGGCGAGGCCGCGGTGCGGACCCTCACCGACGGGTGCGTCGTAGTACTCGCCGCCCGCGAAGCGCGGATCCATCCGGACCGTCTCCAGCTGCACGAAGTTCAGCGCGAGCTGGTCGGCGGTGGTCACCGGGGGAGAGGACAGGATCGCGAGCCGCTCGACGCGCTCGGGGTGTCCGACAGCCCATTCCAGGGCGTGCATGCCGCCCATGGATCCGCCGATCACCGCACCCCAGCGTGCGATGCCGAGCACATCCGCGAGCAGCACCTGGGCGGCGACCTGGTCGCGGATGGTGAGGTACGGGAAGCGCGAGGCCCACTCGTAGCCGTCCGGCGCGATGCTCGCGGGACCGGTGGATCCCTGGCACCCACCCAGCATGTTCGGGGCGATCACGAACCACTTCTCGGTGTCGATCGCGCAGCCCGGGCCGACGATCTCGCCCCACCAGCCGCTGGTCGCGTGTCCGCGGCCCGCCTCGCCGACGACGTGGCTGTCTCCGGTGAGCGCGTGCAGGATGAGGATCGCGTTGTCGCGCGCCTCGTTCAGCGTCCCCCAGGACTCGTACGCGAGCCGGATCAGCGGCAGCTCGCCACCGCCCTCGGTGCGGAACGGCCCGAACGCCTCGAACCGGCGATCGCCGGCCGGATCCCCGTCCCGCCAGGCGCCCGTGGACGGCGGGCGGGCGCGCAGCAGGCGGGCGTCCGCCTCCGACACGCGCGCCGAGGGCACCGTGTCCTCCGAGGTCGTCTGCCAGTCCATGGGTCCATTCTCCCGGGTGCGGGCGGGTGGGCGCCGAAGGTTACGGATCGGGGCGCGGCGGCGGGCCCGTTGCGGGTTGCCGCTCTCCTGTCGCCGAGACCCCCACATGCCGCCGAGACCCCCACCAGGATGTGTCATCCCGTGGGGGTATCGACGCTACGTGGGGGTCTCGGTGCAGGTGCGTGCGGCGAGGCTGCCGGCGTGCCGACACTGAAGGGGCCGTGCTGCGTGGACACCTGCACTGTGCAGGGCGGCGTGAGCGTCAGGTCGGTGGGTGGACCCCGAAGGTATGCAGCCGAGCGCCGAGAGTGTCGGAGGTGCGGATGTGCGGGGAACCCCATCGCACCGTGCGCCATCCCGTGACGCCGCGGACGATGTCCTCCCTGTCCTTCTCGGCGAGCACGATCTCCTCGATCTCCCGACCGCCTCGCAGCCGCGGATCCCGGTACTTGCCCTGGCCATCGAACTCGCCGAACGCGTGACAGCGGGGGAAAGCGAAGTCGAGCCAGAACTCCTCGCCCTCCGGGCCGCGCACCGGTGTCTGCAGGGGCACACGTCGGAAGCCGAGCCGAAGCAGATGAAGTCTGCTGACGCTCTCCCCGGGCAGCTGCGCACGACCATCGGCGAACCGGATGAGCTCCCGCGCCTTGCGGATTCCGCGGACATGGATCCGACCGGTGCGTTCGCCCATTCGCGCTCGCCATGCGGCCGCGAGTTCCGGATCCTGCTCGTGCCGCTGCACAGCCTCACTGCGCAGGGCGGCGTCAGCGGCGGACAGCCCGACTTCGGCCGAGGCGCCGCAGAGCAGATCAAGGACGGTGCGGTCGACCGTCGTGCACCCGATGCCGTCGACGTTCGTGATCTCCGCCCGATCGACCGCCACATCGTGCAGCATGAGTCGCGCCCGAGCGCGCGTGTGCCGTGCGCCGAGGACGATGGCATGCACCTGCTCGGGACGCCAACGGTACAACGGCAGCCCATGCAACACCGCTGCCGACGGTCCCCAGAACACCAGCCCCGGCAAAGGTGCGTTCCGGTGCGCGGCGATCACGTCGAGCAGATGCCGCTCCTCGTTCCACAGCACAGCCCAGTCGTCAGCATGGACATAGCGGCCGCGGCGCACCCGGATCAGGCGCTTGGCGGCCTCGAGCGCGCGGAGGTCGCGTTCTGTGTGCCCGGTCGCGATCAGTTCGTGGCGCGAGAGCAGCAGTGCCCGCGCGCGGGCCGGCGTGAGCCGATCCACGGATCCCAGCAGCGGATGCGCCGCGCGAGCGCCGAGCACGTCGAATGTCATCCCGCCAGCGTGCCCGCATCGCTGTCATCGTGCGGCGCTCCGCCGTGATCGGTGCACTTTTCTCGCGAGTCACATGCCTGTGCGGACCCGGACCGCTGCGCCCCGTTCCCACGCCGATACCCCCACGCACCATCCAGACCCCCCGGGAATACATCGTCCCGTGGGGTATCGGCGGCAGATGGGGGTTTCGGCGGAGATGGGCGGAGGGGAGCGAGGAGGACGTGCCCGGATGAACGGAACCGCCCCCGGATCGCGTGATCCGGGGGCGGTTTCGTCTCTTGAGCCCTTCGATAGGAGCAGGGCCCGGCGTCAGGCGCGGGCGGCCTCGGAGACCTTGCGCGCGGCAGCGAGGGCCGCATCGAGGTCGGCCTTGAGGTCCTCGATGTTCTCGAGGCCCACGGACAGGCGGACCAGGCCCGGGGTGACACCCGCGGTGAGCTGCTGCTCGGGCGTGAGCTGCGCGTGCGTGGTGGAGGCCGGGTGGATCACCAGCGAGCGGACGTCGCCGATGTTCGCGAGGTGGCTGAACAGGGTGAGGCTGTTCACGAACTCGCGGCCGGCGTCCACGCCGCCCTTCAGCTCGAACGAGAGCACCGCGCCGACGCCCTTGGGGGCGTAGGTGTTCGCGGCGGCGTACCACGGCGAGGTCGGCAGGCCCGAGTAGTTCACGCTGGCGACGTCGTCGCGGCCGTCCAGCCACTCCGCGATCTCCTGCGCGTTCTGCACGTGGCGCTCGATGCGCAGCGACAGCGTCTCGATGCCCTGGATGAGGTTCCAGGCGCTCTGCGGTGCGATTGCGGATCCGAGGTCGCGCAGCAGCTGCACGCGGGCCTTGATGATGTAGGCCAGGCCGTCGCCGACCGCCGCGGTGTAGCTGGCGCCGTGGTAGGAGGGGTCGGGCTCGGTGAGACCGGGGAACTTGTCCACGTTCTGCGACCACGCGAACTTGCCGCCGTCGATGATCGCGCCGCCGATGGTGGTGCCATGGCCGCCGAGGAACTTGGTGACCGAGTGGATGACGATGTCGGCGCCGTGCTCGAACGGGCGGATCAGGTAGGGGGTCGCGATCGTGTTGTCCACGATGAGCGGCACGCCCGCCTCGTGCGCGGCGTCGGCGACGCCCTTGATGTCGAGGACGTTGATCTGCGGGTTGCCGATGGTCTCCGCGAAGAACAGCTTGGTGTTCGGGCGGACCGCGCGGCGCCACTCCTCGATGTCGTCCTGGTTCTCGACGAAGGTGACGTCGATGCCGAGCTTGGCGAGCGTGTACTTGAAGAGGTTGTAGGTGCCGCCGTAGATCGAGGAGCTCGAGACGAAGTGGTCGCCGGCCTGGGCGATGTTGAGAATCGCGAAGGTGGACGCGGCCTGGCCCGAGGAGAGCACGAGCGCGCCGGTGCCGCCCTCGAGAGCGGCGAGACGCTGCTCGAGCACATCCTGGGTCGGGTTCTGGATGCGGGTGTAGATGTTGCCGAACTCGGCCAGAGCGAACAGGTTCGCCGCGTGGTCGGCGTTGTCGAACACGTACGAGGTGGTCTGGTAGATCGGCGTGGCGCGCGCCTTGGTGACGGGATCCGGGGCGGCACCGGAGTGGATCTGCTTGGTCTCGAAGCGCCAGTTCTCCGCAGCGGTCATGAGTGTCTCCTTCAGGATGAGCGACACCGAACCGCGTCGCAGGGCAGTGGCCGCGGCCTCTCGACGGGTGCGAGGACCGGTGGCGTTGCATCGAGAGTACGAACCCGCCGCCCCTGTCAACAAGACCGCGGAAATGTGACGTAACAGGGATGGGCCGCGTGATCCCGCGGATCCGGGCGCGACGTCGACCATGGACGATCGTCGAAGCGCGTCCGGGGATCCCGTAGCGTTGACGCATGGCGAACAGCGCGATGAACGACGGTCTCCACAGCAGCAGACGCGCGGTGGTGACAGGGGCGAGCACCGGGATCGGCGAGGCGACGGTACGGGCGCTGCGGGCGAGCGGCTGGGATGTCGTCGGCGTCGCACGACGCGAGGACCGCCTGCAGGCGCTCGCCGCGGAGACCGGATCCACGGCGTATGCGGCCGACCTCACGGATGCGGACCAGATCGCGGGCCTCGCGGAGCACCTGTCCCAGACGGGCCCGCTGCATGCGGTCGTGCACGTCGCGGGCGGCGCTCGCGGCACGGAGCGGGTCGAGGACGGATCCGCGGAGAAGTGGCGCTGGATGTTCGAGGCGAACGTGCTCGCCGTGCAGCAGCTCACCGCGGCCCTGCTGCCGCAGCTCCGCGCCGCTGCCGCAGGCGGCGGACACGCCGACCTGCTGTTCCTCACCTCGACCGCGGCCCGCCAGTCGTATCCGGGCGGCTCCGGGTACAACGCGGCGAAGGCGGCGGAGTCGATGATCCCGCAGGTGCTGCGCCAGGAACTCAACGGCGAGCCGATCCGGGTCACCGAGATCGCGCCGGGTCTCGTGCACACCGAGGAGTTCGCCCTGCGGCGTCTCGGCGGCGATGAGGTCGCCGCGGAAGCCGTCTACTCGGGCGTCGAGGCGCCGCTGGTCGCGGCGGACGTGGCCGACCTGATCGCCTACGCCCTGAACGCGCCAGGGCACGTGAACCTCGACCTCGTGGTGATCCGCCCGGTGGCTCAGGCCGCCGCGCACCTGCTCGCGCGCGGGCCGCTGCGCCCGCGCGGAGAGGACTGACCATGGGCGTGCATCTGGTCGGCGGCGGCTTCGGTCGTGCCGCTTTCGCACCGTTCACCGCCGAGGCGACGGCGATGGCCGTCGCGGCGGGACGTGAGCGGCCATCCGTCGTAGTCGTGACCGTACGGGAAGACGCATCGACGAAGCATGCGGGCGATCTTCTCGACGCGCTCACCGCCGACGGGGCGAAGCCCATCGATGCGACGGTCGTCACCGTCGGGCTGGCGGACCTCGTGGATCCGGGCGTCTTCGACGGCGTCGACGCGATCGTCATCGGCGGCGGGCTGACCCCGGCCTATCACGCGGCCCTCGAAGCGGGCTACGACGTCATCCGCACCGCGGTGCAGGGCGGCACGCCGTATCTCGGCTTCTCGGCCGGCGCGATGATCGCCGCCGAGCGCGCGATCCTCGGCGGCTGGCGGATCGGTGAGGTCGCGATCGCCCCGGAGGAGACCGCGGAGGACCTCGACGAGATCACCGTCGTCCCCGGAATCGGCCTGGTCGACGTATCGATCGACGTGCACGTGGCGCAGTGGGGCACACTCAGCCGCCTGATCGCCGCCACCGAGGCGGGCGCCATCGAGGGCGGGCTCGGGATCGACGAGAGCACCGTGCTCATCGCCGACGCCGAGGGCCTGCGGATCGCGGGGGCCGGCAGCGTCTGGCGGGTGTTCCCCGGATCCGACGGCGTGACCGTCTCCAGCGATCGGGCGGCGCTCTGATGCCGAAGACGCTCGCCGAGCTCGCAGCGAGCGGCCGGCTCGATGCGGGCTGGGCCGAGGCGCTGGCACCCGTCGCGCCGCTCGTCGCCGAGCTCGGCGATCGGCTGCGTGCCGAGACGGCCGCCGGCCGCGGCTATCTCCCGGCCGGGCAGAACGTGCTGCGCGCCTTCACCCGCCCGCTGGCCGATGTCAAGGTCCTCATCGTGGGCCAGGATCCGTATCCCACCCCGGGGCATCCGATCGGCCTGTCGTTCGCCGTGGATCGCGAGGTGCGTCCGCTGCCCCGCAGCCTCGGCAACATCTACCGCGAGCTGGAGACGGACCTCGGCATCGCGCCCGCCGCACACGGCGATCTCTCGGCGTGGAGCGATCAGGGCGTCATGTTGCTGAACAGGGTGCTCACCGTGCGCCCCGGAACGCCCGCCTCGCATCGCGGCTGGGGTTGGGAGAAGGTCACCGAGCTCGCCATCCGCGCCCTCGTCGGCCGCGACCTTCCCCTTGTCGCGGTGCTCTGGGGCCGGGACGCCGAGGGACTGCGGCCCATGCTCGGCACGACCCCGATCGTCGCCTCCGCGCATCCGTCGCCACTGTCGGCGAGCCGCGGGTTCTTCGGCTCCCGGCCGTTCTCCCGGGTCAACGCGCTGCTCGAGGAGCAGGGCGCCGTCCCCGTCGACTGGAGGATCGCATGAGCGACACCCCGCCCGTCCCGCGGTCCGATGCGGCGGCCCTGCCCGGGCACGGGGCGAGGATCCGCCCGACCGAGGCGGAGGACCTCGCCGCGATCCGCGACATCTACAATCACTACGTGCGCACGAGCACCGTGACGTTCGACGAGGAGGAGACGGAGCTGGCGGTCTGGGAGCACAAGCTCACGCTCCTCGCGGAGACGGGCCTGCCCTTCCTCGTGGCGGTGGACGTCGCCGGCACAGTGCTCGGCTTCGCCTACGCCCAGCACTGGCGCGCGAAGTCGGCCTATCGGTTCAGCGCCGAGAACACGATCTACCTGAGTCCCGACGCCGCGGGTCGCGGGCTCGGCAAGGCGTTGCTGGAGGCCCTGCTGGACGCGTCGGCACGGGCGGGACTGCACGAACTCATCGCGGTCATCGAGCCCACGGCGGCGGGGGCCTCGATCGCCCTGCACCGCCGCTACGGCTTCGTGGACGCCGGACACCTGAAGGGCGTCGGTGTGAAGTTCGGCCGCACCCTGGACGTGCTGTTCCTGCAGAAGTCGCTCTGACGCTCAGCGCCCGGGGATGACCGGGATCGCGGCGAGCAGCCGCCTGGTGTAGTCCTGTTCGGGGTGGTGCAGCACGTGTGTGGTGCGGCCGTGCTCGACGATGCGGCCGTTCTTCATCACGGCGACGTCGTCGCACAGGTTCTGCACCACGCCGATGTCGTGCGAGACGAGCACGAGGGTCATGCCGTCGCTGCTGAGCTCGCGGAGCAGATCGAGGATCTGCGCGCGCACGGTGACGTCCAGCGCCGACAGCGGCTCATCGCCGATGAGGATCCGCGGTCGGTGCACGATGGCCCGGGCCAGGGCCACGCGCTGACGCTGGCCCCCGGAGAACTCGTGCGGGTGGCGCGCCGCCGTCTCAGGAGCCAGTCCGACGCGGTCGAGCACCTCGGCGACCATGGCACGGTGATCGCCGTCGATGTCGAGCGCGCGCAGCGGCTCCGAGACGATCCGCCCGACCGACTGGCGCGGATCCAGCGAGGCGTACGGATCCTGGAACACCAGTCCCGTCTCGCGCCGCAGCCAGTGCAGCGCTCGCGCCGAAGCCGACGCGTCCACCGGCCGTCCGTCGACGTGCACAGTGCCGGAGGTCGGGCGATCGAGCCCCAGCAGCAGCCGGATCAGCGTGGACTTGCCGGATCCGGATTCGCCGATGATGCCGAGTGCGCTGCCCGGGGCGACATCGAGGTCCACATCGTCCAGGGCGACGCTGCGCGCGCGGCGGACGAACGGCTCCTTCCGCGCGGCGAGGTATTCGCGTCGCAGTCCGCGTGCGCGGATCAGCGGCTCATCGTGTCGAGAGCCCGGCACATCGTCCGGCGCGGAGATCGCGTCGCTCATCCGTCCTCCTCTCCGCGCCACAGCGTCGCCGTCGCGTCGCGCAGCAGCCCCTGCGTGATCGGCGACGCCGGCGCGGTCAGCAGGGTCTCGAGCGGTCCGGACTCGACGACCCGGCCGTCGGCCAGCACGACCGCGTGCGTGGCGACCTGCGCGAGCACGGCGAGGTCGTGCGTGATGAACACGAGCGACATCCCGTCCGACTCCACGAGCGACAGCAGCAGCGCCAGCACACCGGCCTGGATGGTGACGTCCAGGGCGGTCGTCGGCTCGTCCGCGATGAGCAGGCGCGGGCGAGCGGCGAGGGCGATCGCGATCGCCGCGCGCTGGCGCTGGCCGCCGCTCAGCTGATGCGGGTAGCGGTCCACGATGCGCTCAGGATCCGGCAGCGCGACGCGGGCTGCCTCTGCGATCGCGCGGATCCTGGCTGTGCGCCGGTCGATGCGCTCGTGGATGCGGATCGTCTCGGCGATCTGACGGCCGATCGAGCGGATCGGGTTGAGGGCCGTGCGCGGCTCCTGGAAGACCATGCCGATCTCGTCCCCGCGGATCCCGGCGAGCTCGCGGTCGGGCAGGTTCAGGATCTCCCGGCCGTTCCAGAGCACGCTGCCGGACGCGGCGGCGCCGTCGGGCAGCAGACCCATGATGGCGAGCGCCGTGAGGGACTTGCCGGATCCGGATTCGCCGATGAGCCCCAGGCGCCCGCCGTCCGGCACGGCGAACGACACGCCGTCCACGACCCTGCGGCCGTCGATCTCGACGACGAGATCGGTCACCACGAGGCTCATGCGGTCACCTCCGGCAGGCGCGGTCGGCCGGCGCGGGCCCGATTCGACGGGCGCCGGCCGGTCCGCAGCGTGGGGTCCGTCGCGTCGCGCAGCGCGTCGCCGAGCAGGTTGAACGCGAGCACGGTGATCGTGATCGCGAGTCCGGGCCACACCACGGTCAGCGGGTGGATCTGGATGTAGCGCTGCAGGTCGGCCAGCAAGACGCCCCAGGACGGGTCGACCACGGAGGCTCCGAAGCCGAGGTACGACAATCCCGCCTCGGCGAGCACCGCCGTTGCCATGGCCCAACTCAGCTGCACGATGAAGACGGGGGCGATGTTGGGCAGCAGATGCTGCACGAGGTTCTGCAACGGGGTCAGACCGGAGGCGCGACCGGCCACCACGAAGTCGCTGTGCTGCACGCGTCGCAGCTCCGGGCGGGTGACCCGGGCGACGTTGACGCCGAAACCGATCCCGACGGCCCAGACCACGACCCAGAGCGATCCGCCGTGCACCGTGGAGATCAGCATCGCAATGATCAGCACGGGGAATGCGATGAGCACATCGACGAGCACGGCCACGGTCTCGCGGAGCCAGCGCGCGGTGAGCGCGCCGAGCGCACCCAGCGCGAGACCGATCAGGGTGGCGATCAGCCCGGCGCCGATCGCCACCAGCACGGTCGTGCGGGATCCGGCCATGATCAGGCTCAGGATGTCGCGGCCGGTGAGATCCGTGCCGAGCAGATGCGGCCAGCTCGGGGCCAGCCAGCGGGAGGCGACATCGGTGGCGCGCGGGTCGAACGGCGTCCAGAGCAGCGAGACACCGGCGGTGACGAGGATCGCGCCGACGACGATGAGACCGAACAGGCCCGCAGCGGAGGAGCGGAGCCGGCGCAGGGCGATCATTCGTCGGCCTCCCGTTGTCGGGGGTCGAGCGCACGGTGCACGAGGTCGACCACGAAGCCGATGATGAGCACCATCCCGGTGAGCACGAGCAGCTCGCCCTGCACCTTCACGAGGTCGCGTGTGCCCACGTCGGCGACGAGCATGCGGCCGATCCCCGGCAGCGTGAACAGCTGCTCGACCACGACGGATCCGACGATGATGCCCGCCACCTGGATGCCGAGCACGGTGATGATGGACAGTCCGACCGCGGGCAGTCCGTGCTGGAGCAGTGCGCGATTGCGGGTGAGGCCCTTCGCCGCGGCGGTGCGCACGAAGTCCTGCGACGCCGCCTGAAGGGTCGCGCTGCGCACGAAGCGCAGCAGCAGGGCCCCTTCGATGGCGCCGATCGTGAGCGCGGGAAGGATGAGCGCCTGCAGCGCCGCGCCCGGATCCGCCCAGCCGCCGCGGGGGAAGCCCTGCGCCGGCAGCCAGCGCAGCCACACGGCGAAGACCACGACGAGCATCATCCCCGCCCAGACGACGGGGACGGCGGCCACCGCCTGCGCGGCCGTGTTCAGCGCCGTACCGGCGGCCCGCCCGCGCAGCAGGGCCGATCCGATGCCGAGGGGCACGGCGATGATGAGGGCGACCAGCAGCGACAGCGTCGCGAGCGGCACGGTCACCTGGGCTTTCTGAGTGAGCTCGGCCGCGACGGAGGCGCCGTTCAGCTGCGACGTGCCGAGGTCGCCGTGCAGCACGCCCCCGATCCAGCCGAGGTACTGCAGCACGAGCGGCTGATCGAGTCCCAGGGCGGTGCGGATCGCGTCGACCTGCGCCGGCGTCGCCTTGTCCCCGGCGAGCAGCTGTGCAACGTCACCGGGGAAGACCCGCAGGGCGAGGAAGATCAACGCGCTCGCGACGAGGAGCCCCGCGATGAGCAGGGCCCCCCGGGTGAGCGCGTATCTGAGCACAGGGCTGAGGCTACTTGGCGACGGTGACGCCGCGCAGGTCCAGCCGCGAGTTGATCGAGTCCTTCGGGAAGCCGTTCACCCCGGGACGCACCGCGGTCAGCGTCTGATCCTCGTACAGCCAGTCAGCGGCGGCGTCCTTGGCGACGATCTCGGCGGCCTGGGAGAGCAGGTCGGCGGACTTCTTCGCGTCCAGCTCGGTCTGCGACTGGGCGTAGAGCTTCTGCACCTCGGGGTTGTTGTACCCGAAGTAGTAGTCCGGGTTGGCGAAGTTGCCGAAGTCCCGAGGCTCGACGTGCAGCACGAAGCTGAGGTCGTAGTCGTGCTTCGTGAAGACGGTGTCCAGCCATGCCGGGAACTCGACGGAGTTCACCTTCAGGGTTACGCCCACCTTCTTGAAGTCGCTCGTGAGCAGCTGGGGAACCGTGCTGCCGTAGAAGGAGGGGATCGTGAGGGTGAGCGCGAGGTTCTCCTGCCCCGCTTCCTTGAGCAGGGCCTTGGCCTTCTCCGGGTCGTAGGGCGCCGTGCTGGACAGATCCTGGTAGCCGGGGTCGAGCTGGGGGATGGGACCGTACAGGGTCGTTCCGACGCCGCGCGCCTCGATGAGCGCCTTGTGGTCGATCGCCAGCCGCAGCGCCTCGCGGACGCGCTGGTCGTTCAGCGGCGCCTTGGCGTTGTTGAACGCGAGGGTGCCCTTGTCGGTGGTCCGGCCCTTGGTGATGGCGAACCTGCCGTCCAGCTGCGGCGCGAGGTTGGCGTCGACCGCCGTGAGCACGTCCAGCGTGCCGCTCTGCGCGGCGTTCACACCGGCGGTGAAATCGGGGATGTAGTCGAAGACGACGCTCTTCACGCCCGCCTTCGTGCCCCAGTAGGTGTCGTTGCGCGCGAAGGAGAGCGAGTCGCCCTTCTTCCACTGCGTGAGCGTGAACGGCCCTGTGCCGTTCTCGGCGGCCTGCAGATCCGTCGCGTCGCCCTTCTGGAACACCAGCCCGGCGGAGCCGGTGAGGCTGAACAGGAAGTTCTGACTGGGCTGCGTGAGTGTGATGACGACGGTCTTGTCGTCCTTCGCCTCGATCGACGCGACGCCGGCGAGGTCGGCGTGGCCCTGGACGGTCTTGTCGTCCTTGGCGGTCTGCAGCGACCAGGCGACGTCGGCCGAGGTGAGCTTCGCACCGTTGTGGAACGTGATGCCGTCGTTCAGCACGAAGGTGTAGGTCAGGCCGTCGGACGAGACGTCGTGGCTCTTCGCGAGCCGGTCGATGATCTTGTTGTCCTGCGTGCGGCTGACCAGGCCCTCGTAGATGTTGTCGACGAGTACCTGCTCGAGTGCGGCGCCGCTGGTGTGGCGGATGTCGAGGCTCGACGGTTCGAGCACGAGGCCCACGGTGAGGGTCGCGTTCGCGTCGACGGCTCCCGCCGTGCTGCTGCCCGCGGGTGCGGGGGAGCCGCTGCAGGCGGACAGCATGAGTGCGGCGGCCGTCAGGCCGGTGAGCAGGGCGACGGCGGCGCGGCGCGGTGCGCGGTGTCGGCGCGAGGCGAGGGCAGCGCGGGTGCGGTGCATGCGGGGGATCCTCTCGGGCGATGCTGTGGGTGCTGTGCGGGTCGTGCGGTGTGCGGTCGAGCCTAGGGGCGGGCCTCACCGCGCGGTGTGGCCGGTGAGACGCGACGTCACATTCCGGGGGATCCGGTCCCGTCCGGGGTGTCGACGGCGGTGCGGATGATCTCGGCGAGGGCCGCGGGAGCCGTCTCCTGCAGGTTGTGGCTTCCGTCGAGGCGAAGGACGCGGGCGCCGGGGACACGTGCGCCGAATTCCTGTTCGGCGTCCTCCGAGACGAACCCGTGCGTGGCGCGGACAAGAGTGAGCGGAGCCTCGACGGCGTCGAGATCCGCCCAGCCGTGCTCGCCGAGGATCGTTCGTGCCGACGCGGCGGGCCCGGCGGAAGCCGGTCCGGCGGGCGACGCGTCCAGCAGCCGAGCCGCGATGTGCGCGAAGTGGTGCTTCCACTCCACCCGGCCATCGGGGCGGACGCGCGTGTTCAGGAAGACGCCGCGAGCGGTGTCCTCGCGCGATCCGCCGAACCCGAACTGCTGCGCACGGTCCACCAGTTCGTCGCGGCTGGCGGCGTCGACCACGCGGTAGAACTCGCGCAGAGCGGCGGGTCCGACGCTCTGGTCGACGCCCGGGGTGATGTCGACCACGATGAGCTCGCGCACGAGTTCAGGGGCGCCGGCGGCGACCGCCGCCGCGGTGAGTCCGCCCAGGGACTGGCCGACGAGCACCTGCGGGCGATCCGTCCACGCGCGCAGCGCTGCGATCACATCATCGGCGAGGGTGCGGCCGGTGTAGTCGGCATCGTCGCGCCACGAGGAGTCGCCGTGGCCCGCGAGATCGATCGCCAGGGCCGGCCGGCCCAGCGTGAGCACAGTGGTGTCCCACGTGTGCGCGTTCAGACCCGCGCCATGCAGCAGCGTGACCTCGACCGGTTCGTCGCCGTAGCGGAGCGCGCTCAGCGTGCGTCCGTCGTCGAGGGACAGGTTCACGCGCTCGACGAGCGGGACGGAGGTGCCGAGGGCGCGTGCCTGCCCGGCGAGGAAGGAGAACTCGGTGGTCTCTTCAGGTGCGAGGTGGGACACGCCCTCATTGTGCTCCTGCGCGGGCCTCAGTGCGAAATGAGAGATCGTTGTGTGAACTCGAATGGCAAGATGACTTGGCATAGTCAGTGCCATCTCCTTGTCAGGGGTAGCAGATCGATCTGCACCCGGTGTCCGGAACCGGCAGAAGGCCTCCGCGTCCCCTCAGAACGCGTTCAGTCCCGTGAGAGCCCGGCCGATCACCAGCTGGTGGATCTCGTCGGTTCCCTCGTAGGTGCGCACCGACTCCAGGTTGGCGGCGTGCCTCATCACGGGATAGGCGTTCGTGATGCCGTCGCCTGCCAGGATCGTCCGCGCCTGATGCGCGATCTCGAGCGCCTCGCGCACGCTGTTCAGCTTGCCGACGGAGATCTGCGCAGCAGTGAGGGCGCCGCGCTCCTTGAGACGCCCGAGGTGCAGGGCGAGCAGCACGCCCTTCTCGACCTCGACGAGCATGTCGGCGAGCTTGGCCTGCGTGAGCTGGTTGGCGCCGATCGGCTTGCCGAACACCTCGCGGCTCGTGGAGCGCTCCAGCGCTGCCTCGAGGCAGCTGCGTGCCGCGCCCATCGCGCCCCAGATGATGCCGTAGCGCGCCTCGTTCAGGCACCCGAAGGGGCCGGAGAGTCCCTCGGCGCCGGGAAGGATCGCATCGGCGGGGAGTCGGACCGCTTCGAGCGCGACGTCGCACTGCACGGACGCTCGCATCGACAGCTTGCCCGTGATCGGCGTCGCCGTGAAGCCCGACGTCGTGGTCGGCACGAGGAAGCCCCGCACCGCCCGTCCGCCTTCGCCGAACGCCGGATCGTCCACGCGCGCCCAGACCACGGCGACGTCGGCGAGCGAGGCGAGCCCGATCCAGCGCTTTGCCCCGTCGATCACCCAGCCGTCGCCCTCGCGGCGTGCCGTGGTCGTCATGGCGGCGGGGTCGCTGCCGCCCTGCGGTTCGGTGAGGGCGAAGCAGCCGACGGCCTCGCCTGCGGCCATGCGCGGCAGCCAGGCCTGCTTCTGCTCCTCGGAGCCGTACTTCGCGATCGCGCTCATCGCCAGCGATCCCTGCACCGAGACGAAGGTGCGCCAGCCGCTGTCCGCCGCCTCGAGTTCGAGGCAGGCCAGGCCGTAGGAGACGGCGCCCGCGCCCGCGCAACCGTAGCCGGTCAGATGCATGCCGAGGAATCCCTCCGCGCCGAGCTCGGCGATGAGCTCGCGGCGGAAGTGCGCGTTCTCGAAATCCTCCTCGATGATCGGCAGGATCCGTTCCTGGGCGAACGCCCGCGCGCGCTGCTGCCAGTCGCGCTCCACCGGTGTGAGCAGGGCGTCGAGGTCGAACACGGCGTCGATGCGGGGGGCGGTCGTCATCTCAGGGCCTTTCGGTGTGCCAGGCGGCGGAGGCGGAGTCGTTCAGGGCGGGCGGGGGAGTGCGATAGGCGGCGGGGGCGTCGCCGAGCCGGATCGGGTTCGCGATCGTGCGGGAGGCGCCGAGGTCGACCACAGGGTCGAGCCCCAGGCCGTCGGCGAACGCGATCGCCTCCGCCACGTCGTGCACGAGGCCGGCGGGGATCCCCGCTGCGCGGAACCGCTCGACCCAGTCCGCCGCATCGGCGCGCGCGAGCTCGTGCTCGAGCAGAGCGGTGAGCTCGTCGCGATGGGCGACCCGGTCGGTGTTGCGGAGGAAGCACGGATCGGTCGCGAGCGGGCTCTGTCCCAGCGCCTCGGCCAGTGCGCGGAACTGCTTGTCGTTGCCGACGGCGATCACCAGTTCCCGGTCCGCGGCGCGGAACAGGGCATAGGGGGCGATCGACGGATGCTCGTTGCCCAGGCGTCGGGGCGGGATCCCGGTGGCCAGCGTCGAGGCCGCCTGGTTCGTCAGCGCCGAGAGCAGACTCTGCAGCAGGTTGATCTCGACGCGCTGTCCGAGGCCGGTGCGGTCGCGTTCGCGCAGGGCCAGCAGGATGCCGGCCACCGCGTTCTGCCCGCACAGGACATCGACGAGCGCGACCCCGGCTTTCGCTGCGGACCCCTCCGGATCCCCGGTGATCGACATCAGCCCGCCGACGGCCTGCACGAGCAGGTCGTAACCCGCGAGCGAGGCGCCCGCGCCGGTGCCGAACCCCGTGATGGAGCAGTACACGATGCCGGGATTGACGGCGCGGACGGCGTGGAAGCCGAGCCCGAAGCGCTCCATCACGCCGGGACGGAAGTTCTCGATCAGGACATCGGCGGTGCCGGCGAGACGCAGGGCCTGGTCGCGATCGGAGTCACGGGTCAGATCGAGCGCGACGGAACGCTTGTTGCGATTGACGCTGCCGAAGTAGGTGGCCGTGCCATCGGCGTCGATGGGCGGATGCCAGTGCCGCGTGTCGTCGCCGCTCGGCGATTCGATCTTCAGCACGTCGGCGCCGAAGTCCGCGAGGGCCATGGTCGCGTACGGTCCCGCGAGCACCCGGGAGAAGTCCGCCACGCGGACGTCGTCGAGGACGCCGCGCCGCCCGGTCTCCCCGCTCATCGTCAGCCCCTTCGCCGCCTGTCACGCATCGCTCCATCCTACGGACGCTCGCGCTCCCCACCTGCTCCGCGGCCTGTGTCGGAGCCGTGCGCTCCGGGACCCGGCACCGCGGACACACCCTAGGCTGGAGGAGACGGTGACCGCGAACGGTGAGGAGGCGCACATGATCCTGCTCGACGTGCCGGGCATCACGAATCTGCGCGACGTCGGCGGCATGCCGGCCGGCGCTTCCCGCATTCGCGAGGGGGTGCTGTTCCGCTCCGGGAACCTCGCCCACGTCGGCCCCGAGGCGCACTCGTTCCTCACCGAGCAGGTCGCGCGCGTCGTCGATCTCCGCGACGACAGCGAGGCGAGTGCCGAGCCGTGTGCGCTGCCCGGACTGCGCATCGACCGCGTCCCGCTCTTCGCCGGTTCCGTCGCCTCGTTCCTGATGGGAGACGTCAGCCTCACCGGTCTGTACCGGCACATCGTCGAGGACGGCGCGGATCGCATCGTCCAGGTGATCCGGATCCTGTCCGAGGGGGAGCCGACGCTGGTGCACTGCACCCTCGGCAAGGATCGCACCGGCGTCAGCGTCGCGCTCGCGCTCGCCGCCGTCGGCGCGGATCGCGAGGCGATCGTGGACGACTATGCGCTGACCGCCTCGCAGCTTCCGGAATCACGTAACAGGGCGATCGCGAAGTGGCTCGAGGAGCGACTGCCGATCGCCCACGATGCGATCGCGGTGGCCACCCAGTCGCCGGCGCCGGTGATGCGCGACCTCCTGAAGAGCATCGACGAGCGACACGGCTCGGCGGCGGACTACCTGCTCGGGGCAGGACTGCGCCGGGCCGAGCTGGACGCTCTGGGGGCCGCTCTGGTCGGCTGACGAGCAACGGTGCTCGGTGGAGAAACCGGAGGTAGGTTAGGCAACCCTTCATCCGGTGATATCGTAGAGGCATCATGACCACTGCGATCCGCACCACCGCGCGCGCCGAGCGCCGTGCCACGCGCCGCTCCGCGAAGGCTCAGCACCTGATCGTCGCCGACGAGGGGTCCCTGGCCGAGCTGGAGGCGACGCTGGCGACGCTGCCGCTGTGCGCGACCGGTCGCGTGTTCGTCGAGGTCCCCGACGCGGAGTCGATCTCCACGGTCACGGTCCCGCCGCGGATGACCGTCACCTGGCTGCCGCGCGCCTCGCGGTCGGGCGCTCCCGGCTCGGGCCGGCGCTGCGCGCACGGCACCGCCGCGGCGCGCGCCGCGATCGCCTGGTCCGACGAGATGCTGTGCGACGGCGCGGAGGAGCACACCACGGTGACGCTGCTCGGCGGCTTCCTCGGCACGGCGGACATCGCGGAGCACCTCACGGAGCGGCTGGGCATGGATCCCGAGCGGATCACGGCACCGGAGCGCTTCGGGCTGCTCTGAGACGAAACGCCGCTCCCGGATCACCCCCGCGGCAGGTAGTGCCCGTCCTCGAGCCCGGCTTCGATCTCGAAGCGGTTGCGCAGCGGATCCCGTCCCGCGAACAGGTACAGGAACGGCATCAGAAGGCCGTAACGCAGCCACTGCTGCTTGTGCACGGCTTCATGCCGGAGGACGCGGTCGTCGGGCACCGCGTCGCCGGTGAGGTAACAGCCCGCGACGCAGACGCCGCCGCGTGCGAAGGTCCACTCCGGCATGCCTCGGAAGATCCACAGCCCTTCGCGGCGCTCGACCTCGCCCGTGCTCCACAGTCCGCCCCAGATCCAGCCGACGGCCATGCCCCAGGCATAGCCGAGGCGGCTGATCGGGGAGCGCAGCAGCACGGACGGCAGACGCAGGTCGCGTCGTCGGGAGCGCTCCAGGATCTCGGTGGCCTCGGCCTTGATCGCGGCGATGCGGGCGCTGTCGCCCGCCGTCACGCGAGGGCGCCGATCAGGCGCAGGATCGCGCCCAGGTCCTGCACGGCGTCACCGGGGGAGCGCGGGGCGAAGCCGGCGATGGTCGCCCCCGCCAGCGGCAGCCGCTCGCGCAGCGCCTTCACGGCGCTGACGACATCGGTGGTGCGCAGGCCGAACGGCACCGCGGAGGAGACCCCGGCGAGCTCGGACGGATCCAGCACGTCGACGTCGATGTGCACGTACACGCGCGACGCCCCTGTGGCAGCCACGGCCTCCGCGAGCGCCTGGGCGTCCTCGACCTCGTCGAGGCGGACGATCCCGGATCCTGCGAGGTACTCGCTTTCGGCGTCGTCCTCCGACCGCGCGCCCACGAGCACGGTGCGCTCAGGGGTGAGGCCCGCGGGGCCGTCGATCGGGAACGACTCGTGGCCGAGCAGTGCGCGCAGGGCCATGCCGGCGTAGGCGCCGGAGACCGAGGACTCCGGGGTGTGCAGATCGGGGTGCGCGTCGAACCAGACGATCGCGACGTCGTGCAGTGCGCCCGGGAGGGCGGCGACCGCGGCCACGCTGACGCCGCAGTCACCGCCCACCACGAGCGTGGGCTCGGCATGCGCCGTGATCGCTTCCTCGATGAGCTCCCTCGTGCGGCGCAGGCTGCTGAGTCTGTGCACGCCCGTGCCCTCGGCGTCTCCGGCCTCGAGCGGGATCTCCAGCACCGTCGTGCGTGCGCTGGGGAGGTCGCCGGCGATCGCCGACGCCCCCTCGGTGAGCAGCATCGCCCGCGGGGCAGGGGAGCCCTGCCACTGCGGGACGACGAGGAAGCGGGTCATCTCAGCCCTCGAGCGCTTCCTGGGGCTTGGTCGATCCGGCCTTCAGCTCCGCGAGACGGGCCTCGACCTCGGTCAGCTGGCCGATGTCCTCGAGGCTCTCGAACTGGGCGTCCAGGCTGGACGCGGCGAGCTCCGCCTTGCCCTGGGCCAGTGCCTCCTGGCGGCGGACCTTGTCCTCGAACCGACCCAGCTCGCTGGTGGGGTCGAGCACGTTGATCGACGAGACGGCGTCCTGCACCTTGGTCTGCGCCTCGGCGACCTTGGCGCGGGCGAGCAGCTCGCTGCGCTTGTTCTTCAGCTCGACGAGCTTGTCCTTCATGCCGTTCAGGCCGGTCTTGAGCTTGTCGACGATCTCGGTCTGGGCAGCGATCTGCGGCTCGGCCGTCTTCGCCTCCTGCTCGGAGCTGATCTGACGCTGCAGGGCGACCTTGGCGAGGTTGTCGAACTTGTCAGCGTCAGCGGTGTTGCCGGATCCGCGCAGTTCGTCGGCCTTGCGGCTGGCAGCGAGGGCCTTGTTGCCCCACTCCGCGGCGGACTGCACGTCCTCCTGGTGGTCGCGCTCGAGCAGGCGCAGGTTGCCGATGGTCTCGGCGATGGCCGACTCGGCGTCCGCGACGTTGTTGGTGTAGTCGCGGACGAGCTGGTCGATCATCTTCTGCGGGTCCTCCGCGGAATCGATGAGGGCGTTGACGTTGGCCTTCACCAGGGTGGAGATGCGGCCGAAGATGGACTGCTTGGTCATGGGATGTCCTTTCCAGATTTCCGGTCGATGGGGTCGTACACGTCAGGAGAAGTCGAGTGTCCGGGCATGTCAGAAGCGGCCGCCCGATCCGCCGCGGCTGCCGCCGCCGAAGCTGGAGGGGCTGAATCCGCCGCCTCCGCCGCCGCTGGAGCGCCAGCCGCCGCCGCCTCCGCCGCCCCAGCCTCCGCTGCTCCGGCCGCTTCCGCCACCGGACAGGATGCCGCCGATGATGCCGCCGAGGATTGCGTCGCCCATACCGCTGCGGCCTCCGCCGCCTCCGCCGCCCCAGCCGCCTCCGCCGTCGCTCCACGAGTCGATGGAGCCCGCGGCCAGCTGGGTGGCTTCGCGGGCGAGGGCGATCGCCCGCTGCGCGTGCTGCAGTGCGGCGTTCGGATCCGCGACGCGCGCGGCCTCGGCCTGGTCGTACTCCGCGGAGGCCTGCGCCGCCCTGGTGCGCGCATCGGGGCCGATCGCCCCGCGGTGCGTGGTGATGTAGCTGTTCGCCGTCGAGATCTCCGCGCGGGCCTGCGTGAGCGTCTGCTCCAGCACCTGCTGGGCGCGCTCGGCCTGCTGCTGGGCGTTGCGGATCGCGTCCACGGTGCTGTCGATGCGGGTGTTGGCCGCCGTCAGCGACTCCAGTACCGCCTGCGGGCGTCGTCCGGTGCCGGTGGCGTCGGTGCGGGCCTGATCCAGCGCGGTGCGAGTGGCCGCGACGGCGGCGTTCAGCTCCGGGGACGCGGGAAGCGCTGCCGCACCCGCAAGGTCCTGCTCGAGATTCGCGATGAGCGCCTGCGACTGCGATTCGGTCGCGGCGAGGTCGGTCTGCAGCGTCGTGATCGCTGCTGCCAGCTGCGAGGCCTGCAGCACACCCTCCTCGCCGGTGCGGATCGCGAACGCGGCCTCACCGCGCTTCCCCTGCGCGATGAGCTCGCCCGCCTGGGCGATGTTCGCATCGGCGAGTTCGAGGCGGCTCGCGGCCTCCGCCGGATTGCCGGAGACCGTCTGCAGTGCCAGTGGGTCGTAAACCGCTGCGAGCGTCTGCAGGGCAGCGGGGGCGGCGGCGACGACAGCGGCCGCCGCTTCGCGATGGCTCTTCAACTGGGCGAGGGCCTGCTCCGCGTTCTGCTCCAGCTTGCGGAGCTCATCGAACGCCGCCACATTCGCGTCCAGGGCGTTGTCGGCCGACTCGCACAGCCGGATGATCTGCAGGTGCCAGTCGCGACGCTGCTGGTCGGAGTCGGGAATCTCGTCGTCGAGCTGCTGCTTGAGGGAGAATGCCTCATCGAGCCTGGCCTTCGCCTTCGCGACCACCTCGGTGAACGCGCTCGTCGCGGTGTCGCCGAACTGCGCGGTCGCGAACCCGAGATCCTCGGTGGAAGACGTGATCGCGTCGTCGGTGTGCACGAGGGCGAGTCCGGCGCGCTTGGCCAGCTCCTCGTCGCTGATGGCGTCGAGGGGGTCGCCGACCGGATCGGTCGATGCCGACTTCACCCTGGCGGCAGCGCGGCGACGCATCACCACGAGCACGATGATCGCGGCGACGATCGCGAGGACGCAGAGGACGATCAGCAGGATCCCGCCGAGATCGGCTCCCGAGGATCCGGATCCCTGGAAGCCGTCGATCGCGGTGCCGACGGCGGCGGCCCAGTCCTCCGTGCGCAGATCGTTCACGAGCGACCGGGAGATCTGGTCCACGCGGGAGAGCGGGATCGGCCCTGCCTTGTCGGCGGACAGGTAGTACTGCCGTGACTGCGTGGCGATCGCGAGGAGGTACTGCTGCTGGCCGAGACCGTTGTCCACGGCGACCTGATTGGTCCACTCCTGGCTGTTGTCCGGGTTGGAGAAGGTGTCGACGAACACCACGAACAGCTGGATGTTCTGCGACTTGCTGAGCTCCTCGAGCCGGCCGTTCAGTGCCTTGGTCTCGGAGGATCCCAGCGCGCCCACCTCATCGGTGATGAACTCCGAACCGAGCGTCACCGGTGCCGTGGCCGGGGCGGACACCGTCGTGTCGGTGCTCGCGAGTGCCGGCGCGGATCCGAGCGACATGCCGAGCACGCCCAGGACCACACCGACGACGACAGCCCAGCGCGCGCGCATCTTCGCTCCTCCCAGGGTCCGGCAGGCCCCACGAGCGAGTCTAGGGCGTGTCTCCTTTTGTTTCTCCTGCTCGAACGCTCTCCCCTCGCGTGTGCGTCCGCCCGAGAGGAGAGCGGACGCGTCGGTAGGCTGGGGGCGATGGATGACAGGTACGGATCCGATGTGCTCGCCCAGGGCTGGCGGGAACGCGGCGCGAAGGTCGCCGTGGACGTCCCGGCGGAGAAGGATCTCGTGGTCGAGGTCGCGGTGGACGGGTTCTGCGGTGCCGTCACCAGGATCGAGGGCGGCCAGGTCGAGCTCGAGGACTACCGGGGGCGTCGCAGGCTGTTCCCGATGGGCGCGGGCTTCATGATCGACGGCGAGCCCGTGCGGCTCGTGCACCCTGCTCGGGCGGGGACGGCGCGGGGCGCGGCGAAGCGCACCGCTTCGGGATCCTTCGCGGTCGACGATCCCCGTGCGCGCACCGCGCTGCCGAGCCGGATCCTCGTGGAGGGCCGGCACGACGCCGAGCTCGTGGAGAAGGTCTGGGGCGATGATCTGCGCGCCGAGGGCGTCGTCGTGGAGTACCTGCAGGGAGTCGACCTGCTGGAGGAGCTGCTGGCCGCCGCACCGCCGCGGCGCGACCGTCGCTACGGCGTGCTCGTGGATCACCTCGTGCCCGGCTCGAAGGAGACCCGCATCGTGGAGCAGATCATGCGCGGCCCGCACGGCGCGCACCTGCGCATCGTCGGGCACCCCTACATCGATGTCTGGCAGTGCGTGACGCCCACCGCGATGGGCATCCGAGCCTGGCCTCGGATCCCGCGCGGCACGGAATGGAAGGCCGGGATCTGCCGCGCCTTCGGCTGGCCGGCCGATTCGCAGGCCGACATCGCGCACGCCTGGAAGCGCATCCTTTCTCGCGTGAGCAGCTACCGGGATCTGGAGCCGTCGCTGCTCGGCCGGGTCGAGGAGCTCATCGACTTCGTGACGGAGCCGGTCACGGGGCCGGCCTCGGGCGGTGGACGATGAGCGGGCGCTCTGCCCGCGGGGCAGGACGGGCGGGCGTGACGCCGGACGGCGGATACCCTGGAGGGATGCCCGAACCCCGCACCTTCCGTGACGAGCCGGTCTCGTTCGTCCGCCGCAGCGGCCGCATGTCCGAGGCGCAGGAGCGGGCGTTCGCCGAGCTCGCCGGATTCTACGTGCTCGACGTGCCCCGTGACGTCGCCTGGACCTCCGTGCACCCCGAGGCGCGGCTCGACCCCGCCGCGGCTTACGGACGGCAGGCTCCAGTCACGGTGGAGATCGGCTCGGGACAGGGGCACGCCATCGTGTCCGCTGCCGCGGCGCACCCCGAGCGGGACTTCCTCGCGGTCGAGGTGTTCCGGGCGGGGCTGGCCCGCACGATGCTCGACGCCGAGCGCGAGGGCGTGCGCAATCTGCGGCTGATCGAGGCGAACGCGCCCGAGGTTCTCGCCACCTACCTTCCCGCGGGCTCGGCCGACGAGGCATGGATCTTCTTCCCCGACCCCTGGCACAAGAAGCGGCACACCAAGCGCCGCCTCGTGCGACCCGGCTTCGGCGCCACGGCGGGTGCGGCGCTGCGCGACGGCGGGCTGCTGCGCCTCGCCACGGACTGGGAGGACTACGCCCTGCAGATGCGCGAGGTCCTCGACGAGGCGCCCGAGTTCGAGCGTGCCTTCGAGGGGGAGTGGGCGGAGCGCTTCGACGGACGCGTGATGACCGCGTTCGAGCGCAAGGGCATCGCGAAGGGCCGCGACATCCGCGATCTGACCTATCGGCGGGTGCTGCGGGGCTGACCGGCCCGCCGCGAGGGCGCGGCCCTTCGGAAGGTGTGCGTCCGGTCATCTCATGCGGGACGCCGCGGAGCGGATGACCTCGGCGAGCTCACGGGCACGGCTCCACATCGGCCAGTGGCCGGTCGGCAGGTCGACGACGTCGAGATGCTCGAGGTTCGCGACCTCGGCGAACATGGGATGGCCCTCTCGCGCCAGGTCCAGAACCTGCGCGCTCGGGATCGAGCAGCACACCAGGGAGGTCGGGATCCTGGTGCGGGCGTCGTCCCCGAGTTCGACGGTCTGGCGGAGCACGGGGCCCGGCTCGGGAACGGCCCGCGCGCGGAAGCGGTCGAGTGCCTCCGAGCTCAGCCCCTCGAGGCTCGCCTGCTGCGCGAGGACGTCGAACGGGGGGAGCGGAAGGTCGCGCACGTCCTGGGGAAGGTCGGGCGCGAATGCGCTCCCGGCGGCCACCGGACCGGAATCGACCCAGACCATGCGACGAACCAGCTCGGGATGCCGGTCCAGGACGAGGGTGACCGGGAGATTCGCTCCGCTGTGCGCCACGACGATCGCGGGCTCGCCTGCCGAGACGCCGTTTCGGGCGAGGGCGTCGAGGATCGCCACGACCTGGTCGTCGAGAGTCCTCGCGGCTCGCTGCGGATCGTCGGGGTCGAGGCCGGGCAGCGTCATCGCGACGGCACGCGCGCCGGCGGATTCCAGCGACGCGCGCACGTCGTCCCAGGCCCAGGCGCCCAGCCAGTGGCCGGGGATGAGAAGGATGGTGGGTTGGACCGTCGTCTGTGTCATGCCACCAGCCTCACCCGCGCTGTGGGCATCAGTGTGTCACTATTTATGTCATGAAATTTCCGGGAGTGGTGCTGTGAAGCGCGCAGAGCGGCTCCAAGCCCTGTCCGAGATGCTGCGCCGCAGCGGATCCCGCGGCTGCTCCGCCGAGCGGCTGGCCCGAGAGTTCGGCGTGTCCGTGCGGACCGTCAAACGGGATCTCGCTGCGCTCGAGAGCAGCGGCGCTCCGATCTGGTCGCGTCCGGGGCCCGGCGGCGGCTATGGAATGGCCATCGGCGCATCCCTGCCGCCGGTCAGTCTGACTCCCGCGCAGGCAGTCGCGCTCATGGCGGCCGTGTCGGCGGCATCCGACGCCCCTTTCGCGGATCTGGCGGCCGCCGGGATCCGGAAGATCATGGATGTCCTCGACCCTCGAACCCGCGCACGGGCCGACGCGCTGGCCGATCGAGTCTGGGTGGATGCGCTGCCCGCGCCGTCACGTGCGATCAGGTCGGCGCTGGAGGAGGCGATGGCCGATCAGCGCGTGGTCCGCCTCCGCTACACGGCGGGCGACGGGACGACGACCGCAAGGGACGTCGAGCCCGTCCTGTTCGCGTCGACCAACGGCCAGTGGTACCTGGTCGGGTGGTGCCGACTGCGCGACGCGATGCGATGGTTCGCCGTGTCGCGCATCGAGCGGGCCAGCGTGACGACGACGCCGTGCGCCGGGCATGCCGTCGACGAGGTCGGAGAACCTCCTGCGACCGCCTCACCGGTGCACGGACGTCTTCGGTAGCGCGCGCCTCTCGCATCGGCGTGCGACGCGGGGCAGAATCGGCGCATGCTCCTCATCCTCGGATCCGTGTTCGCCGCACTCGCCGCGCTCGTCCACGTCTACATCTTCGTGCTCGAGTCGGTGCGCTGGACGCATCCCTCGACCCGACGGATCTTCGGCACCTCGGCCGAGGACGCCCAGGTCACCAAGCCGCTCGCGTTCAATCAGGGCTTCTACAACCTGTTCCTCGCGGTGATCGCGGTGGCCGGCATCGTCGTCGCGCTCGCAGGATCCGCAGGTGCCGGGATCGCCCTCATGCTCGCCGGCACCGGGTCGATGCTCGCCGCGGCACTCGTGCTGATCCTGTCCGATTCCTCCAAGGCGCGCGCGGCGACCGTGCAGGGCCTGTTCCCGCTGGTCGCGGTCGTGCTGCTGGTCGTCGCGCTGATCTGAGCGCGCTCAGGCGATCGTGCCCAGCCCGGCGCGCATGGCGTCGAACATCGCGAACATCAGCCAGAACGACCAGCCGAAGCTGAGCAGGAGGCTCGCGGCGGTCGCCCCGAGGGCGATCCACATCGTCGCCGAGCCCGATCCGGCCTGGCGGCGCACCACGACCGCGCGGCCGATCGGATACACCGGCGAGAGGAAGCTCCACGCCCAGTGGAAGCGCTTCGGGTAGCCCAGGCGGCCGAGCTGCACATAGTCGCGGTACCCGGCGACGATGGCGAGTGCGTAGAGCGCCCAGCCCAGAATCGTGCCGACCATCGACGCCGTCAGGATCCCGGGCATCATGTCGAACATGATGCCGAAGACCGCTCCCGGCGGCACTCTCGTCCCGGTGGCGGCCACGCTGCTCAGCTCGACGACGTGTCGTACATAGGTGAGCATCGGCCCCGTCATCAGCCACATCGTGACGGCCGAGACGGCGACCGCCGCGACCGTGGTCCAGGCGCTCACCCATCCCCATGCGGTGTAGACCGGCGTTCCGCGGGGGACGCGAGGCTGTTCCACGGCCACGGGCGGCCAAGGGGACGGGGGAACGGAAGCGCTCATCTGGTCCTCATCGATCGGTCGGTTTCTCGCGACACTACCGGGATCCGGCGCGGTCGGAGAGGAGGCGGATCCGGTGCTAGGCTCGTTCGGTACGCCTCCGTAGCTCAGCGGATAGAGCGCCGGTTTCCGGTACCGTAGGTCGCAGGTTCGATTCCTGTCGGGGGCACGTATTCCGACGAAGGGCCGCCCGACTGGGTGGCCCTTCGTCGTGTCGCGATGCCGATGCGATCGGGTGCGCCGGCGTCAGCGCCCGGGCGCCTACGGTGTCGCGCGGGGCGGGGCGACGGACTCGCGCTCGACGAGGCGCGTTCCCACGATGATCTCGCCGTCGGCGTGACGGCCGAAGGCGTCGTCGGTGCGGCTCAGGGCGAGGCGGACGCTCTCGCGGCCCATGTCCTCGAGCGGCACGTGCACGGTGGTGAGCTTGGGGGTGAGCTCGCTGGACTGCGGGATGTCGTCGTAGCCGACGAGGGAGATGTCCTCGGGCACGCGCACGCCGCGCGCGGTCATCGCGTCCAGCGCGCCGGCCGCGACGAGGTCGTTCGCTGCGAACACCGCAGTGATCCCCGGGTTCGCATCGAGGATGTCTCCCATGGTCGCGTGCCCGAATCGACGTCCGAACGCCCCCTGGTGCACGAGCTCGGGGGGCACGTCGTAGCCGTGCGACTGCATGGCCCGGCGGAAGCCCGCCAGCCGTGCGACGCTCGTGGAGAGCCCGATCGGGCCGCCGAGGTAGAGGATCCGGCGATGGCCCTGGGCGATCAGATGCTGGGTCACCGCGAAGGCCCCGCCCTCGTTGTCATAGCCGACGATCTTGGTGGGGGCCTGCTCTCCCACCGAGGGGCGGCCGCACAGCACGAGCGTCGACCCGATGCCGGCCAGCGTCCGCGCGCGCTCCGCCATCCGGCGTCGAGCGCGGGGGTCGTCGTAGCCCCCGCCGACGACGATCACGGCGTCCGTGCGCTGACTGATCATGCGATCGATGAGCTCGATCTCACGGTCGACGTCGCCCTGCGAGGCGGCGACGATGCAGAGCCGGCCGGTGATGGAGGCCTCCTGCTCGACGCCGCGCACGATGTAAGAGAAGAAGGGGTCGACCAGGTCGTTCACGATGATGCCGACGCTGTGCGTCGCCGAGCTCGCCAACGCCCTGGCGTGCGCGTTCGCCGTGTAGCCGAGGTCTTCGATGGCCCGGTTCACGGTGTCCCGCGTGGCCTGCGCGACCGGGTAGTTGCCGTTGAGCACACGGGAGACGGTGGCCGAGGAGACACCCGCCCGCTCGGCGACATCGGACATGGTCACGGTGTGCGCGGTGCCCACCGTGGCGCGGTCGTCCTGTGTCGTCATCCCATCCTCCGTTCGTGGGCCGGCGGCCCGCTTCCTCACGTCGTGTCCTTCTCGGATCAGGCGGTGTACGCCAGCTCGTCGGCGCGGAGCTCATGCGCGAGGATCCCTCGACCAACGTACTGCTCGACCTCGCGCACGGCCGAGTCGCCCAGCCGGTGGATCTCATTGCCCAGCGCGCCCGCGATGTGCGGCGTGACCACCACGTTCGGCAGGGCATACAGCGGCGAATCCGCCGGCAGCGGCTCCGGATCCGTCACGTCGAGATACGCGTCGAGGCGTCCGCTCACGAGCTCCGCGGACAGCGCGTCCGTGTCGATGAGGGCACCACGGGCCGTGTTCACGATGAGGGCGCCGTCGTGCAGCAGCGAGAGCTCCTGCGCGCCGATGATCCTGCGTGTGTCCGGCGTGCTCGGGGCGTGCAGCGTGAGCACGTCGCTGCGGCGGCACATCTCGGCGAGGGAGACGGCTTCCACGCCGAGTCGCGCGGCCTCCTCGGTGGACAGATAGGGATCGCAGACGAGGATCCGCGCATCCAGCCGGGACAGCAGTGCGATGACCTCGCGCCCGACCCTGGACGCGCCGAGGATTCCGATCGTGACGCCGTTCGTCCCGATCGGGGGGATGCCGTCGACGGTGCGATGCCGGCGAGTGGTGCGCAGCTGATGTGCGAAGCGGCTCGCGCGCTTGAGTCCGAACACGATCGCCGCGAGCGTGAACTCCGCCACCGGTGTGGCATTGGCCGCCGCCGCCGTGCTCACCCGGATGCCCCGCGCGAACGCCTCGGCGTCGAGGAACGTCTTCACGGTGCCGGCGGTGTGCACCACCGCTTCGAGCCGGGGGGCGAGATCGAGCACGCGTGCATCGATACGCGGCGCGCCCCAGCCCGTCAGCATGACGCGGGCCCCTTGCAGTGCATCCAGGGCCGCGGGGGCGGTGAAGTCCGTGATCGGAAGCGGTCCCACGATCTGCACCGTGTCCCGCAACCGGGTCAGGGCCTCGGCGGTGAACACCTCCAAGAAGGAGTCCTCCGCCATGACGACCACGGCGGCGGGGCGGGCGGTCGAGGGCTTGTGATCCACGGTGATCCTTTCGTTCTGCATCCAGATAGTAAGCGCATACTATGCGTTCCGTCCAGCCTGATGTGAAACCGGAGCGTGTGAATCCCTTCAAATTCAATGTTTCAGTGAAATCGAGGTGCAGCGTTGACACTCGTAGATCCGTCGGGTACGTTCGCAGCACAGCAAGCGCTTTCTAGCTCTTGCGGAGAACCGATGAAGTTTCCCCGTCGCAGGTCGAGGTCGAAGATGAGCAGTTACAGCGAGCCGCTCGTGCAGAGCACGACGACTCCGGTCGATGGCGCAGCGGACCGGCAGTCCCCGAGGTCGGCCTCGAAGGCGCGTCGCCGTGCCGCCGCCGTCGGCGTCCCGGTGCACCGCAAGCGCAGTCTCTGGGAGCGCATCAAGCGCGACAAGGTGATGCTCCTGCTGATCGCGCCGGGCTTCCTGTACTTCGTGGTGTTCCACTGGCTGCCGCTGCCGGGCAACATCGTCGCCTTCGAGGACTACCAGCCGTACCTCGGCTTCATCGACAGCGCCTGGGTCGGCTTCGACAACTTCGTGAAGATCTTCGCGGATCCGACGTTCTGGCAGGCATTGCGCAACACGCTGGTGATCACCGGCCTGCAGCTCGTGCTGTTCTTCCCGATCCCGATTGTGCTGGCCCTGCTGCTGAACAGCATCATGTCCAACCGGATCCGCAAGTTCGTGCAGAGCGTCGTCTACCTGCCGCACTTCCTCGGCTGGGTGATCATCGTGTCGATCTTCGGTCAGGTGCTCGGCGCCACCGGCGTGGTGCCGCATCTCATGCAGGCGCTGGGGCTGCAGCCCTTCGAGGCGATGACCACGCCGTGGTTCTTCCCATTCCTGGTCTCCATCCAGTCCGCATGGAAGGACGCCGGCTGGGGAACGATCATCTTCCTCGCGGCCCTCATGAACATCGACCAGGAGCTGTACGAGGCCGCGGCCGTGGACGGCGCCGGCCCCTGGCAGCGCATGAAGACGATCACCATCCCCGGGATCATGCCGGTGATCATCCTGCTCCTGATCCTGAATCTGGGCAGCATCCTCTCGGTCGGCTTCGAGCAGATCGTGCTGCAGCGCGACAACGTCGGCGCGGGTGCCGGTGAGGTGCTCGACACCTGGGTCTACTACCACGGCATCCAGAACGGGCAATGGGGTCCGGCCGCGGCCGTGGGTCTCGTGAAGGGCGTCGTGGGCCTCGCGCTCGTGCTCGGCGCCAACAAGGTCGCTCATCTGTTCGGCCAGGAAGGGGTGTACTCCAGTGGCAAGTGACGTGCAGCTGACGACCAGGGCGGTCGTCATGCCCCGTACCCGACGCAGGAGCCGCAGCGCGGACTCGGCGCGGCCGGCCTGGATGGAGAAGCCCAGCCGTCTCGGCATCACGGGCAAGGTCGTGGTGGTCACGCTGATCTGCGCGGCGACGATCTATCCGTTCCTCACGGTGATCTCGACCAGCCTCTCGGACAGCACCGACATCGCGAACGCCAACGGCCTGGTGCTCTTCCCGCTGCACCCGACGTTCGCCGCCTACGAGACGATCTTCTCCGGCGGCATCGTGACCTCCGCGCTCGTGCGCAGCATGCTCATCACCGTGATCGGCACGCTGTGCTCGCTCGCCGCGACCGTCGGCATGGCCTACGGGCTCTCCCGTCGCGATCTCGCATTCGGCAAGTTCATCCTGCTGACGGCCCTGTTCACCATGCTGTTCACCCCCGGCATCATCCCGAGCTTCCTCATGGTCAAGCAGCTCGGTCTGCTCGGCAGCTACGCGGCGCTGGTGCTGCCCACCCTGATCTCCGCGTTCAACCTCGTGGTCGTCCGCTCGTTCTTCATGGGGCTGCCGCAGGAGCTCTTCGAGGCGGCGCGGATCGACGGCGCCGGCGACTTCCGGATCCTCGTCAAGATCGTGCTGCCGCTGTCCAAGGGCGTGCTGGCCGTAGTCGGCCTGTTCTACGCGGTGGCCTACTGGAACGCGTTCTTCAACGCGATGCTCTACCTGAACAGCGACATGTGGCCGTTGTCGATGATCCTGCGCCAGTACGTGCTGCTGGGGTCGCCGCTCGACACGGCCTCGGTCGGCGAGATCTCCGCGCCGTCCCAGGCGATCCAGATGGCCGTCGTCGTGATCAGTGTCATCCCGATCCTGCTCGTCTACCCGTTCCTGCAGAAGTACTTCACCAAGGGCGTCCTCACCGGCGCCGTCAAGGGCTGAAGCCCGCTCCACCCGATCGATCCACCCTGCACAGAAAGGAGCCCATCGTGGCTCTCGAAACGAACCGGCGGACCTTCCTGTCCTTCGCCGCCCTCAGCGTCCTCGGCGTCGTCACCGCGGGCTCGCTCGCCGGATGCGGCACGAAGGGCGCGCTCAATGCCTCCGCCGCCTCGGCCTCGGTGCTGCCGAAGTACATCCCCCTGAACGGCGCCACGCCGGATCTCGCGGGAACCGCGGAGGGCGTCCCCGCGGCCTTCTTCAACTATCCGGCCAAGCCGTTCCGCTCGGTGCCGGCGCCGTTCCTCAAGGGGCAGAAGATCACCGCGATCACGAACATCTTCGGCCCGCCGCCCACGCCGACCGCCTCGAACCCGGCCTGGCAGGAGATCAACAAGCGCCTCGGCGGCACAGTGGACATCACCGCCGTCTCGAGCGACGACTACGACACCAAGCTCAACACCGTGATCGCCGGCGGTGACATGCCCGACCTGATGCTCAACGACGGTGCGGCCATCGCCGACATCATCGGCTTCCTGGAGTCCGCCTGCCAGGACCTCACCCCGTTCCTCGCGGGCGACAAGTCCAAGGACTACCCGAACCTGGCGAACATCCCGCAGGCGTTCTGGAAGCCGACCGTGCAGAACGGCAAGCTCTACGGCATCCCGATCCCGCGCGGCATGACCGGCGGATCCGGGTTCATCAACCAGACGTTCTTCGAGGCCGCCGGTGTCACGGACACCTCGACGATCAAGAACGCCGACGACTATCTCGCGCTCGCCAAGCAGCTCACCGGAGCGAACCGATGGGCGCTGGGCAGCACCAAATTCGGCCTGATCCCGTTCGAGCACATCTTCCACGTGCCGTACAACTGGACGATGAAGAGCGGCAAGCTCGTGAAGGACATCGAGACGCCGGAGTACCTGGAGATGGTCAGCTTCGTGCAGAAGCTCTACGCCGCAGGTTGCTTCGCGCCCGGCAGCGAGGGCTGGACCAAATCGCAGATGTCGAACGCGTTCATCTCGGGCCAGGTCGCGCAGATCTACGACGGACTGCCGGCGTTCGGCAAGCCGGGCGGCTACCAGCAGACCGTCCCTGCCGCGAACCCTGCCAACAAGGTCGCCCCGTTCATCCCGTTCAGCGCCACGGGCGGGAAGGCCACGGTGTGGCTGGACAACATCGACTTCGCCTGGACCATGGTGAAGAAGGGCAGCGCGGACCACATCAAGCAGGTGCTGCAGGTCGCGAACTTCCTCGCCGCGCCGTTCGGCAGCGAGGAGTACCTCCTCATGAACTACGGTGCCGAGGGCACCGACTACGCCCGCGACGGCAAGGGCAACCCGATCCCGACCCCGGCGGCGGCCCTGAACACGGCCGTGCCGTGGAAGTACCTGGCCGCGGGCCCCAACACGCTGTACTCGCCGCAGTTCCCCGACGCCATCAAGGTGCTGCACGACGCGTACGCGAAGCTCGTCCCCATCGGGGTCGCGGATCCGACGATGGGCCTGTTCAGCCCGACCAACGCGAAGCAGGGGCTCACGATCGCCAAGCCCGTCTCGGATGCGGTGACCAACTTCATCGCAGGGCGTGGTTCGCTGGACGATGTGAAGGGCGCGATCTCGACGTGGAAGAGCGCGGGCGGAGACGCCATCCGCGCCGAGTTCCAGAAGGCGCTGAGCGGCGCGACGGCCAGCCCGTCCCCGAGCGCCTGAGTCGCAGCGGATCCGTGGACGCGGGAGAGGGCAGCGGGGGAGAGGGAACCGTGAGGGAAGACATCTCGACGAGAATCGCGATGGATCCGGTCCTCTCCCCGTTCACGGGCTGGGGCAGGGCGCAGTGGGAGGCGGTGGCGGACGACTGGCTGGGCCAGGTGCGCCGCCACGCCAGCCCGGAGGGCGCCCTGCCGCGCCTGCCAGGACGGATCACCGGTGACGGCGTCCGGCGCGAAGGGATGGAGGCCGTGGGCCGGTCGTTCCTGCTCGCCGCGCCGAGGATCGCGGGAGCCGCGGACGCCGGGGAAGCGGCGGTCCAGGAACACCTCGAGTACTACTCGCGCGCGCTGCTCGCCGGCACACGGCCGGGCGGCGAGGAGGAGTGGCCCCGCGGCGTCAGCTGCCGGCTGCCGCTGACCGGGATCACGAACTCGATCGTGGAGGCCGCGAACATCGCGTTCTCGCTGCACATCAGCCGTGACCGGCTCTGGTCGGGCCTGACCCGGCCGGAGCAGCTCCAGATCGCGGACTGGCTGCGCCACCATGCCCGCTGCGAGGTGTGGCAGAACAACTGGCAGCTGTTCCCCGCGATGGCGGAGGGCTTCCTGCGCGCCGTCGACGAGGACGTGCGCGGGCTGCACGCGGCGCGCAACGTGGCGCGGGTGGAGAGCTGGTATCTCGGCGACGGCTGGTACACCGACGGGCCCGAGCACGCGATCGACTACTACAACGCGTGGGCGATCCATCCCTACCTCTGGGGCTGGTACCGCATGACCGGCGCCGAGCACACGCCCGAAGGCCAGCGGTATCTCGAGCGCCTCCACGACTTCACCGCGTCGCAGGCGCACATGGTCGCCGCGGACGGCTCGCTCCTGCATCAGGGGCGCTCGCTGACCTACCGCACGGCCGCACTGGCGGCGCTGTGGTGCGCGGACGCATCGGGGGCCAGTGCGCTCAGCCCCGGCCAGACCCGCCGCATCGCATCGGGAGTGCTCTCGCGCTTCACCGCGAAGGGCGTCGGCGCCGAGGGCCCGCTCACCCTCGGGTGGTACGGAGAGTTCGAGCCGATGTGCCAGGACTACAGCGGGTTCGGCTCCCCGTACCTGGCGGGAATCGGATTCCTCGGGCTCGCACAGCCCGCGACGGCGCCCGTCTGGACCGCTGTCGAAGAGGCCCAGCCCTCCGATCACGGGCCGTTCACCCGCCCGATCGAGCCGGTGGGGTGGGTGCTCCGCGGAGCCTCGGACGGGATCGTGCGGATGGCGAACCACGGGTCGGACCACGCGACGCTTCCGGTCGGTGAGGACGAGGACCGGGACGACCCGCACTATGCGAAGTTCGCGTACTCGACCCACACCGCGCCGGGCACGGGGCCGGCCTGGGTCGATGGGATCGACTCGCACCTCGCGCTGCTCGACGACGAGGGCGCCGGCAGCAGGCGCAGCTCCCTGCGCGCCACTCGCGTCGAGGGAGATCTGGCCGGATCCGTGCACGTGCCCCAGCTGCACCGGCGCGCGCTTCCCGGTACCGCGGTGACGACGGTGACTGCGGGCGACGGCACGGCGGAAGTGCGTGCGCACCTCGTGCAGACCGACCGGCCATGGGCGATGCGCGAGGGCGGCTGGGCGATCGCGGACGACGCCGAGCTCGAGTACGGCGTCGTCGAGGACGGCGCCTGGGTGCGCGGCGGCGACGGCCTGCTCGCCGCGGTCGTCGGGCTCCTCGGCTGGGAGGAACCGGCCGATGCCGACGGAGGCGTGGACGTCGCCGCCGGCCTGTCGCGCGCTCGCGTGTTCAGCTATTCCGAGGCGAACGCGATGGGAGCCCACTCCGCGACCCCGGCGCTCCTGGGCCGCACCGGCTCGGGCCGCACGGTCGTCGTCACGCTGCACGTGCTCGAACGCGGCGGCACCGTGGACCCGCAGGGCTGGCGAGACCGGGTGCGGGTCGACGTCGACGGCACACGCGTGCGCCTGGACTGGGCGTCCGGCACGACCTCGGAGTTCGACCTGGCCACGTTCGTCCCGTGGGACGAACACCCCGGCCTCACCGGACCGAGGGGAGAGGCCCGATGATCGCGCTGCGCTACGGTGCGGGACCGGCGGGACGGCGGCAGGATCCGGCGATGCGGGCGTTCCGCGCCGACCGGTTCGGGCAGTTCGTGCACTGGGGGCTGTACGCGATCCCCGCCGGCACATGGCAGGGGCGCACGATCGAGTTCGCCGCCGAGTTCCTCATGCAGTCGGCGAACGTGAGCCGGGAGGACTGGGCCGCGCTCGCCGGGGACTTCACGCTCGAGGGCTTCGACCCGGCGGCATGGGCCCGCACGGCCAAGCGCATGGGGGCGCGCTACGTCACGGTCACGACCAAGCACCACGACGGCTTCTGCCTGTGGCCGAGTGCGTACTCCGACTTCACCGTCGCCGCCACTCCGTCGGGGCGCGACGTGCTCGGCGAGATCCTGGACGCGTACCGGGCCGAGGGACTCGCCACGCATCTCTACTACTCGGTGCTGGACTGGCATCACCCCGACTGGCGGTACGCCATCGAGTCCGACGACGACCGCGTGGCGTTCGACCGCTATCTGGACTTCGCGACGAACCAGCTGCTCGAGCTGGCGGAGCGATACCCCCAGGTGCGCGGGTTCTGGTTCGACGGCACGTGGGACGAGTCCGTGAAGGCGAACGGCCGCTGGACGCACGACATCGAGCGACTCCTCAAGGAGCGGATTCCCGGTGCGATCGTGAACAGCCGCCTGCGCGCCGACGATCGGGGCGCGCGGCACTTCGACTCCAACGGCGCGCTCATGGGCGACTACGAGAGCGGCTACGAGCGCCGGCTGCCCGCGCCCTGGGACCGTTCCGTCAGCGTGCACGACTGGGAGGCCTGCGCCACTCTGACCCAGGCGAGCTGGGGCTTCCACGACTCGGCCTGGGCCGAGCGGGGGCGCAAGACCGCGGCGCAGATCGTCGAGCAGCTCGCTCAGACCGTCAGCCTGGGCGGCAACCTCCTGCTGAACTTCGGGCCGCGTGGTGACGGGTCGCTCGCACCCGTCGAGGTCGCTCTCGCCGACGAGGTCGGCGCCTGGATGGCGGTGAACGGGGAGGCACTGCACGACAGCGGCCCCGCCGAGGAGTGGGACTACCCCGGCTGGGGCTTCTACACGACCCCGCTGACGGCGACGACACCGGAAGGCTCTGCCGGTGTCGTGCACGCCATCGTCACGCGCATACCTGTCTCCGGCATCCTCACGGTCGCGCTGCCCTCCGGCGTCGCGCTGCGCGCCGTGCGCGCGCTCGCAGACGGCAGCGCCCTGCCGTTCACCCCGTTGGACCCGCACACCGTCCAGATCCCGGCCCCCGCCGCCGCGGGGATGCCGACCGTGCTCGCCCTCGAGACCGCGCCCGCAGACCGGGAGAGCGGCCTGCGCGAGCCCAACCCTGACGTCGCGCTCGTGTGATTCATGAGCGGGCGCCTCCCCGTTCCGCGCTTGCGACGTCGGGAACGGGAAGGACACACCCACACCCTCCGCTTCGAAGAGGAATAGGAAAGGGCATGACCATGAAACAACACCGCACCGCGCAAAGCAAAGTGCGTTGGCGACGGCTGGCGCCCGCGCTCGCGATGGGGGCCGTCGCGGCCCTCGCTGCGCCGGCCGTCGCGCAGGCCGACACCGCGATCGCGCCGCCGCAGTACACCGCGGCCGGGACGGGGAAGATCAGCGGATCGCTGCTGAGCGACATCGCCGGATCCGCGTTCGTCGACAAGGACGGCCAGTTCCACTGGACGAACGCCGACGCCCCCTACGACTCGAACCCGGCGCACCACTGGGCGCGCACGTTCACGAACACCGACATGGGTGCCGTCACCGCCGGCATCGGATCGTCGACGCAGCTGAACCAGGCGCCCGCCTACTATGCGGATCCGAACACGATCTGCTATCAGCTCGACAAGGATGCGGCCTTCCCGATCCCGTCGCCGCAGCAGGACGACCATTGCGACGTCATCGGCGTCTGGGTGGATCCGCAGGGAGTGTGGCACGCCCTGCTCAACGACGAGTTCCAGTTCGATCCGTGGCAGACCAAGGGGGCGAATGCGACCGTCGCGGAGAAGATCACGAGCGCACACCACAACAACCGGATCCTGATCGCGACGTCCGAGGACAAGGGCTCCACATGGCAGTACAAGGGGCCGGCGCTCACTTCGGCGTGGGATGACGATCAGGTCATCGACAGCGCCGCCTCGCCCGGTCAGTCCTACCCGTTCGGGAACTCCGGGTGTCGACTGTTCATCGACTACTCGACCGGCTACTTCTACATCACGTACAACGTGAAGATCTACAAGAAGCCCGGTTCGTCGACCCTCGCCAGCTGGACCGAGATGGCCCGCTCGCCGATCAGCGACGGGATGGCCAGCGGCACGTGGCAGAAGTGGTACGACGGCTCCTGGTCGCAGCCGGGCGTCGGCGGAATCGACGGCAACGTCAACTCCGTCGGCGGACTGAACGTCTCGTACGACCCGGCCACCGATCGGATCGCCTGGAACGGATCCGGCGCGAACGCCTCGGCCTCCTACCAGGGCAACACCGTCAAGTCCGATCACCTGATCGCCCTCGCCGACGGCACCGGCGCCACGTTCACGGCCAACACCCTCGCGCACACGATCGTCGATGACGCGACGGGCAAGAGCGCGCCCGACCGTGCGATCGCGTACACCGACCCCGCGACCGGCATGAATGTGGACATCAAGGCCGTCGACGACAAGTACGAGAACGGCGTCAAGGTCGTCACCGGCGGCATCTACGTGACCCAGACGGATCCGAAGACGGGCGTCGCCGCGACTGTCGACCTGATCACGAACAGCGCGTTCTACCAGGACCCGATCTCGAAGTTCATCTACCAGCCGGCGGCGAACAACGAGTCGGCCATCTCGTACAACGCGTTCTCCGGCCTGTACCGGATCGTCGGCTACGACGGCAACGTCTACGAGACCGCCGATCTGGGCGACCCGAACTCGTGGAGGGTCGTCGGACTCATGCCTGCGGGCTCGAACGGCGGGTATCTGACGTCGCTCGACAACGGCAGTCTGACGAACCAGAACGTCACCGGCCGGTCGTTCCTGACGATCTCCGACCTGAACGGAAAGGTGGTCGACATCGCGCAGCAGCCGGGCAGCGGCGAGGCCCTGGTCAGCGCCGAGTACACCCCGCAGGACACCTCGGGCGCGGCGGTCAGCCAGGATTCGTCCTATGTCCTGCGCGTGGGCGGCAAAGCGGTCACCGCGAACCACGGCCCCGGCCTGGACGGCGGCAGCGGCAAGGCGACCAGCGCCTCGACGTGGAAACTCGTCCCGGTGAAGGACCCGCGTTCGACCGACGGCGACAACAGCGGCTTCTACCGCCTCGTCGATCCGTCCACCGGCAACACGCTGCAGGTGTCCGGCAGCACTCCCGCGGAGAAGCGCGCCGTCGACGCCGTCGTCACGGTCGCGGCGCAGGAGGCCGACGCCGCACCGCTGAGCCCGACGAGCCTCGGAACGCCGGGCGGCAGCGACCAGTGGTACCTGCAGCGCGTCGCCACGAGCGGCACCTCGCTGGACGGCTCCACGACGTACCGCCTCGTCAACCGCAACAGCGGTCTGGCCCTGCAGTACGTGGACGACCGGATGCGGATCGAACAGCAGGCACCGGGCGACGCCTCGCAGTACGTCACCCTCACGGTGCGATAGCGCCCCATCGGCCGGGCCGGGGGAATCCTCTCGGCCCGGCCTCGTCACGATCCATCTCGGAAGGACAGCATGAACCAGCAGGACCAGAACCCGCAGCAGACCAGTGGTTTCCGTGCCGCGGTGATCGGCGTCGGAGCCAGGGCATCCGTCGCACGTCACGTCGAGGCGACCGGCGGTCGCGTGGTCGCCGCCGTGGATCCGGCCCCGCAGACCCATGCGCGCGCGGCCCGGCTGTTCGGCGACATCCCGGTGTTCGCCTCCGTGGCGCAGCTGCTCGCCTCGGACATCGCCCTCGACGGCGCCTTCGTCACGACGCCCGACTTCACCCATGCCGACATCTCGGTCGAGCTTCTCGAGGGCGGCGTCCCCGTCTACCTGGAGAAGCCGCTCGCGATCTCGATCGAGGATGCGGACCGGATCCTGGAGACCGCCTACCGCACCGGGTCGAAGCTCTACGTGGGGCACAACATGCGGCACATGCGGGTCGTGCGGATGATGAAGGACGTCATCGACCGGGGCGAGATCGGCGAGGTCAAGGCGATCTGGTGCCGGCACTTCGTCGGGCACGGCGGTGACTACTACTTCAAGGACTGGCACGCCGAGCGCGACAAGGCGATGAGCCTGCTGCTGCAGAAGGGCGCGCACGACATCGATGTGATGCACTGGCTCGCCGGCACGTCGTCGCGCACCGTGGTGGGCGTCGGGGACCTGGCCGTGTACGGGCAGGTGGAATCGCGTCGGGACAACTCGGACCGGAGGATGGGGGACTGGTTCTCGACGGAGAACTGGCCGCCGCTGGCGCAGCAGGATCTGAATCCGGTGATCGATGTCGAGGACATCTCGATGATCATGATGCGCACTGACTCCGGGGTGCTGATGAGCTACCAGCAGTGCCACTTCACCCCGGACTACTGGCGCAACTACACGGTGATCGGCACGGAGGGGCGGATCGAGAACTTCGACGACGGCACCGGCGGCGAGATCCGGGTGTGGAACGCGCGCAGTGACTATCTCGAGAAGGGGCATGTCCGCTACCCGATCGAGGACGGGGGCGATGGCGGGCACGGCGGGGCGGATCCGCTCACCGTGGGGGAGTTCGTCGAGTTCGTGCGCAACGGCACCCCGACCGACACGAACCCGCTCGCCGCCCGCGACGCCGTCGCGGCCGGGATCGCCGGCGCCCTCTCCATCCGATCCGGATCCCGGCCGCAGCAGATCCCGGTCGTCGCAGACGAGGTGCGGCAGTACTTCACCGACCATCAGCCGTCGAGACCCTGACCCCGGATGCGAGTCCGCGCGCGTCGGCGGTCACATGAGGATCATGTCGCCGTCGGCCGCGCGATACTCCTCGACGGGAGGCGGGACCGGGATGCTCTCGGTCCCGGTCCGAAATCCGCGCACGGACGAGAGCACCGGATCGGGGCCGGTCGTCTCGATCTCGACCGTGCGGAGGGTGCGAGCGGGGAAGGCGTGCAGCCGGCCGGCGCCGACGGTCCGGCCTGCGCAGACCTCCACCCCGGAGGCCACGACGCGGTGCGCGGCGACGCGCTGACCGTTCTCGAGCTCTTCGACGAGCTCGAGGTGATCGATGCGGACGTCGGCGCCGAAATCGGCTCGCCAGCGACCGGGTGCCAGCGGCGTGAGGGCAGCGGGCAGCGGCGCTCCGAAGCGGCGTTGGCGCTCGTCGGCGTACTCCCGCAGCCGGGCCAGGTCGGCATCGTCGATCAGGCCGTCACGATTCGGGGGGACGTTCAGCAGGAGGTTGGCGCCCAGCCCGACGGAGCGGTAGTGGATCGCCAGCAGGTGCTCCAGGCTCTTCGGGGCGTCGTCGGGATGCCAGAACCAGCCGTGTCGCAGCGAGACGTCGCACTCGGGAGGCAGATAGCGATCACCGAAGCCGAGCTCCTCGTCCGTGTGCACGTCGTTGCGCGTCACGTCGACGACGTATTCGACGGGATCCGCGGCGAGGCCGTCCTCGTTGCCGATCCAGCGGATGTCGGGGTCGCCCATGTTGAAGATCACCGCTTCGGGCTGATGAGTGCGGACGATCTCGACGATCCGCTCCCAGTCGTAACTCCGGCCGGCCGATCCTGCACCGTCGAACCAGACTTCGACCAGGTCGCCGTACTGCGTGCACAGCTCGGTGAGCTGAGCGCAGTAGAAGTCGTCATAGGCGGCGGGATCCGAGTAGCGCGGCTCGTGACGGTCCCAGGGCGAGAGGTAGATCCCGAGGCCCATTCCCGCTTCGGTGCAGGCATCGGCGAGCTCGCGGACGACGTCGCCGGTGCCGTCCCGCCAGGGGCTGGAAGCGACGGAGTAGTCGGTGGTGGATGTGGGCCACAGGCAGAAGCCGTCATGATGCTTGGCCGTCAGCACGACGTACCCGGCGCCCGCGGTCTTCGCTGCGGCCACCCAATGCCGCGCATCGAGGAGGCGCGGATCGAAGCTCGCAGCGGGCAGTGTGCCGTCACTCCATTCGACGCCGGCGAACGTGTTAAGGCCGAAATGCAGGAAGACCCCGACGCCGCTCCGCTGCCAGCGCAGCTGCAGGGGAGTCGGGTGATGCGCAGAGGTTTCCGCGGAGATCGACATCGCGCTCCAGAAGGTGTGCCCGGAACGGCGCGACGCGGGTGAACGCGTCCTCCTGGCCGCCGGGCCGTGAGAGGGCGGATGGATCCTGAGGACCCATCCGCCCCGTGGACGTGCTTACTTCGAGGTGCCCTGCGACACGGATCCCTGCAGCTGGCGCTGGAAGAGGATGTACACGAACAGCACCGGGACGATCGTGATGATCACCGCGGCGAACAGGGCGCCGAAGTCGACCTGATAGCCGGCCGACGACGCGAACGCGGCCATACCCTGCGACAGCACGTAGTTGTCGCGGTTCGTGTTCAGCGAGATCGGCAGCAGGAACTGGTTCCACAGCCCGAGGAAGTTCATGATCGCCACCGCGGCCAGACCCGGCTTCGCCATCGGCAGCATGACCTGGAAGAACGTGCGCCATTCGCTCGCCCCGTCCACGTAAGCGGCCTCCTGGATCTCATAGGGCAGCGACTTGAAGAACGAGAACAGGAAGAACACCGTGAACGGCAGCGCGAACGCGACGTACGTGATGATCAGACCCGGCAGCGTGTTCAGCAGACCCATGCCCTGCAGGATGAAGAACAGGGGGACGATGGCGAGGAACACCGGGAAGGTGAGTCCGGCCAGCATCAGGTAGTAGATCACCCGGCTGCCCGGGATGGAGAACCGGGCGAGGACGTAGGCGCACATCGCGCCGAGCAGCATCACCAGGATCAGCGCGCAGCCCACCACGATGACCGTGTTCAGGAACATCGGCCCGAAGTTGTTCTTCACCCACGCGTTGACGTAGTTGTCGAAGTTCCAGTTCGCCGGGAGTCCGAAGGGGGACTTGAAGATCTCCTTCGTCGTCTTGAACGAGCCGAGCAGCGTCCACAGCATCGGCAGGACCACGATGATCGCCCAGATCGTGAGCACCACGTGCGAGATGCCGCCCACCACCTTGTCGCTCGTGGTCGACTTGGGACCCCGGATGGCCTTGGCCGCCTTCTTGTCGACGGTCACCGCCGCACGTGTGTCGAGGCTCATGCGCGTCCCCCTTCATCCTTGCCGCCGATGAGACGGAACACGCCGATCACGAGACCGGCGAAGATCAGTGTGACCGCAGCGAGCACGACGCCCATGGCGGTGGCCAGACCGAACTGGCCCTTCTCGAACGCGGTGCGGAACAGATACTGGCTCATCACCAAGGTGCTGTTGTTCGGGCCGCCGGAGGCGTTCAGGCCGGCCATGTAGACGAAGGCGTCCAGAGCCATGATCCCCAGGTAGATGTAGGCGGTCTGCACGTTGTCGCGCATCTGCGGCAGCAGGATCGAGACCACCGTGCGGAACCGGCCTGCGCCGTCGATGCGCGCGGCTTCCAGGGTCTCCGCGGGGATCCCCTTGATCGCGGCGATGAACAGCACCATGTAGAAGCCGACCATGCTCCACACGATCACGAAGATGGTCGAGCCCATGGCCGTGCGCTCGTCGCCGAGCCACGAGATCATGTCGGTCATGCCGAGGCCGCGCAGGATGCCGTTCAGAAGACCGTTGGACGGCTGGTAGATCATGCTCCACAGGATCGCGATGACGATCGCGGGGATGACGTACGGGAAGAACGACACCACGCGGTAGAAGCTGGATCCCCTGAGTCCGCGCACCTGACCGCTGGAGGGCCCGCCGACGGTCACCATGCTCGCGAAGACGAGGGCGACGGTGATCGTGATCAGCGGCACGACGATAGCAAGGAGGGCGTTGTTCGCCATGGCCTGCAGGAACGTCGGATCCTGGAACAGCTTCACGAAGTTGTTCAGTCCGATGAAGCTCATGTTCGGCGAGAAGCCGGTCCAGTTGGTCATCGCGTAGTAGAGCGCCTGGATGAACGGCGAGATCACGAACACGAGGAACAGTGCCACCGGCAGCACGAGGAAGACCAGCAGGAACGACACGTAGTCGAAGGTCAGCCGGCGCTGCCCGAGGCGGGGGGCCTTGCGGCCCCCCGCGCGAGCAGCAGTCACGGCGGCGGTGTCGAGTCCACCGTCGAGATCCGGACTGCTGATGGTCATTACTTGATCTCGATCTTGGTGATGGAGCTGTCGTTGCGGATCTTGTCGGTGAGGTCCTGCAGCGCCTTGGTGATCTCGGCGACCGTCATCTTGCCGTCGAGGAACGAGTTCCAGATCGGCAGCTGGTCGGAGTTCATGCCGTACAGGCCGAACGCCTTGATCGTGAAGACGTTGTCGCCCGCCTTGTCGAGGAGCTCCTTCTGCGACACCAGAGCGGTGGAGCCGAAGCCGTCGTCGGGGACGATGCCCTTGACGATGGTCGGCGCCAGCTTGTTCTTGGCGAACGCGGTGGCGGATTCCTTCGACAGCATCGTGCGCAGCAGCTCCTTGCCGCCCGCGGGGTTCTTCGCCTTCGACGGGACGATGAACGGCTCGCCGGCCTCGGCGCGCAGCGTGCCCTTGGGGGTGGTCTGCTTGTCGTCGAGCGGGAGCTCGCCGATGCCCTTCATGGTGAAGCCGTCCGCCGTCTGCTTCTTCATCTCGTTCTCGATCCACGAGCCCGAGGGGTAGAGCAGAGCGGCCTCGTCGAGGCTCCACTGCGACTGCGCCTGGGTGAACTGCGTGCCCGCGCCGCCCGGCTTCATGTAGCCGGCCTGGATGAGGTCGTAGAAGATCGTCAGGATGTTCTGGATGATCGGGTTCGACCAGGCGTCGGCCTTGAGGTTCTCCAGCGGGAGGCGCACGTCGTCGCCGCCCTGGATGACCGCCGAGTCCACGACGAGCGTCTGGTAGTACGTCGCCGCCTCCTTGCCCCAGACGAACAGGTACTTGCCCTTCGCCTTCGCAGCCTCGCCGAGCGCCTTGAGGTCCTGCCAGCTGGTCGGGACGGTGAAGCCGTTGTCCTTGAAGAGCTTGTCGGAGTACCAGATGCCGTAGACCGTCATGACGTAGTTGAGCGCCACGAACTTGCCGTTGAAGGTGCCGGGATCCTTGACGCCGCCGTAGAGCGTGTCGCTGATCTTGGTGCCCTCGAGGTTGTTCGAGTCCAGGATGTCGTCGAGCGTCTCAAGCTGGTCGAGGATCGTGTTCCAGCCGATCTGGTTGGCGCCCGAGTTGTCGATGAGGTCCGGCGGGTTGCCGCCGACGAAGCGCGGCTGCAGCTCCTGGGCGATCTTCGTCGAGGCCGAGACCTTGACGCTCACGCCGCCGAGCTTCTTGTTGCCGTCCATGATCTTCGCCGCGTTCTCGACGTAGTCCACGCCGTAGCCGCCGTCGAAGATCACCGCGTCGACCTTGGAGTTCGCCGCGACGCCGAACGGGTTGTCGGCCGACTTCGTGCCGCCGGCTGCGCCGCCGCCGCCACCGCCGCCCGGGGCCGCGCAGGACGCCAGGCTGACGCCGAGCGGCACCATGACCGCTGCGAGAGCAGCCCCGCGCAGCAGCGAGCGCCGGCTGATGGAAGCGTCTTTGGTTTCCATGTGATTCTTGCCTTCCTAGTGTGGGTGAGGGAGAGGATGAGTCGGTGGGGCGCTCAGGCGCCGCGGCGGAGCCGCTCGAGGTAGCGCGCTTCGAGCGCGGAGTTGTGCTCGTCTCCGCCGGGGATGTTCGCGGAGATGTACATCGGAGGCACCTCGCCGGCGTCGGCGAGTGTGCGGGCGACGCCCAGCGTGAGCAGCTGGGCGATGAACGCGGCGGTGATCGAGGAGATCGCGCCTGCGGAGATGGTCTCGGTGACCTGCAGCGTGGAATCGCCGTACGGGGCGAGGTTGTCGATCACGACGTCGGCGATCTCGCTGAGCCGCTTGCCGCTCGGGTGCTTCGGCTCGACGCGGGCGGTGTGCTCGAGGCTGGTCACCGCGATGACCTTGTGGCCGTGCTCCTTCGCCCAGAGCGCGACCCCGACGATGGATCCGTTCACGCCGGAGTTCGAGGCGATCACGAAGACGTCGTTCCCGGTCACGGGGGAGACCGCCATGAGCTCGTCGACCACCCAGGGCTCGCGTTCGAGGGAACCGGTCAGCACGTCGGCGGTGCGCTCGCCGTGCAGCACGATGTCGCGCAGGGCGATGCGGTTGGTCGGGATGAGTCCGCCCGCGCGCCCCGCGATCTCCATCGCGAAGGCCTCGGAGTGCCCCGTGCCGAACGCCTGGATGACGCCGCCGTCGCGCAGCGCCGCGACCAGAAGGTCGATCGCGGGGTCCAGCGCGCCGCTCTCGGCGTCGGCGGCGAGGCGCTCGAGGCGCGTCTCGGCTTCGCGGAGCAGGTCCAGGGGGGAGGCGCTCATCGGGTGGACTCCTTCGTTCGGTGGGGGCGGGGCTCTTCGTGCGGAGCGGAGGAACGGCGGTGCGCGGAGACGGCCATCGCGCTGGCGGCGAGGCGGGTCGCGGCCTCGCCGAGCGTGCGCTGCGCCACGAGGACGTAGAGCAGGTCGACCACGAGCAGCTGCGCGTGCTTGATGGAGAGGTCGTCGGGGCGCTGAGCCGGGTTCTCCGAGGCGGTGATCAGGGCCACATCGGCGCTGGAGGCGAGCCAGGAGTCGGCATCGGTCGTGATGGCGACGGTGAGGGCTCCGGCGGCACGTGCGTGCGAGAGCATCTCGATGGTCTCCTCGGTGCGGCCGGTGTTGGAGATGCCGACAGCGACGGAGGATCCGTCCTGCAGCACCGCACTGGTGAGCCCGTCGTGCACGTCGGACCAGGAGTGCGCGTTCACGCCGATCCGGTAGAGCCGGCCGCGGAACTCGTCGGCGATGACGCCGCTGCCCCCGACGCCGTAGATGTCGACGTGCCGTGCCTCGGCGATCGCGCGCGCGACGAGCTGGACGTCGTCGAGGTCCAGCAGGCTCGTCGTGACCTCCATGCTGCGGGTGTGCAGTCCGAGGAGGGTGAGCAGCACGCGGTCGGCCGGGTCGTCCTGGCCGATGTCGTCGGCGATGTCCGTGCGCCAGGTGGTGCCGGCGTCGCCCCGTCCCGACTCGGCGGCGACGCCGACGCGGAACTGCGTGTAGCCCTCGAAGCCGATCGCGCGGCAGAAGCGGGTGACGGTGGCGGCTGAGGTGCCCGCCTGGTCGGCGAGTTCGGTGATGGTCAGCTCGACCGGTGCCGTCGGGTGCGTCGAGATCACGTCGGCGATCTTCGCCATGGCCTTCGGCATCGCCGGACGCCGCAGCGAGATTCGCTGCGTGATCGACAACTCGTTGCCGACGTCCTGCATGAGTGGCACCATTGCCTCCGGTGAAAACGCGTCGTGGATCGACATGGTTCGGGTGAAAAACATTCTCATCAGGTCCCGGGTGAAAAATCAAGTAGGACAGATAACAAATTGGGGTGCAACATGCTCGTGATCGGTGTGGACGCGGGTGGGACGTCCACCAGGGCGGTGCTCGCGACGGGCGAGGGCCGCGTCGTGGGCTTCGGCCGCGGCGGCAGTGGAAACCCCACTTCATCTGGCCTTCCTGCCGCTCTTGCCGAGGTCCGAGGTGCGATCGCGATGGCCCTCGCCGCGGGTGGTGCGAGCTTGTCCGCGGTGTCGGGGATCGTCGTCGCGATGGCCGGTCATGATGCGCGCGGCGGAACGTCGGACTGGATTCTCGATCCGCTGAAGGAAGACGGTTTCTCGGGCGAGCTCTGGTTCGAGTCGGATCTTCTGGCGATGTACGCGAGCGGTGCCGTCGCCCCCATCGGCTACGGCGTGGTGTGCGGCACGGGCGCGAGCGCCGTGCGCGTGGAGGGCGGCCGCATCGTCGCGACGGCGGACGGACTGGGCTGGCTGCTCGGCGACCGGGGGAGCGGCTTCTGGATCGGTCGTGGCGCGGCGGCGGCCGCGGTGGCGGAGCTGGACGGCCTCGGGCCGGAGAGCGCGCTCACGGCGCGGGTGCTGCAGGCAGCCGGCATCGCAGGTGATGGCGCCCATGGCCGCGGCGTCGATGGACGGCCGTCCGCCCTGGAGCAGCTGGTCCGGGTGCTGTACGGGCAGCGGCCCGTGCAGCTGGCGGCCTTCGCCCCGCTCGTGTTCGACGCCGCGGAGGAGCACGATCCGATCGCCGAGGCGATCCTGCGCGACGCGGGCGAGCAGCTGGTGCGCACGATCGGCCTCGTGCAGACCGCGCCGGGGCCCGTCGTGGTCGGCGGGAGCATCGTGCTGCGGTCAGGGGAGCCGCAGCAGATGCTGCGCGCGCACGTCGCGGAGTGCTTCGGCGAGCAGCCGTTCACGCTCGTGGACAGCGGCGCCGCCGGGGCGACCATGCTCGCGCTGCGGCATGCGGGGGTCGAGGTCGACGAGGACACGCTCGCGCGGGTGCGGGCGGGGATCGGCGAGGCGATGCGCGCCGGCGCCGTCGTGGTCTCTCCTGCCGCTGGCACGGCGGTCCCCGGGGCGGCACGCCCTAGAATCGATACCCTATGAATCCCGAAGCCCTCGCCACCGCGATCCTGTCCGTCCTCGCGCCGATCGCGGACGAGCGACGACCCGGCGAGCCCCTCACGCTCACCGCAGGAGACATCGTCCTGGAGCGCCCGCGCAACCGGGAGCACGGCGACTGGGCGACCAACGTCGCCATGCGCCTCGCCAAGCAGCTCGGCACGAATCCGCGCGAGCTCGCGCAGCAGATCGCCGACGGACTCGGTGCCGTGGACGGCATCGCCGAGGCCTCGGTCGCGGGGCCCGGCTTCCTCAACGTCCGTCTCGAGGCAGGCGCGGCCGGCGCCCTCGCCATGGTGATCGTCGATGCGGGCGAGGCCTATGGGCGCAACGACTCGCAGGCAGGACGCTCGATCAACGTGGAGTTCGTCTCGGCGAACCCGACGGGGCCGCTGCACATCGGGCACACGCGCTGGGCCGCTCTCGGCGACGCGATCGCGCGCCTGCTCGACGCGAGCGGTGCGAACGTGGCCCGCGAGTTCTACATCAACGACGCGGGCGCGCAGATGGAGCGGTTCGCCGGATCCATCGTCGCGTCGGCGAAGGGGGAGCCGACTCCGGAAGGCGGCTACGCGGGCAGCTACATCGCCGACATCGCCCAGCGCGTGCTCGCCGATCGCCCCGATTTCCTCGCGCTCGATCCCGAGGTGCAGCTCGTCGTCGCCCGCGAGCTCGGCTATCAGTACCAGCTGGCCGAGCAGCAGGACTCGCTCGCGAAGTTCAACGTCGTGTTCGACGTCTGGTTCTCCGAGCGGATCCTGCATGCCGAGGGCGAGGGCGGAGCCCCGAGCCTCGTGGACGAGGCCGTGGACCGGCTGCGCGCGCAGGGGCACGTGTTCGACCAGGACGACGCGGTGTGGGTGCGCACGACCGACTTCGGCGACGACAAGGACCGCGTGATCCGCCGTTCCAACGGCGAGTACACGTACTTCGCCGCGGACGCCGCGTACTACCTGAACAAGGGCGATCGCGGTTTCGAGCACAAGATCTACCTGCTCGGCGCCGACCACCACGGCTACGTGCACCGCCTGAAGGCGCTCGCGGGCGCCGCGGGCGACGACCCGGAGAAGGACGTCGAGGTGCTCATCGGGCAGCTCGTCTCCGTGGGAGGCGCGAGGCTCAGCAAGCGCGCGGGCAACATCATCGAGATGGACGACTTGCGCGAGTGGCTCGGCACTGACGCGCTCCGGTACTCGCTCGAGCGCTCGCCGGCCGACTCTCCGCTCTCCCTGGATCCGGAGCTGCTGCAGAAGCGCACGAACGACAACCCGGTGTTCTACGTGCAGTACGCGCACGCGCGCACGCACAACGTCGCCCGCAACGCCGCCGACTCCGGCGTGGACCGTTCGGCGTTCGCGCCTGAGCTGCTCACGCACGAGACCGAGTCCGCGCTGCTGGGCGCGCTGCAGGAGTTCCCCCGGATCGTGGCGTTCGCCGCCGAGGTGCGCGAGCCGCATCGCGTCGCGCGCTATCTCGAGGAACTCGCGGGTCTGTACCACCGCTGGTACGACAACTGCCGAGTGATCCCTCAGGGCGACGACCCCATCGAGGACGTGCACCGCACCCGCCTGTGGCTGAACGACGCCACGGGCCAAGTGCTGCGCAACGGCCTCGACCTGCTCGGGGTGTCCGCGCCGGAGCGGATGTGACGTGAGCGGCGGGGAGGAGGGCACGCATCCGACCGAGCCGTATCCGCGGGACCTCGGTTCCGAGCATCCGACGGTGCCGCTGCCGCCGACCGGCGGGTCGCAGGCGACCGCGGCTGTCGGGGGCGCGGCGCCTGGCGCCGCGTTCGATGCGGGGCTCCCGCCTCGACCCCCGCTGCCGTCGGCGCCGGTCGCCGTGCCACCGCCGCGCCGGCGTGCGCGCTGGCCGTGGGTGCTGGGGATCGTCGTGGTCGTGCTCGCGGCCCTCGTCGTGGGCGGCGAGTTCGTGGCGCGCGCCGTCGTCGCGCAGCAGATCCGCTCGCAGGTGATCACGGCGCTGAAACTCCCCGCCGACCAGCAGATGGACGTGAACGTGGGCGGGATCGTGCTGCCGCAGCTCGTGGCGGGTCGGCTGGATGACGTCCGCATCTCCTCGAAGAGCGTCGCGATCGGTCCGATCACGAGTGCCGTCCAGGTCGATGCGACCGGTGTGCCGATCCGCGGCGGCGCGCTCGGCGCCGCGAAGGGCACCTTCCGCATCACAGCCGATCAGCTCGAGAAGGCGATCACGGCGGCTGCCGGATCCACGCCGATCGAGTCCGTGACGCTGGACGGAGAGGACGTCAAGGCGACCGGATCCGTCAAGCTCTTCGGCGCCACCGTGCCGCTCGCGCTCGCGCTGACCCCGGGGGCTGCGGGCGGCGAGCTCACCTTCACGCCGACCTCGGCGACGATCGGCGCGCTCACCGTCGATCCCGACACCATCGCATCGACCCCGTTCGGGGCGGCACTGAAGCCCTTGTTCGCGACGCAGAAGCTCTGCATCGCCGACCGGCTGCCGGCGGGCGTGCACCTGAGCGGACTTCGCGTGGATGCCGGTGCGCTGGTGGCGACCTTCTCCGCGGACAGTGCGATCACGACCGACCCGAAGCTGCTCGAGAACGGGACCTGTCCCGCGTCGTAGCAGTCAGGATCCGGCGTGCTCCGTCGTGACCTGCTCGCGCGCTGCGTCGCGCTCGGCCGTGGTCGCGGTCAGCAGCCGCTCGGCCCGGTCCAGGCGCCGCTCGGCGAACGACCGAGGCCTGCCGGTCGCCCTGTCCTCCGCATCCTCGACGCCGGTGATGATCCACGCGCTCGCGAGCAGCACGACCTGCGCGGACAGGTTCAGCCACAGCAGCAACGCGATCAGCGCCGCGAAGGAGGCGAGCAGCGGGTTCGACGCGGCTCCGCCGACGAAGAGCGTGGATAACTGCTGCAGTACGAGAAGACCGAGGCCGCCGAGCGCAGACCCCGCCCAGAGAGTGCGGGCGCCCGCGCGCACTCCGGAGAGCACCGCGAACAGCGCGGCGATGAGCGCGGTGTCGAGCGCGAACACGACGACGAGCGACAGGATCCGCTCGATCCACGCGGTCGCGGGCGAGTGCCGGAGGCCCAGCAGCTCCGCGATCTGGTCCAGGCCGACCGAGCCGACCACCGTGGCAGCGGCGCTCAGAGCGAAGCCGACTCCGATGCCGAGCGCAAGCCCGAGGTTGCGAGCGATCACCCAGTACCACTGCACGTCGTCGGCGAGCGCGCCGGCGAGGATGCGCAGCGCGATGCGCAGCGACCCGATCGCGCCGAGTGCCGCGCCGACGAGTCCCGCGAGCGAGACGACACCCGCGACGGACAGTCCGGCGGGTGCGGCGATCCTGTTCGGATCGATGAGGCCGCCGTGGCCGACCAGCCCCGGGACAGCGGCGTCCACGGTCCGGACGAGAGCGGCGAGGGCCTCGGGATTGCCCGTGAGCCACAGCCCCGCGGCCGAGAACCCCAACAGGACGGCGGCGAACAGGCTGAACAGCGCGCGGTAGGTGATGCCGTCGGCCAGGGACGGCCCGTGCTTCTCGGAGTACAGCAGCCAGGCGCGTGTGACGCGCCAGCGGAGCACGCGGCCCAGCAGCGCGTCGATCGTGCGCGGCAGCCAGGGCTTCTGCGCCGGAGTGCGCTCGGAGGCGGTCATGGTGCCCATCCTCCGAGCGTAGCGAGAGGCGGATGCCGGTTCGAAAGCCCGTGACGAGGGGCCCGTTCAGGATTCCGCGACGACCTCGACCTTGAATCCTTCACTGTTCTCAAGCCACCCCGCGTAGTGATCCGGCCCGCCGGCATGCGGGTACCGGTCGACGTACAAGGCGCTCCAGCCGTGCTGCGGTGCCGCGGCCATCAGCCGGTCGACGTCGCTCCGGGACCCGCCGTGGAAGGCCAGGTGGTTCAGGCCGGGCAGCCGGCGGTCGTGGCCGGTTCCGTGCAGGGCAGGGGCCGAGCAGATCGTGAGGTAGGCGTCTCCGTTCCGCCACGAGCGGCCCTCAGTCCAGGACTCCGCCGGTGCGAAGCCGATCCGTCCGAGCAGCCAGTCCCATCCGGGGGCGGAACGTGTGACGTCCTGCACCCAGAGCTCGACGTGATGGAATCCGCGCATCCGGCCATCCAATCAGACGACTTGTCCGAGCGCCCCGCGGCGTCACACCCGTCGGGCCCGGCCGACGCGGTGCCTTAGAATTCTCAGAACTCGGCACGCTCTGGGCCGGGCTCGAATATCCGAGACACACACGACGATTGGTGCCCTGTGCTTTCCGCATCGCCCGACGACGCGCTCGCCCCGGACTGGCTGAAGGAACCGGCCGATCCGAACGATCTCGCCCCGGGGGTGTGGCCGGTCTCCGCGCGGCGTGACGCCGACGGAGAGCTGGAGCTGGGCGGAGTGGGTGTTGCAGAGCTGCGTGCCCGTTTCGGCACCCCGCTCTACGTGCTCGACGAGGCCGAGGTCCGCGCGCACGCCGCCCGGATCAAGAGCGCGTTCGACATTGCGGCTGCCGCCCACGGCACCAAGGCGCGCGTGTACTACGCCGGCAAGGCGTTCCTCAGCACCGAGGTCGCCCGCTGGGTCACCCAGGAGGGCCTGCGCGTCGACGTCTGCAGCGGGGGAGAGCTCGAGATCGCCCTGGCCGCGGGTGTCAAGCCGTCCCGGATCGGCTTCCACGGCAACAACAAGAGCGTCGCCGAGTTGGAGCGCGCCGTCGAGGTCGGCGTCGGCACGATCATCCTGGACTCCGCGATCGAGATCGAGCGCCTCGGTGCGATCGCCGAGCGCCGCAGCGCCGAGAGCAGCGGCACCGGTGCGGACGGGTACGTACAGCGTGTGCTGCTGCGGGTGAACAGCGGCGTGCACGCGGAGACCCACGACTTCCTCGCCACCGCGCACGAGGACCAGAAGTTCGGCACCCCGCTGGAGGCGGCGCCCGCGCTGGTCGAGCGGATCCGTGAGATCCCCAGCCTGAGGCTGCGCGGTCTGCACTGCCACATCGGATCGCAGATCTTCGGATCCGCCGGCTTCGCCGAGTCCGCGTCGCGGGTCGTCGAGCTGCACGCCGAGCTGCGCGAGGGCGGGGAGCTGCCCCTGCTCAACCTCGGCGGCGGCTTCGGCATCGCCTACACCGCCGCCGACGATCCGACGCCGATCGAGGAGCTCGCCACCGCCATCGTCGAGGCGGTCGCCCGCGAGTGCGAGGTGCGCGGCATCCCGATCCCGACGCTCGCGTTCGAGCCGGGGCGCGCCGTCGTCGGACAGGCGGGGGTGACCCTGTACGAGGTCGGAACCACTAAGGCGGTCTCGCTCGGGGACCGCGGAGAACGCCTCTACGTGAGCGTCGACGGCGGCATGAGCGACAACGCGCGCCCCGCACTGTACGGCTCCCAGTACTCGGCGCGCATCGCGTCGCGCGAAGGCACGGGAGCGCCCGCGCTCGCGCGGGTCGTGGGCTCGCACTGCGAATCGGGGGACATCGTCGTCGATCACGAGTACCTCCCCTCCGACGTCACCCCGGGCGACCTGCTCGCGGTGCCGGCGACCGGCGCGTACTGTCACGCGCTGTCCAGCAACTACAACCACACCCCGCGTCCCGCGGTCGTCGCCGTGCGCGACGGCCACGCGCGGGTGATCGTGCGGGGGGAGACCCTCGACGACCTCCTCTCCAGGGATGCCGGCATCGCCGCTCCGCGGACGAAGGAGCGCACCGGTGCGCGCACCGGAGAAGGAGAAGCATGACGGAACTCGACGGCACCCGCCGCCCCCTCCGCGTCGCCCTGCTCGGGGCAGGATCCGTGGGATCGCAGGTCGCGCGCCTGCTCCTGGAGCACCAGGGCGATCTCGCCGAGCGCAGCGGCGCGCAGCTCGAGCTCGCGGGGATCCTGGTCCGCGACGTCGATGCCCCGCGCGACGCGGAGCTGCCGCGGGAGCTGCTCACGACCGACGCCGAGGCCCTGATCCAGAGCGCGGACATCGTCATCGAGCTCATGGGCGGGATCGAGCCCGCGCGCGGCTACGTGCTGCAGGCGCTGCGCAGCGGGGCCGACGTCGTCACCGGCAACAAGGCGCTGCTGGCCACGCACGGCGCGGAGATCTTCGAGGCCGCGGACCAGGTCGGCGCCTCCGTGTCGTACGAGGCGGCTGTGGCCGCGGCGATCCCGATCATCCGTCCGCTGCGCGACTCGCTCGCCGGCGACCGGATCAAGCGGATCTTCGGCATCGTCAACGGAAGCACGAACTACATCCTCGATTCCATGGACCGTCAGGGCCTGAGCGCCGAGGAGGCGCAGCGGATCGCCACCGACCTCGGCTATCTGGAGGCGGATCCCACACTCGACCTCGAGGGGTACGACGCAGCGCAGAAGGCCGCGATCCTGGCCAGCCTCGCCTTCCACACGCAGGTCTCGATCGATGACGTGCACCGCCAGGGCATCGAATCCGTCACCGCCGACATGATCGCGGACGCCCGCCGCGCGGGCTACGTGATCAAGCTGCTCGCGGTCTGCGAGCGCCTCTCCGAGAACGGCGGCGACGCGGTCTCGGTGCGCGTGTACCCGGCGCTGATCGACCGCGAGCATCCGATGGCGAGCGTGCACGGCGGCAACAACGCCGTGTTCGTGGAGGCCGAGGCCGCCGGTCCGCTCATGTTCTATGGTGCGGGGGCGGGCGGCGTGCAGACCGCGTCGGCCGTGCTCGGCGATGTCGTCTCGGCCGCACGCCGGCACATCGCCGGCGGCGTCGGCGTGGGGGAGTCGGCCCGGCAGAGCCTGCCGATCGCGCCGTTCGGACACATCACCACGCGCTACCAGATCACCATCGAGGTCGCCGACGTCACGGGCGTGCTCGCGACCGTGGCCGGAATACTCAGCGACCACGGCGTCTCCATCGCGACTGCGCTGCAGACCATCGAGCGAGGCGAGCAGAGCAGCACCGCCCGCATCGTGATCGGCACCCACCGCGCCACCGAGCAGGCGCTCAGCGACACCGTCGCCCGCCTGGCCGACAGCGACGCCGTCACCCGTGTGGTGTCGGTGCTGCGGGTCGAGGGGGAGTGACGGTGAACGCTGCCAGCGGCCCGATGCCGGGGCGCACCGTCGAGGTGCGCGTCCCCGCCACGAGCGCCAACCTCGGTCCGGGGTTCGACACCCTGGGCCTCGCGCTCAGCATGTACGACGAGCTCGAGGTCACGGCCCTCGAGCCGGGACTGATCGAGGTCGAGGTCTCCGGATCCGGCGCCGAGGAGATCGCGCGCGACGCGTCCAACCTCGTCGTCCGATCGATCGCGCACGTCTTCGCCGATGCGGGCGTCACGATGCCCGGCATCCGTCTCGTGGCGCGCAACGGCGTACCGCACGGGCGGGGCCTCGGCTCCTCCGGCGCCGCGGTCGCCGCGGGCGTGCTGGCCGCGCAGGGACTGCTGGCGGGAGTCGTCGAGCTCGACGACGCCGCGCTGCTGCGCCTCGCGACGGAGCTCGAGGGGCACCCGGACAACGTCGCGCCGGCACTGTTCGGCGGTCTGACGATCGCGTGGACGGCCGAGCGCGGACCGCAGCACAAGAAGCTGCTCGTGCATCGCGGCGTCTCGCCGCTGGTGCTGGTGCCCGGCTACACGATGTCCACCAAGGCGGCGCGCAGCCTGCAGCCCGAGCAGGTGCCCAGCGAGGACGCGGTGTTCAACGTCTCCCGCTCCGCGCTGCTCATCGCCGCGCTCACGCAGAGCCCCGACGTGCTGCTGGACGCCACCGACGACCGCCTGCACCAGGACTACCGCGCGCCCGCGATGCCGGAGACGAACCGGCTCGTGCGCGCCCTGCGCGCGGAAGGGTTCGCGGCGGTCGTCTCCGGCGCCGGCCCCAGCGTGCTCGTGCTGTGCGACGGGCCCGGCAGCCGCCTCGAGGCGGTGCGGATCGCGGACGCTGTCACGGACACTCCGTGGATCCCGCAGATGGTCGCCGTCGATGTGCGAGGTGGTACAGTGAGGGAACGAGCGGAGGGTTCTTCGTCACAATCGTGATCCCGACCCGCGACGCACTTCCCGCGTCAACCGCACAGCACCCGAAACCGCACCATGAGCCGGTCACCGAGCTCTCTGAGGGCGTGTTCTCCGGGTGGCATGCAGGGGACAGCCTGTTCTCGGCATGATCGTGCGGTCGCGCCCCGGCATCTGCCGTGTGCGCGTCGAATTTCCCACGACTTACAAGAGGAGTACTCGTGGAGACCATCTCCGAGACCCAGATCGAAACCTCGGCACGCGTCGAATCGACGTCGCAGCCCGAGCAGGCGTCCGCCCAGGACGCTCCCAAGGCCCCGCGCAAGCGCGCTCCGCGCCGTGCGACCACCGCCACCGCTGCCGCGAAGGCTGCCGAGGCCGCCGAGACCGCGCCCTCCGCTGCTGAGGCGCCCGCCGCCGAGGCGGCGGCCGAGGAGGCCCCGAAGGCGAAGGCTCCGCGCCGCAGCCGCGCGAAGAAGGCTGAGGAGGCCCCCGCAGAGACGGGCGGCGCCGACGCCGCCCCCGCTGCCGAGGCCGCACCCGTCGTCGAGGCCCCCGCCGAGGAGGCCCCGAAGGCGAAGGCCCCGCGCCGCAGCCGTGCGAAGAAGACCGAGGACGCCCCGGCGGAGTCCGGCGACGCGGCACCGGCCGAGGCCGCATCCGAGCCCGCCGCCAAGGAGGTGCCTGCCGAGCCGGCGCCCGCCGACGCGCAGCCCGCCGAGACCGCTGCGGACGGAGGCGAGGAGACGACCAGCCGCAGCCGCAGCCGGTCCCGCTCGCGCAGCCGCAACCGCAACGGCGGCCAGGACGGCCAGAGCAGCGGCCAGGGCAACGGCCAGAACAACAACGGCCAGAACAACAACCAGGGCGGTCAGGGCGGCCGCGGTGGCGCCCAGGACATCGATGAGGACGGCGGCAGCGCCCGCGGTCGCCAGCGCAACAAGCGACGCGGCGGCCAGAACCAGAACGTCGACGAGTTCGAGACCGAGATCGGCGAGGACGACGTCCTCATCCCGATCGCCGGCATCCTCGATGTGCTCGACAACTACGCGTTCGTGCGCACCACGGGCTACCTGTCCGGCCCCAGCGACGTGTACGTCTCGCTCGGCCAGGTCAAGAAGTACAACCTGCGCAAGGGCGACGCGGTCGTCGGAGCGATCAAGCAGCCGCGCGAGGGCGAGCAGCAGGGCCGCCAGAAGTACAACGCGCTGGTGAAGGTCGACTCGGTCAACGGACTGAGCACCGACGACGCCGCGAACCGCGTCGAGTTCTCCGCTCTCACGCCGCTCTACCCGCAGGAGCGTCTGCGCCTGGAGACGGCGCCGGAGAAGCTCACGCAGCGCATCATCGACCTGGTCGCCCCGATCGGCAAGGGCCAGCGCGGCCTCATCGTCGCGCCCCCGAAGGCGGGCAAGACGATCGTGCTGCAGCAGATCGCCAATGCGATCGCGCAGAACAACCCCGAGGTGCACCTCATGGTCGTGCTCGTCGACGAGCGCCCCGAAGAGGTCACCGACATGCAGCGCACGGTGAAGGGCGAGGTCATCGCCTCGACCTTCGACCGCCCGGCCGAGGACCACACCACGGTCGCCGAGCTCGCGATCGAGCGCGCCAAGCGCCTCGTCGAACTGGGCCGCGACGTGGTCGTGCTGCTCGACTCGATCACCCGCCTCGGCCGCGCGTACAACATCTCGGCTCCCGCATCCGGTCGCGTGCTCACCGGTGGCGTGGACGCTTCGGCGCTGTACCCGCCGAAGCGCTTCTTCGGAGCCGCGCGCAACATCGAGAACGGCGGATCCCTCACGATCCTCGCCACCGCGCTGGTGGAGACCGGATCCAAGATGGACGAGGTCATCTTCGAGGAGTTCAAGGGCACCGGCAACAGCGAGCTGCGCCTGAGCCGCGCGCTGGCCGACAAGCGGATCTTCCCGGCCGTGGACGTCAACGCGTCCTCGACCCGCCGCGAGGAGATGCTGCTGAGCCCCGACGAGGTCAAGATCACCTGGAAGCTGCGCCGCGCCCTCGCCGGGCTCGACCCGCAGCAGGCCCTCGAGGTCGTCCTCGGCAAGCTCAAGGAGACCGACTCGAACGTCGAGTTCCTGCTGCAGATGCAGAACGCGCAGCTCGGCAAGCCGGCCTCCGGCACCGGCCACAGCCACGCCTCCGAGAACAGCATCCGCTGATCCGCGCAGCCTGAACGCTGCCTCATCCGGGAGGGATCCGGTCGTCATGTTCGAGCAGGTCGAGTCGCTGCGCGACGAGCACCGCAGGGTGGAGAAGGAGCTCTCCGACCCCGAGGTGCACGCCGACGCCGCACGGGCGAAGCGGGTCAACCGCCGCTACGCCGAGCTCAGCCGCATCGTGAAGGCGCATGACGACTGGATCTCCGCCGGCGAGGATCTCGACACCGCCCGCGAGTTCGCCCGCGAGGACGAGTCCATCGCGGCGGAGATCCCCGGCATGGAGGAGGGGCTGCAGGTCGCGCAGGAGAAGCTCCGGCGCCTGCTGATCCCTCGGGATCCGGACGACGCGCGCGACGTGATCATGGAGATCAAGGCGGGGGAGGGCGGAGCAGAGTCCGCCCTCTTCGCCGCCGATCTGCTGCGCATGTACGTGCAGTACGCCGCCTCGAAGGGCTGGAAGACCGAGCTGCTGGAGCGCACCGAGTCGGATCTCGGCGGCTACAAGGACGTGCAGGTCGCGATCAAGGGATCCTCGACCGATCCCTCGCAGGGCGTCTGGGCGCACCTCAAGTACGAGGGCGGCGTGCACCGGGTGCAGCGCGTCCCGGCGACCGAGTCGCAGGGGCGCATCCACACGTCCACGACGGGCGTGCTGGTGTTCCCCGAGGTCGACGAGCCCGACGAGATCGCGATCAACCAGAACGACCTCAAGATCGACGTGTTCCGCTCCTCGGGCCCCGGCGGGCAGTCCGTGAACACGACCGACTCCGCGGTGCGCATCACGCACGTGCCGAGCGGGATCGTCGTCTCCATGCAGAACGAGAAGTCGCAGTTGCAGAACCGCGAGGCGGCCATGCGCGTGCTGCGCGCCCGCCTGCTCGCCAAGCAGCAGGAGGAGCTCGACGCTGCGGCCTCGGACGCGCGTCGCTCGCAGATCCGTGGCATGGACCGCTCCGAGCGGATCCGCACGTACAACTTCCCCGAGAACCGGATCGCGGATCACCGTACCGGCTTCAAGGCCTACAACCTCGACCAGGTGATGGACGGCGCGCTCGAGCCGCTCATCGAATCCGCGATCCACGCGGACGAGGAGGCCAGGCTCGCCGCCCTCGGCGCCGAGGGCTGAGCCGAGCGGGTTCTCGTGATCGGCCGCCTGCTCCGCGGGCGCAGCGTCCCGCTCGCCCTGCGGCACTCACTGGTGCCGGCTTACGACGGGAACACCATCGGCACGACGGCGACGCTGCGGCCCTCGTGATCGAGCACGTGTCCGAGGCGCTTGTCGGTGCGCATCGAGAGTGTGCGCTGACGCACCGCGACCTCGGGGATGCGCGACATCAGAGCCACCTCGATCCGCTGCAGCTCCACCAGATCCTGCACCCACAGCGTCGCGGCGAGGTTGGCGGAGCCGAAGACCTCGACACTGAGGCGGCACGAGGGCTGTTCGGCGAAGAACCGCGCGGCCTCCTCGAGGCGGGGCGCGGGAACGCTCATGATGAACGACGCCTCGCGTCGTGACGAGTCGTAGCGGCGTGCCCTGTCGCACCGCAGCGTCAGGATGCCTCGGCTGAGCAGGCTGGTCGTGTGGCGCCGTGCGGTCTGCGCCGATCGTTCGAGCACCGCGCCCAACTGCTCCCATGTCAAGCGCCCGTCGCGGGTGAGCGCCTCCACCAGCTGCACCTCGACCTGGCGGCGTCCGGCCGATGCCGTGCGCTCCTGCTGGAGCGTGCGCGCCTGGGCGGGCGCGATGGTCCCCGACCGCCACTGGGTTCCGTGCCGGTGCAGGCGGGTCGCGACCAGGATCTCCTTGCGGAGGATGCCGGGTACGGCGGCCAGTGCCGCGCCGATGTCCTCGAGCAGCGAGGGCAGAGAAGCGCCGAAGCAGTCGAGCATGAGGTCGTACTCGCCGGTGACGCGCGAGATCGTCGCGAAGGTGGGGCAGGCGGCCAGCACGGCGATCGCCGTCTCGAGGTGTGCTGGATCGATCGCGAGATACGCGAACGCGCATCCCGCCTCGGCGACGAACAGGTGGCCGGGAGACGGCGTCACCCACGCGTCGCCGGCCGCGCGGAGAACTGCCCACCGTCGCGCGACGGTGGTGGCGGACAGATCCAGTGCCGCGCCGATCGCCGTCCAGTCGGCTCGCGGGTTGATCTCGAGCGCGCCGAGCAGCGCAAGATCGATCTCCGAGGGTTCGGTGGTTTCCGGCATTCTGAACGCCAATCTGTCTGATTGCTGCATTCTGGCATGAACCACGTCCGCGAAAAATACGGTGGGCGTCGTCCGCGAAGACGTGGACCGTACCCGATGTTCCAACGAAGGACTCCGTGCCATGTCATCCGCCCCTTCTCCCGCCACCGCGCGGTCGCGCACCGTCGCGCCGATCGTCGGCGTCATCGTCGCGATGGCGCTCATCGAGGCGCTCTCCGGCATCACCCAGGGCTACATCAACCCGATCCTGCCCGCGCTCGGACCCGAGCTGAAGATCGACGATCCGACCATCAACGGGCTGTTCCTCATCTCGTCCGTCGCATTCGCGGTGATGACGCCGATCATCTCGCGCCTGGGTGACAGCCTGGGCTGCCGTCTCGTCCTGCGCATCACTGCCGCCGTCGTCGCGCTCGGCGTGTTCCTCATGGCGCTGTGGCCGACGCTGGCGACCGTCACGATCGGCGTCGTCATGCTCACCTGCGTGGTCGGTTTCATCCCGCTGATGATGGGAATCCTGCGTGCAACGGATGCCGCGGCGACCCGCAGCGGCGTGGGTGCCATGATCGCGACGCTGATGATCACCGTCGGGCTCGGCGGCCTCCTCGCCGGTGTCGTCGGCGCGCAGCGCCCGACCCTCGGCTTCTGGGTCGCCGTGCCGTTCGCGGTCATCGCGCTCGTGGCATCCCTCTTCCTGCCGAAGGGACTCGAGGGCACTCGTGAACCCCTCGCCGTGCTGCCTCTGGCGTCGTGCACGCTCGGGCTCATCGGCTTCGTCACGGCGATGTCGATGGGAGGTGATTGGGGATGGGCCTCCCCGCTCACCCTCATCACGGGCATCGGCGGGATCGCCCTGCTGGCGCTGTGGTGGCGCCTGGACCGCCGCGCGGACGCCACGCGATTCATCGACCTGCGGATGCTGTCGATCCCGCGGGTGCGCATCGTCACGGTCGTCACATTCCTGTTCGGCTTCGCCTCGATCAGCTACTTCGGAACCAACGGCATCTTCCTTCACTCGGACGCCGCGATCACCTCGTACGGCTTCGGCATGAACCCGCTGCACATCGCGATCATCCTGGCCGCGTGCTCGGTGCTCGCGTTCGCCTCGTCGTTGGCGCTGCCGCCTTTCATGCGGCGCGTCGGCGAGCGGGCCGCGCTGTTCACCGCGGCCGCGCTGCTCGCACTCGGCTTCGCGCTCATGGCCGCATTGCACGGCACCATCGCCGGCTACATCGTCGGGTTCAGCGTGTTCTACCTGGGTATCGGCGCCTACCAGGCGGCGACGCGCACACTCAGCGTCGAGGGCGTTCCGGTGGACGAGACCGCGACCGCAGCGGGCCTGAACGAGCTGGCACTTTCCGTCGGGGTCGCGATCGGCGCCGCGGCGGTCAAGCTCATCTCGACGGCGTTCGTGGCGGCCGATGGCCACATCTCCCTCGGCGGCGTCCTCGCCATCTGGCTGACGCTGCTGGTGGCAGCCGCCCTGGCCGGCGTCGTCGCGTTGAGGTACCCCCGCAAGACGGCTCTGGAGGCGAACGCATGACCACTCCGTCCCTGACCGCAGCCCGTGACGACCTGCGGGCATCCGTGGAGGCGCACCGCGACGTGCTCCTCGATCTGAGCCATGCGATCCACGCCGATCCCGAGCTCGGCGGCGACGAGTTCCGCGCGGCGGAGCGGGTGCGGGAGGCGCTGCGCGAGGCCGGCTTCGCCTTCGACGGCGCACAGCCGGAGCAGCCGACGGCTTTCGCCGCCACCGCCGGAACCGGTGACTTCGTCGTGGCGGTGTGCGTCGAGTACGACGCGCTGCCCGAGATCGGTCACGGGTGCGGGCACAACGTGAATGCGGCCTCCGCGGTCGGCGCCGCGCTCGCGCTCGCACCTCTCGCCGACGAGCTCGACATCACCGTGCTCGTGCTGGGCACGCCTGCCGAGGAATCCTGGGGAGGGAAGATCGACCTGATCGACGCCGGGTTCTTCGATGGCGCCGCGATCGCGATGATGGCGCATGCCTCGGGCGAGGATAACGTCGGTGCGTCCTCGTTGGCGCTCGGGTGCTGGGACATGACGTTCCACGGGCGCGGTGCGCATGCCGCCGCAGCCCCGACCGAGGGCGTGAATGCGCTGGACGCGATCGTGATCGCCCAGACGGCGACGGCGCTCGCCCGGCAGCAGCTGCCGAATGACATCGTCATGTCGTCGATCGTGGTCGACGGCGGAACGGCGCCGAACGTCATCCCGGCTCGCGCGACCGCCCGGGTGGAGCTGCGAGCGCCCCGCAAGGAGCAGCTGGACGCGCTCTGGGATCGGGTGCGCCGCTGCTACGAGGCCGGGGCGCTGGCCACCGGGTGCTCGCTCACGATCGAGCCGGTGGGTCACGCGTTCGCGGATCTCCGTCAGGATGCAGGGCTGTCCCGCGCCTACGCCGATGCGCTGGTCGGGATCGGCCGCCGCATCGAGGTCGATGGGCCTGCCGTCGGTTCGACCGACATGGGCAACGTGTCGCACATCGTGCCCAGCATCCACCCGATGATCGGGTTCGAGGTGGCAGGGGCCGTGCACCACACGGCGGAGTTCGCGGCGGCCTGCGCGACTGCCGAGGCGGACGCGGCGATCCTGGACGCCGCCTATGGCATGGCGGCGGCGGCGGCCGCGGTGGCGTCGGCTCCTGACGAGCGTGCGCGCCTGCTCGCCCGGGCCGGGCGATAGCGCTCGTCGGCGGGCTCTCCGAACGTCCTGCGCCGAGTCGTTCGGCGCAGGACGTTTCCGCGATTGCGCCGGCTTCCGCCTTGTCAGTCCTGGGCTGCCAGCCGCAGCTCGAGCTGGTCGAGCACGAGACCGAGGCCGTAGTCGAACTCGTCGCCGTAGCGATAGTCGTGTCCGAGGACCATCTGGTCGAGCATCTCGGCGAGGTGCGGGTACTCGGCCGCGGGCAGCTCCAGCCCCTCCGCGAAGGCGTCAGGTCCCGTGTCGGGCGCGAACGGCAGACTGACCTCGGTCAGCACGAAACCGTAGATGTAGGCGTCGAGCGCGGAGTAGGCGTGGGCCGCCAGCGCGAGATCGAAGCCGTCCCGGCGCAACAGCCCGAGCACCCGGTCGTGGTGGCGCATCACCACCTCGCCGGGATTCGCCCGTGACTCGAGCAGCGTGAGCGCCCACGAGTGCCTCTTGAGCACGTCGCGCATGGCCTGGGCGCGGGAGGTCATCGCCGTGCGCCACGGCGTGCCGATCTCCGGCAGCGGGATCTGCGTGAACGCCGCATCGGCGAGCAGGTCGAGCAGCTCCTCCTTGCCGGAGACGTGGTGGTACAACGACATCGCCTCAGCGCCGAGGGCTCTGGCGACGCTGCGCATGCTCACGGCGACGAGACCGCCGTCGTCCGCCACCTCGATCGCGGCATCGACGATGCGCTCGCGGCTGAGCGGTGTGCGCGGGGTCATGCCGGCTCCGTTCCGGGCGACACTTGCGCCCTTACGAGTGTAAGGCTATCGTGGCGGTCACGGACTTACAGGCGTAAGGGGACAGAATGCGCGCAGGTGTGGTGGAAGGATATGGGCCTCCGTCGGTCGTGCGGATCGCGACGGTGGCCGATCCGGTCGCCGGTCGCGGCGAGGCCCTCGTCCGGGTGATGGCGGCGACCGTGAACTCGGGCGACGCCCGCATCCGCGGCGCGCGCTTCCCGCGCGGGTTCGCTCTGCCGGGCAGGCTCGCGCTCGGCGTGAAGGGTCCTCGGGTCGCGGTGCTCGGAATCGTCTTCGCCGGGGTGGTCGAGGCGCTCGGCGCGGACGCCGCCGGCGCGGGGCGAGCGGACGGTGAGACAACGGCATCCGGGCTCGCCGTCGGAGAACGCGTCTGCGGGATGGCGGGCGCGCGCATGGGTGCGCACGCCGAACTCGCCGCGGTCTCCGTCTCCCGGCTCGTGCGCATCCCCGGTGGGATCTCGTTCGACGATGCGGCCGGGGTGCTCTTCGGCGGTACGACGGCGCTGCACTATCTGAGGGACAAGGCCGCGGTGCGAGCGGGCGAGCACGTGCTGGTCATCGGCGCCTCCGGCGCGGTCGGCACGAATGCGGTGCAGCTCGCGAAGCATTTCGGAGCGCAGGTCACCGCCATGACGAGCGCGCGAAACGCCGGGCTCGTCTCCGCGCTCGGCGCCGACCGGGTCATCGACTACCGGGTCGATCCGATCGGATCGCTCGCGGATCGCGGCGAGCGCTTCGACGTCGTGTTCGACACGGTCGGCGCGCTGAACCCGAAGTCCGGCCGGTCGCTCCTCGCCGAGGGGGGACGGCTGCTGCTCGCCGTCGCGAGCCTCGGCGAGATGATCACCGCGCGCGGCCCGGTGAAGACCGGGACCGCCCCGGAGCGGGCCGAGGACTTCGCGACGCTGCTCGACCTGGTCGGATCGGGGGAGCTGCGCGTCGTCATCGACGAGACGCTTCCGCTCGATCGCCTCGCCGAGGCGCACGCGCGCGTCGACTCCGGTCGCAAGGTCGGCAATCTCGTCCTGCGCCCGCAGGAGGTCGCGGTCGGGACCGAGCGCGCGGCCTGATCGGGGAGCCGACGCGGTTGCCGTCCGCGCGGGCGCGGTCGGCGGCGACGAGGCACAGGGTGGTCACCACGCTCCGCGTGTCGGAGTGCGTCCTTCCCGGGTGTCGTCCGGCAGCGCCATCTCCGCGCGCATGCCCAGCAGCCGCACCGCGCGATCCGGGGCGATCCGGGCGATGAGCTCCTGCGCCCTCTCGCGGACGATGCCGCGGTCGGCGGTCTCCGGGATCCGCTTCGTGAACGTCTTCGTCGTGAACGGGACGTACCGCACCTTGAGTCCGAGGCCGATGACGCCGCGTCCGTCTTCGGCGACGTCGTCGAGCACCTGATCGAGCAGCGCCAGGGCCGCGCGCTCGATCTCGGCCCGTTCGGAGAGGTCGGTCTGGTAGGTCGTCTCGCGGCTGTGGCCGCGCGGGACCCAGGGCGTGTCGTCGACGACGGCCGACCTCCCGCCCTGTCCGAGCTCCCGGTACCAGAGCCCCATCCGCGGGCCGAACTCGGAGATGAGCTCGTCCTCGCCGGCCGCGGCGAGCTGTGCCACGGTGCGGATGCCGAGGGTGAGCAGGCGCTTCGAGACCTTGGATCCGACTCCCCACAGCTCGATCACAGCTCGCGCGCCCATCACCTCGTCCCAGTTCTCGGCGGTGAGGCGGAACACGCCCCGAGGCTTGCCGAAGCCGGTCGCGATCTTGGCCCGCACGAGCGTGTCGCCGATGCCGACGCTGCAGTGCAGCCGCGTGCGGTCCAGGATCGCCTGCTGCAGATGGCGCGCGTACGCCTCGGGATCGTCCGTGTCGACGCCGACGAAGGCCTCGTCCCAGCCCAGGACCTGCACCACTGCGCCGGGCTGGGCGCGCAGTTCCTCCATCACCTCCGCCGACGCGGCGAGGTAGGCGGGGGCGTCGACGGGCAGGATCACTGCGTCCGGCACCTTCCTGGCGGCGATTCGCAGCGGCATGCCCGAGCCGACACCGAACGCGCGCGCCTCGTACGAGGCCGTGGACACGACCGCGCGCTCGGTGGGATCCCCTCGGCCGCCCACGATGACCGGGAGGCCGGCCAGTTCGGGGCGGCGCAGCACCTCGACGGCCGCGATGAACTGGTCGAGGTCCACATGGAGCACCCAGCGCATGCCCCCGACAGTACGCGGCGTGAGCAGGGCGCGCACCTGGGCCGCGCTATGCTCCGGCCATGGGCCTCTTCTTCACACGCACCCTGATCTTCCTGGCGTCGTCGGCGCTCGGCCTCATCGTGGCCGATCTGCTGCTGACGGGCTTCACCATCGAGTGGAGCAAGTGGTGGGGTTTCGTGCTGTGCGTGCTCATCTTCACGGTGCTGCAGAGCCTGCTCGCGCCGTGGATCACGTCCATGGCCAACCGCTACGCTCCCGCGCTGCTGGGCGGGATCGGCATCATCTCCACCTTCGTGGCTCTGCTCATCGTCGTGCTGCTGCCGATCGGCGGCCTGCGGATCACCGACGCGCTCGGCTGGATCCTCGGACCCGTCGTCGTCTGGATCATCACGGCGCTGTGCACGGTCGTGCTGCCGCTGCTGCTGATCAAGCGCGAGGTGCGCGAGGCCGCCGCTCTGAAGGCTGCGGCCAAGAAGCGCTGATCCGCTCAGATCGAGTAGTCCGGCACGGACAGGATCCGGGCGGTGCTCTCTCCCTCGAGACGAGGCCGCGCCCGGGCGGGGACGCCGGTCAGAACGGAGTCGGCCGGGGCGTCCTTCGTCACGACGGCGTTCGCGCCGATGGCGGAGCGGGCGCCGATGACGACAGGGCCGAGGATCTTCGCTCCCGCGCCGACCACGACGCCGTCCTGGAGCGTGGGGTGGCGTTTGCCCGCGTCGCGGGTGCGCCCGCCGAGGGTGACCCCGTGATACAGCATCACGTCGTCGCCGACCTCTGCGGTCTCGCCGATCACGACCCCCATGCCGTGGTCGATGAAGAAGCGGCGGCCGATCGTGGCTCCGGGGTGGATCTCCACGCCGGTGAGCCAGCGGGCGACCTGCGAGCCCATCCGCGCCGGGAAGCGCAGCCCGCGCGTCCACAGGGCGTGATTCACGCGGTGCGCCCAGATGGCGTGCAGACCGGGGTAGAGCAGGGCGATCTCGATTCCGCCGCGTGCGGCGGGGTCACGGAGCCGGGCGGATGCGATGTCCTCGCGCATCCGCCCGACCCACGACATGCCAGAGTGCGGCATCAGTCCTCGCGCAGGTCCTCGAAGAGGGCCGTGGACAGGTAGCGCTCGCCGGTGTCCGGGGCGATCACGACGATGGTCTTGCCCGCGTTCTCGGGGCGGGCGGCGACCTTCAGCGCCTGGGCCACGGCGGCGCCGGCGGAGATGCCGACCAGCAGGCCCTCCTTCGCCGCGAGGTCGCGGGCGGTGGTGAGCGACTCGTCGAAACCGGCCGTGATGATCTCGTCGATGACCTCGCGGTCCAGGATCGCGGGGACGAAGTTCGGGCCGATGCCCTGGATCTTCGCCGGTCCGGGGTGGCCCTCACTGAGCAGCGGGGAGTCGGTCGGCTCGACGGCGATCACCTTGACGTCGGGGTTGGCCGCCTTGAGCGCCTGACCGGTGCCCGTGATCGTGCCTCCGGTCCCGATGCCCGCGACGAAGACGTCGACGTTGCCGTCGGTGTCGCGCAGGATCTCCTGCGCGGTGGTCTCCCGGTGGATCTGCGGGTTCGCGGCGTTCTCGAACTGGCGCGCCCAGACGGCTCCGGGGGTCTCGGCGATGATCTCCTGCAGCTTCTCGATCGCGCCCTTCATGCCGAGCGTCGGGTCGGTGAGCACGAGCTCGGCACCGAACGCCTTCAGCAGGACCCGGCGCTCCTTCGACATCGATGCGGGCATCGTCAGGATCACGCGGTAGCCGCGCGCGGCGCCCACCATCGCCAGCGCGATGCCGGTGTTGCCGCTCGTCGCCTCGACGATCGTTCCGCCGGGCTTCAGCTCGCCGGAGGCCTCCGCGGCGTCGACGATGGCGATGCCGATGCGGTCCTTGACGCTCGAGGCCGGGTTGAACGACTCGAGCTTGACCAGCACCGTGGCGCCGAGGCCCTCGGTCACGTGGTTCAGCTTGACGAGCGGGGTGTTGCCGAACGTGCTGGTGATGTCGGAGTGGATGCCTGCCATGAGGGACCTTTCGATGGACGCACTTCTTCGCGGTTGCGACGACCCCATCCCGCTTCCGACGGGGACACGATCGAGCACAGCCTAGGACGGCGGGGTGTGGGCCCGGTGAATGTGACGGCCGCATTACGCTGGACGTCTATGCCCGTGCCGCTCTCCGATGCCCTCCGCCGTGCCGCCACGATGCTCGGCGACGCCGGCGTCCCGGATCCCGCCGTCGACGCCGAGCTCCTCGCCGGACATGTCCTGGGGCTCGGCCGCGGCGGCGTGCAGGCCGCGACGATCCGCGGGGATGCGCTGAGCTCTGAGGACGAGGCGGCGCTGGACGCGCTGGTGACGCGCCGCGCGGCACGCGAGCCGCTTCAGCACCTCACCGGCACGGCGCCCTTCCGCCATCTCGAGCTGGCCGTGGGGCCCGGCGTGTTCGTGCCGAGGCCGGAGACCGAGATCGTCGCGCAGTTCGCGATCGATGCGCTGCTCGCGGCGGCCTCGCCGGTGCCGATCGGCGTGGACCTGTGCACCGGATCCGGAGCCATAGCCCTCGCCCTCGCGACAGAGGTGCCGCACGCGCAGGTGCATGCAGTCGAGCTCTCGCCCGAGGCGCACGTCTGGGCGCTGCGGAACACGGCGGGCCAGGAGAACCTCTCTCTCGTGCTCGGCGATCTCCGGTCGGAACTGGGGGAGCTGGACGGCACGGTCGACGTGGTCATCTCCAACCCTCCGTACGTGCCGGACGACGCGATCCCGCGCGACCCCGAGGTGCGCCTGCACGACCCGGCGCTCGCGCTGTACGGCGGCCCCGACGGGCTGGACGTGGTGCGCGCGATCAGCCGCCGCGCCTGGGCGCTGCTGCACTCCGGCGGCACGCTCGTGCTCGAGCACGCCGAGGTACAGGGCACGGCCATCCGTGAGCTCCTCGCCGCGGACGGCTGGCGCGCCATGGCGACGCACCAGGATCTGACCCGGCGCGACCGAGCGACGACGGCCATCCGGCCGTAACAGGATCACCGATCGGCCGCGATCGCCGACAGGGGCGGGAGGCCGACCGCGGGCGACTCGCATGCCTGCTCAGGGCGCACGGTGCCGCGCCCCGTAGACTGGGCCGGTCATGTCCTCCCTCTTCGATAGCCGCGACGCGGATCAGATCCTCACCGGTATGCGCCAGGCCCGTCTGGCCATCGGCCGCGGCGAGCTGGTCGTGCTCCCCACCGACACCGTGTACGGCGTGGGCGCCGACGCCTTCAGCCCCGCCGCCGTGCAGCGCCTGCTCGACGCGAAGGGGCGAGGGCGTCAGCAGCCGCCGCCCGTCCTGGTCGGCAGCACCGCCACCCTGGCCGCGCTCGTCGAGTCCGTGCCCGAGCCCGTGCAGCGTCTGGTCGACGAGTTCTGGCCCGGCGGACTCACGATCGTGCTGCCCGCGCAGCAATCCCTGGTCTGGGACCTCGGCGAGACCCATGGCACGGTGGCCGTGCGGATGCCGGACCACAGGGTTGCGCTCGCGCTGCTCGAGGAGACGGGTCCGCTCGCGGTCTCCAGTGCGAACCTCACGGGAGAGCCGGCCGCCGTCGAGGTCGAGCAGGCCAGGGGCATGCTCGGCGACAGCATCGAGGTCTACCTCGACGCGGGACCGGCGGCGAAGGGCGTGGCCTCCACGATCATCGACGCGACGTCGCTCGTGCGCCCCGGTGGCGAGGACGCGAAGGTGCGCGTGCTCCGCGAGGGCGCTGTCTCGCGCGAGGAACTCGTCCGCGTGCTCGGGGACCTGCTCGACGAGCAGCCCTGATCCCGGCGGAGGAGAGCGACCCGTGAAGCAGTACCTGTTCACCGTGATCCTCACGGCGGCCGTGACCCTGGCCTGTTCGTGGGCGGTGTGGCAGCTGAGCCTGCGCTTCAAGCTGTACCCCGGCATCCGCGAGCGCGATGTGCACACGACGCCGACGCCGCGCCTGGGGGGAGTGGCGATGCTGCTCGGCATCCTGGCGGCCTTCGCCGCGAGCGCGGCCAGCCCGTTCTTCCACATCATCTGGGCGCAGCCGCAGACCATGTGGTCGGTGCTGGGCGCCGTCGTGCTCATCGCGGTCGTCGGCGTCATCGATGATCTCTGGGATCTGGACTGGATGATCAAGCTCGGCGCGCAGTTCCTGGCCGCGGGCCTGGTCACGATCGTGGGCGGTCTGCAGATCGCCTCGCTCCCGCTCGCGGAGCCCGTGATCGGATCCAATTGGCTGAGCATCGTGATCACCATGTTCGCGATCGTCATCGTCATGAACGCGGTGAACTTCATCGACGGCCTCGACGGACTGGTCGCGGGAGTGTGCCTCATCGCGAACGGCGTGTTCTTCGCCTACTCGTACATCATCGCCCGCGACATCGGTCAGTCGAGCTACTTCAGCCTCGCCCCGTTCATCGCGGCGGTGCTGATCGGCGCGTGCATCGGGTTCCTGCCGATGAACTGGAACCCCGCGAAGCTGTTCATGGGCGACTCCGGCGCCCTCGTCATCGGCCTTCTCATGGCGACCAGCGCCGTCGCCATCACCGGCCAGCTGAATCCCGCCGTTCTCACCAACGCGCAGATCGGACGCTCCCAGCTGCTCGGAGCGTTCATCCCGATCCTGCTGCCCGTCGTGGTGGTGCTGCTGCCGCTGCTCGACTTCGGCCTGGCGGTGCTGCGCCGCATGGGCGCGGGCAAGTCGCCGTTCTCGCCGGACCGCAAGCACCTGCATCACCGCATGCTCGACCTCGGCCACCGCGGCCGCGACGCCGTGCTCATCTTCTACGCGTGGACCGCGATCATCTCGATCGCCGTGCTGCTGATGTACATCGGGTCGCGCGAGGGCTGGTACGGCGAGTACGCGGCCGGTGTGGTCTTCGGCGTCGTCGGGGCCGCGGCGTGCCTCGTCGTCACCCTCATCCCGTCGCGCCCGCGCGCCATCCAGAAGGAAACGAAATGAGCTCCGCGAGCCCCGTCACCAGCACTCCCGTCCTGCGCACGGCGCTCATCGCGTCGGGGATCGCCGCCGTCGTGCTCGCGATCGTCGCCGGGATCATCGGAGGAGTGCTCAAGGGTGCCCCCGGCGTGTGGAGCGGCCTGATCGGCGCCCTCATCGCCGTTCTCTTCGGGGCGATCACCGCAGCCAGCATCCTCATCGCGAATCGCTGGTTCGGCCAGGAGCTGTACGTGCAGCTGTTCTTCGCGATCGTGATGGGCGGCTGGTTCCTCAAGCTCGGGCTGTTCTTCGTGCTCATCCTGGTGCTCCGCGGGCAGCCCTGGCTGGAGCCGGTCGTGTTCTTCTGGGCGCTCCTCGCGGGGGTGCTGGTCTCGCTCGCGATCGACGCGGCGGTGTTCCTGAAGATGCGGCTCCCGGTCGTCAGCGACGCCTCGCTTCCGACCGTCGCGCCCGAGGACGTCGCGCCGTCGGCAGGGGAGCGTAGTGCCTCTGGGCAGGATCATGACGCGGATTCAGGCAACTCACACGTCTGATAGGCTGGGATCCGAGCCCGCTCGTCACGCGAGCGCTGCGCTGTGAAGCACATCGACCGACGCCCCGGTAGCCCCCGGTGCCCCGAAGCTGGAGCCCGCGCTGTTTAATCTTGCTGCGACCATGATTCCTCGACTGGCCAACGACAGCGGTTTCCACGGCCCGTCGATGGACGAGTTCTTCCCCGAGATCCTCTTCAACGCCTTCGGCGTCCCGATCCACCGGATCCACCTGGTCCAGTTCGTGTCGGTCGTCGCGGTCGTGCTGATCCTGGTGCTCGGCACCCGCCGGATGAAGATCGTCCCCGGCCGTTTCCAGAGCGTCGTCGAGATGGGCCTCGGCTTCGTCCGCGGCGGCATCGCGCACGACCTGCTCGGCCGCAAGGACGGCGACCGCTTCCTGCCGCTGCTCACCACGATCTTCTTCATGACGCTGTTCATGAACATCACGGGCATCATCCCCGGACTCAACATCGCCGGCACGAGCATCATCGGCGTCCCGCTGCTGCTCGCCGTGATCAGCTACGTCACGTTCATCTACGCCGGCATCAAGAAGAGTCCGAAGAACTTCTTCAAGAACGCACTGTTCCCCGCAGGCGTGCCGTGGCCGGTGTACATCATCGTCACGCCGATCGAGTTCATCTCGACCTTCATCGTCCGCCCGGTGACGCTCACCCTGCGACTTCTGATGAACATGGTCGTCGGCCACATGCTGCTGGTGCTGTGCTACTCGGCCACCGCGTTCTTCTTCTTCACGGCGGGCGGCGGCTGGGCCGCGCTCGGTGTGGGAACCCTCGCCTTCGGCGGCGCCTTCTCGGTCTTCGAGATCCTGGTCGCCGTCCTCCAGGCCTACGTCTTCACCGTCCTCACCGCGGTCTACATCCAGCTCGCGGTCGCAGAAGAGCACTGACAACCCCTGCGGGCGGCGAACCTGCCGCCCACAACGAAAGGAAAAACCCGTGGACGCTACTACGGTTCTCGCAGCAGTCAACGGCAACCTCGCGACGATCGGCTACGGCCTCGCCGCCATCGGCCCGGCCATCGGCGTGGGCATCGTCGTCGGCAAGACGATCGAGGGTGTCGCCCGTCAGCCCGAGCTGGCCGGTCGCCTGCAGGTTCTGATGTGGATCGGCATCGCCTTCACCGAGGCGCTCGCGTTCGTCGGCATCGCCGTCGGCTTCATCCCCTTCCCGTAATCCGCCCCCGAGTCCCGAAGGAGACAGGATGCTGAACGCTCTTGTCACGAACCTCGCGGCCGAGGGTGAGGCGCACAACCCGCTCCTGCCCGCATGGTACGACCTGGTCTGGTCTGCTCTGTGGTTCGTCGTGATCCTCCTCGTCGTGTGGAAGGTCGCCCTCCCGCGCTTCACGAAGATGCTCGACGAGCGCTCTGCAGCCATCGAGGGCAACATCGCGAAGGCGGACGAGGCTCAGAAGCAGGCCGAGGCCGCGCTGGAGGAGTACACCCGCCAGCTCGCAGAGGCACGCACCGAGGCCGGCGCGATCCGCGAGACCGCCCGCGAGGACGGCAAGAAGATCGTCGCCGAGGCGAAGGAGACCGCTGCCGTCGAGGCCGCGCGTCTGACCACGGCCGCCCACGCGCAGATCGAGGCCGAGCGTCAGACGGCGTTCGTCTCGCTGCGCAGTGAGGTCGGCGGCCTCGCTCTCGACCTCGCCGGTGGCGTGGTCGGCGAGACCCTCTCCGACGACGCACGCGCGACGGCTGTCGTGGACCGCTTCCTGGCGGACCTCGAAGCCTCCGAGGCGGCGAAGTAATGGGCAGCGCGACCGCTCAGGCCCTCGAGGCGTCGAGCAGCGCTCTGACCGCCGCGCAGCCGATCACCCTCGACGTCGCCGGAGACCTGTTCTCCGCGTCGCGTCTGATCGGTGAGTCGACCGCGCTGAGCGGCGCGCTCGCCGATGCGTCCGCCCCGGCCGACGCCCGCGCGGCGCTCGCGTCGCGCGTCTTCGCCGGTGCCTCCGCCGCCGCGCAGAGCGTGCTCGGCACGGTCGTGTCGCAGCGCTGGTCCTCCTCCGCCGACCTCGTCGAGGGCGTCGAGGAGCTGGCCGTGCGCGCCGTGGCGATCGCCGCCCCGGACGCGGACATCGAGGGCGAGCTGTTCTCGGTGTCGCGCCTGGTGGCCGACAACTCCGACCTCGAGCTGGCCCTGGGCAGTCGCATGGGCGGGGGAGCGGCCAAGGCGGCACTCGTGCAGAAGCTCATCGACACCCGTGTGCATCCTGCGACCGCGCTGATCGTCACCTCCCTGGTGCGCGAGCCGCGTGGGCGGCGCGTGCGCCGGCTGCTCGGCCGCGCCATGCGGATCGTCTCCTCGCAGCGCGATCGGATCGTCGCGACGGTGCACACCGCGGCACCGCTCAGCGCCGCTCAGCGCGACCGTCTCCGCACGGTGCTGGCCGGTCGCTACGGTCGCCAGATCGCGCTGAACGAGGTGCTCGACTCCTCCGTCGTCGGAGGCCTGCGCGTGCAGGTCGCGGACGACGTCATCGACGGCAGCATCGCCGCCCGCCTCGCCGATCTCCGGCAGAAGCTCGCGGGCTGAAACACGACTTCGCGCGGGAAGCCGCGCACCCCGAACACAAAGGGAAGACAATGGCAGAACTTTCGATCAGCCCCGACGTCATCCGTGACGCGCTGAAGGACTTCGTCGCCGCGTACGAGCCGACGTCCGGCACGGCGACCGAGGTCGGCACCGTCATCGACGCAGCGGATGGCATCGCGCACGTCGAGGGCCTGCCCGGCGTCATGGCGAACGAGCTCGTGACCTTCGCCGACGGCACCAAGGGTCTCGCGCTGAACCTGGACGAGCACGAGATCGGTGTGGTCGTCCTCGGCGACTTCGCCGGTGTCGAGGCCGGCCAGGAGGTCACCCGCACCGGTGAGGTGCTCTCCGTGCCGGTCGGCGACGGCTACCTCGGTCGCGTCGTCGACCCGCTCGGCAACCCGATCGACGGTCTCGGCGAGATCGCGACCGAGGGCATCCGCGAGCTCGAGCTGCAGGCGCCCGGCGTCATGCAGCGCAAGAGCGTGCACGAGCCGATGCAGACCGGCATCAAGGCCATCGATGCGATGATCCCGGTCGGCCGCGGCCAGCGTCAGCTGATCATCGGCGACCGCCAGACCGGCAAGACCGCGATCGCGATCGACACGATCATCAACCAGAAGGCCAACTGGGAGTCCGGCGACGTCAACAAGCAGGTCCGCTGCATCTACGTCGCGATCGGCCAGAAGGGCTCGACCATCGCCTCCGTCAAGGGCGCGCTGGAAGAGGCCGGCGCCCTGGAGTACACCACCATCGTCGCCGCCCCGGCGTCCGACCCGGCGGGCTTCAAGTACCTCGCCCCCTACACCGGCTCGGCCATCGGCCAGCACTGGATGTACGGCGGCAAGCACGTCCTGATCATCTTCGACGACCTGTCGAAGCAGGCCGAGGCCTACCGTGCCGTGTCGCTGCTGCTCCGCCGTCCGCCGGGCCGCGAGGCCTACCCGGGCGACGTCTTCTACCTGCACTCCCGTCTGCTGGAGCGCTGCGCGAAGCTGTCCGACGAGCTCGGCGCCGGTTCGATGACGGGTCTGCCCATCATCGAGACCAAGGCCAACGACGTCTCGGCGTACATCCCGACCAACGTGATCTCGATCACCGACGGCCAGATCTTCCTGCAGTCCGACCTGTTCAACGCGAACCAGCGTCCGGCGGTCGACGTGGGCATCTCGGTGTCCCGCGTCGGCGGTGACGCCCAGGTCAAGTCGATCAAGAAGGTCTCCGGAACGCTGAAGCTCGAGCTCGCGCAGTACCGCTCGCTCGAGGCCTTCGCGATGTTCGCGTCCGACCTCGACCAGGCTTCGCGCCGTCAGCTGGCTCGTGGTGCGCGCCTGACCGAGCTGCTCAAGCAGCCGCAGTACTCGCCGTACCCGGTCGAGGAGCAGGTCGTCTCGATCTGGGCCGGCACCAAGGGCAAGCTCGACTCGATCGAGGTCGAGGACGTGCTGCGCTTCGAGCGCGAGCTGCTGGATCACCTGCGTCGCAACACCAAGGTGCTCGACACCCTCCGCGAGACGAACGTCCTCGATGACGACACGGTTGCGGAGCTGGAGAAGGCCACCGATGCCTTCCTCCTCGAGTTCCAGGGCGGCACCGGCCACGGCATCAGCGCTCCCGGTCACGAGGAGCACAGCGCCGCGGACGTCGACGACGTGAACCAGGAGAAGATCGTCAAGGGCCGCCGCGCGTAATCGCGGGGGATTCTCAGAGCTATGGGCGCACAACTCAGGGTCTACAAGCAGAAGATCTCTTCTGCTCAGACGACCAAGAAGATCACGAAGGCGATGGAACTCATCGCGGCTTCGCGCATCCAGAAGGCGATGGCGCGCGTCAACGCGTCCTCGCCCTTCGCGCGAGCCGTGACGAGGGCCGTGTCCGCCGTCGCGACGCACTCCAACGTCGACCACCCGCTCACCCGTGAGCCCGAGACGATCCGCCGCTCCGCCGTCGTGATCTTCTCGAGCGACCGGGGTCTGGCCGGCGCGTTCAACTCGCAGATCCTGCGCGAGGGCATGGAGCTCGCCGAGCTCCTGCGTTCGGAAGGACGCGAGCCGGTGTTCTACCTCGTCGGCCGCAAGGCTGTCGGCTACTTCCAGTTCCGGCGCCTCGAGGCTGCCGCGGAGTGGACCGGCGACACCGACACGCCGTCGTTCCACACGGCGGAGGCCATCTCCGCCGCTCTGCTGGAGGCGTTCGAGCGCGGGGGCGAGCAGGGCGGCGTCGATGAGATCCACCTCGTGTACAACCGCTTCGTCAGCATGATGACGCAGTCGCCCGAGACGGTGCGCCTGCTTCCGCTGGAGATCGCGGAGGCGGACGAGGCCGACGCCTCGAGCGCCGTCTACCCGCTGTACGAGTTCGAGCCGGATGCGGCGACGGTGCTCGACGCGATCCTGCCGGTGTACATCCAGAGCCGCGTCTTCAACGCCCTCCTGCAGTCGTCCGCCGCCAAGCAGGCCGCGACGCAGAAGGCGATGAAGTCGGCCAGCGACAACGCCGACAAGCTCATCACCGACTACACCCGCCTGCGCAACAACGCGCGCCAGGCGGAGATCACGCAGCAGATCGCCGAGATCGTCGGCGGCGCCGACGCGCTGGCGTCGAGCAAGTAAGACCCTCAGGAGAGAGACGAAATATGACTGCCACCGCTACGACGGTCGTCGGCCGCGTTGCTCGCGTCACCGGCCCGGTCGTCGACATCGAGTTCCCGCACGACTCGATCCCCGACATCTACAACGCACTCAAGACGACGATCACCATCGGCGAGGAGTCGACGGAGATCACGCTCGAGGTCGCGCAGCACCTCGGCGATGACCTCGTCCGCGCCATCTCGCTCAAGCCCACCGACGGCATGGTCCGCGGCCAGGAGGTGCGCGACACCGGCGAGGCCATCTCGGTCCCCGTCGGCGACGTCACCAAGGGCAAGGTCTTCAACGTGATCGGCGAGGTCCTGAACGTCGAGCCCGGCGAGCAGATCGAGATCACCGAGCGCTGGCCGATCCACCGCAAGGCCCCGAACTTCGACCAGCTCGAGTCGAAGACCACGATGTTCGAGACCGGCATCAAGTCGATCGACCTCCTCACGCCGTACGTGCAGGGTGGGAAGATCGGCCTGTTCGGCGGCGCGGGCGTCGGCAAGACCGTCCTCATCCAGGAGATGATCCAGCGCGTCGCGCAGGATCACGGTGGCGTGTCGGTGTTCGCCGGTGTCGGCGAGCGTACGCGTGAGGGCAACGACCTCATCGCAGAGATGGAGGAGGCGGGCGTCTTCGACAAGACCGCCCTCGTCTTCGGCCAGATGGACGAGCCGCCGGGGACGCGTCTGCGCGTCGCCCTGTCCGCCCTGACCATGGCGGAGTACTTCCGCGATGTGCAGAAGCAGGACGTGCTGCTCTTCATCGACAACATCTTCCGCTTCACGCAGGCCGGATCCGAGGTCTCCACGCTGCTCGGCCGCATGCCGTCCGCCGTGGGCTACCAGCCCAACCTCGCCGATGAGATGGGTGTGCTCCAGGAGCGCATCACCTCGACCCGTGGTCACTCGATCACCTCGCTGCAGGCGATCTACGTGCCGGCCGACGACTACACCGACCCGGCCCCCGCCACGACGTTCGCGCACCTCGACGCGACCACCGAGCTCTCGCGCGAGATCGCATCGAAGGGTCTGTACCCGGCGATCGACCCGCTGACCTCGACCTCCCGGATCATGGACCCCCGCTACCTGGGCGAGGACCACTACCGCGTGGCCACCACGGTCAAGCAGATCCTCCAGAAGAACAAGGAGCTGCAGGAGATCATCGCGATCCTCGGCGTCGACGAGCTCTCCGAAGAGGACAAGATCGTCGTCGCACGCGCCCGCCGCATCCAGCAGTTCCTCTCCCAGAACACCTACATGGCGAAGAAGTTCACCGGTGTCGAGGGCTCCACGGTTCCGCTCAAGGAGACCATCGAGTCGTTCGACGCGATCTGCCGCGGAGACATGGACCATGTCGCCGAGCAGGCCTTCTTCAACGTGGGCGGCCTCTCGGACGTCGAGGAGAACTGGGCGCGCATCCAGAAGGAGAACGCCTGATCATGGCGCTGCACGTCAGCCTCGTCTCCGCCGACGCGGAGGTCTGGACCGGTGAGGCCAGCCTCGTCGTCGCGAAGACCGTCGAGGGCGAGCTCGGCTTCATGGCCGGACACGAGCCGGTGCTGGCCATCCTCGCAGAGGGCCAGGTCCGCATCACCCAGCTGGACGGCACCAAGGTGCTCGCCAGCGCCCGGGACGGCTTCGTCTCGATGGAGGGCGACGCCCTGACGATCGTCGCGGGCAACGCGGCGCTCGTCGCCTGATCGAACCACTCACGCAAGCGCCGGATCCCCTCGGGGGTCCGGCGCTTGCGCGTCCCCACCCGTCTGAGGAGTCGTGCGCATGATGATCCTGCTGCCGCCGAGCGAGACCAAGCGGCCCGGAGGGAAGAGCTCACCTGCGGAGCCTGCCGGATGGGCGCTGCCGGGACTGCTGCCGCAGCGCGAGCAGGTACGTGACGCGCTCGTGGCGCTGGCCGCCGACGCGGAGGCGACACGCCGGGTGCTCAAGCTCAGCGACAAGCAGCTCGCCGAGGCCCTGCTCGACAATGCAGGGCTGCGGACCGCCGCGGTGATGCCCGCCGTGGACCGCTACACGGGAGTGCTGTACGACGCGCTCGATGCCGCGACGCTCGACGGCTACGCGCGGCGCTGGCTGGGGGCGCACGTGCTCGTGCACAGCGCGCCCTTCGGACCGGTCGGCGCTCTGGATCCGATCCCGTCCTACCGGCTCGGCGCCGGCGCATCCGTGCCGGGCCTGCCTCCGCTGCGGAGACTGTGGGCGGACGCTGTGGCGGTGCAGCTCGCGGTCGCGGCGCCCTCCTTCGTGCTGGACCTGCGCTCCGAGGCCTACGCGGACCTGGGGCCGGTTCCGGCGGAGCTGCCGTCCGCGTACGTTCGCGTGGTCACGGAGCAGGGCAAGGCGCTGAACCACTTCAACAAGCACGCCAAGGGCGATCTGGTGCGTCGCCTAGCGACCGAGCGGCCGAAGATCGGATCGCGTCGCACGCTTCTGAACTGGGCCGGCCGCGCGGGCGTGCGGCTGCAGGAGACGGGCGAGCACGGCATCCTCGAACTCGTGACGGATCAGCCGACTGCCCGCAAATAGTTCGTGAGTGCGGCACTCGGACAGGGTAGGGTGTTTCGCGTCGAAGCGCTCAGCTGTTTCCCAGGAGCGCTCCTCGATGCATATGCATCTCAACCTGTTCCCGGGAGGAACACATGAACGACTACGGATACGATTCCGCAGCCAGTGCAGCGATCATCGGCATCACATTCCTGTTCGCCTTCATCGCGATCGTCATCGTCTACGTCCTCGGCTCGCTCTTCCTCATGAAGATCTTCGAAAAGGCGGGCGTGCAGGGCAAGTGGCGGGCATGGGTGCCCGTCTACAACCAGATGATCTTCGTCAAGCTCGGTGACATGTCGCCCTGGCTCATCCTGATCCTGATGGCTGCCTCGCTGATCCCGATCCTCAACTACCTGACCGGCCTCGCGTCGGTGGTGCTGCTGACGATCGCGGCGTGGCGCGTGGGTCTCAAGCTGCAGAAGAGCGCCGGCTGGGCCGTGCTGTACTTCTTCCTCAGCCTGATCTGGCTCGGCATCAACGCCTTCGACAAGTCGCGCTGGAACCCGAACATCGCCCCCGCCTCCTGGGCCGGCAACGGCTTCTTCGGCGACCGCACGGTGTGGCAGGGCATCCCCGTGCAGCCGTCCGCCGCGGCCCCGGCCGCAGGCTACGGCGCCCCGCAGGGCTACCAGCCGCCGGCCGCGCAGGGCTACGCCCCGCCGCAGCAGCCGGGCTACGGCCAGCCCGCCGCGCCCCAGGCTCCGCAGTTCGGCCAGCCGGGCGCCCAGCCCGAGCAGCCGCAGCAGGGCTTCCAGCCGCCGGCGCCGCAGGCACCGCAGCCGACCTTCCAGCCGCCGGCAGCTCCGCCGGTGGCCGCACCGGACGTCCCGGCCGCGCCTCCGGCTCCGCCCGCACCTCCGGCACCGCCGGCCGCTGCGCCGGACGCCGCCCCGGAGAACGGCGAGCAGCCCCCGGCGTGACGCCGTCCTGATGCCGTGGTCCTCGGACTGCACGGCGATGTGGGAAGCCTCGGTCTTTCGGCCGGGGCTTCCCGCATGCCCGGCATCCGCATCGCGAGTCGGCCTGTAGTTTGGAAGCATGAGCGCTGAACGTCGTGTCGGATCGTCCGGGCTCCTGGTCTCCGCCGTGGGACTCGGATGCAACAACTTCGGACGAGCGGGAACGGCGACCGAGACGCTGCAGGGCACCGTCCAGGTGCTGGACGCGGCGATCGACCACGGCGTGACGTTCCTCGACACGGCGGACATCTACGGCAAGGATCCCGGTCTCAGCGAGAGCCTGATGGGCGAGGCGCTCGACGGTCGACGCGATCGGGTCGTGCTCGCGACCAAGTTCGGCTACGCGTCCGCCGACATGGGATACGACTTCCCCGCAGGCCTCGGCTCACGTCGCTACGTGCGCAAGGCCGTCGAGGAGTCCCTGCGTCGCCTGCGCACCGACTGGATCGACCTGTACCAGCTGCACTGGCCGGATCCGCTCACCCCGATCGAGGAGACGCTGGACGCCCTGGACGAGCTCGTCCGCGAGGGCAAGATCCGCTACTTCGGCCACTCCAACTTCACCGGCTGGCAGATCGCGGAGGCGGAGCTGACCGCGACGAGGAGCGCGCGTTTCATCTCGTCGCAGAACCAGTATTCGCTGCTGTCCCGCGCGGCCGAGCGCGAGGTGCTGCCCGCCGTCAACCGCTTCGGACTCGGGTTCTTCCCCTTCTTCCCGTTGCACAACGGACTGCTCACGGGCAAGTTCACCCGCGACGGCGGACCGTCGCAGAGCCGGATCATGCGCACCAGGTCGCATCTCTGGGAGGACGCGCCCTGGGACGCGCTGGACGCCTATCGCGCCTTCTGCGACGAGCGCGGCCTCACGATGCTCGAAGCGACTTTCGGCTGGCTGCTCGCGCAGCCCGGGGTCGCCTCGGTGATCGCCGGGGCCACCTCCGCCGAGCAGGTCGAGGCGAACGCCCGCGCGGGCGCGGCCTGGAATCCCACCGCGGAGGACGTCGCCGCGATCGACGCCCTGTTCCCGCTGCCCACGGATCCGGCGCTCTGAGCCGCGTGTCGGCGCCAGGGATCCATTACGATGTGTGAGATTTCAGCGGTCGTTCCGATCGCACGAGGATGCGGAGGACCGCGATGAGCCAGGTTTCGCACGAGCGCGAGGTCGCGCTGGCGTCCGGCGACACGGTCGTCCTGACCTGGGCCGGCGCGACGGACACCGGTCGCCGCCGCGAGAACAATCAGGATTCCCTCCTCGCCGAGTTCCCCCTGTTCGTGGTGGCGGACGGCATGGGGGGTCACGCGGGCGGTGAGATCGCGAGTCAGCGCACGATCGTGCGCCTCGAGGAGGCCGTTGCGGCCGGAGAGATCACGACCGAGACCATCGAGACCGCCCTGGTCGCCGCGGTGCAGGACATCACGGCGCACCCGGACACCACCGACGAAGGCACGGGGACGACGCTGACCGGCGTCTTCTTCACCGTCGTCGGCGACGACGCCCGCTGGATCTCGCTGAACATCGGCGACTCCCGGGTGTACCTGCTGCGCGACGGCGCCCTCAGCCAGGTCACGACGGATCACTCCGTCGTGCAGGAGCTCATCACGGCCGGCCGGCTCAGCCCCGAGGAGGCCGAAGGGCATCCGTACAGCAACGTGATCACCCGCGCCGTCGGGGTCAGCGAGGCGCTGCCGCCGGATTACCGCGAGTTCAGTGTGCAGGACGGCGATCGGTTCGTGATCTGCTCGGACGGGCTCACCAAGGAGCTCACCGACTACGGGATCCAGCACTTCCTGGGCCTCAACCCCACCGCCGGAGGCGCGGTCGATGCGATGCTCGCCGCCGCGCTGGAGAACGGCGGGCGCGACAACGTGACCGTCATCGTCGTGGACGTGAGCCGCACCTCGGCCGACGGCGGATCCTCCTCCACAGTGCCGATCGCCGTCGAGTAGTGCACCGGTTGCGCTGAGCGCTCCCCGCGCCGGGACGGTGCGCGATGGGATGGCGGAATGGATCCCGCCGAGACGATCGTCCTCCCCGTCGTCGCCGTACCCCCGCAGCGCGGTTCGCTCCCGTTGCTCGCCGCGGCGGTGCCGGTGGTGTCCGGAGTCGTGCTCTTCGCGGTCACCGGCTCGCCGCTGTCCCTCTGCTTCGCGGCACTCGGGCCGGTCATGATCCTCGGCTCGTTCCTGGACGGCCTGCGTCAGCGGCGCCGCGCCGCCCGCGTCGCGCGGGGCGAGGAGGCGGAGGCCTGGGCGCAGGTCGAGCAGGTCGTGGGCGCTCGCGAGACGCAGGAGAGGGCCCGTCGGCTGCGCGGGACTCCGGATCTCGCCGCCTGCCTCATGGATCCGCCGACGCGTCCCCTCGCTCTCGCGGATGCGGTCGACATCGCGGTCGGGCGAGGCGACGGACCTTCGCCGCTGCGGTTCAGCGGCACCGGTGGACGCGCCGATGCCTTCCGAGCCCTGCACGGCGTCGTGTCGGGAGTGCCGGTGCCGGTGCGTCTGTCCGACGGCGTATGCGTGCGAGGATCCGGGCCGATCGTCGCAGCCGTGGCCAGAGCCCTTGTGCTGCAACTGTGCCTGCGGCACGCCGTCGGGGCTTTCCGCCTCGAGGGAGACGCCGTCGCCGCGCTCGGGCTGGACGGACTGCCCCAGGCCCGCTTCGCCCCGCACGACGCCGGCATCGTGCATCTCGGCAGCCAGCGGAGCGCTCCATCCGGCCCGCGGCTCTGCCTTCTCGGCCCGGGGGCGCCACCACCGGTGGGCTACCACGCTGTGCTCGACGTCATGGAACCCGGATCCGCACGGCTGCGCACCGCGGAGGGGACGCGCGAGTGCGCCGCCGAAGGGATCTCGCGCGAACAGGCCGAGGCGATCGTGCAGATTCTGATCCGGGAGCAGGGTCAAGAGGCGGCGATTCCGGCTGCGGTGGCGCTGCAGGACGTGCTTCCGTCCGCTGTCGACGCCGTCGGCGCGGACAGCGTCACCGCCGGATCGGACCCCGTGCTGCGCGAGGGCCTGCGAGCGGCGCTCGGGCGGGACGCGGAAGGGCCGGTGATTCCGGACCTCGTCGCGGACGGGCCGCATGCGCTCGTCACCGGCGTCACCGGTGCGGGCAAGAGCGAGCTCCTGGTGACCTGGGTCTCGGCGCTCGCCGCCGCGCATTCGGCGGACCAGGTGAGCTTCGTGCTCGCCGACTTCAAGGGCGGCACAGCCTTCGAGCGGCTGAGGGTGCTGCCGCATGTCGCCGCAGTCATCACGGATCTCGACGCCGAGGGGGCGGATCGCGGCGTGCGGAGCCTCCGCGCCGAGGTCCGGCGCAGGGAGGGCGTCCTCGCGAAGACGGGCGCCCGCAGCGTCCTCGAGAGCGGGGGGGCGCTCGGCCGGTTGGTGATCGTCGTGGACGAGTTCGCGGCCCTGCTGCAGGAGCACCCCGATCTGGCGGCGGTGTTCACGGACATCGCCGCGCGCGGTCGCGCCCTCGGCATGCACCTCATCCTCGGCACGCAGCGCGCGACCGGGGTCATCCGCGACGCGCTGGCCGCGAACTGCCCGCTGCGGATCGCCCTGCGCGTCACTGATCCGGCCGACAGCAGGATCATGATCGGCAGCGATGCGGCGGCGGGACTGCCCGGCGATGCCGCGGGGCGCGGACTCGCCTATCTCCGCCGCCCCCAGGACGCGGCACCCGCGGCGTTCCGCGTCGCGCGGACCGGTGCCCAGGAGCTCGCCGCGATCGCGGCGAGCTGGCGTGACTCCCCGCGGGCGCAGAGCCCCTGGCAGCCCGCCCTGCCGGCGCGGCTGCAGCGCATGGACCTCGGCGCCGTTCGGCCGGGGGAGATCACGCTGGGGCTCGCGGACGAACCGGAGCGTCAACAGCAGGTGGTGCGCACGCTCCGCATCGGTGTGGATCGCGGGCTCGCCGTGTTCGGAGGACCGGGATCCGGGAAGAGCAGTGTGCTGCGGGCCGCGGCGGTGCAGGTGGCCGACGGGGTTCTGCTGGGACCGGACCCGGAACAGGCGTGGTCGCTGATCGATGGGATCGCGGACGGCAGTCGCCCGGTGCCGCCTCTGCTGGCGATCGACGATGTGGACCGGCACCTGGCCGCGTTCCCGCCCGAGTACGCCTCTGCCTGGGCGGAGCGGCTGCAGCGGGCCGTCCGTCGTGCCGCCGAACACGGAAGCACGGTGCTGCTCAGCGCATCACGATGCACCGGACAGCTGTCGGCGATCGCCGATCTGCTGCCGGAGCGCGCCCTGCTGCGCACCGCGAGCCGCACGGAGCACCTCACCGCCGGCGGGGACCCCGGCTCCTATGACCCCGACCGGCTCCCCGGACGCGCGCGACTCGGCGGCGTCGAGGTGCAGTTCGCGCTGCCGGAGGCCGTGGCCGACGGGGGAGCGTCCCTTCCGACGCCGAACGAGGGGACGGCGATGCCCGCGGCGACGCCGCTGTGGGAGCCGCACGCGATGCTCGTCGGAGTGGTGAGCACGGCGCCCGCGCGGACGGCGGAGACGCTCGCCGCGCGCTTCGGCCGTGCGGCCGTGCAGGTACTGGTCGACGGCGCGCCCGTGATCCTCCCGGAGGGAGTCGACCGACGCGGTGAGACGACCGAATCAAGGCGGATCCGCGCGGACGGTGCCGCCGGCCCTGCGGGGCAGCTCGGAGCGACCGGCGACCGGGAGATGCCGGGCCTGGTCCTGCTGATCGGCGACGGGGAGGCCTGGCAGCGGCAGTACGCCCTGTGGCAGCGGATCGTCCGCGGAGGCGAGGTCCTCGTGCTCGCCGAGGCGGCCCGGGAGCTGCGTATGCTCGCCGGCGTGCGCGAGTTGCCGCCGTACGCTGCGCCGTACGCGGGGCGGGCGTGGACCATCGACAGGGACGGGCGTCCGTCCCGGGTGATCCTTCCCGCCCCGCGGGGCGACGTCAGCTCAGCAGCTCGTCCAGCGGCGTGAGGGGCAGATCGTGCGCGGTGGACACTCCGGCGTTCGCGATCTTCCCGCCGGTCACGTTCAGACCACCGGCCAGCGCGACGTCGGCGCGCAGCGCCGCCTGCCAGCCGCGACCCGCGATCTGGCGGACGTACGGCAGCGTCGCATTCGTCAGCGCCGAGGTGGACGTGTTCGGCACAGCGCCCGGCATGTTCGCCACGCAGTAGAACACCGTGTCGTGCACGCGGAACGTGGGGTCGTCGTGCGTTGTCGGGTGGGTGTCCTCGAAGCAGCCGCCCTGGTCCACCGCGATGTCCACGAGCACGCTGCCCGGGCGCATCTCGGCGACCATGTCGTTCGTCACGAGCTTCGGCGCCTTGGCCCCGGGGATCAGCACGGATCCGATGACGAGGTCCGAGTTCACGACGGCGCGGCGCAGGTCGAGCGGGTTCGACGCCGCCGTCTTCACCCGGCCGCCGAAGAAGTCGTCCAGATACCGCAGTCGCGCGATGTTCGTGTCGAAGATCGTCACATCCGCGCCCATGCCCGCGGCGATCACGGCGGCGTTCGCGCCGGCGACACCGCCGCCGATCACGGTCACGGTCGCGGGGCGGGTGCCGGGAACGCCCGACATCAGCAGTCCGAGGCCGCCGTGCGAGCGCATCAGCGTGTTCGCGCCGACCAGCGGGGCGAGACGACCCGCGACCTCGCTCATCGGAGCGAGCAGCGGCAGCGCGCCCGAGGCCAGCTGCACCGTCTCGTAGGCGATCGCCGTCATTCCCGACTCCGCGAGCTTGTCGGTGAGCGGACGATCGGCAGCGAGGTGCAGATACGTGAACAGCACCAGGTCGCTGCGGAAGCGGTGGTACTCGCTGGCGATCGGCTCCTTCACCTTCAGCACCAGCTCGGCACGCGCCCACACCTCGTCGGCGTCATCGAGCAGCGTCGCTCCCGCCTCCAGATAATCGGCATCCGACATCGAGGATCCGGCACCGGCGCCGGACTGCACGAAGACCTCATGACCGGCCTGCACGAGATCGTGCACACCGGCGGGCGTGAGGGCGACGCGGAACTCGTTGTTCTTCACCTCGCTGGGGACAGAGATCCTCATCGTGGCTCCTTTCCTTCCCTATGACGGGTACGGCCCCTTCTGGGGGCGTTCAGATTCCGGCGCCGGGGCGGATGGCCCCCACGCCGTTGCCGCCTCCGAGGACGACAAGTGGAAGGGCCGAGGCGAGGCTGTCCACCTGCGCGTCGGTCAATGCGCCCGCACGGGCGAGCAGGGTGGCGGCCACGATCGTGGCCGCACGGCCGGAGCCGTCGAGCATCTTCAGGGCGACGGTGGTGCCGTTGGGGGCCACCATGACCATCACGCCCTCGGCGCCGTGCTTGGCGAACACGCCCAGCTTCTCGATCGCGATGGTGTCAGGGCGTCCAGGGCCCTCGATCGTCCACGGGTTCTCGCGCACCGTGCGCACCAGGGCACCGGCCACCCGATGCAGCGCGAACGGCGAGCGCTCCGAGGCGGAGCCGATGCGGTGCACGGCCCGCGCGAGCCCGGTGAGCGTGATGGCGTGCACCGGAGCACCGCACCCGTCGATGGCCGTGGCTGCGACGCGCTCTCCGCTGAGCCGCTCGACGACGTCCTTGATGTGCACCTGCAGGGGATGGTCCAGGTCGAGGTATCCCGCGGTGGGCCAGCCGTTCGCGACGCAGGCGCGCAGCATCGTGGCGTGCTTGCCGGAGCAGTTCATCCGGATGCGCGCCTTGCCGGCGTGATCGCGCACGAGCTCGTCTCGGGTCGCCGAGTCTCCTGGCCAGTCCGCGGGGCAGCCCAGGTCGTCCTCGGTGAGCCCGCCCTCGGCGAGCATCTCGCGCACGACGGCGACGTGACGGTCGGTGCCGATGTGACTGGCGGTCGCGAGGCCGAGCTGCTCGCCCTCCAGTGGGGCGCCGGCTGTCAGGCAGGCGATCGCCTGCAGCGGCTTCATGCTGGAGCGGGGCAGGACCAGCGCGTCGGCGTTGCCGTGGCGGACGACCACCTCGCCCTCCGGGGAGAGCACGACGGCCGCTCCGATGTGGCGGGATTCGATGAATCCGTTCCGTTCGACGACGGCGAGTTCCACGGCATCCTGGACGGTCAGAGTCTGCACCACGACAGCAAGCCTAGTGGGCGCGGACGCCGCGGACAGGCGGCACGTCGACCGGCGTCGGCAGGATCCTGGCACCATGGACCCATGAGCCTCGGCACACACCGTTACGCCCTCACGACGACCTGGACCGGCAACCGGGGGACGGGCACCTCGGGATACCGCGACTACGATCGCGCGAGCACGCTCACCGTGGCGGGCAAGCCGGAACTGCTGGCCTCCTCCGACAAGCCGTTCCGGGGGGATCCCACCCGATGGAATCCGGAGGATCTGCTGCTCGCGGCGCTCAGCGAGTGCCATCTGCTGAGCTATCTGCATGCCTGCGTGACGGCGGGGGTCGTCGTCGTCGATTACCGCGACGAGGCCACCGGCACGATGCAGGAGGACGGTCGCGGCGGTGGGGCGTTCACCGAGGTGACGCTGCATCCCGTCGTCACGATCGCCGAGGAGTCCATGCGCGAGGCCGCGGCCTCCGCGCACGCGCAGGCAAACGCATGGTGCTTCATCGCGAACTCGGTGTCGTTCCCCGTGCACCACGAGGCAACGATCCTGGTCGTTCCGACCGGCCCCTGACGTTCGACGAAGGGCGGTCCCTGAGCGAGCCGCACGCGAGACGAAGGGGTCAGCGCCGTTCGTGCGGCAGCGCCTGCATGATCTTCTCGATCGCGCCGTGTGCGGGCACCTCGTTGTAGACGCCGGCGAGCTCCTGCTCGCTGAGGGCGTGGATCGCGGCCATGATCTCGTCGGTCGCGCCACGGCGGGCGCGACCGGAACTCGCAGCTCCGTGGTGCGAGAGATCCAGCGGCTCGCCGAAGCGGATCGTGACCTTCGACCCGATCCTGGGCATGCTCGCGCCGACGGGCATCGCCTTGTCGGTGCCGATCACGCCGACCGGCACGACCTTCGCACCCGTCTGCAGAGCCAGGAAGGCGACGCCCGTGCGTCCCTTGTAGAGTCGGCCGTCGGTCGAACGGGTGCCCTCGGGGTACAGCGCGACCGCGAGTCCTCGGTCCAGCAGCTTGCGCTGCTCGTCCAGGGCGTCCAGCGCGGCCTGACCCGCGCCGCGGCGCACCGGGATCGCGCCGACCGCGCGCATGAAGCTCGCGACGAAGCGACCCTTCAGGCTCGTGCCCTCGAAGTAGCTCGACTTCGCCAGGAAGTGCACGCGCCGGGGAGCCGCGACCGGGATCGCGATCGAGTCGATGAACGACAGGTGGTTCGACGCGATGATGATCGGGCCGTCTTTCGGCACATTCGCGCGCCCCTCGATGCGAGGGCGATAGACGAGTCGGGTGAGCGGGATCAGGATCATCCGGCCGAGCAGATACGTGGCACCGGCGCGATGCACCTCGTCGTCGAGATGATCCTGCTCTGCGACGGCCTCGTCGCGGTCCGCAGACGCTGCGGGTTCGGGTTGCGGGGTCACCAGACAAGGCTAGATCAGGATCCATTCCGCGATCGGAATGAGCGCGCGAGGCGATGCGGGAAGCGGATTCACGCCACCTCCCAGCGGCGGCAAAGCCCGATAGGGCAGGATAGGCGGGTTCGTCCCTACGTCTCGAGGTCCTCCGTGCGCATCCGCATCGCCGCTGCTCTGTCCGCCGTCGCCGCGACGGCTCTCCTGCTCTCCGGCTGTGCCGGCGCCGCGAACCCCTCGGCCTCGCCGTCGCCGTCCGCATCGTCGTCGTGCCTGCTCGATGCCAAGCCGGGCAAGGCCTCCGACGCGGTCAAGGTCGAGGGCGAGGGCAAGGACCTGAAGGTCACCGTGCCGTCCGGCACCGACATCGACGCCGCCACCGCGGTCGAGCGCACCGTGGTCAAGAAGGGCGACGGCAAGGATGTGGTCGCCGGAGACCTGGTCTCCGTGCAGTACCGCATCGTGAACGCCGCCGACAGCGCTTTGCTCGACTCCAGCGCGCGCGGCGTGGACGACCAGCTTCCCGTGCTCCTCGACCCGAACCAGCAGTCGCTCTTCGTCGCGGCGCTGGAGTGCCAGCCGCTCGGATCCTCCGTCGTGCTCGCCCTCCCCGGCAAGGTGATGGGCGAGGGTCAGAAGGCGATCGTGGTCTACGCGCAGTCCACGAAGGCTCTGCCCACGGTCGCGACGGGCAAGGAGGTCGCCCCGGTCGAGGGCATGCCGACGGTGAAGCTCGACAAGGACGGCGCCCCCGAGATCACCATCCCGAAGACCGACCCGCCCACGGCGACGACCATCGCGAACCTCAAGCAGGGCGACGGTCCGACGGTGCAGAGCGGCGACTACGTGATCGTGCAGTACCGCGGCGTGACGTGGGCCGACGGCAAGGAGTTCGACTCCAGCTGGAAGCGGAAGGCTCCGGCCCAGTTCCAGACGACGGGCGTGGTGACCGGGTTCAAGAAGGCGCTCGAGGGTCAGAAGGTCGGTTCGCAGGTGCTGGTCGTGATCCCGCCCGCCGAGGGCTATGGCGACCAGGCGCAGCAGTCGATCCCCGCGAACTCGACGCTGGTGTTCGTGGTCGACATCCTCGGCACGGTGCCGGCGGCAGCCCCCGCGCAGTGATCCGCCCCTGAGGCGATCGAGGGCCCGTGCGCGTTGGACGATGCGCACGGGCCCTCTTCCGTCGGCAGGACACGGCCTAGGCTGAGGCCATGCGTCGCGTCCTCATCCTCGGCTCCACCGGCTCCATCGGCACTCAGGCTCTCGACGTCATCAGGGCGAACCCGGATCGGTTCGAGCTGGTCGGGCTCGCCGCGGGCACGCAGGCGGATCTGCTGGAGCAGCAGGCCGAGGAGTTCGGCGTGGACGACACGGCACTCGGCGCCGCTGAGGCCGAGCAGCTGGTCCGCGACATCGAGGCCGATGTCGTCCTCAACGCGATCACCGGATCCATCGGCCTCGGCTCGACGCTCGCGGCCCTCAAGGCCGGCCGCACCCTGGCGCTCGCGAACAAGGAGTCGCTGATCGTCGGCGGCGCGCTCGTCACCGCACTCGCGCAGCCCGGTCAGATCGTGCCCGTGGACTCGGAGCATTCGGCCATCGCGCAGGCGCTGCGCTCCGGCACGAAGCAGGAGGTCCGCCGCCTCGTCGTCACCGCCTCCGGAGGGCCCTTCCGCGGCCGGACCCGCGAGGTGATGGCGGCGGTCACGCCGGCCGAGGCGCTCGCCCACCCCACCTGGGACATGGGGCGCATGGTCACCACCAACTCGGCGACGCTCGTGAACAAGGGCCTCGAGGTCATCGAGGCGCATCTGCTCTTCGACGTGGACTACGAGCGGATCGAGGTCGTGGTGCACCCGCAGTCGATCGTGCACTCGATGGTGGAGTTCGTGGACGGATCCACGATCGCGCAGGCGTCCCCGCCCGACATGCGCCTGCCCATCTCGCTGGGCCTGGACTGGCCGAACCGCGTGGGCGGTGTCGGGCGTCCGATCGACTGGACCAAGGCGGCCAGCTGGACCTTCGAGCCGCTCGACAACGCCGCATTCCCGTCCGTCGCGCTGGCGAAGCACGTCGGCCGAGCCGGGCGCACCTTCCCCGCGGTGTACAACGCGGCGAACGAGCAGGCGGTGAACGCGTTCCACGAGGGGCGACTGAGCTTCCTCGCGATCGTCGACACCATCCAGCGCGTCGTCGATGCGCACGAGCCGCCGGATGAGCTCACCGTCGAGTCGTTGGCGGACGCCGAGGCCTGGGCGCGGGCGACGGCGGACCGGATGATCGCCGCACAGGCATGAGAGGTCGCGTCGGGTCCCGAGGATCCTGGCGACTGCACAGGTCCGGCACGGCCGTTTCCTAGCCCCGCACCGGTAACGTGGCGGGGTGGAGATCCTGCTATACATCGGCGGCCTGCTGTTCGTGCTGGTCGGGCTCGGTGTCTCGATCGCCCTGCACGAACTCGGGCATCTCGTTCCCGCCAAGCTGTTCGGGGTGCACGTCGGTCAGTACATGATCGGCTTCGGGCCGCGACTGTTCTCGAAGAAGATCGGCGAGACCGAGTACGGCGTCAAGGCGCTTCCGATCGGCGGCTTCATCTCGATGTCCGGCATGTACCCGCCCTCGCCCGGCGACCAGGGCGACGACGTCGGGCGGAGCCTGTCGCGCGGCGCGTTCCGCACGCTCATCCAGGACGCGAGGGCTGCGAACGACGAGACCATCGACCCGGAGCGCGCGAGCCGCGTCTTCTACCTGCTCCCGGTGTGGAAGCGGGTCGTCGTCATGTTCGGCGGGCCGTTCATGAACCTGGTGCTCGCGGTCGTCACGTTCACAGTGCTGCTGAGCGGGATCGGCCTGCAGCAGGGTACGACCACGATCGCCTCGGTCTCGGAATGCGTGCTGCCGGCCGGTTCCACGCAGACCTCGTGCGCCGCCTCGGATCCGGTGGCGCCCGCGGCGCAGGCCGGGGTCAAGCCGGGGGACAGGATCGTCTCGGTCGACGGGAAGGACGTCAGCACCTTCGCCGAGGCCAGTGCGATCATCCAAGACTCTCCCGGCAAGACCATCCCGCTCGTCGTCGAGCGCGACGGATCCCGGCTCACGCTGTCGCTGACCCCGGTCGCCGCCCAGCGGCAGGAGGCGGACGGCAACGGTCGCGCCGTCGTCGACGACAAGGGCAACGCGGTGATGCACACGGTCGGCTACGCCGGAGTCGGTGCGCAGCTCGCCTACGTGCAGCAGCCGCTGTCGGCCGGGTTCGAGCAGGCGATGGCGAACACCGGTTCCGTCGTCCAGCTCATCGGCAACCTGCCCGTGCGGCTGTGGGACGTGGGTGTCTCCCTCGTCACGAACACGCCTCGTGACCCCAATGGCCCGCTCAGCGTGATCGGCGTGGGCCGGATCGCCGGGGAGGTGGCCGCGGCCGACGCTCCGCTGTTGAACCGGTTCGCGGTGCTGCTGAGCCTCATGGGGTCACTCAACATCGCCCTGTTCGTGTTCAACCTGATCCCGCTGCTGCCCCTGGACGGCGGGCACATCGTGGTGGCGCTGTGGGACGGGGTGAAGCGGGCGTGGGCGAAGGTCTTCCGGCGTCCGAAGCCCAAGCCCGTCGACGCCACCCGCCTCGTGCCGCTCACGATCGTCGTCGCGGCGCTGCTGGTCGGCATGGGCGGTCTGCTGCTCGTCGCCGACCTGTTCCACCCCGTGACGATCGGCTGAGCAGGTTCCCGGCGCTCCTGGGCGCGGCTCAGCGCGCGTTCAGGGCGTGCCCGACCAGGCGCTGCAGCGTCGTCATCCCGTCGCGGGACAGGATCGACTCCAGGTGCCCCTGCACGGACGCGAACGCCGGCCCGCGCAGGGCGTAGACATCCCCGGACTCCGCATCCGCGGACACCTCGGCGACGTCGGCCTCGGTCGTGCCCGGCGTCACGCGCGCCGTGAACGTGTTGTAGAAGCCGATCGAGGCGTCCTCGCCGAACACCGGCACCGACTTCTGCAGCCCCTGGTGCGGGCTGGCGAGCGGTGCGAGCTCGATCCCGAGGGAGTCCGCGAGGATCTGGTGGCTGAGGCACACGGCGAGCAGCGGGCGTCCGCCGGCGCGACGCCGAGCGACGAGCGCACGCATCCGGGCGATGCGGAGTGAGGAGTCGTCTCGCGGGTCGCCGGGGCCGGGACCCGCCACGAGCAGATCCGCGGCGTCGATCTCGGCGTCGTCGGCCTCCGCCCACGGCAGGATCCGCACGTCGAGCCCGAGGTGGCGCAACTGGTGCGCGAGCATGGTCGTGAACCGGTCCTCGGCGTCGACGACCACGGCCGTGCGCCCGGCGAAGGGCGCCGCGGCCGTCGTGCCCGTGCCGCCGTCCTGCGGGTTGATCCAGAACTCGGCGAGGCGGGCGTTGCGGGAGGCGAGCAGCGCCTGGATCTCCGGATCCTCGGCAGGGGTCGAGCCGGATCCGGGGGCATCCGCGTCCTCACGGGCTTCGGCGGCGGTGTCCCGTGCAACGGCGCCGATCGCCCCCAGCACTCCCGCGGCCTTGCCGTGGGTCTCGCCGACCTCGCCGGCAGGGTCCGAGTGGCGCACAAGGGTGGCGCCGACCGGGACGCTCACTTCCCCGTCCTTCAGATACACGGTGCGGATCAGGATCGGCGCGTCCAGGTCATGCCCGCCGGCGTCGTTCGGAGTGAAGAGCGCCGCCACGCCGGAGTAGTAGCCGCGCGGCTTGCGCTCATGCCGGCGGATCACCGTGCAGGCGTTCTGCATCGGGGATCCGGTCACGGTGGGCGCGAACATGGTCTCGCGCAGGATGTCGCGGGGGTCCAGCCGGCTGCTGCCGCGCAGCATGTACTCGGTGTGCGTGAGCCGCGACATCTGCTTGAGGTGCGGCCCGGTGATCCGTCCGCCGTCGGAGCAGACGGCGCTCATCATCTTGAGCTCCTCATCGACCACCATGAACAGCTCCTCGGTCTCCTTCGTCGAGGAGAGGAACTCGCCCAGCGCCGCCGTGGTCGAGCCGCCGGCGGGGTGGCGGAACGTGCCGGAGATCGGGTTCATGGTGACCACGCCGCCCTGCGCCACGACATGCGCCTCGGGACTCGCGCCGACGGCGACCACGCCCGGGGTGACGACCGCGAACGTCCAGTACGCGCCGCGCTCGTGCTCGAGCAGCGCCCGGAACCAGGTGAGTGCCGCGGTGCGCTCCGCGTCGGGCGCCGTCGTATCGATGCGGGCGGTGTAGTCGCGGCGGATCACGAAGTTCGCTCCCTCGCCGCGGCCGATCTCGTCGGCGATCACGCGCTCGACGATCGCCGCGTACTCCTCGTCGCTGAGGTCGAAGCCGCCGTCGTGCAGGGGGATCGGGTCCGCGGGCAGCGCCGCACGCACCTCTTCCGCCGGCAGGTGCAGGTGCTCGTCCACGAGCAGGCAGCGCAGCGGGGCGCCGTCGTCCTGCGCCTCGAAGCCGCGCTCGCGCACCTGGCGGTACGGGACCAGCGAGAACACCTCGCGGCGCTCGCCGGCGGTGCCCAGGGGGATGTCGGCGAGGTTCGTCACGTCGACGATCTCGCCGGTGAGCAGCTCGACGCTGTCCGAGCCCTCGCGGGCGAGCAGGACGAACGACGAATCGAGAGCGTGGATCCGGTCGGCGGTGGTCATTGAAAGTGCTCCTGAAAGAGGGATCCGACGCGGCAGAAACGACAAGACCGCCCCGGAAGGCGGTCTGGATCGTGGGTCGCGAACTCTCCGCCTAACGGGCGGGCCACCAAGAGCGGTTCGCGGACATGCGCCGAAACTACCACACCGGCGCGGCGGGGCAGCACGTCGTGACGTTCGCGGCGTGCGCTCAGCTCGCGCGCGGATCCCGTCCAGCCGTGCACGGGTACCCTGGGAGACGTGCCAGCTGTGAACCTGGGGATGCCCAAGATCCCCGACGTCCTCGCCCCGCGACGCAAGAGCCGCCAGATCAAGGTGGGCAAGGTGCTCGTCGGCGGCGGCGCTCCCGTCAGCGTGCAATCGATGACGACCACGAAGACCACCGACATCAACGGGACTCTGCAGCAGATCGCCGGGCTCACGGCCTCCGGCTGCGAGATCGTGCGCGTCGCCGTGCCCTCGCAGGACGACGCCGATGTGCTGCACATCATCGCGAAGAAGAGCCAGATCCCGGTCATCGCCGACATCCACTTCCAGCCGAAGTACGTGTTCCAGGCGATCGACGCCGGCTGCGCGGCCGTGCGCGTGAACCCGGGCAACATCCGCAAGTTCGACGATCAGGTCGGCGCGATCGCGGCGGCGGCGAAGGCTGCGGGCGTGTCGCTGCGCATCGGCGTGAACGCCGGGTCCCTGGACCCACGGCTGCTCGAGAAATACGGCAAGGCCACCCCTGAGGCGCTCGCCGAGAGCGCCCGCTGGGAGGCGTCGCTGTTCGAGGAGCACGACTTCCACGACTTCAAGATCTCCGTCAAGCACAACGACCCGGTCGTCATGGTGAAGGCGTACCGTCTGCTCGCCGCGATGGGCGACTGGCCGCTGCACCTCGGTGTGACCGAGGCGGGTCCTGCGTTCCAGGGCACGATCAAGTCGGCCACGGCCTTCGGCATCCTGCTCGGCGAGGGCATCGGCGACACGATCCGCGTCTCCCTGTCGGCGCCGCCCGCCGAGGAGGTCAAGGTCGGGCACCAGATCCTGCAGTCGCTGAACCTGCGCGAGCGCAAGCTCGAGATCGTGTCCTGCCCGTCGTGCGGGCGAGCACAGGTCGACGTGTACACGCTCGCCGAGAACGTCACCGAGGGTCTCAAGGACATGACCGTGCCGCTGCGCGTGGCCGTCATGGGCTGCGTCGTGAACGGCCCGGGTGAGGCCCGCGAGGCCGACCTCGGCGTCGCCAGCGGCAACGGCAAGGGGCAGATCTTCGTCAAGGGCGAGGTCATCAAGACCGTGCCCGAGGAGGACATCGTCGCCACTCTCATCGAGGAGGCGAACCGCATCGCTGACGAGATGGGCCCTGGCGCGCCGATCGGCACCGCGCAGGTCGTCACCTCGTGACCAGCGCCACGATCGTCACCTTCCCGTCGGGATCCCTCGTCGAGTCCGCCCGCGTCGTGGGCGTGCATCCGGCGGATGGCGGCGCCGTCGTCGTCCTGGATCGGACGCCCTTCCACCCTGTCGACCACACCTGGCCGGACCAGCCGGGGGATCGGGGTTCGCTGCGGGTGGACGACGTCGAGGTCGCCGTGACCGAGGCCGTCATGGCGGCGGTGAGCGACGAGGGCGAGGTCGCGTTCGGGGCCGATATCCCCGTCAAGCGGGGCGCGGAGGGCTGGACCTGGCTCGTCGGGCACCGGATCGAGGCGGTTCCTTCGGTGCTCGCGGCCGGGGCCGCGGCCGAGGCCGCTGTCGACGCTGCGCACCGCGCGGGTCTGAGCCGCGGGCACACCGCGTGCCACCTGGCCTCGTTGGCTCTGGATCTGTCGGTCGCAGACCTGTGGCGCAAGGATCCCGGATCCGACGCACTCGGCACCCCTGACTTCGAGGGGCGCGCGAATCAGACCAGCTTCATCCACGAGGACGGCGCGGTGGACGAGTACCGCCTCGGCAAGAGCCTGCGCAAGGCGGGTTTCGACACCGAGGGCTTCGCCGCGTCTCTGGCCGAGCGCGAGGATCGCATCAACGCGCAGCTCGCGGCCTGGGTCGCGTCCGGCGCACCGAGCCGGATCGACGTGGAGGGCGAGACGATCGTCGATCGCCGCCGCTGGGTGTGCGAGCTGCCCGAGGGCACCCCGTCGATCCTGTGCGGCGGGACGCACGCGTCATCGCTCGCGGAGTTCGCGTCGATCACGGTGACCCTGGACCTTTCGGATCCGCAGCTGCTGGTGATGACGACGTCGGCGGTGCCGGCGTAAGTTGCCGGACGCGGCGCGGCAGGACTGTCGCCCGGGCGGCTCGGCGGGGCTGACACAGGTTCGCGCCCGCCGACCGATCGGATGGCGCAGGACGACGTCGCCTTCGCCGAAGATCCGCCGGGATAGGCTTCGACCATGTCCCTGATCGCCGTGCTCGATGAATGGATCATCGGTGCCGATGTCGCGCTCGCGATGCAGCTGCACGCCGCGCCGCTCGCCTGGCTGGTGGCCATGGGTGCTGTCGCGATCGGTGCGGCGGTGATGGGGATCGCCCTCGCGGTCATGATCGCCGTGGTCATGCGCTTCGGGACAGAATACGGGGCGCCTGTCAGCGGGACGAGGTCGCGACCGACTCGCGAGCGTCAGACGATGTCCACGACATGGCGCAGCCGCCCCGTCGGGGCTCGTGGCGCGCGAGCGCCCGGGAACGCCGATTCGGCGTCCCGCACTGCAGTGCCGATCGGGTAACGACCCGGGCGGTCGCCGCGGTTCGAGGACGCGCACAGCGTCCTCGTTCTGCCGACCCCCGGAGACCCCCATGCCCACGCCTCGTCTGCCCCGCCTCTGTGTGCCCTGTCGCCGTCTGCCGCGCCACCGGGCCCGGTGGATCCGTCTCTTTCGCTATCGCGCACGGCGAGCGCGAGCCAGGAGCTCGCTCGCCCTGCTGCGACTGACCGTCCGCATCGATACTTGGATGTACTTCGCCGCCGCAGCTCTGATCGGATTCGAGGGAGTGGAGGTGCTGTTCGGCACCTTCCTCTTCGCCCCGGAGTTCGTCCCGCTGATCCTTGTGCTGCTCGCTCTGATCTGGGTGGCGAAGACTCGAGGACACCAGGGGATCCGTCTGCTGCGTCTGCATCGTCGTGTTCGGCGCCGGCGATCCCGACGTCCGAGACGCGACACGCGTCGGCGCGATTCAGCGCCTGTCCAGCCCCCGCTCGTCGATCCACGTCTGCCAGGGTGAGACCGTCCGGATGAAGGCCACGGCGTCGAACGCGTCGCGCGCGTGGCCGGGCTGGACCACGTCGCCGTTGTGCCAGCCTGCGGTCGCGTCTAGCGCGGAGGCGGCCCCCGGGGGAAGGATACGCAGGTCCACCACGGCGTCGCCGATGCCGGAGCGCTTCAGCACCGCGTCCAGGCTCGACTCCGCGAGCGGTGCGAGCCGTGAGACGAACGGGCGGGAGTGCCCTGGTGGATCCGCGGGGTCAGGGCGGTGCAGCCATTGCTCGCCGCCGCCGAACGCCGTGCCGATCACCACGAGGTCGTCGCCGATCCGATCGCTGAGATGCGCACCCATGGTCGTCATCGGATCCGGCACGAACGGGGGAGCGGAGAACGGGGTGCGCTGCACATGACCGTTCGCGGCGGCGACGACGATGCGAGGCTCGCGCCGCAGGATCCACTCGACGGTGTCGGCCATCCACTCGTCGCGGATGTTCGCGGGCGGCCAGGTTCGGGTGGGGCCCGCGGCCATTGCCTGCAGGAACGCGTCCGCCGCACGGGCGCCGTCCGCGGCGCGGATCGCGAAGTCCACCCGTGCCTCGGCGCCGGCATCGCCGCCGAGCGCGGCGATCTGCTCGCGTCGGCGTGCGCGGATCCGCGCCGAGAGGTCGGCGATGCCGACGGTGATCGCCGCGCGCTCGGAGTCGGGCAGCGCCAGATGAGCCTGGATGGTCGGCGCCGCCTGCGCCAAACCCGTCCGGTCGTCGGGCAGGTACGCGAACCGCGGCAGCAGCGTCGCGCGCAGGTGTGCGGCGTAATGCGGATCGGTCTCGTCGAGCACCGCGAGCGCGGCCGCGATGCCCGGCAGGGCACTCGCCGAGGAATCGGGCAGGTCCATCCCGTACCAGCGCGGTGCGGGATGTCCGGTGGCGGTGCGCTCGCGCATCCAGGTGACCTGGTCGAGCATCTCCTGGCATGCGCCGAACCGGTAGGAGATCCCCTCTCGCAGGGCGTCCCGCAGGCGGCCGCGGCCGGTGCGGATCCAGTCGTCGACGTGGCGCCCCTCGGGCAGGCCGCTCTCGGTCACCAGCGCTGTGAAGCCGGCGCGGCGATGCAGGAACCGGAACACACGATGGCGCAGCGCGAAGAACTCGTGCACGCGGTGCATGGATTCGCCGATCGCGACGACGCGCGCATCGCCCACGATGTTCAGAAGCGGCTCGAGGTCCGCGTCGTCCTCGTCGTCGGGGTCGAGCGTGCGCAGGCGGTGCGCGTGGGTGCGCAGCCACGCCGAGAGCTCCGCCGAGGCGTCGTCAGGCGACGGCAAAGGAGACCTGCCCCTTCGCGACATCGACCGCGTTCAGGATCACCCGGATGGTCGCCCCCGCGGCCGCCGAGTCCGGCAGCCCCAGCGATGCGGTCACGGGCGGATCCGCGATCTGCACGGTTCCGCGAGCGCCGTTGCGCCGGATCACGACCGCGTCGAAGGGCTCGCCCACGTGCGGCGCCAGCAGCGCCGCCTCCACGAGGTCGAGCGTGCGCGAGTTCAGCGTCGACGAGCGCTGGGCAGACGCGCGCATCAGATCCGGAACCTGCGCGAGGCTGTCGTGCACCCAGGCCGGGATCTCCTCGCCCCGGCTCACGGCGAGCGAGATCGCGAGCGACCAGCGGTCCACGAGACGCCGCAGCGGCGCGGTCGCGTGCGCGTAGGGTGCGGCGATCGCCGCCTGCGTCGTCTCCGCGGGCACCTCGCCGTCGAAGGCGACGTACCCGGCGCCGCGGAACAGAGCCGACGCGGCCTCCAGGATCGGCAGGGTGCGCGGATCTTCGCGATCCAGCCCACGCAGATAGTCGCCGTATCGCCCGGTCGTCCACGCCACGCCGAGCGCGGCGGTCTGCCGCCGGAACGTCTCGAATGCGGCGTCGTCGGGCTGTGGCATGGTCCGCAGGATCCCGACCTTCGCCTGCAGCATGAGCTGAGCAGCCGCCATGCCCGTCATGAGCGACAGCTGCGCGTTCCAGTCCTCGATCGGCAGCGGGGTACGGCGCTCGATCGCGTAGGTGCCGTCGTCGCGGCGGACCACCTCGTCGTCGGGCAGGTTCAGGCTCGCCCCGCCCCGTTGCGCCTCCTGCGCCAGTCGCAGCCGCCCGACCTCGGGGAGGAGTGCGGCCGGCGTGTCGCGCCCCGCGTCGAGGTCAGCCTGCGTCGTGACGTAGTCCAGCTTCGCGCGTGATCGGATCAGCGCGCGCTCCAGGCGGGTGTCGATGACGGATCCGGCGGTGTCGAGCGCGAACGTCCACACCAGGGCCGGGCGGTCCTGATCCGGCAGCAGTGAGGCGTGGTCCTCGCTGAGCACGGGCGGATGCAGCGGAATCGTCCCATCCGCCGCGTACAGCGTCTCGCCGCGGGCGCGGGCCGCCTCGTCGAGCGCGCCGCCCGGCGCGACGAACGACGGGACGTCCGCGATCGCGTAACGCACGGTGTAGCCGGATCCGTTCCGCTCGATCTGGAAGGCCTGGTCGAGATCCATCGACCCCGCGGGATCCAGCGTCGCGAACGGGATGTCGCGCAAGTCCAGATCCGGCGTCGGTGCGGTGGCCGATGCGGCTTCCGCCAGTGCCTCGGGCGGGAACCCTGCAGGCGCATCGATCTCGGTGCGCAGAGCCGCAAGCGCGGTGGCGAGCTCGCTCTGTGCGGCGGACGGGGCGATGTGCGGTCGGCGCTGCAGCATGGGTTCAGCCTAGGCCGCGCTTCCGGTCGGAGCCGGGTATTAGCGTGGTGTCCATGACCACCTCTGCCGACAAGGCCCGCACCCTCGCCGCGCTCTACGCGGCCCCCGAGATCCTTCGCGTCGTGAACGTGTGGGACGTCGTCTCCGCACAGGCGATCGCCGCCCTCCCCGAGACCACGGCCATCGCGACGGCCGGACATTCGATCGCGTCGTCCTACGGCTACGCCGATGGCGCGATCCCGCGCGAGCTCATGCTCGACATGGTCGGCCGCATCGCCGCTGCCGTCGAGCTGCCGGTGACCGCCGATCTCGACGACGGCTACGGCGACGCGGGGGAGACCGTGCGTCTCGCGATCGGCGCAGGCGTGGTCGGCGCCAATGTCGAGGACCGGCTGCGCCCCCTCGCCGAGGCTGCGGCGGACGTCGAGGCGATGATCCGCGCGGGCGAGGCCGAAGGCGTGCCGTTCGTGCTGAACGCGCGCACCGACGCCTTCGTCCGTGGGGGCGGCCGCCCGGTCTCCGAGTCCGTCGCCGACGCGATCGAGCGCGGTCGGGCCTACCTGGACGCCGGCGCCACCGCGGTGTTCGTGCCCGGCATCCTCGACGCGGACACCACGCGCGCCCTCGTCGAGGGGATCGGACACGGCAAGGTCAGCGTGATCGGCCTGCCCGGCGCGCTCACCTCCGCCGAGTACGAGGCGCTCGGCGCCGCCCGCATCTCCTTCGGTCCGCTGCCGCAGCGGGTCGCTCTCACTGCGCTGCAGGACAGCGCCGCCGAGATCTACGCCGGGGGCATCATCCCGGCGAGCACCCGCGCCCTGAACTGACGCCTCCGCGTCCGGACCAGCTCTGAAACGCCCGATCGCCCCGCCCGCGCAACCCCGCACGGGCGGGGCGATCGCCGTCACTAGACTTGTTCCGTGGTGACTCGTCTCTCGAACTTCTTCCTCCGCACGCTCCGTGAAGACCCCGCCGATGCGGAGGTCACGAGCCACAAGCTGCTGGTCCGGGCCGGATACATCCGCCGGGCCGCGCCTGGCGTCTTCACCTGGCTGCCGCTCGGACTGCGGGTCAAGGCGCGCATCGAGCGGATCATCCGCGACGAGATGGAGAACGCGGGAGCGCAGGAGGTGCATTTCCCTGCGCTGCTGCCGCGCGATCCCTACGAGCGGTCCGGCCGCTGGGAGTCCTACGGCGATGGGATCTTCCGCCTGCAGGACCGCAAGGGCGCCGACTACCTCCTCGCCCCCACGCACGAGGAGATGTTCACGCTGCTCGTGAAGGACCTGTACTCCTCGTACAAGGACCTGCCCCTCACGATCTACCAGATCCAGGACAAGTACCGTGACGAGGCCCGTCCGCGCGCCGGCCTCCTGCGTGGCCGCGAGTTCACGATGAAGGACGCCTACTCGTTCGACGCGTCCGATGCGGGGCTCGACGCCAGCTATCAGGCTCAGCGCGACGCCTATGAGCGCATCTTCCAGCGCCTCGGGCTCGAGTACGTCATCGTCAACGCGGACAACGGCCTCATGGGCGGCGCGCGCAGCGAGGAGTTCCTGCACCCCACACCCGTCGGCGAGGACACCTTCGTGCGCTCCGAGGGCGGCTACGCGGCCAACGTCGAGGCGTACACGACCGCCGTTCCTGAGCCCGTGCCCTTCGATGCGGACGGCGCCCCGGTGATCTTCGACTCGCCGAACACGCCCACGATCGAGACGCTCGTGGCGCACGCCAACGCGAACCTCGAGGGGGAGTTCACCGCGGCCGACACCCTCAAGAACGTGGTGCTCGCGCTCACCCACCTCGACGGCACCCGCGAACTCGTCGTCGTCGGGATCCCCGGCGACCGCGAGGTCGACGAGAAGCGCGCCGAGGTGGCCTTCGCGCCCGCCGAGGTCGAGGCCGCGACGGCGGACGACTTCGAGAGCCACCCTCTTCTGGTCAAGGGCTACATCGGCCCGTGGTCGCCCACCGGCGCGATCCTCGGTGAGGAGTCGGCCACCGGGATCCGCTACGTCCTCGACCCGCGGGTCGCCGAGGGCACCAGCTGGATCACGGGCGCCAACATCGACCAGAAGCATGCGCACTCGGTCGTCGCCGGCCGTGACTTCTCCGCGGACGGCGTGGTCGAGATCGCCGACGTGCAGGAGGGGGACCCCGCCCCCGACGGATCCGGTCCGGTGTACCTGGCGCGCGGCATGGAGATCGGCCATGTCTTCCAGCTGGGCCGCTTCTTCGCGGAGACGCTCGGGCTCAAGGTTCTCGACGAGAACGGCAAGCTCGTGACCGTCACGATGGGCTCCTACGGCATCGGCGTGACCCGCATCCTCGCGATCATCGCCGAGCTGAACAACGACGAGAAGGGGCTGGTCTGGCCCGCCTCGGTGGCGCCGTTCGACGTGCATGTCGTCGCGGCCGGTCGCGATCAGCTCGCCTTCGACGTCGCGGCCGACGTGTCGGCGCAGCTCGAGGCGGCCGGACTCGACGTGCTCTACGACGACCGTCCGAAGGTCTCACCCGGTGTGAAGTTCGGCGACGCCGAGCTCGTCGGCGTGCCGCGTGTGCTCGTCGTCGGCCGTGGCGCCGCCGACGGCCAGGTCGAGCTGTGGGACCGCCGCACCGGCGAACGCGACACCGTGTCGATCGCGGAGGCGGTTCAGGCGCTCACCACGCGCTGAACGACGCCGGCACCGCACGAGGGCCCCGCGCATCCGAAGAGCATGCGCGGGGCCCTCGGCGTGAGCTCCGCGGCGCAGTGACCCGGCTCGCGGCGTGCTGAGTCCGCGGTGGGAAGGGTTCCTGCAGGATGGAGACATGGACATGACGCCTGCCGCCTGGCTGCGAGCACGCCCCGCGCTCACCGGATCCGCGCCGGCGCTGCATCCCGGATCGGTGCCGGACGAACCTCTCGCGCTGTTCCTGAACTGGATCACGACCGCGGCGGAGGCGGGCGTGGCCGAACCGCACGCCGCGACCCTGGCGACGGTCGATGTCGACGGGGTCCCGGACGCGCGGACGCTCATCCTCAAGGACGTCGACGAGCGCGGCTGGGCGTTCGCGGGAACGCGGTCATCCGCCAAGGGCCGGCAGCTCGCGGCCCATCCCGCGGCCGCGCTGAACTTCTGGTGGCAGCCGGTGCTGCGCGCCGTGCGGGTGCGCGGTCCGGTGCGCGAGGCCTCGTCCGACGAGAGCGCGGCCGACCTCGCGGCGCGATCGGCTGCGGCGCGAGCCGGGGTCGCGGACGGGGACTGGGTGCTCTGGCGGATCGTGCCGAGCCGGATCGAGTTCTGGCAGGGCGCGACGGATCGCCGGCACACCCGGATCGTCTACACCCGCCACGGTGACGGCTGGCTCCGGTCGTGGAGCGAGGGCGAGGACGCGCGCAAGGGCGCGAACGAGGAGGAGAGCGCATGAGCGGATACGAGGTCGCGAGCATCGGCAGCCCGGACGAGTGGCGCGCGTTCCACGGCGGATTCGACGCGGCGCGCTCGCGCGACGGGCGGCGCGTCGTCGACCACGAACTGGCCATGCAGTACATCGGCATGACCGCGAACGCCCTGGAACCGGGGGAGGAGGCCGGTTACTGGCACACCCACTCCCGGATCGAGGAGCTCTACGTGTTCCTCGCCGGGCGCGGCCAGATGGGCGTGGGCGACGAGGTCGTCGAGGTGGGGCCCGGCACGGTCGTCCGGGTCGGACAGGACGTGCCGCGGACGTGGCGTGCGCGCCCGGACAGCGCCGGCGAGCTGCGCTGGCTGTGCATCCGCGCCGGTGGGGAGGAGCTCCCGCATCTCCCGGACGACAGCGCGCGACTGCCGGAGCGGCCCATGCCCTGGAGCGCTGCGGACTGAGTCGGCTCACCGGGCGGGCGGGTGCTGCTCCAGGCATCGTCCGCTCCGCGCGGCGGCACCCGCCGTTCATCGCGGCGTGACACGCTGGAGGCATGACCGACGAGATCCTGCCTCCGGCCCTCCGAGCCGAGATCAACGCTGTTCTCGATGACGCCGGCGTGCACGCGGACCGGCGCCTGGTGCTGCGGATGCTGCAGACGGCGGTGCTGCTCGGCGAGGACGGCGCCGATCGACTGGATCTGAAGATCGCCTCGGCGGCGCTCAGCGAGATGCGCAGCGCCTTCCGGCTGTTCGCACCGTTCCACGGCGTGCCCAAGGTGACCGTCTTCGGATCCGCCCGCACCGCCCAGGACGACCCGCTTTACCGGCAGGCGCGCGACGTGGCGGCCGCGCTCGCCGCAGAGGGCTGGATGGTGGTCACGGGCGCGGGCCCGGGGATCATGCAGGCCGCTGCGGAGGGCGCGGGCCCCGAGCGCTCTCTCGGGGTGTCCATCCGACTCCCGTTCGAGGAGAAGGCGAACACGATCGTGGCCGAGCAGGAGCACGTCGTGGCGATGAAGTACTTCTTCACGCGCAAGCTCATGCTGATGAAGGAGTCCCGCGGGTTCATCTGCCTCCCCGGCGGCTTCGGCACCCTGGACGAGATGTTCGAGCTGCTCACCCTGCAGCAGACAGGCAAGGCCGAGCCCATGCCGATCGTCCTGCTGGACGAGCCCGGCGGGACGTTCTGGCGCGGCCTGGAGCGCTTCGTGCAGGAGGACCTCGCACCGACCGGGGTGATCTCTCCCGGCGACTTCGACCGAGTCCAGATCACCGATTCCGTGTCGGAGGCGACGGCCGTCATCACCGGGTTCTGGCGCAACTACGACTCGCTGCGGTGGGTGGGCGACCTGCTGGTGCTGCGCCTGCGCGCAGAGCCGACGGCTGACGAGATCGCTCAGCTCAACGAGCAGTTCGGCTCGATGCTGTCGTCCGGTCGCATCGAGACATCCGGTCCGCATCCCGTCGAGCTCGCCGACAAGGATCTGGTCGAGCTGCCGCGGCTGTCGCTGCACCTGGATCAGCGTGCCGTCGGCGGGCTGTTCCGCCTCATCGGCGCGATCAACAGACTCGGATCCGCCCCCGGCCGCTGAACGACGCCTCGAACCGGGCGCGGGGCCGGGCGGCGCGTGCACGCAATGCCCTCCTCAGGACCACGACTTCGCGGGCTGTCGTCACGCCTCGGAAAGCAGGATCCCCGCGGCGAAGGCCTCGAGGTCGACGCGGCGGCCGAGGATCCGCTCCGCGGCGCGCACTCCCGACGCGTACGCGCCGCCGACCGTCGCGGGCTCCGCGCCCCAGGTCGCCTCGCCGGCGAAGTGCAGCACGCCGTCGACCGGGCCCGCGAGGGCGTCGTGGTCGCCGTGCGATGATCCGGTCGCGAGGTGCGAGTAGGACCCCAGCGAGAACGGATCCTGTCCCCAGCGCGTGATCCACTGCGCGACAGGCTGGGGGACGCTCTCTCCGTAGAGCCTGCGCAGGGCCGCCACCGCATCGGCGGAGATCGCGTCGTCGGTCAGTGTCTGCATGCGCTGCCCGAACGGTCCGGCGGCGAAGGTCAGCAGGGTGGGGCGACCGCTGATCGCGGACACGTCGTACCAGGAGTGCCAGTGCTCACCGGGCTCTCCGAGGGCGCGGATCGCGTAGACGCCCTCATCCCAGAAACGCTCGGAGAACTGGAGGAAGATCTTGTTGAACACGCCCATCCCGAGTCGCGCGAGCGGATCCGCGACCTCGGCAGGCAGCGCCGGTTCGAAGGCGATCGTCCCCGCCTTCAGCACGCCGAGGGGCACGGTGACGACCGCCTGCGCCGCGGTGAAGACGCCGCGGTCGGTCTCGACCCGCAGCCCCTCGGTGCTGCGCACGATGCGCCGCACCACGTGCTCGAGCCGCACGTCGAGGCCGGCGGTGACGCGACGCGGCAGTTCGTCGTAACCGCGCGGGAAGACGACCTCATCGCCGTCGATCGCGTCCTCGTCGAGCCCGTGCGCGTCGAGATCGCCGATCCACGCGCCGCACTGCTCCTCGACGCGATGCCGGAAGAACTCGCGGATCTCGTCGACGCGCTCGGGATCCATCGCGTCCCTGTGTCGCTCCAGCGCGTCGAGGGCGCGCTCGGTCACGTCGAGGTACGTGTCGCCGGGACGAGCACGGGAGATCTGCTCCTTCACGGCGTGGTCGGCGGCATCGACGTCGGCGACCCATTGCGCGCTCTCGGTGGCGGACATCCGCCGCGCCGCGCCGTCGAAGTCGGCGATCGGCCTGCCACCGGCCTGGAAGCTGCCGACGGTGAACTCGATGGACGGCGCGCCGAGTGCCTGCACGAGCTCCCAGAGGCGGGAGTCCTCGATGCCGTGGATCCAGGAGGCGCCGAGATCGACGGAGAAGCCCGCGTCCCGATCCGTGTGCATACGCCCGCCGATCCGGTCCCGCGCCTCCAGCACGGTCACGCGCTGCCCGGCGTCGCTGAGCAGCCGCGCGGCAGTCGCGCCGGACATGCCGGCGCCGATCACGATCGTGTCGAACTCGGGCACGGGTGCTCCTCTGGGCGTCTTCGTCTGCGGATTCTCGGGCGCGGCGCTCGGGAGGCTTCGCCGAGGCGGGTGCGGCCAGGGTATCGTTGTACGGATGTCGTGCGTGCGGGTGCGCGCCGACGAGAGCTGAACAGGGAGGCCGTCATGGATATCGATCTCGGATTGCTGCGCACGATCGAGCGGGAGAAGGAGATCCCCTTCGACGAGCTGATCGCGATCATCGAACAGGCCGTCCTGACCGCCTACGCCAAGCATGACTCGGCGGAGGGCGTGCTGACCGAAGGCGCCCGCGTCGAGCTGGACCGCAAGACCGGCCACGTCGCCGTCCTCATCCCCGTGCGTGACGAGGAGGGCGTGATCATCGGCGAGGAGGACTCCACGCCCGATGACTTCGGCCGCATCGCCGCCTTCGCCGCGAAGCAGGTCATCGGCCAGCGCCTTCGGGACATCGCCGACGACGCCGTGCTCGGCGAGTTCCGCGGCAAGGAGGGCGACATCGTCGCCGGTGTCATCCAGCAGGGTCCGAACCCGCGCATGATCCACGTCGACCTCGGATCCGTCGAGGCGATCCTCCCGCCCGAGGAGCAGGTGCCGGGCGAGGAGTACACGCACGGAACCCGCATCCGCGTCTACGTGACGTCGGTCGCCAAGGGGATGAAGGGTCCGGCGATCACCGTCTCCCGCACGCACCCCGGACTCGTGCGCAAGCTGTTCGCGCTCGAGGTGCCCGAGATCGCCGCGGGTCTGGTCGAGATCGTCGCTCTGGCTCGCGAGGCCGGGCACCGCAGCAAGATCGCGGTGAAGGCGAACGACCCCGCGATCAACGCCAAGGGCGCGTGCATCGGCGAGATGGGCCGTCGCGTCCGAGCGGTCACCGAGGAGCTCGCGGGGGAGAAGATCGACATCGTCGACTATCACCAGGATCTGGCGACGTTCGTCGCGCATGCGCTGTCGCCCGCCAAGGTGACCAGCGCCTTCGTTCTCGACGCCGGTACCAAGGCCGTGCGTGCGCTCGTCCCCGACTACCAGCTGTCGCTCGCGATCGGCAAGGAAGGGCAGAACGCCCGCCTCGCCGCCAAGCTCACCGGCGCCAAGATCGACATCCAGCCGGACTCGATCCTCGACGGCGCCTGAGCGGGCGCGTTCGCCTGCCGCGCCCGAGGTGTAAGATGGAGCCTGTACGAACGTGTGTCGGTTGCCGCGCTCGTGCATCTCGCACCGCCCTGCTCAGGGTGGCAATCCGGAACGGTGAGCTCGTCTTCGACGGGCAGGCCGTGCTGCCGGGGCGGGGTGCGTGGGTGCATCCGACTCCGGAGTGCGTGGACACCGCCCTGCGGCGACGCGCCTTCGCCCGTGCGCTCCGTGTGTCCACTGCAATGGAATTCCCGGAAGCAGAGAACATGCAGACCCTCGAGAAACGGCTGAACGGCTATGGAAACAAAGTGAACGGCTCGAAATGAGACCCGTCCGCGACTAGTGGTCTGCCCTGCCAGGGCGGACCGACCCTGACAGGAGAATTGTGGCTGGTAAACCACGCGTGCACGAGATCGCCGCTGAACTCGGCGTCGACAGCAAGTTCGCACTCGCAAAGCTCAAGGAGCTCGGCGAGTTCGTGAAGTCCCCCTCATCCACGATCGAGCCTCCGGTCGCGCGCAAGCTGCGCGCGGCGATCGAGGCCGACAAGCCGGCGGG